>NZ_JACWZY010000020.1 GCF_014699005.1 Spirosoma profusum
TGGTTTGTTTTCGCACCTCAAAGTTCAGCCATTGGTTAATGCCAATCTTCATTTCTAGCCATTTTCAGACAGTTTCTCAGGCTGCCACTTTTTACATGTCCGGATTCGTAGAAAATACAATCCCTATTATCATACCAATCCCGGTGCCACACTGTGTCAATATCTCACCCGATTTTAAGGGCATAATACGTATGTTTAGTTTTGAGATAAGAATTCAAGCCTTTACCTAACTCTACCCTGATTGTTGCGCTACGTTTTATTTCTCTCTTACTAAACCAGATGGCATAAATCATAAAAGCCAACGTCAGACCTATTTCTCTCAATAGTGAAAAGTCTCTTCACAAAAAAGGATTTTTACAAAATGGTTTTATAAATAGTTTTTTCAGTGGAGAAAGCGTAAAAATTCATAATTACAGAAAACAAACTATTGCTTATTAATTTCGCTTATTTAACATATAACCTGCATTATTATTTACAACATTATGCGCGTCTATCGGATAGAAATTTATTGAGGTTTTTGAGACCAATTCAACTTTATATTTTTTCCAGGCCGGATCGAAATCGCTGTTCCAATTCCGGTAGCTCATAATATTATTGGCGTCGATTTTAAATTCAACTTTTTGACTTTTTTTCTTGCCATAATAGGTTGAATAATAAGTATAATAATTCTTCCCAGCCGAAAAATCGAAGAATACATCCGTATCAGCAGCATACTTTCCCTGATCCCAAACTCCCTGCAGAACGGAAAGCGCTGACTGTGATTTCACTACGTCATTCAGGGGTTTCTCTACGTCGCTCGTTTTGGTAAATAGATTTGATGCCTGCTCCGTTAAAGAACTGCCAGATTCAAAGATGCGAAATACGTTCATCTCGTCATCGGAAACAATTTGAAAACGAGCATGCTTTTTCTTTTTTCCAGTAGCATCTTCAACATAGATTGTATTATCTACGATACTATATTTAAATTCTACCCTGGCCGTTTCTGGACTACCTGAAATTGAGACACTAGGCTGGTAATAATCCTGATAGGCAAGTATGTTATTATCGGGAGAAAACCGATACGTATAATTATCATATTTATTACCTTCTCCTTTCACATAAACTCCCCAAACACCTGGCAAAAAATTCACCAAAGATTGGTCGTCTACTACGTTTGCCATTGTGTACTTAACGACAGGTATGGGCACACTATCTGTTTTTGATACGTTACCCCCTTTTCCAGTTGCTGTCAGTTTTACATAGTACGTTCCGGCTTTTGAATAATGTTGCGTCGGATTAGGCTCAGTAGATGTCTTACCATTCCCAAAATCCCAGACATAAGATTCTGCATGTATAGAGCTATTGGTAAATATCACCAGCCCGTTTGAATTCGCCCAGGTAAAATTGGGAGCTGGTTTTATCGTTGATATCTCAATTTCTTTAGTTAGCAAGTCGCTGGCCGTAGGGTTTTTAACAGTCAGCTTAACACTATACGTTCCGTTTCCTGAGTAAGTATGTTTTGGGTTTTTATCTGTGTTGGCTGCTGATACGTCGCCAAACGTCCATTCGTAAGCATCCCCTTCGGCAGACTCATTCTTGAACTGAATGGTGCCTTCTCCTGAATTTTCCCACGTAAATACTGCTTTTGGACCGGGACGCAGGGTTTCTTTTGGCGAGCAGCCTATTATTGGCGGAATAGTTATAGCAAAAAGGAGACTAAAGAGTAATTTCATAAGGGTGGAACGATAAAATTCTGAATAAATATAGAGCATTCTGGCTTTTTTGTAAGCATTTGCCAGAGCGGAACCATAAATCAACCTCTGTAGATTGGCCATCGCAGCCAGTTTGGAGGATTTTTTGATACAATTAATTGGGAGGAAGGCTGGTCAACTAGCAAAAAAGGCTTATAACCACCTGAATAAAGTAGATTATAAACCTTTATAAGCAGAGAGCGAGGGATTCGAACCCCCGGTACCCTTGCGAGTACTTCTGATTTCGAATCAGACCCGTTCGACCACTCCGGCAGCTCTCTTCGAATTTCGGACTGCAAAGATGCACGTTCACCCTTAATAACGCAAGGCATCCAGGCAAAAAATAGCTTTCACAACCTAATTTACTCGCTCATTTCACCACTGATGGATTGCGCCAGCAGGGTCCGCAGACGCGTAGTGACCACCAACTCCCGGCCTTTTTCACTACCCAGCAAGACCATCAGCTTCGTAATAGCGGCTTCGGTGGTGATATCGGCTCCACTGACGACGCCAATCTCTACTAGCGGAACGCTAGTCTGATACTGCCCCTGGGTAACACGTCCACCTTCACACTGTGATACGTTGAAAATCAGTACGCCCCGGTCGATAGCGCCTTTTAACGTCTCCAAGAGCCAGGGGTCGGTGGGGGCGTTGCCAGCTCCAAACGTTTCCAGTACAATACCGTGTAAGGTAGGCGCATTGCAGATTGCGTCAACAACAGAGGACGTAATTCCCGGAAAGAGTTTCAGGATCGCTACGTTCGGATCGAGTACCGTCCGAATTGTTAACGACTGGTCTGGCTGATGTGCCTGAATGAACGGTCGATTGTAGTCGATACTCACGCCTGCCGTTGCCAGATGCGGATAATTTTCCGACACAAACGCGTTAAACTGTACACTCTCCCGCTTGGTAGATCGATTGCCACGTAGCAGCAGCGAATTGAAATACACGCACACTTCGGGCACCATGGGCGGAGCTTTTATTATATTTCCCGACTCATTCCCGCCCGTATCAACAGTTGCCACGTTCACGGCGGCAGTATCCACTGCGGCCGCAATCTCCAGGGCGGTCAGGAAATTTTCGCGGGCATCGCTTCGAGCGACACCGATGGGTAGTTGGGCGCCGGTCAGAATAACGGGCTTATTTAGTCCTACCAGCATGAAACTCAGCGCCGATGCCGTATACGACATGGTGTCGGTGCCATGCAGAATCACAAAACTGTCGAACGTAGCATAATTGCTCTGAATGATTTGGGCCAGTTCTACCCACACTTCAGGTTTCATATTCGACGAATCGATGATATTCGGAAGCGTCAACAGCGTAATATCAAAATCCAGTCGATGGAGTTCGGGCAGCCGTTCGATAGCGCGTTCAAAATCAAACGGTACTAGTTGACCGGCATGTTGGTCATACACCATACCGAACGTACCACCAGTATAAATAACGAGCACTGACGCTCGTGGATGACTGGACGAACGTGGTTTAATGTGAATGGTTCTGTACGACATACATGTGTCTGGGCCAAGCTCCAGCTTGACCCGTTTAGCAAACTTACTACGTTAATCACGGGTCAAGCTGGAGCTTGGCCCAGACAATTAGGGGAGCAAATTAGCGTATAAAGCTGGTAACAGCGATTGTGCATTAGCGGTCGTATGCCGTGCTACGTCGTCAATATGGACTTGTTTAAGATCGGCTACGCGTTGGGCAATGCGTTGTAAATAAGCCGGTTCGTTACGTTTCCCACGATACGGCACCGGGGCCAGATACGGCGCATCCGTTTCCAGAACGAGGTGATCCAGATCAACGTAGGGCAACACCTTATCCAAACCGCCATTCTTGAACGTAGCGACTCCACCAATACCTAGTTTAAAACCGAGTTCAATAGCCCGATTAGCCTCATCAAGCGTACCGACAAAACAATGAAAAATACCCGTCAGGCCAGGCAAGGCTAATTTCTCGATCAGGTCGGCGGCTTCGGCAAAGGCATTACGATCGTGACCCGAACGGGTGTGCATCGAAACGGGTAAATTTTGCGCTGATGCCCATCGGAGCTGCGTTTCAAATGCAACAAACTGTTGCTCGACAAATGTCATATCCCAGTAGAAATCCAGCCCAATTTCACCTATCGCCATAAACGCGTTCCGATTCAGCGCATCTTCCACAGCGGTCAACTCCTCCTCGAACGTATCACTTACGTAGGACGGATGCAGCCCCATCATCGGCAGACAACGGTCGGGATATTGATCGGCCAGCGCCATCATTCCTGCTACAGTTTCGCGGGCGCAGTTGGGCATCCAGATTTGGCTGATCTGTTGCTTTTCAGCCTGTTGAAGCATTACGTCCCGGTCCTCATCAAACTGAGAATCATAAATATGGGCGTGGGTGTCGATTAATGTCATTTTATAGCATTATAAAGTTGTAGAGTTATAAAGCTTGGAATCCTTCAACTCTACAATTCATTCATACCTTCTCCCCTTCCACTCCAGACCCGTTGGCAGGAGGTAAAAAAGTACAGCCAGTGGGCCAATAATGAGTTGGTAGGGCTCAAATAGCAACGCATACGGCCATAAGCTGGTTCGACGGAGTCGGCTGATGCCGAAGGAAATGACGAAGGTTTGTACAAATAATCGCATCAGATACAGGGCAACTGCCAATACCGGAGAAAACAAAGCCAGCATCAACAACAGTGGCAGAGTCAGGTATTGTCCGAACAACGAAACAACCATCCAAAGGGGTAATTGCGTAGCCCCGCGCATCCAGCGTTTGCGTTGCTGAAAAAACGTCCGAACTGAAGTTACGGGCTTTGTGTGGGCTAATACGTTCGTATCAAGAATATTCCGAAAACCGTATCCTTTAGCGATAATCGTCCGAAACAGGCTGTAATCTTCAGTGACCGAAAATGGCAGCGACGCATATCCCCCAACGGCTTCATAAGCGACCCGGCTCACCGCCATGTTGTTGCCCATCGCCGTCACCGGAATGCCTAAACTGCTTATAATATGCGTCAGGGTGAGGTTATAGAGCCAGTCAATCGTTTGGAGTTTATGGAAAATAGTCGCGCCTTCGGGTAACGTAACGCCGGTGATTATACCTGTTTTTGCCGTTAGTTGTCGGCCCATTTCCGTGAGCCACTCGACGGGCACCTGTGTATCGGCGTCGGTAAAAAACAGTAGCTGTCCACGCGCCTGTTGCGCTAACTGCGCCAGCACGTTCGCTTTTCCCCGCAAACCCGTCAGCGCCAACGTAACGTCAATGAGCCGATACGTTGGTTTGTCGGCAATAAACTGCATGACTAATTGCCGGGTCTGGTCGGTGGACTGGTCGTTGCCGATAATCACTTCGACAGTATTCGGCGCGTGGTGAAGTTGGTCGATAGCGATTAAGCAATCCAGAATGCAGCTTTCTTCGTTACGAGCGGCAATGAGAATGCTGATGACGGGCTGCGGCTCAGTAACCGGCATAAATGGGTTGCGGAACAGCCCGGAACGAATACCCCCGCTCGGCAAAATGGGCGAGCATTCGGGGCAGTACGTACCGCATGGTAGGCCAGGCCTTCAGGCTGTCGTGAAAGACAACAATAGAACCAGGGCCGGTATACTGAATGGTTTTCCGAAGACAGCTTTCGGCAGGTAGATCGGGGTCGAAATCACCGCTCAGTACGTCCCACATCACAATTGAATACGATTCCATCACCTCGGCTACCTGCGACTTTCGGATACGTCCGTATGGCGGGCGAAACAGGTCCGTTTCAACACCTAACTCCTGCTGACATTTTTGGATATTTTCCAGATACGTTACGTCGTCGGTACGCCAGCCATTAAGGTGATTGTAGGTGTGATTACCGACCATATGTCCTGCTTCGAGTACCTTATACAATACGTCGCGATGCTTTCGAACATTGTCACCGATGCAAAAGAACGTAGCCTGGGCTGCAAATTTATCCAGTTGCTCCAGCACGAATTCCGTTACGTCGGGTATTGGCCCATCGTCGAAAGTCAGGTAAATCGTCGGTTCGGCATCGTCCTCAATTTTCCACCAGCACTCCGGATACACCGTCCGAAGCAGAAAATTCGATTTATGTAGAAACAGGCCCAAAATAATGTATGATATAAGATGTAGGATGTATGATATTTAGGTGGGATGATATATCATACTTCATATACCATACATCCTTTATCTTACATCAATTCAGTTTTCGTCCTTTCCAACTATATCCTTTTCCCTGAGCAGCCAGCCCGAAGAAAAGGACGTAGAGTGGATAGATAAGCTGCGTCAGCGGAATGGCTGCCACCGACATTTTTTTTTGTAAAAAAACAAGAACTTGCCGTAAAAACAAAAACTCCGGCAAGACCTTCAGCCCTATAACGGAAAGAGCAACATTTCCGTTTAAAAAATCGAGGCAATAGCCTATCACAGCCAGAACTGGAGCGGCATTACTCATAAAGATAAACACCGCCAGTAGCGAGGGCAGTGGACTTGAATAGGCCCGCCATTTGCTCGCCCAACGTTTCCGCTGATTATAAAAGGCCCCCCACGATCGATGCGGCCCGGTTCGGACAATGGCGTCGGCACTTTTCAGAAATCGAACACCCTGCGGATACCGGCTGGCAATCTTGTGCATCAGAAATTCATCATCGCCCGACGCCAGATGATCGACTCCCGCAAAGCCGTTTACTTCCCCGAATACTTCCTTTACGTAGCAAAGGTTGGCTCCGTTGCACATGGTCGGAAAACCGAGTGCCAGGGTGCAGGCCCCCGCCCCGATCAGGCTGGCAAACTCTACCGTTTGTAAAGAGTCGAAAACGCTACGTTCGGTTGTAAACGTGACCGGACCTGTTATCATTTTTGCACCGGTTTTTGCATAGGTCGTTGCAAACGCTGCCAGCCAGTTCGGTCCAACGCGACAATCACCATCGGTGGTGATGATCAGTTCGCTGGTTGCCAGCGCAATACTTTGGGTTATCGCCCGCTTTTTGGGCGACGTCGTGCGCTCGTTAGGTAAGGGCAGAGGGCGAAGGGCATAGGGTGTTTGGTTAACGTAGCGCTGAACAATCGCCAACGTATCATCGGTGGATGAATCGTCGGCGACGATTACTTCGAAATGCCGATACGTTTGCGAGTTGAGGTCCTGCAATAAGTTGGCAATGTTGCTGGCTTCGTTGCGGACGGGGATTATAACGGTAATGAATGGACAATCATCCAGACGCGATTCAGTTCCTATCGATGGCATTCGAAGCCAGGTCAACCAAAGTACCAGCGTAAAAACGGCGTATAAGCTACTGATTATGAGGAGAAAAAAGGTCATTTAGTTGATAGTCGTCAGTCAGTATTCGTTAGGTTTACTGTAGCCTAACGACTATCGACTAATTTTCAGTTTCCATACCCAAATCAGGCCAACCAATACGGGTGTTAATAAGTTAGCGACCCATAACGTTAACGTAGCGGTCAGCAATACAGGTGCGGGTATGCCAAAAGGCGCAAATACCCACAGCGAAGCGGCTTCCCGAACACCCAGATCGCTTAGCAGGTTGAAGGCGGGCGTTATGGTTTTCACCAGAAATACTACACCAATTCCTGAGGCCGCTACGTTCGGCGAAGGGTTCAGGCCAACCAGCCGCATCGCCAGGTAAAATTGAATGGAAAATACAACGTAACGGAGGGCTGCTACGCTCAACGCCCTGATGATATCCATATCGGAATACTGACCCGCTACGTTCCAATACTCCGAAAATCGACGTAGCGTCGGGCGGTTTTCAAGCCAGTTTATCAACCGATAACGTAACAGTCCGAATACCACGCCCCCTAGCGACAACGTAATGAGTATCATTGATAGCCATTGTCCGGTGGTGTTGTTACGTTCGGGAGCAGCGCTCAGATGATATGCCCAGGCCACTGTGCCAAAAACCAGTGCTACGTAAAACTGCATCCCGCCCGACACCATCGACGCCCCTATCGCCTTTGCCCGATGATTTGGCAATGATAAAACCCGACCAGCCGTATCACCCAGTTGAGCAGGCAGCGCGAAGCCTAACGAAACACCTACCAACACGCCTTTGTAAGCATCGGCGAACGTAGTGGTCTCGACGCGCCGGAGGAGAATTTGCCATTTCAGGGCTTCGAAACCCCAGTTTATGGGCGTCAGTAAAAAAAGTGCAACGACCCAGCGCCCGGGGTGGTTGACGCTACGTAGTTGTGCCTGAATAACCGACCAATCGACGGGTTGTTGACGCACTACGTAGAAAATGTAGACGACCAACCCGACAAAAACGGCTGTTTTTGCCCAGAAAATGAATTTTTTGCCCGATTTTAGCGACAAAACAAACGGAGAACACGTTACTTTGTAAGAAACCTCAACCCAACTCATGTTTATTACCCCAAAATCATCCGAACAACAGACCGAGAAAATCATTCTCGGTGTCGATCCCGGTACACAGGTTGCCGGTTACGGCATCATTTCGGTGAAAGCGGGGGTCATGCACATGGTGCTATCAGATGTGGTTCAATTGAACAAATATAGCACCTACCAACTGAAGCTCCAGAAACTATACGATACCATCCTGCGACTTATTGATGAATATCACCCCGACGAGATGGCTATCGAAGATCCTTTTTTCGGTAAAAATGTGCAGTCGATGCTCAAACTGGGTCGGGCGCAGGGAGTCGTTATGGCAGCAGCACTCTCGCGGAGCATTCCGATTGTAGAATACGCCCCGCGACGTATCAAACAGTCGGTGACGGGCAATGGTAATGCATCGAAGGAGCAGGTTTCGCAAATGGTGAGTCATTTGTTACGGGAAGATCTGAATCCAAAATTTTTCGACGCAACCGATGCTTTAGCGATTGCCGTATGCCATCATTTTCACGAAAACGCTCTGCCCACCGTTTCTGGCAAAAAAACTAAAAAAGGGGCTTGGGGCGCGTTCGTCAGCGAAAACTCAAACCGAATCATGTAACGCAGACGGCCGCGTTACGTCTATTTTTTTGTCAAACGCCGTTTGATGGCCCTGTTTTCGACACGTAACGCATTAATTTCCCGCTGCTGCTGAATCATATACAGGGTTAGCTCTTCAATCTTTTCCAGCAGTTTGGCCTCCATTTTTACGGGCTCAATTCCTTCTTTTACTACGTCCTCTGCCGAGGGAACACCCGGCAAATGACCATACTGCTGAATATGCCGCTCCACTTCCGAAAGTGACTTTAGGTGATACGTAGTCGAAAATACCTGATCACTCCATTGATTCACATTGTCGATACGTAGTCGATGCTTAGCCAGCACCGTTTCCCCCTGCTCGTTGACGGTCAGGAATTGATCTGTGGAACCGTTACGTAGGTTGGGGTTGAGCAGGTGGGTAAATTTGATGGTGCCATTACTACGTAGGCGAATGATGCCGCGAACGTCCAACGGAAACAGCGGAGAATCGGTGCCGATGCCGACGGCAATGCTGGTGTTGGAAGGGTCACCCAAAACGATGGCGTTGTTTAACGCGACCGATGTATTAGCCCCAATCGCCACCGAATTCTGGATTGTACCACTGGTTGGTTTGGTGTTGGCCCCCAGCATGAGGTTATTGCTGCCGGTAGTAATGACTGTTCCCGACGATGGGCCAAGCGCTACGTTATTTACACCCGTGGTGTTATTGTAACCCGCCTGATAGCCGATAAACACGTTGGCGGTAGCGGTCGTGTTGGAAAACCCCGCTCGATAGCCGACGAACGTATTTCTGTCGGCCGAGGTGTTGTTGTAGCCCGCCTTGGAACCGATGAACGTATTGCCTGAAGTAGTGTTGCTGTAACCTGCCGAATCGCCAACCATCACGTTTAAACTACCAGTCTGATTCGTATTGTTGGCAGATGACCCTATGGCGACATTGCCAAAACCAGTGGTATTAAGATAACCGGCCCGGTAGCCTGTAAAGCTGTTTTGCTGCCCCGTTGTGTTTACAGCACCGGCCTGAAAGCCGAGCACTGCATTAGCAATGCCAGTGGTGTTATTATAGCCAGCCTGATGGCCAACAAACGCATTTAAAGAACCCGTCGTATTCTTATTGCCGGCAAAATTGCCTAGAAATGTATTCGTGCTTCCTGTCGTATTGGCATATCCGGCCTGATAGCCCAAAAACGAATTGTTATTGCCTGTTGTGTTTGAAAAGCCCGCCTGATAGCCCAAAAATTCATTGAACGTCCCGGTTGTATTTGCGTATCCCGCTCTGGAACCAATGAAGACGCTATTAGAAGCCGTGTTGTTGAAGCCCGCCGAATCACCCATCATTACGTTGTGGTCAGCACTTCCATTTAAATTTCCGGTGTTTGCCCCTACCACCACATTGCCAAAACCTGTTGTATTACCCTGACCCGCCCGCGAGCCTATAAATACATTAGAAACGCCTGCGGTGGTGCCATAGCCCGCGCTACGACCCACTGCCACATTGTTAAAGCCTGTCGTGTTACCAAAGCCAGCAAATACACCTACAAACGAATTGCCAATCCCCTCCGTGTTTTTGTTGCCTGTATAATAACCGAGAAATGTATTGCCACCTCCTGTTGTGTTTAGAAAGCCGGACTGGTAGCCCATAAATACATTGTCGGAGCCCGTCGTGTTAAACTGGCCCGCCGAAGCGCCCACGATTGCATTGGAAGACCCCGTCGTATTCTGGCTGCCAACAGAAAGGCCCATGAATACATTATTGGAGCCCGTCGTGTTTTTAGCTCCAGCATAAACACCTACGAATGCATTATACTCCCCCTCCGTGTTATCCCGGCCTGCTGAACGCCCAACAAACGTATTAAACGAACCTGTCATAGTCGCGTTGCCAGCTTCATACCCTACCAATACGTTAGAAACTCCAGGAGTACTTGAATTAGCCACGTTGGCCGTATAGTTGGTAGGTTGCCCCTGAGCCACTAGATTCATGCCTGTCAGTAACAGAAAAAAACCGAAAACACGACGTAGGATAGTTTTTGTGTGCATAGCAGTAATTGGTAAGAAGTTAGGATAAACCAAAGGTAACCTCCTGACAAACAGAAGCAATAACATCATTACCTATGTTGACAGGTTTTTAGCGAACGGAAAACCAGCGTTTACAGAAAGATTATTGATGACTTGTATTGGACGTCCAGGCTACTAACTACTACTATTCATTACCGGAATTTCAGGGCTTTACCAGCCACCCTTCCAAGGTTGATTCACCGACACATTCGGGCTATTTATCCCAATTTTTGCCCCTATTGAGATTGATTCACCAATTGAGCCGTAAATTTCCCGAATGACAAAACGGCTTTCGACCATAGCCATTCATGTGTTTGGCTGCCTGACGTTTCTGGCTCTGCCCTATCTTTTCGCTTCGGATGGGTTTGACAAACTGGCGGAACTGTCGTACAATCCCCACGAACGTAGGAACGTAGTGTCGTATCTGATTACGATTGCTTTTTTCTACATCAACTACTACGTACTGATTCCCAGGCTGTACTTCAACCGCCGATACGTTCTGTATGGCGTCAGTGCATTAGGTTGTTTTGTGCTGATTGAAAGTGTATTATTCGTTATCAACCGGGGACAATCGCGTCCGCCAATGGAACGCCGACAACCGCCCCCCGAACGTAACGACTACCAACCTTCATTCCCTAACGACAATCGCCCTCCTCGTCCATCTGAAGAGTTTGGCCAGATGGGGCCGTCAGATCGGCGGGGTTTACCGCCTGAATCCAGTCAGACGTTTTTTCTGACGCTGGCGGGATTTCTGCTGGCGCTGGCTATCCGTGTAAACAACCGCCTGCGCGAAACCGAACGCGAAAAAATCCAGACGGAACTTTCGTACCTGAAAGCGCAGATTAACCCTCATTTTCTGTTCAATACGTTGAATAGCATCTACGCCCTGTCGATTATCGATTCCCCCCCTACCGCCGATGCCATTGTGAAACTGTCGTCGTTTCTGCGCTACGTCATTCAGGATTCACAGAAAGATCTCGTGTCGCTGGCGAATGAGCTGGATTATATCAGTCACTACGTTGCTCTGCAAAAACTCCGGATAGACAGTTCGGTGGAAATTGATTTTACCATAAACGGGCGTCCGAATGGCAAGCAGATTGCACCGTTGCTGCTGATTTCGTTTATCGAAAATGCGTTCAAATACGGCGTCAGTCCTGAAGAACCGTCCGCCATTAAGATTCGGATTACCATTGGTGATACTGAACTGGAATGCTACGTCTTTAACAAAAAGGTGCGGGTGTTTCAGCCGATGGCGGTGGCGAGTGGAATCGGTCTGACCAATACGCAGGCCCGGCTCGATCTGTTATATCCCAACCGGCACCGGCTGGTTATTAGCGACAAACCCGATAGTTTTATCGTCGATTTAACCCTTACGTTGTCATGATACGTGCCATAGCTTTAGACGACGAACCGCCCGCGCTACGTGTGCTGACCCATTTCTGTCAGCAGGTAGATTTTGTTGATTTACAGAAAACGTTCACCCGAACCGTCGAAGCGCTACGTCATCTGGAGCAGTTCCCGACCGATTTGCTGTTTCTGGACATCAATATGCCGTCGGTATCGGGCATCGATTTTTACAAAGCCCTGAGTGATACGTCGGCAGATGATACGTCGCCGAAGCAGCCGTTAATGGTCATTTTCACGACTGCATACGCCGAATATGCGGTAGAAGGTTTCACACTCAATGCTGTCGACTACCTGCTGAAGCCTTTTACGTTCGAGCGGTTTTTACAAGCCGTCAACAAAGCGGCTGATTTTCAGCGATGGCAGCAGCATTCGGAGACTACTGGCGAGGCTTATCTATACGTGCGGGCCGATTACACGCTTCATAAAATCGCCTTCAGCGATATAGTTCTGATTGAAGGGCTTGACGATTATCTCAAAATTCACCTTCATCCAGTCAATCGGGCTGACGTGCCCCGGGCTGGCGTGCCCCGGACTGACGTAGCGCGTCCTATTGTGGCCCGCATGACCATGAAAGCGATGCAGGAACGGCTCCCTCCGGCTGATTTTATTCGGGTGCATCGGTCTTACATTGTACCGCTACGTCGGGTTGAAGCGGTACGTAACAAAACCATTTTTATCGCTGGTCGTGAAATTCCCATCGGCGCCAGCTACGAAGCAGATTTTCTGAGCCGGTTTAGTACGTAGATTGATTGGAACAGAACTCACCGAATTAAACTCCCGAAAGACTATGCTTTTCGGGAGTTTGTTTTAACATCTGTTTTACCGACACAATCGGGTGGTTCACCTATAAGTAGTGCCTTCGTGCAACGAAACGAGGGCATTTGACGATAATAGTAATAGACAACCGCAACGTATTTACCTAAAAACTCCGACTGATGTTTGGCTTAGGCACCTCCGAAATAGTGCTGATTATCTGCACCCTTCTTTTGTTTTTTGGCGCGAAAAAACTGCCCGAACTAGCGCGTGGACTGGGCAAAGGCATCCGTGAATTCAAGGACGCCACGCAGGACGTAAAAGCTACGATTGATCAGGCGTCTATCGAAAAGTGATGAACGATGAGTGATAAGTAATGAGTTGGTTGACGCCAGCAATTATTGAGTGCGAACGTCAACCGCTATGGCGGACCGTTCATGGTTTATCACTTATCGTTCATCGCTAAATATTTGTTCTCTACTACAATTGATTTTCAGAAACATGGAACGTAAAGAATTTTTGAAACGCGGCTTTGGCAGTTTGTTAGGCATTGCGGCTGTAGCACCACTGGTAGGTGGCTGCTCAAAAACCGAAATCGACCCAACAACCACAACTGGAACAAGTACAGGAACCAGTACGTCGACGGGTTCAACCAACGGGAGTTCGGCCAGCAACTGCGCTGTAACGCCCTCCGAAACCGAAGGGCCATTCCCAACCAAAAGCCCGGCCAGCTACGTTCGGAAAGACATTACTGACGGACAGACAGGTGTGGCTTTCACGATGAACATAACCATTAAAAACGCGAGTGCCAGTTGTGCCGCTCTGGCTGGTGCGCTGGTCGATGTGTGGCATTGCGACAAAGGCGGCAATTACTCTGAATACGGCGGTACGGGTATGCAGAGCACGAATTATACAAGTGTTCACTTCCTGCGTGGGCGTCAGACGACGGATGCGAACGGGCTGGTGTCGTTTACGTCTATTTTTCCCGGCTGGTATTCGGGCCGTGCTCCGCACGTTCACGTACACATCTACAATGCGTCGGGTAAATCGCTGCTGGTCACTCAGATAGCTTTCCCGTATGACATTTGCACTACGGTTTATACAACCGGACAATCGTATGGCTATACGAAAGGGAAACAGGATACGCTGAATGAGAAAGATAACGTATTTAGTGATGGGTTTACAACAGAATTAGCCACTGTTTCGGGCAGTTTGTCGGGCGGTTATACGCTAACGCACACCATCGTCGTAAACGGATAAATCACCGCTTATTTTATGCGTATTATTCACCTGAGTTATCGGAAAATTATCGACTCGTCGTCTCAGAAATTGTGGGACAAGTACGTATTCGAGGATACTTACATGGAATTTTACATGCAGGCCCAATATTATAACCAGGAAAATAAATACGCTACGTTCCAGGAATTGCTCGACAATGTACCCAATGCCGACCGACTGCATCAACAGACCAGTATGGCCGCCATTGGGTACATTCGGCAACTAAATAACATCGTTCCTGATATTGTGAATCAGTCGGGTAAACTCTGCCTGCCGTTTACTCAGTTCAAGTTCGACATCATCCACTCGCACGTATCGGACAAACAAGCTCACAAAGTAGCGATTACGTTCTACAGCGAACCCCTTACCTGGATTGATACGGTGGGTAATACGTTGCTCATTGCCTATGGCGACCGGCAATCAACCCTTCAGAATGGAGAAACCGTTGATACAGACATGATTACGCTTCAGCCGTACCTGAGTATTGCGTCCTGCCAATATCAGGTTTAAAGGGTGTGGCACAGCCCTTGGCGTCAGCAATACTTTTGAGCTACATCTACATCTGATAGCTAAGGCGAAACTGCATATCGCCCTGAAACCGAAACACGGATAATACACAGGTCGATGCAATGGGCCGGCCGTCGTTAACAGCGGGCTGCCAGTTCAATTTTTCGGGTGTCCATTCGGGCATGTTTCGAATGGTTTGCTGCATGTAGGCCTGAATGGCTGTTACCTGTTGGGGAGCTAACGAGAACGCCCGCACATCCACATTCACGCGAATTATCTGCCCAATCTCATTGATAGTCAAGGTAGCTGTCAGGTTTCGAACCCGATCGCCATCGAGCACAGTCCCCAATTGTTTTTTCAGATAGGTCTGAAGATCCTGGGGTTTACCTAAAAATTTAGCTGCCTGATAATAGGGTTCGCACTTTTGCTGAACGCCTTCGGTTGTAAAGCACTGGCTTTTAGTCAAGCGCCCACTCCGGTAGAACTCCCGACGTTTTATGGAACCATCTTCGTAGAAAACCATAAACGGCCCATGCAGCAGATTTTGCTTATACTCGCAACTCAAATAAAGCTGACCCGAGGGATACATAATTTTGGTTGGGCCGTGGTGAATAATGCGACTCAGGCTGTCGAGCGACAATCCATTGGGCAGCGTTTTTGGCAATAATGAGTATGAATCCAGCCGAAACAACGTACCATCTTTCTTATAAATCCGAACGGAATAATAATCATTACGTTTACCGTAATACAAAATTTCTTCATCATATTCGGCAAACGCATGACGTATCGCTGGTTTCGACGTAGTGCGCAGGGTATCAGCTAGTTCGCTGGCTTTGACTGGCCAGCTAGCTAGAAAAGCAAGTAGCAGAACGTAAACGATTTTCATTAGCCACCCCCGTTGAGTTGATCAGCATCTATCGGCTTTACGAGCCAAAAATAACCAGAATCACAACTCAATGTACTCAAAATAGTTACACACTAACGCCATTAACTTCTATTTACATTCATCGTCAATGCCTGTTTACCAACACACGCTGCAATTACCTGCTTATACACGAGGTTTTCATCTCATCACCCACCTTGTTGAACGTGAATTTCTGGAATTATCTACTATTCGTGTGGGGGTATTACACGTATTTATTCAGCATACGTCGGCTAGTTTAACCATCAATGAAAACGCCGATCCCACCGTGCGAGGTGATTTTGAGCGATTTTTCAACAAAACGGTACCGGAAAATGCGCCCTACTATCAACATGATTACGAAGGTTCTGACGATATGCCTGCCCATTTGAAAGCGGCTATGCTGGGGCATTCGGTCAGTATTCCAATTACAAACGGGCAACTCAACTTAGGCACGTGGCAAGGCATTTATTTAGGTGAACACCGCAATCACGGCGGCCGCCGAACCCTGATTCTTACCGCCTGGGGAGAGGATGAATGACTAATTGATAGTGCAGAATGCTCTGGAGAACCGGTTACTCAAAACTTTGGTCGCTCTTAAACGTATCTATTTTAACTTGTGTGGAGAAGAAAAATAGGCTTCTCAAGCCGTCTTCATGCAGGAATAATCCCATATGAGCTGATCTAAACGGGTATTGCCTGGTAAACACCGATTAAGCAATATGGAAGGTTTCACCGACGACCTGATGATTCCAGCAGAAACAAAGATTTACTATTCAAAAGGGAAAAACCTGTTTAAACTAGTCGCTAGCGCAGTTTTTCTGTTCAGTGGAATTATCATTTTGATGCAAAAAGATTATTTATTGAGCGCCATATTTCTGGCAGCAGGTGGGTTCCTCATTTATTTAAGTTTGAAACGAGTAGCCAACCAGAGAGCACAGATTATTCTCAATGCTAAAGGAATATGGACGGTATCCGCCCAATTCAACGCCTGGCGTGATATATCTCATGAAAACGTTTACCAGGAGGGTAAACTCAGTAATTACCGGAAATACTTGTATTATGAATACCCTCCCCACAAACAGGAAAATTTGTCGATTGACGATTATAACATTGACCAGGCGGAACTCAAGCGCTTACTGCATATATACCGGGGGCGAAGCATGAACGAACAGACGTAGCGCTACTTTGCTACGATGTTTGTAAAGAATACTAAACAAAAGCTACATGAATAGTAAACCTGGAAGTTTCAAAACACGAACCACGGTGACGATGAAATCAATACGTTACGTACTATTGACAATTGGTTGTTTATTGATTACTAAGCAGTCTTGGGCAGAAAGCCTGTTTTTTTTACGAATTGCGGATATTGGTCGTTATACAGTTACCATCGGGGAGCAAAGTTTAACCCTTTCGACACACCGATACCGGTTTTTCGAATTACCAGCCGGACAGGCGCGCATAACTATTGCGCAAAACAATATAGCCGTTTATCAGGGCTGGGTAGATCTGCATGCAGATAGTCGCATAATGGCTGAGTTTAGTGCTCGACAAGGGCTTCGCATTTTAGGTTCTTCCCCTATTTCTGTCGATGATCAGCTCTGGAATGGCGGCCAATCGAGGAGCAGTTCGCAAGGTTTTCCCCAACAGCCGGGTCGTTATGATAACTTATCAATGGCAATGACCGCCCAAGCTTTTGATCGAATTCGGGAAGCCATAAGTAAACAAACTTTCGATAACGACAAGTATGAGTTATTCAATACCCTACTTACGAATCAGTCGATTGCCTCAGCTCAACTGGCTGAATTACTAAAGCTATTTGATTTTGATAAAAAGCGTCTGGAGGCCGCTAAAAAGGTATATCAGCAGATAGTGGACCGGGAGAACATTTATAAAGTCTTTGATAGCTTTACGTTTAACACTAGCGTTAACGAGCTAAAGGCCTTTATATCAAAAAACTAGTATCTTAATTTCATTAGGAGTGCTTTACATTTCTCAGCAACTTCCAGGTCTCCTCTACGCTTGTTACCGGCAGTTGGCATGCGCGGTTATAGCATACATAGATCGCTGTTTGTCCATTAATAGGCCCGCGTTGTTGAAGAAGCGGAAAATCGCTTTTGTCGGTAGTTCCACAGAGGACTTTGTTGGGGTAATAATCGGCGTCTAATTCGGCTCGGAATTGGTCGGCTTCTGGACCTGCTATCGCGATTTCGGCAGTTGGGCGGACACGTAGCGCAAATTGAGCGGCCCAGTTGGTCAGGTAATCGGCATTTTGCTGAACCAATGGTTGAATTCGACCCAGCATCTGATCGGCCCGCTCGGCGTAAGATGGTCGCTCCAGCAACAAACTCAACGTGTAGAGATTTTCGGCCATCATCGAATTTGAGGACGGTATTACGTTGTCAAACAGTTCTTTACGCCGGGCTATAAGTTCTTCGCCGTTTTTATCGGTGAAGAAAAACATCGGGTCAGTATCACCATTACCATCACGAGTATCGGAGAAATTAGCCAGAACGTACTGCGTCAACTGGTCGGCTTCGGTGAGCCAGCTTTCGGTGAATGTCGCCTGATAAAGTGCTACAAGTCCGTCGATAACAGCGGCATAATCTTCCAGAAAACCCGCCTGCCGCGCCCGTCCCAACTTATACATATGCCACAGTCGACCATTACGGCTATCGCGCATTTTTTTCACCAGAAAAAACGCCAGACGTAGCGCCAGGGTCAAAAACTCTGGTTCGTTAAAAGCACGATAAGCCGTTACCAAACCTTTCAGCATCAGCCCATTCCAGGAGCAAAGAATTTTATCATCCAGCCCCGGACGGATGCGTTCATTACGTACACGTAGCAGTCGTAGGTGTGTAGCATCGAGTCGTACATTCAGCTCATCCATCGACCAGCCGATACGTTCGGCAAACGCTTCATCGGTTTCTGTTCGGTGAAGAATGTTACGACTGTGTTCCCAGTTTCCTTCTTCGGATATATGATACAGATTAGCAAACCAGTCGAAGTCATCGCCCAAAATTTCGCGTAGTTCTGGTGTTGTGAACGTATAGAATTTCCCTTCAACCCCCTCGCTGTCAGCATCCAGCGCCGAGTAAAATCCACCTTCTGGGCTGAGCAATTCACGCTGTGCAAAGCCAATTGTCTGATAAACGACGTGTTTATAAAGCGGGCTTTTCGTTAAACTATACGCTTCTGCGTACAGTGTCAATAACTGCCCATTGTCATATAGCATTTTCTCAAAATGCGGGGCAAACCAGTCTACATCGGTCGAATATCGGGCAAAGCCACCGCCGAGCTGGTCATAAATTCCGCCCAGCGCCATTCTATCCAGTGTCAGTTTTACTTGGTGAAACGCCCGCTCCGACGTAGCAGACTCTTCCCCCATCACTGCGTGGTAACGTAGCAGAAACCGCCAGACACTCGGCATCGGAAACTTCGGCGACCGGTGCATACCACCTTTCTCGCTATCCGTTTTTACAGCAACCTTACGATACAAACCGTCGAGCACATCAGGCACAAATAATGGATTATTTTGAGTGAGACCGTAGCGTTCCGAATCGCTGAGGTTCAGTTCCGTTGCAAATCCCTCTGCGGAATTCGCCAGATCTTCACGATGTTCGTCAAACGCGTTTCGGATACTGTCGAGCAAATTGACCCAGTTTCGTTTGGGGAGATACGTAACGCCATAAAACGGTTTGGCATTGGGCATCAGAAATACGTTGAGCGGCCAGCCTCCCTGCACGCCCATCGCCTGCACAGCATCCATATAGATCGCGTCGACATCCGGGCGTTCTTCCCGGTCCACTTTAATGCACACAAAATGCGTGTTCATCACCTGTGCTACGTCGTCTTTTTCGAACGATTCATGTTCCATGACGTGGCACCAGTGGCAGGCCGAATAGCCTATACTTACCAGAATCGGCTTATCTTCATCGATAGCCCGATTTAATGCTTCCTCGCCCCACGCATACCAGTCAACAGGGTTGTTAGCGTGCTGAAGCAAATAAGGGCTGGTTTCGTATTGCAGTTGATTGGGCATACTTGAAGAGAGGTTGTTACGCAGAGATGCGCGGAGCAACACAGTGACTCACAGAGAAAAATAAAACTTCTATGAATCTCTGTGTTGCTCCGCGCATCTCTGCGTAACATGCCTCATTTAATACTTATTTTCTTCGTCTGACTTCCGGTTTCGTTCTGGATACGTAGCAGATACATTCCGGCAGGTAAATGTGCTACGTTTACCTGTTCCTGAACGCTCTTAACTATCTTTTTAACGACGATTTGACCGGTTGTGTTTAGTAAAACAAGTTCGGTAGGTACAGTGGGCACTTTCCCTAACGATACGTTCAGTTCAGTTTGGGCTGGGTTTGGAAATACCGATACGATCGACAACAGA
The DNA here is from genome assembly GCF_014699005.1 of Spirosoma profusum. Classification (GTDB taxonomy): domain Bacteria; phylum Bacteroidota; class Bacteroidia; order Cytophagales; family Spirosomataceae; genus Spirosoma; species Spirosoma profusum. The sequence goes on from NZ_JACWZY010000020.1 coordinate 19,962, forward strand.
GGCTCATTCGCGGTGACGGTCCCCATATCGAAACGACACAGATATACTTCCCGCCCCGTCAACTCAATGCTACGTTGCCACGATTTATAACGTACCGTCAGCGTGGTTTTCTGCGCGTCGGCTGCGTACGGATTCTGTGCAGCAATCAGAATTTGATTGCCCTTTGCAACACCGCGCCACACTGGTAACTGCTTGTCCATGAGATCACGGGCGGGTGTTTCAATGACCAGTTCGTACGTCCCCTGGAACATATCCGCAAAGCGTGACAGGCGATAAAGGCCGTGCGTGAAATGTTCGTAAGCGGCATACGTATCGGTACGAGTGGGCGTGAGCGTCGGATTTTCCCAGAGCCATAGGCCCGCAGCCCCCGAAAAAAACGGGAAAATAGCCGTGGCTTCGGCCATAAACGGCTGAATGAAATTCGGATAACTACTCGAACTGTCATGATAGCGCAACCAAACCCAGGGCACCACTGGCTTGTTGCTCCACGCCCGGTTTACCTCAACCTGAAAAAGAAGATAAGCCAGATAGTCCTGCGCCAGTGGATTTGGGTAGTCGTAATAAAAATAGGACGAAGGCGAAAGGGCATCGAGCTGGTCGTAATACGGTCCGCCAATGCTACGTCCGGTTGAGTCCTGCACCATGTAGTTGGTCAGGCTCAGGTTGGTTTTCCAGTTCTCCCAGGTAAAGGTTGGTACGTTCAGATACGTATTGAGCACGGGCGTATCAGCATAACTGCTAACACTTACGCCAGTCAGGTCGGCTCGTTGACGAACGTAGCGCATCCCATCGGCGTAGAGGTTGCGCATGGCTTTTTTATAAGCTGCTATAAAATCAGCATCCGTCAAATTCCGATACGTAGCAGGAACGCGACTATCCTGTTTGAGCCGGAGAATACGCGTATCCGTTTCCAGAAATCGCTCGATATCCAGTGCAAATCGACCAACCGGCATTACGTACTGACCATTTGCATTCTTCTGGCCGCCAGAAAGTTCTGATAAAAATTTATCCCATTTAGCACGATAGACCGTCAAATCATTCCCCCAGGGGCTTTCAATGGTTTCCCAGGGCTGATTTAATCCCGTAGCAAAGCCATAATAGACAACAGCCCGTTGGGTCGGTTTTACCAGCGAGCCATATTCGTTAGGCTGTACATCCGTTAAATGACTGAATCCGTGACGTAACGGGCTGGCTTGCGTATCCGTAAAACGGGGGCCTCCATAAATGACTGGAAACGGTAGGGTGAAGTCAGGAAATTTGTTCCACTCAATCTGATTCGGCTGACTAACGGGCGTAAACGTAAGCCGGTCGGCGCATTGTTGCTGGGCCATCGTCATCGGGCAAATCGCCAGCCAAAAACCGAGCAGATACGTAGTAAAAAAGCCGAAAGAAAGACGCATGGCTTGAAGTTTCGCCAAAAGTACAGAATTTTAGGGGTGTAAATCGTTTAGTAGAAAACGCACGTTACGAATAAATCTGCCCCTTCGGTTGATTAAACCGTCTAAATCAATTCGTTATGAATACGTTCCGATTGCTGTTTGCGCTTGCAATTTTCGCTCTAACCCTGGCTGGTTGTAAAAAAGATGATGGCACTACGCCTGGCGGTACTACCAATTCACAAACCGAACTGCTGGTAGCGAACAACTGGCGCATGAAGCGGGTATCTGACGTAGCAAATCAGGAAATAAACCGAAATCGGCTGAATCTCACTACACAGGTCATTTATGATCTGGATATGCAGTTTCGGAATAACGGTACGGTTCGCGCGCTTGACCCCAAACAAAGTGGTACGGTTGTGAATGGCGGCTCGTGGAAATTAACTACTGATAATCAGTCTATTGACGTAGACGTACAGGGTTTTAAAGGAATTTTTCCGATTATTCAACTCACGCGCAATAAGCTCGTTCTGCGTCAGCGGGCGCCCGTCGATGGAAAAGATGCCGACATCAATCTGGAATTCGACCCGTCATTATAAAGAGCGAAAGCGTGAATGAGTGAAAGAGTGATGTATCTTGCGCAACCACTCATTCACGCTTTCGCTCTTTCACGCTTTAAGAATGAAAAATATCCCCCGTATCTTGACTGCCTGGACTTTTTACGACTGGGCCAATTCGGTTCATTCGCTCGTCATTGTATCGAGTATCTTTCCGGTTTATTTCTCGGCTACTGCCTTAAATGAAGCTGGTGGACCCATCATCAATTTTCTGGGCATTTCCATCAAAAACTCCGTTCTGTTTTCGTACACGATTTCATTCGCTTTTCTGTTTACTGCCCTGTTGTCGCCCATCTGTACCGCCGTTGCTGACTACAGTGGACGTAAGAAGGCGTTCATGAAAGTGTTCTGCTATACAGGTGCTGTGAGTTGCAGTTTGCTGTATTTTTTTGTGCAGGAAACCACTACGTTTGCTGTCATCTGCTTCTGGCTCAGCCTGATTGGCTGGAGCGGCAGTATCGTATTCTATAATTCCTACCTTCCCGATATTGCCACTGAAGACCAGTACGACCGAGTGAGTGCGCGCGGTTTCTCGATGGGTTACCTGGGCAGCGTTCTGCTGATGATTTTAAATCTAGTGGTAATTTTAAAACGCGAGTGGTTCGGCAATATCTCCGAAAGTATGGCTTCACGGCTCGCCTTCCTGACAGTTGGACTCTGGTGGATTGGCTTTGCACAGATACCCTTCAACCGACTGCCCGACGGCACCAAAAAGGGAGCCGGAAAAACAGGAAACTACCTTCTGAATGGGTTTAAAGAACTTCGTAACGTTTGGGCCAAATTGCAGGAGCGCCCACTAGCGAAACGATTTCTGGTTTCGTTCTTCGTGTATAACATGGCCGTTCAAACCGTGATGTACGTAGCAACCATATTCGGAAGTGATGAGTTGAAGTTACCCGGTCAAAGCCTGATTATCACTATTTTATTGATACAATTGGTAGCCATTCCAGGTGCTTATGGCTTTTCACGCCTGTCGGAACGTATCGGCAATACGTATGCCCTCATGACGGCCGTTTTCATCTGGATAGGTGTTTGTGCCTGTGCGTACTACGTTCAGACTGAGATGCAGTTTTTTATTCTGGCATCTGTAGTTGGACTAGTTATGGGGGGGATTCAGTCGCTCTCGCGCTCTACGTACTCAAAACTCATTCCCGCCACAACCGAAACGGCTTCGTATTTCAGCTTTTACGACGTAACAGAAAAAACGTCGATTGTTTTTGGTACGTTGGTCTACGGACTCATCGAGCAGATAACGGGCAGTATGCGGAATTCGGTGCTGGCTTTACTGGTATTTTTTGTGCTTGGCTTTCTGCTGCTTTGGCGCATTCCTTCGCAAAAAATCTATCACACCCGTTTGGAAACAGAGGAAGTTTCGTAAGTTTGCGAGCGATATATGAAATATGATGTAGGGTATATGATGTATATATTCTACCTCTAAATACACCATATATCCTACATCATACATCAATAAAGGAGGTTAGCTCAGTTGGTTCAGAGCGCTGCTTTGACAGAGCAGAGGTCAGCGGTTCGAGCCCGCTACTTCCTACCAAAGAGGACTGGTTACCAATTCATGTAACCAGTCCTTCTTTTTTGGCATTGGTAGGCACTCACTTACTGGATTATTGAGAAAGGTAAACGGCGACCTGTGGTGTTAAGAGGTGGAGCGATTGCTTCCTGTTTCTTTGCGCTTGCTTGATCATTGATAAAAGGCAGGTTAATAACTACCCAGTTTCAGTTTGCTCCCCATTCCCAAAATCAGTCTGCCTGTTGGTGTATACATCACCCGCAATGCCTGCCCCTGATAGCTCGCGGGCAAGTTTACCCCGTGATTCAACGTCACTACGTCACTGCTCACCGGTACCCGTCCACACGACCACACACTGCCATCACTCCAATCGCCCGCCTTTGGGGTAAACATACTCCCGTAGCCGCCTGGATTCACTACGTAGGCTCTATCACTGCTTTTAGTGCATAGATTCTCTTTAATCCTTCCACCAGTTTGTTTGTGTTTTACCAGTTAGGGTCGCTAAGGATGGCTGTCTACACATTTTTGTGGCCAGTCTTTCTTTTTGCCCTCAAAATAAGTAGTACCAGTTTCTCTTCAGGAGGGATATAACCAGTTATAGATTGCCAAAATGGGGCACATTGGTTTTCTGATCTTCTCTCATCAGCAAAGATTTATGATTATAAACCTGACTTTAGCCTGGGCTGCATAAAGTTAAAGTCAAGTTAAGAAGCAGTACCTTTGTGGTTAACTGTATTTTAAAAAGCAGTATTTTTCCCATTGGTAATCCTGAGACATGGTGTTTTCAACCCCTAAACCACAATTCCCAACCTGAGGGCCGGAGTAATCAACAGTAATAGTTAAAGCTATCAGAGGATCGCTGTAAAATCTTGGTAATGAACAAGCTTGCATCACCACATAGGCCAAAATTTTGGCGTCCATTGCTAATTCCTACAGCTTGCTTATCAACCCGTTGTTTTCGACTTCAATTAGGTTGCTTACAGGCTAAAGGTAATACCCCTGCTGATTGAGGTCAGGAAGGACCTGAATACGGTTACAGGTGTATCGCCAATTTTCTTAGCGCAACCAACCATTTATAGTCGTAGAAGCAGATCTCTGTACTTAACTGGATTTGTCGTCCGATTGACAACTGAAATAATTTTAGAGAGTTCATGAAACGAATTTGTATCCATTATTTAGTCATTTTATGTTTTTTTCCATTACTGGCTCTTTCCCAAATTCAAGTGACCTTTCCCGTAAGTCGGGCCGTTTTTCAGCGATCGAATAGCAATGAATCGAAGATTCGAATCAATGGTTATTTTACCCTGCCTGTAAGCCGGATAGAAGCCCGTGTTCAGGCACGCAATGGCCAGGGAACTTCATCCGACTGGGTAACGATTCAGAGTAATCCATCGGGCGGAAATTACGCTGGGGATTTAACTGTTCGGGGGGGCTGGTACAATCTGGAAGTACGGGGCATGAAAGACGATCAGGTTATAGGTTCCACGGTCGTTGAGCGCGTTGGCGTTGGTGAGGTATTTATCGTGGCGGGTCAGTCGAATGCGCAGGGGATATACGATGAAATGGGTAGCGCAACTGATGATCGGGTAAATAGCATCAATTACTTCGATGCAACCGAATCAGCTAATGAGCCATCCGTCAACGTATTGAATCAGTTCTCTCATATGGATCAGGGGGCCAGAGTGGCTCCGCGTGGAATGGGTACCTGGTGCTGGGGACGTTTAGGCGATTTGTTAGCACAACGCTTAAACGTACCCATTTTGTTTTTCAATGCCGGCTATGAAGGTACAGCAATGCAGAATTGGCGGCAAAGTATCGAAACGGGACGCGCAAAGAGCGTTTATATAGCCGATGCATTCTACAAGGATGGCCAGCCCTACGCCAATTTACGGATTGCCTTGCAGTTTTATACCCATATGCTGGGCGTGCGAGCGGTGCTTTGGGAACAGGGAGAAGCCGAGATTTTTGCGCAATCAACAGCAACCAGCTATTTTAACGATTTACAGTTTGTCATCAATCGGAGCCGCCAGGATTCAGGGAAAAATATTGCCTGGGTCGTATCGCGATCATCTTATTCAGGCGATATGTTTGGTCCTCGACCAGAGCTCATAACGGCTCAGAATCAGGTGATAGCTGTCGGATCGAATGTATATGCGGGTCCTGCTACCGATGCGATCCAGATTCCCCGTCTGCGTCCACCCCGGACGAATGCTGATGATGTCCATTTCGATGTCGTTGGTTTGGGAGAAGTTGCTACAGCCTGGAATAACAGCCTGAGCGATAGTTTCTTCAGTATGGCACAGCCCCAGCCACCTGTTCCAGCCCCGACGGTATCCGTTACCTGCTCGGCTGCCAATCAATTGTCTATTGCTGTAAATGGGTCGTTTTCGTCGGTAAGCTGGAGTTCCGGTGAGACTGCCCAGACGATTGTAAAAGGAGCCGGTACGTATCGGGCTAAAGTAAAAGATGCTACCGGAAATATATTGTTTTCCTCCGTTGTGCGAATATCCGATGCGCCAACCATACAAGCTCCCAGCTCGACTACCTTCTGTGCCGGAGGCAGTGTTAAATTGAAGGCCTCCTACGATAATAATATTGCCTGGACAACTAATGCAACCAGTCAGGAAATTACGCTGACGACAGCGGGCGATTATTCAGTACGTTATCAGGATGTGAGTGGATGCTCGTTCGTTTCAGCGCCGGTAACTGTACGAGTCAATCCGTTGCCAGCTATACCAGCCATCACGGCAGCCAATTCTACCACCTTTTGCCAGGGAGGAGCTACGACCCTGAGTACAAGCGATAATGCAGCTTATAACTGGAGTTCAGGGCAAACATCCCGTAGTATTACGGTGCAGACTGGAGGGACTTACACCGTAGCGGTAACCGACCAGAATGGATGTACATCGCCCCGCTCATCGGGGGTTGTTGTGGTCGTCAATCCGTTACCACCAACGCCAAGTATTACAGCCAGTCGCAGCACGACGTTTTGCGCCGACCAACAGCTCACGTTGACAGCCAGCGAAGATCAACTATACCAATGGACAAATGGGCAAACCTCACGTGCGATTTCGGTCAGCCAAACGGGTAATTATGCCTTACGCACCCTGAACAGTTTCAGTTGTGTTTCGGCTTCTTCGGCCTCCGTTCAGGTACTGGTGAATCCCCTACCGCAATCGCCTACGCTCACGGCCAGTGGACGTACCGTTTTTTGCGATGGAGACCAGGTCATTTTGACGGCAGCCAGTTTATTAAAGCCCATCTGGACAACGGGAGACACAACGAGGACCATTACAGTGCGACAATCTGGAAGCTATACGGCCCGTGTAAAAGATGCCAACGGGTGCGATTCTCCTCCATCCGTAGCGCTGACAGTTGATGTGAAGGCCTTGCCAAGTATTCCCCTACTGAAGCAGACGGGTACGTATACACTAGAAGCTATGGGCTCACTAACAGGCGATTATTACCGCTGGTATCTTAACACCGATATTCTCGCGTCCCAGACCGCAACTATCAAAACCAGTAGATCAGGTTCATATTCAGCGCAATCTTTTATAGAATATAGTCCTACGTTAACCTGTTTCTCCAAAGTATCTACCGATTTGAACTTTATCGTTGATGATACTAATCAAGGACTAAGCATTTATCCAAACCCGAGTCCTACGAAAATGATCTCAATCGAAACGCTGGCAAACCTGACTGACGCGACCATTCACATTTATACACTTTCCGGTCAGGAAATCGCCAAGTTTAGCGTACCGGTATTTAACGAACGTAAATCAATTGATCTTACACTTTTCTCAGGAGGAATGTACATTATGCAGGTGCGGGCACCTGGTTTTTCAGTTGCCAAACGCTTTTTGATTGGTGTTGGCAATTAAGTACGGAAGTAATTTGTAGGAGCTTACTTGTATGGATATGCTTATTATAAATCTTTCTTGAGCAATAAATCTACCAGACTTCCTACCCGTAATTATAGACTGAGTACAGGCTCAATGACCGCTTTTAGCTCATAGATTTTCGTCAACCCTTCCACTAGTTTGTTCGAGTTTTCGACAGTTAGGGCTACCAAAGAGGACTGGTTACCAATTCATGTAACCAGTCCTTCTTTTTTGGCATTGGTAGGCACTCACTTACTGGATTATTGAGAAAGGTAAACGGCGACCTGTGGTGTTAGAGGAACCAGCAGTTGCTTCCTAGTTGTGCTTGCTTGATCATTGATAAAAGGCAGGTTAATAACTACCCAGTTTCAGTTTGCTCCCCATTCCCAAAATCAGTCTGCCTGTTGGTGTATACATCACCCGCAATGCCTGCCCCTGATAGCTCGCGGGCAAGTTTACCCCGTGATTCAACGTCACTACGTCACTGCTCACCGGTACCCGCCCGCACGACCACACACTGCCATCACTCCAATCGCCTGCCTTCACACTGTACATACTCACACAGCCGCCCGATCCCACCACACTCATCGGCCAGATGGTCGACACCGAACTGCCACCTGCATCACTGGCGGTCACCGTTACGCTATAAAAAGAACTGGCAGACGCCGAAACCGTACCCATAATTCTGTTAGGTGCAACAAAACTTAGTCCTGCTGGCAAGCCCACCACCGATAAGGTGAGACTATTGGGCGTTTCAGCATCGGTGAACGTAGTGGCCGGGATGGTGTAACTGAACACCTGTCCCACGGTGGCCGACTGGGGAGGAATCGGATTGGCTACCCTGGGACTGCCATTAGCACAGTTAGCCAACCAGTTATAGCTAAAACTAGCCTCACCCGGTGTGCCTTGCTGACAAGCCTTCAGCACAATCACCGGATTGTCGGTGAACAGGTTCAACTGGTAAGGCTCATAGATGGTGATACCCGGCACCTCATTGACCACCGACAGACTGATGGGCTGACCATTAGTACCTTCAAAGCTGACCGTAAAATTGATCCGTCGTTCAAAATAGCCGATATGATTACAGTCCAGCATGGTCACTCCGGTGACAGCAAAGCCGCGAGATTGTACATTCAGCCCAAAGCTGGTAGCCACTGACAAGCCGCCGGGGTCGGTAGCGGTTACCGTTACGTTGAAGGGGGTACCCAATGTAGTAGAGGGCACGCCCGTGATGGTGTTGGGCGAAACGAAACTCAGGCCAGCGGGCAGCCCTGCCACCGATAAGGTGAGGCTATTGGGCGTTTCAGCATCGGTGAACGTAGTGGCTGGAATGGTGTAGCTGAAGGCGTTACCTACCGTAGCGGATTTAGGCGAAATGGCATTTGCTACGGTGGGGGCACAGTTCTGGTAAGTTACGGTAGCGCTCGCCGTAACAGTACAACCATTGGCTCCGGTTAACGTAACCGAATACGTATTGGCCAGACTCACTGAAATACTGGACGTAGTGGCCCCACTGCTCCAGCGATACGTACCAACTCCCACCGCCGACAAACTGGCTACCGGGTTATTACAGGACAACGTAGCACTGGCTGGTGAAATGGCAACAGAGGGTGGAGTCTGATCCTGACTAACAGTGATTGTGGCGGTGGCTGAGCAACCGTTGACTCCCGTTACGGTCAGGGAATACGTAGTGGCTAAACTCACTGAAATACTCGCCGTAGTGGCACCCGTACTCCACCGATATGTACCAACTCCCACCGCACTCAGACTCGCCAACGGACTGGAACAGGTCAACGTAGTACCGGTCGGCGTTCCGGTGCTGGGGTTTATGCTAGCAGCAGGCGGAGCAGTATCCTGACTCACCTGACGACTTGCCACCGCTGTACAGCCATTAGCTCCGGTCAGCGTCACCGAATACGTATTACCGGCAGTTACGCTGATGCTAGCTGTGGTTGCTCCGGTACTCCAGCGATACGTACCAACTCCAACCGCCGATAAGCTCACCGTTGGACTGGCGCAGGTAATTGTTGCCGAACCTGGATTGATGCTCACCGTTGGCGGAGTTATATCCTGACTAACAACCGTACTGGCCGTAGCAGTACATCCGCCGGCATTCGTTAACGTAACAGTGTACGTAGCAGGCTGACTGACCACAAACTGGCCGGTCGTATTGGTCTGGGTACCCGAACCGCCGGTCAATGTATAGGACGTACCACCCCCGGCCGTTAACGTAACGCTGGGACTGGCGCAGGTCAACGTAGCACTAGATGGTGAGAGACTGGCGGTTGGGCTAACAGGGCCGCTTAAACTCGCCGACAGCGATAGAGGTAGTGGCACACAACTACCGCCCAGGGTTAGCGCGTAGTTACCCGGTGTCAAATAGGAAACAGTCAGTTGACCACTGGCATCGCTGGAGGGATTGGGGCTTACGGTAGCACTAACGCCGTTGACGGTATAGCTAATGGTGTAGGTCGTACTGGCGTGTACGCCACTGATGGTAATTGCCCCGTTAGTCGGGCTACATGTAGTTGCATTGGTAACGCTCAGACTCAGCGGCTGATTAGGGCCCGAACCGACATCAAACGTACCACCGTTAAGATTCTGGACAATACCGGTGTTGTTGCTGATTTGGCTGTAGATACCGAAATTTTCGATGATAGTGCCCGAGTTGGAAAATATTCCATTCTCTATGAAGATGTTGGGCGCTACATTGAGTAGAGCCGAACAACCACTGTTGTTGAACAGACCAAAGTTGGAAATGGAATAATTTCCCACGGCAGCGATGGCCCCAATGGTGATCCTGGCATAATTGGTGAGCGTGCTACCTTCTCGGTTAAACAAACCAATTAACGTGCTTCGATCAATCGTAATCTCCCCACCCACATGGTTGGTGAACATACCGATATTATCCAGACCAAAGTTACGCCCAGTGGCTGTACTGCTGATGATCATCCGCCCGCTGTTGTCGACATGACCAGCATTGTGGAAAGCCGCTGTTGTGGTATTACCCTGCGGTGCCTTCGAGCCATTGAGGGTCAAACTTCCTGCCGCCGTAATAGTCAGGGAGGCTCCGCTTATTACCTCCACCGAGTTGACTACCGCCGTTGTGCTCAGAATGGGTTTATTGGCTAGGCTGGCCGGAATCACTACGTTATCGATGGCCGTGGGTAGTGTTCCGTTCAACCAGTTGGAGGCCGTGTTCCAATCGGTGCTGGTGCAACCCAGCCAAAGCTTACCGGTAGTCGTGATAGCCGCATTAGGCCCCGACCCGACATTAAACGTACCGCCGTTGAGATTCTGAACAATGCCCGTGTTGGTGGAAATACTGCTATTACCACTGGCATTTTCGATGATGGTACCCGAGTTGGTAAAGTTGGCCATATTGCGGATATAGGCATTAGCCACTATATTAATGAGCGCCGAACAGCCACTATTGTTGACCGTACCCTCATAATTGGCAATGCTCAATTGTTCTCCGCCACTGGCGGCCCCCAAGGTGATTCTGGCATAATTGGTGAAGGTGCCAGAGTTGTTCACTAGTTGACCAGCCTTATCAATTAAAATATCCCCGCTCGTTTTGTTGTCGAATGTAGCGTCATTTTTAATGCCATAAGAACCAGCTAAAGCATTAGCCCCGATGATCAACCTGGCCTCATTGGTGAAGGTACCGCCGTTATTCTCCAACCCTCCGTAATAGGTTCGATCAATCATGATTTCCCCGCCCGTATGGTTCTTGAATAGAGCGTTATTCCAAAGCCCATAATGCCGAAAATCATTAAACCCACCCACCAAGGGCTTACTACCGATAATCAACTGGCCATTGTTGTCGACAAGTCCATCATTATAAAAAACCGTCGTAACAGAATTATTGTATACGTATCTGGCGCCATTGAGGGTCAGGCTGCCTGCAGCAGTAATTGTGAGTGAGGCCCCGCTCTGCACCTCTACTGTATAGCCCACCGCCGTTGTGCTCAGAACTGGCTGGTTAGTCGGACCTGATGGAATCACTACATTATCAGTGGCCGTGGGCACGGCTCCCTTCGACCAGTTAGAGGCCGTGTTCCAGTCGGTGCTGGTGCAACCTTTCCAGATGTTACCGGGAGTCGTGATGGCTGGATTACCCGACTCGACGCTAAACGTACCGCCGTTGAGATTCTGAACAATGCCTGTGTTGTTGCCGATTCCGCTGTTGCCACTAGCACTTTCAATGATGGTACCCGAGTTGGAAAAAGAGAACATTAAGTCGATGGGAGCATTAGCCACTATTATGGCCGAACAGCCACTGTTGCTGAAGGGAAAAGCGTTACTCTGAAGCGCGATAGAGCCCACGTTATCATATATTTCAATGGTAATCTTGGCATAGTTGAAGAATGAACCTCCGTTGCCATACACCCCACGGGAAGACGCATTGTCAATTGTGACCTCCCCACCAATTTGGTTGTTGAACGTACCACTGTCAATCAGAAGACCAGTATTGCCCACACCAGCATTAGCTCCGATGGCTATTCTAGCATAATTGTCGAAGGTAACGTCGTTAACTAATCCTGCTTGAGAACTCCTGTCAATCGAAATCTGCCCCCCCGTCTGGTTGGTGAACGTAGCAGCATTCCAAAGGCCATAGCTCCCTACGTCACCTGTACTGCCAATAATCAGTTGCCCACTGTTATCGACACTACCAGCATTGTAGAAAGCCGTCGTACCACTGCCGAAATTGCCACCCACTTCTTTCGATCCATTGATGGTCAGGCTACCGGCCGCCGTGATGGTTAGCGAAGCCCCACTCTGCACTTCTACCGAGTAAGCCACCGCCGTTGTGCTCAGAATAGGCTTGTTCGCTGGCGCCGACGGAATCACTACGTCATCCGTGGCGATGGGTACGCCCGTCGGGCTCCAGTTGGTGGCTGTGTTCCAGTCGGAGGTCGCACCCGTCCAGGTTTTTTGGGCCTGAGCCGTCAGCCCGGTCAATAGCAGAATCAGTACGAAAAGCCAGCGACGGTCTGGACGAGCAATACTACGTAATCGTTTGACTATCGGTTGATGGCGCCCGTTGATTGAGTAACTATAAAAGAGGGTAGTGGTGTTGAGCATGTGCTGGTTGGTTAATTGTAGGAGAGGGTAAATTAGTCTCCCAGCCAGCAAGCGCAATTTTTAGGGTCTGGACAAAAATCTGGACAAAATATAATATGCTGATTTTTAGATTATTACAATATTAATTTTTGGTTAATTTAGGAGTTTTGACAGGATCGAATGGCCGTCGGTACCTAATTTTTTACGCAGGCGGTACGTTGCTTTGTGAATCGAATCGGTTGAAATACCCAGCATTCGGCTCATTTGTCGGGTATTCATATTGAGTTTGGAGAGCGCTAACAGCCGCTCTTCGGCGGGGCTAATGTCGGTAATATGGTGTTTTAACTTCACAAAAAAAGTCGGATGTACGCGCTCGAAGCGTCGTTGAAATTCCTCCCAATCATCATTCGTGAGTAAGCTGGAGTTGAGTAAACTTTGCTGCGCTTCAACGAACATATCCTGTTCATCACTTTCGTCCCGGTTTTGCGACAGCCGTTCCAGATCGGCGTTCAACGTATCGATCAGGGCATCTTTGGCCTGTAGATTCTCAATAAAAAGGGTCAAGTCGGCTTTGGCCCGCTGCAACTCGTCGTCAACGATCTGTTTGGCCAGTCGCATCGACTTTTCTTTTTCCGCATTGATCACCTGATCCTGTTCACGTTTCGTGCGAACAAATCGGTATAGGGCAAAGAAAAACAGCGCGACTAAAGCCAGCACTACCCCTGTGATCCCGAAGAGGAACTGTTGCGTATTTTTCTGGGCATTGAGCTTATCAACCTCCGACTGGTGTTTCTGAACCAATAACTTATTATTGGCTAAGGCCAATTGGTTGACATCGTAGCGTTTATTGATTCGTTCACTGATGGTTAATAAGCTATCCAGATAGACGTACGCAAGTGGCAGATTATGAATAGCCTGATAGTATTGCCGGTTAACATCATAATAATTTTTATGATAAACCGCATTGTTCAGCTCGCCCCCGAACTCCGTGTTGACCACCTTAAACAGGGCAATTCGTTTTGATTCATGGAGAAAATAAGCACAGCTATCGAACTGCTGGCGCATCAGATAGAGTCTGGCTAATTTTACCGCCGTTGCGCCAGGATGAGATCTGTCCTTGCCAAACTTTATTCCCATTTCGTAATCGATCCGAAATGCGGTTAGGGCGGCTGTCAATCGATTCTGTTGCACATAAACATCACCCAGATTCGAGTTGGCAATCCCAATCCACACTGAATCGCTGACAGAAGCAGCGACTTGTTGTGTTTTTTTAAAGCAGAGCTCTGCCCTTCGCAAATTAACGGCGTTGTCGATTTGCTCAATCCGGGCATACGCCATGCCCATCGTATTATGGGTCTGTATGGCCAGATTATCGCTGAAAACCGGGTAACGAGTGGCCTCATTCAGAAAATGGATGGATTTCGCGTATTCATTGAAATGATAATAATTGAACGCCAGGTCATAGAGATACCGGCTTATTTCGGGGATGTTGGCATAACCAATTGCCCGAAAGCGACTATTAGCCGCCAGCAGGTATTCGAACGCTTTGCCGTACTCTTCATTGATGAAGTAGTACTCTCCCGCAAAATGCTGACACACAGCGGCAATCTGCAAATCATCGTTCTGTTCCGCTGTCTGTCCCACCGCTAAAAAAAGTGCTGCTTTCTGATCGTTGCTAAGCGGGCTATTTTTGGCATAGGTATCTTTTATGAACTGGCTATACCGACGCAACTGCCCGTCTCCCACCCTTTCGCTAATAGCATTGATTTCGTCCAGAAGCTGAAATGCAGCAACCTTATTTTGGGTAACGACTGAACACGTATCGAAATAATTCAGAATTAGAATAACCCGATTGGCGGGTGTTGCTTTTTCTATTTTTTGTAGAACCGGATTGGCTGATGCCATAAATGGAACGAGCAGCCACATCAGGATACCAATTCCGTAGCAAATGAGCGAATAAGAGTCTAACCCAGTACATGACGTCTTAGCTCTGGCATGATTACCCATCATTATGCAATTGCCCTGGATGGACGAGGAATTGGTAAGTATAGGCTCGTGTGACTGCATACACTGGCAATTGAGGGAGGCACGAACAAACAAGTTACCAAGCATTCTAAATGGATTATTTGTAATGAAGCCGTTGCCTTTTGAAACTCCAAATTAAGCCAATAATACTACAGTTTTACAGATTCAGTCTACTATGAAAATCAGTTGATTCATAGGTTCTTAATAACCTGCCAGACTATGTTATAATTTTCCGTTCCAGACACGGCACAGTGCATAAAGCGGAAGTTGCTATAATTTCCAGCTCGTTATTTTTAGTATCCATAGCCTATTCAGTTACTCAATATTACCTTCAGGATTATACAAAACACCTTAAATTTTAGTTACTTGGGAGCTCATTACTTAACTAATCTTTATCATGAAAACCAATACGCTCAACAACCGTCTAAAGTACCTGTTGCTTTCGGTAACCCTGAGTGCGACCTGTGCATATAGCCAGGTCCGCATAGGCCCCCCTACCGGTACACTCGATGGCTCAGCCAGCCTGGAAGTCGAATCGGGTCCATACGCTTCGGGCAGTGCCTACCGAGGTTTATTAGTTCCCGTAGTTAACTCCACACAAAGGGGCCAGATTGTCTCTCCGGCTAAAGGCCTGCTGGTCTTTAACTCAACGTCCAATCAGATTGAGGTCAATACAGGAACGCCCGGTGCCCCTGTCTGGACACCCGGTGGAGCGGTTAGCGGTGGTGGCGGTGGAAGCGGCTGGTTACTAACCGGTAATGCCGGAACAGGAGGCACCGCTTTTCTGGGCACTACGGATAATGCTCCACTCAATTTCAGAGTGAACAACGACAAGGCTGGCGTTATTAATACCGCTAATAATAACGCAGGGTTTGGCAACCGATCTTTGTACAATAGCACAGGTATAGCGAATGTAGGGTTTGGTTCCTATACACTAGAACAAACAACGACTGGTTTCCACAATACAGCGGTTGGCAATGGAGCCCTTCGTCAGAATAATGGCAACTTCAATACAGGAATTGGTACTGGTGCACTGGCACTCAACACAACGGGTACCGAAAACGTGGCCCTGGGCGGAAACTCGCTTCCCAAAAATACGACGGGGTTTTCTAACGTGGCTGTTGGTCAGGATGCGATGGCAGAAAATACAGTAGGCCAAGACAATACAGCTGTTGGTGCCTCCGCTTTATTAAGTATGACTGGCTCTCCCAATGTAGGCAATACATCCGTAGGTGCTCTGTCTCTGCGCCAATTTACTTCGGGTCAATTAAATACTGCCCTTGGCGATTTGGCAGGCCAGAACCTTCTTACAGGCAATCACAATACGTTCGTTGGGGTCGATACAGGGCCAGGCAGCAACCTTACAATTTTTAATTCTACTGCCCTTGGCTCTACGGCCCGGGTGAATCAAAGTAATACTATTGTGTTGGGCAATACTGGAGTTACATCGCTACAGTGTGCTGTACAAACCATCTCGGCCCTGTCCGACCGACGTATCAAGGAAAATGTAAAAGAGAATGTGCCGGGGTTAAGTTTCATTACAAAACTTAATCCGGTTACCTATAATGTCAATAAATTTAAAGAAGCTAAGCTGGTGGGCTACCCACTAACCAATATTAAAGAAGACCCAAGAATACACAGCGGATTTATAGCGCAGGATGTTGAAGCTGCCGCCAAAGCTGTGGGTTATGACTTTGAAGGTGTGAAGCAGGAAGAGAACGGTAAGTACTATACGGTAGGCTATACATTATTTGTTATGCCGCTGGTTCAGGCTGTTAAAGAACTTAACACCGAAGTAGAGACCCTTCAGGCGAAACTGGCGAAAACAGAAAAAGAGCGGGATACCGACGTAGCGAAGCTTCAGGCCAGAGTTACGGAAGGAGAAACAGCGTATAACCAGTTAGCCGCCCAGGTTAAACAGATGCAGGCGCTGCTAGGTGTCAAAGCTGACGCCAACACCAAATTAGGTAAAAAATAGAGCGTCTTTTTTTGCAGAGTCAGGTTGAAAATCTGACTCTGCAAAATAAATAGCTGATACTATTCTATTCCGCTTTTTTAGCAGTAAAATATCCCTTTTGCCTCAGAAAAAATATTTTCTACGTGGTATTTACACGTACTCAAAGCGTTACATTACCACCAAATACAGTAAATAAATTGTTACCTTTTATGGTATTTTATTAAATATTAAGTTTTTCTCAAAAAATAATGTAACCAACAATAACTGCTAACGTCTAAAGAATAGAACAATACAAATAGACAGCTATGCAAAAGGTACTGAACGTAATAATGGTAATTTCATTAGCCTTTTCTTTATTGATTTGCTTCTACAAAGTAACTGGCAATGAAAGTTTAACCCAATTGACCGCTGAGGTTTCAGGGGGCCAGGTTAAAGCAATTTCTGGCGGAGAAGGCGTACGTCCTCAATTAGCGAATGTTTCTACCAACGCTAACAGCATCCAAAAGCAACAAAATAATCGCATCGGAATCTAATTATCCACACATACTAGACATTTCACTTTAATAGCCCTAAACAGGGCTATTTTTGTTTTCTTTAATTTCCGTTGGCCAGCACTCGATTAGTTAAACAGCCTGTTGTGCTTTTTACGTCACTACGTTCTGATTACTAAATCCAGATAAACTGATGAAAACAACACGCAGGCATTTTTTACGTAACTCGGCCCTGTCGGCGGCCGGTGCCGGACTAATCCATCTCCCCTCTCCCGAAGCTATCGCCCGTCAACGGAAACAGGTTTCGCCCAACGATAAAGTACAAATCGGTGTGATCGGCTGCAATGGTATGGGCTGGTCTGACCTGCGTTCGCATTTGCAGATGAGCGACGTAGAATGCGTGGCACTCGCCGATGTAGATCAGAGTGTGCTCGATAAACGCGCGGCTGACGTCGATACGATGCAGCACAAAAAGCCCCAGCTTTTTAAGGATTATCGGAAAATGCTGGAAAACAAGGATATCGACGCCGTTATCATCGGTACGCCCGACCACTGGCACTGCATGGCCATGATCGACTCACTGTCGGCTGGCAAAAATGTCTACTGCGAAAAGCCGCTGGCTAACAGCATAGAAGAATGTAACCTGATGCTGGCGGCTGCCCGCAAGTACAACAAAATCATACAGATTGGTCAGTGGCAACGTAGCGGTTCGCACTACGCTAAAGCCATTGAATACATCCGTTCAGGTAAGTTAGGCAATATTCGGCTGGTTAAAGTATGGGCGTATCAAGGCTGGATGAACCCAGTTCCAGTACGTCCTGATAGTGCCCCGCCAGCCGGTGTCGATTACGATATGTGGCTCGGTCCGGCTCCCAAACGCGCTTTCAACCCGAACCGTTTTCACTTTAATTTCCGGTGGTTCTGGGATTATGCTGGGGGCCTGATGACCGACTGGGGTGTCCATGAAATCGACATTGCGCTTTACGCCATGAATGCCAAAGCGCCCAAATCGGTGATGGCTTCGGGTGGCAAACTCGCTTATCCGGATGATGCCTCCGAAACGCCCGATACGTTGCAGGCCGTTTATGAATACGAAGGTTTCAACATGCTCTGGGAACACGCTACAGGCATCGATGGTGGCAATTACGGACGTACCGAAGGCATTGCTTTTATCGGCAACAATGCTACGTTGGTACTGAACCGGGATGGATGGGAATTGCTACCCGAAACGGAGACGAAGAACGGCATCAAGGTCTATAAAATAGAAGACATACCAAATCAGGTACGTAACGGCGATTATTTAGGTGAGCACACCAAAAACTTTGTGCAGGCCATTAAAACCAACGATCCCAGCATCCTTAAGTGTGGCATCGAAACGGGCAGTATAGCAGCCATCAACGCGCATATGGGTAACATTGCTTACAAAACAGGCCGTAAGGTTTATTGGGATGCCAACACCAAAGGTTTCAAAAACGATACGCAGGCGAACGCCATGATAGCGGCCCACTATCACAATGGCTGGAAATTACCTGTTGTTTAACAATATATTACGTTCAAAACGACTCTTGCTCAAATTTGCTGAATTTAAGCAAGAGTCGTTTTGATAAAAACGCTACGTTCGGTTAGAAATACCGGCCAATTTTTTCGACGATCTTCTTTTTCATTTCAGCCGGATCTATACTTCCCTGATGCCGGTAAATGACCTTACCACCGGGTTCGATCAGGAGCGTGTAGGGTAATGCTCCCTGCCATTTTGGATCGAGGGTTTCAATGAGTTTATATTTATCCGTCGAGTTAAACAGATAATTTTTACTCGACACCTGAAGTCGTTTCAGCGTAGCGAGCGCTTTGTCTTTTTTATCGGGTACATCGGCGCTGAGTGTAATGAACTCGAATTCACGGTTCCGGTACATCCGATTCATGTTCACAAATTCGGGCAGTTCTGTCACACAGGGGCCGCACCACGTAGCCCACACGTTTACGAGACGAACTTTATCAGAATCATTTTTCAGCAGGATTTTGAGGCTGTCTTCGTCGATCAGTGCGAGCGATACTGGCTCTTTAGCCCAGACCAGTGGCGCTTTTTTAGCCCAATCGCTTTTATCCATCCACTTGATCGAGCAACCAAACGTTTTTGTCGTCGCGACGGGCACCGGCTTGCTGGCCAATAGCGCGTCGATAGCAGCCCGAATGTCCTCGGAGTTAGCCGATCCCGGCTTTTCGGATGCATCGAGTCGACCCGTATACTGAAGTTTTCGCTGCTTATCAAAAACGAAGGCATGGGGCGTAGCAATGGGACCGTATAAACGTGACATTTTTTCGGTTTCGCCATCGAACAGGTACTGGAAATTATAGCCCTTATCCTTAGCTCGCTGCTTCATTTCCGCAAAACTGTCTCCTATATCGGTGTAGCCCATTTCGTCCAGCGATACGGCCTGCGGGTAATTTGGCGACACGGCTACTACCGTTACGCCTTTGCTTTTGTAATCGGCCGTCAACGTTTTCAGGCGATCTTCATACGCCTGTGCCGTTGGGCAGTGATTACAGGTAAAAACAATGACTAGTACGTTGGCGCTGCCAAAACTTTTGAGTGTATACGTTTTTCCGTCGATGCCCGGCAGGCTAAAGTCAGGAGCCGTAGCGCCGATGTCCAGCGTTTTAGGATCTTCTGCCAAACAGCAATTGACCCATACCAATAAAAACAGGACAATTTGGGCCATTTTCATCGGAATTTTGCAAGTCAATACGTTCATGAGGTGTTCTGGGAAGAGGTCGTTTTATTAATTTATTGATACGAATTTATAAAATAACCAGAACAAACTCAGTATACGTAGTAAACTCCTATCAAATGTAGCCGGGCTGTCGTAGCAACGTAGCATTCAGCTTTTTTCAAACACCTTCCGAATTTTGGCTGATACGTCGCTAAAGGATTCGACACAATAAAACTCTCCACTGGTTGTCAGAATTTTACATCCCTGGCCAGCCGTGCTATCCACTTTAATAATGTGGTTGGCGTTGATGATATATTCATCGCCGGGTTTTGCATCAGTAGATTTCAGCAGAATAAGGAACGGGTTCATCGTTGTGTTAGTTAAGTCGCGGCCCCTGAACCTGTACAACTCGGTTAAACCGCTTCTTTAGGTATGACGTATTAAACAATTACTGCTCAAAATGTTCCGTTCATTCCGGTTAAAAGTTGCTATCTTTCCGTATCCGTAGCGGCCAGAATTTTCCATGAATGTCATTTATAGTAAATGGTTGGGCGTTTTTCGTAATCCCGCCGTCCGACGCGAACTGCAAGCGCTCGACCCCGTCAGCGACCACCAGCGAATGGTCCATCTGCTGACCGCTTATGAATTTCCGTTCGATATGACCCGTGCGCTCGAACTGGCTCTTTTCCATACCTACGCTAGTCCGCGCATATCAGGATTGCTGGCCCGAACAGGCGAATTTGCCAAACACGGTCAGAAGCGGTACGACGACACCAGCCGCCTGATTGCTGAATTTATGGAATCGGGTTATGACAGCGAGAAAGGTAGGCGAGCCATCGCCCGCATGAACGAGATTCATAGCCATTACCGTATCGACAACGCCGATTATCTGTTTGTACTCGCTACGTTCGTGTTTTACCCCATCAACTGGATAAATGAATACGGCTGGCGAAAACTGACATCAATGGAAGAACTTGCCTTGTTTTATTTTTTCCGGGAAGTTGGCCGGCGCATGAACCTGACTGATTTACCAGAATCTGTAACGCAGTTATCGGCGTTTACGGACGATTACGAACGTCGTTATTTCCGGTACACCGAAAGCAATCGTAACGTAGCCGACGCTACGGTGAATATCGTAAAAGGCTGGTTTCCCGCATTTCTGCATGGTTTGGTACGTCCTACGTTTGCTGCTCTGATTCCCGAAAAACTACGCATCGCTTTCGGTTACGAACGGCCAGCCGAGTGGTTTATATCCCTAACGAAAGGTGCTTTATGGCTCCGAAAATGGCCGTTACGTTGGATTACGTTCAAAAAATACCCGACTCTGGTCAATAATACAACGTACCGCTCCTACCCGACCGGCGCTCCCGAAATCGAATCCGTTGGGCCAGCAGGTTTGGGGGAATAGCATGGGGCGTGGGGCACAGGGTAATTCGAAACATTCCTGCCTACGCAAAAAATTTTATCTTTTTTCAAACACCTTTAACTGATCGTTAGTTATATTAAGTGTCTTTCGCTAGTCAAAAGTGTTTTTCAATTCACTTTAGAAAGCGAAACCCAAAAGCCAGGTGACTTCGGTTGTCTGGCTTTATTTATTCCACACGTAGGTACCAACCGCACCAGCTGGCAACGTAGTGGAAATATGGTTGTTACGTAGCGCGATGGCAAATTTCTGCGGGACTTTACTATCATTCAGCACGATGACTGCTGTACCACCTTCCGGGGTTTTAAACGCTACGTTCGGCAGCGATTTTAACGTATCGGACGCAATACGTACCGAACCCGGTCGAACGAATTTAGAAGCTACTGCTACGTTATAATAGGCCGGATTTCGTTTTACCGAATTTCCTTTAATGGTCAACGCCCCCAGACATTCGGTACAACCGCCCGGCGTATGCGGCTTTTGCTCCGGGTCGGCGGCCAGATTCCATTGCAAGACGGTTCGGCTCCAGTTGCGGGTGGCCCCAATGATCAGTTCACGGACGTGCCAGGCCAAATCACCTTTCAGATTTCCGGGTGCGCCAATCCATTGTTCAGTGAAATACAGGTTTTTATCCGGGTAAGCGTTGTGTACTTCCGAGAGAGCGGTAATCGGCCCAGCATACAGGTGAAAAGCAGACCCATCCACGTATTTTCGGGCTTCCGCATCATTTAATATCGAAATCGGGTAATCAGGTCGGTCGGCGTTGTGATCGTAAAGAATAATTTTTGTTTTAATGCGAGCCGTTTTGAAGGCTGGTCCCAGGTTTTTTTTGATGAACAGAGCCTGTTCGGCGGGCAACATCAGCAGGCTCGGATTATTACCCGGATGCAGTGGTTCATTCTGAATGGTGATGGCATCAATACGAATGCCTTCTTTTGCCATTTCCTGAATGTACTTGACGAAATAGCGGGCGTAGACATCGTAATACATTGATTTCAAACTTCCGCCTTTCGAATTTCCGTTACTTTTCATCCAGGCCGGGGGTGACCAGGGTGAGCCAAGAATTTTAATGGTCGGGTTTATTGCCAGAATTTCTTTAAGTACCGGAATCAAATGGTCTCGATTAGGGGCGAGACTAAACTTCGCCAGCTTTAGATCGGTTTCGCCCGCCGGTACGTCGTCGTACGAGAAAACGCGCTCGTCAAGGTCCGACGCGCCAATACTTAATCGCAGGTAACTAACACCGATTCCTTTTCCAGTTGCCGAAAACAATTCGTTAAGCAGCGCAGCTCGGGCTTTGGATTCCATACTATGAATGAGCGTAGCGCTACCCCCGGTGAGCGTATACCCAAATCCGTCGATGGTCTGATACGTTTGCGTGGCATCCACATGAATCACTTCGCCACTTGCTGGGCCGTTCACCAATGATAACGGCGGTTGCTTCACAAACAGAACCTGTCGGCCAGGGTCAGTAAGCCAGTATTCGACCTCCCCACTACCCGTTTTTTTCGAGCCAGACTGCCCGAAACACAACGTAGTGACACTGTAAATAACAACAAAGCCGAACGCCCGAAACAAAGGAAATATGAATTGCGACATAGGTAGGTTTGACTTCACTTCATGGCCGAAGTAACACATACTCCTAACCCATCTAGGCGCAAAACCTACCTATCCATACAGAATAAATTAGGGTAAGGAATTTCACTACGTTGCTACATCCTCAGCTCACAACCGCTGTTTTATGCTTCTTTTTCCGAGGGCTCAGGGTTATGTGCTGCAACTCATAGTGAATGCCCTGCGCCTTGGCCGTTTCTCGAAAATCGTGCAGCATATTGAAAATATCATGGTCGATGAAGGGAGCTTTACGGCCATCAATCACTACGTCGTCGCCCGATCTAAGCTGTCCCAGAGCTTCTTTCAACTGCGGTTTACTCAGAAAATACATATCCTTATCGAATTCAATCAAAACTTTTTTTCCGTCGCGCATGACCCGAAACGTGGACTGGAAGTTTGTGTATAGAACGAACCCAATACCAACCACAGCACCAAAGGCAATACCAATCAGCAGGTCGGTGAAAATGATACCCAAAACGGTTATGATGAACGGAATAAATTGGCTCCAGCCGTCGCGATATACCTTTTTAAAGATAGATGGTTTCGCCAGTTTATAACCAACCATAACCAGCACCGCAGCCAGACACGACAACGGGATCAGGTTCAGCAACGCCCCGCCCAGAAACACAGCCACCAACAGGAAAACACCGTGTAAAATGGCGGAGACCCGCGTACGTGCACCCGCATAAACGTTCGCCGACGTTCGGACAACCACCGATGTAAGAGGCAGCCCGCCAATCAGCCCTGACAACATATTGCCAATCCCCTGTGCAATCAGTTCCTGGTTAGTAGACGAAACCCGTTTTTGCGAATCGAGTCGGTCGGAGGCTTCCAGGTTCAACAGGGTTTCTAGGCTGGCAACCAGAGCAATTGTACCCGCAACACCGTAAATCTGCGGGTGAGCGAGCATGCTGAAATCAGGAAAATCAAATATCGAAAACACACTTTTTCCGGCTGCGATGGTTGGAATCTGCACCATGTGCTGGTGCGCCGTGTCGCCCAGATACCACTCCGGAACTGCGGTGCGGAAAAACTCATTCAGGGCAACTCCACCGCAAACCACTACCAACGGAGCCGGGAAATTTTTCAACACAGCCTTAGTGCTTTTGCCCACCGTCTGGTCCCAAATGATTAAAAATGCCAGCGAAATCAGGCTGATGATCACCGCCCCCGGACTCGCCGTTTCGATGGCCCGATAAATTTCAGAAATTGTATTTTCGCCATCGGCCAGTTGCTGAAACTCAAATTCACCTTCGTAGTCATTATCACGACCCAGCGCGTGCGGAATCTGCTTGAGAATGATAACGATACCGATGGCCACCAGCATGCCTTTGATAACACTGTCGGGGAAGAAACTGCTGAAACGCCCGGCCTTAATAATGCCCATCACAAACTGAATCACCCCGGCCAGTACAACCGCTACCAGAAATGCTTCGTAAGACCCTAATTTTATAATGGCATCGGCTACAATAACGGCCAGACCAGCCGCAGGGCCGCTAACACTAACCTCTGAGCCAGAGAGCGTACCGATGATGATGCCTCCAATCATACCAGCTACCAGACCGGAGAATAAGGGGGCGCCTGATGCTAGTGCAATACCCAGGCAAAGTGGCAATGCCACTAAAAAAACTGATAATCCGGCCGGTAAATCCTGGCGTAAATAACCAGCTTTATAAGTGCTCAGCGTGCGTATTGGGTTTACTTGTTTCATGTAACGCGATATTTGGCAAGAGTGGTTTAGTTTATAGTCTCGAAGCGATTCAGTACGTTTGTTTTTTGATGGAATAGCTCAATAAGCACAAATCAGAGCGTAAAATTAGAAATAAATTAAAAATAGGTTAAAAGTTGATTAAAACTTATTTTGACTATTGATTAATCTTTCTTCCAACGAGCAGGCATTTATTCAGGAAAACCTTCTGTCTGACGTCCATACACTGTTATTACGCGCCCAATCCACAGACGAATTGGCGATAAAAAAACTGGCTGCCCAAATTAAAGCCCGCCAGAAAGCTCGCGAAAAACTTCCGACCTGGTACGCTACTGATTCGCTTGTTTTTCCGCCTGCCCTATCTGTCGAACAAGCTTCTTCAGAAGCAACCGCTCGCTACAAAGCATCGTTGGTGGATGGCCGATTGCTACTTGACCTGACGGGTGGAATGGGCGTGGATTCGTGGGCATTTGCACAACGTATTGAGCGGGTTGTGTACGTTGACCAGCAACCCGAACTGGCCGAACTGGTCGCTCACAATCTTCCGCTGCTGGGAATAACGAATGTTGACGTTCATACAGGCGATGGACTGGCTTTACTCGACGATACAAATCTGTTGCCAAAGCCTGCGGACTGGCTCTACCTCGATCCACATCGACGTAACGAACAGGGTGGCAAAGTGGTACGTCTGGACGATTGTGAGCCTGATTTATCGCAACCGGGACTGGTGAAGAAGCTCCTGAATACAGCCACAAAAATTTTAGTGAAGGCCTCCCCGTTACTTGACATCAATACCGCCGTCAGACAGTTACAGTACGTTGAATCGATACATATTGTGGCTGTGCAGGGCGAAGTGAAGGAAATCTTATTTACACTTGGAAATCAGATAGTTCCAGAGTCGACTATAAAATCTAACGCTGTTAACCTGCTTCCAGAAGGTCTGGTTGATCTGAGTTTTTATCGGTATGAAGAGCAACAGGCTACTGTTACGTTCGGGAATCCGCTCCAATACCTTTATGAGCCGAACGCTGCTGTATTGAAAGCAGGTGCTTTTCGGTTGGTAGCCGAACGATTTTGTCTGACTAAACTCGCACCGAACAGTCATCTGTACACGAGCGATACGTATCAACCGAATTTTCCCGGTCGCGTTTTTGACGTTAAGGCCACGATTAAACCTGATGCAAAAACCCTCAAAACCATAGTGCCCAGCTTACAGGCGAATCTTACGGTACGTAACTTTCCGCAAACTGTGGCCGCGCTAAGGAAGCAATTAAATTTGCGCGAAGGAGGTTCTATATACATATTCGCAACAACCCTGCTTAATGGGGATAAACGTTTATTAATTACTCAAAAAACAGACTTTACATCACCCTAGTTACTACCTTATAAATCGTACCCACTCATGCGCACTTCATTACGTTTCATTTGGCTTTTTTGCCTGATTGCTTTAACCTATCGCTCATATGCCCAAACAGTTTACGCTGGTGAGAGTACCATCGATAAAGCAAAAGTGGATGGGTTGTATCTCACCATTCAGGGCGATGGCAAACAGCTTGAAAAAGATTGGGAAACCGAATTGAAAAAGTACGGCAACCTGACTTCGTCGCGCGGTACGTATCGCGTCACCAATGCCGATATATCCGCTATTTCGTCAGAGCCGATTAATCTGGCCAGTACCGTAAAATCCTCACGTTCATCAGCGACTATTTTTGTTTCTTTCGATTTGGGGAACGGCAATTTTGTAAGACCCGGCAGCACTGGCTATTCGGCGGCTGAAAGCTTTCTAAAAAACTTCTCCGACAACAGCCTTTTTGGGCTTGAGGTAAAAAACGCCGAAGGCAGCTTCGATGACGCACAGCGAATTCACCAGAAAACAGTTCGCCGGGGTGAGCAACTTCAGCGGGCCATCGAGCTGAACGCCAAAGAAAAAGATAAGCTACTGAAACGTATTGAAGAGAACGCCAAAGAACTGGAACAGCTTCAGAAAGATATAGAAACCAACAAAACTGAGCAGGCAACCGCCCTGACCGAGCTCGAAAGTCGGAAGAAAAATATCGAAGCAGTAAAAGCGAAGAAGAATTAAGGGGCGGAGGGCATGGGGGTAAGGGCAAAGGGTTGTGGGCTATGAAACGTCTCCCTCTGCCCTTACCCCCATGCCCTCCGCCCCTTAATTCTTAAAAAACACCCGTTTCACCCGTTCGCTGACGCCGGTCAGGATTTCGTAGGGGATGGTGTCGATACGTTGGGCAAGTTCGGCAATGGGCAACGTATCACCGAAAATTAAGACGTCGTCGCCTTCAGTTGCCGACGCTTCCGTTACGTCGATCATCGTCATATCCATGCACACATTTCCCACAGTGGGGCAACGTGTGCCATTTACCCAAATCTGCCCTACACCGTTACCAAGTCGCCGGTCGTAGCCGTCAGCGTATCCAATGGCAATCGTCGCGATACGAGCGTCGTGCTCCAGTACTCCCTTGCGACTGTATCCAATTGATTCACCCGCTTTTACGGTTTTAATCTGACTGATCACCGAACGTAACGTACCCACCTGTTGCAATGCTAATGGGTCGATACCGCTGGCTTCAACGCCATACAGACCAATGCCCAGCCGAACCATATCCAGCTTATACTCTGGAAACCGGACAATACCCGCCGAATTGAGCAGATGACGGGTAGGACGGTAGCCCAGAGCCGATTCAAGGTAGGCAGTGCTCCGTAGAAACGTATCGTATTGCTGGTGCGAAAACGAATTGAATTTTGCTTCATCAGCACCAACCAGATGGCTGAAAACTGTTGATACCCGTAAATCAGGACGTTGATTCAGGTAAGCCGCTACGTCCGGCAGTTCACTCTCCAGAAACCCCAACCGATGCATCCCCGTGTCGACTTTTAGGTGCAGAGGGCGTGGGGCATGGGGCATAGGGGACAGGGCGGAATGACCACTTTTCCCTAGGCCCTCTGCCCATGCCCGCAACAGTCTTATGCTGTAGATTTCGGGTTCGAGGTTGTATTCGAGGAGGGCTGCGAAGGTTTCGGGGGCGGGATTCATAACCATAATGGGCAGATGAACACCATTTTGACGTAGCGAAACACCTTCGTCAGCGTAAGCCACGGCCAGGTAATCGACTCGGTGAAACTGAAGCAGTTGGGCAACTTCGGCACTACCGCTCCCGTAGGCAAACGCTTTCACCATTACCATCAGCTTTGTCTCACTGCCTACTTTTTCGCGGTAATAATTTAGGTTGTGCGTCAGCGCGTCGAGGTTAATTTCCAGGACGGTGCCGTGTACTTTTCGCTCCAGTCGATGAACGATACGTTCGAAGGAAAACGGACGCGCTCCTTTTATCAGCACCGTACTATCCCGCAACGTACTAACTGGGAAATTCGCCAGAAATTCATCCGTAGTTTGGTAAAAAAGGCTGTTCGTTCCAAAAAAATGGGCATTTCGGCTGAGAACCGGGCCAATTCCGATGAATTGCTCTACCTGATTACTTTGTACCAGCCCGCTTACCTGCTCATACAAATCGGCTTCGGGCTGCCCCGACTGCAATACGTCCGACAAAATAACCGCCCTGCGACTACGTGTGCTCTGTTGATTCAGAAAACGCAACGCCAGTTGCAGACCCGCTACGTCGTTGTTGTATGAATCATCGATCAGCACGCAGTTGTTGATGCCTTCTTTTTGTTCGAGCCGCATCGATACCGGACGTAACCGGTTGAGACGTGGCTGAATGGCATCGGCACCCCAGCTACGAAGTGTCAGCATGGTTACGATGCAGTGCAACAGGTTTTCTACCGAAGCAGAATCCTGAAAAGGCAGCACGAGATAAATAGGCGTTATCTCATTGCCGGTCAACTGGAGTTGTTTTCCCTGCAACGTAGCCTGATACGTAGCGTTTTTGCCCGTTAACGACCACGTAACGAGTCGCATGACCGGGTTGACGGCTTTTAGCAGTAGGTTAACTTCTTCATCAATATCGGCATAATCGACACTGTAAATGAGCGTATCGGCGTGAGTAAACAACCGAAGTTTCTCGGCGATTTTCTGCTTACGCGTACGAAAACCCTCATCATGTGCCGTACCGATGTTGGTGAAAATGCCAATTGTAGGGCGAATAATGGCTTCCAGAGCTGGCATCTCCTGTGTAGTCGAGATACCGGCTTCGAAAATACCCAACGTATGTTCGTGATTCAGTTCATGGACCGACAGCGGAACGCCTAGTTGAGAATTGTAACTTTTGGGGCTTTTGGCCACCACAAACGTATCAGTTCCTTCTCCCCCATCCAGCAGTTGTGCCAGCCACTCCTTCACGATGGTTTTACCGTTGCTTCCGGTAATACCAATCACCGGAATCTGAAACTGCTGCCGATAGTCGGCGGCAAGATTTTGAAGCATCCGCAGGCTACTATCGACCTCTATGAACGTAGCATCGGGATAGTTGGCCAGTTCGTTACGTCGTTCCGGGCTCAGCGCCGACCGTTCGACCACAAACTGCCGAATGCCTTTCTGATATAGATCGGAGATGAATTCGTGCCCGTCGTGGTGCTCGCCTTTAATGGCAAAAAAAACACCGTCGGCTGAATCGGTTGGGGAGCCGGTCACCTGCCGGGAATCCGTAAACCACGCCGAGTTTATCAGTTGATTATCAGTTGCTGTCATATACAATTGATAGAACGCAGATTTTTATGATTGGTATGATTGACCATAATTAGTTACCTGTTTGGCCGTTTTCGTGGTTAGAATAAGACAAAAATCATAACTAATTATAAAAATCGGCGGCCTATTGATACGAATAGCGTTACGTCCGAACGTAGCGTTCACATCCACCCACGCCGTTTAAAATAAATGATTTCGCCGACGGCTATTATCGCCATGATAATCAGCACACCGAAATAGCCATGTGGTTCACGCAGCTCGGGCATATTGTCGAAGTTCATGCCGTAAACCCCCACAATAAAGGTCAGGGGGATAAAAATGGAGGAGATGATGGTCAGGGTTTTCATCACCGAATTCATGCGGTTGCTCACGATGGAGTAATACACATCCATCAAGCCAGCAATCAGTTCCCGGTACGATTCGAGCGTTTCGATGACCTGGTTAACGTGGTCAGCTAAATCGCGCAAATACGGTAACGTAGCAGGTTTTATGAGTTCCGATTCTTCCCGAAGCAACGTACCGATGATGTCGCGGACAGGGTTCACCGTTCGACGGATCACGGCCAGTTCGCGTTTCAGCGTGTACAACGTAGCGAGGGTTTGCTGAGTGGCACGTTCCTGCACGATTTCTTCTTCCAGGTCGTCCATTTTTTCGCCGATACGTTCCGTAAGCAGAAAATAATGGTCGACCATTACGTCCATGAGGGCGTAGAGCAGGTAATCCGTTCCGTTACGTCGGGTTTTGCCGGAGGAAGCTTTAATCCGGTCGATAACAGGCTCGAAGATGTCTTTAGTACGTTCTTCCTGGAACGAAATCAGGTAATGTTTACCCACCACGAAACTCACATGCTCTACGTCGATCTCCTGCTTCTGCCGACTGTGGTGCAGCATTTTCATCGTCACAAAAACCACTTGCCCCGCCGGATGATACGTAATACCGTTATCGGTTCGGGGAGGAGCATCGTCGTAAATATCAATCTTGGGTTTCTGTTCTACGTTCAAAACATCCTCCAGCAGCAACGGGTGCAGGTGGTACTGCCTGCCAAGAGCCGCTACTACGTTGGATTCGTGGATTCCATCGACATCAATCCAGCTTACAAACTGTGTTTCTAGTTCGGGTAGGCGACAGGAACTCAGCTTGTTACTTTCATCGATGTGAAAATCAGTCGCATTGAAATCAATACGTTTGATTTTGGTAGCGTGCTGAATTTCTTCTCCTACGTAGGTGAGTGTACCGGGCGATGTGCCAAGGGTTTTTTCGGCCGAATGGTAGCGACGGTGTTTCGACATAAAAGCCTGTCTGTTGTTCCAGGCTGATACCCGGAGCAACTGTTTTCTTCAAATATAAATCAACTGGTGCTACCGACGATAACCATTCCAATATCGTTTGGTTCCAGTTACGTGTTCAGTAGGTTGATTTCCGTATTGCGAAACATGTTCAATGGCCTCCTACACTTTGGCAATCATCCGGTCGAACACGGCGCGTTGCTCTTTCATCGATTTTACTTTATCGGCGGGGTTTGTATGACATTCGAGCAAGACCCATCCGTCATAATTCATCTTTACCAGATTGGTCAATAATTCCTGATAGGGATAATCGGTTCGGTCTAGCTCCCGGACGTGACACGTAGTGCCAAATCGGTCTTTCACCAGATTGAAATTAGACGCAAATCCCTTGCCGTTCAGATCCTGCGGATTGCAGTTCCAGCAGATGGTGGCGTTGGGATGCGTCGCCACATCCATAATCTTCTTTATGTTAGGGAGTTCCTGTGTTTCTTCTCCGTGGACTTCCAGCCGGATTTGCTGCCCTAGTTCCGCACCGAACCGAGCCAGTTCATTGAGCGATTCCCCAATTTGCGTCAAGGTTTTTTCGGTCGGCACTTCTTTGTGTAAGCCGTTTGGTTTCACTTTTACACCCGTTCCGCCTACGTCGGCGCTTAGCCGAATGAATTCTTTAGCCCGTTCCATCGACGCTTTCAAACGGTCTGGTGCTACGTAATCGAACTGCTGATTCGTACCCAGGCCAATCAGTTTAACCTGACTATCGGCAAATTTCTTTTTGACCTCCTTTCGTTGATCGGCAGTCAGTTCGGGCATTACGTTGTGGGCGTGCTCTACCCGCAATTCGACACCCAATATGCTGGTATCTGCACAGTTCTTAATCAGCGTGGGCAAGTCCCAGTCTTTGCCCCACAGGTACGTAACAAACCCCAGTTTGACCGCCGATTTTTTAGGAGCAGCCAACGTAGTCCAGCCTGTATTCGCCAACAAAGAAGCGCCAGCCAATAAGGAAGCTTCTTTCAGAAATGTTTTTCTATCGATAGTAGCCATGTCTACGGTTACGTGTTGAAGATGAATTTGATAGCGAGTGCTAACCAAAATAATGACTTACTAACCGGTAAAGTATATCAATTTCTGTTGCTACTTATAGATGAAGTCTGCTTTAAGACGTAGTATGTAGGGTGTTCGAATACACATCATACTTCATAAATCATATACTGTTCATACAACTCTTTGCCAGATTTTCGCATCAAGGATAAACCAAGCGTACGAATCGCTGTCGAATACGTAAAAAATAAGCCCTTACGGTCATGTTCCGGCCAATCCTACTTTCCGTCCTTACAGCT
Organism: Spirosoma profusum; assembly: GCF_014699005.1. Classification (GTDB taxonomy): domain Bacteria; phylum Bacteroidota; class Bacteroidia; order Cytophagales; family Spirosomataceae; genus Spirosoma; species Spirosoma profusum. The sequence goes on from NZ_JACWZY010000020.1 coordinate 51,643, forward strand.
TTCCTGCTCGCTGCATGCAGTAGCGGCAAATCTGCCCTCAAACGAGGTGATTTCGACCTTGCCGTCAAAAAAGCCTCTCAACGGCTCAATCAGCCCCGTTTACTGTCGAAGCGGGGGCACGAGTTGGCCCCTTTAGTGCTCAGAGACGCTTTCAAACTAGCGTATGACCAGCATCAGGCAACGATTCGTCGGTTTTCATCAGCCAATCCAGTTAACTCCAGCCAGACACCCACGTTCCGTTGGGAGACGGTTTATCAGGAATACGGCCAGCTTCAGGCATTAACCGATAATGCCCGGGCTGGTAACTGTGCAGCCTGCGCCGAATGGCTGGCTACATACCCTACTTCCTATGTCGAACAGCAGCGTGAAATCCGGCAGTTGGCAGCGGCCGACCGTTACGACGTTGCGGAGCAGGCGTTTGCTTATCGGGAAGACGACCGGTTAGCCGCCAAGGATGCTTACCTAAACTATCGAAAAGCCATTGACTGGGTACCCGATTTTCGGCAGGCGCGGGGCAAAGCCGAGGATGCCCTTCCCTTTGCGATTCTGCGCGTCGTGATTGAACCCCTGAGTCCAAGTCATGAATTAGACAGATCTGATAGTAACGAATTACAGCGGCTTATATCCCGGCAAATTGGTCAACAGACAGCCCCATCAACTTTTGTGCGGTTTTATCCCCCTGATACGCGAGGAAGCGAATTCGTACCCGGCGATGGGCACCCGATTCATCAGGCTATCCAGATGGTTGTGAGTGGCTACACGCCCTCTCTCGAAAATACGTCATCGACTTGTACAACCGTTTATAGCAATCAGGAATACAAAGTGGGCGAGAAAAAAATCAATGACTCCACTAAAGTGGATATCAAAGAAAAAGTAAAAGGCACGCTTACTACGTACCGCCGGGAAATCCACGCAAGTTTGGACATGCGCATGCGGGCCATCGATACCCAAACCGGAAAGGTCTTGTGGGAAGAGCCTATCGGAGAAACGCGCAACTGGGCTACCGAATGGCAGACGTTTAGTGGCGACGACCGCGCCCTCAATGGTCAGTCATTGGCAACCGCCAACGCCTTCCCGCCTTCCCGTTGGCAGTTACTCGATAGTATGCGCGACGACCTGGCCAGTAGTATAGCCAGCCGATTACGCTCCCGTTACTCTAGAGAGTGATGAGTTGGCTGACGCACTCATCACTTATCGTTCATCACTCCACACTCAGCTTTTCCAGTCGAGCTGGATTTTACGGCCTGTTTCGGCGGCCTGGAGAATGGCTTCAATCAACTTTATATCCTTCCAGCCTTCTTCGCCTGAGGCTTCGGGTTTTGTATTTGACCGAATAGACTGGACAAAGGCGTCCATTTGAGCAATCTGCTGGTAATGAGGGGATAGAACGTCCATAGCGCCTTTGCTGGTAACTCCCTGAGCGCCTGTAGCATTATATGCCGGTTCGAGCTTATACCAGCCCCAGCGTTCGCAGGTAACGTAGAGCCGGTCGACATAAGATGAATACGTAGTACGGCAATCAGCAATGGTGCCACCCGGAAACTCAAACTGCCAGAACACCATCTCATGAACGTCTTTAAAATGTTCCTTGTCATACGTAAACGCCTGCGCCGTAACGTTGATAGGATCAAGATTGAGCGCCCGGCGAGCGCCCTGAATGGCATAGACACCCAAATCCATGATGGCTCCTCCCCCACCAATTTTTTTATCTAATCGCCAGGAGTTTGGCCCGGGAACAGTGAAGCCTAAGGCGGACTCGATCACTTTTACAGGCCCGAATTCCTTCGCGGCCACCAACCGACGTAGTTCCAGATGATGAGGCTCAAAATAGAGTCGGTAACCTACTGATAACTGAACACCCGCTTTTTCGCAGGCAAGAATCATCTGCCGGGCTTCGGTGGTGTTCATAGCCATCGGCTTTTCACAGATAACATGTTTACCCGCCTGAGCAGCCCGTATGGTGTATTCGGCGTGCAGAAAATTGGGAAGTACTACGTAGATGATGTCAATATCCGGATTGTTCCGAATCTGGTCGAAATTCTGGTAGTTATAGATGTTTTTGGCCGGAATGTTGTATTTCTCTGCCCAGATTTTCGCCGAGAAATGAGCGCGGACATGAGCTATATGATTTCAGTAAAGAACATAAAAAAAGGCAGCCCGTTGCAAACATCAGGCTGCCTAAATGCTGGAAAAGCGAACTACTCCCCTGCCGAAACGGATGGTACGGAAACGGGATTAGCTTCTGATGTACGTCCTTCTTTACGGGGTCCACGTCGACGTTTTTTTCGTTTTGACGCCTTATCCTGACCAGCGGCATTATTTGCTACGTTCAGGCCAGGGTCACTTCCCGTCACCGCTTCAGTTTGCGGTTTTGGGGTTATTTCTGCACGATTACGTCGGTGATCACTACGTCCTTCCTGATGTTCACCAGTAGGCGTTCCTTCCTGACTTTGTCGTGGATTGTCACCCCGTCCTCGCTTCCGATTTTTATTTCGTGTATTATCCCCCCGACGGCCTTCCTGTCGAGGAGGATCGCCACGTCGTCCACTGAATCGGCGGGGATCGAACACGGGCGATTTACCCAGACCCAGTTCTTCCGTAATGGATTGCTTGTCGACTTCCCGCTCGATTAGTTTCTCAATACGGGTAATTCGGTTCTGGTCCTGATCACTGATGAACGTAATGGCTGTGCCCGTCGTGGCCGCCCGAGCGGTACGTCCGATGCGGTGAACGTAATCCTCGGCATCACGCGGAATGTCGTAATTCACTACGTGTGTCAGGTTGTCAATATCAATTCCTCGCGACAGTACGTCGGTAGCGACCAGAATCGGGAACGCTTTATTTTTAAAATCACGTAGCACGACCTCGCGGGCGTCCTGCTCCAAATCTGAGCTAATACCACGTGCTTCATAGTTAAGCTTACTCAACGCACGAACGATACTGTTTACTTCGGCTTTCTTCGACGTAAACAGCACCATGCTCTGCACCGGTTTCGGGCTGTTAGTAATCAGGTGAGCCAGCAAGGGTAATTTCTGGTTATCGTAAGCCAGGTAGAACTGTTGATCGATACCAGCCGCCGGTTTCGACACCGCCAGCCGAATTTCTTCGGGATCCTGTAGAATTCGCTTCGAGAATTCCCGAATTTTATTTGGCATCGTGGCCGAAAACAGCAGCGTCTGCCGTTTCACAGGTATCTTGGCCACAATGTTCAGAATATCGTCGGAGAAGCCCATATCAAGCATCTTGTCGGCTTCATCAAGCACCAGATAATCGAGCTTACCAAAATCGACGTAGCCTAGTTGCATATGAGCAATCAGTCGTCCTGGTGTGGCAATAATGATGTCGGCACCCGTTTCGAGCGCCTTGCGTTGTTTGTCCCAATCGTCGCCTTTGCCGCCCCCGTAGATGGCTATGCTGTTGGCTTCTACAAAATAACCGAATCCTTCTACCTGCTCGTCAATCTGTTTGGCCAGCTCGCGCGTGGGCACCAGAATGAGCGTACTGGTATGGTCGTGATTGGTGTGGGAAATACGGTCGAGCAGGGGAATCAGGTAGGCGGCTGTTTTACCGGTACCGGTCTGAGCACTGGCGATGAGGTCGCGCCCTTCGAGAATTTTAGGGATAGCCAGTTCCTGAATGGGCGTGGCTTTAAGGTAGTTCATGGCATCTACACCGGCCAGCAGGTCGTCATGCAGATTAAATTCCTGAAATGTCAAGGTACAGCTTCGTAAAAGTGAAAAACGCTGACCTTAACTTCCCGGCCAGCAAACCGTCGCTGCGTTGCAACGACACTACATCGATTTGAAACAAATATATTAAAAAAGAGCGAATTTTCCTCGATTTGCGTCTTTCTTAGGACCGGCTTATTACTTAGTAGGTTAACTACTGATAATAACCTTCCCTTGGTATGCCAGTTATACCAGCAGAAAGGTTGTTCCATTACTTATGAGAAACTTGTTTATTTTCAGCGCTCTGATTCTCGGCAGGCCCTTGGTTTCTGCTCAATCGACTCCAGCCGGTAAACTGGAAACGGTTGCAGAATTTGGCAAACATCAGTGCATTGGTTTAGCCGTTGCCCAGCCCACAGCCGCCAGTCCTGCCCGGATTTTCGTTACGTTCCCGAAGAATCCGGACAATTACGATTATGGCTTGGCCGAGATACGTAATGGTCAGCGCCACCCCTATCCAAACGCCGAATGGAATCAGTGGGATTCACTGAATCCGCAGAACCGATTCATGAATGTGCAGGCCCTTTTCGTGGATCAGACCAATGCGCTCTGGGTACTCGACCCCTCTAACCCATCCGGCCAGAAAGCGATCCCAACGGGTATCAAACTTCTGAAAATCAATCTAAAAACGAATCAGGTTGAAAAAATTTACCGTTTCGAAGATTTACCACGCGACCGACTCGGTTTGAACGATGTACAAATTGATACGCGCCGTCAGAAAGCGTATTTGTCGGCCCCCGGACGAGCGGCTATTGTTGTACTCGATCTGGTTTCCGGCAAAAGCAGACTCGTACTGGAAAGCGACAAAGCCACGAAAGCCGATCCAAACTTTGTGCTACGTATCGACGATAAGGAAGTCCGTGACAAACAGGGCGTTCCGTTCAGTAGTAACGTCAACGGTATTGCACTTACGCATGATTTCAAGTACCTCTATTTCCGCCCCATCACCCAAACGAAGCTGTTTCGTATTACCGTCGACGACCTCACTAATCCAAACGTATCGCCAGCCGATCTTTCATCACGCGTGGAGACGGTAGGGGAAACAGGCGTATCGCATGGCATGATTGCCGATAAAAAAGGGAATGTTTACCTGACTGATTCACCCGACAAAGCCATCCGTTATTTCACTCCTGACCGTCAATTGAAAATGCTTGTTCAGGACAATCGCCTGCTTTGGCCAGACAGTTTTGGCATCGGCGCAGACGGCTATCTATACGTAACGACGGCCCAGATTCAACGTACCAAACGCTATAACGACGGACAGGATAAAGTCGATTACCCATTTCGACTGTTTCGAGTTAAGTTGCCGAACTAGTTAACGTAACGGTAGGTTCACATCAAATACAGCTTTCCAGTTTACATTTACGCTACCTGCTGTAGCTCCATGCAAAATTACTACTCACTTATTGGCCTTCTTGCCATTCTTTTCAGCACTTCCGGGGTGTATGCTCAGGAGACTCAATCTTCGCTGGACGATACGTTACATCTTAATGAAGTCATTGTGCGGGGCTATGCTACAAACCGGCGTTTGCTGGAAACACCAGCTTCGGTTGGCTTACTCACACGTCGGGATTTGAACCAGCGATTTGGTACGCCTACGCTCGTACCGGCGCTCAATACGTTGCCGGGTGTGCGGGCCGATGAACGGTCGCCGGGGAGTTACCGACTGGCCATTCGGGGGAGCGCTATCCGGTCACCGTTTGGTGTTCGGAATATCAAGGCGTACTGGAACGAAATGCCGCTCACTGATGCCGGTGGAAACACTCCTTTGAATGCGCTCGATGTGCGGGCTTTAGGCCGGATTGAAGTTATTAAAGGGCCGTCGGGAAGTTTGTATGGGGCTGGTACGGGCGGTACGATTCTGTTCAATGGGTTAACGGTTCCCGTCGACAAAAGTAGTGTTGAGATTTCTGCACTAGGCGGCAGTTACGGACTTTTTGGCAATGGCATTTCATTACAAACGGGCAAAAACAATTCCGCTATTTCGCTCAATTACAATCATTTGCAGAGCGATGGCTACCGCGATCAGAGTGCCGTAGTACGTGATAATCTGAGTTTTGCCGGGTCGTTTAATGTGAGCCCGAAACGAACGGTTTCAATACTGGGTTTTTATTCGGATTTACACTACCAAACGCCCGGCGGACTAAACGAAGCACAATTCAAAGCTAATCCAAGAGCCGCCCGACCCGCTACACCAACCCTTCCCGGCAGTATCGAACAGCAGGCAGGTATTTACCAGAAAATCGGGTATCTGGGCGTTTCGCACGAATATCGCTGGAACGACCGCATTCAAAATACAACCGTCATTTTCGGTTCACACACCGATTTCGCCAACCCATTCATTACTAACTTCGAGAGACGTACTGATCAGGGACTCGGCGGGCGGACAATCACTCAATTCCGATTCCCGAACAGTCCGTTACCAGCGACCGTAACTGTTGGGGCCGAACTGCTACGTACCTTCACCGTCGACCGGAATTTTGGAAATCGACGTGGCGTTGCTGATACCATTCAAACCGACGAGGAACTGACCGCCCGTCAATCCACGGTATTCTTACAGGCCGAAGTCGAACTACCAGCCCGGTTTCGGTTAACAGCCGGACTGAGTCGTAATGATGGGCAGTACGGATTTACGCGCTTTCCGATACGTACCGGCAATCCACCCGCTACGTTGCTGACCCGCAATTTCGCCCCCGTTTGGTTGCCACGTCTGGCGTTGCTACGTACATTTGGGCAGAACGTTTCGGCTTTTCTCAGTATCAGTACTGGGTATTCGGCACCTTCGAGTCAGGAGGTTCGGCCGTCGGCGGGGGGCTTCAATACCAGCCTGAATGCCGAACGCGGGACCAGTTATGAAGTAGGCTTGCGGGGTTCAGCGATGGCCAATCGATTGCATTTTGACGTAGCATTCTATCAGCTTCAACTTAGCGAAACCATTGTTCGTCGGTCAGATGCGGCCGGCGCTGAATATTTTGTCAACGCAGGACGTACCGACCAACTTGGGCTTGAGGCACAGGCCAGTTACGACGTACGATTTACAAGTGGGGAACTACGATTCTGGAATAACCTGACCCTGACCAATTACCGATTCCGCGACTACCAGCAAGGTGCCACCGATCTGTCGAATAACCGGATTCCGGGCGTAGCGCCTGTCACGAACGTAACGGGCATCGACGCTGAATTTAAACCTGGACTTTACGCTCACCTGACGTATCAGTACCTCAATCCATTCGCCCTCAACGACGCGAATGCGGCTTTCTCTTCACCTACCCGTCTACTTCAGGGAACGCTGGGCTTTCGACGAAATCTGGGGCAACACTGGACGCTGGACCTCTACGTTAGTGGCGATAACTTGCTGAATCAGACCTATTCACTGGGTTACGATCTCAACGCCGTTGGTAATCGTTACTTCAATGCATCTCCCGCCCGAAACATCATGGCCGGCGTTCGATTGGGTGTAAAGTGGTAAATCAGTCCACTTCTACCATCGCTTTAATAACGCCGTTGGCCGGGTCAAGCCAGCCCGCGAATTCGTCGCTTACCTGTCCGAACGTAACACGGTGGGTGATGTACGTAATGGGGTCAATCAGTCCGTTTTTCAGAGACGTAACGACGTGTTCAAAATCCTGTCGAGTGGCGTTTCGGCTGCTCATCACTGCTGCTTCCCGCTTGTGAAACTCCGGGTGGCTGAACGAAACTTCCCCTCGCTGTAAACCTACCAATACGTAACGCCCTCCGTGAGCCATGTACTGGAAAGCGTTGTTGATAGCCCGTTGGCTACCGGTAGCGTCGATGATCACGGTGGGCATTTCACCATTGGTTATAGCCATTAACTGTTCCGTTACGTCTGGAGCAGTTGCCACAATGGTCTGTGCTACGTTCAGGCGATTGCGACAAAAGCCTAAACGGCTCTCGTTGATATCCAGCGCTATTACGTTGCCACCCGCAATCCGGGCAAATTCCATGACGCCTAATCCAATGGGGCCAGCTCCAATCACCAGCACCCACTCGTCAGGCTGCACATCCGCCCGCCGAACGCCATGCGCGCCAATAGAGAGCGGTTCGATAAGTGCCAGTTCGTCGAAACTCAGTCCATCGCCATGTACTAATAATCGGGTTGGTACGGACAAATATTCGACCATACCGCCATCAGAATGAACTCCAAACACATTGAGGCTGGCACAGCAATTCGTTTTACCCATCCGACAGGCAACGCAATGCCCACAGTTGATGTAAGGCAGGAACGTAACGGCTTCACCCGGTAGAAATTCCGACGTATCGTCCGTTTCTACGACTTCGCCAGCCAGTTCATGGCCCAGGATTCGGGGGTAGTTGAAAAATGGCTGCGTACCTTCAAAGGCGTGCAGATCAGTGCCGCAAATACCGATTCGTCGGATGCGTAACAGGGTATTGCCAGCTGTACGTTCAGGTATTACACCCGTTTGATACGTGAGCGTTCCAGGGGTTGTACAGACTAATGTTTGCATAATTTTAATGATAGATCCCGACAGGCTCCGGCCGCCCCGCGCCGAAGCGGCCGGAGCCTGCGTTACTTTAAGAAGCGTTTGCCAGGGCGCGGTCGAGGTGGACGTAGCCACCATCGACGTAAAGCAATTGGCCGGTTGTATGGCTTGAACGAGATGACAGCAAAAACGCCGTTGTGTTGGCAATTTCCTCCGCCGTCGTCATTCGGTTTTCAAGCGGAATTTTAGCGACAATCGACGCCAGTTTTTCTTCAGGATTGGGTAACGTCTGAATCCATTTTTCATACAGTGGCGTCCAGCATTCAGCTACGATGATGGCATTGACCCGGATGCCGTATTTCAACAATTCGACGGCCCATTCGCGGGTGAGAGCATTACGTCCGCCGTTAGCCGCTGCGTACGCCGACGTTCCGCCCTGTCCGGTTTCAGCGGTTTTGGAACTGATATTGACAATCGCTCCTTTCGATTCTTTCAGTGCAGGTAGTGCGTGGTGAACGATCAGGTAGTAATGCACCAGATTTTTGTGCAACGACGCCATAAAAGCCTCATAATTACCAGTTTCGAGGCCAACGCCATCGTTTACACCAGCGTTGTTAACAACGCCGTCGATACGTCCGAACTGCGCCAGTGCCGCCTGTATGGCCTTCTCCGATTCTTCGGGCTGAGTGAGTTCAGCGACAATTTGAAACGCCTGTTGGCCAGCCTCTTCAACCTCAGCAACTACTTTTTGGTTGTCGGCTTCGTTACGTCCGATGATTACCGGAATGGCTCCTTCGGCTGCCAGCACCTTTACAATGCCTTCGCCAATGCCTTTGGCGCCACCCGTTACAAGAATGACTTTATTTTGCAGGTTTAGATCCATTTGTACTACGTTTTGATATGCTCGGCTTGTACTAAACGTACTGCGCCTATATTGGTAAAAAGGTGAAAATTAGAAATCTCTTGTCAACGACTTTGTAAACTAGTTCAGGAATCAAAAGTATGATCTATTTACGACTGCTCATCTTGCTGGCAATCAGCTCTATGGCTCAGGCACAATTACCGCCTGCGAATCTTAGTCAGGACCCTGTATTTACTACGATTCTGAACCGTCGGCTAAGCTACCCTCGTCAGGCTCAGTGGTCAAGTCGATACGGACGAGTTTTTGCGGAATTTACCATAAATGAAAAAGGTCGTGTTCAGGATATCTCGATTCTTAATCATAGTGCCGAAGGTGATTATGCTGGTTTTGAACCGTCTGTGATAGCCGCCCTAAAAAAACTACCATCGCTGAATCTACAGTTCATAGGCCGTTATATTCTACCAATCTCTTTCGTTTTAGTGGATTACCGCCACAAGGATAAACCCTTTATTCCGACTGATACGTTGCATATCCAGGATTTGATGGACCGAATCATTCTGAAAGAAATTAAAGTTATGGGCAGTAATATAAACAGTAGAGAACGTATTAAAGCGGCCTCAGGAAACGAAGCGTACTAAAAGCTTTTGCTGTCAGTGAGAGGCCGCCAGTTTGACCCGTTTCACTGCGAAATTCCGAACGGCGAAGTACAGTACGGGTAAGAAGCAGATAGCCGGAACGATATAAGCCATTTGCATGGTGCTCATGTCGGAGATACGTCCCATCAGCACCGGAAAAAAGGCTCCGCCCATAATGGCCATAATCACCAGCGATGAACCCAGTTTGGTTTTTGCGCCCAGTCCGCGAATGCTTAGGGCAAAAATAGTTGGGAACATAATTGACATAAAAAATTCGACGCCAATCAGTGCAAATACGGAAACCATGCCACTAGCCATTATAGCAATCGCCAGCAAACCGACATTTATTACGCTGTAGAGTGCCAGCAGATGCGGAGGAGTAATGTACCGCATCAGGAACGTACCAAAGAAACGGCCCACCATGAATCCAAGCAAAGCACCTGACAACCAGTACGCTGCAGTCTTCTCATCAAGCCCGGCCGCCTGACTGCTAAACCGAATGAAGAAACTGCTGATACATACCTGAGCGCCCACGTAGAAAAACTGCGCCACTACGCCCAGAATCAGGTTTTTCTCACTTAGAATCGAGCCAGAACTGGCAGCGGGTGAATCATCTTCTTCGTTGATGTTGGGTAGAGTTGTCCGACTTATCAGAATGGCAACCAGCAATACCACTGCACCAATCACTAGAAACGGCGTCTGCACCGCTGATGCTTCTTCTTTCAGATATGCTTTAAATTGCGCAGGGGCCATAGCCTGCTGTTCAACTGCCGATACGTTCCGACCGGAAAGAATAAACCGTCCGCCAATCAACGGAGCCAAAAAGGCAGCTAATCCATTGAACGACTGCGCAAAATTGAGCCGTTGTGTAGCCGAGTCGGCATCACCCAGAACAGTAATGTAGGGATTGGCCGCCGTTTCGAGGAGTGTCAGGCCGCTAGCAATGATAAATAGTGCGATCAGGAAAAAGCTGAACTGACGTAATTCTGCTGCCGGGTAAAATAGAAATGTACCACCTGCAAAAAGAATCAACCCTAATGTAATACCTGCTTTATATCCGTACCGCTTCATAAGCAGACCTGCCGGAAGCGCCATCAGAAAGTACGCGATATACGACGCCGAGTCAATCAAAGCCGACTGAAGATCAGTCAGTTGGCAGGCTTTCTTGAGGTGCGGAATCAGAATTGGATTTAAGTTCAGGGCAAATCCCCACAGGAAAAAGAGTACCGTAATTAAGGCTACGGCAAAGCGGTTTGCAGGTTTAGACACGAGTTTAGGCGAGTTGGTTTAGGACTGCATAATTAGGGCAAAGAACGGATAATTACCAGTGCCATTTTGCTAAAAACTTACCTGGATACTATGCTATCTTACCCTACTTTTGATGTCCAGTATCCTGACGTATCAAAATCGAGCTTTGGTAGAATCAGTACGCGGTATCATGGCTCTTATACTGCCTTTACTGCAAACCAAAGTTCATTCTAGAATGGATTGTACCGGCACTGTGGTTGTTATCTCAGCGTATTATCGGCTGGTTAGAAACCCTAACGAGTTGTTTAACAATAATGTAGGTTATTATACTATCCGCCGATTACCATCCCCAATTCCTTTTAAAGACCAATTTTATCAGACTCTCATAAATAAAGCGGCCGGCCAGGTAGGAATACCCAAATTAAGCTTAAAACCTTGTTTTAAGGTAATCCTTGATAGGCTTTCATCTTATTTCTTGCTTATTTTTGTAACAATAAGAATGACCAAGCATTTTTACTTACAGGAATAATTGGATGAGTGGAGGCTGCTATTGAACGAATATAGATAGTATTTGAAGTTCATTAGATAAGTGACCGCAAATCCATTATTTACATACTACCTGATTTTATGGCCTACAGAATATTAAATTCCGAAAATGAAATTACACACATTCTTAACGACAGGATAAAACAAACAAACGGTAATATTATAATTCAAGCAGGTCACTTCGCTTTAGTTTTTGATAAAGATTTGAATAAATTAATACCTGCAATACCGGATGACATAAGTAGCACGGAGGTCAAAAAAAAAGTATCTGAACATCCATATATGGGGGCATTTCCTGTAAATACTTGGGAACTAGCCCTTAAAATAGCACTAGACAACCCTGATAAAAATATTAAGACTTCCATTATCGTGAATGATTGGCAATGGGTTCCAAAATCAGGTGATGGGGCGAAAAATATTTTAAGAGAGAATTTTTATAAAAACGATTCAAATCTTCCTAATTCATTTAGAAAATTATTGGCTAAATATAGCCTGTCTGATGACATTTTATTACCTTTAACCACTGATAAAGATTCATTAATATTTTTTGGAGAGCAAAAAATGAGGAATCGGGCTAGAAGCGAATTTTCTAAATTAGTAGAATCAAACACAGCTATCAGTTGTTCAATTGGTTATTTACCCTTTTTAAATTATGTCGACAAAACAGCTGTTGATTTATTAATAAGTTTTATTCCAAAGTCATGTAAAGAACCTATAAATTTTAGTACTGAATATTATCTGGAAAATTATTCCCAAAATCGAATAAAAATTATTAATGTATTCTTTAATGGAATATTTGAAAGCAATTTTTTTGAACAAAGTGAATATATTGACTTTTTTTAATGCTATGTATTTTTATATCATGTAGAATTTTAATTTGGCTGTAAACATATATCTCATGAGTGTTTGTCGCTTATAAAATTTGGCTTTACTCAAATTATACTACTTGAAATTAAATCTATATACTAAAATTTAGAACAATTATTAAATATATTTTGTAAATTATAGAAATAAATAAGAATCTGGAGTTTATTATAAGCTAAATAAAACCAGTATGCGTTTTTAAGAAAATAAAAATTCACAAAATACGCTACCAACTTTTCAATTTGTTGACTATATCAATAATATAATTAGTGCTATACTCGATTTCATCAGATGTTGTATAACGGCCCATGCTAAAACGAATTGATGAGTAAAGCGATTCATCAGAAACATTCATTGCTTTAAGGACATGTGATGGTTCTAAAGAGGCAGATGTGCAGGCGGAGCCAGAAGAAACTGCAATTTTCACTAAATTCGGAATTAAAAATTCACTATTTAATTCTCCAAACGAAATATTACTTACATGATTTAATCTGTGGTGTACATGGCCATTCAAAGTAGCTCCAACTATTGAAGACAGTATTTTATTTTCAAAGGAATTTCTTAAATTTAATAGCCGCGAATTCTCATCAGATAAATCATTTAATACTAACCCCAATGCTTTAGCCATACCAACTATACCTGGCACATTCAGAGTGCCAGACCTAAATCCTCGCTCGTGGTTTCCACCATCTAAAAGGGGCGTAAGTTTAACTGCTGGTTCTTTTCTATTTACATAAAGACAACCGATTCCTTTAGGGCCGTAAAACTTATGTCCCGAAAAGCTCATTAAATCTATATTTTCATTTGACACATCGATTGGAATTTTCCCTACTGCTTGTGTAGCATCAGTATGAAAAAGAATATCCTTTTCTCTACACAGATCACCTATTTTTTTTATTGGTAAGACCACACCCGTTTCATTATTAGCATACATGAAAGAGGCCATAATTGTTTCTGGACGTATCGCATCTTCTATTTGATCTAATGTAATTAACCCATCTGATGACGGTTTAAGATAGGTTACCTTTGCTCCCCAACTCTCTATGTGTTTGAAAGTATCAAGAATGGCTTTATGCTCAGTCTGTAATGTAATAAAATGATTTCCTTTACTTTTATATGACTCATATACACCTTTTATTGCCAAATTATTAGCTTCTGTTGCTCCAGATGTAAATACGATTTCTTTTTCAGAGCCCCCTATCAAACTGGCTATTTCTATTCTGGCTAAATCGACCGCTTCTAAAGCCTTCCACCCGAAAAGATGTGTCCGTGACGAGGCATTACCAAATTGAGAAGTTAAATACGGCATCATAGCCTCTAAAACTTCTGCTGCTAGTGGTGTGGTAGCATTATAATCTAAATATATTGGAAAGTTAAGCGACATATTTTGCAATAGTTATAGCTAATGTACAAATTTTTTAAATAAATTTAATAAATAATATCTCTATGCAAAGAATATGTATTAGATTTAAGAGCCGACTCAAGTTTAAAAAGTTCTTTTATAGTCCGTATTTATAAACGGTGAGTAGTTAAGAAGCACTATGATGCTGTTTAACTTTGTCTATTTAGGTAACTTCTGAGATGACGTAATTTATCTGACTGGACATACGATATTGCTATAAAAATGCTTGGATTAGGGCAATACTTACTTGCAGATGATTAGTTATACCGCCCAAGGAATTCATGTATGATAAGTTTATTAATCAGTGGAAATTGGGCAGTATAGAAGCATTTAAAGTCACTTTTTAATAATAACTTCCTCCAATTATTAACTAAGGCAAAGCAAATGACAGACTTAAATCTCTAGTAGAGAACTAATTTCTCAGTAAGCTTTTAAAGAATATACGTATTGAATCGCAACTTTAATTTTTACGTTCAATTTCAATAAATATGACTCCTGATCAAATAAGGTATTCAAATGAATATTGGAAACAACGTTTTTTTTTAACTTTTCTCGAAAAGAAAGTTTATGACTTCTTAGAAGCCCTTTGTCAACAAAACAGTGTAAGAGTTGAGTCGAGAGTAAAGGACGAAAAAAGCTTTCTTGACAAAATAGATAGACCTGGTAAGTCTTATAAAGACCCAATCAATGACATCACTGATTTAGTCGGGTTTCGGGTAATTACTTATTATAAGCGGGATGTTGATATCGTAGAGGAGATTATAAGGAAGAATTTCTGCGTAGATGATACTCATACACAGGATACTTTCGAAAGATTACAGCCAAACGAATTTGGATATCTATCAAAGCACTTTATTGTCCAATTAAGCCCTGAGACATTAAAACAATTAAGTCCTGAGCGATATAGAATACCGGATTTTAATCATTTGATGAGAGAGTGCAAAGAACAAAAGTTTGAGATACAAGTACGTACTCTGTTGCAGCATGCCTGGGCAACTTTATCTCACAAATTGACTTACAAAGCTGAAAATGAGGCTCCAAGAGAACTGCGCCGTAAAATTGCGATGCTAAGTGCGCTTTTAGAAACAGCAGACGACGCATCAATGAGCCTTCAAAAGCTTAGACAGGAAATTCAAGAAAAATACAGAAATGAAATAACAGCCGGGAATCTCAATGGAATTTTTATTGATGCAGAATCTGTTTCAGCCTATTTAGAATTGTCAGATGATGCTAAAGCATGGTGGACTATTGCGCATGAAATAGGATGGCAAAGTTTAATTCCTATTCAGGTAAACCTAAACGCTATAGATGGGATTGGCCCTGAAGATGTTGAAGCTGAAAGAAAAGAGAAAGAGAAAGAGAGGCAAAAAAGGCAAGTTTCTAATTTAATTGCTTTATTAGGTAAAGGAAAAGTTGAAAAACTATCAGAACTTGATGAAATCCTCACAAATGATAAACCTCTACGGATAAAATACCTTAGAGATTTATTTATGCAGTTACAAGCAAATAATGAGCATGTTAGAGCAAGTATACATGATATAATACGTGCAATTGTAATAAATGTAAAATGTCAAGTGATAAGGCCAAGCGATTTGAAAGCGCTAGATTATGACGAATCGTTAATAAACATCTTTAGCAAACTGTGTAACCTATGCGAAAAAGATAATGATGTATAGACAACTATAAGCTTGTGTTTTAATAGGCTACATTGTGCCTGATACATTTCTATCAATAGTTGCCCAGATGCTACATACTTATTGATTTGCTGAGTCAGTGCTTTCTTACGTTCGCGTCGTTTGCTTCTTCATTTTCGCCCAAATAGTTCTGATTCGTCAGGTAGACTAATCACTACTTGGATTGGATGACGGACGTAGTATCAAGAATACCTATTTCTCTACTTTAAAAACCCAGGCTGGTTGCGTGGTTAACCACTGCCGGGCCTGTTCGGGTAACGTAACAAGTATTTCCGTCGGCGACGTAGTGATTTTGAGCACTTTGGCGTAACCCAGCAGTTTTACCGTCGGTTTTCTGGCCGTCGATACGTTGTTCAGGGTGATGGTTGTCGGGGGAATTTCCTGCTCAGCGGGCAGATACGTATGATACGTAGCACGTTCGGTACCCATATACGCCCACTTTTCCTGCCGATATGGTGCAACGGGTTTGGTATCGTAAATAGATTCGCCGTTAATACGTAGCCAGGCACCTATTTCCTGTAATCGCCCATACGCTTCGGAATGCCATTCTCCATCGGGACCAGGGGCGATGTTCAGTAGCAGATTTCCGTTTTTAGCCACGATGTCGACCAAGGTATGAATCAGCTTTCGGGCCGATTTAAAATTCTCTTTCGGAATGTACGACCACGAATCACCCATAGTCATGCATGACTCCCACGGAATGGGCATATACGTATCGGGGATAGATTGTTCGGGCGTTACGTAATTTTCAAACTCACCCGTTACGGTGCGGTCCACAACCAGTAATCCAGGCTGATTACTACGTCCCATCTGGGCAATACGGGCCATGTCGATGTCCTGATCGTAGGGAATGGTACGTTGCCAGCTAATGGTGGAGTCGATGGTGCTGGCCGGACGTACCCAGCCGCCATCCAGCCAGAGAATGTCGATTTTTCCATAGTCGGTCATCAACTCCTGAATCTGGTTGAACGTGAAATCTTTAAACTGCTGCCATTTCTGCGGATATTTCTTTGGCGCATACGATACGTTCCGATCTTTGGGCGGGAAATACGGGTCCCAGTAAGACGGTACGTGCCAGTCGGGTTTGGAAAAATACGCCCCCACCATAAAATTCTGATTTCGGAAGGCTGTGAACACTTCCTTTGCTACGTTGCTACGTGGATTTTTAGAAAAAGGCGTCTTAGCATCGGTGATTTTATAATCGGTTTGTTTGGTATCGAACATGCAGAAACCATCGTGGTGCTTGGTCGTAAACACTACGTATTTCATGCCCGCATCTTTGGCGGCTGTTGCCCAGCGTTCGGGGTTGAATTTGGTTGGATTGAAGGTCGTCTGGAGGTTTTCATACGCTCGTTTGTACTCGTACCAATTGGACGCATACGGTCCCCGACGAACACACCAGCCCTCATCTTCAGGACATAACGACCAGGATTCGACGATACCCCACTCGCTATAGGTACCCCAGTGCATCAGCAAGCCAAATTTGATATTCTGCCATTGAGCCAGCTTCTGACGTACCAGACTGTCTTTAGGTACTACGTAGTGTGCGTGGTTTTGTTCGGAATGCTGCTGAGCCATCAGCGCACCCGGCAGAAATGACAGAATAAAGGCTAAACTGTGGCGGAACTTTCGGAAATAGTTGTTCTTCATGGTGCTACGTCCTTGTTAATTAACGTATTGCTGACGCATAGGGGTTCGACAGGCTCAGCCTGACAGACTACTTAACGTTGTGAATTAATCTGCTTGTCAGGCTGAGCCTGTCGAAGCCCTATGCGTTTTCATTATACTGTAAATCAGTTAGTTAATTTATATTTATCCTTAACTTATATTAAGTATTATTACTGCTCTAATCCATTGACCAGTTTATCAAGAAGCACTGGTTGATGAAGGTCATAAATATATTCCCAGAACATCACCCCGGCTAAACCTTTCTGTTTTACGTAGGCCAGTTTTGGTTCAAATGATTCAGGATCAGCATAGGAAATAAACGTGCGCGAATCTGGATTCCAGAGATACGGTGCTTTGGCATCGGCGTCCCAATAGCGAACGAAGCCATTTTTGTTGATGTATTTCGCCACTAATTCGTCGTAACTGATGAAAAGATGCTTCCCAGTTGCTGGCTGATAGAGGCCATTGTCAACGGGACGCACGTTGGTCCAGCCACGCCCATAAAACGGAAGACCTAGTACAATTTTTTCGGCGGGAACGCCCACCCGAATATGCCCGTCCACCGCCGACATCGAGCTGTTACGTGACTGGTTCCCTTTTTTCGACTGCGCCAGCGGACTATGATGGCCAGTCACTTTATCGTTGCCGTGGTAAAGATCGTAGGTCATAATATTGACGTAATCGAGGTAGCGTTGCGCTTCGCCCAGATTGGTATGGTTCACAAAAGCGGTATCGCCACCGGTAGCGGCCGTAAGCAGGTAATGATTGATGCCCGTACGCTTGTCCTGTTGGCCTTGTTTGTCTAATTGGTCGCGAATGGCTTTCAGAAACAAGGTAAAATTCTCTTTGTCTTCAGGGCGGAAGATATTGCCAGCCCCAATCTGACCTGGGTATTCCCAGTCGATATCGACGCCGTCGAGATGATGTTTTTTCAAAAATGCAACCGCACTATTTGCAAATTTCAGACGGGAATCGTTTGTCAAAGCCGCATCGGAAAAATATTTGCAGCCACCCCAGCCTCCTACCGAAATAAGCACTTTCAGGTCTTTATTGATCGCTCTGAGCGATGTTAACGCCACCAGATTAGCGGAGTCTTTGGTGGTAATGCGGGCCAGCACACCGTTCTGAGCAGGAACTGCAAAAGCGTAGTTAATGTGCGTAAGTTTATTCGGATCGATTTGAGATTTTTTCCAGCCGTTCCCACTCACATACCCAATTAGTACGCTACGTTTGGGTGGTACTGGCGTTAAATTCGTTAGCCCGATGAAAGCGAGTAAGCCAATCAGCAACGTAACGGTTGCGGTGAACAAGGGAATCCGTTTATATTTCACAGTTCTTTCTTTTACGTTGCAAAGAACAAAAATATCAGTAATTTAAAAATTTTACGAACTAATCATTCTTTCGAAAATTTATTACAGAATTTATTTATGGAAATATCGGCAACTGTAAGAAACACGTATCAGTACCACAGTGTGGTGGTGGCGACCAACGACGATTCAAAAGCGGTTCAGATTGCATCCAAAGCGTCGGGCTATGGTTCGTCGGTTAATGGGGGCGAGTTGCTGCTAATGGCCTTGGCTACCTGCTTCTGTAACGATATTTATCGGGAAGCCGCCAAACGTAACATCGCTATTTCGGAAGTCGAGGTAGTATGTACGGGTGAGTTTGGGGCAGAAGGTGAGCCAGGCCGAAATTTTCGCTATAAAGCCAACGTCATTGCCGACGCTTCTGTTGAAGATATAGAAGCCTTAATAAATTATACGGATGGCGTTGCCGAAATACACAATACGTTACGACAAGGTCTATCTGTTACGTTGACGAACTAACGTAACAGATAGACCTTGTCGTTGAACAGCAATTCTGTCAAACGCTAAAACAATCTCTTTGTATAGAAATGCTACGTCTAGCTTAGGATATTCCGGCAATAGTTTACGCATTTTTTCACCTCGGCAACTGACGTAGAACCTTCTGGCACCTTATATTCAAGTTCGACCGAGGCCGGGAACGTGTATTTCTGTTCACTCATCAGTTTCAACACTTCCTTGAGTGGCGTATCACCTTGCCCCCAGGGTAGGTTTCCTTTGCCGTTTGCGGGCCCCTGCCGGTCTTTGATGTGCATGCTGGAAATGCGGTCGTGCTTCTGTTTAATCAGCCCAATTGGATCGGGTTGGCCAGCGGCTATGTAGTGTCCCAAATCGAAGTTCATGGCGTTTCCTGGTGACTGTGATAAAGCGGTATCCCAGAAGGTCGGTGTTTGTTGCTCGTGGCCGTGATACCCAACCCGAATCCCGTGTTTTTCGGCCATTTTGCCAAGTTTGAGGGTGTGCGCGTCATTGGCCGGATGTTCGACAGTAACCTGGTTGGCACCCAACGTTTTAGCAGCCTGCATACCGTAATTGATATCTGCGTCGGAACTATTTACTCCAAAGGCGTCGGGCTTGAAACCGTAAATGGTTACGCCGGCCTGATTATACATCTTACGGAGCTGCTCGAACTTGGCCATTGATGCCGATGTGCGCCATTTTGTCATCTCTTGGCGATACGCTTTCGTCTGGGCTTCCATTTCAGCAAGCTTTTTCTGTTCGTCTTCAGTCAGAGGCTGGTTTTCGCGTCGCTTTCTCATGAGCGGAAACATGGTCTGCATATTGACCGAATTTTTAGGAGCACCTGCAAAGGTTTCAGCCGGGCCGCCCATGAGTTCTATGGCGCTGATACCGCTATCCAGAATGTATTGCAGGGTTGCTTCGGCGCTCTGGTCGGGCATATCCCGAAACGAGTACGTAATGACGCCAATCTGAACGCCTTTCAGCAACGAATTAGGTTTATCACCCAGACTGCGGATGATAGCGGGAGCGCCAAAAAGTTTGCTGTTATTGGCAACAATTCCCGAAACAAGTAAGGCCGTAGTTCCTAAAAACTGACGACGTGATGGCTGGTTTCCCATGGATTAAAGAAGTTAAAAAAGGTTTATGAACAATGTTTAATGAACAATGTTTAATGATCAATGTATAATAAATACTGAGAATTCATTACCTGATTTTCCCAGTTATCATTATCCATTCTTCACTTTAATATTTCGGAACCAGACGCTGGTGTTCCAATCCTGTAAGCCAATTCGCCCAACAAATTTACCGTTTGCAAACGATATGCCTTTTTGCGATTTAGCAGCCACACGCTTTTTCCAGTCAGCACTAGTTACGTCGTGCTCCTGTACTACGTAGCCATTAATTGTAACTGTCAACTTATTCTTTTTCAGCGAAACATCTACTTTGTTCCAGCTTCCTAGTGGTTGCGGTTCCTGAATACGAACGTCGGCAATGCCAAACAGGTCACCGGAGCTATGCGGATGTTCTACTTCTTTCTGATATAAAGCATCATCCCCGACTTGAACCTCAAGGGCGGTGCTATAAATTTTCTCATTCTTTGGCGATTCTTCTACAAAGAAAAAGAATCCGCTATTGGTGTACTTTTCGATTTTGAATTCGGCCTTAAACTCAAAATCACCCGAAAAAACGGCATCGGTCGCGATATCACCAGCATCGCGGGGGGTAGCGCCAGCCGTTTTGGGAACGTCCAGATGAAGCACACCCTGTTCGACTTTCCAGGACGAGGGGGTGCCCTTACCGTTGTATTTGTGCCATCCGGACAGATCGCGCCCGTTAAACAGAAGTTTCCAACCCTCTTTTTTCTCCTGAGCAGATAACGTATTGAGTTGTTGCGCATGAAGTCCTGCCCCAGTAAGGCAAACAAGTAGACCAAGGGTAAATCGGTTGATAGACATGAAGTTTGGCATTTGAATCTATATAAGGTAAACAGCTCTGTAAACTCCTCATGAAACCGCTAACCTATTTTGTTTATGGGGTTTACAACTACTGCGTCGGACTGCTACGTCGAAACGTATCGGTTTTGCCGACAAAATACCAACCTGGACCGATAACGACAAATAAGTAATTGGGTGTATTCTTGTCAGAAATATCAGTAAATACGTAGTATGAGCCCTTTACTGCAAATTCAGGAAGCGGAAGATCGATTAATGAAAGCTCAGCTCAGCAGCAATGTCGACGAACTTGATGCTTTATTAGCCGACGATTTACAGGCTGTTGGGCCCGATGGTCGTTTAACAGGCAAAGCCGATGACCTGGCCGCTCATCGTACGCATATCTTTCGCATCGACTCGCTGACTCGAGTATCGCTAACGATCAAGATTCTGAAGCCCGATATAGCCGTTACGTTCGTAGGGATGGATATAAAAGGAAGCATTCAGGATCAACCGGCGTCTGGGCACTATCAGTACACGCGCGTATGGTGTATGGCAAACGGTCAATGGCAGATCACAGCGGCTCACATCAGCCAGGTTAGCGCGTAAAGCCGCGCTCATGGGTATACGCTCTAAAAACTATTCGGGTGGATACAGGCTTTCCAATAAGTTATGATTAAATTCAATTGCTCTTTATTGGCGCTAAACTCGGTAGCTTTTACATGAAAGCCCTGAATTGTTCCTTCGTAAGCCAAATTTACCAGTTCGGGCCCGGCGGCTGTGGTATAGAAAACAAATGGAATTGATTTTTTCCGTAGGTACTCATCGGCGTCGATAAGTCGACGAAATTCAAGCCCATTCATCACAGGCATATTGATATCACAAAGAATGAGAAGTGGCTTTTCCTGGGTAGTTTCCAGATACGATCTTGCCTCCAGGCCATCGGCAAAAGAACGGATTTCATTGGGCAATGCTAAATCTCGGATTGCCCGTTCAAATAAAAACCGGTCATCTTCATCATCGTCCACGTAAATAATCGGCCCATTAGTTAGTGTTTTCATGGGTTTATCGAAAAGGCCGGGTCAAGTTCAATCAGACCAGTGGAAAAAGAGCCGTCAATCGACAACCCATAATAAATGGCAGCTGCTTTACAGTGATTTTGTAACTAGTATTAAGCTAAACTGTTTCATTTTAATAATCGATCACATTGGCTGGAGAACCTATAACAATACGTACCAATATTAAGTAATATTACTCAAAAAAATAGATACCATCGCTTGCAAAGCTTACCTGTTTGTCGGACGTATAGCCTACTAATTGGTACGTCGGGTTGGCGTTTTTGCTACACCAAACCAATATAAACGAATCTGTTCAGCTAAATCAACCAGCGCTCGGTGGTTAATTGGCTTCACAATGTACGTATTGGCCCCTAATTCATACGCCCGATTAATGTCGTTTTCATTGTCGGATGTGGTCAGTACGACGACGGGCACATGGCGATAGAGTGGAGATGTTTTAAGGTGTTTCAATACCTCGAAACCACTGATGATGGGCATATTTAAATCCAGTAGTACCAGATCAGGAAGAAATTGAGGGCTTTCGATACCTTCCAGTACATCCGTTCCATCAGTGGCAAACTGAAGATTATAGTGGTTGGAAGCTCTCTCAAAAGCAGTTCTGATAAGGTACTGATCGTCTTCGTCATCATCGACGATCAAAACATTATACGTCTTCATGTTACGGTAAGAAGCCTATCTGCGTAAGTAGTTGTACCTAAGGATTGAGCGACTAAAATACAAAATTTTTAATTTCTCAGATTCCGTTAAACGGTTATTTAACTACTTATTATGCTTACCAATTAGTATAAATTGACAACATCCCCCGACTAGTCCTTATTAAGCCTAACCAGAGGATATTGCCAATTTATATTTGTAACTGATTACTGTCGCGCGACTTCACGCCACACCACTGGGTTCTGACGGTATAAGGTTATTGTTTGTCCGGGTGTAAACGTAAAGTTGGTAGCGTTTCTCAAAATACATTTTGCATTGTGCTGAATCACGATAGGATGATCGGCTTGTAGAATGACCTGCTTTCCAGGCGGTATACCTTCGATGTCCGTAATGGTTCCTGCCGTATTGTTAATGTAAACGTAGTAAGAACCCGCATTAGCCAGATTTAACGTACCATTATTGATCGCCACCCTCGCAGAAGGCGAATGAGCCCATGTATCGTACGGTTCGTTTTTGAAGCGAACATTTGCTCCGTAGACCGGTTTTTCTTCATCAAACTGGTAAAAATTATTATCATCGACCAGCCAGTTGTTATAGTTATTGGGGCCAGGTGCACAAATGACCCGAGGATTAGCTGAGCTGGGCGGATAGCCACTATAACCCATAAACGAATTCCCCTGCATAGAAATCACGTTCACCTTACCATCGTTATGCACCAGATTTAAAGGGGTGAATAGAATATCGACATGCGAAGAACCTTTTGTGCCCAACCGGTTAAACGTATTACCCTGAAGAACATGGGCACCCGGCGCGGCTGCCACGATTTCTATGGTTGCTCCCCGGTTATTTTCAGCGTAACATCCCTGAATAATACCCGAAACTCCTCCATTGAAGCCAATATATTGAAGTTTGATGGCTCTTCCGGTAGGTCCTTCCCCGTTACTCAACAGCCGACAGCCAATGAAGGAATTATTGCAACCATTTTCGATTAAGCAGCCGTATTCCCGGTTACTATTGAAGGCACAACTCAGAAAAACAATTCCGTTTGGCGCGATTCCATAGCCAGCTGGAGCTGCATAAAATCCTTTGTCATTCCAATCGAACACGCACTTTTCAACAATTCCCTCACCTGCATCGATCAGATTGACCCCCTTATCGAAAAAGCTTACGTTTACCTCTTTAAGTGTAAAATTGGACAGGTTCCGAATATCAAGTCCGGTTGCCTTGCGAACATTAGTATTCGCCGAAATAATACGAAACCCTTCAAGATTTAAATTATCGTCGGCTGTGCCTACCACTTTAAGCACCGTTATGTCGGCCGAGCCGGTATACCGAATTGCTACGTTAGACCGACCTGTCCCTAAAATATTAAGTCGTCGGCCCCCGGCAAACATATGGCCCGTACTGTTGTTTATGGTGACAGACAAAGGCTGAGACGTATTATATACGCCATCGCTCAAAAACAGGGTTATGCCTTTGTTTTTACAGTAGTTCAGCGCCTTCTGGAGAGCAGCATGATCATCGGCTTCGCCATCACCTTTGGCGCCGAACCATTTCACGTTGATAAAGGATTCCACGATACGTTCGTAAACAACGCCCGATTTAGTTCGAAGCACCATAACCCCATCATCGGGTGTTTTTGCATCGTTTACATTTCTGACGAATATTCCGCCCCGCCCCGGATCTGATACGTTAATAACCGAGGGTGCATTGTCAGCAGCTACTGTCCAGGCCTGAACGTCGGCCATCGTTCGATAAACGGGTAACGTATTGGCTCTGGGATCGATTCGAAATGGTGTTTCCTGGCCGTTTTTGTTACGTTCATACCACAATCCATCCGCTTTTCGGCCTAAGTTGACAGTTCCATCTGCGTTTGGTGCTTTGGGCGGGCCAATCGGAAAATTCTGCGCCTGTACACAGAAGGCCACTAGAATAAAAGTCAGTGTCAATAGTTGTTTCATAAAAAACCCGCTTATGTTTTCGATTAATTTACGTTCGTTCGCTACGTTCATAGAATTATTGGTTTATGGTTGTATAGAAATAGTGAGTAGTACCTATAACGAACGAGTTCCCCTGTTAGTTGATGGCAACGGGCAATTCGCGTTGAAATCCTGGTTCTGAAGCTGTTTTCAGAATCAAAAGAAACGTAGTAGAGAATGGTAAAAAAAAGGCGTCGAATTTTATCAAAATAATGTCGCAAATCACCCCTTTATTGCCGCTTTTAGCCCCCCTCCGTCAGCCCGAAAAGCGGTAAATTTGATACATAATCAAACAAACAACTACTACTGACATGGCACACATTCATTCGTTAACCGCAACCCCTAAAGCGTCGAAAAAAGTAAACGTAACGTACTGGATTTTAACTGGTTTATTTGCCTTTGTTATGACAGGTTCGGCCATTCCCAACATTATGGTCAACCCTATTTCGGTGCAGGGTTTCAGCGAAATGGGCTATCCTACTTACATCATTCCCTTTCTGGGGTGGGCCAAGTTGCTGGGGTCGGTGGCTATTCTGGTACCTGGGTTTCCTCGTCTTAAAGAGTGGGCGTATGCTGGCCTTATGTTCGACTTATTGGGTGCTACGTATTCCGTCGCAAATAGTGGTAAAGATGTCAGCAATTGGGCGCCAATTTTTATCTTCGTTGCGTTGGGTTTTGCATCGTATTTTTTCTACCACAAAAAGCTTAAAGCCACCGCTACGGACAAAGCAGCCCAACCCTTTCGGCGTAGCCTGGTAGTAGCGGCCTAACTACGTCCTAAAACGAATCACTTCTCATCCCGATAGCTTTGGCTTATCGGGATTTTTTTGTGTTCATAGCTGATCATCGAATAGGCAACGTAACGCCCACACCCGACGTAGTGGCCGAGAGCAGTAGCCGTTCCTGTTTATCGCCCCGGTTCTTGAAAATGAGATAATTAACGACATCGAACACCAGCAGAAACGCCCCCTGTGCCATAATAGACGTACCGTAACCGCGCAGTTGATCGGCGTTGTCAGGGCGACTGACGGCCCGCTCCCGCAGATACGCTCCTCCTGCTACGTAGGCAACATCCAGTCCCGCGTTTATGAGCAATATCTGCTTCATATTCTCGTGTTGACGAACAGCTTCCGCCAAGGTTTCAGCAGCAGGATTTCGTTTTCGCGTACCCAGCAACCCAGCCCCGGCAATACCCAAATTGACCAGATTCCAGTAGACGTTCATTCGGTGAACGTATTTCGTCTCGCCCGAGGTCTGACTGGCAGCGATACTTCCGACCGCGATGTTGGCAAGGGCAAAACTGCCCAGCGTCAGACCGATGGTTTTCTGATGCCGGATACGTTGCATGCTGAAATCCTGGAGTTCGGTTGACGTCGTACTACGTTGGGCCTGAGCGGCATTCCCAAGAAAAAACGTTCCAGCGGCCAGCAACAGTTTTCTAAATGGAGTCATTTGTGGTCTATTTTGACGTAACACAGCTGGACTGACGTTCCACCGGACTGGCGCTCCAGCATCTTGTCCGCTTCAGTTCTACTAATCAAAACGCTACGTTCGATCAATGGTTTAAAAACCCAGTTGGGCTCTGGCGATGGGGTCGTTGATGTTGATTAATTCCTGAACATCGGGTACGGTCAATAACTGAATGTCGTTCTGTTGCAGAATCTGACGCGGAGAATGAAGTCCATCAGCGACGGCCTGTTGCAGAATCGGCCCGATAGCGGGTTCGTATATTCCTAGCAGAGGTTCAGGTAATTGGCCGTCAGAATCGTAAAAAACTGTTGCTAGTTTCGCCGGATTTCGCCCCTTTACCAGAGCGTCGAGCGATTGAACCGTGAGCAGGGGCATATCGCAGGCAACCACGAACCAGGCCGCTTCAGCATCATACTGAAAAGCTGACAGGATGCCATTGAGTGGACTGTTCACTTCGAACGTATCAACAATACGTAGTTGGTTGGAATCAGCTAAATCGATAGCTTGCACCGCGTTGATCGACCAAAACACAACGCTACAATAAGGACGTAGCAATTCTGTAAGATGTTCGCGCTGAGGCTTTTCGTGATAACGTAGCAACGATTTATCCTCACCCATACGAGTGCTACGTCCGCCTGCTAGTACCAGTCCATTGAGTTTAGACATCGCGTCGAAAATCCCGTTTACCACCCGTTTTTTCCATGAGTTTCGTCTCTTTAATCACGATGTCGTGCGAAAACGCTTTACACATATCGTAAATCGTCAAAGCCGCCACCGATGCGCCTACCAAAGCTTCCATCTCAACACCGGTTTTTCCTTCGGTCGAAACAAGGCAGTCTACGATGGCGTCGGCGCCGTCGGTTGTGATGGTAATCTGGCAGTTATCCAGTCCCAGCGAATGACAGAGCGGAATTAAATCGTCGGTACGTTTGGCAGCCATTGTGCCCGCAATGATAGCTGTCTGAAATACCGGTCCTTTTTTGGTGTTGATATCTGAGCCGCTGAGATGCTGCATAATGTCAGGCCCCAGAGCGACCACCGTTCGAGCGCGGGCAGTTCGGCGGGTGGCGGCTTTGGCACCCACATCGACCATGGAGGGGTTTCCGTCTGCGTTGAGATGAGAAAAAGAAGGCATAATTGATCGATGATAAATAGATTGCGACTTTAAGTTCAAAATTCATCATTTATCATTCATAATTCATCATTCATATCATGCTTTCTGTTGCCGAAGCCTTCTCCATCACTCAGCAAAATCTGCTTTCGTTACCGGATAAAACCATTTCGCTCATCGATGCGCAGGGTCGGGTGTTACGTGAACCCGTATCTGCCGATCGCGATTTTCCGCCGTTTGACCGGGTAGCGATGGATGGGATTGCCATTCGCTTTGCTGACTATAAAGCCAGGAAACGACAATTTCGGGTGGTTGGTATACAACGGGCCGGTCAGCCTCAGCATACACTTCAGGAGCCCGATACGTGCCTTGAAGTGATGACGGGGGCGATGTTGCCAATAGGCGTCGATACGGTAATTCGGTACGAGGATATACGTATCACAGATGGTGTAGCCAGTGTTATGATTGAGGACGTAGAACCTGGGCAACATATTCATAATCAAGCCACTGACCGCCGGGCAGGTGATGAATTACTTCCTGTCGGTACGTACCTGGGACCTTCTGAACTGGCGGTAGCGGCTTCGGTTGGACAGGTGAACGTAATGGTAACGGCATTACCACGTATCGCACTGATTTCCACCGGCGATGAACTCGTCGACATTGGAGATACGCCCCTTCCCTATCAGATTCGCCGATCCAATACGTATATGCTTCGAGCGGCTCTGGCGTCGCTGGGCATTCAGGCATCCCTGCACCATATCGTCGACGATGAAGCTATCCTGACCGAGCGATTGGCTACGTTGCTGGCCGATCACGATATGCTCATTTTAAGTGGTGGCGTTTCGGCCGGGAAAGCTGATTTTGTTCCCGATGTACTGGCTAGTCTTGGCGTGCAGAAGCATTTTCACAAGATTGAGCAACGTCCGGGCAAACCGCTCTGGTTCGGAACAACGCCTGAAAAAGCAGTCTTTGCGCTTCCCGGCAATCCGGTTTCGACTATTTTGTGCGCCTATCGCTACGTATTGCCATACCTGCGTGCATCGCTTGGCCTGACTCCTGCCCCACTACGTTATGCCCAATTGGCTGAACCAGTTACGTT
Organism: Spirosoma profusum; assembly: GCF_014699005.1. Classification (GTDB taxonomy): domain Bacteria; phylum Bacteroidota; class Bacteroidia; order Cytophagales; family Spirosomataceae; genus Spirosoma; species Spirosoma profusum. The sequence goes on from NZ_JACWZY010000020.1 coordinate 79,902, forward strand.
CCGGCCGCCTGTTACGTATTTTCTGTCAGTACGTCTTACCTCCGAACCTAACGGTCAGACCACCGCTCACCCACTCCCTGGTTCTGGCTCAGCCGATTTCGCTAATCTTCTGGCGGCCAACGCATTTATGGAATTGCCCGCTGATCGGTCGGAATTTAGTGCTGGCGAATCCTTTCAGGTGTGGGAAACTTTGTAAACTGGATCATGGAAAAAACAATACTAATAACCGGTGGCAGCCGGGGAATTGGAGCGGCTACGGCATTGCTTGCGGCTAAGCGAGGGTATCAGGTTTGTATAAACTACGTACAGAATAGTACAGCGGCTTTTAGCATCGTCGACCAGATCAATCAACAGGGTGGTAAAGCGTTTGCCTATCAGGCTGACGTTTCTTTTGAAACGGATGTCGTTACGTTGTTTAAGGACATCGATCAGCACGGCCCATTGCAGGCGCTGGTCAATAATGTCGGGGTTTTAGAAACACAGACCCGAGTCGAAGACATCACGGCGGAGCGTCTACAGCGGATTTTTACCACGAACATTATTAGTTGTTTCCTGTGCACCCGCGAAGCCATACGCCGAATGTCTACCCGTCATGGTGGCTTTGGGGGAGCTATCGTCAACGTATCGTCGGTAGCCGCCCGCACGGGTTCACCGGGAGAATACGTCGATTATGCGGCTTCCAAAGGAGCCATTGATACGTTGACTATAGGCGTTTCCAAAGAAGTTGCGGACGAGGGAATTCGGGTAAACTGCGTTCGTCCGGGATTTATTTACACAGCTATTCACGCCAGCGGTGGCGAGCCGGGCCGAGTCGACCGTATTAAAGATTCGGTACCGATGAAACGTGGTGGCCAGCCCGAAGAAGTCGCAAACGCCATTCTCTGGCTCCTTTCCGACGAGGCTTCTTACGCCACCGGTACGTTTATCGACATCACCGGCGGCCGGTAGTATTAGCTGGCTGATCAACAACCAAACCTTCGTTGGGTTTCCATTTATCGTACTCCATATAACGGGCCGTTTTCGTAGCTACGTCAAGCCCTTTAAGTTTTGCCACAACATGCAATGCGCCATCGATTCCCGCCGAGACACCGGCCGTCGTAATGATCTGACCGTTGTCGACAAAGCGCGTATCGCGTAAAATTTTAGCGTTCGGTGTTGCCTTTTGCAAGGGTTCGATGTAGTTATGAAACGTAGTGGCCTGTTTGCCATCTAACAAACCCGCTTTAGCTAACAGGCCAGCTCCTGTGCAAACAGACAGCATGATTTCAGCTTCCTGAGCACATGATTTTATCCAGTTGATGAGCGTTTCGTTTTTTAGGAAAGGGCCAGTTTGCCCACCTGGCAACACGACAATATCCGGTTTTGGACAGTCGGCAAGGCTGTAGTTCGGTATAATTTTAATAAATCCCTGACTCGTAATAGGTTCTTTGGAAAGCGAAACTGTATAAACATTGAAACCCTGAGTAGACGCAAAGACTTCGCTGGGACCAGAAAAATCCAGTATTTCAACGCCATCGTGAATGAATATTGCTACGTTCCGTTTTCCAGTTTTTTGTGCTTTTTGCAAAGAGTCCATAAGCGAAATACTACGTTTAATGAATTGCATACCACAGTGTTTACAAACACCTGGTTTGTCGTGACGCTCAAAATCACAATCACTACCACAAGGTTCACAGTAATAAGCCATTAGGTCTTCTTTTTGAGCCACTTTCTGGGCCTCGACGCGAACAAAGGAGACGACCAGCAGGCAAGTTAATAGCCAACAGCGGATATAATCAGTTACAGCATTCATAAGCAGATTTGTCAGGAGGATAATTGTTTAGCAGTTGTTCGGGCACTTGATTTTTTCCAGATTCGACGAAGTTGCCGAGCATCCTGAAAACCACATTTTGCGGCTATGGCTTCCATCGTCATACCCGGATTATGTTGCAGGGTTCGAGCCAGTTCCAGCCGCAGCCGGGTTGTATACTCATGAATGGTCGTTCCTGTCTCTTTTCGAAACGTACGCGTCAGGTTACGGGTACTCATGTTCGCAATTTCAGCCAAATCGTCCAGGGTTGCATTGGCTTCCAGATTAGCGATCAGCCAGTCCTGCATCTGATGAATGGCTACATTCATATGATTTCGGTAATCGAGGTAAACGCTTTGCTGTGAATGCTCGCCCCCTCGACGAAAATAAACGACTAGTTCACGAGCAATCTTTGTCGCAAACAACGGCCCCTGCTGCTCTTCCAGAATGGATAAACTGAGATCAATACCGGCAGTTATACCGGCACTGGTGTAGATGCTACCTTCTTTAACAAACAATCGGTCATGTTGGGCCATCAACCGGGTGTATGTTAACTGAAGCTCCTCGATCCGTTTCCAGTGCGTCGTACATTTCCGGCCATCTAACAGACCAGCCTGAGCTAAGGTAAATGCCCCGGTGCAAATCGAACATAGATAGACACCTTGTGCATGTTTTTGCCGAAGCCATTCAAAGAAACCAGTTGCGTTCTTAAACGCTGCTGACCGAATGTATGCCATGTCCATACCCGGCAAGAATATGTAATCTCCGGGTTGTGTTTTCACCTCATTATAAGGCAATACGTTGCTAAATCCCAGACCTGCCGAACTGGTAACTGGCCCCTGAAACGAGCAATACGTTAGCTGATAAGGAGCTCCATATTCAGCGGCTTCGTAAAAAACCTGAATCGGTCCGGTCAGATCCAGAACGTGTACGTATGGGGGTAAGACAAAAATTGCCTGAATAGTACGTGCCATTGACCTGTAAAATCTGGTTGTAAAAATACGTAGCAATTTAAGTATAGAAGAGCCAGTCACCGGACATTTCGGGCCATAGTCTCTACGCGCACATTGTCAGCCGCTCCCGGTATTCCTGCTGAAAATCCGTATCTTTGCAGTCCATTCACAGCTTATGAACGCTACGTTTGCCAACGACATCTTTCGCCAGAGCATTCAGGATTATCACCTGACCGATCATGTCGATACGCCCATAAAAAATCCTTATTCGCCTAACGGAATCGCGTTTTTACTATATCAGAAAAACTGGATTGATACGGTCCAGTGGCACCTGGAAGACATCATCCGCAGCCCAACTATTAGCCCCGATGAACTAGTTGCCGTTAAACGTCGTATTGACCAGTCGAATCAGGACCGGACGGATACGGTGGAGTTGATCGACAGTTGGTTTGCTGATTTATTTACTGGTATCACAACCAAGCCGGAAGCCCGTATGAATTCGGAAACACCCGCCTGGCTACTTGACCGAATGTCGATCCTTCAGCTCAAAATTTACCACTTTCGTGAGCAGGTAAATCGCCCGGCAGTGTCGGACGAACATCGGCAGAAGGCCAGTCAGAAACTCGACCTACTACTCGAGCAGGAAAGTGATCTGGCCCGCTGTTTTGATGAACTCCATGAAGACATTCAAAACGGTGACCGGTACGTGAAAGTGTACCGGCAGATGAAAATGTATAACGACCCGACGCTAAATCCGGTGCTTTATAGTCAGAAACAGTAATTACCTATGGTGTATGATGTAGGAAATATGATGTGTAACTAATCAACATATTTCCTACATCATACATCCTATTTTATACATTGAAAAAAAGTATTCTCCTTCTTCGCTTTTCGGCCATGGGCGACGTAGCGCTACTGGCGCCTGTCGTACAGGCATTTACGCAACGTTATCCAGAGACTCCTATTACGTTGGTAACACGGTCGAGATTTGGAGTTTTTTTTGAAGGATTTCCTACTGTCACTGTCGTCGGAGCCGATTTTACGGGACGGCATAAAGGCTTTGCAGGGTTGGTACGTTTATTTAGGGAATTGCAGCGGAAAAGTGCGTATGCAATAGTTGTTGATGTTCATCAAAACCTACGTACCGTCGTACTGAAAAGCTTGTTTCGGTTAGTCGGTGTTAGGTCGGTAACGATTGACAAAGGGCGTTCCGAAAAAAAAGCCTTAACTCGAAAGGAGAATAAAATTCGCCGTCAACTGCCCCACACGGTAGACCGCTACGTTCAGACTTTCGAAAAAGCTGGATTTTCGCTTCAACCTCCGCGCCCCTTTCAGTTTCCAGCTTTTTATTCAGCAGAAGAGGAACTTCAACATTTTCTGGATATTCAATCGATTCCAAGCAACGTACCGTGGTTAGGCATAGCGCCGTTTGCGCAGCATCGTCAGAAAATGTGGCCTTTCGAGCGATTTGAGCCGCTTCTGGAGGAATTAGTACGTCGCCAGCCACTTGCTATTTTTCTGTTCGGTGGTGGAGCTTCCGAAATTGCGCAACTGGAAACCCTCCGGCAGCAATTTCCGCAGGCAATTCTGGTGGCGGGTCAACTTTCACTGTCGGCGGAGCTGTTACTGCTACGTCGACTCAAGGGTATGGTTTGCATGGATTCTGGAAATATGCACCTAGGCGCGCTAAGTGGCGTACCAGTCCTTTCTATTTGGGGAGCGACGCACCCTGACGCCGGTTTCGGACCGTGGGGACAGGACGAAGAAGCTATTCTCCAGATATCTGCCGACGTATTGACCTGTCGCCCGTGTTCAGTTTTCGGCAATAAACCCTGTTGGCGGGGCGATTTGGCCTGTTTATACGATATTTCCGTGGAGAACGTAGCGGAACGTGTAGAACAGATGCTAGCCAGGGATTAATTAAGTTTTTCCCGTAGAATCTGCAGAATTAATTCCTGACCTGTTTTCAGTCCAGCAATATCCTGTTTCATCACGTTCATATCCTCACGCATTTCATGCTGACTTGATTCAAGCTGGTCGAAGCGAGCATCGACTTGTTCAAAACCAATATCAACTTTTCGGTTAAGCTGGTTCAGGCGTTCGTTGGTGGCATCGGATGCATCAGCCAGTCGGGTAAGTTCCTGGCGCATTGCAGCCTGCTCCTGTTTGATTTCACGAAAACCCTGTTGTGTATCCACAGTTAGTTCAGCCACTGCTTTCGCAATCGATTCCGATTGTTTGCCCTGGTCAGCAGCCAGGACATCTAACTGTTGTACGCGTTGTTCCAGGTACATACGTCAAATTGCTTATTTCCAAAAGTTGAGCGCATCTGCCACTCACCCCTTTTTACGATGCACATCCACATTCGTCACCACTTTTCAGCAAGAATTTTTTCCTTGATGAGCTAATTGACTGAGTATCATTCAAAATTCTTCTTTTTTGTCCGCAATTCTTTCACGTCAAAATCGAACGGTAGGTTGTTCATACATTTAAAGTGCTTCATGGGGCAATTTCCGAAACCTGTTGCCGAACAGGGGCGACAAGCCAGACTGGGGGTTTCGAGCCGAACGTGTGGGGTTTTGTAGGGGTAGAACCCAAGTTGCGGACTAGAGCTACCCCAAATTGAGTACACTTTTTTGCCAAAAGCAGCCGCAATGTGCATCAAACCAGTATCATGGCTGAACACAACGCGCGCTTGTTGCAGTATTGATGCCGATTGATTCAGATTATAATGTCCACAGGCATTATAAACGTATCGCTCTCCAATAGCCCGTACAATTTCATCGCCCGCCAGCCGGTCGTTTTTATCGCCTACCAGCACAATCGGATAATTGATTTTCAGGCAAAGTTCGATCATCCGCATAACGGGCATTCGTCTCGTAAAACTTTGTCCACCAATGACGTACGCTACAAAATCATGCTGATGAGTTGCGGGGAGCCAGTCTGTTTCTACCTCGTCTTTGTACGGTATGAAGTAATCCAGACCCATACCGTCGTTTTCAACACCCAGCGGATGCACGGCCGCAAAATACCGATCTACTACGTGTTGATTCGGCATGGCATTCACTTTGCAGCGAACGTAGAGCCATTGACGTAGCGTCTGTTTTTCAACACTATAGGAACGACATCCCAGCGCGACTCTGATAAACCCGGTAATAAACGTGTTTTGTAAATCGACAACGTAATCGAACTGCTCGACCCGGAGTTGACGGATAAACGTCAATAAACTACCATCGAGGTAATGGCGTCCTGTTAGGTATGGATTATTATCGATAATTGGCTGAAAAGCACGTGCTGTACAGAAATGAATCTCAGCCGTTGGAATTTGCTCTTTTAAGCAACGAATGACGGGAGTCGTTAACACTACGTCGCCAATAGACGTGAATTGTAACACTGCTATTTTAACGGGGCGCGTCATGTTGTTGGCATTTACACAAATTTATTTTATTTATTATCAATCTCAAAAAGCAATTTTCAGCCTAAAAATCGACCTTAAAACTGCCACCAGCGTGGTTGATTCGGCGTCCGATAAATGCTATTTTCACAGACTACACAAGCGGAAGGTTGTGGTATGTTTACAATCGGATCTAAGTCTGGAACGCCTTCTCCGTCGCTTCGGTCAACATTGATGTATTGTTCGGAAAGGCCCGTTGCGCCAAAGTAACCATAAACGGCAGTTGCGGGGTCATTTGTACAGCGTAAGTTACCACGTACCGTTGCTGGTGCCGTATCGAAAAGTCCGCCCGTATTATTGACCAGTCCTTTCACACTTTTCCAGAATTCGTAAGCGCCTTTACTGATCGATTGCTGTTGCACTTCGAGGTAGTAGCGTCCTTTAGATTTATACGGTACGCGCATGATAAACTGTCGGCCAATGGCATTTCCGTTGACGTTCACATCGGAAGTGACATTGATGCATGTATAGCAGCGGTTTATATTCCAGCAGTTCGAGCAACATCCCAGGCCCGTCAGGGTTCCATTAGGTAGCTCTCGCTGATAGCAGACAGCCGTAAATTCATAACTTACCCAGTCCCAGCGATAATAATTCCCCGTTGTTTCAGGGTCTTTAGCGTCAATGTATACATTCCAACCCTGGCTTTTTGCCGTATTTATCACACCCGCTTCTTTTGTATACTCATAATATAGTTTCTGAATGGGCACACTAGGGGGCAATACTTCTGGTTCTGATTCATACTTTTTTCCAGCTTTCGTCTGAATGGTCAACTTGTAGCTTCGGCCCACTACACCCCGGATGCCTGTAGCGCTGGTCTGATAAATCCCGCCACCAGCCGTCGTTTCCTTTAACGTTTCGCGATTGCCGAGGTTATCTTCGATCGTGACCGTAGCGCCAGTTTCGAGCAGATTTAGACTGGTGTACGAATAATCTGCTGATCGGGTAAGCTTAACAGAGTAAGGTCCAGGCTGATCGGTAATCTGCCCTTCTACAATCAGCGATGGGGGAATGCTGACGGCATCGGGCTGAAACTCCGTTACGCAGGCAACCATCAGAAAAATAAACAAAAGAAGTGGAGTATAGGCCAGTGCGCGACGTTTCATCAGAATTTAAAATTATAGGTCAGCGACGGGAAAGCCGTTCCAAAAATTGAAAGTTTATACGCATCAGCCAGCGACGCCGGACTCAGTTTATAAAAAATTGAGTAGGCATTTTTGTGAGCGTACACGTTATAAACCGAGAATACCCAACTGCTCTGGTTTCGTTTTTTCTTGAGCGGATTCTGTTCAAACGTCATCGAAAAATCGAGTCGATGATAATCCGGAACCCGCTGCTGATTTCGGTCGAGGTAAATCGGAATACGTATCCCTCCTATTCGGGCAATAGCCGACGGCTGCGTGGTTGGCCGGCCGGTGCTATACGTAAAATTCAGCGACAGGCTAAACCAGGTAGTCGGCCGGTACGTCGCCAGAATGTTCATCGTATGCGGTTTATCATAGTTGGCCGGGTACGGGTTTCCGTTATTGACACGTTCATCGGCATACGGACTCGTCATGGTTAGGAACGTTCGGGCGAAGGTGTAACTCACAAAACCAGTCCACCGACCTTTGTTTTTACGGAACAATCCCTCAAAACCATACGCCTGCCCGCTTCCCTGAACAATCTGGGTTTCAACCGTCTGAGCCAATTGCAATTCAGCTCCATCCCGGTAATCAATGGCATTGGTAAGGGTTTTATAATACACTTCACCCGACGCTTCGATATCATTATTGGCCGTATTCCGGAAATAACCCAGCGCCCACTGGTCGGCAATAACGGGTTTGGTATACGTATCGCTCAGGTGCCAGCGCGAGGTGGGCAAAGCTGCTGTAGTATTCGTAACCTGCTGAATATATTGGCGTAATCGACTATAGCCGGCCTTCACCGACTGTCCTTCTCCCAACGACCAACGTATCGCCAGGCGAGGCTCCAGTCCACCCATCGAGTTATAAATCTTACCGGCGTCGTAGGTTTTTGTCGATACCACCGTTTCGTCCTGCTTGGGCGAATTTTCGGAATAAGAACGTACTGTAGCCGGTCCACGATTCAACAGGGCTGAATAACGTAATCCAGCGATAACCGCTACGTTCGCATTCACTTTCCACTCGTCCTGCACGTAAGCCGCCAGTTCGTAAGCACGTTCACGAGCCAGATCAATCGGCAGTACATTCGAAATAGGGCCGGGAATGCGGGTATTGGGCTGAACGTAGTAATCGATAAAACTCAACCCGGCCTGCCACTGATGTGTTTCGCTGGGCGTAAACGTCAGGTCAGTTTTAAGCTGCCGATGCCAGACCGCCGACTTCAGGTTAAACGCATTCGCTGAATCGGGCGACGACAAATCGGCCTGATATTGACTCAAAACAGCTGCCGTAGCCAGATTCAACGTCTTGCTCATGAAGTAGTTCCAACGGAACGAAGCAGTTGTGGTCTGGTAATTGAACTGCGTCGATGAAGCATTTATTTCCTGCCCTGAAAGTGAATCTGATGCCAGTTTAAAAACATCGGTGCTACGGTAGCCAGTAAACGTAATGGTATGCTTTTCGTTAGGCTGATATTTCAGTTTAGTCGTTACGTCGTAAAAGTTTGCTTTCGTATCTTTCAGGTTGGGTGGGGCCAGCGTAAACAAAAAATCATTGAACGAAACGCGGGCAGCCGCCAGAAACGACAGCTTATTTTTGATAATTGGTCCTTCAACACCCAACCGGCTCGAAATGATGCCAATACCGCCGTTAACACCCCATTTCTGCGCATCGGGTTCTTTGATTTTCACATCCAGTACCGACGAAGCCCGCCCCCCAAAAGCAGGAGAAACACCCCCACGATTCAGTGTTACGTCGCGTACTACGTCAGGATTGAATACCGAAAAGAAGCCCATCAGGTGGCTCGAATTGAAGACAGGTGCATCATCGAACAGAATCAGGTTCTGGTCGGCACTACCCCCCCGAACGTTGAATCCCGGCGCGCCTTCACCAACCGTAGTAACACCGGGCAGTAATAACAGACTACGAACAATGTCGATTTCGCCCATCAGGGGCGGAATGCGTCGAATGCTACGTATCGTTAGCTGCGACACGCCGATTTCAACTTTCTTTACGTTCCGGTCGGGTGCTTCGCTGGTGACGATAACCTCTTCCAGGTCTTTCGAGTCATCTTCCATCACAATTTCCCGAAAAAGCGTTTTCTGGAGAGAAATAGTATCCTGGCGGGGGCGGTAACCAACGTGCGTGAACCGCAGAATATAATCGCCGGGCTGGAGTTGTATTACATAAAAACCGTCTTTCGCCGTTACGTATCCTTTCGATACGTTTAGCACGACAATATTAACGCCCTGGATAGGTTTGCCGGTTTTAGCATCCCGAACATAACCCGTTGCCGAGAACGTATTAACAGACGTTTTCGGCTTGGTTACCGGTTGAGTTTTCCCTTCGTTGAGTAAGCAAATCGACAAAAGCAGTACACACAATAAACGCATAGAAACGGGTTTAGGAAGCCGCCGGAAATTGTCAAGTAAAGGAAAATATGTTGGGTAGCTTTAGACCAAAGCCAGACCGCTCATCAACATACTGATTCGTTACGGATTCGGACCAAATGCCCTATTATTAAACGTGCTACGTTATTTAATTTACCCTACTCAGCAGACCATTTACCAACAATTACTGCCTTTCAACTTGCTGTACGCAACCGTTCCCGCCGTTGTTGCAGAAACGTTGTCATTTCCTCGAGCGTCAACGTATTGAATGTCATGGCTTTTGTAAGGCCGCCTTTACGTCCGATGGCAACGCCGTAATGCATATCGAGCAGGCCAGCCAGGTCGTGGGCGTCGGGGTTTATGCTTAGTTTAACGCCCTGCTGCATAGCGTAATCAATCCAGCGCCAGTCAATGTCGAGTCGATAGGGGCTGGCGTTGATTTCAATCACTACGTTGTGTTCGGCACAGGCATCGATAATGGCGCGATGATCGATGGGGTAACCTTCACGCGCCAGCAACAACCGCCCCGTTGGGTGCCCCAGAATGGTTGTGTATGGATTTTCGATGGCACGTAGTAAACGCGTCGTCGCCTTTTCGAGCGACATGGTTAGCGTTTGGTGAACCGACGCCACTACGTAGTCGAAAGTAGCCAACGTAGCGTCGTCGTAATCCAGCGAACCATCGCCCAGAATGTCAGATTCGATACCTTTGAAAATGCGGAACGTAGTACCGAAACCTTCGTTTAGTTTATCAATTTCAACCTGCTGTTGCTGAACCCGTTCTACGTCAAGGCCATTGGCATACGTAGCGGTTTTCGAGTGGTCGGCAATACCGAAATACGTAAGCCCCAATTCCTGGCAATAAGCAGCCATATCAGCAACCGATTGTTTACCATCCGACCACGTACTGTGGTTATGCAACGTACCGCGCAAATCATTCCAGGTAACCAGCTCATCGGTCTGGTGACGGCTGGCCCAGCGAAACGCGAAATCGTCTTCACGCATTTCCGGTACGATATATGGCAAACCAGCCCGCGCGTAAATGGCCTGTTCTACGTCCTCAGTTGCTCCTTCAGCCAGTTCAGAAACAACACTCGTATAGGCAACCTCCAATAACGACGCTCCGCCGTTGCCTACCTGTTGCAAATGCGGTTCGGCCGCCGTTTGAATAAACAGTTGTCGGTTCATTTGCTCAGCCGGATAAAGTCGTAACTCCACCTCAACGTCGAAATTCATAAACCGGCCTCGCCAGATAAAGGGCGATGATTCGGCCTCGTTTTGCGTCAACGTTGGCAAGTTATTCAGATTGAGCATGGCCGATAGCGGGTCACTGGTTTGCACGAGCAGTTGTATCCTATCGACCTCCTGCGCCTTCCGACGCACCTGACCGCTAATCTCAACCCGGTCGAAATGCTTGGCGAGTTCTTCCTGTAGCAGGTTGGCAATCATGGCAGCCTTATCCATGCGGACTTTACCCTGCTGTTCCTGCAAAAACTCCAGCGCTGCCAGAATTTTCTCCTGTGTACTTCCACCAAATCCCTTGATTTTGGCAATTTCACCATTTTCGCCCGCCCGTTGCAGTTCCCCAAGATTATCGATACCCAGCTCGCGCCAGAGCGTTCGTATTTTCTTGACGCCCAGCCCTTTAATCCGAAACATATCCAGTACACCTTCGGGCGTTTGTGCCAGCAATTCATCGAGTTCGGTCAGGCGACCGGTGTCGGCAATCTCGCGGATTTTCTGTGCTACGGATTTTCCAACACCCTGTAATTTAATCAGTTCCTCAACCGGCAGATTGGCTAAATCAGCCGTTGATTTATCCAGATTAAAGGCAGCTGTCTGATAGGAACGGGTTTTAAAAGCGTCTCGGTCGTGGAGTTCCATCAGACGACCCGTCAGTTCGAGCAGGTCAACAATTTCGGTGTTGGTCATAAAAAAATGGTCATTTACTCCGCAAGTTAGGGAATTGGTCGGATAGGCCGATGCCTGCGCAAAGTGCCCCTCTATCTTTACTTCACAAACCCGCTCAAACCGATGTTAGCTGACCTGATTCACTCGCCCGCTGGTGCCATTCATCTCTACGCTGCTGTAGCAGCTTTAGTGCTTGGAACTTGTATTTTGCTGATACCTAAAGGAACTCAAGTTCACAAGCGGATAGGCTATGGATACGTAGTGGCAATGATTCTGATGAACGTAACAGCGTTTATGCTCTATAATCTGTTTGGCAAATTTGGGCCTTTTCACGTAGCGGCACTGTTCAGCGGCCTAACAATTATCGGCGGTATGCTGCCCATCGTTTTCCGGCGCTACGTACCGGGCTGGTTCTATTACCACTATTATTTTATGAACTGGTCAGTTGTCGGGTTATATGCTGCATTCTGGGCCGAAACCCTCGTACGACTTTTCCCGATGAAACAGTTCTGGCCAGTTGTGGTCGTAGCCACCAGTCTGACCGCTTTTCTGGGAAGCTATCTCATCAACCGAAACAAGACCAAATTCTTCGACAAGTTTATTCCAAAGGCAAAAACGATAATCTAAACTAAACAACTTTCAACAAGATGGCAACGTCACAAACAACTCCGAACCGCGATCCTTATCTCTGGAAACAAGCCAAAGCCCGGGTCGGCTTCAAAATGCATTTGCGTACTTACCTGATTGTGAATGCAGGGCTCTGGCTCATCTGGGCGACCACGACTTTCGCACTCCGACCCGACGATTCAGACGTCATTTTCCCCTGGCCCGTTTTTGCGCTTTTTGGCTGGGGTATTGGTCTGGCTTCTCACTACTTCCACGTTTATCAGCGCGGTAGTGAACGTAGCCTGATTGAAGAAGAATATCAAAAGCTTATCGGCCGGTAATTAACTGGAAAACAGCACGTTCAAGTCCACCATTATACTACGTCAGTACGTATCATGACCCATCAGAAGGCGCTTATTATTGGTTGTGGCATCTCAGGCCCGGTGCTGGCTCTATTCTTAAAAAAAATAGGTTTTGAAGCAATTATTTATGAGGCAAAGTCAGCCCACCGCGATGATGCAGGTGCTTTTCTGGGCATTTCACCGAACGGTCTGAATGTACTAAAGGAATTTATGCCGTTAGACGATATTTTAACGGAGTTTACGCCGGGGAAAATGACTTTTTACAATGCAAAAAACAAGAGCATTGGTGAAATCGATAACGCAAATCAACAGGAATTATATGGTGCAGAAACGGTTCAATTAAAACGCGGTTTGCTCAATCAAAAAATTCGTCAGGTTGCGATTGAAAACGGCATTCAGATTGAGTTTGGAAAAAAGTTGACATACATTACGCAAACGGATAAAGCCGCCACAGTTTTTTTCGATGATGGTACAAGTGTTTCGGCAGATTTTATTATTGGTTGCGATGGTATTCATTCGGCCACACGTAACGCTATTTTTCCCAACGCGCCTGCATTAGCTTATACAGGATTATTATCGACCGGTGGTTTCACCAAACTGGAAAATGTAAACGATTTATACGGTTCTATTCGGATGACTTTTGGAGAAAGAGCATTCTTCGCCTACGCCGTTTCTAATACGGGCGATGTCTGGTGGTTCAATAATATTTCGCAGGAAAAAGAACCGGAACGTAATGAATTATCAGGGCTGGAATTAGCTCAACTTAAATCGAAACTTCTAGCACTTCATCAAAACGATCCAGCGCCTATAGCCGACATCATAAAGTCGGCACATAAAATCGAGATTTATCCAGTTTACGACATTCCATTCCTAAAAAAATGGCATAAAGGCCGCGTGTGTTTACTTGGTGATGCAGCTCATGCAACCGCCCCTCACATTGGGCAAGGCGCTTCATTAGCGCTCGAAGATGCCATTGTACTGGCTAAATGTCTTCGGGATTTGCCGGACCTGTCCACAGCATTTACTACCTTTCAATCACTACGTCAGGAGCGTGTACAGAAGATTGTACGGGAAGCCCGAAAAGTAGGTGATACGAAAACTGCACCTAATAAATTCCAGCAATTTTTCAGGGATTTACTCCTGCCATTTTTTGTAAAATTCGAAGCTAAAAAAATGGATTGGGTTTATTCGTATAAAACGAGTTGGGGAGAGAGAATTGATGCTATATAAATTTCCAAGGCTAGAACTATTTTTGTCATGCTGAGGTACGAAGCATCTTAAAGCATCTGAGCCTGAGAGTAGTGAGACTTAAAGATGCTTCGTACCTCAGCATGACAAAAATTACTCGATATATTAATTACGAATAACAAGCCCGTATTTTGTCAATAAACCCGGTAAATTATGTAGCGAGAAGCGGGCTTTTTTTAGCTTATTATTTTCCGGATCAAGTTCGATATTATAGGAAGTGGAAAAATCAACCTGAGTCAGGTCATTTTCTTCAAATTTTGCTAATTCAAGGTCGCAATTGGTGAAAACGCTCCCCGTTAATTCACATTTCACAAAATAAGCTTCTTTCAGGGAGCAATCAATAAATTGCGCTTTCTTTAGTTTGCGATTCAGGAAAACGGTATAATCAAGCTGGCACGCCTGAAAATCGACGTGAAATCCAAACGCATTACACAAACCAAAATCGACATGCGCTAGTTTGCAATTGACAAACGTAACGTCGTACAGTTTTGTGTTTTTCAACGTAGCATATACAAGTGAACAGTCCTCAAAACGGCAGTTGATAAAACTGGAACCAGCAAACGACGTTCGCGAAAAATCCAGTTTTTTAAATAGGCACTGCTCAAATTCCTGATCTGTCCACGTAGCGGGCAATTCATCAGGTCGCTCGAAAACCCGGTCGTAATACTCCATACTGCTACGTCCTAAACCGCTACTGGCGCTTTGATGGCTGGATACGGATTATAATTTTCGAGAGTAAAATCGTCGTACGTAAAATCAAAAATGGACATTACGTTCGGATTCAGACGCATCGTGGGTAGCGGGCGCGGTTCACGCGACAGCTGGATTTCAACCTGCTCTAAATGGTTCAGGTACAGGTGCGTATCACCACCTGTCCAGATGAATTCGTGGGCTGTATAGCCACATTCCTGCGCCACCATCTTGGTCAACAGGGCGTAGCTGGCAATATTGAATGGTACACCCAGAAACACGTCGGCGCTACGTTGGTAGAGCTGACAGGAGAGCTTGCCATCCGCAACGTAAAATTGAAACAGAGCGTGACAGGGCGGCAGGGCCATATTGGGCACATCCGACGGATTCCAGGCGGACACCATCATCCGGCGCGAATCGGGTGTTTTTTTGAGCTGACGTAGTACGTCGCTTAGCTGGTCAATCGTGCGACCATCAGGGGCCGCCCAGCTTCGCCATTGCTTGCCGTAAACTGGACCCAGATTTCCATTTTCATCCGCCCATTCATCCCAGATACTTACACCATTGTCTTTCAGATACTTAATGTTTGAATCGCCTTTTATGAACCACAAAAGTTCATGAATAATAGACCTGGTGTGCACCTTTTTAGTCGTCAGTAGCGGGAATCCATCTTCCAGATTGAAACGCATCTGATACCCAAATACGCTAATGGTGCCGGTGCCGGTGCGGTCGGTTTTGCGGGTGCCGTTCTGAAGAATGTGGCGAAGGAGGTCGTGGTACTGTTGCATGAACAAAAATCGGAAGTGCTACGTCGTAAATCAACACTTAGCTAAAAATAAAACCCCTTCGTCAGCCTGGCGAAGGGGTTGGGACAATGGAACGTAACGAGGTTGCTAAGCCCGCGCTTTTTTCAAGCCGCAAGCTCCCCTACCTTTTGCACAGGACGACGATTTCGCTTTTTTCGACTTCTTCTCCTTCCGCACATCCACAGCAAACGAAACAGTAGTCAGGGTGGTTAGCAGCGCCAACCCAAGCAGGATTTTTTTCATTGGTAGTAAGTTGTTAAGGTTTCGAAAGCATAACGCGTACTGATACGTTTTATGCAAAAAATAACAGCTTTCCAGAAAATTTAATCTTGGCCCGAGCTACATTATCGAACGTATTAATTATCAATCTCGTATGAGTACGTAATGTCGGCGGTTGGACGTAGCTGGGCGGTCGCTGAGCAGTATTTATCCATCGACAGGTCGATGGCCCGTTTCACTTTATCGGCATCTAACTGGCCTTTTAGCAAATACGTTATGTGAATTTTTTTGAAGGGTGCCGGAATGGCTCCTTTTTCCCGCAATCCATCCACTTTTAGCCGGAAATCTTCAATAACCTGTTTCTGTTTTTTCAGAATCAGAATCACATCAATGGCCGAACAGCCGGCCAGTCCCATCAACAGCATTTCCATAGGTCGGGCCCCGGCGTTATGTCCGCCGTTATCAGGTGATGCGTCGATGTGCTGCGCCACGCCCGCCGTTCCAATGGCTTCAAAATGAAAGGCATCGTCGACACGAGCCAGTTCTATGTGCATAGTTGTAAACTCCTGGTGGGTATCTACTACTTGTGTATCAGGCATTGTTTTTTTTGCGTTTATCAGGTAAAATGTTTAGTTTCACACACTTCAAAGTGAACAGGATTATGTCTGAAAAATTCACTGACGATATTTTTGACCTCAAAAACGACCGCCGGCTGAGCGTTTATCTGTATCGGGCAGGCTTCGGTTGCTGGCTACTATACATTGTGTCGGGGGCTCGGTTTATGGAGTCTGTGCGTATGTATCGAACAGATTTTGGGGTGTTCTCGTTCTTTCTGATGGTGCTGGGCCTGTCGGCATCCATGATTTACGACTATTATCACCATCCGATCGAGTTTGCTCAGAAAAAAAAGTGGCTGGCCATCAGCTATGTAGTTTTGGCGGCCCTGATTTACTTTTTTATTCTTCATAATCAGCCCGTTTCTCTGGAAGATTTAATTAGAAAAGGGTTGTTTTAAATTGCTTTGCAGGTGCTACGTATCTGCTCTAAAAAGCTCATCTTTGCATGTGTAATCTAAACTCCTCTGCGACTACGTATATAGGTAAAAATCACTAATCAATCTATTGAACCCATATCTATAAAAATTACTCAACTTCTATTTTTCGAAAACGATACCTAAATAACCTGCCTTTGCCCTAATTTTTACCGTACTTAATCCAACTACCTATCCCTACTCGTTGGCATTGCATTGCTTTGTCAGCAGCTTGGCCCACCCATATGACTGATTCATCTACC
Organism: Spirosoma profusum; assembly: GCF_014699005.1. Classification (GTDB taxonomy): domain Bacteria; phylum Bacteroidota; class Bacteroidia; order Cytophagales; family Spirosomataceae; genus Spirosoma; species Spirosoma profusum. Next base: position 96,743 of record NZ_JACWZY010000020.1, read on the forward strand.
GCTTACGTACTCCTCGTCGATGATGACGAAGACGATCGTTTTCTGTTACAGGAGGTATTCCGGCAATATTGTCCCGACTGCAAACTCAGCTGTGTTGAAGATAGCGAACAGTTACTCAATACGTTAGCCAACTCGGCTGTATTACCTGCCCTGATTTTGCTGGATCTGAATATGCCTTTCATGAGTGGTTTCGAGATGCTTCCGGCCATAAAGACGATACCCGGTTACCGCTCCATTCCAGTAGTTATACTGACCACTTCCGACCAGCCCACTGATCGCCAGAAAGCACTGGAACTCGGTGCCGACGATTTTATGACGAAACCGGCTACCCTTTATCAGTTTAATCAACTTATCCTGAAAATAAAGCAGCGATGGCTTCAGCCAGCCATAAAATCGGTTAAGTAGATTGTTGGTCAATAGTCGTCAGTCAATAGAAACACTGGACTGATGACTAACGACTAAAAATCACAGATTGCGAATGTACTTCTGCCCACCCAGGTAACGCATCTGCTGGGAAATCTGGCGTGTCCGGCGCTGAATGTAATTGGAAGGATTGCTAATAGAAAACTGTATCGGATTCGGCAATACGGCTGCAATTCGAGCAGCTTCGTTACGTGAGAGCGTTGAGGAAGGGTGATTATAATAGCGTTGGGATGCGGCTTCGACGCCAAAGGTCATAGGGCCGGTTTCCGCTACGTTCAGATACACTTCCAGTATCCGCTTTTTTCCCCAGATTAATTCGATTAGTGCGGTAAAATATACTTCCAGCCCTTTTCGGATGTAGCTACGTCCGTTCCAGAGAAAAACGTTTTTTGCCACCTGCTGCGAAATCGTACTGGCCCCCCGCGTACGCTTCCGTTTTTCTTTGAGTGCATCCCGGATTTCATCGAAATCGAAACCCCAATGAGTTGGAAAAGCCTGATCCTCAGAAGAAACAACGGCAAGTGCCATTTCCTTACTAATGTCATCGTAAGAATGCCATTTTTTGTAAACATGGCCCGGCTCATTCGTTCCAACTGTATCCATCCAACGCGATACAATCAGTGGTGTGACCCAAACCGGTACGTATTTTAGCGCGATAACGTAGCCCAGCGACACAAAAAATACCCACAGAAATACCCGCACGCACAGCTGGTAAATGATGCCCAGAATTGGCTGCTCCCGCACATAACGACGCAATTGCTCCCAGCGCGAAGCGTTCCGCACCGAAGTATATCCCGACCGAAACGGTTGCGCTGTTGACACATTAGAAGCCCTCGGACGTGGTTGTTGGGGGGGAGCGGTGCGGAATCGATTGGCTGGACGTTGTGGCTGTGGGTTCATAGGAGAATCTATTCTGCGAAAATAATAGGAAAGCCTACTCATCGTCACTCAATAGCTCAATTTAAGCGACTCACGCAAAAAAAACGGTTACTCCGAAAAATAAGGAGAGATTACTCTACAAACAACGTAGCAGCCACTCGATCGGCAAAAAGTTTACCCACCGGGGTCAGCAGAAGCTGGTCGCCCTGACGGGTAAGCCAGCCGGTAGCATACATGGCCGCGAGGTCGCGGGCCTGCGTCTGGGCAAAATCAGCCCCAAGCAGCATCGTCAACTGGGCTAGCGAACACCCCCACTGGGTGCGCAGTCCCGTCAACAAATAATCGTTTACCTGATCGGCAAGAGAGAGTTTTTCAACAGTAGCGGGTACGTTGCCTTGTTGAATTTCGGAGATATAACGAGAATTATTAGCAATGTTGTATTGCCGCGAATAACCATTATACGAATGGGCACTTGGCCCGACTCCCAGATAGGGTCGACGCTGCCAATAAGCTGTGTTATGACGGGCGTATTGGCCCGGTTTGGCAAAATTCGAAATTTCGTAATGTTCGTAACCCGCACTTGTGAGTGCCTGGACCAATTCCTCAAATTCGTCGGCTGCTAATACCTCATCGGCCGCCGGAAGCTGCCCTTTCTTCTGCCATCGTCCAAAGGCGGTATCTGGCTCGATCGTCAACGCGTAGGCCGACAAATGGGGCACGTTCAAGGCCAGCATTTTATATAAATCTTCCTGCCATTTGTCTTTTGAACGATTGGGAATGCCGTAAATTAAATCGACACTCAGGTTATCGAAACCGGCTGCCTGTGCCAAAGCGACACAAGCCTGAGCCTCAATTGCCGTATGCGCCCGGTTCATCCAACGTAGCGCCGACTCGTCGAACGTTTGAATACCAATGCTCAACCGATTTACGTACCGACGTAGCATTTGAAGTTTTTTCGGGTCCAGATCATCGGGATTGGCCTCCAACGTAATCTCGGCAGTTGGCGAAACCGTAAAGTATTGCTCAATGGTTGTCATGAGCTGAGCTAATTCCCACTCGGTCAGCAGCGACGGTGTCCCTCCGCCCAGATAAATGGTAGAGAGTTCACGCTTCGGCAGATGCGATTTTTGCAGACTAATTTCCGCACAAATCGCATCTACCAACACGGATTTTCGACTCAAATTAGTGCTAAAGTGGAAATCGCAATAATGGCAAGCCTGCTTGCAAAAAGGGATATGAACGTAGAGATGCATGAGCCGAAAGCAGAGAAAGAACAGTAGGACGTTTTGTTTGCACTTATAATTTCTTCTCCAGAACAATAGTCAACCCGCGTTTTCCCTGAACCGTTCCAACAATATCGAAGCCGTGTTGCAGATTCATGATGAGCATGGAACGCCACTGATTATAAGTCTGCGTCCGGATGGTCTGGTATCCGTGCTGGCGGCACCATTCGTGCTGGCGTTTCATCAGCTCCGAGGCAATGCGCTGCCCTCGAAAATCAGGATGAACGCCCCCAAGCCAGCTATAAAATTCGCCGGGCTGACGCTCGTAACCGAGTTTACAACCAACAACCCGCTCGCCCACTACAGCCAGTTCAAATTGTAATCCGGTACGTTTCAGGTGATACTGAAGCTGGTCTGAAAACTCCTCCCGAGATTGATTGGCAAATACATCAATGAGCAACGCAAGCAGTGAGGTTGCCAGGGGCTCAGGCGGTAAATTTTCGTAGGATAAAAAACGCAGTTCCATTCAGCGAAAATGCAGAAAAGAACCTGTCGACCCAAATAAGCAAGACTACCGATCAGGGCATTTCTTGCATCGCTTGCCTTTTTTGTACTTCTTGCAGCACTTTTTCAGTACGCATTCATGCCCCAGAAACGGGTTCGACTGCATTGGCGATTTCGACGTAGCGTCGACAGTAAAACAATCAGCTATAACAGCTTCAGCGTTCATGCTCACGAGTTGATTGAACACCAAAATTAACATTCTTTAGATTCATTACAAATAAAATTCATGAAATATTGTTTATGGATCGTCAATAGGCTAATACCTAACGTATTAAAATTCAGAAAAATAGCCAGTGCTACGTTTGTTTTCGGGCTTAGTTTGTGTCTTGTTTTTGGTCATGAGTTCTGGCTTCAACCTTCCCGCTTTTTTGCGGATGTGGATGATAAAATAAGCCTGCAAGTGCTGGTTGGTGAAGGATTTCAGGGCGAGCGGTCGGAAGGGAAAAAGAATCGAATTATTCAGTATCGACACTACATTGGCCAGAGCAGTACCGACTTATCCTCTGCCCTAACCGGTGATTCGTATGGCGATGTTACAGTGTCTCTGAAATCGGAGGGCACGCACCTGTTTAGTTTTACCAATACGCCTAAATTTCTGACCATGAAGCCCGATAGTTTTCTACTTTATCTTGAGGAAGATGGTCTTGATAACACCATTGCAGCTCGTAAACAACAAGGTAATACCGACAAACCCAGCCGCGAACTCTATCAGCGATGTGTGAAAACACTGGTGCAGGTGGGCTCGAAACCCGATGATACGTTTGCCAAAAATACCGGCATGAAACTGGAAATTATCCCGACTAAAAACCCGTATGCGCAACGCCCAGGCGACGAAGCTCTATTTACGATTCTCTTCGACAATAAACCGGTGGAGGGAGCGCTGGTACGTTACTGGAACCGTAATACAGCGAATAAATTGACGGAAGAAAAGCAGCGTTCAGACAAACAGGGGCACGCTACGTTTAAGCTTCGGGCCGGCAGCAATATGATTAGTCTGATCAGGATGGTTCCTCACGAGAATAAAGCGGAGGCCGATTGGCATAGCTACTGGGGCAGTCTGACGTTTGGGTGTCAGTAGTCGTAGAAGTAGCGTTTTCAAGTATACAGATTTTTTCTTCTGCCGTTACGTATGAACAATACACCACCCATAGAAACGCGTGAGGTTTGGCTTCGTGGGCCACTACCCGACGTACCACCGCTACTTCAACCCATTGCGCACGCCCTTATGCAGGCTCGTGAAGAGGTCAAAACGTTACTGGGCGATTTTCCCGAAACATTACTTTGGGAGCAACCTACCAATCCCCGAAACGGACACCAACTCGCCAGCGCCGGTTTTCATCTGCAGCATCTGACGGGCGTTCTCGACCGACTTTTTACCTACGCTCGTAGGGAACCGTTATCCGATCAACAACTTGCTACGTTAGCTGTTGAGGGAAAGCCGACTGAGCCACGACCAACCGGTCAGGAAATGATACGTCAGTTCAATGAACAAGTTGAGAAAGCACTTTTTCAACTCCGACAAACCGACGAGCGTACACTCACGGAGGTACGTAGCGTCGGGAGGTCGCAATTACCTTCAACTGTAATTGGCCTGCTGACACATTCGGCGGAGCATACCATGCGACACGTCGGTCAATTGCTGGTAACTTCCCAACTGATCGCAACGTAACGATGTAGTCTAAGAGGCTGTGTGTCTAATTTACATAGAAAAAGCGCAGGTCAATGACCCGCGCTTTTTCTATTATAGCCTATTTCATGCTTTTACTTTTTTGTCAGTAATCGCCGTTGGCGATTTAGAATCTTAGCCACTACGTCTTATTGTACGGCTACAATTTTAAACTCAGTACGCCGGTTCTGCTGGTGTTCGCCCTCGCTACAGTTTACGCCATCTACGCAACCATTCAGGATTTCGCTTTCTCCGTAACCCTTGGAAATCAGTCGACTGGAAGGCACTCCTCGCGATACCAGGTAATCAAGTGCTGCGCGAGCCCGGTTTTCCGACAGGCGAATATTATAGGCATCAGTTGCGCGAGCGTCGGTATGCGAACGTAGTTCTATTTGCATCTGCGGGTATTCCTTCAGAATAGCCAGTACGTGGTCAAGTTCCCGGGCAGCATCCGCACGGATGAAGAATTTATTCAAATCGTAATAGATGTTCTTCAACTGGAATACATCGCCAACGCCGTACAAACCAAGCGAATCCGTTACAACACGTGTACTTTTCTTGGTCTTATTATACTTGGCTTTTTTAGTAGCGTAGCGATCTTTCTGAGCCGTAATGGTGTAAGGCGCGTTCGGCTTCATATCGAACTCATAGCCGCCATCTGGTCCAGTCGTAACGGTCTGCTCTGATTTATCCTTTTCGTTACGTAGCGTCACTTTCACACCCGTCGCTGGCTGCTGGTTCACCTCGGTTTTGATTACGCCTTTCACCAGGGTATTTTCCGACCGTTCCAGATAAATCGATACGTTCATTACCGGTTTTTGCGACTGCGTCAACGTAGAGAAGCGAACGCTGTTCATCGCAAAGCCCTCTTTAACAGCCTTGAATTCGTATTCGGTGTTCGAATCGACGCACAGGTCGGCACGGCCTTCTACGTTCGTTAGGCGTAGGTCCTGATTCACGCCATTACGCATGATACGTACATCGGCGTTTTCGAGTGCTGTTCCGGTTTTGGCATCGTACACAAAAATATTGAGTTGTTTGCAGTTCCGGCGGAACGCATAAATATCATCGTCGCTGACGCCCTTTTTGCGATTGCTGCTAAAATAACCCGTCGTTTGGCCTTTATCCGTGATGATACCAAAGTCATCTTTTTCAGAATTAATCGGCGCTCCTACGTTCTGTACTCCTTTGTAAGCAACACCTTCACGTAGTTCGGCAATAAATACATCCAGGCCACCCAGACCTTCGTGCCCATCGGACGAAAAGTAAAGATTATCGCCTTCCGCTACGTAGGGGAACATCTCATTTCCCTCCGTATTGATTTCTTTACCCATGTTTACGGGCGTGCCCCACTGGCCGTTATTGTATTCTACTACGTAGATATCCGTGCCGCCAAATCCGCCCGGCATATCCGATGCAAAATAGAGTTTGGTGTTGTCGGGTGAGAACGCAGGGTGACCTACGGAGTATTCGCTACTATTGAATGGAAGCTCTTTTACCTCGACCCATTTTCCGTTCTTATTCACGGAAGAATACAATTTTAATTTTCTTACACCGTCATTGCTTTTCCCTGCTTTCCCCTTACTTCCATTGTTACGGGTAAAGACAATTACGTTCTGATCTTTGGTGAAGGTCATGGGGCCTTCGTGGTATTTTGTATTAAGGGTCCGGCTGAAAATTTCGGCTTTTGTCAGTTTTTGCCCGTCAGCTCCGAATTCTTCGGCAGGAACTTTCCCATCACCACCGCTACCGAGTACAGCTGAGCCCGGTGAACGTTTTACTTCCGTAATAGGAACATGCAACTGATTGGTATCGGGGTGGAAATAGAGGTCCAGAAATGGCGTCTGGTTCCAGTTGAAAACACGTTTGATAACGCCCCCTTCATCGCGCGACGATACAAAGACTAACCCGCCTTTGTAAAACATCGGGCTGAAATCGGCTTGACGTGAATTGATCGGAAGATTGTATAATCGGTAGGAAGACGAATCCTGGTAAAAGCGACTCATGTCCATGTACGAAACCGTATAACGGCGTCCACGGAGATCCTGACCCTGTTTTTCACCATACAGGCTATACATTTTCTGGGCTTCGCGGTACTTTCCGTTCTGAGCCAGTGCCTGCGCAAAATACATATAGATTTCACTGTCCAGGTCAGTGTAATTTTTGGTCAGTTCGCTATACACCCGTTCTGCATTACGCGTATCCTGCAACTTGCGATAGCTGTACGCCAGCTTAATCATCGCATCACGCGTCTCGGCGGGGTCTTTCTTTTTGTCAGCGCGCAAAAACTCCTCATACGCCCGCACCGCGTTGACATAGCTGAAATTATCAAACTGCTTATTGGCCGCTCGTAACTTCGCACTTTGTGCCTGAACACCCAGGCTCCACAAGGCCAGTCCTGCCAGTAGCAGAACCCGTACAATTCGGTTCATGATTTTTAATGAGTTAGAGAAAAACAGGACTCGCCCAAACACTAACAAATAAAGTGCCAACTTTACAAAAGTACGTTTTTTCTCAGTTAGTGGGCAAAATGGTGGCGGGTTCTTATTCAAAAAATACAATTTAGCGATTTTTTTATCAATAATCCGGATACACTAATTCTCAACGTCGTTTTCGAACCCGAATCACCACCGAAGTAGTCGTCAGAGGAAAAGGATACGAAAGCGAACATTCAAAACGAAGGGGTGCATTTTGCAGAGGTGGGCAGTCATAGATTTCATAATTGAGATAAGGGTCAACAAAAATAGAGTAGCTATCCGTACCGTCATCCCATTTTAAGGTTCGCCTAAACTGCCCTTTGTCGTCAGTCAGTACGGTATAATCTCCGGTAGGAGAAGCCGAATATAGTCCACCTTTCGAACCAGAGAAAGTTAAAGTCACTTTGGGTAAAGGCGTTCTAGTTGAATCTTGAACTACTCCTTCTACCAGCGATGATTTGATAGAATGGTCAAAGCACGAACTGGTAAACGCCACTAAAACAACCAGCCAAACTATCTTTTTAATAAAACGTTGGCTTACTGTTCCTTCTCCCGGCTTCATAAATTCTACTGATATTGTACTTTTATAATCCTGCAAGTGTCATCCGTCACCCGAAATAAATGAGAAATACGGCGGCCGATAACCCACACAATAGCTCCTTTAGACAGCAGTACGTTGGTATTGCTACGCTCTGATCGACTTACCTTAAGATCGTTCAGCAAATCACTTACCAACTTACTGCCCTTTAGACCAAGTGGATGAAAGCGGTCACCTTGCTGCCACGGACGAATGGTGAGCGGAAACGTAAGCTTATCGGCATCTAGATATGCGACTGCCGAGTTGGTAGGTGGATGAAAATCAGCTGGCTTCTCAAACAACTCAAACTGAAGCGTTACGTCTCCAGGCAACGTAACAAGCTGATTAGGGTAACTATCCAGCACAATGGCAAAATCATTTCGATCAGACAGCGGCTCCAGCAGCAAACCGCTACGTTCGTGTACTATTCGATGCGTTGCTGACTGAAACACCTGCCCGGCGGGTTTCTGGAACGTAGCCACCAACTGAGTAACCTGGTCGGCTGTAAAGCCAAACGGTTTCAGCCACTCGCCTAGCCGAAAAGCAACTTCAGAAACGCCCGTTAACTTGTCCAATGGCAGCCAGACACGCTCATTTTCTACAATGACCAGTTGCTGCCACGAGCGATTAAGTTCTTCCTGAACCAGTTTTTCAGCCGCCCGCAACTTCTCAACAGTTCGCGGCCAGGTATACCATAAACTCGGATTCAGGCTTGTTAGTACCGGTACAACGTGGTGACGGATTCGGTTACGGGCGTATTTATCCGACTGATTAGAACTATCCTCCCGATACGTAACATGCTGTTCTTCGGCGTAAACAGTTAGTTGTTCACGCGTGGCGAAGAGCATGGGACGTATCAGATCTCCCTGGCGGACAGCAATTCCATGCAAACCAGCCAGTCCAGTACCACGCGTGAGATTGAGCAACACCGTTTCCAATACGTCGTTTTGATGATGCGCTGTGGCGATGCTAACATAGTGATGATTAATTAGCAGTTCGTTGAACCAGGCGTAACGCAATTGACGTGCAGCCATTTGAATCGATACGTTACTTTGAGCAGCAATTGCCGTCGTATCAAAATGCGTCAAATGAAATGGAACTCCATATTCGGCGGCCTTGTTGGCCACAAATAACGCGTCGGCCTCTGACTCATCGCCCCGCAAACCAAAGTTTACGTGAGCTATGGCAAATGACTGACCCGCGCGATGAAAAAGACGAGCCATCACCATCGAATCCAGTCCACCGCTCACAGCCAGCAACACTCGACCGGTTGGCTCAACCAGTTCCTTACCGTTAATAAATGCTAAAAAATCCTGTTCTAACATCCAGAATCGACCCTAAGCCGTAGTTTTGTTTATATGATTCGCTTGATTTCCAGCTTTACTGCCCTCATTCTGCTCAGTTTTCTGTTCGTGCTTACACCTGCATTGGCTCAGGTTCCAACGCCTTCGCCCGCACGACCGGCTACGAACGACAAAGTAGAACTGTTGCCGGGGGCTGACAGTCTGGTGGGTATCAACGTACCGGGTCAGGTGGTTCGAAAGATCTACAATAACGTTCGATTTCGGCAGAAAGGCATGTTGCTCTACTGCGATCTGGCGATTCAGAACGTAACGACCAACGTTATCGAAGCCTATGGCCACGTCCGGATGCTTCAGGGCGATACCATCAGCGTACGGGGCGATACGTTATTTTATTACGGCAACACCCGGCAGGCAAACGGTCGTGGACACGTAGTGATGCGTGACCGCAAAATGACCCTGACCACTTCCCAGCTCGACTATGATATGCTGTCGGGCATTGCGCATTACCCAAAACCCGGACGTATTGTCGATAAAGAGAACATACTGACCAGCCGCGAAGGCTATTACGACACGCACACGAAGTTATTTACGTTTCGCCAGAATGTCCGCTTAGTCAATCCCAAAGGTACGCTTACGGCCGATTCGCTGCTCTATAATTCGCTGACTCGCATCGCTACGTTCCAGGGGCCAACCCGAATTACAAACAAAGATGGCATATTGACAGCCGTTGCAGGCGATTATAATACCGTAACGGGCATTTCAAATTTCCAGCGACGCGCTACGGTCGAAACGCCAAAATATCAACTCACGGGCGATTCGCTGTACTACGATAACGTATCAGAGCTCGGTGTTGCGAAAGGCAACGTAGTAATGGTCGCTAAAGACAAAAAAGCGGTCATTACGGGCGAACACGTGCGCTATAATGGAAAGATCGGTATCTCGCGGGTAACGGGCCGGCCGGTTGCCAAAAGTCTGGCGAACGAAACCACTAACGATACGCTTTACATGCGGGCCGATACGTTGTTTTCATTCGATAATAAAGTAACTAATACGCGCCGATTTTTAGGCCAGAAAAACGTATTTGTCTATAAATCCGACCTGCAAAGCAAGTGCGATTCATTGATTTACGACACCGCGGATTCGACAATTTATTTCTACAAAAAACCGATTGTCTGGAGTCAGAATAAATATCAGATGGAAGCCGATTCAATTCGGGCGTTGATGAAAAATAACCGAATCAATACGTTATTCATGAAAACAAAATCCTTCGTGATTTCGCTTGATACGTTGAAAAATTTCAATCAGATAAAAGGACGTACCATCACCGCCTATTTCGAAACCAAAATCATCTCAACAACAGCTACTTCCGCGTCGGCAACTCAAGTTAGCAAACAGGTATCGGGCACAGCAATAAATGCAAAAAATGGATCGGTTTTTGCAACGAATTCAGTACCCAAAGGCGTATTAGAGAATAAAGTCAGTAGCCCAAAATCCACAACAGCCCTAGCACGCGAGCAAACCTCTCTCGACCGGGTCATTGTAGATGGCAACGGCCAAAGTATTTATTACGCAGTTGACGATAAGAATAAAATGATCGGGCTAAATCACGTGGAGTGTAGTCGAATGAACATCGACTTTAACGACAATAAGGTGGGTCAGATTCGATTTTATGGAACGCCAGATTCGCAGTTGATTCCGCCGAAAGAAATAACTTCCGAGAATGAACAGCTCGATGGTTTTCGGTGGCGGGACGCGGAAAAGCCGACAAAAGGACAGGTATTGTGGATCGAAACACCCCCTGCCGAGCAGCCTGGGGTTAAAAAACCAGTAAAAAATAAGTCGAAAATTAAACCATTGGCTCAAAAATTCGTTCAAAAGGCAACAAATTAGACCGTTTAACAATTTTTTAGATAATAGACCGTTGACTTTGTCTTTTATCGTGAATAGGTTTGTGTTGAGTATTTGTGCATTTGTAGAGGACTTTCATGAAACAATTTATACTTATTGGTGTATTGTCGGGCTTGCTAATGGCAACAATCCCGCTCCGGGCGCAGGTCGCTCCGAGGGATTCTGATGGCCGAAAGGGAAGCCGACTTGAGCTGGGGCGCACGGCGAAAACCAGTACAACCACCATCGCGAATAAGCGTTTTTCGGTAGTGCCCAACCCGGCGCTGTCGAACTACGACCATCCCATAACGGTCAATAAAAATAAGGCTATCAACGAGCATTACCGCGCCCTGTTGATGCCGAGTGCCAGCGCCCGAACAGGTTCATCTGTCTCAACCGAACTAACGGCAGCTGCCCCTCCCAGCGAGCTACGTTCAGCAACACCCGTACAGGAAGGTAGCAACCGGATGTACACGAGTGATAAACTCTGGGTGTCGAACGTGTATCCAAACCCCGCTGATGACGTTGCTGAGTTGGATTACCAGTTCAGTGGTTCGGTTGGTGAAGCAAAACTGGTGCTGCTCAACGTATTGGGCGCTCCTGTACCCGGCTACGAACTCAACCTGGAACCGACCGACCGAAAAGTCAGAATCATGACCCGGCCGCTGGATACCGGTTACTATCTGTATCAACTCACGGTTGATGGTAAAAAAGTAGCTACCAAACGGTTACTTGTCCGCCACCAGTAATCAGTTGATTTGTTAAAATTGCATAAACGGGCTTTGCCTTCTTTATTTTTCAGCACTATACCGGGCTACATCGTCGTTGAAGCGGTGTAGCCTGTATTTTTTTTGTATCTTTGCAAACGTATGCAACACCGTCATATTGGTAAGATTCTGCTGGGGGCCTGGGTCATATTTTGTTTGGGCTCATGCAGTCCGTTCTCAAAATTGCAGAAAAGTGGGAGCGACGACGAAAAATATAAGGGTGCCCTTAACTATTATAAAAAAGAAGACTGGTACCGCGCCGGGCTGCTCTTCGAAGAACTGATTCCGGTACTAAAAGGTAGCACCGAATCAGAAATGGCCCAGTTTTACTACGCTTATACGCAGTATCGTCAGCAGCAATATTTGCTGAGTGCTACGCTCTTCAAAAAGTTTTACGAGACGTTCGCCCGGTCGGAATACGTGGAGGAAGCGATGTATATGTACGCCAATTCGTTGTACAAAGACACACCCGCCTTTAACCTCGACCAGTCAAACACGTTGACTGCTACGTCGGCTCTGCAAGACTTTCTGAACACGTACCCAGATAGCAAATATAAGGGTGATGCTACTAAACAGATTCTGGATTTGCGGGGTAAATTAGAGCGTAAAGCCTACGAAAAGGCCATGCTGTATTACAAAACCAGTGGCTTTAATATCGCTTCCTATAAATCGGCCGTGATTGCGATCAATAACTTCCAAAAGGAGTTTCCTGATTCGGAATATAATGAAGAGCTGGCGTTCAAGAAGGTAGACGCAGAATTCAGTCTGGCACAGAATAGCCTGGAAACCAAGCAAAAGGAACGTTATCAGGAAGCAATCAGTTATCATCAGGCATTTGTAGATAAGTATCCCAATAGCCGATTCCTGAAACAGGCGGAAAAAATGTACGAAATCAGTCAGAAAGAAATCGAACGACTGAACAAGCTGGAACAGGAGCGCGAACAAGAAAAAGAACGTCTGAAAAACCTCAACCGTCCCGCCAAAGTAACGGCAGCAAATTAAATTTAAGTCGATAGTCATCAGCACTGCCGACTATCGCCTATTGACTAGCAACTATATTATGGCAACCAACCAATCCATTATTACCCGCGATAACGATAAAATTGCGGCTCACACTGGTAACCTGTACGAATCGGTGGCGATTATCTCAAAACGCGCACGGCAGATTGCAACCAAAAACAAAGAAGAACTGAGCAACAAATTGTCGGAATTCGTTTCAGCGGTCGATAATCTCGAAGAAGTGTTCGAAAACCGCGAACAAATTGAGATTTCGAAGTTCTACGAGCGGATGCCGAAGCCTACGTCTATTGCCACAGACGAGTTTCTGGAAGGTAAAATATACTGGCGCAATAACGAAGAGCCACAATCGTAGTATCATCAGGTATTCTGTTTCACAAGACCGCATGGTACTTCGCCGTGCGGTCTTGGCGTTTTAGTTACCGTTCCGTTTTTTACGTTTCAGGCAAGCTGGCACATCGTTCGACACCATTAACATGGAATTTGAAATCTAGACCCTGAAACATAAATTTCTCCTGTGAAAGATAAACGCATTCTTCTTGGGGTTACTGGAAGCATTTCGGCGTATAAATCAGCTCTGCTCGCTCGTCTGCTAGTGAAAGCTGGGGCTGAGGTGCAGGTAATTATGACCGAATCAGCTAAAGCGTTCATAACACCATTAACGCTAACTACTTTATCGAAGCGGCCGGTACTGTCTTCGTTTGTGGCTTCTGAAAAGGAGGGGATCTGGAATAATCACGTTGAATTGGGTTTGTGGGCCGACGTAATGCTGATTGCTCCGGCATCGGCTCATACGCTCGCTCGCTGCGCAACGGGCTTCTGCGATGACTTGCTTTCGGCCGTTTATTTGTCGGCACGTTGCCCCGTTTTCTTTGCTCCGGCTATGGACGTCGATATGTATCGACACCCAACGACAGTTCAGAATTTGCGTCAGTTGACTACGTTTGGCAACCATATTATTGAAGCAGAGCATGGTGAATTGGCCAGTGGACTGATTGGCGAAGGCCGTTTAGCCGAGCCCGAAACCATTGTGCAGGCGATACGTGATTTCTGGGAAAAATCGGACGTAATAAAGGCAAATCCTGATCATAAGCCTTCTACTACGTTAACAGCTCTTCACGAAAAAAATGTACTGATTACAGCAGGGCCAACTCAGGAAGCCATTGATCCGGTACGTTACATCAGCAACCATTCTACTGGAAAAATGGGCTATGCCATCGCACGGGCTTTTGTACAGGCGGGAGCCAACGTAACACTGGTAAGTGGTCCAACCCACTTGTCCCTCCCCGACCCGACCGTTCAACGTATCGACGTGCGGTCAGCGCAGGAAATGTTTGAGGCTACGCAGGCTCAATTTGCGCAGGCCGACGTAGTAGTATTGAGTGCGGCTGTTGCCGATTATACGCCCACCCACCCAGCAGATCGGAAAATTAAAAAAAAGGAATCCATTTTTTCACTGGAGTTAACTAAAACAACCGACATTGCCGCTACGTTAGGAAAACAGAAACAACCCGGGCAATTGATGATGGGGTTTGCACTGGAAACCGATAACGAACAGGCCAACGCGCTGAAGAAATTGCACGCTAAAAATTTAGACTGGATTGTCTTAAATTCACTGCGTGATCCAGGAGCGGGTTTCGGGCACAATACCAATAAAATTACCGTTATTGATAAAGACGAACAAACCCACGAATTTGCACTGAAATCGAAAGACGAAGTGGCACAGGATTTGGTCGAACTGGTAGCGAAAAAACTTGCCGTATGAAACAGGTAGTCTTCTTATTTTTTCTGATGAGTTTTGCCTTTTCGGCTAGGGCTCAGGAGCTTAACTGTCAGGTAACCATTAATTCTGACCAGTTATTTGCCCAGCAGAAAACCGATTTTTCGTATGTAAACCAGTTGAAGGGCATCATCACGGAATTCATGAACAACCGTCGCTGGACCAACGACCAGTTTGCGGTTTCGGAACGTATCAATTGCTCGCTCTCCATCAATCTCATCAAGTCGCTGACACAGGGAGCTTTCGAAGCTACCGCCCAGATAACCGTGACCCGGCCTGTTTACGGAACGACCTACGAAACAACCATCTTTAGCTACGTAGACCGGTCTTTTAACTTCGTTTATCTGCCCACTACCCCTGTGTATTTCCGTGACAATCAGTTCACTGATGATCTGACCTCGTTGCTGGCTTTTTACGCCAATGTCATTCTCGCAGTCGATTATGATACGTTCAGCAAGCAGGGCGGGAATCCCTATGTTCAGCGGGCTTTTGCCATTACGAATCTGGCGCAGCAAGGGTCGCCTAACGGTGCGTGGCAAACCGGTGGCGATCGGCGAAATCGGTACTGGCTGATTGAAAATATGCAGAACCAGCAGCTAATTCCATTTCGTGAAGGGCTGTATACGTATCACCGCATGGGACTTGATATTTTTGCGTCCAATCCAGTGCAGATTCGCAAACAAATGTTAACCTTCCTGGGTACAATACGTACTATTGGTCTGCAATTACCAAACTCGGTGTTAATCAACTCATTTTTCGATGCGAAATCGCAGGAGTTGTATAATATTTTTTACGAAGGAACTCCGACGGAGCGCAAACAGGCGTTTGATTTGCTGTCGTATTTAGATCCGGCCAAAACAGAAAATTACAGAAAATTAATCACCTCAGGGCAGTGAACAGCCAATAAATGAGTAATGAATAACTATCAATAGGTAAGTATTATTTATTACTCATTATTCATTTACTTATGCCTTAGTACTTATATGCTCTCCCATTTATTGATAAAAAATTACGCACTGATTGATGAGCTTTCCCTCAGCCCCAATCGGGGTTTAAACATCATTACGGGCGAAACTGGTGCGGGAAAGTCCATCATGTTGGGAGCCATCGGTTTATTACTGGGCAACCGGGCTGATACCCGCGTTCTTTATAATCCCGAAAAAAAGTGTGTTATAGAAGGTACCTTTGGCGTATCGGGCTATATTATCGAGCAAATTTTCGAAGAAGAGGAATTAGATTATTCCGATGTCTGCATTGTTCGTCGGGAAATAAGTGTGAGTGGTAAATCGCGGGCGTTTGTCAACGATACGCCCGTTAATCTGGAAACGCTACGTCGGGTAACGAGCCAGATGATGGACATTCACTCGCAGCACGATTCAGTGTTGCTTGGCTCCAATGAGTATCAGTTGGAAATCGTTGATACGTATGCCCAGAACGACAATCTGCTACGTAATTACCATGCTGATTACCAATCATATCGCGCAAAAAAAACAATCTATGACCAGCTTCAATCCGAAGCGGCAGCGATGCGCAAGGAATTTGATTACAACAATTTCCTATATGAAGAATTAGTCAAAGCACAACTGCAAACCGACGAACAGGAATCGCTAGAACAGGAATTGACAATTCTGGAAAATGCTGAAGATATTAAGGATCGGCTGCAGCTAGCCTACGAATATTTAGACAATACTGAACAGTCAGTAATTGACTTTTTAAAAGGTGCGGTCAGTAATCTGGCCTATATCAGCAAATTGTCGGATCAGTACGAGCAGTTGCAGCAGCGGGCGCAAAGCAGTCTGATTGAACTACGCGATCTAGCCGACGAAATTAGTAGCGAACAAGACCGCGTAGAGGTGGACGACACGCGTGCGGAAACCATCCGTGAGCGTCTGAACCTGATTTACCAGCTTCAGACCAAGCATCAGATGAAGGACGTTAACGGGCTGATTGCGCTGCGTAACGAACTCGGTCAAAAGGTGAGCAAGGTGCTGAATCTGGACGATGCCTTAGCCGAAGCCAAAGCCGCTGCTACGGCTGCATACACACTACTCCAGACCAGTGCTGATACGTTATCGACCTCGCGACAGGCCGTTTTACGTCCCATCGAAACCGAAATTGGTGGACTGCTTCACGATTTGGGAATGCCAAATGCATCGTTGAAAATTGACTCCGAAACAGGAAAGCCGACAGCTACGGGTGTCGATACGATTTCGTTTCTATTCAGTGCCAACAAGGGCGTGAAGCCTCAGCAACTGAAAAACGTGGCTTCCGGCGGTGAATTTTCGCGCTTGATGATGGCGATCAAGTACATTCTGGCCAATAAGCGTTCGTTGCCGACCATTATTTTCGACGAAATCGACACGGGTGTTTCGGGTGAGATTGCTATAAAAATGGGCAATATGATGCGCGATATGGCTCATAGTCACCAGATTATCGCCATTACGCACCTACATCAGATCGCTGGACAGGGTGTCGAACATTACTTTGTCTATAAGGATAATTCCTCCGACAAGACCGTCAGCCGTATTAAAAAACTGACACTGGAAGAGCGTATTCAGGAAATCGCGCAGATGATTGGCGGCAAGAATCCGTCGGCTAGTGCACTGAAAAATGCCCGCGAAATGCTGAAACAACGCGCTGTTCCGGCCACTAAATAAAGTTTTAAAACCGCAGCGAGCGCTAAGTATTCGCAAAGGTTCGCGGATCACTTAGCGTATCTTTGCGAATACTTAGTGCTCGCTGCGGTTTTAATTAAATCCCCCACAAATAGTACAACTACACTTCTATGAGAAAAAGTACCCTGGTTTTGGCAGGTTTTCTTATAATCACCTCTGCCTTCTGGTCCTGTAAGTCTGGTGATGACGTAAAAGAGGCTGAAAATGAAGTGTTTGCTCTTCATGATGAAGTCATGCCAAAAATGGACGACATCATGCGATTGCGAAAATTGTTGACACAATACGTAGCAGCCGCCGACAGTGCAAAAGACTCGGGTTCGGCCGCAGGAACCTTACGAACGAGCGAAGAAAGAGAACAGGCCGGTCGTCTGCTTCTGAATTTGAACGTAGCAGATAGCCTGATGATGGGCTGGATGGATCACTATAATGGCGATACGTTGGCCAAGTTATCTTCGGATGATGCGTTACGTTATCTGACTGACCAAAAAGAACAAATTACCGATGTTAACACGAAAGTTAAAACCAGCATTGATCAGGCTATGCAGTTTCTGCAAAAGAAATAGTAGCGCTACGTTACTGATTACGCTGGCTGTTCTGCTGTTACGCTGCAACTCGTCTGGCGATAAACTTCCGATTCTGGGGGAGCGGGAAGCGGTCACGAAAACAGTTGATGGAAAGCCCGTTACGGATTCAGTTGATCACACTATTCCTGATTTCAAATTTATCAGTCAGTACGGCGATACCGTAACAGCTAAAACAGTATCGGGGAAAATCTACGTAGCAGATTTCTTCTTTACGAGCTGCCCGACCATTTGCCCCAAAATGAAAGTGCAGTTGAAGCGGGTCTACGAAAAGTTTAAGGGTAATCCGAACGTAATACTCCTGTCGCATACCATCGATCCGGCCCACGACTCGGTGTCGGTGCTTAACCAATTTGCCAAGGATTTGGGCGTGACCGACCATCAATGGCTGTTTGTGACGGGCGACCGTGAGAAAATTTACGATATTGGTCAGGGTAGCTATATGGTTACGGCTCAGGAAGATGCTTCTGCTCCCGGCGGTGTTGTGCATAGTGGGGCCTTCATTCTGGTTGATAAAGAACGGCACATCCGGGGCATTTACGACGGCACTACCGAAGCCGGTGTCGACAAGTTAATTAATGACATGAACCGGCTCCTTGCCGAATACACTTCATGAAGTATACATTCCCTGGCGTTTTCGCATTCCTTCTCTTTCTAACGACGGTGTTTGCCTGTCAGAGTGAAGAGGAAATCAAGCGGCAACGCTATATTACGGAAGGAATTCTGGTATATAAAAACAACTGCGCCAACTGCCACCAACCTAAAGGCGAAGGACTGGCAGCACTCTACCCTCCGCTTGCAAAGTCTGATTATCTAGGCGATAAAAACAGTGTAATCTGTCTCATTCGTTACGGTCAGAAAGGGCCAATTGTGGTTAATGGTAAAACCTATAACCACCCCATGCCAGCTCAACCACAACTCAGCGACCTCGAAGTTGCCGAGCTGGTCACGTATATCTACAACGAATGGGGGAATGAAAAAAAGGTGACCAGCGTAACTGACGTAACGCCGATTTTGAAAGAGTGTAAAAAGTAATCGCTGACGTAACTCCGACAGCCGGAGTTGTTGGGGCCTCAATCAAATCCCCCCTTCCATATTGAAGATTCCGGTTGGCTTGCGGATGGAATATTGTGAAAAATCCTGGTTGGCGTCGAGCCCGATTCCGTAAAGTTTTTCGCCCGTTTGCTGGCTAAGCACGGTCACTCGCTTATCAGTGTAGACTTTTTTTGAGATAGGGTTCCAGGTGAGTTCGGGTGTGAGTAGCTTTTCCTGTTTTTGCTTGTTGATAACTACTACGTTACCCATCACAGTGTACAAATCTTTCGCCCGGTCGTAGCGGCCCGAATCCGAACGTAGCGTGGTGACTTCCTCACCGGCTGTCCCGTAAAACACAATATTGACAGGTTCCGGGTATTTTCGGTTGTCGTTTTCGTAGCGGTATTGCTTAGGCGTAGTCAGCTTCACTTTCACCAGAGCATTCTCGCTGTATAGCAGCTTTACGTCGTTTATTTCTTCAACCGGCCCCGTATACCGTGCTACGTTTTTGGCTTGTTTCGGCTCTTCGCAGGCAATTAATGAAAAATTTATAATGAGTAATGAATAATAAAAAATACTACGTATCCATGCAGGAGCCATTCCCCATCGACCGGTCTTCATCATCCATTTTTCATTATTCATTATGTATTACTGTTTAATCCACCACCTGCTTACGGAACCACCAGTCGTTCAGGGAGAAGCCAAGTGCAAATCGCACATACTGTTCCCGAATCTGTGTTCCGGTTAAGACTCCCCGCTGGCCTCCGACAATAGACAGCGTTACGTGGTTGACTAAATAGGCACCCAATGGTAATGATAATCCAACGCTTCCGCTGACATCAGTAATTTGGGAGCCGTTTACGCGATACGGCATTTGATTATACTGGAAACCAGCCCGGTATGTAATTAAATCCCGGTAACGCATGGAACTGGCTTTAGGCGTGTATTCGATACCAGCGGCTATGTTCATGCCGTCGACAAGGTTCCCCGGCTTATTATCGGGCGTGCGGTAGAGGCTCCACTGCTGAAACCCAACATCGACCCCAAATACCAACGTATTGTTTCTCTCCAGACTGATGCCAAAGCGAGCCTGCTGCGGCAACGTAATATGCCCATTCGAGTTGAGCCGGATTGTATCGGCAGCCGCTAAGGCCTGCCCAGACAAGGTCGTCTGATAAATATCCGTTTGACGGGCGTTGATACGTAGTTGAGGGTCATAGGTTGCACCTACATTCAGTGTCCATGCATCGCTTAGTTTCGGACGCCAGGCAGCTCCCAACCGCCACACAATGTCGCTATATGTTGTCCGGCTCAGACGATTCACCCGTAAATCTTCCGCACTAATCAAAGCGCGTGAATCAGATGAATGTGTAATGTTGCCGAACAGGAACGAAGCATCGACACCAACGTAGATATTTTTCGTCACGCGAACGCCATTGGAAACGGTGGCTTTATTTATTCCACCTTCGCCTTTGTAATTGTATTCCGCAGTGAAATTCGTACCGGGTACAAGCTCTCTCTGCTGCGTGTTGTAATTGACGAACGTATAAGGTCGTAGGCCAAGCGATATATTCCAGCGGGAATTTGCCGGAAAAGCTAGTGCCAGATAACCCAGGTTCCCACCCGAATTACGCTGGCTTTGCCGTCCATTATTGATATTCTGACTCAGCCCTTTCGATTGGGCTATCAGTCCTACTTCAAAGACAGTAAATCGCGACCGACGCGCCAGTAACGCTGGATTCTGCAAATTCAGGTAAAACGGGCTGGCATTACTTACGCCAATGCCCCCCATGCCCATGTTGGTTACGTTACCTTCACTATACATATCGCCAATTCCCAAAGCAGAATAGGGCGAATTGCCCAAACTCTGCGCCCAAACTACCGGCGATGTCGCGGCAACAGCCAGCAAACTACTACTTATTACCTGGCGTACCTGTCTGTAAATTCTCAACATTATGACGTAAAATTCGATTCAACCCAATCAGCACGAGTTCGGGAACTACAAATATCGGGGGTTTCAGACGACTTTCAAAAAACGAAGCATCACCTCCACACACTAATACCACTACATTCGGCCATCTTGACCGATAGTATTCAATGAGTCCGTTCAATTCAAACAGGAGCCCATTCAACACGCCACTTTCCATTGCCTGCCGCGTATTCTTGGCCAGCACCATTGGCCAATTCGCTGCTACGTCAATATTCGTTACCTCAAGCATCGGTAATCGAGCGGTCTGCTCATGCATCGCCCGAAAGCGCATCCGCAACCCCGGCGAAATCAGCCCACCCTGAAACGTAGCGTCGCCATCGACGAAATCGGCGGTAAGGCAAGTGCCCAGATCAATCACCAGACACGGCTCACCCGGAAACAACGTAACGGCACCTACCGCCGAAGCTACCCGGTCGGCTCCCAACGTAGCGGGGGTATCGTATGCCTTTCGTATGGGCACAGCCGTTTGCGCGTCCAGTACCCAAACATCGGTCTGCAAACCGATTAGCCTGGCACGAATTTCGTCGGCAGGCCGATTCGTAGAGGACACAATTACCTGCTTCACAATTCGTTGCTTCAGCTCAGTCAGTAACGTATCAACTGATACGTATCGTTTTGTTTCCAGCAGAGTTGATTCATCGAACCAGCCTGTCTTCAAACTCGAATTTCCCCAATCGATAACCAGATTCAGGGGTATAGCAACGGGAGATTTGTGTTCCAATTCCATGAATACTCGAACAGCCAACGCTGATTTCCGCTACAAAATTTGTAAATCTGTGGCGAATTAAGTTTTTTTAACGACAGAAACAGTTTGGGTCTGGTATTTGTATACGTATCGGTGATGGGTGGGTAGTACGTCGACGCCCGCCAAACTGGTATAGCCCTGAAAAGTGTTTATTAATTTTTGTTGATTCGGGAAACATTTGCCTAACAATAACGTTATCTTGACAAAACCGGAACAAACCAGTACATTTGTTTCCATCAAGCTAGCGCGGCAGGTAGTGCTTTTTGAAAAGCCGTAACCCATATTCAGCAGTAATACCTACGGCAGACCAGCGCAACATCGCATCGTCGTTTTCTGATTAGTTTGACAACCGGCCTGTCTGGCCCCACCAGAGCATTAGGTTCGGAATCATAAAATCATCCCAGTTTAATATTTTGGTTCTTTTTTCATCACGTAATTACCTGAATCTGTGAAGGTTAATTTGATTAACCAATCAGTGCTCCTGCTTAATAAACCGCTGCACGACCTGATTTTCCGCCAGCCATCAAAACTATCTTTTCTTATTTCAACCAGTTCCAATTTCCATCCTTACCGCTCCAACGGTCCTTTCAAGGTTTATTGCTAACCTGACCTCTATGTATAACAAGGAAGATTTAAGTATGAAACTCCTTTCGGAGCTTCAACCAATTGCCGCCGAATTCGGCATTCGCGACACAGCTAAGTACACGAAAGAAAAACTTATTCTGAAAATATTGGGCGAACAGGCACTTCGACCCGGACCGGAAGAAACGGCCCCCGTGGCCGAAACTCCGCGTAAAGGCCGTCGCACAAAAACGACCGAAACTGTTGCCGATACGCCTGCACCGGTAACTCCACCGGTCGATGCTACGTCGCCCCTTTCGGAAACCCCGAAACCGCGTGGTCGTGTCCGCAAGGAAATCACGCCTAAGGTGGCTGAAACCACCAACGTAGCACCTACAGAAATCACGGAACCCGTAGTGTCAACGCCGGTGCCTGAAGTTACCGCTACGTCTGAGCCGACGACTTCCAATCCTGAAGCGACTACGTTGCCCTCCGAAACTCGGGACCAACCGCAAACGCGTACCCCACGCACTCGTCTCGACGAACCACGTCAGCAGTCGCTACCGCTACGTAACCGTAATGAAAACGGACGTGACGGTGGTCAACAAAATTCAGGCGATACTAATACGTCATCAAACGACCGTAATTTCCGTCCCGGCGCGCCACGTAACGATCGGAATGGGCGGCCTGATTATAACCAGTCGCGTCCGTCACGACCTGACGGAAATGGTCAGCGAGACACCAATCGGCAGCGATTTGAAACCAATCGTGACCGGGATGCCGGACCACGCGATAATGGACCACGAGACGGCGGTCAACGAGATAACAATCAGCGTCGGGATCAACGCCCCCGCACTCAGCGCGTGTCTACGGATGAGTTAACGTTGAACTTTGGTACGCAACCCGAAGACGAGTTTCTGACACCAACGGTTGTTTCGGCCGATACAGCTCCCAGCATGGAGTCGACGGAAAATACTGGCAACGTCGCTGCGCCTGCCGTTGAACCGCAGGAAACGCCCGAAGGCCAGTCTGAGCAACCCGGCCAACCCGAAACGAATCAGACCGGTCAACCGAGTGTACCAGGCCCTTCGCGCGAAGCGCAGGAATACCAGAATCGCATCCGTCGTCAGTATAACCAGCACATCCGGGAGTTCGACGGCATTATTGATAATGAAGGCGTACTGGAAATTATGCAGGATGGCGGCTACGGTTTTCTTCGCTCTGCCGATTATAACTACCTGGCCAGCCCCGACGATATTTACGTATCACCCTCGCAGATCAAACTGTTTGGCCTGAAAACGGGCGATACGGTACGTGGTGCCATCCGCCCACCGAAAGAAGGCGAGAAATATTTTGCCCTGCTACGTGTCTCAACCGTAAACGGCAAAACGACAGAAGAAATCCGCGACCGGATTCCGTTTGAATACCTTACTCCGCTTTTCCCCGACGAACATCTTCGGTTGAGTAACCGCCCCGAAAATTATTCGTCGCGCGTACTGGACCTGTTTGCTCCCATTGGTAAAGGTCAGCGTGGTATGATTGTGGCCCAGCCAAAAACGGGCAAAACGGTGTTACTTAAGGAGATCGCCAACGCTATTACGCAAAACCACCCTGAGGTTTATCTGATCGTGCTGCTGATTGACGAACGCCCGGAAGAGGTGACTGACATGGCACGTAGCGTGAATGCCGAAGTGATTTCCTCTACATTCGATGAGCAGGCCGACCGGCATGTAAAAGTGTCGAGCATGGTGCTGGAGAAAGCCAAACGGATGGTTGAATGCGGCCACGACGTAGTAATTCTGCTTGATTCCATTACGCGTCTGGCCCGTGCTTATAACACTGTGGTTCCATCGTCGGGTAAGATTCTGTCCGGTGGTGTGGATGCCAATGCGCTACACCGCCCGAAGCGGTTCTTCGGTGCTGCCCGGAACGTAGAGAATGGCGGTTCTCTGACGATCATCGCTACTGCGTTGATCGACACAGGTTCGAAAATGGACGAGGTGATTTTTGAAGAATTCAAAGGTACTGGCAACATGGAACTTCAACTTGACCGGAAGCTGGCCAACAAGCGAGTTTACCCGGCTGTCGACGTACTGGCTTCCGGCACACGTCGCGAAGACTTGCTGCTGGATAAAGAGACGCTGCAACGTGTCTGGATTCTCCGCAAACACATGGCCGATATGAACCCAATGGAAACGATGGACTTCCTGCTCGAGCGCATGAGAGGTACACGTACCAACGAAGAGTTCCTGATTTCGATGAACCGGTAGTACATCTAGATTATACCTCTAACTAAAAAGCCTGACTGCTACGTAGTGGTCAGGCTTTTTTTAATCGGGAATTAATAGCGCCGGTAACACGAATGCGTTGATTTGCGACTGAACGATGCTTAACTCCGTCAGGATGAGCCCATTTTGCTATTGGGGTGACTTGATAAAGATCGTTACGTTCAGTTATTCATTCCATTCACTACGTACCAGGCCTATTACGATCTTTTCATGAAAAATTTTCTGGCGGGCATTTTCCTGCTTCCTCTCCCCTGTCTGGCACAGGATATCAAAGCGTATCAGAATTACGATTTCGTGGCCGGCGACAAAATTATTTTCGCCGACGACCTGGCCGATTCTCCGCCAGGCGAATTTGATCCGCACTGGAAGTTAATTGAAGGTCAGGCCGTTGTTAATAAAGTGAGCGATGAGAAAGCCTTTTTCATTACTAAATACTACACCAAATTGGCTCCCCGTGTGAAAACGCCAGCCTATTTGCCCAAAAACTTTACACTTGAGTTCGACAGTTACCTCGATGCGGCCTACGACAGCAACGAAGGCATTTACATTCAGTTTTTGAATGACACGGAACCCGTCGTGAACATTAGATCGAACCGCGATTATTCCGTGTTTGATGGCCCTGATACTAAACTGAATGGCGAATATCCTAAAGCGATTGCCGCCGAAAATTACTTCAATAAGTGGCATCACTACGCCATTGCCGTGAAAGACAATCAGGTAAAAATTTACTGCGATCAGTACAGAGTGCTGGTCGTACCAGAAGTGATTTTCAAGGCCACTTCGCTGTTAGTAGGTGGTGATGCCAGCGATGGCAAGAACATGATGTTCCGCAATTTCAAACTAGCCGCCGGGGGCGATATGAATCTGATCGGGAAAGCCTTTACTGACGGAAAATACATTTCGCACGGCATTTTGTTCGACGTGAATAAAGCTACGCTGAAACCCGAGTCGATGGGCGAAATCAACGCCATTGTGAACGTACTAACCGCCAACCCTAACCTGAAAGTTGATGTGAGCGGCCATACCGATGCGGATGGGGACGACGCCAGCAATCTAAAGCTTTCTGAAGCGCGAGCTAACACTGTTAAATCGCAGTTGGTGTCGATGGGCATAGAGGCTACCCGACTCACTGCCAAGGGTTATGGAGAAACTAAACCCATTGCAGACAATGCTACGTTCGAAGGGAAAGCGCAGAACCGACGGGTTGAATTTGTGAAGCAATAATGTTCGGGTGAACCTAACTTGAATCTGACGTAGTAAGACCGTAACTTGCATAAAAGTCAGAAAAAGTATGCGGGATTTAATTCAGTACGCCATTCCCGGCTTCATTATTTTGCTGGTTACCGAAGTAATTATTACGGCTAAGCAGCAGAAAGATTATTACGATGCCAAAGACACCGCCAGCAGTCTGGCTATGGGGATTGGCAACGTAATCATCGGGTTTGTCGGAAAGTTGATTGTTTTTGGGACGTATTCGCTGGTGTATAAATTTCGGCTGTTTACCATCGACATGGCTCAGTGGTGGGCGTGGGTAGCGTTGTTTTTTGCCGATGATATCAGTTATTATTGGTTTCACCGCATCAGCCACAGCAGTCGATATTTCTGGGCGTCGCACGTAGTGCATCACTCATCGATAAAGTACAATCTCGGCACGGCGCTACGTCAGACCTGGACGGGCAATATTTCAGGAGCGTTTGTTTTCTGGATTTGGCTACCCTTGATTGGCTTTTCGCCGGTGGCTGTCATGACCATGCAGTCGATCAGCCTCTTATACCAGTTCTGGATTCATACGGAACATATCAACAAATTTCCGGCTCCTATCGAATTCATTTTCAATACGCCTTCACACCACCGAGTGCATCACGGCTCTGATCTGGATTATCTGGATAAAAATCACGCAGGTATACTCATCATCTGGGATCGTCTTTTCGGTACGTTCCAGAACGAACATCAGCGGCCAACGTATGGTCTAACAACTAATATTAATACGTTTAATCCGGTACGTATCGCTTTTCACGAGTGGGCAGCCATCGGGCGCGATGTACGGCGGGCGCGATCGTTTGCTGCGGCCATCGGTTATATTTTCGGCCCGCCCGGCTGGAGTCATGACGGATCGCGCAAAACAACGAAGCAGCTACGTTCCGAACAGGCCACAGAATCCGTATAAGATGAACAAGGCAATACGAACGCTGATTGGAATCAGCATGGTAATCGTCTGGCTAGCAACGTTTATAGTTACTTTCGGTTCCCCAAGTCTTCTCGGAAAAGCGTCTATTTTAGTGAGTGGTTTAATAGTCAACGTAGCGCTGGGCATCTGGCACAGTTTCCTTACCACACGGGCAAGCAGTTTCCGCGATTGGATAAATAGGTAATCGATCAAAATTTCTAACCCAGCAGCCCCTTTTTCAGTTAGTAAGGCATTATGGTTGCTGCCTTCCTTATCGCCTGCAATTTGCTGGTTGCCAGCAATGATACGTTAACACCGGCCGATTCGGTACGTCTAAAACGGCCAAAATTGGCTCCGGCCTTCAATCTCGATTTTCGTGATTCATTTCTTGAGCGGCAACATGTCAACGTATGGGGCGTAAATGCCGGTATTCAGTTTGGGATTAAACGACATCAAATTACGCTTGGGTATTACTGGATTAACTACGCTACGTATCTGCGCCTGATCGACTGGCGACGGGCGGCCTCCCGACGTATCAACCTCGATTATTACACCCGCTCCGATATGTGGTTTATGAGCCTGCTGTACTGGTTCAATATCACCAACAATCAAAAATGGCAAGTTAGTTTACCTGTCGAATTGGGCGGTGGAGTGGCTAATGCGATTCCGTTAAATCTCCGGGAAGAAACGCCAAGAGACCGCAACCGAAAGGATTTTTTTGTGCCATTACAAGCGGGAGCTTATGCGCAGTGGCGCGCTACCCGCTGGGTTGGACTTAGCGCGCAGGTAGGTTACCGACTCTCCGTTTTTCAGACGGCCATCGATCAAAACTTTAACGGCACCTATTACAGCATAGGTATTACCATCTACCCGACCATAGCTATTGACCTCTGGCGCTGGATACGTAAAGGCGACCGGATTTCGCCCATTCACCCTCCGCAGCCTCGAAAGTAGTCAACTCGCTAGAAATCATTGACAGAATGCGTAGTAGAAACCACTCTGTTCCAGTCGGGATGCCGTTTCAGGTAGGCCGCTACGAACGGACAGAGCGGCACAATTTTAATGTTGTGATCTTCAACGTAATGCAGTACGCCTTCCACCAGTTTCGATCCTACACCGCGACCTTCCAGGCTGGGGTCTACTTCGGTGTGCGTCAGAGCTAACGTATCGTCATCTACTTTGTGATAGGCAACAATGGATAGTTTGCCATCGGTTTCTAACTCGAAACGGTGTCGTTGTGGGTTGTGCTGAATGCTGGAGGATTCCATTACGTTAGGATATTTGTTAATCTCACTACGTAAAAATGGGGCTGCTTGTTCAATTTAGACGTAGTAATTGGAAGAAAACCCTTTATCGATTTGATTGGTAAACACGAAAAACGCTTACTGTCATATCAGTAAGCGTTTTTCTGATAACAACGTAGCGTTCCGGAATTATCTCCAGCCGCCACCTAATGCCCGGTACGTATTGACAACGGCGTTCAATTGTTGCATTCGCGTTTCAATAAGTTCCATTCTGGCATCCAATACGTCGCGCTGGGTCAGCAACACCTCCATGTAATCGGCTCGGGCCGAAGTGAATAGCTTGAGCGATATATTAGTAGACTGGGTGAGCGCCTGGACCTGGTTTGTTTTCATGACGTACTTTTTATCCAGGTTACCCATATTCGACAACTGATTGACCACTTCGATGTACGCCCGCAAGACAGTACGTTCGTAATCGTAAACGGCTTGTATTTGCTTGGCGCTGGCACTTTTGTAGGTGGCCGAGATGGCATTTTTATTGACCAGCGGCCCAACTAAATCGCCTAATAACGACGCAAATAATGATTCGGGCAGGTTTGCCAGATAGATTGGGTTGTAGGCCATCACGCCCAACTCGGCTGTAAGACGTAGTGAAGGGTAGAAATTGGCTCTTGCTACAGTCACATCGATCTTGGAAGCTTGCAGCCGCAATTCAGCTTGTCTGACATCCGGGCGATTCTCCAATAACTGTGTGGGCACACCAGGCTGAACTTTAGCCGGTGTCAACGTACCAAAATTCTGGGAATCACGCTGTACGGGTTGTGGAAACCGTCCAACCAGAAAATTAATCCGGTTTTCCGTTTCGACAATCCGCTGCTGAATTTCGTATTGAAGACTTTGTGTTTTATATACTTCGGCCTCAAACCGACGTACCGCCAGTTCAGTTACCTTGGCCGCTTCCTTTTCCTGCTTGGTAATAGAAAGGGCATTGTTCAGGATGACAATGTTTTGCTGAATTATACTCAACTGATTATCAAGCGACATCAGTTCGTAATACGAATTGGCGATTTCGGAAACCAGGTTAGTAATCTGGAAGTTTCTCCCCTCAACAGACGCCAGATAATTGAGAACAGCCGATTTCTTCGCATTACGCAGTTTGTGCCAAATATCAACTTCCCAGCTGGCAAAGGCCCCAAAGTACGTATTGGGTAAAACAGCGGGTGTTGCTTTGCCAGGTTTGATCTCCGATATTTCATCGCTCGCCCCCTTACTGGTGTAGCGGGACACTTTTTCAGCGCCAGCTCCACCGCCTAACGTAACAAACGGTTGGTATTCCCCTTGTCGGGCCAGCACTTCGTTACTGGCAAGTTGAATTTCCTGTAATGTAATATTTAGCTCCTGATTGTTATGCAAAGCCGTATCAATCAGGGCTGCCAGATTGGGGTCCGGAAAATACGTCCGCCATGCCGACCGTGCGCTATTTGTCGAGTCCTGCGAGTTGTTATAACTCGCAGGCACTGCTCTATTTTCTGTTTTCAGTGCCAGCCGAGGTGCATTACAGCTGGCACTCATCAGGGCAATAAGTAGTATACCTAACCCCTTCGCTATTAATCTATTAGTCATTGATTTCGCTTTCTTCAGGTTGGGGGAAAAGATCTACTGAATGAACCAGATTATCGGTAAGCGAATCATCTTCTTCACCCTTAATCAGGTTACGGCCATCGGCCAGACTGCCAAATATGTAGTACAGGCCGGGTATGATGATAACCCCGAAAATGGTGCCGAACAACATACCACCCAGCGACGAAGCACCGATGGTTCGGTTACCAATTGCGCCAGCACCCGTGGCAATAATCAGGGGAAGAAGCCCGGCTACGAAGGCGAATGAGGTCATCAGAATTGGTCGGAAACGAACCCTGGCTCCTTCAATGGCTGCGTCCAGAATCGTTGCGCCCTGCTGGCGTTTCTGAACAGCAAACTCAACGATCAGCACGGCATTTTTACCCAGCAAACCAACCAGCATAATCAGACCGATCTGAGCGTAGATGTTGTTCTCCAGCCCCATCAGTTTTAGCACTAAGAATGAACCAAAAACCCCAACCGGCAGCGATAGCACTACCGCCATCGGAATGATGAAACTTTCATACTGAGCGGCCAATACCAGGTAAACGAAGGCCAGTACAACCAGGAAGACGTACAGCGACTCATTACCCCGGATAGATTCGTCATAGGAAAGTCCTTCAAACGCAATATCATAGCCTTTTGGCAAACCCTTTGCCACTTCCCGAATGGCTGCAATGGCTTCGGCGGTAGTGTATCCCTTCGCCGGAAGTCCCTGAATAGCAGCAGAATTATACAGGTTGAATCGAGTGATTTCGTTAGGACCCTGGCCTTTTTTAAGCTTCATGAAAGCGGAGTAAGGTACCATTTCGCCCGCATCATTCTTGACAAACAGTTTCAGCAAATCGGACGGGAGCCTTCTGTAACCAGGGTCAGACTGGACGTACACCTTGAAAAACTGGTTGAACTTAGTAAAGCCCTGTTCGTACGTACTACCAATCAGGATATTGAGATTATCCATCGCTTTGCCGATTGATACGCCTTTCTGCATCGCTAGATTGTTGTCGATTTCCAGTTCGTACTGCGGATAGTTGGCAGCAAAAAAGGTAAATAGACCCGATAATTCTTTCCGCTTACCCAGATCGGCCATGAATTTCTTATTGATTTCATCAAAATCACGGTAGTCGGTATCAGTGTTTTTGTCGAGCAAACGCATCGAGAAACCGCCTGACGTACCAAATCCAGGAATAGCCGGTGGTTCAAAGAATTCGATAGTAGCGCCAAGGCCCTTCGATTTCCCCTCCAATTCTTCCATGATTTCCTTCACGTTCTGCTCCCGATCCGACCAGGGTTTCAGGTTAATCAGACACGTACCAGCGTTGGAACCCCGCCCTTCGGTCATAATCTCGTAACCAGCCAGCGAAGAGATGGATTCGATACCTTCAACGCCCTTACAGATCTTCTGAAGGCGCTGAGAAACCTGGTTGGTTTTTTCCAACGTAGTACCGGGGGGCGTCTGGATAATGGCGTAAATCGTACTCTGGTCTTCATTCGGAATAAAGCCGGCGGGCAGAATTTCATTCTCGTAAGCTATGCTCAGACAGAATCCCCCTAATATGAGGAACGTCAGAATTCTGCGGTTGACGATCAGTTTTAACAGACTAACGTAGCGGCCGGTCAGTTTATCAAATCCCCGGTTAAAACTATCCAGGACGCGGGTAAGTATGTTTTTCTTTTTGGCTTTACCATGATTATTTTTCAACAGCATGGCACACAATACAGGGGTGAGCGTCAGCGCGATCACCCCTGAAATCACAATGGAGCTTGCCATCGTAATAGAGAATTGCCGATAGAACGTACCAACCGGACCCGACATAAACGAAATAGGTACGAATACCGCTACCATCACCAACGTAATGGCGATAATGGCCCCGCTAATTTCACCCAACACCTTTTTTACTGCATTGTAGGGGGTTATATGCGCGTCTTCCTCAAACTTAGCGTGGACAGCTTCGACTACCACAATCGCGTTATCCACCACAATACCGATGGCTAACACTAAAGCAAAGAGCGTAATCAGATTGATGGAAAGCCCAAAAAGCTGCATCACGAAAAACGCACCAACCAGCGATACCGGAACCGCCAGAATCGGTATTAAGGTAGATCGCCAGTCTCCCAGGAAAATGAAAACGACAAGGGCAACCAGAATAAAGGCATCCCGCAACGTATGCGTTACCTGTTCGATAGACGCGTCCAGGAACTGAGAAACGTCGTAGCTGATTTTATAGTCCACGCCCGGCGGAAAGGAGGCTTTCATTACGTCGAGCTTCGCTTTCACTTCTTCAATTACATCACGGGCATTACTGCCGTAGTTCTGACGTAACACAATAGCCGCCGAGGCATTCCCATCCAGGTTGGAATAGATATTAACGAATTCACTACCCAGTTCAACGCGGGCGATATCCCTCAGGTGTATGCTTTCCCCTTCGGCATTGGCCCGGATAATGATACTTTCATACTCTTTTGGGTCACTGTATCGTCCTTTATAAGTAAGCACATATTCCAGCGACTGAGCCTCAATACCAGAGCTTTGCCCAAGCCGACCCGGCCGACCAATGATACTTTGCTCGCCCAGCGCCTTCATAACTTCCTCGACGGAGATGTTATAGGCCCGCATCCGGTCAGGGTTTAGCCAAACACGCATGGCATACCGTCGACTACCCAAAATCTGTGCCCTGGCTACGCCTTTGGTCCGCTGAATTTCAGGGATCATTTTAACTGTAGCGTAGTTAAACAGAAATTTTTCATCAATAGTCTTTTCCTTGGAATAGAGGTTGATGTACATCAACATACTAGGCTGGATGGGCGTGATGATAACCCCCTCTCGTTGAACCAGTTCGGGCAGTAGCGGCATCACCTGGTCAACCCTTGTCTTTACCCGAATAACGGCATCGTTCGGGTCTGTACCGGGTTCAAAAATAATCCGGAGGGTAGCTTCACCGGCGCTGGTGGCGTCGGTCGCTATATATCGCATGTCCTGTACCCCGTTGATGGCCTGTTCCAGCGTAATCAGCGTGGATTTCACCAGTACGTCGGCACTGGAGCCGGGATAGTCGATAAATATGTTTACCGTTGTGGGAGCAATATCCGGGAATTGAGAAATAGGTAATTGCTTGATAGCCAGTACGCCAATAAACACTATCATCACCGAGATGACAATAGCAAATACAGGTCTGCGTATGAATTTACTAAACATGGTCTCTGCAGATTAAGATAATGAGTGTATTACTCGGCGTATAATTCCAAATTCGAAATAACAGACTGAGGCTGAACGAATTTGGCATGTATCTTTTCATTTTCCTTCACCTGACGTAAGCCTTCGAGCAGGATTCGGTCATTTTTATTCAGGCCGGATTTAATCACAAAAATGTGCGGCAGTTCTGCTGCAATGGTAATTTCCCTCGACCGAATCTTATCGTCTTTGTCCAGCACATAGACATACTTCTTTTCGAGCACTTCAAAGGTTGCTTTTTGTGGAATCATCATGGCACTTTTAAGCGGCAGCGTCATCTGAATATTACCGGTTTCACCGTGTCGTAAAAGCCCTTTGGGGTTAGGGAACGTAGCACGAAAGGCGATGTTGCCGGTTTCATTATTAAAATCAGCCTCAATGGTTTGAACCACACCGGGATGACCGAAAACCTGATTGTTCGCCATCAGGAGATTGACACTATTCATATTTTCCTCCTGAGCGTGGGTTTTATAGTTCAGATACTCGGCTTCCGGTACGTTGAAATACACCCACATTTTGCTGTTGTCGGAGAGCGTAGTCAGCAGATCGCCTTCATTAACCAGACTTCCCAGCCGTACCTGAAAATGATCCATAATGCCATCGAATGGGGCTTTTACCTGCGTAAATCCCAGATGAACCTGTGCCAGCGACACTTCAGCTTTTGCCTTGTCCAGCTTGGCTTTGGAGAGCGCCAACTCATTTTTCGACACGATGTTGCTGTCAGCCAGCAACTTGGTGTTTGCGTATTCAACGCCCGCAAAATTGGCTTCGGCTTCAGCTTTTTGTAGTTCTGCCTGATATTGTACAGGCATAATCTGGAACATGAGCTGTCCCTTTCGAACGTACTGGCCTTCGTCCACAAAAATTTTCTGTAGATAGCCTTTCTCCAGCGCCCTTAATTCAATGTGCTGAATGGAGTGAATCTGGCACACGAACTGATTGGTGATCGTGGTGTCCTTTTGTAGCGGATTGGTAACCTGAAATTCGGTTTCTTCTTCCTTTGCTTCTTCCTTATGCGAGCAGCTTGTAGGCCCTACTAAGGCGCAAGCACTCATTAGCATGAGCACGAGAACTCTTTTCATGATTTGTTTATTGTTGGTTGTCACAGCGTAGTATGGTAGACCACCAAGGGGTTTTGAAATTCAAAAAACTACTGTTTTGCAGGGGGATGCTGAACGAGAACTTGCTGGTTTGGAGGTGCATTGGGCACTGGTTCATACCGACGAATAAGGCTGTCTTTCAATTGATTATCACGCTGACAATCTGATAGTTGTTGTCGCCAAACCGTCGTATCTATCGGGCGGACTGCGTTGCCGAATTCATCTTCGTAAACACTCAGATGGCGACTTTTTTCATACAGCAAAAATGCGTTGAACGCCAGAGAAAGAGCCAATGCCAATCCAAAGCCGTAGAGCAAAATCAAGGGGAAACTCCGGCGTTGCATAGCTTAATGTTGAGTTACTTTGAGTCAAAGCAAACACCCAGACATTAAAATGACATGAGAAGCAAATTAGAAGATATTAGAAAAGTCTATTTACAGCATTTTTTTCATTATATGATCGCCATCCTATATCAACAAAATACTATTTTTTATCCTTAAGAGGCAATAAATAATAGCTTTAACAATTATATAGTGTGATAATTGTTGGTACTAAATCGGAGTCACCAAAACAGAGGTAAGTCCCACAAAATCAGGCAAGCTAGACCGAATGGGACAGATGTTCACTATACTATTCTGTGCCAGATAAGTTTTATAATCAATGTAGAATCACATTTTAATCATATCTCTAACTTCCATCAACGCAAAACCAAGCAGATTCAGGCCATCCCAACGTTTAGGATTTTCCGCTTTTTCGCTGTCAGCCGCTAAACCGATACCCCAGATTTTATCTACTGGACTCGCTTCTACCAGTATTCTTTCTTTTGTATTGAGTAAAAATTCTTTCAGATCTGGATGCTGACTAAACTTCTGTAAACTACCCTGAACCACGATCTCAAAGCGCTTGTCGTTCCAGGTAGCCTCATCGAAGTTACGCACTTGTCTCCCAAATATTTTGGCTTCAGCTGGCGATTTGGCAGCAATGATTTTGGTATATACTTCTTTATCGCCAAATAAGAGTGCTTTTTGAGCCATCATCCAATGTTCAGCCGTATTATACCTGACGTTGTCGACTATAAATGGCGAAGGCCACCACTGACTAAAGCAGGAAGCCGTTAAATCACCGCTTTTGCTTTTTTGATGACCCCAGAAGAAGAGAAACTTGAGTCGTTTTCCTCGTTCAACATTCTCAATAAGCCAAGCCAAACTGTATGTCATCTGAATATTTTGAAAAAGTCTTGCATTTAAGACCGGGCTTTTTCAGGCGTAAAGCGGTAGAGATACGGGGCTTTGTGTGCGCCCCCACTGTATTTTTTCTCCAGCCTTTCCAGAATTTCGGAGCCCAGTATTTTCCGTTGGAAACCGGATCGGTGTAGTTTTTGCCCTAAAATCGTTTCATAAAGATTCTGCAATTCGCCCATTGTAAACGTTTCGGGTAACAGTGGAGCCGCCCATCGGTTAAAACTAATCAGGTTGTGATCGAGGCTGATACGTAGCGTTTCCAGCGCCTTTTGAACCATAACCCCGTGGTCCTGCATCAGCGAGGGCAACT
The DNA here is from genome assembly GCF_014699005.1 of Spirosoma profusum. GTDB lineage: Bacteria > Bacteroidota > Bacteroidia > Cytophagales > Spirosomataceae > Spirosoma > Spirosoma profusum. Next base: position 132,096 of record NZ_JACWZY010000020.1, read on the forward strand.
TCACAAAATCGTACCAGCCGCAGGTATCTGATAACACATCGGGGGTTGGAATCGCCTTGGTAAAGTCGACCAGTGCGTAATATCCTATTGATACAAAACGACGTAACAGCCAATGGTCTTCTGCCGATGTCAGCCCCTTGGCCCGCATGATTGCCGTCATGGGTGCTTTAGCCGCATCGTAACGTGCGTAATCGCCGAATACGTAAAACTGCTCCAGATAAATATCGTGTAATCCGGTACGTTCAACCAGAATTCGACGGGCGGCATCATTCAGATTTTCGGTCGTATGGATAAATCCACCCGGCAAAGCGAATAAGTCTGTATTCTGATATTCCAATAGTAAAACCTTCAACTGACCTTCGTGAAATCCGAAAATCACCAGGTCGATGGCTAGCCCCGGCAAAAATCCCTGACCAGTTGGGTTGCTTACTTTAGGAATCGGTGGTTCAGCCATGCGGTTCATTTTTAGGGCAATTAACAAAAATTTGCTACTGTGAAGCGAACATACTATTATTGTAACAAATTGATACAATAACAATCCGATATTTTTCAACCGAACGTACCAGCCTGTTTCTAGTGGCTAATACATACGATTTTCAACCACTAAGACAGCCAATACAAGGTGTTACGTTCAAATCCGCAAACCCTATGAAAATTACGTTTCTTCTTTGTCTACTTATGATTCAGGCAGCACCCGCCGTTCTGGCTCAGTCCAAACCACAAGCCAAAACCGTCAATGGCATGGTGGAGGGCGTTACCGAAGCAAGTGGTATTCGTGCGTTTAAAGGTGTTCCGTTTGCGCAGCCGCCAGTGGGTGACTTACGCTGGAAAGAACCACAGCCGGTTAAAAACTGGCAGGGCGTTCGTAAAACCGACCATTTTGGTCCTCGCGCTATGCAACGGCCCATCTTCGGCGATATGGGTTTCCGTTCTGATGGCATGAGCGAAGATTGCCTCTACCTGAATGTCTGGACACCCGCAAAATCGGCTAATGAGAAATTGCCGGTACTCGTTTATTTCTATGGCGGTGGCTTTGTAGCGGGCGACGGTTCCGAAGCTCGTTACGACGGTGAAAGCATGGCGCAGAAAGGAATCGTAGCGATTACAGTCAATTACCGGCTGAACGTATTCGGCCTTTTCGCACACCCTGAACTCACCAAAGAGTCTCCGAATCACGCATCGGGTAACTACGGCTACATGGATCAGGCGGCTGCGTTACATTGGGTTCAGCAGAACATTGCGGCCTTCGGTGGCGATCCTAAAAAAGTAACGATTGCCGGTGAATCGGCTGGTTCGATTTCGGTAAGTGCGCTGATGGTATCACCTCAGTCAAAAAACCTGTTTGCAGGTGCTATCGGCGAAAGCGGTTCACTGCTGGGTGGACTGCCACCAATTCCGCTGACTAAAGCTGAAGAAACAGGCGTTGCATTTGCTAAAACGGCGGGCGTCAATACGTTGGCAGAATTGCGGGCGATGCCTGCCGATAAGTTGCTCGAAGCTACGGCTAAACCGGGTGTTCCCTGGTTTTCATCAACCATTGATGGTTATTTCTTCCCCAAACAACCAATCGAAATTTTCGAAGCCGGCGAGCAGTCGCATGTACCGCTGCTTGTTGGCTGGAATTCGCAGGAAATGGGCCATCAAGCCCTTTTAGGTAAAGAAGCTCCTACCGCCGAAAATTACGCTAGTGCTGTAAAAAAATTGTACGGTGAGAAAGCGGATGAAGTCCTGAAACTGTATCCGGCAAGCAACGAAGAAGAAGTGTTACAAACAGCAACCGATTTAGCCAGCGACCGTTTTCTGGCTTACAGTACGTGGAAATGGGCTGATATGCAAGCTAAAACCGGCGGCAAACCCGTTTATCGATATTACTATTCTCGCCCTCGTCCGGAAATGAATGCTGCAATGGGTAATGCAACCGCTGGTTTAGCTGGTGGGGTTGTAAAAGGAGACGGACAACCGGCTCCCAAACGCCAACCTGATCGGGGTGCTGTTCATTCGGCTGAGATCGAATATGCGATGGGCAATCTGGCGAGCAACAAAGTGTATGCCTGGACACCCGACGATTATAAAGTCTCGAAAACAATGCAGGAGTACTTTGCTAATTTCATTAAAACGGGCAATCCAAATGGCTCTGGATTACCGAACTGGCCTGCCGCCAACAGCGGAAATAGTGTTCAGTATATGCAGATTGACGTAAACACACGACTGGAAACCGAGAAAAACCGGGGCCGCTATCTCTTCCTCGACCAGTTTTACAATAAGAAATAGAACGTAGCAGATTAAGCTTTCAGTATTACGTTTAACAAGGTTCGGGACTAGTTTCCGAACCTTGTTTATTTGGGGAGCTCAGTATAACGTAGCGTTATCCATACTTATATCGTCGATAAACGTATCATTTATTGCACCCGAATTCATGTATTCGGAACGTATCAAAAATCAATCTGTTTATGAAAATCTTTCTTACGCTTTGCCTGAGTATGTTTATCGTTTCGAATACTATGGGACAACTATTTGTCAATGACATCCCTATCGATACGCTCAATACACCCTTTTGCCAATTAATATGCGAAAATGCAGAACCATTATCGAAAGCGCGCATACTGATTGACTTTGGGCAGTCTTTCGTTGATAATGGTATAAATCGCCAGAAATTTATGGATGCAGCCAAGAAAGCGATTACGTTCAATTCAAATGTCGATGCGTTGAATTTTATGGTTCGGCACGGCTGGGAACTGGCATCCTTCAAAATGCGGGGTGATAAATTCATCTACTTGTTGCAGCGAAAAAAGCGGCCTAATTAGTGTTTACTACGTTATAAAAGTAATGGTCCCGGAACTGATACGTTCGTTCCGGGACCATTTGTCGTTTTTGTCATGCTGACGAAGGAAGCATCTTAAATTTCCCTCACGTATGAGTAAGGATGCTTTAAGATGCTTCCTTCGTCAGCATGACAAGAACGCATGAAAAAAACGTAGTGCTACGTCTTGCGTTTTTTCTTCCGGGCGGATGGAAACAGTACGTTGTTCAGGATGAGCCGATAACCGGGCGAATGCGGATGCAGATTCAAATCGGTTGGGTTACGGAAGCCACCCCCACCCCGGAGTCCTTCAGGGTCATGACCACCGTAAAACGTCCACTGCCCCCGACCCGATTCGCCGTAAATATAGCGATGCGACGATTTTCCCTCTCCCATCACTAAACTACTCGCCTTCACAGCCCCTTTGCGGAAAGCCGTCGTCTGACCAAAAAACTCTCTAATTACGTTTTCGTGATTTTGCGTCAGCATAGCCGGAATAACGTCCCATTTTGCCGAAAAATTAAACAACTCAAAGAAGCCGCCAGGTTGGTCGTAACCGCGTCCGGCTGAGGAATTGATGTCGGAGAACGTAGAGAATCCTCGGTAACCATTGTCGGATTCAAGGTTGAAGTTGCCAAAGGCGAATGTTCTGGTGAAGTCGAGTTTTTCCTGCGCATTCGGGTCAATGCCATCGCCATCGTAACTGCTGCCCACAATGTCGACACCTTCAGCGGCCAGCGCAATATCGAGAGTTTCGGCGGCTGAACACATGGCAAACAGATAGCCACCACCTGCACAAAACTCTTTAATACCTTTAGCCACAGCCAATTTCATCTGTGATACCTTCTGAAAACCATATTTGTGAGCAATGTCTTCCTGCGCTTTGATATCGGCTACCGACTGACGATGCATGTTACGTCCGAATTGACCCGTAAAATCTTCGTGGTGTAAATGAAGCCAGTCATATTTGGGTAAATCACCCTTGAGGATCTCCTCATCATAGACAAGCTCATATGGAATTTCGGCATACGTGAGCACCAGCAGCACCGCGTCTGTATTTTCGAACTCGGCCGGCCCTACTTTCACCGGCGAATACACCACAATTTTAGCCGCTTTCTGGAGTTTCACTACGTCCATATTGACGTCGGGATTTGACAGTTGCCGACGTATCGACTCCGCATTAGAGTCGGAAATGGTCTCAAACGAAACTCCGCGTACACGGCACTCTGTTTCGACCGCAGCCGTCTGTTTTGTCATAAAACTTCCACCCCGATAGTTCAGCAGCCATTCAACCTCCGCATCGTCTTTCAGCACCTTATAGGCGATTCCATAGGCTTTCAGGTGATTTGACTGTTGATCATCCATCGGAATCAGGACGAAATTGGCCAAAATGGGCGTGGCCTGACAAAGAATAGCCAGGAGTATAAGCAGAAAAGTTAGGTGCTGTTTCATTACGTACCTTATTTTTGATCCAAGACTCACGCGAAGGCGTCCCATTCAGGCTAAGTTAGTACAACCTGAAGTTTCTCCCCTGCACTTCTATGACTCGTTACGGTATTACGGCACTCTTACTTTTTCTTTCGATAATGGGCGGCAATGCTCAGACTACTACGTCTAAAAACGGGCAAATTGAAACGGGCGTATCGCAAACGTTAGCGAAAGCCCGAAAGCAAACGATTTCTCAGTTGGCCTATGCTTTAAAGTTCGACATTCCTGAGCAAAAAAACCAACCAATTCCATCGACTGAATCAATAACGTTTAACTGGGCAAAAAATGCGGCTCCACTTCAACTCGACTTCAAAGAGGAACGTTCTCATTTGCAAGCTGTTTCGGTTAATCAGAAAAGCATTCCAATTGTTTTCGAAAACGAACATCTGCTGATTTCTACCGCTTTTCTGAAGCCGGGGAAGAACGTAATTTCCATCCAGTTTACGGCTGGTAATTTATCGCTGAACCGAAACGACGATTACCTCTACACCCTGCTCGTTCCTGACCGCGCCCGAACTGTATTTCCCTGTTTCGATCAGCCTGATTTGAAAGCTATATTTCAGTTAACGCTAACCGTGCCCAAAACGTGGCACGCGATGACGAATGCCGCCGTTCAGGATTCGTCGGAGACGGGTGAGCGGAAAACGCTACGTTTCCGAACGTCGGAGCAGATTCCGACGTATCTGTTCGCCTTTGTGGCGGGGAAATTCAAATCGGTCAAACGAACGCTGAACAACCGGGCAATGACGTTACTTCACCGCGAAACTGATACGTCCAAAATCCGGCTGAGTCTCGACCCAATTTTTAATCTCCACGCCGACGCGGTACGTTTCCTTGAAGACTATACGCAGATTCCTTATCCGTTTCAGAAACTCGATTTTGCGGCCGTTCCCGATTTTCAATACGGCGGAATGGAACACGTTGGCGCCATCGATTACCGGTCATCGAGCCTGTTTCTCGACAGCGGTGCTACCCGCGACCAGAAACTGTCGCGTGCTACGTTGATTTCGCACGAAACGGCGCATATGTGGTTCGGCGATCTGGTGACGATGCGCTGGTTCGATGATGTATGGCTAAAAGAAGTGTTCGCCAATTTCATGGCTGATAAGATTACCGAGGTATCGAGCCCCGAGGCCAATTACGATCTTCAGTTTGTAGTCGATCATTTTCCGGCAGCCTACGCCGTCGACCGTACCGAAGGAGCCAATCCGATTGGGCAGCCGCTAGCAAATTTGCAGGAAGCTGGTACGTTGTATGGAGGCATTATTTACCACAAAGCGCCCATTATGATGCGGCAACTGGAGCGACTAATGGGGAAAGAAGCGCTACGTGATGGGTTGCGTGAATACCTCAAAAAATACGCGTTCAGCAACGCTACCTGGGCCGATCTTATCGCTATTCTGGACGCCCGTACACAAACTGACTTAGCCGCCTGGAATCGCGTTTGGGTAAGCGAAACCGGCCGCCCGAAGTTTACGTATCAACTGGACAAACAGGACGGAAAAATTACCCGCTTCACGATTTCGCAGCTAGGCGAAGATGGCTCGAATCGGCTGTGGCCGCAGGGATTTGAAGTTGCACTAGTCTATCCTGACCACGTTGATGAGCTAACAGTGAACATGAACCAATCGAGTGTTACGTTGATGGAAGCCGTTGGTAAAGCTGCTCCTTCATTTGTCGTCTTCAACTCATCAGGACAGGGTTACGGCCTTTTTCCGGTCGATACGTTGATGATTTCTCAATTATCCACAATAAAAAACCCAGTCACGCGAGCGGCTTCTTATATCAATTTGCACGAAAACATGCTCTCGGGCCAACTGGTGACTCCGTCGCCGTTATCGACAGTCTATCAGCAGTTATTGGGGAAAGAATCCGAAGAACTAAATCTGCGCTTACTGACAACTGATTTGTCAGATCTTGTCTGGAATTTTACCCGCCCCGAAAACCGTCCAGCTTTAGCAGCTTCGGTTGAGCAGGCAGCCTGGCAGGCGATGGAGCAGCAAACCGTTTCTGCTCCATCCAGTCCGGAACCGTCCAGTCGGGGCAAAAAGAAATTACTGTTCCGGCTGTATCAAAACATTGCTCTGAGTCGGGAAGCGCAGGGTAGATTGTACGCTATCTGGAACGACCAGAAAGCACCAACGGGCGTTACGTTGACCGAAGACGATTACACCGCTTTGGCGCTCGCGCTGGCTGTTCGCGATTATCCGGCAGAAGGTATTTTAACAAAACAGTTGGCCCGTATCAAAAACCCGGATCGGCAAAAACGACTGCAATTTATGATGCCGGCTTTATCGAGTAACGTAGCAGAACGCGACGCTTTCTTCGCATCGCTTTCCAACGAAGCCAACCGCGAGCGCGAAGCCTACGTAACGACTGCACTTGGCTATCTGCACCATCCGTTACGTAGCGCAACATCGGCGAAATACGTAGCGAAGAGTCTGGAACTGCTGGAAGAAATTCAACGAACAGGTGATATTTTCTTTCCCGAATCCTGGCTACGTTCTACGTTATCAAATTATCAAACTCCCGAAACGGCTCAGTTGGTACGTCGGTTTTTATCAGATCGTCCTACGTACAATACCCGTCTGAAAGCCAAATTATTACAAGCTGCGGATGGTACGTTCCGGGCCAGCAAACTTCTATATCATCCATGACAACTGACGACGCTTTTCCGGCGATTAGTCCGAAAATGTCCCAGGATTTATTTCTGATTAGAGATGCGTCGTGGGATGAGCGGTTTAAGGAAAACTTTAATCAGTTCATTATCAGTCGACTGGAAACCAGTTGGCGGGTGATTAAGTTACCGCTGCCGCCTTCACGGACGAGCAATCATGCGCTTTTTTTTGTTACGTCGGGGCAGATGGAAGTAAGCATTGGGCACCAAACGTATACTGTCGGTCCGCAGAGTCTGGTCATCGTACCGGCTTTACAGATTTTTACCATCCAGACAATCAGCGCCGATTCAACTGGTTTTATGTGTTTCGTCAGTCAGGAGATGATACGTAGTGCTGTTGATGAGTCTGATTTTGCCTTTTTGAAACTGACAGGGCATCCGTTCGTTACGTTGTCGGCGCAGCAAACTACGTTTATCAATAATTTATTGAGTCGATTAACTGTTGAATATCTCGAAAATGGTGCCGCTAAAACTGATTTGATTCCGCCTTACCTGCTTGTGCTTCTGACCGAAATCAACCGGGCTTATGCCGGTACGTTCCCGATAAAGACGGATGCGAGCGACCGGCTCGTGCAGCGATTTATGGATTTGCTAACGACCCAAATACGTCAGTCACGACTAACCACTACGTATGCTGAGCAGTTGAATGTCAGCCCAAATCACCTCAATAAAGTGATCAAATTTCGGACGGGCAAATCGCCTTCGGTGTGGATCGATGAACGTATCGTACTGGAGGCCAAAGTTTTGCTATTCCAATCTGATTTAACCGTTTCGCAGGTGGCGCAGCAGCTGGGTTTTGATGACCAGTCGAGTTTTGGAAAGCTGTTCCGAAAATACGCACAGGTAAGTCCGACCGAGTTTAGAAACCACTACGTTCGACCAAATGATTGATTTCGACCAATCTTCGACCGATTTCGCCTACCAACTTTCTAGTTTTCGTACAGAACTTTGTAGGAATTTATCGGTCACTGTCTTCCATGATTTATCCAATTCTTCTAGTCGTACATAACGCGTTACGGTGGCTGGTGTTAGGAAGTCTTCTGGCTTCGCTCGGTAGCAGCATTTCGGGCCTGCTACGTCACCGAACGTATCAACCCATCGATCAAACGCTACGTGTTGTTGCTACGTCGATTGCGCATACGCAACTGCTGGTTGGTTTCTATCTCTACGCCAAAAGTCCAATTGTCAGCTATTACTGGAAATCGCACCCAACGTATCAGGACGGCAGGGAATTCTCCTTTTTTAGTCTGATTCATATTGGTTTGATGCTTACTTCGGTAATCGTTATGACGATTGGATCAAGTAAGGCGAAACGTCAGAAATCGGATCAGCAGAAGTTCAAAACAACAGCTATTTATTTTGCGATTGGTCTGCTGCTTATCTTTATCGCGATTCCATGGCCGTTTTCTCCCTTTGCTAACCGACCTTTGTACCGCTCATTTTAAACCGTCAACGTACTAACCATGCATTTTTTCAATTCACCCAAAATCCGACTACGTATCGTCAGTTTTGCCGAAGGACTTTCGTATATTTTACTGTTATTCATCGGCGTGCCGTTGAAACGTATCGGCGGCCATCCTGAAGCGGTGCAGATTCTCGGCCCTATTCACGGCTTACTATTTGTGCTTTACGTTCTAACGATTATTCAGGCGAAAACGGAGTACGGCTGGCCTGCTGGCAAAACGTTCATGGCTTTGCTGGCCTCTGTGGTTCCTTTCGGTACGTTCTACGCCGATTACAAGGTCTTTCGCGATTTGCCAGCCACAACCGAACAGGCGTAACCTGATTGAGGCTTGTGTTAGCCTTAAAAGCCAGCACAGGTCGTGATAACAAATTAATGTGAATTGTTTTTTGTCATCCTGACGCAGGAAGGATCTTAAGGTTTCCTTTTAGAGTAATATGAAACCTTAAGATCCCTCCTGCGTCAGGATGACAAAAAATTTCGACAAGGCCCTATCGGAACAGCAGTGGCGCGAGGTCGGTCAGGTTTCTGCGCCACACCATGAATGTGTGACCGCCTGGCGTATTCACTTCTTTGAAATTTACCTTTTTTGCCGTCAGGTACTCTTTAAAGTTTTTGTTATTCTGAAGTAGAAAATCATCAGCTCCGCAGGAAATCCATAATAACTTTAGCTGTTTATTGGCGCTCTCATCCAGCTTTGGATAGGCTTTCGCAAAGCTATCCATCATTGCTTTTTTCTGTTCATCCGGGGAAGTTGTAGTATTGCCAGCCGAACGAGGGCCGCCGAATCCTACAGCGCTACTAAAACCACCTACATACGCAAAATGATCCAGGTTGTTCAAGCCTGTATAAAAAGCAGTACCTCCGCCCATCGATAAGCCAGCAATAGCCCGTTGAGTTCGGTCTTTGGCCGCGTTATACGTTTTTTCCAGCTGGGGTATGATCTCCTGAAGCACTTCTGCCGTGTATTTCTCATTCCCGCCGTAGCCCAACGTATTGACCATAATCATGGGTTTGGCTTTGCCTTCTGCAATTAAATTGTCTAAAATGATATTTGCCTGCGCATTCACGATCCAGGACAAAGCGGTACCAGTAGCGCCGTGCAGCAGGAAAAATACCGGATAAGGTTCCTTACGTTTGGGGTCGTAATTTGGTGGCAGATACACATAATAATCCCGGTCTTCGCCCATAACCACCGACCGATAGACATGGTGATCGATGATACCACGAGGCACGTCCTTGATCTCCCAACTCAGCGAAGCCGGACCCGGCATGTGCGCCAGACTCTGCCCGTTGCATTGATAACAAGGTTTAGCAACGGGATTTGCCGGATCAGGAATGCGAAGACCATCGACGACAAATGCATAGTCATACACATCCGGTTCGAGCTTTTTGGTAAAACTCCAGACGCCCTGAGCGTCTTTGGTCATCGTTTCCTTTGAAACACCTTCGATGTCGAGGATAACTTCTTTTGCATTTGGAGCCCGTATACGGAAAGTCAATCCACCATCAGCAACTTCCGGCGATTTTATAGGCGGCATTCGGGGCACTTGAGCCATGAGCGCTGCTGGATGGAGCAGCATACAACAGAAAAGCAGTAGCCGATTTCGTAGATTCATACGATTCGTAGAGAAAGGGTTTAGCAAAACGCTTCGAATCTACCACGCATTTCGCTCATTCCGTATTTTTTACACAAAGACTTTTGGACCTGTAAAACTTGTCGTATCGAGATTACTTTTATCTACCGTTCTTTTAGTAAAACTAACCTTGTGTAAAGCAAAATGGCCTTGTTATAAACTCACACTCTAGGACTGTTCAGAGGCTGGTAGTTTTACAGACCTAATAACGGGTGAAACAATAACAAATCGTATGAAAATCAGACGTAAAGTCTTTGTAATGGGGCTATTACTGGCAGTTTCTACTGCATTAAGCAGTTGTAATTCCGAACAAGATCAGGTGGGGCCAAGTCTTAACAAGGAGTTGATAAGCGAAGGAAAATGGAAAGTAAACGCGATCCAGGTTCAGAATGCCAATAGTGGATCTGGGCAAAATCATCCAACGTATTCCATTAATTATTCGGTTGTGTTTTCGCCCACAGGTGAAATCGTTTGTGATACGCCTGGCAAAAGCGCCTTACCAACCGATAAACGGTTTGGCTTGGACAGTCAATGGAAACTGGATGGAGATCAGCTTGTTGTTACCAAAAAATCTACGAGCGAAAAAACGGGTTTTGCAGCAAATTTAGATGCTGGTGTGGTGCTAAAACTTCGTTTTCCGTATGGAAAAATAAAAGAAGGCGACTATTCGTATACACTGGTTCTAACCCGTCCTTAAGGGAAACGTAGTGTATACATTGAACGTTAGGTTTGTAGCCTGGACGGCTCCCGGACGTGGCCCTCCAGGCTACAAACCTAACGGCTTAGATCTTCTTTATCTATAATTATCCCCTTGCCGTACATCTTGCCAGGTCCGTAATACAAGCCATAGTTTGGCGCAATACCATACTGTTCTTTCAGCCTTTTTTGTAAAACATCGGGCTGTTTTTGTCCATTCACAATGAGTTCATCTGTACTTAGGCCAAACCAATCAACTGACGTAGCGTCAGGAACAACTTTTTCGGCTACTAGTGCGGCTATAACCCCGCGTACTCGTTCCTGATCGTAGCTGATATTAGGTGGCTCAGGCAGTTTTTTCTTCGGCTGGATTTGTTGGTGAGCAATGAGATCAGTTTTGACTTCAAAAGACTTTTTCTTCGTATCCAGTTGCCATTCTTTTTTTACAAATTCGGCCTGACGAAGCTTTTTCCCTTCGGCCAGATGCGGCCAATCTTTAGACGGCATTGCCCCAGGATTTTGCTGTTTCAGACGGTCTAATTTAGTCTGTCGCGCTTCTTTTTCACGTAGCAGAAATTGCGCACGCTCGGCTTTTATTTGAGCGAACCTCCGATCTGACAATTCCTGCTTTTGCTGCCGTTTTCTGGCAAATGCCTGGTCAATCTGACGTAGCAGGCCATAGTATTCAGGCAAATCCGTTGAGGCAATTGCTACGTCGTTTACGTCAAGTGCAATGAGCTGATCATTCGCAATTTTCAGGTGGTACCGGTTTCCTTTATCATCCTTCACCCTCATCTCCCGATTAGCCATATCTGCATTTGTCCGCTCAAAAAGAATTTGAGTGAAATTCAGGTTGCTATCGATTTTAATTACTGATTTCGCACTGATAACGGGAAGCGTATCTGCCTCTAAATTTTCAGGCTGGAAGGACATTCGCAATGAAGCCGCCCTTACGTTAGCACGATTAGGCTTAGCTAAATCTTTTTTCTTAGCTATGTGTTCGCTCTTCATTTTAAGCTGTGTAGACTTTTTTCGAATGTCAGCCGTGTTACGTGGGACAAAGGCAGATGCCAGAAGAATCACCAATCCTGACAAAAGCACGAGTTTTTCGGCCACGCTTAATCGCTTGTTTTCCTGAGTAACCATCCGCCGGAGTCGATCGATGAGTTGCTGGTTGCGAAAACCCAGCGACATAGCGAAGCTTGCAGTAGGCTGAGGAGATTCCTGAAAAGCAAGCAGCGCTTCCAGGTAATTACTTTTGCGCGACGTTCTAGCCAACACGATATCATCGCAGCAGATTTCCCGTTCTTCGCGAATCAGTGCCGATAGCCACAATAAGCCCGGATTGAAAAAGAATACCGCTTCGACCAGGCTCTGAAGCAGATTCATCAGGTAATCTCTACGCCAGACATGCGCCAGTTCATGCCAGAGAATTGTATCAAGTTGCTCAACAGGCAGTTGAAAAAACAGTCCAACTGGCACCAGAATAACGGGTTTCAGCATGCCAACGGTAACCGGTACTTTTACTAACGGCGATTGCAATACAGACACCGACTGACGAATGCCCAACTGCTGGCTAAATAATTGTACCTTCTGCTGCCATTCATCATCGGCCGCAGAGATTCGATGCGTACGAATCCGACGAATATAGACCAGCCCACTGATTAGTTTCAGACTTTTCAGGGCAAAAAACAACAACCAGGCGGCAAAAATCCATTGGGCATTGTAATTGATGGTTCGAACGAATTGGTTGATAAAGGACGTACCGCGTTTAGCCAAAGCGGCTCTTTTCACCAACGTAGCACTCATTGTTGACGTAACTTTTGGTACAATCCTAGCGGCAGTCCTGTTCGACGTAGCATTAGCCAACTGATAATAAACGTATCCCGTCAACAGTACGAACAGCAGCAGGCAACCACACAAGAGCTGATACCGCAGGTGTGACGAGGTCTTTTGCGTGAGAATCATGACTAATCCGGCCAGGGCAGCCACCAGCAACCCAATCCAGAGCGAGTGAATGAGTGCCCAGCAGATTGCTTTGACCTGCGGCTCAGAAATCCAGCGAGTTAAAAACGTTACGTCCATGTTGTTCTAGTGTTTGTTGTCGTCGATTTTCTTAATGAGTTCCCGGAAAGTTTCCATATCGGCGGGGTCAATTTTCTTATTGCCCAGCAACTGCATCATCAGGCTTCCTGCCGAGCCGTTGAACAACGTATCAACCACCTTATCGAGCAGAAATCCCTTCGTTTTCGATTCTTCTACAGCAGCCCAGTAAATGTGTTTCTGCTGGCTTTCATCCTTTTTCAGCAACCTTTTCTCAACCATAATCTGCATCAGTTTCAGCGTCGACATATAAATGACCTGCCGCGTATGCTGGTTGAGGTGATCGTTCACGAACCGGGCCGTCGATGGACCAAATTCCCAGAAGATCTGTAGTATCTCCAGCTCCGATTTTGTTGGTTCAGAGGGCGTGCTATTTGGGTCTTTATTCTCTTTCATGGCTCAAATGTAAGAAAGTTTTCTTACAAAACTAAGAATTGTTTCTTATTTCAATAAATATTTCCTAACCTTGCCACAAGATTTGGGAATCAGCTGCTTAAAAGTAAGAATTTTTTCTTACATATACGTGTCTGATACACCTTTAAACGCATTAAATCGATTCAAACGGACCAATTATCATGACAACAAAAACAGTATTCCAGCACCTGCTGCTCTTTCTGAATTTTTCTGCATTAACTGTATTTGCCCAAACTGCTACATTAACGCCCCAATCAAAAATCGCCCGGATTGATTCGTTTCTAACAGTGTTAACTCAATATCATTTATTCAATGGAAGCATTCTCGTTGCCGAGAAAGGTCAGATTATTTACCAGAAATCGGCTGGGTTCGCTGATTCCAGACGACGTATTTCTAATAGCGATACCACGCATTTCAACCTGGCTTCTCTATCTAAACCGTTTACAGCGATTGCAGTCTTGCAACTGGTCCAGAAAGGGAAACTTAAACTTGATGATACGTTCGCAACACACTTCCCGGATTTTCCCTACTCAACAGTTACCATTCGCCATTTACTGACGCACACCTCCGGCCTGCCGGATCTGGAACGGCAGGAAGACAAGTACATAAGCGAACATCCTGATGAACTCCTCAGCGCCCAAACGCTGTATGCACATCTGCTTGAACAGAAAAAATCGCTCAATGGGGAGCCCGGCGACGGCTGGCGCTATAACAATATGAATTATATCTTACTGGCAAGGCTGGTAGAAAGGGTAAGTCAGACGTCGTTTGCGGATTACATGAAGAAGTACGTGTTTTTGCCAGCGGGTATGTTAACCAGCTACGTTCGCCAGGCGAAAATGCCCAATACACCCCGTTATACTCGTCCTGCGTCTTATTTTACTACGTATCACAATGTCGATTCGCTGGACCATCGTACCTATTATACGTATTACAATCTGGGTAGTGTTGCTGGTCCTGGAAATATCATCAGCACCCTTCAGGAATTATGGAAATTCGACCGGGCTTTGAATTCTGGGAAGTTACTTAATCAGTCCCTACTTGAAGCCGCTTTTACGCCAGTAACCTTAAACAACGGGAAAGTTTATCGAGCAGGAGCCAGCACGCGTTCGTATGGTCTGGGCTGGACGGTTTATCATAGTAAGACGGAGCCTACGCAAAACTTTGTTTTTCATGACGGCCATATCGTTGGCTTAACCACGTTTCTGCACCGAAATCTGACGGCCGACCAAACCATTATTTTTTACGACAATACTGATAATAATCCAATTCAGGTGATGGTTTCAGTTTCCAACATTCTGAACGGTACGTCTCCTCTGAAAATTCAGATGAAGCAGTCGTTAGTGCGGGTTTACGGGGAAGCGTTGGTGAAGAAAGGGTCTGATTATGCGGCCACTACGTTCAATACGTTGAAAGATGATACAACGAATTACTACGTCGATGAACTGGAAATGAACCGGCTTGGATTTGACCTTTTAAGTGCGCCCATACCCAACCATATCACACTTTCGCTGGAAGCTTTTAAGCTCAATACATTACTCTACCCAAAAAGCGGCAATACGTATGACAGTTATGCGATAGCACTGGAAAAAGATGGTAAAAAAGAGGAAGCCATTGCGATGTATCGAAAGTCAATTGTTTTATGGCCGGGAAACGAAGACGGAAAGCGGGCCCTTCAGAAATTGCTCGATCAGAAGTAATACTCACCCAGAAGCCAGTTCCCTATTAATCAGCGTTTTGGCTAAGTATTTTTGTCATCCTGTCGAAGGAAGGATCTTAAATTCTCCCTGCCAGAGCGTTAGGAATCTGTAAGATCCTTCCTTCGTCAGGACGACAAAAATGGGAAAGCATTAAGCTGTTATTTACGCTAAAAACACCAAAAGCCGGACGTAGTGTCCGGCTTTTGGTTATAGAGGAGGTATTATTATCGAGTTGCGTCAATAGCTGCTGCGGCTTCGATGGCTTCAATAGCTGAGCGATTTTTCTCGCCATATTCATCGCGTTTGCTTTCGAAATAGGCAAAGATTTCAGTGATGGCGTCATTGTTCTCCGCGATTTTGGAGTGCATATCGCCTAAATCTTTTTCCAGTCGTCGGTCATTCAGACCGTTCATATTGTCTACCTCAATCTGGCTGATTTTCGTGATTAAAGCGGTTTGGCTGTTTTGTAGATCCTCAAGTTCCCGAACCACTTTATTCATTAATTCGAGCTTCTGTAGTTTATCCATGATGGTTCTCTTTTGTTGAGTATTATTTTATTAACTCGCTATTGTTCGAAAGGTTTGTTAACCTTACCGAAAAACAAGTTTCTGACTGACCCATGGCGAGGCAAACCCCTCTATTTTTTACGTTCACCTTTGCGACTGTTACGTTGCTCGAAATGCTGGGCGATACGTTGTCCATCCGCTGGCTGCACTACGTTTGCAAGCCATTGATTATGGGGTTATTACTGTATTACGTTTGGCAGCAGTTTCGATCTGCTACGTATACGGGACCGCTACGTTGGCTCATGGTCGGAATGGGGTTTGCCTTGTTGGGCGACGTGTTTCTGATGATTCAGGAAGTTGATTTATTTGCCCTGGGTCTGGGCGCTTTTCTGGTGATGCAGATTTGCTATAGCCGGGCTTTCTGGCTGGAGATTCAGGCCAGTGGAAAGACGATACGTCCCCGCACCTTTTCGCTGACGGCCATTCCTTTTGTCTTGTATAATGGTATATTTCTGTTTCTACTCAAACCGCGTTTTTTTCTAAATCCGGATTTAAAGCCCTTGTGGTGGCCGGTCGTTGGCTACGTTTTCTGCCTGAGTCTCATGGGCGTATTGGCTTTTCTACGTAAGGGCTTACTAGCCTATGGCTGGGTGGCAATCGGAGCCGTTCTGTTTATCTTGTCCGACTCGGCAATTGCCATCGATAAGTTCCTACTACCCATTTCAGGTGCTACGTGGTTCATCATGACGACCTACGCAATCGCACAATACCTAATTGTCATGGGAATTGTACAGCACGAATGGACAGTAGTACAATCTGACTAGCAGGACATATAGTAATTTTCGATACGATTATCAATTAAATCAATTTGATTTATCAAAATCAAGCGTTTAATCTTGCGTCTGTAAAATCGGTTTACTAACCTTAACCATCTAAAAACACATTCTAGATAGGTTCTTACCAACAACTTGCACAATGGAAAACTATTCAGGTGACATCAGCAAATGTCCGTTTCACTCAGTACTCGCCGGTGAAGTTCAAAATACTGAAAAAATTAGTGCCGCTGGTGATGGTACACAAAATCGCGATTGGTGGCCAAATCAGTTGAAAGTAAACATCCTTCGTCAGCATTCGTCGCTGTCGAACCCGATGGGCGAGCAGTTCAATTACGCCGAAGCATTTAAGAGCCTTGATCTGGAAGCCGTGAAAAAAGACCTTCACGACCTGATGACCGACTCACAGGACTGGTGGCCCGCCGACTTTGGACATTACGGACCTCTGTTCATTCGGATGGCGTGGCACAGTGCCGGTACGTATCGCATAGGCGATGGCCGTGGTGGTGCGGGCGCTGGTCAGCAGCGTTTTGCCCCGCTCAATAGCTGGCCGGACAACGTAAGTCTCGACAAAGCCCGACGATTACTTTGGCCGATTAAACAGAAATATGGTCAGAAACTTTCCTGGGCCGATCTACTGATTCTTACAGGTAACGTAGCACTGGAATCGATGGGCTTCAAAACGTTCGGTTTTGCCGGTGGCCGGCCGGATGTTTGGGAACCTGAAGTTGATGTTTACTGGGGTTCTGAGAAAACCTGGCTGGGCAACGAGGATCGTTATTCAAAGGGGGTGCCAGGTGTAGCCGCGCAGGGCGTAGTAAGTTCTGATGAAGATGCCAGGGGCATTGTCCATTCACGCGATCTGGAAAAACCGTTGGCAGCCGCCCATATGGGTTTAATTTATGTAAATCCGGAAGGGCCCGACGGTAACCCTGATCCAATTAAATCGGCCAAAGATATTCGTGAAACGTTCGGCCGGATGGCAATGAATGACGAAGAAACGGTGGCGCTGATTGCTGGTGGTCATTCATTTGGTAAAACCCACGGTGCTTCTACGTCTGACCACGTTGGCCCTGAACCAGAAGGTGCTGATATTGAAGCGCAGGGTTTAGGCTGGTCAAATAGTTTTGGTTCGGGCAAAGGCGGTGACACCATCACCAGTGGTCTGGAAGTTACCTGGACCAGTACACCAACCCAATGGAGCAATGGCTTCTTCCAAAACTTGTTTGCCTTTGATTGGGAGTTGACGAAAAGCCCAGGGGGTGCTCACCAGTGGGTAGCGAAGGGCGCTGACAACATCATTCCTGATGCTTACGACCCATCAAAAAGCCACGCACCGACCATGCTTACTACCGACCTCGCGCTACGTTTTGACCCTGAATACGAAAAGATTTCGAGACGTTTCCTGGAAAATCCAGATGCGTTTGCCGATGCCTTTGCCCGCGCCTGGTTCAAACTGACCCACCGCGATATGGGTCCTCGCGCACGCTACCTGGGGCCCGACGTGCCACAGGAAGAATTACTCTGGCAAGATCCAATTCCAGCTGTCGATCATGAATTGATTGATGAGAACGACGTAGCGTCCCTGAAAGCTAACATTCTTGCTTCTGGTTTGTCAGTGTCTGAGTTAGTTTCAACCGGATGGGCTTCGGCTTCTACGTTCCGGGGTTCGGATAAACGGGGTGGTGCCAATGGAGCGCGTATTCGTCTGGCACCTCAAAAAGACTGGGCTGTTAACAATCCGGCTCAGTTGTCGAAGGTGCTGGGTATCCTGGAAAGCATTCAGGAAGAATTTAACAGCACGCAATCTGGCGGTAAAAAGGTTTCGCTGGCCGACCTGATTGTGCTGGCCGGTAATGCTGGCGTGGAGAAAGCTGCGAAAGATGCAGGTCAGGAAGTTACGGTTCCGTTTACACCTGGCCGGATGGATGCTTCTCAGGAGCAAACGGATGTAGAATCAGTTGGCGCGCTGGAGCCGCTTGCCGATGGTTTCCGAAACTATTTAAAAGGCAAATTTACCGTATCAACTGAAGAATTGCTGGTCGACAAAGCCCAGTTACTGACCCTGACGGCGCCTGAGCTAGCGGTTCTGATCGGTGGTCTGCGCGTTCTGGGTGCCAACTACAATGGTTCTAAAAACGGTGTGTTCACCCATCGTCCGGGCGTCCTGACCAACGATTTCTTCGTGAATCTGCTTGATATGAGCACTATTTGGAAGTCTGCGGAGAAGCACAATGAAATCTTCGAGGGTAGCGATCGTAAAACGGGTGCACCGAAATGGACAGGCACCCGCGCCGACCTCGTTTTCGGTTCGAACTCCGAACTCCGAGCGATTGCCGAAGTGTACGCAAGTTCTGACGCGCAGGCGAAGTTTGTAAAAGATTTCGTTGCCGCCTGGGCAAAAGTAACGAACCTTGATCGCTTTGATCTGGCTTGATTTTTTGAGTATTCTAAAACAGCCGAAGCCGGGTAAATTTACCCGGCTTCGGCTGTTTTAGAGTATCGAACTACAGTGGAAATGTATTAAAATGGATACTCGAACTCGCCCGTGTTCCGGTTCCAGATTAATTCGTGAATATCCCAACTACCACGGGTAGCTTCTTGCTCTAATTTCTGGGCGATTATAAGTTTCTCCCCATCGGTTCGCACGTTAATCATACCATAGACGGTAACTGTTCGTTCCTTTGCCTGGTCTGAATTCCTATTGGCGATCTCAACAAACTCTTTGCTTGAGCGGGCCAGTTCCGTTGAAAATATTAGCGAACGCTCGCCCCGGCTGTGTTTGCCAATAGTACCCAGCGTATCGGGCCGGGGGTGTACATGCGGCTCATCGTCTCCACTCGAAATAACAGTAGCCAATGGATTAATCGCCCGCATAAATTCGCTCGTAAAGTCGGCACTGCCGTGGTGGCATGACTTCGCTACTTCGACCTCAAACACAGCTCTTGCTCGCCCAATGGCATCGGTAATTTGCTGTCGAATAGCCTGTTTTTGTGCATCGGTCAGATTCTGGTTGCTTAGTTGCAGCCGAAGTGCAGCTACATCAGTGCTTGAATAATGCTGCAACAGATAATCTTCGGCAGGTTCGTTAAGATCGCCCCCCAACAGCATCCGTACTTTACCAAAAGTCAACTTCAAAATAACCGAGTGGCCATTTTTAGTTTTGCCTTTGTTGGAAAAAACGGGTAGGGCTGCCTTTCCGTTAATCGTTTGCCTCACAGGCCCTAATACTTCGATCTGCAAACCATCCTGATTGTATATCGACGGACTGCCCCGCCAGAGGCCTATTTTGGAAGCTGACGTTTTGCGGAGTGTTCGGATGTATTTGCCCACGGTTCCCGGCCCATTGGCACGCACCTGAAATGCCGCTTCATCGTCGCACAGGTCCGTAATATACTTCACTCCTCTGTCTGTAACGAGCGTACCCAATGTTTCGGCCGATTCACCGCTCATCTCAACCAGGCCATTGTGATATACTTTATCAATGGAAAATCGCTGGCGTGTATCATTTGCCGGCGTAAAAATTGCCCCAAATCCGGCATAATGATCCTCATCGGAGTGAGAAACCACAACCGTAAAAGGCGGAGGGGACTTAGATGCCCCTTTGAGATTAAACCGCCATTTCAGGAAACGGTACATATTATCACCCGCCCCAGCATCTACCAGAAAATGCTCGTCGCCGGGTGTAACAATATGGCACCCGTCGCCCTGCCCTACATCGATAAAATTGACTTCAAGAATCCGATTGGGCTGAATCTCATCCGGCAGCACGTATCCGCTGGCACCTCGACCCCGAATCTGCACATATTTCTTACCTCCAAACACCTGAAACTGGGGGGCTCCATTGGCGCGTTCCAGTTCTAGACGGTCGCCGAACAGTAGGTGTTTCACCCATGTGAATTTTTTCTTACCAGTCTTTTCATCGGTCTTTTCGGCTTTCAAAAATACCGATGGATAGGTAGCAAAGCCAAAGCCTTGCTGAATAACGGTTGCATCAAGTGCCATGATCGCTAGGAGTAGTTAAAGGGTGCTCGCAAACATATCTGTTTATACAATACACAGGCTATCAGTTACAGTTCATTTTATTAAACGTATATACAGAATCCTCTACCACCTAAAGGCGCTCTCCCACTTATAACCTCATCACAGAGTACGTCGCCCAAACGGGAAAGTATGAATAGCACTAAAAGCGTTAAAATTCATTACCTTTTACCGCTCCACATACGAAGTCAAAACTTCGCAAGAATCGGGTTTCAGGGCACTTGGTTTATGGCGAAATTTGTTCAACAATAACAGAGGCTATGAACACCAACAACACGTACACCTACGAGCAAATCGCCCGCGCTATCGAACACCTGACGGCTCATTATCAGGAACAACCTTCGCTCCGCGAACTAGCCGAAAAAGCAAACTTAAGCGAGTTTCATTTTCAACGACTATTCACCGAATGGGCGGGCGTAAGCCCCAAAAAGTTCGCTCAATACCTTACACTTGAACACGCCAAGAACCGTCTGCGTAACGGGGCTCCACTGGCCGATGCCGCTCACGATGCAGGCTTGTCAGGCACGGGCCGATTACACGATTTGTTTGTTAGTATTGAAGGGGTTACACCGGGACAGTTTAAACAATCCGGTTCGGGGCTGGAACTTACGTATGGAGTATTTGACAGCCCGTTCGGCTACTACGTACTGGGCACCATCGGTGGAAAAATTGCACTATTGCATTTCCTGAACGAAGGCGACGTAGCAGAAATCGTCCTGACATCGGCCTGGCCCGAAGCTACACTTGTTCAGGATTTGGCTGTTCTTCAACCCGTTGCAAATCAGATTTTTCCAACTGCCGACGTAGCAGCGAATGTTGCCGATAAAGCAACGTATCGGCTACCCCTATTGCTACGTGGTTCTGCCTTTCAGCTCAAAGTATGGGAAGCACTGCTTAAAATTCCCGAAGGTCAACTCGCTAGTTACGACCAGATTGCCGAAGCCATCGGACAACCGACAGCCTCGCGAGCCGTCGGAACAGCCATCGGGAGTAATCCTGTCGGTTACTTAATTCCCTGTCACCGGGTCATCAAAAAAACGGGCTTATTTGGCGGATACCGCTGGGGCTCAGATCGCAAACAGGCCATGCTCGGTTGGGAAGCTGCGAGAACAGATATGTAAATTGTTCAACGTACCAGATTTCAGGTTGGATAAAGCGAAAACAACACCCAATCTGAAATCTGATACGTTGAATCTTGAACTTCGATGATGGAACTTAATACTACGTTACTGGAAAACGGTTTTGCGGTACTGTCTAATCAATTAACTTTGGATGACTGCTATCAGTTGTCGCAGTTGTTCGATGCACCCGATTTGTATCGCAAAACCATTATAATGCAAAAGCATGGTTATGGCAGTGGCGAATACAAATACTTCAATTATCCATTACCTCCCCTCGTTAATACTCTCCGCCACGAGTTATTTACCCAATTGGCTCCTATAGCTGATGAGTGGAATGAAAAACTGGGACTGCCGCTACGTTATCCAACTGACCTCGACCAGTGGCTGGAAATTTGCCACAAAGCAGGTCAAAACCGACCTACGCCACTCATTCTGCGATACGTTGCCGGCGACTGGAACGCCTTGCATCAGGATATGTACGGTGAGTTGTATTTCCCATTTCAGGCGGTCGTGTTCCTGAGCCAGCCAGATGACGATTATATAGGTGGAGAATTTGTCATGGTGGAGCAACGCCCCCGCATGCAATCGAAAGCTATCGTTTTGCAACCCCAGCAAGGACAAATCGTAGTTTTCACCACTAAATATCGACCAGCCAAAAGTACACGCGGCTACTATAGAGCTGTTATGCGACATGGGGTCAGCGAAGTTCGTTCGGGTACACGTATCAATTTGGGATTGATTTTTCATGATGCCGCATGATACGTCATACTGACTTGGGACTAACTCCTTACGCTCAGCTGCGCACATTAGTCAAACTAGTTAGATCAGAAGCCGTTACGTTGGGAGGGCATCGTCCGGGCAAGATTTACGGTCGGCTCGACTGTAGAATCGGCAAACGCATGAAACCCGAAAATCGCGTGTTTTTCAGGGACGTAGCAGAAGCCCTTTCAGCCGGTTATCGACCTTGCGCAGTGTGTTTGCCGGAAGCTTATTTAAGATGGAAGCGTGACCGATAGTCTACTTGTCCGTCTGATGTATGTTCGTCTCGATAACAGATGAAACTCAGTACAATCATGTCCAAAATAACCGGACAAAAATCACGACGTAATGGCCTACAGTCCCGCAATATTCCTCCTTCGCTTATCTATGAAATCTGGAATGGCAAACCAGTTTACTATCAGGATTATCAAGATGTTCTGGTAGGTACGAAAACAGTTCAGGAAGTCCGCTCCTGTGTGGATATAGAAGGAGTTTTGCTTGCCCTCATAAATGGCCATCCAGGAATTACAATCAATCGAAAAGAAAACGTATTGGCGGCAAATAAAGTCGGTATTTCTATTTCAAAAAACGATATTGTTTGCTGTGATATAGTCGTCCTTGAGAAAAAGAAACTCGGCAAACTCCAGGGCAACTATGTCGACGTAGCGCCGAAGGTAGGTATTGATGTCGATACCAAAGCCGATGTATCAGACTTCCCAAATCGATTAGATGATTACCTGATTCAAAAATCGCAAAAATTGCTTGACTTCGGCGTCGAGAAAGTACGCTGGGTCATTACCAGTATGCAAAAAGTTTATATTATCGAACAGGGCAACCCAACCTGGCACATTGTCAACTGGTCTGAAAACATTCAGGTTGTTCATGATTGTCATCTTAACATCAAACAACTACTTGACGAAGAAGAAATTACGTATTAATTCTAACGTAGCATAGACCTCAAAGCAATCTCTTTAATATCGCAATGCTACGTTCCAATTCGGCTTCCGTACTCGACGCGAACCCAAATCGTGTCCCGTATAATTGTTGCTCTGGCGGGTTATGGGACAAACCATTTGAAAAAAATAGTCCGTTTTGTGCGGCACGTAGCGCCAGTGATTGCATATCCACTTTCGGGTCAAAACGTGACCAGACGGCCAAACCGCCATCAGGTTTTGTAAACTGAACTGTGTCTCCTAATTCTTGAGTCAGTAAATCGCAGAAGCAGTCCCGACGTGCCTGATACGTACGTAGCGCTTTCCGGAAGTGTCGTTTTAATTCACCCGTTTTGAATAACTGACCAATTGCAAATTCGAGCATGGGGTCGCCCTGTCGGTCGATGATACGTCGGAGTCGGGCCAGTTCATCGATCAGGGTAGTTGGTGCCACTACGTAGCCAATTCGGAAAGCGGGTGCTACGGATTTGGTCAATGACCCTACGTATACAACCATTCCTTTTCGGTCAGCGCTGGCCAGCGGCAGAATCGGTCGGCTGAGGTAGTGAAAATCATAATCATAATCATCTTCCAGCACCACAAATCCGTATTGCTCAGCGAGTTGCAGCAACCGAATACGCCGGTCGGCACGTAGCGTAACTGTGGTGGGGTAATGATGGTGGGGCGTAACAAATACGAGCCGAATCGGTTGCTTCTGGCAAATATCAGCCAATACATCCATATCCATACCGTGCTGATCGACGGGAATCGTTTGTATCGTAGCACCCGCTTTTCGGATATTCATCACTGCTCCTGCCCAGGTTGTATCGCCCGTAACGACGGTATCGCCGGGACGTAGCAACGTCTGACAGACCAGATGAAGGCCCATGATGCTGCCTCGCGTAATGAGGATATTTTCCGGTGTAGTACGGAGCCCACGCGTTTCGTTCAGGTGCTGCGATAATTGCTCACGTAGCAGCGGATGACCTTTGGTAGTTGCATAACCGAAATGCTGCTGCGGATTTCCCCACCGAAAATAAGACCGATACGCCCGACTTAACTCGTCCATCGGGGCCAGCCGAATGTCCGGAAAACCATCGTCCAGATGAAGGCCAGATGAATTTGTTAAGAGCGGACGTAGCAGAAAATCAATGGTTTCGAAAGCGAATCCGGGTACATCAACCCTTGATGGAGGCTCATTAGTCGGCAAGGAATCCGTCTCCAGCGGCTGGGGTACTACGTCCGGAAAATGAGCCGCTACGTACGTACCACTCCCCGACCGGCTTTCGAGCCACCCCTGCGCCAGGCCTTCATCGTAAGCCGCGACAACCGTTTGCCGATTCAGTTCGAGCCCCTGTGCGAGTTGCCGCGTTCCCGGTAGTCGTTGACCAGGTTTCAACGTCCCAGCACGAATAAGTTGACCAAGCTGATTACTCAGCTGCACAAATACAGGCGTTTGCGTTGCTTTTTCGAGTTGAAGTAAAGAAACGAGTGATAGCATAACTGGACTACTTATAATCTAAAAACTGGACGATTTTGATAGTCCGGCAAAGTACGACATTTGTTCTAAAATCAACGCTACCTCCTGTCGATTACCGACCATTAACTATTGACTATCCTATGCAAACCACCAGAACCACGCCCAGCCGTCTGGCCAAACGTGCCAGTTATGACGCAGCCACCATTCATCCCATTCTGGACGACGCCCTATTCTGTACAGTCAGTTACTGCCTGAACGGACAGCCGATGGCGATTCCAACGGCTTTCGCCCGAAAAGGTGATATTCTTTATATCCATGGGTCAGTAGGGAGCCATTTTATCCGTAGCATCGAAAACGGCGAGCCTGTGTGTATTTCGGTGATGCTGGCCGATGGCTTGGTACTGGCTAAATCAGCTTTTCATCACTCGGTCAATTACCGCTCGGTTGTCATTTTTGCCAACGCCGAAAAAGTAACCGACGAAAATGAGTGCATGGAAGCTCTCGCCCTGATTACCGATCACCTGATTCCAGGTCGCTGGGATGACCTCCGCCCAACGACTGCCAGCGAAATGCGAAAAACAACGGTGCTGGCGTTCTCACTGGCTGAAGCATCGGCCAAATTACGTACCGGTGGCCCAAATGATGATCCTGAAGATGAGGACTTACCAACCTGGGCGGGCGTTGTTCCTTTACAAACGGTACGTCAAACGCCTATTCCCAAAGTGGGCGACAAGGATATTACGTTGCCAGACTATTTACAATGAAACTTATTGAACTGACCGCCACCAATAATTTCGGCTATGCATCATTCATGCAAACCGGTTTTGCAGCTCATCAGGATTGCTTCCGCATCAGTCCATCCGACGCATTTGGCGAACCTTTTCCAACTACTGGTCAACCAGATAGTTTTACCCTTGGTGTTCTCTCTGATACCAACGAGTTGGCAGGTTCGGTAAGTTTTAAGCGCGAAGGCGATACACGTAAAAAGCTCCGTCACAAGGGTTTACTGTTTGCCCTGTACGTAGCCGCCGAGTACAGCGGTCAGGGTATTGGACGAATGTTACTGGAAGAAACCATTCGTCGGGCGCGGCAATTGCCCAATATGGAACAGATCAATCTGACCGTCCTTGCAGCGAATGAACGGGCTAAACGGCAGTACCAAAAATTGGGATTTCGCTCGTTTTCGTTTGAAAAAAACGCCATTAAAGACGGTGATCGTTATTATGATGAAGAGTTGATGGCACTTTTTTTAAACGATTCTGTCAAGTAATCTAAATCCATATTACCCAAATTCAGGATCATACCATGTTATCTATCAATGACGTAGTGTTTTTTGCTCTGGCTGCACTGGGACTCGTTCTGACGCCCGGTCCGAATATGATTTATCTGATTTCCCGATCCATAACACAGGGAAAACGGGCCGGTCTTGTGTCGCTGGTGGGCGTAATTGTCGGTTTTCTGGGGCATATATTTCTCGTATCGGCGGGGTTAACGGCTGTGTTTCTGGCGATACCAATGGCTTATGAAATTCTGCGCTGGCTGGGAGTCGGTTACCTGCTTTATCTGGCTTGGGAATCCGTAAAACCCGGTAGTATTTCGCCCTTTCAAACGCGCGATCTTCCGCATGATTCCGACGGAAAATTGTTTCGAATGGGTTTTCTAACGAATGCGCTCAACCCTAAAGTAGCCGTATTTTATCTGTCGTTTTTTCCACAATTTACGCATCCGGAGTACGGGTCATTATGGTTACAGAACATACAGTTAGGGTTTATTCAACTCACCATTAGTGGAACAGTGAATACACTAATTATTCTGTCGGCCACCCAACTGGCACGCTGGTTCCAGACCCGACCAACCTATATTCGAGTGCAGAAATGGATGATGGCTAGCATTTTGACAGGTTTAGCGGTACGTATGGCGGTTGATAAAGGGAAGTAGATCACATATTTCTATGAAAATTCAGTTCTCGCCGGAAGAAGGTATCAAACAACTACAAGTTAGCCCACACGAATTTGTTGAGCTGTTTGCGCATGGAAGCCTTGTCGTGGAGTATTACAAACCCGATCAGGTTGATAAACAACAACCACACCGACGCGACGAAGTGTATGTCATTACGTCGGGTAGTGCTACGTTCGATTATGCGGGCGAGAAAATGGCTGTTAAACCGAGCGATTTATTGTTTGTGCCAGCAGGAACTAAACATCGATTTGAGAACTTTACCGATGATTTTGCTACGTGGGTACTCTTCTACGGTCCCGACGGTGGCGAACAATCCGCAACCATGAATTCATAAAGACGATACGTAGCATGGCCAAACAGCATTATTATAATCTTACCATTACCTGGACTGGAAACACAGGAGAAGGCACCAGCGGCTATCGCTCCTACGAACGAACCCATATCATATCGTCAGAAAACAAGCCTGATATTCCGGGCTCATCAGACCCATCGTTTCGCGGAGATAAAACACGATACAATCCCGAAGAAATGCTGGTAGCTTCGATCTCGACCTGCCATATGCTGTGGTTTCTGCATTTATGCGCCGAAGCTGGCGTAGTGGTGATTTCCTATACCGATTCACCAAAAGGAACGATGGTTGAAACGGCTGACGGTGGCGGTCATTTTGACAACGTAACGCTTTATCCCAACGTAGTGGTTGCTGACGTAACGATGATCGACAAAGCCAATGAACTACATCATCGGGCGAATAAACTGTGTTTCATTGCGAATTCGTGCAATTTCCCGATTCACCATCAGCCTACGTGCGCTGCGTCTTAGAAGGCGTTAGCGATTAATGAAATACGTAGCAGACGCCATCATCTGAAACAATGGCATCCGCTACGTATTTCGCTATTTCTGGTTAGTCACTTATTTCTTTTCGTGATAAACCAGCACCGGTACGTCAGATTTCTCAATTAGTTTAGATACGTGGTTCGGGTGCAGCCATTCGTCCAGAAATCCTGACTTAGGGTACAATTGCATCACAATCAGATCAGTATGAACCGTTTCAAGCTTGTCTTCAGTAAGCACAGTTAGCTCGGCATCAAATGCTTCCAACAGCGATGCTGTCTGAGTCGATACCAGGTCTTGAGTGGTTTGCGACTGCATGGCATAAGCAATGGTCCTAACCTGCGCCGGTCGAATTGCTTTATCTTCTTCGGTAATCGGTACAATTAACACCGGGCAACGGGCCTCGTCTGCTACGTCGGTAACGGCACTACCCGACAAACGTGCGAAGAATGTACTCAGGTCACTACGTCCCATTACGATCAGGTCGGCCGAGTGCGCCTGTGCAGCATCCAAAATCTCATCCTCCACCGACCCCAAACGCCATTCTGTCGTAACCGAAAGCCCCTCCGCCTGTAACGTAGTCGCCAGGTTTTCAAGACGTTGCCGGCTAATATCTTCGACTTCCTGCGCCATAATAACACCCAGACCAGGATCGGCAATGGTTGGCAAGGTTGTATCAGGAATAATGGGTTGTTGAACGTGCAGCAACGTGATAGTCGCGCCGGTTTTATGCGCAAACAGACGCGCCCAATCTAGTGTAGCCTCGGTACTGTTCGAAAAATCGGTAGGGAAAAGCAGGTTTGTCATAAATAAGATTACGGTTTACGCAGGCCCTTAAAAACTCAGACCCGTGTAAAGCGTAAACCATAAATGTTGCACTATGTTCAGCGTTTGGCCGGGGGCGGTGTATCTCCGTTGTTATTAAGTTTCTGGATGGCCATTAGTTGCTGCATGGTTTTCTCCATTCCATCGGTTGAGCCGTCCAGGAAAAGGACGTTACCTTTCCCGTTCTCCGCAAAATGCTTGATGGCTTCCGTCCAGATGGAGAACAAAATGAGCGACGCATCGAGTTTAGCTTCGTTCATAACCCGGGCCGACTCGGCCATCCCTTTTGCCACTTCTTCACGGAACAAGGCCACACCCTGACCCCGCAATTGCGAAGCGGTTTTCTCGGCTTCGGCCGAAATCTGGATGGCATTCCCTTCGGCTTGGGCAGCTTTCGTTTTGGTGATAAGTAACGCCTGTCCTTCGTTTTCGGCAGCGGCTTTCAGGTTTGACGAAGCTACTACCTGCGCCATCGACCGCATGATAACTTCGTCAAAAGCAATGTCATTTAATTGTAAATCAATTAGATGATAACCCCAGGTTTCGAGTAACACATCGATTTGCGACTTTACGTGTTCAATAATTTCAGTACGTAACGACAATATTTCCGACTGTCTCTTGGTCGCTACGAAACTACGTATCGAACCTTCGATGGTACGTATCAGAGCCTGCATAAACGACGCTTCGTCGATAAACTTGAACGCTACGTTCTTAATGACTTCTTCTTCCTGGCTGAGCACGGAATACACCAGCATGGCCTTGAAATTAACATTGGCCTGGTCGGCGGTGATGGCCTGAAACGCCAGTTCGACAGAGCGGTTCTGGATCGAAATTCGTCGGTAAATGAACTCGATAAACGGAATTTTAAAATTCAAACCCGGCGTCATGACGCGGGTATACTTACCAAAAACAGTAACAACCGCCACGGTCCCCTGCCGAACAATGACAACACAGAGATACAACACGATTACACCCAGAATAACAAATACCAAAAATAAGTCCATATAATGAAGAGGTTAAGAAAAACGGATTCTGTGCCAATGTACAGAATCCGTTGAAATACTGAGGAAAATATTGTTTGATCGGCGTTTCAATTCCAATAAACCTGTATGAACTCGAGATCGTTTTTTGTCATGCTGAAGAATGAAGCATCTTAAGGGGTTAAGCAAATATTTTAGTGTATTTTAGAGGACCTTTCATCTCCTCTGCCATGCTCAAAATTACACTCAC
>NZ_JACWZY010000021.1 GCF_014699005.1 Spirosoma profusum
CTATTGAAAGGTCTTGATTTTTAGCAACAAAGGCCAGCCATAAATCTGGGTTTTGTCTCAGCAGCGAACCTAACAGTTTTTGTGAGACGGAGCTTTCGAAAGCAGTTAGCCTGAAGTTTTGTACTTTAGCTAACAGATAACAGATTATACAACATACTTTTTGATAGATGTTCATCCAATTCTACTCGCCTACCCCAGCACTGGCTAGCTTGGTGAAAGGCTACCAAATTGTGCATGTCCAAACGCCTAAGCACTTGCCCTCCTCCGCTCGCCCCTTTCCACCCCATGCCGTTCAGAGTTTGTCATTTTATCCCCGTGATCCGACCCACGTATTCCACCACCGTACGGGACTGACTAGCCGCCAACCCAGCTGCATCCTGGTTGGCCCTCAGGTTTCACGCGTTGACCTGACTACAGGACCGGATATGTTAATCATAGCCACATTTTTTGTGCCAGGTGGATTGCATCGACTACTGGGCATTCCAATGACTGAATTCTTTGACTATGCACTTGATGTGTCGCTACTGTGGGCTCCCCAGATTCGTCAGGTCGATGAACAGCTTCGCCAAACCCATAACTACAAGCAGATGCAACAGATCGTTGAAGCCTTCCTGTTGGATCGACTTCGAAAAAAACAGCTTGAGCAGCACCCCATTGATCGGGCTTTCCAGCGAATGGAAGACCCAAGCCGACCCGCTTCATTGGATTACCTAGCCGATCAGGCCTGTCTAAGTCCCCGGCAGTTTGAGCGTAAATGCTATGAACGACTGGGCCTTGGCCCTAAAACGTTCGGTCGCCTTGTCCGCTTTAGTAAAGCCGTTCGATTAAAAGAGAAATGTCCTCAGTTGGACTGGCTCGAGATTGCTCTCCAGAGTGGGTATTATGATAGCCAACACCTGCGACGCGACTTTAAAGAATTTGCCGGTTCTACGCCAACCTTGCTGTTGGAGCAAGAAACCAGCACCCTCATACGGGGTTATAGTTCCCATAATTTTTAAACGCAAGAATGTCGTTTTTATACCCCCACTCTTGACTAAGAAGGGAGTAGGTTTGTTCGAATCAAAACTCGATCAATCATGAAACCATTCATTTTATTGGTCTTCATGACCCTCTTGGGTCAAGGAGTCTACAGTCAGCAGAAGGCAACATCCCTACCTCAAAAAAATAGCCCAGAACAAAAAGCCATCGAAGCCCAGGTAGACGCTTTTTTTACGAGCTGGAATACCCATGATTTTAGGGACATGAACAAGTATATGGCCCCGGAATGCGATTTTGTCAATATAGTCGGTATGCACTGGAAAGGCCGCGAAGACGTGCAGTATGCGCATCAAACCATGCACGAACAGCACTTTAAAACGATACCCTTAGAAAAGCGGTCAGTAGCGGTTCGGTTTTTAACCCCTGATGTTGCCATTGCCCATGTCTTGATGCACGTCAAGGATTCTTACATTACACCTGATGGATCGAAAGGCGGTGATGGGGATGGGTTGGCTACCTTCGTTTTTGTCAAACGAAATCGGGTTTGGCTGGTGGAGGCAGTCGAAAATGTTGTTGTCAATGAAGTAGCCAAGCCGTTTAACCCCATAACCGTGAGAGACCAATCAAAACAGAAATAAGGTCTGCTTCTTTCGGCTCAGTGTTATCCAATAGCAATAATCCTTTTAGGTAATGGTAGTTATAGAACGGGTCTGGGAATAGCAATAACTTACTGTAGGTCAGTTCGTTGTACTTTACCTAGACCCGTTGTATAACTCACTGTATGTAAAGCTAGTAGTGTAAAGATAGGATTTAAGCCTGTTCAATATTGTCAGATAAGACGATCAAAACAGAATTTTACAAACGTACTACCACGTCGTAGGCTTGTAAAACTACCATTTAGCCGTATCGCAAAACGCCCGAATTATAGATACTACCTCGTATCATTTGGGAGGGTATTTCGAGACACTTGTCATATAGATTTATCGATAAAGATATCCGCTATGTCTACCGAACAGAGGCTCATTCTTTAGATTCAACTGTCAAATACGTGTCAAAGAAAGGAAGCATTTCCGTGTAAATTCTACCTTCAAAACCGCCTATATGGCTCACATGCCCCCCAATGTATTCTTCCGCAAAATGCTTTACCTGATTGGCTTCGAGCTTTTTGCTGAATTGAAGGCTGGCAATAGGTACATTCTTGATTTCTTCGTTTCGGCCCCAGTCTAACTTTAAGGCCGTTAAACTTTTCAGCCCAGCCAGATGACTCTCAATCATATTTATGGGAAAGTTGGCCTCCCATTTTCGTTTTGTCTCCTCATCCACCATCATCCTGTCGCCACTATAGCTTACTGGCATTTTAGCCGAAAGAAAGGTTTTTCCGGCCTCATCCGGTGAATACGCTCGGGCCAGATTGGCCATCGCTTTTGTATAAAATTTTGTAAAATCATTTCGTTTAATGAGGTCACCCATTATTTCCGCTTCGCTATACTGATTTCTATAGGAATCCATGTGTTTAAAGGCCGACATCTCTAGACTAAAGTCACCGCCCCAGCCCAAATTACCAGGACTCAGTGCATACACGGCTGTGAAAACATCCGGATAAAGCATCCCAATTTTCAAAGCACCATGGCCGCCCATAGACTGGCCGCTCAGGCCTCTACTGTGTCTACCAGCAATCGTTCGATAGCGTTTATCGATATACGCAACCACATCTTTCGCAATGTAATCGGCCCAGTTTCCGGTAAGCGTTGAATTGGTGTAAAAACCGGAGCCTAATTTAGCATCACTGTTAGGCAGGACCAAAATCATGGGTTTGATACGACCGTTTTGAATAGCCGCATCCATTAACTCATGAAAACGCCACCAGGCCATCACAATGCTGTCACCTCCCATTTCCATCCCACCATGCAAAAAATAAATGACCGGATAACGCTGTTTGCTGGCTTCATAGCCGGGCGGCAGGTAAATGGTTAGCCTTCGCATAGGGTCCTCTCCAGCGTGGTTACCCTGAAGGGAAGGCGCTACGAATTTTTCGATGATAACTTTACCTTTTATGGAGTTTTGTGCCGAGAGGTTTCCCCCAGAAATAAATACGAACAGACAGAGCAGAAACGGTTTCATGGTTATATGGTTAAGAAGACAGAATGATGATTTATTGTAGGGTAGAACAGCGTTAAGACTTACCCTTTCAACCCATATTGAGCCATGATGGGCTGCCGCTGCTCCTCGAACATGGTGATCCCATACCGAGTATATAATGCATTCATTTTATCAGTGGCCTCTTTTGAGGTTAAGGAAACACCCCGCTTCATCAGGTCAGGAATCAATCGGGCAAACATCTCTTCCAGAAAATTTTCAAAATCCTGGTTGAAAAACATGTCGATATACCGGACTGGTTTATCGGTGGCATTCCAAAATGTATGGACAAGGCCGTGAGGGCGCAGATGCCACCCGCCCGCTTCGACTTCATACACCTTATCGCCAACCAGTATGCTGACTGTACCTTCCTGCACAAACATCAGTTCGTCCAGTTCTTTGTGAACGTGCGGGGCTGGCCCCATCAGTTTAGGACCCATAATGCCCTCCATACAGGAGAATTGTCCGTTAGTTTGGTTGCTGCGGACGGGTACTCTGAATCCCAGACCATTGGGTCCTACTTGAGTTGGCTCGGGGGGCGAGTAAAAAGGTTTTAGTGGTCCTCTGTCAGAATGGGTAAATGCGGGTAAAAGACTCTGAGTCAGCGAGGGGCATTGGGCGTCGAAGCCAGCCAGTAGACCACTAGCCAGGAAATGTCTGCGTTCCATAACAAATCATCTTGTTAGGCAAAAGTGACGTTCTTCCTGTCGTGAGTAGTGGTACAAAAACGACTTTTTAGGGCTGCCCTAACCGCTTTATTCGTGCAAGCCCAACAGTCGTTCGGGCGCCTGATTGTCAAGCTGAAAAAAAGCCGGAGGAGTAAGCCCAGTGATCACTTTATAGTCTCTTACTAAGTGTTGATAGTCATAGTAGCCGCACTGTAGGGCGATGCTTAACCAGTCGGTTTGGGGCTGGGCATTTTTCATCCGGAAGGCTTTATCAAAGCGAGCAATTCGGACCAGTTGGGGAGCGGGTACGCCCATCCGCTCTTTAAATTTTCGCTCGAATTGCCGGGGACATAAACAGGCTTGGCTGGCCAACCAATCCATCGAAACAGGTTCGGTATTGTGCAACAGCAGTTGAGCTATCTTATCAATACCATGGGCATTCTTTTTGGCTCGTCTGATTAGTCTTGCGACAAACAATTCCGCCCATTCAAGCATTTCAGCATAGGAGTCGGCATTTCTCAACTGTTCTGTTACAGTCTTTATGTCTGATGAAAAAACCGCTTCTGCTTCGATATACGTGTTGGTCAGCTCGTAGGAGGGAATGCCCGTTAGTCGGAATAAAGCACCGGGTTGAAACTTGATATTGAGGTATAAAAACTCTCGGCCAACACACCGATTGTACACCATTGTATGCTGGCCATGTAAGAAGGCCACTGGTCTTTTCGTTTTATTGGTTTCTCTCGGATATTGCACGTATTCAGGATCCCGGAGAAAAAATTCAATGGAGTCGCCGGTTTTGGGGGTATAGGCTTTCACCGGAATCGGTTCCTCGACGGAAAATTCCAGATGGACAATACCGATATTTTCGATGTACCCCCGTAAAGCAGGGCTGGGCAAAAAACCTTTCAGCAGCATCTCCCACAATTGACGTTTCGTCTGCTAAAGTTAAGCGGTTTACTGAATTTTTCACCAACCTTTTGCTGGCCGCTATCACTCGTATTTATCAAATGCCCTACTACCTAATGGTGATGCATATAAACTCATGGGGACGAAAAACCAGTTGTATATGACTCAGGAAACTCCCCATTTCTGGAGCACTACTATGAAGTTTCTATCGTCTCAGGTAGGAGCCTTTTCTGAGAATGTGTCCGATGTTCAATTGGTGTTTAACTCAATCCGTTTCATCTTATAAAACTTTTTTAGAATACTGATATTCTGTCATTAGTTTAAAATATCTAATGATTCAATCGTTTCTAATGCATCTCTTCCATTACTCACGATCTCAAGATGAGAACGATCACTAATATATTGAGTAGACGATGCTATTAATGAGGTGATGGTTTCTTTTATGATAGTTAAGTTTTGCACAGAAGTGCTCATTAGAGCTGCCATAAATCGCTTATTATTATCCCTCTGAGTTATTAAACCGTTTGCCAAAATAGTAGTATACCAGTTTATTGCATGAGGATATATAATAGATGCACCGTCAAAAACTTCTTTAAAATATGAGTCAGGGTTTTTATTATTTACAGCGTTGAGCCCATGAATTAAACTGTACATATAATCAGGGTTCGATGTGTCATCAAAGAAACCGTTGAGTAGTATTTTAATCAGAAATGGGTCAAGCTTTGATGGATTATCATCCATCCATAATAACAGTTCATCAAAAGGCTCATAATCTTCATCTGATTCCAAAACACGACTTTTTATTAAGCGTGAAATCATTGTAGACCAGTTCATTTTGGTTTTTGAAAAATGTAAAGTGAAACTTGTAATACTTACTTCAGCCTTTGTGTATAAGTGAGCGATATGTTAGCCAAAGTACGACGATTGAGGCTAAATACTGTTTTATTAAACGCCCCATTTTTGACGCAGCTAGATGAACGGTAGATTGCCTGACGCTGAAACGTTTATAATCAGAAGTGGTTTGCTAGCAATTCACTAAAAAAGTAATGTCAGTCCCCCCTTCTTAGGGACTTGGGGCTTGCTTAAGCGGGCAATC
Organism: Spirosoma profusum; assembly: GCF_014699005.1. Classification (GTDB taxonomy): domain Bacteria; phylum Bacteroidota; class Bacteroidia; order Cytophagales; family Spirosomataceae; genus Spirosoma; species Spirosoma profusum. The sequence goes on from NZ_JACWZY010000021.1 coordinate 5,785, forward strand.
TCCTGGGTAAGAAACTGGGTGAGCTGACCGTACATAAAATCCGTTATTGGTTTGGTAGCTTCTTGCCGACGCGACTCTTCTAGAGCAGCAATATAAGCCGTCCGATCCTGGGCATACACTAAGCTCAAGGGCAGGCCATGATACTGCTGAACATAATTCATTAGCAGCCGAGAGGTGCGCCCGTTGCCATCGCCAAAGGGATGAATACTGACCAATTGAAAATGTACCTGAAAGGAAAGGTCATAGACCTGCCGGACTGTTTTAGCTGCGGGCAACAGCGTGTTCATCTCTTTAAGCAAAGTGTCCACTGCCGTCGGCACCTTCCTAGCATCTAAAAACATGCGGCTACCGGCCATGGCGCTCACCGTGCGAAATTGACCAAGGCTCGAATCAAACGTACCTAATAGAGTGTTTGTTGGTCCACCCGTTTGACGCATGACCGCTGCGGCAATGGCCTGTAGCCGGTCCCGGTTCAAGGGCTCGTGTTGGGTGGCCCAGTCGAGGACCAGTTGTTGAGCGGCCTGGTGATCAACGACCATCAAGTGGTGTTCTAGCGGCTTGCCCCCCGCCGTAAGCCCTTTTTCTAACAGGGTCTGGGTCTCCAATAGCGTTAGGGTGGAGCCTTCGATAGCGGTCGAGTGATGAGTGTGCACCATTTGATTATACAGCTCGAAGTTAATCACACCGGTGGTGAGCGCCTGGTATTGCTTGATCAATTCAGGCAATGTAGGAGCGGTAGGAGGTGTGATTTGAGCCATGGTGAGCGGTCAGGCGATTGAGCGAGAAGAGTCACTCAAAGATACGAAAGATGCTGGCTCGGACGCGAACGGCCAATAAAACTAGCTTTAGTTGACGTTCCAACTTCGGCTAGCTCTCCGGTGAGGGCGTTTTAGTCAATTTATAAAAAGCCTACCTTCGGTCACCCTGAATACTTGTGATGGGTTAGTTGTGGCTCCATAGTTTTTCTGATAATGTAAGCTACTCTAGGAAATACCGATTTGTCTCAGTTCGAGGAGCCTTTTGTGAGAATGAACCTAGTGTGTGCTTTTAAGTAGCTTACGTGCTTAGGAATGATGCCCTGAACTTGTCATTTTTACCTCTTAAGCGAAAGGCCTATAAAAGATGAAAAAGACTTTTACACAAAAAAGAAATATGTGTTCTCACGTATTACTTACAGGTATATTTATTCTATTCATCAGTTCGCTAATTGGCTGTGCGACCTCTAAACAACTGGGTTATTTTCAGGAAGATGGCACAAATGATAACAATAAAGAACTGGATAGTATTTTTGCTGCCGTCCAAAACATTCCCCTTTCCAAAGGGACTATACTGACCATTCGCGTAAATAGCATTACCCCACCCAACAGTGCTACCGTTAATCCATTTGATCCGATCCTCATACCCGGTAAGGTCATCGACCCGCCGATTATTACTGGCTTTTTGATCAACGAGGAGGGTAATATTGCTTTACCCTTAGTAGGGTTGATTCCAGCAGCAGGCAAGACGACGGCGCAACTGGCTACGGATATACGGGCCAAGTTACGGGCGCATCTACTAGAGCCTACTGTAACGGTTGAATTCACGACCCGCATCTCTGTATTAGGGGAGGTCAATAAGCCTGCCCTGTTTACCCTCAGCAGCCCAATTCTCAGTCTACCCCAAGCGCTGGGGCTGGCAGGCGATTTGACCACGTATGCTCGACGAGACAATATCTTAGTGATTCGTTATAATGGTCCTAATAACCTTATCTACCAGCGAATTGACCTCACTAAGCGAAGTATCCTTCATTCCCCTTTTTATTTTTTGAGGGCCGGTGATGTGGTGTATGTTTCACCGGGTAAAGACCGGGCGGCCAGCGTCGATCGGGCTTACCGAATCATTCCCATCGCGCTCAGTGCGCTTACCGTAATTGCTTCTGTTTTGAGCCTAGCCTTACGATAATGTAAAGATCCGCTCTGTGTAGGCGACCTCCTCGAGTGCGTATATGGCTGAAATACGCAACCGGGTATTTTCTTCCTACACCGGACATGGTGAAGGATATAGTGTATAGGTCATGACATCATCTGACATTTTCTTTGCCAAGTTTTCGAATCATTAAACGTCCGAATTATAGATACTTCCTCGTCTCAGTTAGGAGCGTTCAGTGAGAATACACTCTAAGAATCACAATACATACAAACTGAAGCTTCACTTATCCTCAAACACAAAATGCTCACACCTAGTTTGTAGGTTAAGTTATGTTCTTACGAGTGATATAGCTGGTTAGATTCATCTATTCGCAAGCTTACTGATGGCCATGAAAACGGCTGATACGCACATTAACACCAATTTCAACAATGCTAAATTATTGCTCGTTGAACCCCAGACCGATCAATGGAAAATGATGGAAGGTGCCCTCCGGCAATACCTCCCACAAGTAACCACCCAACGTGTAGCCAATGTTGAGCAGGCAAAACTCCTACTAAATTCGTGGAGGGGTCAGGAATGGCAACTCCCCAAACTTATTTTGCTCAACCTCTACCTACCTCAGAATACCGATGGCTGGGAACTGCTCAGGACCATTAAGGCTATGCCTGGAGCCTTCATCCGAATTCCGGTTCTTGTGTATGGTCCTATCGGCAAACAGTCTGATGTTACCCTATCGTATGAAATAGGCGCTGCTACCTATTTACCACAACCTAACGACCTGGTAAGTTGGCAGGATTTTTGTAACGCGTTACGGATTTACTGGTGGGAAACCGTTTCATTGCCACCCTTACATTTCGACCTGTAAGCTGCATAGGTATGAATAAAGGCTTGTTCATCGTTAAATGTCTGTTAGTAGTTAATAGGCTTAATAGGCCGTTTTCTAGCTCTCTACAACATACCCAGGAATGAACCTGTTGTACCGCTATGCGTACTGGTCCCATTTTGTTGATCGACGATGATCAACTGCTGTTTTAAGAAGTCGTTCGGGATTTAGGAGTGCTCAATCCCATCCATTTCTTTGTCACGGGCCAGCAAGTGCTGGATTACTTGCTCACCACCTCAGAGCAACCCTTCCTTATTCTTTGTGGTATTAATATGCCCAAAATGAATGGGCTGGAGTTGAGGCAGCGCATCGAAGCGAATCAAACGCTGAAACAAAGGGCAATCCCCTTTATTTTTTTGACCACTGACGCTTCACCTTCACTAATTGAAGAAGCGTATGAGGGTACTATTCAGGGCTTTTTTAAGAAATCGGTAGGCCATGAGGCAGCCAAAGAACAACTCCGCTGGATCATGGGTTACTGGCAACATTGCCTGTATCCTTATAGCGGCCCCCAACCCAAGCAGTAAGGCTAATTGGGCAATACTACCGTTTGGTGCCAATACGTTTTTAGCCGTTCAACATAGGCCCGCCAACCAGCTAGATCCTGGGGCTTTTGGGTATAGGCAACGGCGCCTTTCTCGTAGGTTTGAATAATATTGGTGTCAGTAGAATGGCCGCTAAACATAATGATTGGCGCTTTTCCCTGAAGCCGTGCTCGTAATTGGGGAAGTACATCAAGCCCATTTACTGACTGCTGAAAATCAATATCTAGCAGGATAAGTTTAGGCTGTTGGGCCAACTCGTCATTGAGATAGGCAAAAGCCTGCTGGGGTGAGGCAACCCCCACAAAGCTCGCTTCGGGGAATGCTTGTTGGCCAATCCGTTGCAACATTTCAAGGATGGGCGGTTCATCATCAATCACCAGAATAGTTAATGGAGTCTCGGTAGGCATGCCAATTGATTGGTGAGATAAAGAGTGGCGACTGAGCTTAGGAAATAGGGATCGCCCCATTACTAACGCTGGTAAAAGTAGATAAACAAAGGTACATCCCCTTATTGTATTTTAAATTATTTAGCTTTACCCACCCTTTTCCACCTAACTTCCTTGCTGTGGCTGCAACTTTCCGCATTTTATTGGTTGATGATGATCCCCATTTAATCGACATCCTACGGATTGCTTCCACAGAAAGTTTTCCTGAGGCTTACTATGTGCAGGTACATTCTTACTCGGAGGCCCTGAACTACTTTAGCCAATTAGACGGACATGGCCCTCAACTCCTATTGCTAGATCTTAATCTAGGCAGCATGACGGGCTTCGAACTGCTAAAAGAACTAAGAGCGCATCCTACAATTTACATGCTTCCCATTGTAGTCTTGACGGTGAGTCAACTTGATGTAGATGTCAAAAAGAGTTACAAGGATGGTGCCTCCAGTTTTATCCGCAAGCCGGAAACACTTGCTGATTGGAAAAAATATGTAGAGCAACTTCGGCTCTACTGGCTAGACACGGTCACCCTGCCGCCTATCGTGTACCGAAAAGCGGCAGGGTAAAGTAGGCCCTGTCAATTTATCATAGGTACGACTAGATAGGTTATTCGGGATTATTAATTTCTTGATTTACTATTCTATTTTACTGTCTCCTGAAACGCCCCAATTCTGAAGCAGATATATGAATGCTGCTTCGTCTCACATAGGTGCATATTTTTAAGATAAGTTACTAACTATTCAAATTCCCCATCAGCACATGCTTTCAAAAGGTAAGACATCCATAAAATACCAGAAGCAAACCCAATTATTGTGAGAACTTTTTTTCCCTTTGTAGGAACATCCAGAAAGAAACAGAAAAAACTATATGCAACCAATAAAGGGCCAGAAAACAGTAAAGCAAACATGCCTATCTCATCATCTGCTTTGGTATGAAAGTGAAGCATTCCCTCGGCAATCAAATAGACAATAGGAAGCACTAATAAGGTTAGAGCAATAACTAGTGTGTAAAAAGCTCGATTCATCTTTCCTGTTGTATAAGTGAGTTTTATGTGAAGTAAATTTTAAAACAGCCATCCGCTCATACCCACCATTGTTAAAAGACACATGGTCCAAATGATTCCGCTTATCAAAAGCACTTTCCCCCACATTTTACGTATAGGAATCGAGCGTACAGAAACGAGATAAGCACCCATTAGGATAAGTCCGGGGCCACTAACGAGAATACCTGTAATTGTCAGCCAACTGTCCACCCTGAATTGTTGGTTAATCTTTTTTGTGTTAGCCAAAGTACAAACCTTAGGCAAAATACCGTTTCACGAAACGCCCCATTTTTAAAGCAGACACATGAACGCGGCTTCGTCTCAAGTAGGAGCCAGTCATGCGTGACCTGTTCGATGAGTTGATCTTAAATAAGTGATACTGACTTTACCAAAGCACGGGACATAAAGCCGAACTAACCGTAACTTGGCACTTGTAACACCAGCACCAGACTGGAAACAAGTTGAGCATGACAATTGACCTTGAATTGATGGCTGTGTTGAAAGACATCGTGGCGGATTGGGCCGATCCAAAAAATCAATTCCTGATAACGGCCAATTACTATGACCAGCTGCCCCAGGGGCGTGAAGGCGAACGTTGGTACATTGCTCACATCTGGATCAGTCAGGAATCCGCCCACAACGTTACCCTAACCGATGAGGGTTTAATCTGCGATGTGCATCTAAACCGACACGACTATAGCCTGGTGAGCCGCATCCTGCTCCCCTTCGACCAGATCTGGAATGTGCAACGGGTTACTGGATCACTCGAGCCTACACCGAGCCTCTATTACCGAGTCGATAAGATGAACCTGCACCGACCCGGTGACGACACATAAGTGAACTTGTTGTATTTTTCTGTTTTGCTATTTAGTCAGCTTCTTTGCTTCGCTACTTACCATACCATTTAGGGTGAACGAATCGCACAAGTGAACAATATGTTAGCTAATGTATGGAGAATCAGGCTAAAGACTGTTCCTTTAAACGCTCCGATTTCTGAGTCGATAGATACAGTAATTGTCATAGCGAATCATCCTGTATGAATTTCAGTCTCAAATTGCCATCTCATGAATCAAAATCAAAATCTCACAGTTCAGTTGAGTTTGTGAGACCAAATGCTCCTATAAATCAGGCCAATTATTGGTGCAACACTGCTGACTGAACGAAGTACATTAAGGTTGCAATTTTTATCAGTTAGCTACAAACGGTCCGCCGTGGCGACCGTCCGCGGCTGGAAATTTGCCCGCCCGGCGGCCCGGCTCTTTAGTTGGTTATCCCCTACATACTCAGGCTAGCAGGTCGTTAAAGTCCCAGTTTGCCCGATGCATTATGCTTGCGGATATTGCGACGTCGGTCATAGCGCTGGATCATGGTCGTGGTGCGATGTTTGGTCTGATTCATCACTTCTAAATCATCGGCTCCGTTAGCTTTGGCGATCGTGACGAAACTGGCCCGTAGCGAGTGAGCCGTAAAGGATTCACCCAGTTGGTGTTGAACCAGTAGATTAACCCATTCATCGGAAAGTCGCTCCCCGGTCACGCGTTCCCCTTTCCGGACCCTGACAAATAAAGGGCCTTCCGCTCGAGCTACAACCCCCAGCCAGGCTTGCAGAGCCCCAATCGGGCAATACTCCGCTTCGTTAGCATAGGCAACCGCTTTTTCTTCCACCTCCCCAAATTGATTGGTTTTCGAGCGGTCTAGCCGAATGACCATGCCGGCCTCATCAATCAGGATATGATTCACATCAAGTGCCGCTAATTCACTGCGCCGAAACGCACCGGTGAAACCCAGCAGCAGAATGGCTCGGTTACGAATACCAGTTGGTGTTGGCGGTAAGGCGTCCAGTGCCTGGCGAAACTGCTTGAGCGAAAAGTCGGGGGCCTGTTTCTGGCGAATGGTCTTTTTGAGCTTAAAGCCTTTTAGAAAGACCTTGAACTGTTCATCGGTGGTCGGTGAGTCAATTCGATGCTGACGGTGGAGTTTGGCAATCGAAGCCAGATGGCGTTGAATGGTAAAGAAGCTGCGAGTCCGTCCCAAGAAGGTTACATATTCTACCAGGGCAATTGCCGACAAAGGCGTTGGCTGGTAGTTATTCTCCCCACACCAGGCAGCATACTGTTTGAGGTCGGTCACAAACGCCCGGTGGGAATTGGGGGAACCTTGCAGGCCTGCCCGCAAATACTCGCTAGCCTCCTGGTGAATCTGTTCATCGACTCGTAGAGAGAGACTCCGCTCAGGAGCTGGCATAATCATCAGGGTTTGCGCGGTACTGTCAGATTGACTCATGGGTTGGCACGGGAAAAAGAGTTTAGTGTTTACTTTTCGAGTAAAGTCGACCAAAGTCTACTCGTTTTGACAAATATAGGGTTACTCGTGATAATTAAATCTTATCACGAGTAACGAATTTTATAGTTCATTTATATCTAGAGAAAAGAGATTTCCGGGAAGACTTATGAAGCATTAACACTCGTTGTAGGGATATATGAAATCATCAATCAAGAATACGCATGCATTCAATATCCTTACGCTTTACTCAGGAATTAACTCAGCGTCTTAACCATATGAGTATCCGAAGCACCCGCTACAAAGTAGCCTTGTTTAGGCCCCTTAATCTGGACCAGCAGCCAGGGGAATACAACCTGACCGATGTTCAGACTGAAAATACCGAGTTCGCCTTCAACATTATGTTTGAGCGCAACAATCCCGAGTCCGAATGGCGATTGGTAACCCCACTTAAATTTACAGATTAATCAAGAGTTCCATTGACGGGAGTTCTTGGTTAATCTGTAAATTTAAGTGGATTAGGTAATGCTGCTACAACTTATTGATTTGTACTATTATAAGAATTGAATACGTTAATGCCCATAAATCAGGTTAAGCAGTAATAGTATTTTTCAATGTTAAATTGAGGAATGATCTGCTCTAAAATATGATCGATTCGCTTACTGATTGTGATGCTATTTTTGGGAAACGATCATATTTTGGGAATGGATTGTCAAGGATCGTTTTAGGCGTGGCTGGCAATGGTTACTTTAATGGCCAACTAGCCTTTGGGCTTAAATTTCAGTGACGACTATATCTTCTAGCAATGACACCCAAACAAAGACAACGGCTGGAAAAAAAGATTGCTGATGTCAAACGAGTCTTAGCCGCCGAGAAACGAAAATTTGGTGGCTACGATGACTCCCGTGGCCTACGCTATTTACCCACCCGCTACTATATCCAGCTAGCCGATTATCCAGGGGGATTGACTTACCTCCGCTGGTTTGCCAAAACGTTTCCCGATGACATTGGCTTTCCTGATTTCCTGTTTGAGCGGGCGATCCTACTCTTTAAGTCGGGTAAGCTAGCTGAAGCAAAAGTGAAGGTATGGCAAACCTTCTGTGCCAACACGTATGTACTGGATAATTTCTTCGGTCAGCCCATTCATGCGCTACCCAAATACGAGTGGTCAACCATGGCTCAGATTGGTTTCACGGCGCATTTCCCCTATACGCATCAGCAAGCCGATTTGCTGGACATGAGTCCATGGTTGGCTGAGTTTATTGTTAGCGATACGTTTTCGGCCCGAAAAGCGCGCTATCTAACCCTTCACCAACAACTACTTGTGGAAGAGGATGACGAAATCAGAGGCTATTTACACCAGGAAGTAGAAGTGTTGGAAAGTCATACACAATTCTAATTGAGCTGGGTTTGAAATGGCAAAATCTGGCTTACTTTACATATTGTAGATTATACAATAAGAAAGAGACTACTTAAGATCTTGATAGAATTAGTTCATATGATTGTTAAATCTCTTCGCTCAAGATGGCTGCTAGTTATGCTTTCGATTAGTGTTACGGCCTCTGCTCAAAAAAGCGTGTCCATTCAGTTGTCCATCGTTAGCCGACAAGCGTCAAGCACAATTAGTCAAGATGTGGGGCTTTTACTGGAGGCTAAAAACCAGCTGGATCAAGATGTAGCTTTGTATACGCCAGCGCCAAAGGGCAACCTAATGCGTCATGTCAAGTACTATAAGTTGAATTCACTCACTAACCAATACATTGAGCTTAAACACCCTCTTGATCAAGAATTAGAGCGAGAAAAGGCTTTGACAGATAGTCTTTACAGAGCAACCGGCGCAATTGTTGATTTCTTCGGCCAACAGAATTATAATTCAAAATCTGAGCTATATCAACAGTTCGTTCGGGATGATTCACTGTGGTACGATTATGATTACAAGAATACCCAGTATGCTAAAACTATCCGTGAAACAGACCTTGAGCATTTTAGCCAAGTGACTGGTTTAGAAAAGCGAACTGCCTTATTTACCCTGATGAAGGCCAAAGAACGGTGTCAGGATTTTACTAATATCACCTTTCTTTATCAGCAACCAGGCGATTATAAGATTGCTCTGGAGTTACCTGAGGTTGATTTACATGGATCAGTCTGTAGGGTAGGTCAGTTTTACGTAAACGAACCTAAGACGATCCGTAGCAACGAACTGTATCTACGTATAAGATGAAAGATCGCTTTGATTAACATATACCCAATTATACAACACCTATTATGAGGAGACAGAAGAAGTGGGTATTACTCATAATGATCCTCAATTTGCTATCAATCTATATCGGGCTCACTTACCGAAAAGGAGATTGGATCACGCCAGGGCTGTTGGCTATGTGTATCTATCTTCCATTCTTAGCGGTTGTATCCTTCGCCCTATTGCTGATGTTCGGATCTGAGAATTCGCTTTACCTCAAAATTGGTAGGCTATCTTTGATTACTTTAACTGGGGTGAACCTAGCTTTCCTCCTAGTGTATATATTCGCCTACAACTAACATAATGGCACTTATATAACAAATCTGCCAATGGCTCAAAAGGGAATAAAAGAGCTTGTAAAAAGTGAAATTGAGCCTGTTATTAAATCATTGGGTTTTAAAAAGCAGAGCAATAGCTATGTGAAAACTGAAGAGGGCTTTCTTAAAATTATTGGTCTTCAATTTAGCCAAACGAACACTTCAGAAGAGGCTTCATTCACGATAGAATGTGGTATATTTTTTCCTGAGCTTTATCTAAAATGCTTTGACGAATTACCCAAATACCCTAAAACCGTAGATTGCTTTTTTCAATATAGGCAAAGAATAGGGCGCTTAAAAGGGTCACACGATGAATGGTATAAAGTGAAAGTTGGCGAAGATAATCAGCCTGTCTTAGACAGGGTTAGGCATGATCTTACTTGGTATGTTAGGAGACATTTTGAAAGATATACTTCTACTTTCAGCTTCTTTAGTCATTGAGTTAATAGTATGACTATTTTGATAGTAGTATAGCTGTATCTCCTCTGTCACTTATTTGAAAAATCTCTTTACATAAAGATAGTTATAAAACCCGTCTCAACTACGTGATATTTCAGCCATCTTTATCAGATATATAAAGAATTGTACTTTATTAATTTATGCCAAGCCAGAAAGACTTCCTAAAAGACATCATTGAGCGAGCACCTGTCAATTCTATCTGGCAGATATCGGTTGACTCATGGCCAGCTCTCAAAGAAATCTTGTCAGATGTATCTTTAATTGACGATTTATATATCAAAGTAATTATCACTCAGAGTAGTCGAGGAGAACTACTGGCACTTATCGATAAATACCCTTTTCACGACTGGATTATTCATCAGAGTATTATCGATCCACTTAATGTTTGCCTCATGAATAGCTTTGATCATATGAGTACCTTGGCAATAAATCATTCCTTTCCAGATTCAGAAAGTTTGCTCCTTAAATACAAAGATGAAGATTTACTATTTATTGAATAAGTACAAATATTGGCAATAAGCTGATCTATAATTAATTACAGAGCCGTTTTATAACTACACTTATGTTAATGAAAATAACTCAGAAATGCGAGGTTAGGATTAATAGAACCTTTCTTGTAATAGTTTTATCAGAAGTCCTTTTCAAACTGAATCTTTATTGCGGTTTTTGAAGTAGTAAAAAACAGTGTACCCTTCCCATATTATTCCGATTATCATTAGTACTCTCCCAGCGATTTGCTGATTGGATATAAATAGCCAGCAGCCTACCACAACTATTAGGAAGCCAAGTGAAAGCATACGAAATATTCGAGCAAAGAACGGATTCATAAGAATGTCGTATAAGTGGCTATATGTTAATAAGCCCTGATATAAGTGCCAATTTTAGTATTAATTATTGAATCCCACTCTGTAGCAGAATCCGTTTGATGCAGTTTGAGTTTCGAAGAAGGTCGTGGTGTCTCAAAACGTTCACTTCCATAATTTAGCACTATCCGTCCAGTTGAATCACAGACAGCGATAATGTCTGACTGCGAATCCATACCTGCAAAATTATGTTGCACGACATAGTCTTTTTCGGGATAAGTGTTCTCTAAATGACGACCGTAGATATATATTAACTGCCTATCGAACGGCCTCCAGTATAGCAGTTGAGTTAGATAAACATTAGGGCATGAATGTAATTTGAAAGCTTCAATCTCGTACGTAGGTCTCAACGAAAAGTACCCTAGTAATATACTTACGCCTATAATTAGACCCAACTTCCAATGATGAAGAATACTCATTTTGCTGTTGTATAATTGGGTTTATGTTAGCTAAGACGCCATTGCTCTCTGTTAGCGTACTCCAACCGGACATGCTTAATTACAGTTACTCCAGCCTTCGAACTGGAAACCGGATAAGCGTCGATTTCAGAATCAACGATTAAATGCATATGGTCTTTACCTTCCTTTATACCCTGTAGGTAAAGAATCAGATCATCAATACCTTGCTCGTCTGCAACTATTTCAATCTGCTCTTTTGCGTCTGTATACCCTATAAATGAAAGCATTTTTATGTTGTATAATCTACATTATGTTTACTTATCACTTTTGATCAAGGAGTTTTAAACCTAGCTCTTTATCCAAGAAATAATGTCTGTAGATACCAGGCCCTTTCTCATTGACTTTCTTTTTAAACGCTTCTTCTGATAAGGGACTCACTTTGCCGTATAAACTAAAACCACCTACTTGCTTGTAGTAAACCTGCTCTTGACTGAACTCAATCCGAAGCCTGCTTGTGCTGCTATAGTTAATGAGTAACTCACTCAGATTGGTTTCAACGAGCGTATATCGGCCAATCTTAACTACTCCTTGGATGGGTTTGCGATTGACGTTAGAGAAGGTCAGCGTATCGTACTGAGCAGCGAACAAATAGATTTTGTTGACGGAGCCAGTTTGAGCGCTTGACAATGTATTGGTTAATAATGATAAAAGAGCGAGTAGAAGAACCCTCATCAGCTTTGTTGTATAATCTGCGTGGCTGTTGCAAAAGTCTGTAATAGACCCAACAGGCATGAATGATGAGCCCGTTTTGGCCAACAAACAGCTGAAAAATGACGAGTGAATGAACGGATTCAACGCCATACCGACTTTTGCAACAGCCACCTGCTTTATGCTAATCCGTATCAGTTTACTTTGAGTACATAGGTAACATTGTCAGCACCTAGACTGACGGGCTCATTGTTAAATCGCATCCCGGTAAGGTGCATCCATCCATTACATTTACTTTCATTCCGGCGGCTAGTCATCGACAGCGTGCCGAGCACTTTATCACTAAGCGCAACTGTGTATTGAGTCTGCTCGGACCTGGCAAATAGATCATACCCGACATTATAAATGAATTTATAACTATCATTTGAGGCAATGGCTTTAAAGTCTGTTTTGGGTAAATGAATGGGTACACCCGTAGAAGAAGTATACCATATATGCACCGCATCGGCTTGCAGAGGATCGCCAATTAAGGGCTGGCCTTGGGAATTGACAAAGGCAACATTATATGTCGGAGGAGGAGCCTGACACTTTTGTTGTTCGCAGGCCAGACCAAAGCAGCCGCTAAACAGGAGGACGATAGCTTGAATAAATCTCATAAAGTTGACGAGTTAAATAACTATGAGTTAATCGCACCCTAAAAGGTTGTAAGAAGATATTTCCTCTGTTGTATAATCTACAATATGATTACCTAAAGCCTTGATTTGGTAAAGTATAACCCAAATGACGGATTTTACGGTCCGCCGTTGCGGTACAAAACGGCAAAACTACCCAACTTTATAATATTGCGCGTACACTTGTCTAAATAGAGCTAGGCTTCTATTATGCTTGGAAGCACTAATTAGTTGGTGGGCTAACACCCGGTAAACGAGCGGAGCGATGCCAATAATCTCGTAGCATTGAAACGTACTCGTGCCAGCCCTCCATATCCTCTGGTTTTTGCGTATACGCTACGGCACCCTGTTCATAGGCTTGCTCAATTTTGGCCTCTTCATCCAGATAACTGAGCATGATGATGGGCACTCGCCCTTTGAAGCGGCCCCTTAATTCAGGCAACAGACTTAAACCATCTGTAGCGGCACGCAAATCAATATCTAAAAGGACCAATTGGGGCGGCTGATCCGCGTGTGAGTCGAGATGCTCTAAGGTTTCGGGGGCTGATCGGGTGTTAGTCAACCTAGCTTCTGGAAAATCCTTAGCAGCGATTCGACACAGAAAATCAAAAATGGGGGGCTCATCATCCACCACCAGAATATGAAACGATTCAAGAGGTTTTATTGACTCCATAGGTTCATGTATTGAAAACGGTAGATCATCAACTAACCCCATTTTTAGATACGCTTATTTTGCCAGGTTAGCAGTATTAGTGATTCAACCGACGTGTGGGGATTTTCGCCAACTTGAACCAGTAGTTGCGAATCTGCGCGGCTAGTTCGATCAACTGCTGATGTCCATTCGGCTTGGTGAGAAATGTATTAGCGCCTAATTCGTAGGCTCGGATAACATCTGCCTCGTTGTCAGATGTCGTTAAAATCAACACGGGCACATACCGGTAGGCTTTGGAACCTCTTAAATTAGTGAGCACTTCAAAGCCATCAATGAGCGGCATATTGAGGTCTAATAGCACTATATCAGGGAGGAAATCTGTACCATCAAGGTTTGCTAAAACTTGGGTTCCATCACTGACAAACCGAATGTCGTAACGGTTAGAATCTGTCTCGAAGGCAGTTTTCATCAAGAACTGATCATCTTCATCGTCTTCGACAATCAGCACATTAAACGTCGTCTTCATTCGGCAAAACGGGTTTTCGGGCTAGTTAACAGGCGTTATACATCATGTTCACAGTTTGAGTTTTACTATTGATTCGAAAAATCGAGGGAGATGCGTCTTTATGATAGAGTGTAAATATAATTCGATTTATCACTTTTCCCTCGTTGGAAAATGAAAGCTCAACGAGCGATACACTCTTAAACACAACTGCCAAGAACGGAGGCCGCATTAGGCCACTCTTTACTTAGCGCCTTCGCTAGCTTATGGAATAGAATAGCTAGAGCCATTCCAGAGCCAGTAGTTTTAACATGCTCACCGTTTCTTCATCCGAAAGTGGCTTGGTCAAAAAGCCATTAGCACCTAGCGAGTAGGACAAGGTTTTGTCACTTTCTAAAGTTGATGAGGTCAACACAATGACCGGCAGGTTTGTGTACTGTGGAAGCCTCCTGATCTCCACCAGCGTATCAAATCCGTTCTTGCGAGCCATGTTCAAATCCAACAGCACCAGCTTGGGTAACGAAGCACAGGCTTCTAGCTGGGCTAATAGTTCTTCCCCATCATAAAGCTGTTTGACGTAAACAGGTGGGTTGAGATTTCGGAAGGCAAGTCCGAGCAGAAATTGATCATCGTCGTCGTCATCAACAATCCAAACGGCGGGCGAATTTGACATGGGCGTGTTAGTCAGAAGAACTGACTTAACAAACCACGACTAAACCGCCATTGTTAGATTTCTGTCTGGATCACTCTTCGATGCGCTTCAACAAATAGCGCACACTGGGGTAATGCCAGCTTTGCCCTTCTTGGCGAAAGGTGGGCACCCCTTGCCGGTTCAGCTCGTCGCGAATGCCCCGAATCGACGTAATTCCCCCCTGTCGAATTTGCTCGATCGTTGGCCGCATTTGCTCGGCGAACTCGTCGGCCGCTTCCTGATTCTGCTTGGCCAGCACGGCACCATTTGCGCCTAACACCTGGCCGCGCCGTTTGGCAGCTTGGAGGGCTTCGGTAGTACGTTTGCTGATTTGCTTACGTTCATGCTGGGCAAATGCCGCTAAGAGGTGGATCATCAACTCGTCGGCGTGGGGATTGTCCACGGCTTTGAACTGCACCCGGCTTTCCATTAGATTGGCGATGAACGCTACATTTCGACCGAGCCGATCCAGCTTGGCGATAATGAGCATCGCCTTTTTTTTACGGCACTGTTCAAGTGCGGCCAACAACTGAGGCCGTTTGTTTTTCTTGCCGCTCTCGATCTCGGTAAAGTGGGCCGTGACCTGGTAGTGTTCCCGCTCGGCGAATTGGCGCACGGCTTCCATTTGGGCATCGAGGCCCAACCCACTTTTTCCCTGCTGGTCAGTGGAGACCCGATAATAGGCGATGGCTGGTTGCATGAAGGCAAATATAAGGGATTTTGATACTACGTAAACGTGCGTTTATTTAGTATCAAAAGGGAGGTCACAGAAAGAAATGACCATATTGTAAGCAACAGAACCCCATTTCCTAAATAATCTCTAACTAGCAACCCTTTAGTAATCCATATTGGTTATTTTAGTCTATCGTTTGCACTCTATGCTTATCGCAATCACTTCGATCACCCCCGGCAAACAATGGAGAGATTTTCAATTTCTGGCTCAGGACTTAGAGCTTGGCTTCGCTGTGTTAATGCAAATTGCCAAATCGGGAGATTCAATCGTTGAAGCAAAACTCATTGAGGACGAAAAAACGACCATAATTTCCCTCGACTTTTTGGATCAGCAGCCTTGCTGTAACCCTATCACCCAACTCAGAACTCAGTGGGAGTGAGTATTATATCAACCGCGAATTGCTAATAATGTGAGTACGATGACACACGCCGAATGGGTTCAGCGCTGGTCTGACATTCAACAACAGCAGGCTAATCATCTGCGCCAGGTACTTAGCCAAATGCGAGAGCTATATTTGATGACTCAGGAAACGATGCATGAAAGCCCTCGTAAAATGCGCTTGCTCGCTCAGTATAAACAAACAATTGATCGGTGTTCCCGCTCGATGGCCCGGGTTGAAACTGATCTTACTGATTACCTACAGAGGGGGTAATTTGGGGAGCGTCACTACCTCAAACGCTTGTTTATATAGTATCACTCGTTATCCATGAATGCGCGTCTACATTCGAACACACCACCTACTATAGAGGTTTACATTGATAAGGGTCGAGGATTGCTCAAATGATATGCATTGGCACTCCTTGGCTCTAGCACTCTATGTCAGGAGCATTCCCTATTCTGGTTGTCGATGATGAAGCGCATGTAGCCGACATACTCAATCGAGCTGCTATAAATTCGTTTCCTGAAGCCAAATTCACTTATGTCAGCAGCTTCAAAGAAGCGGTAGGCTACCTGGATGGTTTGAGGGGGGTAGGGCCGAAGTTGGTGCTGCTCGATCTGGATCTCAAAAGTACACCGAACGGATTGGATTTTTTATCGCTTATTCGGCACCACCCTCAAGGCCGCTTGATACCTGTCGTCATTCTTTCCTCTCACGCAACAACTGAAAACCGTGACGAAGCAATTATGCGGGGCGCTACGGCTTTCACTGTAAAGCCGTTCTCTTTTGCTGACTGGAAAAAATACGTCACTGAGCTACGCATCTACTGGTTTCAGACAGTCACAATTCCAAAGCTGTATTTCGACAGTTAAGCCTAAAAAACCTGCTCTAAATAGGCCGCGCTCACCGACAAACGCTCGTTTAGATGGTGACAAAGATGAAGGCCAAATCTCACACATGAGGCCAAAATAAACGACCTGTATCAAGACTAACTATAACGACCAACTAAGCTGGTAGATAAATGGAAAAAGTTGCACCTTGTCCTGGTTGACTGCTGGCCGTAATGGCTCCGCCGTGATTGGTCACTACCTTTTCGCAGATGGCCAGACCAATGCCCGTTCCCGCAAACTCATTCTTACCGTACAACCGCTGAAAAACCTGAAAAATGCGATCTAGGTACTTTTCATCAAAGCCAACACCATTGTCCACGACATCAATCCGGTGATAACTTTGAGCACTTCGGACCGGCTTTATAGTGGCAGGCAGTTCGCTCCCATTTAACTGTTGGGCGTTTATGTGAATGACTGGCGTAACCGATGGCCGACGAAACTTCAGCGCATTACCTAATAGGTTTTGAAACAGTTGAATGAGTTGAATTTCATTGCCTTCCACAATCGGTAAGGGGTCTATTATGATCTCCGCCTGGGTTTCAGCCGTGACTAGCTCCAACGTAGAAAGCACCTGCGTAATAACCCCATTCAGCGGGACTAAGGTATCAATGGCTTGCTGAGTGGAAAGCCGGGAGTAATCCAACAAGTCCCGAATCAAGGTAGCCATGCGTCTGGATGCTGACTGCATTCGATCAATATAACTTATATCATCTCCTGACAAAAGGGCCTGACTGGATTTGAGTAAATCCCCAAACTGTTGGATCTTGCTTAAGGGTTCCTGCAAGTCGTGAGAGGCTACATAGGCAAATTTCTGAAGGTTTTCGTTGGAGCGGGCTAGTAGCCGGTTGGACTCTTCCAGCTCTTCATTAATGGCTGCATATTCCTCATTATTGGATTCCAATTCTTCATTATTTGCCGCCAACTCTTCATTGGCAGCCGCCAGTTCTTCCGTTTGCTCTTTTACCAACTGCTCTAATGCTAACTGCGTTTGCCGCTGCTCGGTAACATCCCGCATACTGCCCACCAGCTTAGTGGGTCTTCCTTGGGGATCGAAAAACATTTTGGCCTGAGCCCGTACAATCCGATGCCGTCCTGTTTGCTGGGTAATAACCGTGTATTCTTCATCTAATAGCCCACCGGATTCGGGATTAGACGCTTTGGCGACAGCGTCCACCAAACGAGCCCGATCTGATTCAAGGATAGGATTATAAAGCCGTTCCTGTTCGATGTAGTCCTGAGTAAATTCAAAGAGTTCTCGAAGGCGATTAGAATACGTAGTCAGCCCCGTTTCCATGTTTAATGTCCATGTGCCCATGTCAGCAACCTCAATCGCTCCTCGTAGAACCGTCTCGGCTTCCTGCAACTGCTGTTGAGCTTTCACTTCCTCACTGACTTCGACCCCCATTGTCGAAATAGCGTATACCTCACCCGATTCATTAAAGATGGGGGAGTAATAAATATTATAATATTTTTCAGTGAGTACCCCGTCTTGCACGATCTTAGCCGGTGTTGCCTGGGCGATAAAGGGTGTGCCGGTGGTGAATATATCATCCAAAATTTGGACGAACGGCTGACCATACTCAAGCATTTCGGGCATGACTTGGCGTAAGGCGAGTCCTTCGATATGGGGACCTTTGCCCACGATCTCAATATAGGGCTGGTTCGGGTTTTCAATCACTAGATCACGACCTACTAAGAGGCCGATCGCAATAGGAGCCGCAGCAATGAGTCCCCGCAGTTTTGTTTCACTAGCTTCTATCCGTTGCTGATCCATCACTTGCTGAGTGACCTCCTGAGCAACTCCTGAAAAGCGATATAGCTCACCCTCAGGTGTAAAGTAGCTTTGTCCCCAAAAGCGCACCCAGCGTAAGAGGCCATCATCAGCCCCTAGTGTACGATACGTCACATCATAAGCGCCACCGGAAGCTGGATTGTACGCCCACTCTATCGCCTGAGTAACACGGGTCAAATCCTCGGGGTGAATGTGCTGGATAGCCTGTTCCAATGGCAATTGATTATCATTGGATAAACCAAACAACTGTTGGCATCGGTCATCCCATAGAATAACGTTGGTGACAGGGTCTAACTCCCATACTCCTAGTCCGGCGGATTTAAGCGCGAAATTTAAGTCCAAACGCCCATAAAGCGGTCGGTTGTCAAAAGGCTTATTGTCGCCCATTTTAAGAATGCAATTAATTTTTCGAACGGTAAGTCATCTACATAGTAGATACTATACAGAGAGTAACGCCTATATTCCTACTCCCGTTAATTACGTATAGCCTCTTCTTTTGGGTTGTCATTTATCATAACTGCTTGTTCGGATTCCAGGTTTGAAAAGGAACTATTATTGCGGAGATAATCATTCGCATTCCCGCCAAGGCTGGAAGCTAGCTTGCGCTTCTCCCTCAAAATGACCAACCCGATATGGCTTGCACATCGAATAAATATAGCGATTCGACAGGTTTTCTAAAATCCTACATATGCATGTGAACGAAACGCGACAAAAGATTTTATCTCAGATGTTCCGCTATTGACGCTCGTTTATATAGTAACAGTTGGACATCGGTGTTCAAAGGTGCATGAATATTCATATAGTAACAAACAAACTAAGACATACAAATAGACGAACATTTGCTTATCAACTAGGTCCTAGATTCGTTATTTTGAAAATAGTATTTTACCAATATAGCTATTAATATAATAGTGACCAGCAGTAATATTTATAATTTGCACTTTTTATAGTGAGTAATCCTTCCTTGTACGCTTTCTGGCATTTAAACCAAGGAATCCAATATTTTTATAAGCAAGGATAAGCGTTCATTTGGAGAGCGTTTTCGTGATCGTTTTATAAAAGAAACTGATTTGTACTAAAGTACGAGATTGTCATCTCAATAGGTAGCACTTATCCATTCGTGAAATAGTACTTTATTTGGATGACTTACCTATTAAGATAATATATTAGTCCGGGAGCTGATATCTATGAAGCTGGTCAACTCACATACATAAGACTATAGTGTTGATTTTTCGACAGTAAGATTTAGTAGTAAGCCCCTGATTACTGTAGTCGATTATCAGAACACAGTGTTGTCATTCGGCTCAGTCAGTTTCTATGGAACCTGGCTCAGTGCTGACTTTAACTGGATTAGTTCGCCCAGCAGCCGGGTTCGATTAGCCAAATTAGGTTTGCCGAGCCGTTGTGCCAGGCGGGCTACGGCTAGATTCAGTGACTCAATTTCGGTTGGGTGGCCCTGGTTAATATCGACTAACGTCGAGATAAGCTGTCCGTCTGAACGTTGACTGATCTGGAGCAGCCGATTCTCCACGTCCATTCGATTCAGCATTATACCGACTTCATTGGCCACGGCCAGGCATTCATCGATGATCTCTCGCGCTAAAGCCAGTGCCAATGCATTCCGATGAAAAATACCATTGTCGACGCCAAGGAGTGGACAGACGGCATTGAAAACACAATTGCTAATAACCTTCTCCCAGACGGCTCGCTGAATGGCTTCCTCCATCCGAAACGGAAACTGCGCTGTGTTAAGCTGCTCAATGAGTTCAGCCAGACTAGATTCATGGCCGCGAATCACACCAATAGGTGAAGCCGCTACAGGTTTATAACGAACGCTGTACGGGGCCTGAACCTGGCTGGTCGCCAGTAACACACACCGATATACTTCGGGGAAATCAGCGTCTATAAACGGCTCTTCAATTCTCAGGCCGTTTTGCAACAGGACTATGGGCGACTTACCTGTCTTTCCGATTAATCGTTGGGCCAGTTCCGGGTTGCCGTATGCTTTTGTGGTTAGCAAAATAAACCCATCTAATACCATAAACTGGTCCAGCGTCGAAATCGGAACGGTAGCCTCCAGAGTAATTCCGTCGATAAAATCAAGGGTGATCCTGGCGTCTTGGGTTTCCGGCCGACTATCCTGACGACCACGGATCAGGATAACTTCTTTACTTGCCTGCTTCAGCAACACGGCTAAGGTCATGCCAATGGCACCGACGCCAATAATGTAAATAGGCTTTTGCATGGAATAGAGTTAGGGGTCAAGTGGTTTTAGGGCGACAAAACGTAGACGTTTATAGTCAGCGAACCAGTGGCCATCGCGAAAATTGGTGGGGCGAAGCTTGTCGTTTACGGCCGCCAATACTGTTTGTCGATCTTGATCAGAAAGAGCGGCCAATACGTCCCCTCGAAACATGGCAATCCAGTCGCTTAGCCTCGTTTCCGGATCAGCCAGCGGGGTATCCCGGTCAAAAAACTGCGCTAGCGTAACGGAAAAACCAGCCGTCTCCAGCATCGTTGTGTACTGCCCAACGCTCGGGAAGAAATTCGGATTTACCGGGTCGTTCATGCCCAACTCATTTAAAGCCTTCGCTAATGCGTTCAGGATGCGTGCCACGTTACCCCGACCTCCCAGTTCAGCAACGAAACGGCAACCTGGTTTGAGCGCCCTGAAAACAGCCGCTAGGACGGATGGCTGCTCGGTTTCGTTGATCCAATGGAGCGTAGCATTGCTGAAGATGGCATCAAATGGCTGATCCGTATTAAAATCCCGAGCATCACCTTCTTGAAAGCTGAGATGGGGAAAAGATAGCCGGGCATTCGCAATCATCGAAGGCGAAGCATCCAGGCCGATCACTTCGGCCCCGCTTTCGGCGATTCGGGCGGTAAGTTCTCCAGTCCCACAGCCAAGATCAAGGATACGTTCGCCAGGCTTTGGGTCAAGTAAATTCAGTACGTCGGCCCCAAAATGGAAGACAAAGGCGTGTTTTTGCTGATAAAGATCCGCATTCCAGGAGCGATTCGATTGATTCATGGACGATGAATGACTAGTAATTAGGGATAGACAGCCGTTGGAAATAACGTATCAGTCTGGCCAATAAACTAATTCGTTAGGGTAACCAAGAAACTTCCACGAATGAGTCACTGTATAGCCGATGACGAGCTGGTTTAAAATCACTCTCCCGTGCTTTATAGATGTTTTCCACGAACGTTTGCGGATTTCGATCAGTCAGCGGAAACCAACTGCTTTGCACCTGAATCATGACCCGATGTCCTTTTTTAAAGGTGTGCAGTACATCCTGAAGCTGGAAAGTTACTTCGGTGACTTGATTCGGCGTAAAGGGCTCCGGCTTCTCAAAACTATGGCGAAACCGTCCGCGCATGACATCGGCCCTGACCAACTGCTGATAGTTAGCTAACTGCGTTTTGGGATTGGACAGATAGGGGTGATTTGGTTCATCAGGTGGATACACATCAATCAGCTTCACGACCCAGTCGGCGTCAGTACACGTTGTACTGACTTTCAACCGGACTGTTATCTCTCCGCCCACGGTTAGATTTTCCGCGAGCATATCCGTTCTAAACGTCAGCACGTCGGCCCGTTCACTGGCAAACCGCTGATCGGCCGACATATAGCTGGCCAACGCACTAAAATCAGGTTCGGCTACCAGGCTTGCTTCGCTGTAAGGGACTGGATGAGCTGGATCGCTGGTATATTCCCGAAAGCGAACCGGCTTAGCCGTCTGCGCGCTTAGTTGGCCACTGCCGGTTAAATACCACCTTACCGAACGGCTGGCCGATGCGGGCCAGCCTAATGCGGGCCACCCGGCAAAGGTTCGCCAGCTCTTTAGTCCTGTATCGAACAGACAGACGTTGGGTAGCCCCGTTTTGCCGTCACCAGTTCCTTTCAGATAATGGTGAAAAAAGGGAGCTTCAATCGTCCGTTGGTAATAGGTCGCCAGACTGTCGCCAAAATACAGATCATTATGCAGGGTATGGCCCGTTTCTTCCGACCAGCCCCGATGGCCAAATGGCCCCATCACCAGCATCGGCCGCGATTCCGGACTTTTTTGGGCCAGTGTTTTATAAATACTCAGTGGCCCGTATAGGTCTTCGGCATCGAACCAGCCCCCAACGATCAGCATGGCGGGCCGAACATGCTGCAGGTGAGGCAAAATATTACGTTCCTGCCAAAAGTTGTCGTAATCAGGATGCGCCACTGTTTGCTGCCAGAATGCATTTCGGGCTAGATACTGCCGGGCGTTAGCCAACGGACCCAACTGCCGATGCCAGGTAAACTCGGTCTGGCCCTCCGATTGAATCCACTCAGACAGAAACCAGGGCTTGATGGTCGGTCCGGTTGAGCGGTCACCGAACAACGGATAGGCATGTAGATAGACCTGAGTGAAGGCCCCATTGTGGTGAATGTCATCCCGGAACAAGTCAGCAATGGGGGCCTGGGGTGAAGAAGCTTTCAGGGCCGGATGCGCATTGATGGAACTCGCCAGTGTATAAAATCCCGCATAGCTCATGCCCCACAATCCGACGCGGCCGTTGTGATAGGGAACGTGGCTGAGTAGCCAGTCAATGGTGTCATAGGTATCCGTACTTTCGTCAATCGCGTTAGAAGTTAATGCGTTCGGGTGGTCACTGACAACCGGCGTCATGTTGGTCCAATGCCCTTCGGAAGCCCATCGGCCGCGTACATCCTGATAGACAAAAATGTACCCATCAGCCTGTAGCGTGGGCGATGGTCCCAGGGCAGCTTTATACTGTTCGGAGCCATACGGCGTCGACCCAAAACAAGTCCGTTGCATCAGAAATGGGTAAGTATTCCCGGTCGACGCCCGGCGGGGCACATAAACGGCGGTGTACAGTTTAACACCATCGCGCATGGGTATCTGGTATTCAAATTTTTGGTACTGTCCGCGCACCGAGTTTCCCAGACAGACAGCTGCAGGCGGGCAAATCGATAGAAAAGTGGTAAACGCTGCGATCATCCAAACCGCTCGCCAGTGTAGAAATTTCATACCTTCAACTGTTGGTGAATAAGCTGTCCAATTGTTTGCAGCCCCCAGGCCACGCGTTCGTCAAAGGGCAGGCCGTAGCTGAGCCGCATACAGTTGGCGTACTGCGGCTGAAGACTAAATAAACTGCCCGGCATGATGCTGATTTTATGCGGAGCCAGTTGGTCGGCAAGCACCAGCGTATCCACCCGGGCATCGGTTTCTACCCATAAGGTAAAGCCACCTTGTGGTTCGCTGATGCGCGTGCCAAAAGGGAAATGGGCCCGAATCGTCTGCTGGTAGCGTTGGCAGTTGCTTTTCAGCCGCTGCCGGAGCCGACGCAAATGCAATTCGTACCGGTCGTTGGCCAGAAAATTAGCCACGGTCTGCTGGGTTATTCCCGGTGAGAACCCGGCTTGATACCGCTTCACCTGAAGCAACGCGTCAAAATAACTTCCTGGTGCGACCCACCCCACCCGGTAACCAGGCGCCAGGGTTTTACTGACGGACCCACACCATAAGACCAGCCCCTGCCGGTCGAAGGCTTTACAGGGAAGGGGGCGATCCGGCCCAAAATGAAGGTCGCCGTAGAGATCATCTTCAATGAGGGGTACCTGATAGGTTTCCATTAGCTGCACCAGCCGTTGTTTGTGGGCGTTTGGCATGCAGCAGCCAAGTGGGTTGCTGAAGTTGGGCACCAGCAAACAGGCCTGTACATGTCCAGCTTGCAAATGACTTTTCAGCACGTCCAGATCAACGCCGGTCAGGGCGTCAGTTGGCAATTCAAGTATCTTCAGGCCCAGCGAGAGGATCGTTTGAAGGATACCAAAATAGATCGGGCTTTCTACGGCAACGGTATCGCCCGGCTGGGTAATGGCCTTCAGGCATAATGTCAGGGCGGCTGTGCACCCCTCCGTGGTAATGATCTCCTCGTCGGTTAGCGGACTACCCCAGAAGAGCGCATATCGGGCAATTTGCCGACGTAAAGCCGCATTGCCTGTCATCAACTCGTACTCAATTCCACCATGAGGCAGTTCGCGCTGAGCCTGTTGGAGCGCCTTCATTAATTTACCAACCGGCAATAGCGAAGGAGCGGGTACACTTAGGGAGAAAGGAAGCCAGCCGGGTTGTCGCTGCTGGTGCATCAGTCTCAATAAAATTGACTCCTGATCAGCCTGAAGCGGCTGGCGGGCCGTGGCCTGGGGTGCCGATCGGCGTGGTACATTACCCAGCCGATCGATCAGCGTTCGGACATAGTACCCCGACTGAGGACGGGCTTCGATCAATCCTTCGGCCTCCAGACAATAATAGGCTTGTTGAACGGTATTGATGCTAACACCCAGTTCCTGACTAAGCGTACGCACGGATGGGAGCTTGTCACCCTCCGCGAGCGTACCCCCTCGTAACTTATCGCCTAATTGACGAGCGATCTGCTGATACCTGGGAGTCGATACACGCATAGACGAGATGATGGGCACTGATTTTAGTTTACAGGACAAAAGTAGTCGTCCAATCTGTACGTATTACCATACAGATTTTGCAAAAAAAGCCCGTACAGTTTGTTGGGTTTTCACAATTCTTATTCAGATAATCTGTATGGTTCCGCAAACCCAAAAGTGTGTCTGTTTCCGTACAGCCTTGTGGCTTTTTTTTGCGCTATGCAACCCCAACGTACTACCATTCTCGATATCGCTCAACTACGAGCCGACACGCCGGGCTGTCAAGATAGCCTGTTTCTCAATAGTGCCGGCGCTTCCCTGATGCCGCAGCCCGTCGTTCAGGCGATGCAGGATTATCTCCAGGTGGAAACCCAGGTAGGCGGGTATGAAACCGAACGACTACGACAGGCACAGATTGGCCGGTTTTATGAGGAAACAGCCCGGCTTTTGAACACCCAGCCCGAACATATTGCCTTTGCCTACAGTGCTACCCATGCCACCTTTCAGGCCCTGTCGGCTATCCCGTTTCGGGAAGGTGATACCATATTGACCACAACGAACGATTACGTGTCCAACCAGCTAGCCTTTCTATCCATGCAGCATCGGTTAGGCATTAAATTACTACGGATTCAAAACCTGCCAAACGGTGACTTGGACCTGACGCATGCCAAGGAGTTGATACGAACGCACCGACCGGTCCTGGTGGCGATAACCCACATCCCAACAAACTCGGGTCTGGTGCTTCCGGCGGAGGAAATAGGCAAACTGTGCCAGCAATACGGTGTCTGGTATTTACTGGATGCGGCTCAGTCGGTGGGGCAGTTGCCGCTCGACGTTAGCCGTATTCAGCCTGACTTTCTGGTCGCCACGGGCCGTAAGTTTCTGCGTGGACCACGTAATACGGGTTTCCTTTATGTTTCGGATCGGGTGCTGGCGGAGGGACTTTCGCCCCTGTTTATTGATCGACGGGCCGCCACCTGGACTGAGCCAGACACCTATGCCTTACAGTTGGGTGCCCGCCGATTTGAACCCCAGGAGATTTCGCTGCTGAGTGTGGGGTTGGCCGAAGCGGTTGGGTATGCCAATCAGGTCGGTATAGAGGCTATTGCCCGGCAGAACCAACGGCTGATGCACCAGCTCCGAACAGGCCTGGAACAGATCGACGGTATTACCTTACTCGATTGGGGTTCCTGCCAAAGCAACCTGCTAACCTTTCACACGGCTCGCCAGCCGTTATCGACCCTTGATGCCACATTGCGACACGGTCGGGTAGTGTTTACGGTACAGTACCCGAATTCGGCCCTGATCGATTTTGGACGGAAAGGTATAAACTGGCTGGTTCGACTTTCGCCCCACTATTTTAACACGCTGGATGAAATGGATGAGGTGGTCGATTTGATAGCTCATTTTTACGGTAAGCTTCTTAAAAAATCGAGATTAATTTTACCAAAACCCTAACCGACCCGATGCAGAGCGATTACTTACAAAGCGCGATCCGCCAGTTTGAGTATTATAAATTACTTGGCGAAAAAACATTGGCTCAACTTCCGGATGATGCCCTTTTCTGGCAATACAACGCCGAAAGCAACAGCATTGCCATCCTGGTGAAGCACCTTTGGGGGAATATGTTGAGTCGTTGGACAGATTTTCTGACCACCGATGGCGAAAAAAGCTGGCGCGACCGGGAGGGCGAGTTTGCTACTGATATTCAGTCCCGAGCCGAATTGCTTCAGAAATGGGATGAAGGTTGGCGCGCGCTTTTAAATACGCTGCAATCGCTCCGGGAAGAAGACTTAAGTAAAACCATTTATATTCGAAATCAGGGTCATACGGTGCTGGAAGCCATCAACCGGCAGTTAGCCCATTATCCGTATCACATTGGCCAACTGGTATTTCTGGGGAAAATGCTGGCCCAAAACTGGACGTCACTCTCCATTCCAAGAGGTGAATCCGGGCAATATAACGCTCAAAAATTTGCTCAACCGAAACGTAAAGAACATTTTACGGATGGATACCTAAAGTCGGATCAACCCATTGATCAAAACGGATCAACAACAGAATCTACGCTATGACTCAGGAACAGGCCCTCCACTTTGCCGATGAATGGATCGGTGCCTTTAATGCTCATGACCTGGCCGCCATTATGGCGCACTATGCCGATGAGTTGGAATTTTATTCGCCGTTCATTCCGCTGCTAACGTTTAATGAAACAGGCTGTATCACCAGCAAAGGTGATCTGGAACGCTATTTTCAAGTAGGCCTGAGCACTTACCCCGACCTGCATTTTACCCTGCACCATGTTTTTGTGGGTGTTCACACGCTGGTCATCTATTACACGTCGGTAAATGGCCGACTGGCTAGCGAAGTCTTTCAATTGAATGAGCTTGGCCAGGCTGAGAAGGTGTTCTGCCACTATGCCTGAACCAATGACAAGCAGCCGTTTTAAGTCACATCTCCAGCCAAATTCCACTTTTTATGAGCGCTAATGACTTATTAGCCCATGCCGTCAAAGCGTTAGCCTATCGGTTCATCAAAGCGACCACTGGCTCAACTGACAGCTTTGGCGGGTATAAGCTAAACTCACATACCCGAAGTCCGAATGAAATCCTGAATCATATGTATGATCTGGTCGTCAAAACCAGAACGATGATTCAGCAAGGTCATTTTAACTGTCCGATTCCTGAAGTTTTACCGTTTGAGCCTGAACGGGACCGCTTAATCAATGGACTCGGAGAACTGCGGACAGCAATAGAATCCCACCAGATTGAGGATGACGTTTGTGGACGACTACTACAGGGACCCCTATTAGATTTGGCCTCGCACATAGGACAGTTAGCGATGCTTACCGGCCTTAACGGAACTATTATTCAACGGGAAAACTATTATAGGGCCGATATAAGCTAGGTGCTTATACCTTAACGATGGCTATTGCTGACTATTTTTCGTAAACGTTTTTATGTTCATGCGTGATCAACTGATCCATCAGATCTGAACTCTAGTAAGTTCATTTTACACTTGATTGGTCGTTAATTTTGCTACCTTTTGCATTTTTCTGTTATGCGATTCTTAGAATTGAAAACTGCTTGGCTCTTCTTAATTTGTACTATTCATAGTGATTGATCATGAAATGTAACCTTTTCGTGAACGGTTTCAGACGTGATTGATGATTAATCCATTAGATCAGTCATTTAAAGGTGAGCCCCTTTCTAAAAAAACTTAAAGGGATCATTTTTTTAGCCTTATAAACTGATAATTCTGTACCTTCAAAAGCAACAACCTGCTTCCTTGATCGACAATAGATTTCTCCCATTCACGTCCTTGACGTGAGATAGACACTAGTACGTCATGAAGTTAGGTTATGCCCGCGTCTCTACGCAAGATCAAAATCTGGCCCTTCAGCTAGATGCCCTTACTGCCGCCGGTTGCTCGAAAATCTTTCAGGAAAAAGCCAGTGGATCTAAAACCGAACGGCCTGAATTAAATCGGCTTCTTGAAATCATCCGGGAGGGGGATACATTGATGATTTGGAAACTGGACGGCGCCGGCCGCCCGGCGACTAGGCCGTTCCCTAAATCACTTGATTGAGATCGTCACTCAGTTGGAGCAACAACATATTGGGCTAGTGAGTCTGAACGATCCCATCGACACTACCACGGCGCAAGGTCGGCTGGTTTTTCGCATTTTTGCCAGTCTAGCCGAGTTTGAACGGGAAGTAATTCGGGAGCGGACTTTAGCCGGTTTAGCCTCCGCCCGGCGACGCGGTCAACTCTTAGGCCGACGCACAGGGC
Source organism: Spirosoma profusum (assembly GCF_014699005.1). Taxonomy (GTDB): domain Bacteria; phylum Bacteroidota; class Bacteroidia; order Cytophagales; family Spirosomataceae; genus Spirosoma; species Spirosoma profusum. The sequence goes on from NZ_JACWZY010000021.1 coordinate 34,410, forward strand.
TATCCAAAGCTGGTGAGCAGAAAGCCCGCATCGGCGAAAGTCTTTACAAAGAAGCCAAGTACTCGGTCGAACAAATCGCCCGCGAGTTACACATCTCTAAAACCACCCTGTATAAGTATCTCCGTCTACGCGGGGTTGAAATTGGTACTTCAGTCCAAAAGCAAACGGCTACCACTTAGCAAAACACAGATGTATTCAGTTTAACGTTTATTAAACGAACGTTCAATAAGCGATACGTCAAGTGAGTTTAACGTTTATTAAACGAGCCTTTAACTAAGGTTACGCTTATCGCGTCTAGTAGGAAACTGATACTAGTAATTCGACCGGCTAATTTTCTGTCACTGTTTCAAGTAGTGAAGCGCCGTACTACCGGATTGGAAAGCAATGGTATTAACCAGCTTTAACTGAAGCCTTTCCTGAAGGCTCCCCACATGAAGCAAAGCTCTCCCCTGCCCCACCAGCACCGGATGGACAACTAATTGAAATTCATCGATCACACCGGCTTGAATTAATTCCGGGAGTAAGCTTATACTATCTACCGAAATTTTGTTGCCCGGTTGCTGCTTCAGTTTCTGGAGTTCTTCAGCCGGATTGCTCCTAACAATTCGTGTCTTCTCATCTACGCTGTCTAATGAGTGTGACATCACCACTCGGTCGATCGCTGTCAGGCGCTCAGCAAATCGATTTTCAGCCGCTGTGCCGGATTGATTTTGGGCCACGTCAGCCCAATAGGGAAACATAAGCTGATACATTACACGACCAAAAAATAGCAAATCTACCTCCCTCAACGTTTCAGTGAAATATTCTAGCACTTCTTCACTGGGATTGAACATCGTGTGATCGCAATAGCCGTCCAGGCTAATATTCATAGTGAATGATACTGTTCTCATGGAGTTAGCTCACCTGGTTTACTGTTTATGCAAAAGTAAACCAGGTGAGCTAAGCTGATGGGGGTCAATCGCGACAATATGCGGGCGTTCTTGTGACCATTTGTTCTATTGAAAGCCATCATTGTATGCTCTTGACCGAATCGATCCAGGAATACAGACGCTTTTAAGGTTTTATATAACCTAGGAGCCCAAGCTACGTAAATGACTTTACCCTCTTATTGACGGACTAGAACTGGGCGCCAAGATAAGCATCAGTCAAGTTTAGCGGGTGAAATGCTCAACGGCTCCTGAATACGCAGTTGGGGGTAAGCCGTTTTACAAATAGCCCGAAACGTTTTCTCCTTTTCGTCTGGGGTGTCAACGCCAAATAGGATCCGTGCGAACTCGGCTGTGGGTACACCAGCCTGGTTGACGAGTTGAGTTTTGAACAAGAGTGCGGCCATGGATAGTGGAGATGGTTACCGAAAGATAGCCGAAAACCTGGTCTCTATAAAAGGTATGCTCTTCAAGGTGAATTCATCACTTTGTAACATTTTCACAACGTCCATTGCTAAAAGGTTTCCTAGCCACCCGTTTAAGGCCACATTAAGCATTAGTAATAGGCGTACGTTTACGAGTATAGAAGTGATTCAGGGGGTAGTTAATGCATTTGGGGCGTGTAGATCCTACCATACTTTCTATCTGATTTCTATAAGGTAATAGAATATGCTTAAATTCACTATAAGTTCGGGGCGTTAGGCTCCCTGAACCCGTTGACGGCATTGATGCGCTGCCATGAAACATGAAATTCACTACATCACGACTGACCTCGACCTTCGGGCACCCGTCGATTTGACTCCCCTTTCCCATGCGCTGGAGAAACAAGGGCTTTGGGCGTATCTCAGTGGCCCCTGGCAGGGTTTGTGGTCCGCCCAAATCGGGGCCGAGGAGTCTTTTCCTGAGCCAGATCCTTACATTGCGGCAATGCTCACGGCCATTGAAAGCCTCGACCAACCAGCCCGGGATCTCTGGTCGGCCTGTACGATCCGTGAATTCAATATCGGTTATGATTGCGGTGATAGGCCCTGGGCCTTTCATCAAGAACTTTTGCCGGCAACACTAGCCCGGATTGCCCAGGTTGGTGCCAGCCTTGTGATCACGATCTATCCGGTCATCGAAACCGATGCCGTTGAAGCGGCTATTGCTGTTCTAAAAAAAGATTCCTGGATCAGAAGGCGTCGGGGTAAAGCTAATGGGTATGGCGTTCATCATGCGGATTCGTCGTCGTTAAAGAAAAACCAGGCCGAGGTGAAGGTAACGCTATACGGTAAAAAAGAGTCGGTCTACGTGCATTGCCTGATGCAACTGAGTATTGAAGGCGAATGGGTGCTACAAGAAATCATTAAAAAGGAAGTATGGGTAGCCTCCTGTAGCCTTAAGCCCCAAGCACCAACCGAATAGGATTGGGACGAGTCTTCAGAATACAATCGTTACAACGATGAAAACGGTTTGGTATATGTGGATTTAACCTTTTTTAAACGAGCCTTCAAGTAAGGTTCTTGACACGGAATTGCCTACCCTAGTTCACAATCAATAATCTGTCACTTTTACCGTACCGGCCTAAACTTGCTGATCATCCGTTGAGTTAAACTACTGAGCCAGATAAATAGCAGGAGACCCAGGATAATCAATACGGCATCCAGCTTGTAGGAGAAACCCGTAAATTTCTCCCTGCCATCCAGGGAGAGCTCATACCGAATCCAGTAGCGCTCAACAATCGTCGTTACCCGGTCAAAGGGGAACGCTTCATCGTAGATGATCAACCGGTTGGTCGTATCGATAAAGCCGTATTTGTCCTTCATGCGAACCATCGAGAGGCCATGCTGATAATACGAGGCAAAATCATAGGTCAATGGCGTGCGCACCTTACCCGACTTGTCAATATGGCCAAATTTACCCTGAATGGCCACGGCTGAACGATCTTCAGCGGTAAAGCCGGTCGCTTCATCGTACAAATGGGGAATGCGTAGCTGGCCAGTTTTGTCAATACAACCCCATTTGCCATTCTTCTTGACCTAAAATAACCCGTTGGTTGGCTTGCGTGTATCGGTATACTTGAAAGGAACGATCAGTTCACCCGTCAGGGGACTCACGTACCCGTACTTAGTTCCATATTGTACGCGTTGCATGCCTTGACCTGAATAGGCATAATCGACATCAACGGCATCGAGCGCCACCGGCACTTTCAGCACCAAGTCAGGGTCGATGATGCCAAATTTGCCTTGGTATTTAAAGGCCGTAACGTGCTTGGATCGCTGGATCTGCTCGGTGACAAAGGGAGTAAAGTTGAAGTTGAGAATAAAGAATTCGCCCTTTCGCCACCAAAGCACATCTTCCTGAGTATCGTGGTTACAGCTATAATCGATTGTCGCGTTTTTGATCAGGTAATCGTTTGGATAGTGCTGAATGGGGATCTTATACAGCTCTTTTCCGGTCTAATCAATATAGGAAAGCCCATAGTGCGAGTCGGCGGGGTAAATGACCCAGGTTTTGCCTTGGCGGAATCGGTCGGTGGCGATGTATTTAGGCTCGATAATGACCTTCCCCTGTTTATCGATAAATCCGTGCAGACCCTGCCCTTGCCCGCTACGTTGCATGGGGACAAACTCGGCTAGCCCTTCTTCAAAGTCGCCAATGTCACGATAGGCTGGGGTTAATTTGTGTCCGTTTTTATCGGTCAGGAAGGTTTGATAGGAACGGCACGCCTTGGTAATCTTTTTGACCACATAGACCTCACCATAGTCCTGGTATTCATGGTATTGATTTAGCCAGCCATCAGTTGGGGTAGACTTGGTCTGGGCGAATAGCCTGACCGATAGTAAGCATATAGCAATGAGCGTGAGGTTTCGAACCGTGGTTAGAAGCATTCGTAATTTCTGCCTTTTTATAGTACACCAGGCACTTCTGAAGTAATGCTGAAATATACACCTTGATGGACAATAGACCGACTATTCTTCGATGATGCAGTGAGTTTACCTATTCCATACAGCTATATGGGAAAACTAGATTTAGTTGGTGAATCAACGGAGATGGCCCAAGCCAGCGGCCTAGCTTTACGATCGGTTTCACCTGTCTACATGTAAAGAATCCGTCCGTGTCGTTATAACAGGATTCGCCGTGTTGTGCAGATTTGAAAAGATAAAGATGCCATTTCTATTAGCATGTCCGTACGACTCCTTACATTTTGCATAACCAAAAAGTAACCGATAGTCAACTTAAGTTGATTATTTTAATCCGTAACATTTTCACAACGCTCGTCGTGAAAATGTTACAAAGAGCTATTTTTGACTATCTTCGTTTGAAGTGCGCTTCGAGCAAGCCAAATTAAATTTGGAAAGGGGAGAAAAGTATAGATTTTAATCCCCTTTTTAACCCTAACCTATATACGTCTAAGAACTGAATGAAGTACGTTCCTTACTATCGCGTCTCAACCGTTACTCAGGGTAAGAGTGGATTAGGGCTCTCGGCCCAGCAGGACATCGTCCAACGGTTCCTCAAACCTGGCGACGAACTGCTCGATGAGTTTATTGAAGTCGAATCTGGTAAGCGAGCTGACCGTCCGCAACTAGCCTCAGCTATTGCTCACGCTAAACAGAACAAAGCGCGATTGCTAATTGCTAAGTTAGACCGGCTCAGTCGGAATGTGTCATTCATCTTTTCTCTACGTAACTCCGAAGTCGACTTTGTCGCTTGTGACATTCCCGATGCCAACACCCTCACCGTAGGCATCATGGCCGTATTAGCCCAACACGAACGAGAGTTGATCGGTGAACGTACTCGATCCGCCTTAGCCGCTAAGAAAGCCCAGGGACATAAACTAGGCATGCCCAACATTACCCCCGAGGTGACTCGTCGAGGTTTGGCCGTCCGTCAACAAAACGCTCTGGTGAACTTAGCCAATCGACAAGCTGCGGAGTTGATTCGGCTCTACAGGAAAGAAGGGTTGACTTACCGGGTCATTGCCGATCGGTTGAATCAGATGGGCTATCGGACCCGGAGGGGTCAAGAATTTTTGGCTATGAGTGTCAAGCGATTAGATGGATGGCAAGCCTAGAACAATAGTTAATTCATTGCTTATTCAATAGTTGAGGGAAGCCCATTTATTCGTTTTTACCTAACAACGTCAGTGTTTTACTGTCAGTCTCTCCTTGATAATATTTAGTTAAGACCTGCTGAAAGACAGGATTTGTGGGACCAACAAGGCTAAATAAGGTCATACTCGATTTCAGTTTTAAATCGTCTGGACTACCCATAATTTGATGAGCTGTTTTGCCCTCGACACCTAGAAGCGCCTTTGAAATTTCAATCAGTCGACTGCCCAGGATGGGATGCGCTAAGTATTTCTTCGCTTCGGCTAAATCGGCAATGGCATAATATTGAGCCATTTGACTAAAGCCCAATCCGGCTAGTTGAGGGAAGATGTACCACATCCAATGGGTTTGCTTACGGCCGTTACTGATTTCAACAAGTGCATGGGCATAGGAAGAAGCTTGCGCGTCGACAAATCGAGTTAAGTCATACATGGATTAGTTAGCTAAATGAGTTTGGGTAAGTAAACGCAGAGAATAGCCCTTTGTTAGCAGCTACCCTGCTTTTAAAGACCAATACTGAACATTGCCAGTCATTTACGAATAATATCCCATCAGTGGCTGATATCTATACATGAACCAGCGTTAATGTTATGTAAAGTTTAGAAAAATCAGGTTGGGTTTTATTTTTAAACGAGATGTAGAGGTGAATCAAGCGTATAACGAGCGTCATGGCTTTGTTACGATAAAACTGTCATATATCATCTGGCTGACAGATTGACATAAATACAGTCTATATAACCTGTTGTATTTATTAGTATACATTAGTCATTGTGATAGTGTTTAAATCAATAAATCATTGAAATATCATTTGTTAGTCGTACTTCGCATAAAGGGTTGCCTTCCCTCCCTTTCCAAGTATTTGTTGGGTATCATTTATCTTTGGGATTAGACACACTACAAAAAAAATAAGTACCGAGCGGATGAAGCCACGCCCTTTTCGATTTTTATCAGCCTTGTTTACCCTCTTGTTATGTGGACAGACTTAGGCCCGGATCAGCCTGGACACCGAGGACATACCGCGTCTTTAGCAAGCCTTTGATAATGTGATGACTACGGTCGATACCGCCATTGATTCAAATTAATGGCACTATTAATTAACATAACAGCTTACTAAAATGACCAAAATCGAAGATTTTTTTGAGGAAACAGTTTTTGAAGGTTTACAACTAAATGAAGTTAAAGAACTTTTAGAAAGTTGCATAAGTAATGAGATATTTAATGTACAAGAGTTTGAATCCAAAATTGACCAAAAGCTAGATGCACTAGGAGAAGAAGCCACACAACAATTTAAATAAGAAAAATGATTATTAAACGGTTTAAAATTGAAAATTTCCGAGGAATTAGCCTTCCAATTGAGTTTGATTTAAAGAACAATGCTTCCTTAGTAATATTTGGTAAGAATGGAAGCGGAAAAAGCTCAATTGTGGATTCTTGGGAATGGTTACACAATCATAAAATTGATCATTTAGCAAGAGAAGGCGCAGGAGAGGCAGATTACCCAAATAGAAATTCAAATGGGGAGAATACTTACCTAGAAGTTGAATTTACAGACCCTAGAATTGAAAATATAAAAATACAGTACAATAAAAAGAAAATAAAAGACCCTATTATAACTGGGGATTATATTGCCTTTAAGGAGAAAGCAAAGCACCCCTTTCATCTAAGGTATAAAGACTTACAACAGTTTGTCTATTTTACTAAAACGGACAAATATAAATACTTGGCGAAGTATCTTGGATTTGATCCACTGATTTCTTTTCAAGAAAAATTGTTATCAGCCAAAAATAAAATTGAAGATAAGCTAAATAAATTTTCAATTGAGTATGAAAAAGCCAAGGCTGGATTAAAAGAACATTTAGGTAATGATAACCCATCAACGGCGGACGTACTAGCTTTTCTAAACACTATAGCAATTAATTACAAACAGCCAACAATTGATAAGTTAGTCGACAGTAAAAAATTAATTTTTAGTTTAAAAGATTTAGTAGCTAATGACCCTAAAGCGAAAGAACTTTCGACACTAAAAGATTTAGAGCAGAGTTTAAGTCGCTTTTACCCAATTCATTCACTTACAGAAAAAATAAAAAATTTAGAGACTCTATTCAATTCGCTTAAAGCGGATGAGAAAAGCATTAAAGATTTACTTTTAGTAAATCTTTATAGAACGAGCTTAGAAGTCTTAGAGAATAATTACCACGATGGAGGGCCATGTCCAGTATGTGATGAGGTGTACTTAGGAAACTTAGTAGGACATATACAAAATAAACACCATACACTCAAAGATCTTCAAGACAAAAAGGATGAATTTATAACACTTCAAAATGAACTAATAGGTATTTTTAGAGCGTACACTACTAAGTGCAAACAAATTACCCAAGATATAAATGGGTACATTGAATTTAATGAATTTGCGTCTCTTAATAAATTATGTTCTGATGAACTTACGAAAGCATTGGCTATAATTGAGAAGGATATTATTGACATCAAAACAATAAATATTAGCCAAGAGCCCTTTGTTGCGCAAATAGAACAAATTGTAGATTTTGAAAATAAGGCAAGAGCAATATTAAAAGATAAAATTGATATTCTTGAAAGTGATAGTTCAATAAAGGAGTTATCAAACGATTATCAGAGGGCAAAAGATGCATCAACGGCATATTTCTTTTTTAGAAAACTTTCTAAACAAGTAACTTACCTAAGTAATGTTAAATACAATTATTCGCAAATTTTAGAATCCTTTAATAATTTTATTCGCGATAAAATGCAGGAATCATTTAATAAAATTGCGAATAATGTTGTTACCTATTTTGAAACCCTTGAAGAGGACAGTGCCCATATAAAGAACCCAACTGTAAATTTAATAACTGGAAAAGATAAGGCAGTTGAATTAGAAATAGAATTCGTTAGTAAAAAAGTTTCACCTGCATTTAAAGTGTTGAGTGAATCTCAAGTTAATAGCTTTGGCTTAGCAATATTTTTGGCGTCAATTAAAATTTTTAATGAAGATTTTAAATTTATAATCCTTGATGACATCATTAATAGTTTTGATGCTCATAAAAGGCCCAAAGTTTTATCTTTAATAAAAGCAAATTTTCCTGATCACCAATTCCTAATATTGACGCATGATCAAATTTGGTATGACCAAATTCAAAATCGATTCCCAAGTTGGATAAAATATAAATTTCAAGGTTGGGATAGCTCTTCTGGGCCAAAATACAAATTAGCTAAAAATTCGATTGATGAAATAGTTGATGAATTAAATGATGATGAAAGCATTAGTGCGGGTCAAAAGTTAGGTCGATACCTAGAATGGCGTTTACAGGAAATAAACCAGAATCTTCAAACAGCCATAAAATATAGGATTGATAATCAATATAGTATGATCGAACTTTTTAACCCTCTAAAAAAGCGTATAAAAGATTTACTTTCAGAAAGGCATCCGCTTTATAAGCTCTTTTCTGATTTAGATGGCTTATCAAGTTTTCGCAATTATTCTGCCCACTATAAAAACTCTTCTACATCATTTACAAGTAGTGAGCTTCTAACAGTTGTTAAATTATGGATTCAAATTGAAAATAGTCTTATTTGTCAGAGCAGTACTTGTGATAATATCCCATTACAATATGAATCAAATAGTATCAGATGTAAAAACTGCGGGTTTACACTAGATAAATTGTAGGTTGTTAACTTCCGCCACATTTTGTTGCTAGAAGATTTAGATGACAACTATTCATAAAGTAACTATTAATACGTGAATAAGGCCGTAAAGTCAAAGGTGGTAATCGAGTTACTAGGGGAGCTATTTTATAGAATCAAAGTAAAGCCACTTTACAGCCTTGTTCAAGCAGCAATAACACCCAGTTAGTCGTTATCATGTAACGGAAGATCATAAGAAAAACATTATAATTAATGGACAACCGAGTATTCTACGGACAGTATTCTTTACGACATTGGCTAGACCTTCTGCTCAAAGGCAATATAATTCTCCCTGACTATCAACGGTTCTTCGTTTGGGACGAAACTAAGGTTAGTAAACTGATCGATACACTTAAGAAAAAGGAGTTTGTGCCCCCAATAACGATTGGAGCATTTTACGAAAATAATGCTAATCAAAACTTGATTTTAGATGGTCAGCAACGTTTAACCAGTATTCTTTTGGCTCATTTAGGCCTTTATCCTGATGTGGAAACCTTCAAAGCAACACAACAGCAGATGGCTAACGAAAATGATGATGATATAGATGATGAACCCCAGCTTGACAATATTTTAGCGTGGGATTTTAGACAACTCACTACAAAAGGAAGAACTAAGGCTGAGATACTCGGTAAAATAGTTCCCGGGAATTATAAGAATGTAGATTTTGAAATAGATGAAACCTTTTTGAAGCGCACATTTCTAGGATTTTCTTATTTGGTACCGGATACACAAGACCTACAAGTACAGCAGAAATATTATTCTTCGGTATTCAGAAATATAAATATCCAGGGAGAGACTTTACTTCCATTAGAAAGCCGTGCATCGCTATACTTCTTAAACAAAGAACGTACAGATTTTTTCGACCCGCCGTTCATGAATGAATATGCCCTTAAAAACTCCAATATTGAAAATAAGATTGATTTTGTAAGATTTATAGCGCTCTTATCTCAGTATGCTATCAACGATAACGGTACGAATATAGCGAGAGGGTACAAGCCGAAGATGGAAAAATATTATGAAGAATATATATATTCTGTTGTTGGGGAGCATCCTTCAACCTTGTTTAAAGAATTTACAGAAATTTTCCCACAAGGTTTATATCAGGAGCGCTTTGAACGCTTGAACGCAACAATACATGAGCTTGATATTCCCAAACAGTTCAATTCGATTATTGAAGCAGACATCTATTTGTTTGGATTGATTTACTGCATACTCTTCGAAAACAAAACTATAGACATAGCCAGAAAAGCTGATCTAAATGCTGAATTACAAGAAGCAGTAATTGTTTTTAGAGACGAGCCAGGCCATAAAAGAGCGCCAAGTGCTTTAAAATATTTACGAGCGAGAATGGATAGGTCAATTGAAATTTATGATCAATACACTAATGAGTAAGCATACCAACTTTATTCTGACTCCTAATTCTGAAATTCTCAAAGAGTTTGTTTCTGCGAACAAGGGAATTGGAAATGGTATTGAAACCTATTCACTAAGCGAATATACTTTTCAGTCAGTGTTCCTCAAATTAACTGGTGCACAAGAGCAGAAGATGAAGTGTATTTGCTGGGAATTGGCCACAGATGATTACGAATATCGATACGAACGATACACAAAGAGCAGACTCGGGGAATGTTCTGACTATAAAGAGAAAAACACTATTTATAAAGATTTGATTTCTGCAATCAAGAAGCTTCAACATGATTTCGACCATGCTGCGTATTTTGATCGTCAAGCAATCTCGCAACAAACTATTGCAGAAATTACAAATTTGTTTGCTGGTTCGAATCTCTCGACATGGGCAGAGCTGGCTTATTTAGAATTTACTCAAAATAACCAAGTTCTACCTCACAATCAATTTGCTTCGGCTAACCTTTTCGAAAACGTATTGCAAGAACGCTATGAACTATTGTACCGACATCGAAATCGATGTGCTCATAATACGTTGTCTTATCAAGAAAATCTTCCCACATTCAAGAATCTATACAATTCAGATCATAATTATGATAACTACTTTGTACGCTTTGCTCTACTAATTTTAATTGACAAAATAGTCATAAAGCTATTTCAAAAATATGAAGCGTTGTTAGCTGAGAATTAATTTCAATGTGACGAATTATTGAAAAATTCTACAAAGCTTTCCCCTTTTGATCCGTCAAGTGGCTTTACTTTGATTCTATTGTATAGTTTCAATAACGAATCGATACTCATTTTTACATTAAAGATTTATTCAGGAATCAATAAGTCTCACTGTCCGCTCTTTGATTCGGATGGTAGTGCGCGGCCTGGAGGCATGGGTCCGTCTCCGAATCGATTGACCTAGCGCGGCCCACTGTTTTCACCAAACATCCATATGCTACGGCTTTACCATTCTAGAGCGCTTGGATTCGGTAGCTTACATATAAAACCCGTACTTTATTTGTGCCTTTTCATGCCGGTCGAGGTACTTCATGACTTCCCCTACTTTACGAGCGCATACCATCGTGATCGGATATTTTCCGTCAAACTGGGTATTATTCCAGTTCATTTTCGTTAAAGCGAGGATTTCTTCGCAAATTATATCCGGCGACGTGTCGCTCTCTACTATGCGAATTTCAAGTGGTTGAGGAATGTAGGGCCCTGGGTAAGTCCGATAGTACTCAACTGACCCTTTCGTGTAGAGTAGCCTAATATTTTTATCCAGTTCAATTTGAGTGCCTCTCAGGGGTGGATACATGGCATCGCGAAGCATCCTAATATCCGAATCGAGTAAGGTTACAAAGTCTACTTTACTTATACCCATATCATAAACGGCATTTCGAAAACCGTCTAACTCCTCCTGATTATAATTTGACGACTTGTGGATGACTAATCGAGCCGGGAAGGTCTCCATAGCTAGGTTATACTCGCTAAGTGCTCCTTTTAACAAATCGAATGCTTGCTCCGATTCCAGGTGCGGCTTGCGATCCCGTTCATCGATTTTTACGGGGGTTCCCCGCAGAATTACGCCGTTACCTAATTCATCAAAAATCTGAGCGAGGCTGGTGTGGGTTACTTTTTTATCTCGACTTTTATAAAAGCTAATGCCTACAAAACAAACGGAAGGCCGGTTGATATTATGAGGCAGACGCCAGGGAATCTGGCCAGCCTTATAATATGCCGCCGTACAAAAATTCCAGGCTTTTGTGGCCTCATCCTGATTAAAGCGGGAAGGCGTCAAGGATTGTTCTCGGACCAGCTGCAAGGGTTTGCCCAAGTGCATACTTTTGGCTTTCAAAGCCCGCCTAAAATTTAATTCAAAATCCGTTTTTTCCGTTTCTTCTCCTTCAATGGTTTCCTCATGATCGGTCCTTACCTCCTTTGAGATATACGGAAACAGTTCATTAGGAATGACACAGGTAATCAAATCGACGTTTCGGTGCTGGGCAATGAATTTTACTTTTTCGTAATACAAGTCGATGGCCTGCGTTATCCGATCGTTATCGTTAGCGATCTTTATGATTCGTTTAATGTCCGAATTATTGAGATCTTTGGCCAGGGCTTCGCCGTACTGAAGATTGGCCATGAACCCGGATTGAGCCGAAAATCCATCAAACGAAGGGTATAAGTGAGGGTGATTATTTTCCGTCTTCTGCGGAATGAAGTGGCTGCATTTAGTAATCCAGTCCGCTAGTTTGCCTAGATTATCACTGGTGCCAACCCCACCAACGTTAATCTCTTTTTTTCGATAGTCATTTTTTGATTCATACGTATGAAACGCACTGATGCCCGCTCTGGGGCAGATATGTTTCCCTTGGGCGAATTCTAGTTCCGGCTCCTGGATGTATTTCAATTTCATTTCTCTTTCTTTTCTTTTTTAATGTGCCAATACTCATCCGCTAGTTTAGGGGCATTGTCGAAACAGACCAGATCGTCAAAATTGACAAAGAAGTCTTTGTTCTGGGTCAAAAAGTAGGCGAGGAACCGTACGTGGGTGAATACTTCGCCATTACGCTCATTTTTTTTCTTGTAAGCGGCCAACTCCTGGGTTTTCCAGGGGTGTTTTTTGCTACCATTCCAGGTCGCGTAGGAATCTGGCATAATATTGAAAAACCACTGCTGACCAAATTGCCGGAAATGGCCCTGAAAGGCAAAATGGGTGCAGTGTAACAGCTTATCAGGTTCGTCGGGGTTGGTTTTTGACTGCATTTTCGCTTCAAATACTGTCCGTTCCGATTTGACTTTTCCCTGCCATTTAATTTGCCGTTTGCCTAATCCCTCATCCTGGGGTCCAAAAATAAATGTCTTGTCCTCGTGCTTCCAGGAAACGTTCAGGTGATGAAGTTTTCTACTTAGACAGTTATTAAGCAGATTGACGAAGGTTCGCTGGCTGTCAGGCGTACTACAATACTCATCCACGGCTAAACACTCAACAGTTCCCTGGTCAACCAGATGATGAAATGAGTTATCCCGCTGGGTAAGGTCATAGAAGGTAACGATCTTGTTGTTGTAAACGGCGAAATCACCGCTCAGCCGTAGCCCCTTCATTTTGAGAAGCTCATAAACAAACTGGCGGCTATCCAGCCGGAATGGAATGTATTTTTCTTCCCGTTTGGCATAGTCAAACAGCTCCGAGCGGGCAATATTGATTTCACCCACAAACACGTTGTCAGGCAACTGGACTTTCAGCAGCGATGAATAAAGGGTTTCCGTCGTTTGATCATCCAGCCTTCCGGCCACGTCGTCCACGGTTAACTGGGGAAGGCTGTAGCGATTAAAGAGTTGATTGATCATGGAAAAATTGCAGCAGTGCACCTGATTAAATGATCCTGCTGAATTCCCCAGGTGGGTGACAATACCGACTAGCGCGGGCTGATCTCCGGCATCCAAAACGACACCACTGCCCGAAAACCCGGCTACCGAGCTGGAGGCCAATTCCCCGGAAGAATCACTTAGGTTAGTAGTGACCCGGATTTTGAAGCCCTGCGCATTACCTTCAATAAATCGAGCTTCCAGTTTGGTAGCTTCTCCAGCTAAGGCTGCGGGATAGCCCCTAAATTGGAAGGTGCCTGATTCATCCGTTATCCGCCCGATGGATAGAGAGGGAATCGCCGATTCGTCTAGTGGGAAATCGGCTTTATCCAGTAAGATGATGGCAAAATCGTTCTTCGGATCGGCAAACGTGTTGGCCTTATCAACAATTATCTTTTTAAAAACACCGACTGGTTCCTCGTATTCGACCAGACAAAATGTTGGATTGTTCTCCAAGCAATGATTGGCGGTGAATACATAGTAGTGTTTGACATCATTCGGGTGAATAAAGAGAATACCACTTCCGATTCGGTTAATACGGATCGTCAGTTTTTGCAATCGTTCTGATAAATTCATACCTCAACAGTCAACTGGTTTTGATAGGAGCAGCAAAAATTATATTCGTCCATTTCCAAAGGAGTGAATAGAGTCGTGGTAACTAGATTTGAATAATTAAAAATCAATTTGGTTCGACGACCCCGTACATAATTATGATGGATAATTCGGGCCAAGGCTTCTTTGTGTGGTAAGCCATGGGCGTTGTGGCCATTACTGCAAATAATGAACTGGCGGCAGTCAATTAAGTCGAGCAACTGATTATTAATGTTGTGCTTACTGCCGTGGTGAGATACCTTGACGTAATCTACTTGTAACGGGTTGGAGGCAGAGTACCCTTTCTTAACCAGTGCCTCAACTATTGTTGAGGGATGGGCATCCGCTAATAATAAAATCCGGCTGGTCTTATCCGTTGCCAGCAGCGCAATACTGCTGCCGTTGGGAATTCCCTTATCTTCCGTAAACGGTTGATGGATCAATTCGAGAATCGTTCGATGATAATCGGTTGGCGCGCCTGAAAGGGGCACGTGCCCGGGGTTATTGATTTCAGCGGGCCAGTTCTTACTCAGCTTTCTAAGCCCGGTCTCGTCCGGAGAAAGAATATCGATGACCAAGCCGTCCACCTCATACTTTTGTGAAGCCAGGACGGGTAGAGAATTGGATGAGATTTTCAGCCTAGTCAGAAAATTTTCAAAGGTGTTACCCTGCTTGATGCTGATTTGTTTATCCACATGAGGTAAGACAATATCTTTACCTGGTAAATCCATGTCGACAAAATACCTGGATAAGACACGGGCTGAATTAAACCAACAACGGGCAATGAGTTGATCAGGCAACCGGTTTAACTGTATGTCGTTAACCAGTCGGAGAATACCGCCAATGTGATCGGAATCAATGTGGCTAAGAATAAGCAGATCAATTTGTTCCCCGTTTTTTAGGAGTGTCTGAATTTCCCTCTTCAGCGATAGCGTATACGTATTAGTTACGCCACCATCCATAAGCAGGTTGCGGTTTTGGCCGCTTGAGCCTACCCAGCTTAAAAGCAATGCGTCTCCCGAAAGAGCGAGCAAAACCTTGATGATCATGCTTTATGATTATAGACCTATTCCGGTCAGTTAGCAAATTAATGATGGGCAGTACAAACGAACTTGAATCTCAGTTAAGTTGGCCGCATGCCGCATTAAACAGTCTATTTGCTTCGGGCTTAACTTCGTTAAATTCGTCGAAACACTTCGGGCTATCAACTTGTCTTGGTCGACCACTTTTTCATTGATTATACGACTATAGCCGATACTGGCTTGAAGTCGCTCCATAACAGACTCTTTATGGGAATCTAAATCTGAAAGCCACTCTTCTGGAATCTGATGGGCTTCAATCAACCGAGTCGGAATCCGACCGGCTTTTAATCCGTCGAAGAATCCCGATAAACATTTCTCTATGTCCCAGCCTAGTGAAAGATAAGCAATCTCTCTATGATGACTTTTAGCCGCATCGAATAGGTGCTGAGCCATCTGAAAATTTTTGATTCGGGTCATGAACGTTTCCACCGTTCGCAGCAACAGAGCAAACGTGTACGTGTACGAGCCTTCAAAAGGCAGTTTGTTGCCTGCATCGCTGGTAATAATTACATCACATTCATAAGAGCTTCCTGACTGAGAAAGCTTTTGGATGCCTTGATTATCGAAAATACCACCATCCACTAAGTTGGGACGAATCTGGTTAAAGTGTTCAGGCTTTTGAAAATATTCCCGGTCAATACGTACCGGTGAGAAGGCAAATGGTACGCAGCTCGAAGCCACTACGGCCCGGGCTAACGGAAAGGCTTGATGCTGAAAGCGTATCGGGAATTGCTGATAGGCATAGAACGAGTCCTCCATTTTCTTTTTTGAAAAAGTAAAAGGACGACAGGTCTGTAAATTCGTGGAGGCAATGGCCAATACAGGCCGATCGGGTAAATCCGAAAGGGTAGCCTTTCGGTAAAAAAAAGAATCGTAAGCCCGTTCGATCTGACGGCTTACCGGAAAGATAGAAAATTGAAATCGGATGAGGCAGTATAGCCATAAAAGAACCACGAACGCAGCAAGCCATGACCAACCCGCTGCCAATAAATAACCGGTTAGAATCAGGCCACCAAAAAAATATACCAACGCTCTAAAAAATATCCAGGAGAAGACGACCGAACGGATGACGCTTTTGGTCGCGAGTTTTTGCTTTAAATCCTGCTCAAAAGTCGTGAAGTCTTTTTGGTTTAGGCAGTAATAAGCGCCGGTGATCGACCCACCAGAAACTGTGGATAGAACACTTATTTGGGGGAGAATACCCAGCTCATGTAACTTTTTTAAGGTGCCTAAATGAAAAGCCGCTGCTCGATAACCTCCTCCCGACAAAGCAAGTCCTACTCTTTTTTTTTCATGCATAGCCAATCCTAAATTTATTCATAAACATAAACCAGCAGTTCATCTGGTGTCACGATCAGAGCGCAGGTAGGTATAGGAACCGTACGGTTTAATACCCTAAGTTCAGCAATGGTTTTTTCATCCTTTGTGCTTAAGCCTTTCAGGTTCATGGGATGCGTATGCCATTCCCCTATGTAACCAATTACCTCACCAGTCTTTCGCTTGATTTCATCAATTTCAGCTGGCAAGCCTTTGTTACCGCGAACAAACTCGCAGTAGGTTCCATGGCTGCCTTGCGGCTCAACTACAATGTCAAAAACATGTATCGTTTTTGTTTTATAATTAGCGATACCGATCAGTACCCCGCCTGTTTCTTTAGGTGCCTGGCGATTGCCGTTCGCAAAAAGCAATTCTTTAATTCCACCCATCAACCGCACTTCCCATCCGCTACCGGCCTTACAGTTTAGTATGTCGAATGCCTGCACGTCTAGGTATTCAGTACTGATGCTCGGAGAGCCTTTACTTTCGTCCAGACTGGAAATAGCCAATATTCCTGACATACCTTGGCTCTCTTGAGTAGTTGCTTTAGCCAGCATTCTTGAGAATACGCTGGCATGAAAACCCAGGGTATCATCCGCCATCACAGATGTTGTTGAACTACAACCAAGTCCCACATTCAATGTGGTCACTTCACGTTGCGCATCATTCATTCGCCAGGTCCTGAGTTGCTCAATCTTGGTGGCATTAAAACTGGCCAGGTTCACCAGGTCGTCCATCCTTGGATTACGGTTGTATCCTTCTGCGTATAATAAGCCCAAGGCTCCTGCATCCGCTATTTCCGCTTTATAATATCTGGTGTTTGTCGGCAGTTGCTTTGAGATCAGAAAGTTCATTACCTGCACACTTGCGGTTGTATCGATAATGCACTGGTATTCTTGAAACTCCTTATCCAAATAAATCGCATTGGATGTGATGGCCGTAATTTTATCCGTTTTATCAGCCGAATAAAACTGTTTAATTATAGAAGCAAGAGCCTCCGCTTTGTTCTGGCCTAACCGATCAGCAACTAATGCATGTCTGGCGAGGTTGTGCGGCAGCATGGTGTCATCATCGCAAATGCCTATCTGGAGATTACCACTCCTCGCATCATGGAGTATCAATTTAGAACCAAGCGAGCCAGCACCTATATAAAGCGAAGCGGACGTCTGGTTCCTGTCTGAGAGAGTTACAGCCATGTCTTTGCTAAAGGGTTCAATATGGCCTTGAAGCTTCACCTTCCGACTATCGTCTATCGCAGCTACGCCTTCGGCGGGTAGGACGATTAGAAAATTTATGAACTCATAATTCCCATTGTACCCGATCACTCTACGTGGTCGTTTAATGGCAAAAACTATGGGCAGTCCAAGCCTGGGGATAGCTCCAAGCATTTCCAATTTCAAGAGCGCCTGGTGTAAGTCGATTCCACGCAGGCTGAAAAACAGTTTGAGCTGTCCATAATTTTTAGGTCTGGACGTTAGATACAGATTGTCCATCGCACCGTCGGGATCCCAGAAGACAAACGTAAACACTGGGTTTGCAACCAGTTCTTCATTTTCTTCGGTCGAAAGGATCGCTATTGCGTTGCGGACTTTTTCAAATACAATAAATGGAACGTGTGCATTTGTCTGGTAGGAATCAACTTTTCCTGCTTTCAAAAGCTGCCCTCCGATAAATAAAGCAGCTGGGAGATCAGGGATAAACCGCTGATTTTGGGAGACGACCTCATTGATTAGATCATAGCGGTAAATATGCTTTAAACCGATATTTCCTTCAAGTCGGGTTGGATCGAACTCATCTCCGTCTTCATCAAGCTGACCTGTAGCTGCCTTATAAAGCCACTGGCCGCCCACGTCTAAGAAGTCCCTTAGTTTGATCGTTGCGAACCATTCATGGGGATTATTGCGTACCAGACATAACCTGGCTGGCTCGTCATCCGTCGTAAAATATAAATGTGAAAGCCGTGATCTGGGAAAATCTTTCCTGTCACTTAGTAAAAACGGCGCAGCGTGAGGGTAACTGTTTAATGAAAGACGAATCAACATTGGTTCCTGTTCCCTTATATCAATACCATCTACTGCGCCCCTACTCGGTAACGATACGTTATATACGACCGGTACAACAACGTGCCAGTGATCAAGAATCAGTACTTTGGGATTCGGTATCCCAAAGTACTGACCGATTTCTTGTATTGCAGCCTGAACCTCAACCGACAAGTCATCTGCATAGGGTTGTAAAGAACTACTACGCAGCATATTATCCCTGGGTTACAATTGTTCCTGCCGCACCAGCACCGCCTGCTGAACTAGAAGCTGAACCCGTGGACTTTTTGGGTGCTCTAGCCGGTCCATTTACCGTAATATCAAAAACTATTGGTTCTGGCGCGGATTCCTTCGGTTCCACAGCCGTGTTCAGGAACTTGTCCGAACCGGATAGCTTTTTTACGTATTCTTTTTTGGCGTCATAGTAAGGCGGGTTGTCATCATTATTGACAATCTTCTTACTGGAAGCGATTACCCAGGCTCCACTACGGGCATAATCCAGTGCTTCGAGTGAAGTGGTTTGTACATCATCCTCTGAGGTTTCATTGAAAAAACTCCAGGAACAATGATGCGGAGCTAGAAACAAATCCCAGCTCAAAGCCTCTTCATTGACATCATTCTTAAACCGTTTCGTACGCTCCAAAATCTCGGCCCACGTTGTGTGGTCCGAATCTCCGCCGAACATAGCCAGACAGCAGAAGTCTGAACGCCAGCTGTAGGCTTTAAATCGTGCCTGGAAAACAATGCTAGCCGAGTTTTTATCCTTATCCGGAGAGTCCAGATGGATTTTGAACGGAGCGTGAATAAAGATCGAGAACGTCTGCTGATCAGTATCGTTAAACCGGGTTACCACATCTCCTGGCACAGCTCGCAGATGATTTAAATCTTTATAATCTTTATTACTGTCATAGCCGATTATTTTGATGCGATTACCGGGCTTATCTTTATCCAGATGATTCCTCCTGTGCAGGTCAAGGCGTCTTTCCGCTTCGCACTGATGAGCATCTTCATCTTCGTTGGTGTACTGTTCAGCAATCATGGGTGAAAACCACATCGTGTCCATAATGATCAGATTCTGGTCACGTTCTTTCTGCCCGTATTTTGTCGGATCGCCTTGATAAAAGTTGTCTTTGAAACCGTGGCAATGATCCCGGTCACCATGGGTAAGAATAAAAACGTCTACGTAGTAATTGCCATCACGTTTTTGAAGCGAACTCAGCAGATCCTTCTTGACATCACAAATTTTCGGGTCCGTGCTTTCATCGGATTTCGCGGTAAGCTTACAATCAACCTGTATTCTGGTGCCGTCTTCAAGTGTGATCAGTGACATGTCACCATTGCCTACTGGAAAGTATTTAATCGTAGGGTTAGCCATAATAAATTAGTTTATTAAAAGATTAAGTTTTCGAAACGTTTAGTAGTGAATTGCCTTTCCGTTTCGGACATTGACCAGTTGGCAATCAATAACAGTTTCTCAATCCATGTTCGAGACTATAGATGAGAAGGGCTTTATCTAAATGCCGAGGCAAAGGAAAAAGGCAACTGTGCAGTCAATTTGCACAGTTGAAAAAATTTATAAATATTTTTTTCAACCCTCGTTTGTCAGCTAATCATATAAGGGTTTACTTAGCTAAATCGGATCATGCACTAAGTATTTTTTTTGTATTACTACCAGACAGCTTAGGTGGAATGCCAACTAACAAAAACGCTCAAAATCGCTATATCATCATTGATAAATGTCTATGTCGGCGCAATCGCAACTGGACGTTCAACGATTTATTGAACGCCATCAACGAAGATTACAGCGAAACGACTGAGAATGGCGAGGGAATCTGTATACGGACGCTTAGGGATGACTTAAGAAATATGCGTTCATCGACGCATTTTAATGCACCCATCAAATTTTCTAGGCAGAGAGGGTATCATTATACAGATCCTGAGTACTCTATTTTTAAAAGTACCCTTACCAGTGACGATCTATTACTGCTTCATCAAAGTCTTTACACCCTTAAAGGGCTTCTAGGTTTCGGGTTAGCCGATGATTTATCTGAACTGATTCAGCGCCTGGAGCGGCATGTTCCCAATGACGTAACCTCGGCCACTCCTATTCTTCAGCTTGAAGTGGCACCAGACTACATCGGTACGACGTACTTAAAGCCTTTGTACATAGCAATTCGGGATAGAACACCTTTAGTGATCCATTACCAACCCTATAGAGCTACCCAAGCTAGTCAAATCGAAGTGCATCCGCAATTACTGAAACCCTATAATGGACGCTGGTATTTGATTGCGCTTAACGAATCGAAAGGCCTACACCCCCAGAATTATGCGCTAGATCGTATTCAGCAATTGAGTGCTAGTCAGCTCAACTATCGATCTGCGGATTCTGATTTTGGTACTTATTTTGATTCGCTTATTGGGGTAACCATTCCTGAAAAAAGTAAAGGTGTAGAGACGATCCGATTGCATATAACCGCTGGTCGAGCCCCTTATGTGCTTACGAAGCCTTTGCATAAAAGTCAACGAATTATTACCGATACAGATGCTGGAATGGAACTAGAATTACGACTTGTAATCAATCAAGAGTTAGTAACCCTCCTACTCAGCTTCGGACCTGATTTACGCGTTATTAGCCCAGTGTCGCTACAAAATTCTGTGCAAAAACGGCTAAAAAATGCGCTATTTAATTACAAATAGCCAATAACGCCAAGCTTCCGCGAACTTTTGAACAATATCAACTACAGTTGATCATCTTCCTCTTCATTTAGTTCTTTTCGAATTTCATCTGCTAATTGTTGCTCTGTTGGTAGATGGAGTTGATACTTACTAGCAAATAGCTGGGTATTGTTTTCTGGAAGTGTATACCGGACTACCGCGTCATTTTTATCTGCACACAGCAGAACACCAATTGTAGGATTTTCGTAAGGTTCCTTTATGCTGCGGTCATAGTAGTTAACATACATTTGTAGCTGACCCAAATCCTGATGAGTGATTTTATCCATTTTCAGGTCTAGTAGTACGAAGCATTGTAATAACCGATTGTAGAAGACCAAATCAATTTTAAATTCGTCGCTGTCAATGATGATCCGCTTTTGCCGCGCGACAAAGGAGAAACCATTCCCTAGTTCCAACAGAAATTCCTGAATATGGGTGATGATGGCGCTTTCAATGTCATGTTCGTAATAACTGGCTTGTGGTTTTAAGCCCAAAAATTCTAACACCATAGGATCCTTGATTACTTGATGAGGTTGAGTCGGCTTAGCTTGTGATTGGGCAATGGCTAAAACGCTTTCTTTATCCTGACTCATTAATAGCCGTTCATACAGTAAGCTATTGATCTGCCGTTCCAGTTGCCGCACCGTCCAGGCATTTTTATCCGTTTCGGCCATGTAGAACGCTCGCTTATTAGCGTCTTCCAGTCGTATCAGGATTTTATAATGCGTCCAGGTTAATTGTGAACTCAGTGAGTTCACAATTGGATAAGTAAGGTAAAACTGTCGACTTAACTGGAGATTTCGGCTGGAAAAGTTTTCACCATATTCAGCAACTAATTGACTAGAAAGGTTTTTAATCAGCCCTTTACCATACGTGGCCCGGTCTTGCCCTTGCTGCTCATCCTCGACGATAACCCGGCCAATATGCCAGTACATTAGGGCTAATGCATGATTGATAGAGCGAGCTGCACTTTCTCTTGATTGATGAATAATCTGCCGAATATCAGAAACTAATTGATCCATTTAGCTGGAAAGCAAAGACGTCTTTTAAAGTAAAATGGGATCGTGACAAATACGATTTCCCATCGGCGAAGTTACTCAATAAAGGATGAAGGATAGGTGATGAAATTACAGTATCAAGCTGCCCGGATGAAGGTCATACGTTCACAAAAACCAAACCTTGGCTAAAAATGGTGAACATTAAATGCACGCAAAGAGGGCCGTTTCCAGACCCTTCCCTCCTACTCGATCACCGTTCAGAAAAACGTCCGAATAATTGACCTGTAAATTCTTTATTGGCTTCGCTACTTGGGTAACACTTTCTATTTTTTATAACGAAAGGGATATTCTATTCTGTTAGTCATAGCGCTTTATGAACCTTGTCTCCCACTCAATATGGCTTAATTATTCGGCAAACTGCTCAAAGTGACAACCTGTCACTTTGAGCAGTTTGCTACTTTTATTCATTACTTTAATGGCAAAAGTTACTCAATATTTTTCTTTTACAAGCAAAGTGACAAGGTGTCACTTTGCTTGTAAAAGACCTAGCAACTCATTAGTTTTCAGTATAATTTGCTCGCATGTCTTTCTAGAGAGCGTTCCAGCAGCTAGTTCCCGGATCAAGCTTTCAATTTTCTTTATTCGCTCCTCACCTACTCGTTTATGACTTCTTCTAGCAGGCTCAAAAACCGCTTCAGCGACACCGCTTGACTCGGTCAATTCTGTTTTAGCCATCGCTTCGATGGACGATCTGGCCACCTTTTTTTTCCCTGATAAGATCTGCTGTTTCGCTTCAGGATTTAGTTTATTCAGACCAGCGGCAAAATCACCATCCCGTTTAATGGTCCGGCTACTTACGCCATATTCCTTTCCGAGTACTGCAGAAACATCAACTAATTCAGCTGTTGATGTTTTATTTCCTCCACGTATCGACTTTTGTTGCAGATACCTAAGGCCTCGCAGGTAAGCTATTTGTTCCGTGGAAAGATTACGCCTTCCCAACTGGAAGTCAATCATATAATCTTTGGCTTCCTCTAAATTGGTAAATCGAAGTAGGTTAATCCGGTAATCTAACTTATGCTGTTGACTAATTCGATATCGATTGTGACCGTCAAGGAGAATATAAACAGGCCGATTCTCTTCATCAAGCTGGAGAACGCTTGAACTTGTCTCCCAAACGGTTAGCGGATCTTTTACTCCGTGTTTGAGAATATTTTGCTGCAGTTGATTATATTCTTCCTCCAGTAAGGGGGGGATTAAATCCCGAAGCTGGTCAAGAATCTGAATCTGGCTCTTGATATTTTCCTCGGTCGATAAAAGTGATGTTGGCAGCGAAGATGTTTTCTCGCGCATCGAGCTCATAAAGTCCTTTTTCATATCAAATCGTCATTATTTCAGTGGCCAGATGGTGATACTGCTGCCAAGAGACAGACTTGTTTGAATAGGTATATAAGTCTTCCTTGGCCACCTGGGATTGCTTAATGACGGTAGACACCTCAATGATGGACTGGTAGATGGGGAAGTTTCGGTAGGTATCCCGAATATGGCTCATCATACTTTTATGAATACTCTGGTTTTTATGCACCATGGTAAACACAATTCCTTTCACTGATAAGGTCGGATTAATGTATTTTCGCACTTCCGCAATCCGGTTAAACAGGCTTTCCACCCCGTGATAAGCACTTGCCTCGGGTTGAATAGGCACTACGCAGAAATTAGACGCTACCAGCGAACACGTTGTACAGATGCCCAGACTTGGCGGACAGTCTATAAGAATATAATCAAACTTATCCCGTTCATCTTCCAGTTTCAAGGCAAGGCGGCGATCTGCTCCAATGGAGTTCGCTAGCTCCGATTCCCGATAAGCCATTCGTATATCGGAAGGAGAAAGGAATAAATTACTGGAAATTTCAACCATTGGTAAGTCTGACCCCTCTAATAAAGCATCAATGACCTGTTCATCGGGGTCGTGAACGCCAAAGCATTGGGATAAATTGCCTTGTGAATCCATATCTACCAGCAGTACCCGGTTACCCAGCAAACTTAGGGCTTTTCCCACGTTAATGGTAGTTGTCGTTTTACCCACTCCTCCTTTATGATTGACAACTGAAATCACCTTGGCTTTATCAAACAAAGCATCCGAGTAGCCGTACCGACGCACGGCTTCATCCAGCACCGGTAAGTGCTTAACCGGGATGTCTTTTTGATCCGACAGGGCCTTATGGAGCGTCTTTGAGGGAATACCCGCTTCCTTTTCGATCTGGGATAGATTTAAGGCAGGTTTCGAACGCAGGAACCTAATAAGTTTTTCCTGGTTAATCATGGAAATAAGGATAAATTTTTATCTATTGTAAAAGTATAAAGAACTTTTTTTATCCAAAGTGGACGTCACGATTTTCTGATAAGATATTTAGTAATTCAATGGTTATATAAAATCATAGGCTAAGAACATGGTTAACTGCTTAGTATTTAAACAGCATAAAGTTAGAATCTCTGATATAGATCTTGAATTCTAATCTAAAGACGAGTTAATTAAATGTTTATTCTACTAATTTGATATCCCCTAATTACTAACCTATAGTGCAGACTTAACTGATCCTTACGTTCAAGGAATTCATCATATTCGAGAGCAAACAGCTGCCAACGTAAAACGTACTTTTTTCTAAGCCTGTTAAGTTGAGCACTTATCTGAAATAGGTTTTTAACGATCAATGGATTCTGATTGAATGCCATTTTTACGCCAACTAATTCATCTTTTTGATTAATGAAGAATTCTTCGCCTATGTCATCAATTAGATAGATTACATAAGTAATATCCATTTCACTTCCGTTCCCATCCATTCTTCGTATACTGTTGGTTTCTGTTGGATAAAATTGTAATACGTCATGACTACATTAACAAGTAGTTGAGTTACCGAGTCAACGCCAAAAATCGGCTTAAAAAGTTACCGCTTTGGGGAGGGTTGTACCAACGGGACAAAACTGTGTACCAACGGGACAAAACTGTGTACGAACAGGATTTACCTTTTTCGATTTTGAGCGTTATATACTAGGAGCTAACCTTACCAAAATGAGTGAACCGAATACTTCCAGCCCACTAGGTGAAGCAACGATCCATCAGGATGGTGAGCTGACTTTATCAGTAAGCAGGAAAATTGCTCCAGAAGCTGTTGACCTGTTGAAACGTACCATTTATGGAACACGGGGGGTTCGTTATCAACATACCAACCAGGAGGCCAAAATCCAGGATTTGACCAGGCCCCTGTTTTTTCATTTAAGGAAGGCTGGCCAGCTGATTGGCACTTATTGTCTGGATGAACGAAGCCTGGAACTGGGATCGAGTCTGACCACTGGGTTTTACGGTCGTTATTTAGCGGTGAATGAAGCGTACTCTGGCAACGGGTATGGTCGGCTGCTGAAGCAACAGGCTATTGCCTACGTTGAACAGAATACCCCCTCTCCATTTCTGTTTTATTCCTATATCGAAGGTAAAAACGAGCGTTCCATTGCGATTTCCCAGAAAGAAGGGTTTGAGTCAGTGGCCACCTTAAAAACCTATTTTTTTCGCCGGTATTCCCCTTTTAAGGATAAACGGTTTATTCAGGCGACCTCAGCGGATCTTCTTCAGATGCAACCTTTACTAAATCAGTTCTATGGTTCCTATGGCTTTAAAACATTCGCCCATATCGGGTATAAGGATCAGTATTTCGTTCTCAAGGAACAAGGCCAGATCGTGGCCGGCGTCCAGGCCAATCCGGTTTGTTGGCAATTTCATCAGATGGCAGGCTGGCGGGGGTGGATTTTGATGAATCTGGTCCCGCTGTTTTCAGCATCCCGGCGCTTTTTTAACCCGGCACGTAATGAGTTTCTGGTTCTGGAGGGAATGTATTTTCAAAAAGGCCGCCCTGAACTGCTGCCCATCCTACTGGAGAGCGTACTGGCTCATCATAACCTTCATTCAGCAATGTGTGAGATCGACCAGCGAGATCCCCTGTTGCAGCAGCTGGTGGATCCATCGATGGGACTCTTAAGTGGACTCGAAAAGGATGTCAGTACGCATGTGTTAATCAAAGCGAAAGGCCTTTCCGATTCAGTACTTCAAATTAAAACGCCCGTTTATGTTTCCTGCTTTGATTATGCCTAAATCTACAGACCAGATGAGAAGCGAAGAGATTGGCCTACAGGCGTTACTGGAGAGTTCCCGACAGAAGCTTACCAAACCCTTCGCCCGCACGCAGCGGACGTTGCTGGTGATGCTTAATTGCAGCTACATTTTGCTGACCCCCATCTACCTGATCATGGAAAAGCTGGCAAGTGGTCACTTTGTCCCCCACCCTATTCTAGGATACGTATATGCAGTTGTTGGACTGGCTAACCTGGCTTCCTTTCTTTACAACGGGTCAGTACTACTGGGAAAACAATCGATCCGCATTTTTGGAAAAAGACGATTGTTGACCAATGACAAACAGATTGACATTCTGCTCCGCTGGGCTAGCGTTATCTCGATCATGATGATGAGCGTCTGCCATATGCTAGGGCTAGGCAATCCCAGTAGTGATGCCATCTTAACGGATTTCGCTCTAGCTCATTCGCTCATTGTGCTATCAGCCATGCTACTGGGTCGGCAGGCCTCGTTCATCTGGTTTCTGCTTGTATTGAGCCTGCTCGTTTATGTGTCATTCGTTCAATATGGTTATACTCATCGCTTCAATTATTTAACGCCTACTGAATCGGCACGCTATGAGTCTGCGCTTGCACAGAGGAAACCCTGGGCTTTAGCCCGTCATCAGGAATTGAAAAATCATTCGCTCAACCCACCTGCCGTCTCCAGGTATTTCAACTCCTGGCTTGTCTTTATTGTGATTGCTTTTTTTACAGCTTACTTTTTTATGAGTATCACTCTGGACGTGTTCAATGTGATACCAACCGTGACCGAA
Source organism: Spirosoma profusum (assembly GCF_014699005.1). Classification (GTDB taxonomy): domain Bacteria; phylum Bacteroidota; class Bacteroidia; order Cytophagales; family Spirosomataceae; genus Spirosoma; species Spirosoma profusum. The sequence goes on from NZ_JACWZY010000021.1 coordinate 61,569, forward strand.
GAAATTAAGGAGGCAATTAATACGTCCAAACGCCAGGAGTTGGCTCTGGAGCGGGAACGAAGCCAGGCTGAGGAACAGCGACTTCAGTTGCGGGAGCAAACGCTTCAGGCGGAGTTGAGAGCTCTTAAATCGCAGATCAATCCCCATTTTCTATACAACACCCTGAATTATTTCTACATTAAGAGCTCGGATACTTTACCCGACTTAGGGCAGGCGATTCTGAAACTTTCGGATATCATGCGCTACAGTATGCAGGATGATTTGAACCTGGTTAATCTGGATGGTGAAATAACCTACATGAATCATTTTATTGCCCTTCACCAAGAACGTAATAAAAACAAGCTTTTTATCGACTTTATCGTCAAGGGAATGACGGCCGAAAAAATGATTCCCCCCTTTGTTTTCATAAGCCTGGTCGAAAATGCCTTCAAGCATGGAAAGATGAATGAGGCTGATCATCCGCTGATCATTCGAATTGAGACGACTGACACCAGTATATGTTTTTATGCCAGTAATAAGAAAAATCAGAAGAATCGGCCTGAATCCAATAACATTGGTTTGGCGAACCTGATCAGGCGACTGGATCTAACGTATGAGGGTCGTTATTCATTTAACGTCAATCAGGATGAGAACCAGTACAGTTGTCAATTAATTATTCACACTTAATAACGGATCCACCTCTTTTATGGCTATCACCTGTATTGTCGTCGATGATGAGGAAATGGCAATCGAGCACCTGCTCAGCTATATTGACAAAGTGCCTTTTCTTAAGCTGGAAGCTTCATTCCTTGATCCCACGGAAGCGCTTACTTTTTTAGATGACCATCCCGTTGACCTGGTTTTACTGGACATTGAGATGCCCAATTTTGCGATTGATGGCATGGATTTCATCAAGATATCAGGCCACAAACACAACTACATTTTAACAACGGCTTATCCTAAATATGCCCTACCAAGCTACGATTACGATGTAGTTGATTTTCTCTGTAAGCCCTTTCCCTTTGATCGTTTTTTGAAGGCAGTTAACAAGGTCCGTTCCTTAAGTGAGTCGACTTCCGATGAGCCAGAATCGGATGACCATACCTATGTGCGGGTAGATGGTAAATTGCAACGTATTGACTTTACTGAAATACTCTGGATCGAAAGTGAGCGAACGTACGTATCCATTTACACGCCGACGGATCGGATCAATTTACACCTTTCCTTAAGTGAACTGGAAGCTTTACTGCCCTCCAAGCTGTTTATTCGGGTGCATAAGTCCTACATCGTATCCAAGAAGCGGATTGATTTGATTGAAAAAGAGCAGCTGGGTATCAAGAAAGAAAGTCAAACCAAGCTCATTCCAATTGGGGAGGCTTATCGAAAATCACTCATCAAGGCGATTTTCCCCAATAAAAAAAATAAACCCGCCTGATCAGGGAACGGGTTAACTAAATTGAATAATGGCTCATCAGGACTGTGGCTGCTGAAGCAGTTGGCGACGGTTATCAAATTCAACGCGTTCCACAGCATAAATCCGGCAGACAGGTGGGTACTTGGGCCTCAACTGGTCCATTTTTTTCATGGCCAGCTTGATGGCTTTAAATTCCTGAGGCTCCTGCTTATCTGTCGACGACAAACCGACTAGTTTACCATCACTTGCCAGGTAAAACTCCTTGCCTCCACCATCTTCAATATTGATCACATAAGTCATTAATTTGCTGGACGTCCGCTTTTCAGATCGATCCGTTGCAAAACTAATCAAAGTCGATTGGCTGATCATGCAGGTTTTAGGGTTTTACCGCTGTTTTTTGCGTTGGTGTCGGCTCGGCAACTCCCCCACTTTTGAGGTGCTGACTGGCCAGCTTCTTCTCCGCCTGAACTAGTCCGTCCAGGGCTGGATTTTGGATCGACTTAACGCTTTTCCCCTGCTCTAGAGTCAATTCAGCGAGTGACGTTAAAAATCCGAACTCCGTTCGCTGATATAAGCCAAACGAGCCTGTAAAACCTTCTGTTTCCGCCTGATTTTTAAACTGTTGGAAGGAGCGTGCCATTTTTGCGATGGAATTCCCGTTCAGCAGTTCCATCCCTGTCTCATCCTTAATGACAAAGCCAAACTTTTTTCCCAGGGTAATTTCTCGGGTAAGTTCCAGATTATAATCTTTGGTAAAGGATTTACTGATCTGAATCCGCTGATCAAGTTGGGTCAATTCCAGTAAGGTTTTACTGACGGCCGACAATGGACCTACTGCTTCCGGAATATTCAGAACGATTTGCCCCTGATTATAGCCCAGGGTTATCAACTGGCCATTTAATTCTTTTTTAGCCAGTGGATCCGCTTCCGGCGAAAACTGTGCCTGCACACTTTTATTGTACGTTTCAATCCGATCCAGCAATGCTTCCCGAATGGAACGGGAAGCATCTTGTTCGGGTAATAGATACCCAATCCGATTGATACCCGCTACCGTTGAGGTTAAGGGAAATTTGGTGGCTGATAGCTGCTGAATGAATTGCAGATCAAACAGGTGACCTTTCGAATCATTATCAAAGGCCAGGTTGATTTTCCAATCAGGCGCTTTATCGAACGAGGCGATATACCTCGTGATGGTATTGACCTGCTGAGCTGTCAGCTGGCCACCAGTTGAGAAATAAACAGCATTGAACTGATCGTCTCCCTGAATGGTCCGCAGCTGCTTATGCGAAAGTACATCGATACCACTTTCCAGAATAAAGAATTGCGCTGGCTTTTGGGGTGGATTCGATATAAACACACTGCTGTAGCGATCGCTGCCGGCAGCGTGTAATTTCACATTCTCATTGCGTAATTCTAGCCCTGTCACCTCCGTTGACAGACCGTTGTAGTAAGGGAAAGCTACGTTGCTAAACGTAACGTAGTTACGTTCCGGGTGCTCCTTTACCGTCATAAAGCTTTCAGATTGGCCTTTTTCGGGATCGAAGTAAGAGATTTGCGCAACGACTTTATTGACAAACTCGGGGCTGCTAATTGTCTGGGGAGCGATCTGACGGGAGGTCAGGTAATTACCGGCCTCCAGCGGACGGATATCAAAGATTTCTTTGGCAAAGGCCTGTTTTGGTTTATCATCACTTAACGTAACTGCCGTCTGCCGATTTCGTGCTACTAATGAAGGATCAACCCGCAGGTAGTCATAGAGTACGCTGATCACATTTTTGAATTCATGTTCGGTGGGCCGGTTAAAGGTGGAAAACACCGTGGTCAGCCGATTTCGGATAAAATCAATGACAGTACCCGAATCCGTGAAATCGCCGGCGCGCTGATAAACCTGCTGGGCAGCGTCCTGTGGATTCTTAATAATGATCTTATCATTATACTGCACATTTTCCAGTACCGGGCGGCTCTTACCTTTTTGTCGTTGAGGCTCATAGCCATACTGTAAGGCTAATTCAATGATCGACACATTTGCCCTGAGCTCCTGCAAGGGGATCAGGTTAGGAAATCGCTCCCTGAGCTCATCAAACTTTGTCATTTGGTAGTGAATGTGAAGATTAGTGAGCCTTTCTAGTTCTTTTTACTGATTGCTGTTCCGTTTTTTTATCTAGTAGACCCGTCACCGTTTCCAGTTGTTTATGACTGGTCGTTTCGAAGCCTGCTTTTGTTTCCTGGCTCAGGGTTTGATCGGTCTTTCCTCCTTCATTATTGTGTGCCAACTGCTGGTGAAACTGCCGATCGGGCTTCAATTGAACATCCATCCGGTTAAAGTCTGAGAACTGGAGGGATTGCCGCGCGGCCGACACCGATACGCTGGCCGTAAAGGGTTCACCCTGTTGATCGAGCAGGCCGCTTAGCCGCACCTGATGGCCCGAAGCCAGCTGAAGCTGTTGATCTTTGGTTAGATCAATGCCCAGCAATTTGATAGGCAGCTGTTCGGGTTTGACACGCCAGAACTCCAGGGTATTCGTTTGCTCATCTACCCGAAGATAGGTGGGCACCAGATTGCCATTTTCCAGAATTAGAAACGGACGAGGCAAAGCACCTTCACTTTTTAGTTGTTGCCGCTCACGCTCACTTAACTGGATGCCATCAATTTTTTCCGGAATAGATAGTATGGGCTCAATGGGGGTAACCCGTATATCGGGTCCATGCTCGGTCATCACTATACGTAAGCAACCCTCCAGCTTTATAGTTGGCGTTACAAAAATGGCTAAAGGAACCGTTTGTTGACCGGAAAACAAGGCTTGGGCCACCGTAGGATGGTTAGCCAGATGCTCTGGCCCCCAGCCAATCTGTGCCAGACTTTGCTCGATCTGCGCCCGGTAGGGCTCCAGTTCGTGGCGGAGAACGGCTGCCTGTTCTTCAAGACTGAAAAACTGATCAGTCTGGGCATATTGCCAGGCGGTTTGCCCTTGGGTGAGACTGGGTGCAATATTATCCAGTCCATCCACCTGACTACGCGCATAATTGATGGCTTCTGTTTCCATAAGATGGCGTTTGTAGAGTTGAAAATTGATGATCGGGTAAATGTATTAATTAAACTATCTGATAAAATTAAATTATGCAAATAAGCGCCTATAAAGTTGCATTATTTATAATTCAGTAGGTGAAGACATAAAAAAACAGGTCATTTATTGACCCGTTTTATACTAGTATCAGCTGAGCTGGCGCTATAAGCTCAACAGTTCAGCCGCCTGGGCTAATTCGGTTTCCGAACCAGAAAGATCTTTGTCCTCCAGCGGTTCATAGCCTAACTGACGTAGCTGATTTGTCAGATCCACATAACCTTTATTCAGCAACCGGCTTAGCTGATGAATCTGATTGCTGATCTTCAGAAGTTCATTGCCCGAAGAAATCATCATTGAGAGTCGACTATTGTCCTCAAACAGAATCCAATCCAGATTATAACCGTGGCCACGATAGAATAGCAAAAGGGCCACCAGCGCATGGGTTGTACCTCCGAGGCCATTTTCAAGCCGGTAGACCTTATGCTTCTCCAGACCGCATTTCTCCCCTACGTCCTGGGTGTTGAGTTTAGTACCGAGCCGGTCGCTCAGGTGTTTCCGCAGGTTGATCAACCGCTCGCTAATTACATCTGCCATTACTCGTCTCCAGTTTTGGGTTTACCCGGATCATCTCCGAGCTTGGGTCTTCCAGGAGCCTTATTGACTTTCTTTTCGAGTCTTGTGAGTTCAGATTCGACCAGCCCGTTAATGTCAGCTTTGATCTGTTTGTAATTCTCACGTACCCTGTCTTCCAGGCTCTGCTGAACAAAAATAGAAAAGTCCGGCAATTCCTTCACTTTTTGTTCTTTTTCAAAGTCAGCCACATCAATTGCTAACCGGGCGTGAAACGCCTTTTTATCACTTTCCTGGCCAACATTATCGGACAAAACGCCTGCAAACCAGCCCTGGCTAAGTTGTGCCATCTTAGCGGCCGGTACCATCCAGTTCAATTCCGTTGAAAAACCGTGCGTGGTGTCCTCCGACTGAATATTGATATTCTCTTTACGCTGCACGCTTTTGCCGATCCGGTTCTGCATGGCCTCTGCCGTTTTGTCAAAGACCTGACCTGAAATGATATTACCACAGGTGTTTTTAATCGACTCGGCTTCCTTGGAACCGTAGTCTTTCTCCAGCTGCGAAAAATCCTGCATACCAATCGTAACAGCTACCCGGTTACTACGAGCCGTTTGAATAAGCTCACCAATGCCTTTGAAATAAATGGTTGGTAATTCGTCGACGACTAATGAGGATGGATGTTGTCCTGATTTGTTGATCAGGCTCATAATCCTGTAGTTATACAGGCCCAATGCCGCCCCGTAAGTGTCTTTCACTGTCTGATTGTTTCCTAAACAAAGAATCTTAGGTTCCTGTGGATCATTGATCTCGAGCGAGAAATCATGCGCGCTCATCGTCCAGTAGAGCGCCGGGCTGGCCACCCTGGCTAATGCAATCTGCGCGGTCGATATCTGCCCCTCCAGCTGATCAACGGCCCCCCCCTGAGCAGCCGACGCAAAGGGAATTGTCAGGATGGCCAGATCAGGATGATTCATCAGAATAGGAATGATTTCCCGGTAGTTGCGCGTGGCAAGTTCGATTAAGTGCGGAAACGTGCAGTACTGTCCTTGATCATACGTCCGCAGATACCAGATCAGGGCGGCTACGTAGTTGATGGGGGATTCAACGAAGTACTCTCCTTGTCGGTCGATCCACTTTCGGTTGAGGTTCATCAGCATCATGCGTGAGGTTTCAACCGCGTGTGATATGCTAGGTAAATAGCTTGGATGAAGGGGATTACTGCGGTGCGACTTTCGGGGATCATCGAAATTGATGCAATAGAATTTCAGCTTTTTGGGGAGCTTCTTCTGATGCCGAATCAAGGCATTGTAGGCAACCATGGTGAGCGATGGGTATTTGAAATCATAGACGTACATCGACAGCCCTTTCTCAATGTGCTGCCGGATGACGGAATGAATAACTCCATAGGTTTTACCTGATCCGGGTGATCCCATCAGCAGCAAGGCCCGGAAGGTCGCTGATATATTCAGCCATCCTTTTCGCTTTCCCTCAAATTCGTACTCGGTTGGAATGTTTACCGAATAGGTGTTGGCCAAAAGCTGCTCTTCCTGGGGGAAGGTTTCATTAATCCGGTTAAAGCGGTCTTTCCCAAGCGAGGAATGAAGGAGCCGGTTAATGCCCTGCGTGCCCTTAATCAGATACAACATGCCGGCGATGGTGAGCACCAGGTACACGACGCTAAGGCTGTTGACACTTAGAAAGCGTAGAAAGATGAGGCTATTTTCGCGCAGGATCAACGTACTTCCTACGAACAAAACAAGTCCCAAAACTATCGTTCTGAAGACTGAACTACACGTAAGGGTCATTGATTTAACGCCCCGGTTGGCTGTTCCATAGGCGGCTATGAGACCACCGCCAAAAAGCTTGAGTGTCCATGGTGTAGTAAACACGCTTGAATTTTGGGTCGTCTTACTCAGCATGTTGTTGGTTATCGGAGATTCGATTCCAAAGCTGGCAAAGAATAGATTGAGCTCCACATACAGATGGAGACCTAAGCAGGCAAGTCCTGCCCATAGAAACATCTCCAAATTATTATTTAGCGGTTTGCGGTCTTCTCTCATTGTTTTTACTATTAAATGTTAGGGTAAGGTCAGTTTAGGATAATCGGGCTTTGTGGGCTCGTTTGAGCATCTTTTTAAGTTCGTGCTCACTTTCCTGCTCGTCACCATCTCGTCCGATGGCATACAGGAGTTGGCTTATAAGGTCCAGATTGGGCATAGGCTCTTGATTTTGGGTTAGATGTGTTTGTTTATTGGTAAAATCGGTTTCCTCTGTCTTATTAGTAAGCTTAGTAGTAGGTTCGGGGGCAAGCTCACGTTTACTGGGAGCTATATACGTTTCCCCCAATGCAGCTTTTAAAGATCCGGCCGTAAAGCTTTTTCCGAGCTCACTACCGGTATAAATCGCGCGGGATCGGACGTCGACGAACGAGAGGCCAAACAAGTTATTACCAGTGCCGAAATGGGGAATTACTTCGACACCTACTCCGGAAAGCCGCTGCTGAAAATTATCCCATCCCGTGCTTTGGGCTAGTTGATTAAAAGCAACTTTGCGAAGCCTGGCCACTTTATCCCCTTTCACTTTTTTCCCGGCATTCATCCGACGGCTAACCGTTTCCATAGTTGGCTGACGAGGCAGGCCGCTGGCTTTAAATGTGGCTCCCTGAGCGGCTTTATTGCTGTCAATGGCCGAATACACCAGCCCGGGCTTTTTGCCCTCCAGAGCCACTTCTGTGGCCCTTACGTTGTAAAGGTTCAGCAGCTGATTAAACTGAGAAAAACTACTGAAGGTGAAATCCTGGAGAATACCGTTTACGACGGTAGCAATATCCTGCTTAAGGTCTCCCCTACCGTATTCCACCGGCTGTAGCTGGCCACGCTCGGGACGAAGGGCGGCTTTCTGGGCTACCTGTAAGCCAAATTCCTTTTCGATTTGTTGCCGCAGCTTATTACTGCGTTCCCGCTCGTAGGTGTCGGAGATCTTCTTACCCACGCTATCGACGCGTACTGAAACAATGTGAAGATGCGGGTGATCGGTATCAAAATGCTGGTAGATCACGTAGGGTTGTTTCCCATAACCAAGCCCTTCCATGTACCGATCAGCAATAGCAATCATATCGATGGCCGAAGGTTTTTCACCTTTTGCCATCGATAAACTGGCGTGAAAAGTTGGCTTTCTTATTTTCGGGTTCAAATCGGCCTGCTGTTCCAGCTTGGCAGTTACTGTAGCCAATCCTAATTCCTGCACTGGCAAGATGACACCCCGGTAATTGCGAACAGCCAGTCGTTCTGCATCCCCTTTTCCAACCTTAGTCTCGTTATAGTAACCGGCACCGGTGGGTGAACTTCCACTGCTGATCCGTATAACCATAGTGGGTTCAGTAAGCAGCCTGTGGCTCGGTTGATAGGGACAGTATAACCGCTCGTAACTGTGCATCAATACGCTGCATCTGGCTGGCCATGTTGTCGACTTCCCGCTGTAGATCCTGGTAATCTGTCGTACTGTTGATGCGCTTCGATGATTGATTAATGTTTACACCAATGCGCAATAAATCGGCTCTCATCTCGACTAACAGGGACAATGTTTCATCCTGAAATGTGTCTAGTTGTGTCTTCATCACTAAAGGCTTCTGCAAACAAACGTTCCGTATGAAGGCCGACAAGTCTTTTGCTTTCGTTGTTGATTTACGTTCTTTAAGTAGTTTATGCTCCAGTTTAGTGAAGCGAACTGTAACCTTGAAATCACTCCGTTCCTCTTGGGGTAACTCGGGCCTTCCGCCCCGGTATATTTTGTTTTCCATAGCGAATTTTGATTTAAACAGGCCGACTTCGAAGGTCTGTCAGTGAATACCCCTTTTGGGGTAGGCAATGGTTTTTGTCGGACAAAAACACATCTTGCTATCGTAAGGCGATGCTTTTTTTATTTCAGAATTTGTAATTCTGGAAAACGGCAATAATTCTCAATAGACGTTACTTTACTTGTAAACTTGACCTTTATACGAAACGACGACGTCTTTAGAGGCTCTTGTGTAAATTAGTTTACTACTCTACAAGTTAATCAATTTACTATTTTACTGAAACTGTATTAGTAGTCAAATAGTTAACTAATTTATTTGTAATATAATTGACAAGTTAATTTGCAAATTAGTTACTTAGTTGATTTATATACTAATTAACTAATTAATAAATTAAGTGATTATTTAATTACGTACTTACAAGATTTGTAAAGTTGTAAGTTATGTAATTACTTAGCGTCGTTTTTCAAACAGTTATTCATTGTGATCCCTCCAAAACCTCAGCTCCATTCGGAGACCAATCCCCTGCATTCAGGTCCGACAATCATTGCATTTGCCACCCAAAAAGGTGGAATGGGAAAAACAACACTGTCCGTCCTAGTAGCTTCATGGCTTCACTATCGGCGTGGAATTAAGGTTGCTCTTTTGGACGTCGATGGTTCTCAGCTGTCAGTTTACAATCAGCGACTGCGGGAATCTGAACAGATGGATGAGGACACCGCTGCTCGTCTGGACGAGCAGGACATTGAACCCTACCCAATTCTCTCCGGAAACCCCAGTGATGTGCCGTCACTCCTTAATCAACTAGCAGCGGACGTACAGCTGGTGCTGATCGATATGCCAGGTAACATTGATGTTGAAGGGTACGATACGGCCATCAGTAAACTGGACTACCTGTTAGTGCCCATGGAAACCTCGGAATACTCGGTGACAACCGGCTTCAATTACCTGACGGCTATTAAGCAGATCAATCTGCTACCTACGGGGAGGTGCCGTGTAGTCTGGAATAAATACAAGCCTTCCCGGGATGGCGAGTTAGCTGATCAATTGGAAGAGCGATTTGCCCAATACGGCTTTCAGGCGCTGAAAAGCCGTATACCTCAGCGGGATTCCTACCAGGATGCTACCAACCGCTCAACCCTTTTTGCCATGCCCGTTGCTTACCTGCGCAATAGCGGGCTGAAGGACCTGTTCACTGAAATCGAAACCCTACTTTCAAATCATCAAGCCAATGAGCCAGAACAAGCCTAAACTCTCTGACATTACCCGGCAAAATAACACCGCCCGGGTCAGCAAATTTGCCAGCTCAATGATTCCGACACCTCCGATCCAAACCGAGGAGACAAAACCAGTTGATCAGGAGCCTGTTCAGCCAACGGCTGCAGTTATTACCCAGCCTGAAATAAATAACACGGCACGAGCGGGGGCCGCCCAGCCTAGCGAGGATGTCCAATCGTTCAATATTCCGAATGAGCAGACACCAGTTGTCAAATCAACCCGCAAACGTACAGCATCTCTTAGCCTGGACGATATACTTAGTCCTAAAGCGCCATATGATGAAACATTCAGTAAGATGACCCGAATTGCCGCAAAACATCATGATTTGCTTCGGGAGCTTTCTTTCAGGTACCGCAAGAATATGAATACCATTTTGTATAACCTGCTGGAGGTGCTTGATCAAACCTACCAGCGTGAAAAACAAAACAATGTTTAGTCAATATTCCTGGTGGGACTTCGCCAAAGTGGTTGGGGTTACCTTGGTCGTTTATTACATCTACGTGCTATGGACCTATTACCGGGAAGACATCCGGGAATGGATCAGCAACCGAGGTAGTCAGCCACCTCAACCAGCTCCCATTGAAGAAGAGGAGGATAGTTCAGCCCTGTATTCAGTAAAGAGTTATGCCGGAGTTCCTTCGGAACAGACTCCACAACCTATCCCTGATGATAATAACCATACTGACTTAACGGGTTTGATTGCTAATCAGGAGCAGGCTTTCACCATCCCGCTTACCGGTGAAGTCCAACGACCGGCTGAACAATCCCTAACCCAGTTGCTGAGCGCCGGACAACGAATTCAAACTAACCAACAAGGTGTTTTGGTTGCTAACGACCCAACAGACAAGGATGCAGAACGACTGGCCACTGTGATCAATCAACAACAGGAACACCGGCAGGCATTTAAGGATATCTCCTTTACGCGTTAATCCAAAATGTCAATGAACAGCCAGTGGCATTAACAGGGTGCTGCGTGAGTCACATGAGGCCAGACGAATACGTCTGGCCTTTTTTAGTACCCAACATACCGAGCAAATGTTGTAATAAATTATATAACTATCAATAATATTTTATTCATTTTATGTAATTATATCATATTTTACTTTCTTTTTTCATCTTTAAAAGGCACATTGGAGTTATATATTTGTTTACTCTACAAATGATTTCTACAATTATGAAGGAAATCTTAAATTATAAATAACTGTATTATAGGCCTTTATTAAAATTGTAAAAATTTTATTTATAATAAATTTGCTTAACACTTTACATATTATGTATTATTGAATCTTTAAAGTTTCATAATTTGAATATTAACTATTTTTATCTAACTAAATTTGTTCCTCATGTTTAAACGGACAAGATTTCTGGCTATGCAAGCCGCCCTGTTAGTGGACCTGTTGTTTATGACCACGCTGGCCAATTCTCAGGCCAGCGGTAATGGGGCTGCGGCCTTGAGTACGACTGCCACAACGATCCGTAGTTACGCTACGGCAGCCCAAACCATTATCCTAGCACTTGGGGTTGTAATCGGACTGATCGGCGCAGTGCGGGTGTACTCCAAGTTTCACAATGGGGATCCCGATACTCAGAAAGCGGTCATGAGTTGGTTTGGAGCCGCTTTATTTCTGGTAGCTGTCGGCACGATCCTAACGGCATTCTTCGGGTAATGCTGGAGATCAACAAAGGCATTGGCAAGCCCGTAGAATTCCGGGGCTTGAAGGGTACGTATTTGTACCTCTCCGTCGGAATAGTTATAAGCAGCCTCCTGCTAGCCCTGACGCTCTACGGGTTATTCGGCTTAAATACCTACTTGGCCACGCTCATTGTGATAGGCAGTGCTTTGGGAGGCATCTGGTTCTGCATACGGCTTTCCGCAAAATACGGTGTATCGGGTCTGCTCAAACTGGAGGCAACCCGCAATCAACCCAAGGCTATCTTGATTTCATCTGCCAACCCATTTGCCCAGCTCCGTGAAACTAAACGCTCGAAGTCTTCAAACCGCATTGCCACTGCTGGCCGTTGAGAATAATTGTCTGATCAACAAAATGGCCGATATCACTGTTGGGTTCCGGCTTCATTTGCCGGAAATCTTTACGCTCTCTGGAGAGGATTATCGTACGCTTCACAGTGCGCTGGTGAAAGCCATCAAGCTGATGCCCATTGGTACGCTGATTCATAAACAGGATTGGTTTACTGAGGAGCGTTACCAGCCGGATCTGGAGCAAGGGGACGATAGTTTCCTCACCCAGGCTTTCCACCGGCATTTCGTCGAGCGGCCCTTCCTGAATCATCACTGCTACCTCTACATTTCCAAGCTGCCCAAGCATCGCCAGAAGCAGAAAAGTAATGGCCATAGTTTGACCCGGCGTCGGCTGGTACCTAGAGAGCAAATGACTGCGCGCGAACTACAGCCGTTCTTTGATGCCGTGTCGCAATTTGAGCGGATTCTGTTGGATGGTGGTATTACCGCTCAGCGACTGACCGATGAGGAATTGGTAAGTGGAAAAGGAGATAAAGGTATTGTGCCTAATTATTTCCGTCTTCAGCCCGATGGACGTCGGAAAGTGATTCTGGAAGATTGGGACATTGATGGCCGGGTCCGAATTGGCTCCAAAGATGTGCTATGTTTTACGCTCTCCGATGCCGAAACGCTTCCTCAGGTTGTGGATATAATGGCCAACTACGGGCCACTTTCTTCCGACGGTACCCAATTCGCGGTGGGCAATGTGCTGCCGGTTGGACTTATGCTCCCCTGCAACCATGTTTATAATCAGTACATCAGTCTGGATGATGCCCAGGCGGCTTTGCGTGAGTTTGAGCATAGCGCCCGGCACCTGAATTCGCTCTCGAAATTTTCATCCGAGAACGGAATTAACCGGGACTGGACAAGCCGGTATATTCAGGAGGCCATTCAGCATCAGCGCACGGTCTGCCGTGCACACTATAATGTGATGGTGTGGACCGAAAAACCAGAACAACTGGATTACCTGCGGGCCCGTACCTCCTCGGCCATTGCTCAGCTAGACTGTTTACCCAAGCAGAACACGATGGATGCAGCCAGGTTACTATGGGCAGGTATACCCGGCAATGCGGGGGATCTGCCCTTTGATGAGACGTTTTACACCTTCGTCGAGCAGGCTGTTTGTTTTTTCAATCTGGAGTCAGTGTATCAGTCTTCGCTGTCCCCATTTGGCATTCGGCTCTGTGATCGCCAGGGCAAACCGGTTTGGGTGGATCTGTCCGACGAACCCATGCAGAAAGGGTGGGTAACTAACCGCAATAAGTTTGTGATCGGGCCATCCGGATCGGGGAAATCCTTTTTCATGAATCACCTGGTTCGCCAGTATTATGAGCAGAATACGCACATATTGCTGGTTGACGTCGGCCATTCCTACCGGGGTTTATGCGAACTGGTTCGTCGGAAAACGCGCGGGAAAGATGGTATCTATCTGACCTATGAAGAGGATAAACCCATTACGTTCAATCCCTTCTACGTCGAAGATGGCTCTTATTCAATTGATAAGATTACTTCCATCAATACACTCCTAAAAACGCTCTGGAAGAATGAAACCGAGAGTTTCTCCAGGACCGAGGAAGTGGCGCTATCAGATGCGGTGGAGGAGTTTATCAAACAGGTAAAGAAGGGTAGGGCAGAGGCTTCGTTTAACGGCTTCTATGAGTACTGTAACGATGAGCAGGGGTTTCGGGCCTTCCTCAGGGAAAAGAAGTATACCGACAAGTATTTTGACATCGAGCAGTTCATCATCACCATGCAGCCTTTCTACAAGGGCGGTAAGTATGATTACCTGCTCAACTCAAATATGAAGGTGGACCTTTTGAATAAACGGTTCATTGTCTTCGAGCTGGATAACATCAAGGACCACCCGATTCTGTTTCCCATTGTGACGCTGATCATTATGGAAACCTTCGTGACCAAGATGCGCCGGCTGGATCTGGCTACCCGGAAAATGATGGTGATCGAAGAGGCCTGGAAAGCGATCGCGAAGGAATCGATGGCGGACTACATCAAGTACCTGTTCAAAACCGTCCGTAAACATTTTGGCGAGGCCCTGGTGGTAACGCAGGAGATTGATGATATCATCGGGAATACCATTGTCAAAGATGCTATTATCAATAATTCGGATTGTAAAATACTGCTCGATCAATCGAAGTATCAACACCGGTTCGAAGAGGTTCGCCAGTTGCTGGGCCTTTCAGAGAAACAGAAGCAATTAATTCTTTCGGTCAATAAAGACAACGACGCCCGGCGCAAATACAAGGAGGTCTTTATTGCGTTGGGGGCCCGGGCCAAAGTATACGCTACAGAGGTAAGTCTGGAGGAGTATGCGGCCTATACAACCGAGTCTCCGGAGAAAGCGGAGGTCATTCGTCGAACAGCTCAGAATGGAGGAGATATCCAGGTCGCTATCGTTGATTTTGCGGATGCCAGGCGAAAGTCTGAATTAGCCTGACGTTTTCGAGGCAAGCAAAAACAGACTGCAATCCAGCGACTTATAAGCCTTGTCGTTTTGCCAGTTAAGCAAACAAACACTCAAACAACACCAGCTGGAGCCTAAACAACACGACCTGTCTACTCAATAGACACGAGGTCTTTATCGGTTCATTTTTATTCATCCTATCGGCATGATTTTACTTCAGGCACCCGGTGGTACCTACGTGGACTATGACTTCTATCAAAAGTTTGGCTCCATCGAAGAGGCCATTAAAACCGCTTTTACGGAGGTATTGGAAGGCATGGGCAACCTGGGAGACGTTGCTTCAGCCATTGCGGCCATTGGCGCGACCTTCTACATTGGCATGCGGATTCTGGGCCATTTCGCCCGGGCAGAATCCATCGATGTATTTCCCCTGCTGCGGCCCTTTGCCATTGGATTTCTGGTCCTAAACTTCACACTGGTTACCGACTTTATTGGCGCCCTGATCAAGCCACTGGAAACAGTAACCCAGAATATGGTTGATGTGCAGACGACCCGCATTCAGCAGCTGGAGCAGATGCGTCAAGAAAAGATTCAGGAGAAACTACGTCAGCTTGATGAGAAGATTGGAGAATTCAGTTCGTGGTCAATTGGCCAATACTTTCCGCTCCTAATTGAAAAGATGGGTATTTACCTGGAAGAGGGATTTAATGAATTTCTGAAGAACCTGTTTTATGCCCTGTTCCTGGCCGCCCGGCTGGTGATCCTGACAACCCGTGCCTTTTTTCTAATTGTACTGACCATGGTAGGGCCGCTGGCCTTCGCACTGGCCATCTTTACCGGCTTTCAGGATTCACATCTGATGTGGATTGCCCGGTACGTGCAGATCTCCTTATGGTTTCCCCTGGCCAACATCCTGGGTACCATTGTCACCTATCTGCAAGGCAAAGTCATCACACTCCAGTACCTGGAACTAACTAACAATGTACCGGAAGAAGCCCAGAGTGGGGAGCTGATCTATATCGTCTTCATGATCATCGCAACCCTGGCCTACTTCACGATCCCAACCATCTCCTCGTACATTATTTCTTCCTCGGGAGTAGGCAGCGCCTTGCAGCGCATGACTAATATGACCTCTGCAATGGTCATAGGCACTGTTATGCCTGCTACAGGTATGGTAGGAGCGTCGGCTGTTGCTGGGGGAAAAGGTGCTGCTAGGGGAGCAGGAGCCGTGGCCGGCTTAGGCTGGGAAGTAGCCGCGGGGGTGGGTCAGACGGCCGCTAATTATGCGCAGTATTACGGAACGGCGGCTAAACAGGAATTTCAGAACATGCGAAACATTACTAAAAGCTCCGATTAAGTATGGCCGCTCAAGATCAAACCTTTTTCAAATCGCTCCGAAACCTGGAGACCTCGTACCGTAACATTCGGATTCTGGCTTTTGTGAGCGTAGGCGCGTTCACGTTAATAGCCATAGGAAGCCTGGTTTTTGCCTATAGCGTGAAAACTGACTCGGAAAGTAGAATCTATGTGGTAGAGCAGGGAAAATCGCTGATAGCAGCATTACGCAACGATGTGCGGGAAAATAGGCCGGTGGAAGGGCGGGATCACATCCGACGGTTTCATGAGCTTTTCTTCACGCTCGACCCGGATTCCAAGGCCATCGAAGAGCACATTAAAGAAGCGCTTCCGTATGCGGATGAAAGTGTGTCCAGACTCTATTTGGATACCAAAGAGAAAGGCTACTATAGCCAGTTGATTCAGGCTTCCGCTTCGCAGGAAATTCAGGTCGACAGTATTCAGTTAGATCTGAATCAATACCCGTATCAGTTCAGAACCTTCGCCCGGCAACAGATCATCCGCCTGACCAACATCACCGTGCGAAAGCTGGTCACCACGGGATACCTACGTAATGTGAGCCGCTCGGAGGTGAACCCGCACGGCTTTCTGATTGAGAAATTTGCGGTTCTGGATAACGCTGACCTGGAAGAACGCATACGACAATGAAAAGAGCCATTATGCTAATGAGTGGACTCGGCGACTTCCTGATGAGCCTGTCCGATCGGAATCGACTCCTGATGGTAGTGGGGGCACTGGGGTTGCTGGGTGGAGGTAGCGTTTACAAATTAGCCGTTAGCCTTCGAAAGCTTCAGGAGCCCCTTCCAGTGGCCACGCCAGAGCAACTCATTGATCCGATGCGGCAACTGTTTCGCCAAACCTCTACTAAAGCCATACAATACGAACAGGCTCGAAGTCGTGAGCTCCAGCGCCTGGACAGTTTGGCCAAAAAGTATTCAACGATTAAACCTTAGGACTGATCATGAACACCGTTTTAACTGCCCCTCATAGCGATGCGGCCTTTTATCGAAAACGGCAGGCCATGTTAATTTTTCCGCTTATCGTGCTGCCCTTTATAGCCGTTTTGTTCTGGCTGTTTGGGGGTGGGAGAGGGCGACACAACCAGGCCGATGAAGTGGCAGCTGGCCACGGGCGATTTACGGGCTTCAATGCGATGGTACCCAATGCCAAGAACGGATCGATTAACGGCCGGGAGGTGGATGGACCGGGGTATGGTAAAGCCCCGATTGGGCAAA
This sequence comes from Spirosoma profusum, assembly GCF_014699005.1. Classification (GTDB taxonomy): domain Bacteria; phylum Bacteroidota; class Bacteroidia; order Cytophagales; family Spirosomataceae; genus Spirosoma; species Spirosoma profusum. Next base: position 78,701 of record NZ_JACWZY010000021.1, read on the forward strand.
TGCTGTCCACTTTCACCAATACGCGTCAGGATTCGATTTCCAGGGTATTAAAAGCAATTCCGGTTGGCCATTCGGTTAATGCGAATCCAACTACGCATGCATCGAGCCTGGCCAGTGTGCCGGTTATGAGTTCAACCCCTGCGCGTTTTGAAAGGCCCTCGAATGCTGCGGCTCTTGCCGCTACCCAGTCCACACCACGCACTCCTGTAAAAGCGTATACTTACAACGCACCCGGTAGAAGATCCTATCAGACGACACCGGATGCTTCTCAGCCAGTAGAGCCGCATCCGGTTGAAAGCAGTCGACAACTTCCTGCTGCAACGAGGCGGGTTTCAACCGGCCAAGCATCAGCAGGGACTTCGGAAAGCAATCCTGCTTCGGTTCGGTTAACTGATAACTTAACTGCCAGCAGGCTATCGGAGCCCCTGGAACCTGAAAGTCCGTTTCTAACGGCACCAACTGGAGGCTCCCGGCCGCAACCAACTCAGGCGGTTCTCAGTGGAGGAAGTTATGGACAGAAGAAAGCCATTGCCTGGATGATCCCGGTTGTGGTTCATGAGGATCAGACCCTGCGGGATGGCCAGCAGGTGAAACTGCGGCTGTTAAAGGAAATAACGGCGGATGGGGTAACTATTCCCTCAAACACCATTCTATACGCCCTTTGTCAGCTCTCCGAAGATCGGCTGCGGTTAGCGGTCAGGAATCTGCAATTAGGCAACCAACTGATTCCACTGGATCTGGATGTATATGATACCGATGGTTCACCAGGCATTAATGCACCGGGCTTAAGTGGAAACAGTCAGATGGGTGGCCAGCTCCGTTCTTCTGTGGTGCAAGGGGTGCAGTTGCCTGGCATGGGGAGTCTGGGCAACACCGTTCTTAATTCCGCTCGTATGGGCGCCTCGAATGCTGTTCGTCAGACTACTATCCGACTACGGGCCGGCTATAATCTTTACTTAAAAGCGCAATAATCTCATGAAACGTATCCTGATTCTACTTAGTCTGCTGGCTGGCCTGACTGCTCAGCCAGCAGTGGCTCAACTGGCTTTTGTGTTGCCAATGACCAATTCGAGCATACGTCCCTCGTATGCTATTCAGGTATCTACCAATAAAACTACGCACATTATATTCCCCTATGAGATCCGGTATGCCGATCTGGGCAGTAAGGAGATTGCTGGGGAAGCTGTTGAAAAAGCGGGCAATGTATTTCGCCTGAAAGCCGTTAGCCAGAATCCATTTCTGGAAACAAACCTGACTGTGGTAACGGCCGATGGACGGTTGTTTAGTTTCCTGTTGACCTATAAGGATCATCCTAATGCTTTAACGTACGATTTGACCAAAATCCTGTTAGACGGGGACGTGTCCAAAAGTGCCAGGGTCAGTACGGGATCTCAGGCTCGTTTAGCCGATAATCTGAATCGACAAGGGGAGCTGGCCATGCATAGCCGCCGAAAAATCCGTCATGTAGGCTATAAAGCCATGGGGATCAATCTTTACCTGAAGAATATCCTTTACAAGGATGACCTCATGTTTCTGGTGATGGGAATTGACAATGCGTCCAAACTGGATTATGCAATCGATTATCTACGCACGTATGTGATGCAACTTAAACGGGTAGGGGAGAGCTCCGCCACACAGGACGTCCCCATCGACCCCATTAAAGAGTTCGATGCTAGTGAACGGGTGATTGCCCGGCACGATGCAATCACCAAAGTGATAGCCATTGACCGGCTTACGCTGGAAAAAGACCGCCGGCTCATTGTGCAGATCGGTGAAGAAAGTGGTGGCCGTCAACTGTCGATATCCATTGGTCCTGAAGAATTAGCTACTGCACGTCCTTTATGAGAACTCGGTTAATAGGGCTGTGCCTGGCCAGCCTTCTATATTCATTGCCCACCGCTTCTGCCCAGATTCACCAGGGGGGGCAATCGGCTGTTGAGTTATCAGCCGGTACGCTGGATGGCTTCAGGCTTCCAGGCAAGGATAACTTTGGTTACTTCGTTTCGGTCTCGTATAGCCGTTACCGTTCGCGCTATATTTACTGGAAAGGAGGCCTGCATTTGAATCAGAAATTTTACACCTACGATCAGCGTCTGATTCCGGTTTCCCAGTGGCTCGGCGAAGCTACCTACTTCGCGCGGGTTATAGGCATGGTTGGGCGGTCCTGGGTGTTAAACATCGGCGGAGGCATTGCAGGGGGCTATGAATCCATTAACCAGGATCAGCAATTGGTGGAAGGGGCTACCCTTTTAAACCCTTCTAAATGGTTATTGGGCCCAACAATTGCCCTGGAAGGGGAATATATTTTGTCAGGCCGCACGATCCTTATCGCCCGGATTCAGGAATATTACCTGTTCCGCTCCAGCATTATACCGACTCGGTTTAATCTGGGCCTTGGTATCAAATTCATTTTACCCTCTGATTCAAATCAAGAATGAAAACATGGCTTTGCCTGACTGGCCTGGTGTTATTTCTGGGCTGTCAAACGGAAACACTCGACATCCGGGCAAACTACCGGATCAAACTCAATGCGGCTTCGCCCGGCGCTACGCTGAAACTACATCAGCCTTACGCGTTATCACTGGAGCTATCGACCGATTCTTACTACCAAAAGTACGGGTATCAGCTTCAGTTCTACCAGCAAAGCGGATTGGGCAAGCTGGAGCGAACTAACGATAAAGAAAAGACCAGCGTCCTTCAGAAAGTAGCCGTCTCCCTGCCGCTCGGCCTATCGGCCTGGCAGTATACGCCTAAAGCAATTGGCAGTAGCCAGGTGGTACTGGTTGCCCAGCAGGAGCGGGGGTATACCCAGCCCGATACGGTTCGGTTACTCTTCCAGGTCATGCCCTAATATTCATTGAACTATAAATTCTGCCTTTCTATGAAAACTCGCTTTATCCCCATTCTCATTGTCGCAATCCTGGCCAGTAACACTGGATACGCCCAGAGCGGAAGTGGTGGTAGTACAACGACCATTAGTCTCAAAGGAGACTCAGGCACTGAACAGGCGGCCAAGCTGGAGTTGATCCGGATCCTTCAGGAACGACTTAATAAACTAACGGTAAGTCAGCTAAACGCCCGAATTATTGTCTCCAGGGGCGTTACGGATTACTATAAGGTAAAGGAAATTATGGATATGCAGGACAAGATGTGGGCCTTCCGCTCGCGCTACGTCACGCAGGCCAACAAGCTGGAGGATGCCAATAAAGGGTTCGCTACGGGAGGTTTTGCCTTCAAATACATCAGTGCTTTCAATGCCGCATTGAGCACTGCTGACGTGGTCAAAAAGCAGCTAGATGCAGTTATCAGGTCAGGCACCCCAATTATCCTGCCGGCCATGCCCACCTTTGATATTTCACCGGCTAACAGTGATCCGGGAGAAGATGTAGTTGTGGCGATGAATAGTATCCTGAGTTCGTACGGAATAAACTCACAAGCGGACTTCGATCAGCTACCCAAGGAAAAGCAGGATGAAATAAAAGCCAAGATGCAGGAAGCCGCTAAGCCATTAGAGGATGCTATCAGGCAACAGATGAAAGATTCCAACAAACAGGTACTGGCTACCCTGGGTAACATTGTAGGCGCGGCTTTTGGGGTAGCTGGTGCCGGCAACATGTTAGTTGGTCTGGCCAGCGGAAACACCAGTGGCCTGTCAGCTTTAGTAGGCAGTATTGTCGATAACTTTCAGATACCGGCGGACTACTATGACTCGCCGACGTTAAAATTGACCGATTCAGAACGCATCAAGATCATCGATGAGCTTCACGTCCGTATTTCGGAGGCTTATCAGCAGACCCTTGCGCTGGGTGCCAGCATGAGTTCAGACACCAAAGACCGCTATAAGGAGTTGAGCCAGCCCCGGAATGATGTGATTCTCTACGGACCCAAAAAACCATGATCGTTATGAAAAACTGGATCCGTTACGGCTTAATTCTTTTGCTGACAATAAGTTGGGGCTGTTCACCCAAACAGCCAGCGCCTTTGTTGCCTGATTACATGAAAATACCTCAAGACCTGTCCAACTTCAGGGGATCTGGCCGTATCACTATCGATGGTGGTCTGTCGTTGCGGACTGAAGGAGCTGAGCAGCTGGATGCCGCGACAAAAACCTATTCGGGCCTCATCGCTTCTGTCATAGGCGGGAGTCTGCTTGCCGAGTTCACCGCTGGCCAGCCCCTGGCTTATCGGGATAATAATTCGGTGCCGACAGAATACCGGTCTAATGGGTCGCTTCGCATAAACAGCGCGCTGGTAAACGGTACCTACCCAATGGGGATTAATAGTCCAGCTGGCCCACGTGGTGAGCGAGCTGATCTTACACTCCATTTGCCTGGCCCTCAGATTTATTTTACGCAGGATGGAAGTTTGACCATCACTCTCGCGGAAAAGCTCAGCCAGCAGGGATCGCTAAATCTATACCAGCTTAGGGGTTCGTTCACGGCAACGCTAGGGGCAAGTGGAGTAGGCACATCCCCTGGTAAGCAGACACGGGTAGATGGTACGTTTGATTTGTTAGTAGTTTCCAATCTGTAATTACTTTATCATGATCTCTTTGCCGACTGGGCCTTTAGTTAGGCTGGTAAATCAGGACTAGACTTACTACCTTTTAGTTTCCAATAAAGTTATGCCCTAATTAGTGTCCAGTAAAAGGTAGTAAGTTCACTGGCTACTGCAAAGGCCGATTATACAGTATATGGAATCTAATGGTTGGCTACCGGCTTGTGTCCATACACGCCGGTAGCATAGAGAATTCGTTATACCAAGGGTGGCTGACTATTCGCCTCAAGTCGTAGGCGGGCGTAGAGGGTGTGTTTCCCCGCCTCGGATTGAATCGAAAAATTAGCCAAGTATCCTTCCACTTCCCGGTTCTGGTAAGGGTGCTCCCGGTGAATCTCAACCGGATCAATAAAGAGGATATTATATCGGTTCTGGGTAATGTTACCCAGTCGGTCGCGCTGGGTGTTGAGCAGATGTTCCTGTTCGTTGGCGAAATCCCCAGAATCCAGTCGGTATTTATAATTCACCGTCACGTACATGTGCTGGCGCGAGTAGTTAGACAAAGCCATTTCGTAGCGCTCCGGCGTGGCTAAAATCGCTTCCCACTGCTGGATCTGCTGCTGATAAAGGCCAATCTTACCGCTTGCTTCGGCCCGCTTGGGAGCGGGTAAAACGGCCAGTTTTTGGGCAAGTACCTGGCATTTGACCAGCAAATCATTAAGGTAGGTCTGGATTTGATTTATTTTTTCGGCCGGCGGTAAATCCTTGTCTTTTAGTAACCAGTACCGGTGCTTTCGGTAAAACGTCAACCGCACGGCTGGCCGGTCCAGATTAACCAGCTTGATGGTGCGGCAGTCAAAAGCACGCAGGGGCTCAAACAGGGGTTGGTGCACCGCATCCACAAAAAAAATTGTGCCCGTGGCCGCCCAGTCCCCTTCAATGTCCCAGGCATCCCGGTTGGGCCGCAGTTTGGGTACTTCTTCCATAAGCTGGGTAAAATCCGCTAGCAACCGAGCATAGGTTTGGGGATCGTAGTGTTTGCGTTTCGCATGCGAGGCGAAGTCTTCCGTTTCTTCCATGGCAAATTAGTAGGGTCGGTTGCAAATATATTTCCCTTTAAGGGAAACTTACAAGTTTTTTGTTGCTAAATTTTAGTATGATTTTTCTTGTTGCCTTGATTTTCTGAGGAGTAACCGACCGTTTTTTCCCCTAGATAACCGTATAATCTATATTAAAAAAGAAATTAAAAAGTCATTTTTAATGATAGATTAGACAATTAAGATATTATAGGATGTGGATAACTTTCTTAACTAACTGTTAATCAATTAATTACAAGTGAATAAGTAAGCTTATCCTAACGCATGATAGCAGGAGCCTAACATGTGATAGCAGGAGCCTAACATATGATAGTCGAAGACGCACAGGTAATAGTCGAAGACCTAACAGATAATAGTCAGTAGCCTAACCAATGATAGTCGAAAGCCTAACGGATAATAGTCAGGTTGACTAGGGGCAGGGACAAATTGTCGTTTTCTAAAGCCCTGATGTTCCTAACAAATGATAGTCGGTATCCCTAACAGATAATAGTCGAAACGGGCGGGAAGGCCTAACAGCCCACCTAGCGGGCGGGATACAGGTGGAATTACGCATAAAGAAGCCCGTAAAGTCCTATTTTTTGCCAAGGTAGGAACAAGAGTGCCTCGTTTCACCCATGCAAAAGAGGCTGACCCTAACAGATAATAGTCGAAACGAGTCAGAATACCAGTGTTTAACTAAGTTTCTTGAGAGTAAGTGAAGTCGCTATTAGCTGATAATCAGCTTTTTATTCCTAACAAACAGAAAATTGTTTGTTAGGAATAAAATCGGTTGTACCTTGTATTCACTATTATCTGTTAGGCAATGCGTAAATCATCCCCGGCTACGTCCTCACTTCAGCTCTCTAGTAATCAGCTCTCACTTACCTTTGAGAGTAGCACCGTTACGGCGCCCGTTGAGGTTAACCCGGAGACGATTGTGCTGCGAACCTCCAACAATAAAACCATTCTGATCCGTGAGCCGCTGAAGCTGTTGACTTCCACGACTGAATTTGGATTTTTCGAGCGGCGGTTGTACTGGCTGGTGCTGCGGGAGATTCGCAATATCCAAGCCATTGATAAGCTAAAAATCAAGCCCTACGAGGAGATTAAGTTTCGCTTTCATTACTCGGAGGTGATCAAGGGTCACCCCAATGCCACCATCAAAAAAGTCATTGACCTGATTCAAAAGCGCACCATCAACTGGGAGGACGAGAATGGCAAGCACACCAATGTGGTGGTGTTTCCCATGGCGGAGTACTGGCCTAAAAAGGGAGTCATCGAACTGACGATGTACCACGCGGTCATTCCCGTTTTTTTGTATTTAGGCAGTGGCTACGCCCAATATGGCTACGAGGATGCGCTAATTCTCAGCAGCGAATACGCGCAGCTCCTGTTTACCAACCTGGCCCGTTTTCGTACTACGGGGATCTGGCGCGTGAATCTGGTGGAGCTTCGTCAACTGATCGGCGCTCACGAAAAATCCTACAACAATTACTCGGCCTTTCGGACCCGTGTGATTGATCTCTCGCTTCGGCAGATCAATGAGCATACCAATCTGCAAGTAAGCTACGAACCCCTCATGCAGGGCCGGGCTGTTATCGGACTTGTGTTTAGTATTCAGACCAAGGCTGCCCCGGAGGAACTGGAAAAGGAAACCAAGAAGGCCGAGATCCGCCAGCGGCTGGACGAACTGCTGCAAACCGACATTGCGGATTTAATTTCGTACGCGGCTAAGCAGCTGCAGACCTATTATCCTTCGTTCACTAGCCAGCAGCGGAAGGCCATTTTAACCAATAGCGAAAATCTTAAAGCCTTTATCCGGGCGGATCTATACGCTGAATACGGCTTTGCCGAAAAAGATCCCGAGGCCTACGTCGCCCAAAGCGTGTTTAATTATAAGAAAAACAAAGCGGGGGAACAGAATTAGTAATTCGTTAGCCCCTAAGAATTAGGGTAGGCAATGAGTTTTCGGACTTGATTCGGACGTTTTCGTGGACGATTTTGATTGAAGGCGCTACCAATGTAAACCATTCATCTATCGGTTATTTTATAGGGAAAAAGTAGTTCTATGCACCCTTTTATTGGACGAAAATCTCGATGATCCAACAAAGGATATCTCACGGTTAGTCTCGGAGTCGCGCTCGACTTGAGTTTGTTTGTAACAGCCTGATGATAAAACGTCCCAAGAACAGAGCGTTTTGTCCGACTCTGGGCGATGAATTTTTCATTAAATTGACTAACAAAAGATTGACTTCTGCTCCACAAACACTGATGCATAAATAGCGAGTTTTAGTCACTAGGAATTTACTATCAGTAGCCTATAACCAGCCATCAACTCCTTATCGGCTTGAAAATGCTTCACCTTCTGCGGTTATCAAACCTTTTAGCTTGGTGTTAAACTAGTCAAAACCCTGGTCTTGAAAGAGTCAGGTCACTAAACGTCTCCTACCTTATAGCTAACCACTAGCCACTTACGAAAGGGCTCGGTTAATGGAGTGACTGACATTGGATAGCCAGAGGTGGCATTACCCGTTACTCATTCATTCGGACGACTTAGTGTCCACCAAGAAATCCTTCGTTACCAGATGGCGTACAGGTTCCAAAGAATATGCAATACGATGGGTACGTAAAGTGACCGGCTTTGCAGCAGCGACAGAGTCAAAATGATTCCATTGAGAAATAGTAGGCTAATCACCGACCACTCATAATCCAGATGGATAACGGCCCAGATGGCTGAAAGAAGAATAATGGATAGCCCTTTTGGTAAACCCCAGTGCCCCAACTTAACAAACAATAAGCCCCGGAATACCAATTCCTCCAGTAGGGGGCCGACCAGGCAGACGCTTAATACCCTGACAATCGATAGCCACAGGGGTTGTCTGGCCCAAGGGCTAAAATCCCAGGTACCCCGCCAGTTCATCAGCCAATCAGTGCCCATCATCCACACAAGCCAAATCCCGATCCACCCCACTAACCTGAGCCCAGCCGGTTTTACTAACTGTAAGTCATCCCTGGCCGAGAGCTTAAGGCGTACCGTACTGATGTACCAAATGACTCCAAGACCCAACAAGGGTATTAGTAATTTACTCATTTAATCGTTGAAAATAGGGTTAATTCACCTAGACCAATCGCTATAAATTGCTACTTGGGTGCTTGCCTGCCAAGCGATCGGCGAGCGATTAGCAGGCGAATTTAAGTGTGAGTTAAAAGTAGTGAAAAATATTAGTAGCAAAATATTATACGATAATTTTATGCTAAAAACGGGTTTATTTGGCGAAAGAATCGGAGATGGCACAACAAAAGGAACTCCTCATTTCACTGGGGTTGAATGACTTGGAAGCGGACGTCTATTTATTACTCTTGCAGGAAGATGCCCTGACAGGTTATAAAGTGGGGAAGCAACTGGGTAAACCCACCGCTAATGTCTACAAAGCGCTGGATAGTCTGGCTAAGAAAGGCGCTGTGCTGGTAGAGGACGAAAAGAACCGACGCTGCAAAGCGGTTTCTATCCAAGAGTTATGTGATTTAGTGGAAGCGGGGATCCAGCGCAAAACCAGGCAAGCCCGGGAACTCTTCCAGCAGCCCAAACGCGAAACCTACGACGAAAGAAGTTATCAGCTACAGTCGGTGGACCTGGTTCTTAGCCGGTGTCGGCAGATGTTAAGAAATTGTACGACCATTGCCTTGTTGGATCTTTTCCCTAAGTTGGTTAAAACGCTTCGACCGGATATCGATCAGGCCATTGACCGGGGCATCGAGGTGTACCTGCAGGTCTACCAGCCGGTCGAGATCAGAGGAGCAAAGCTAACCGTACTGGATATGCCCCAGGTATTGGCCTACTGGCAAAGTCAACAGCTAAACCTGGTCATTGATGGCAAGGAACATTTGTTAGCGCTGTTAAGTGGTGAACTGTCGGAGGTCTATCAGGCCAGCTGGAGTCGGAATCTGTACCTGTCGGCGATGTTACACATGGGCTTTAGCAACCACTTTACGGTCAATTGTATTCGGCAACTAGGCGGAGATAAAGCGTATGAAACAAAGGTCGAGCAGCTTCTTGAGCAACAAAGTATTTTGAGCAGTGGCAAGATTCCCGGTGTGGGGGAAATGCTAGCCCGGTTTGGTCTTTCAAAAGAAAGGGTGGATAGCTAATGAGCCTTTCGTGAGCATATTCCCAGATGTAAATTGGAGATCATACTAAATGGTCCAAGACTACCTAGTACCGGACATCTTTTGTACGGTTTCGGACATATACTCAATATCCATTAAACTATACCACTGAAAATTAAACAGTTATCAAATTGGCACTCTATTTGTTCAACAAGTATCAAAGAAATATGCCTTTTAAGCCTATTTGGTATGAGTCGAACCTATCTGGGCGAGTTTGAAGAATTGGTCTTACTCGCCGTGGCCCTTCTGCAACAACATCCCACGGGAGCCTATGGCGTCACCATTGCCGATGAACTCCAGCAACGAACCCACCGAACCACCTCCGTGACGGGGGTGCACGTGGTCTTGTATCGCCTGGAGGAGAAGGGCCTCGTCGGCTCGGAATTAGGTGGAGCTACCCTGGCCCGGGGCGGTCGGCGCAAACGCTTATTTACCTTGACGGCCGCTGGTCAGCAAGTACTGCGGGAGATGCGTCAACTGCGGATGGGATTTTGGGAGGCTTTACCCACCCCGTTCTTTTCCTAACTGATGAACAAGTCTTTATTCGACCCAACACCTCAGCCTCAGCGCCGAACGTCGGCCCGGCCACCCCGCTGGGCCGACCGCCTGCTCAGTTGGTTGACGCCCACTGATCTGCTGGAAGAGTTGCAGGGTGATCTGCACGAGCAATTTGCCCAGCAAGTGGGCCAGGTCGGCTCCTGGCGAGCCCGCTTCTGGTATGGTCTGGAAGCACTGAAGGTCATTCGACCCTATTATCTACGGCGTCGAGTAGCCAGCCTGGCCAACCGGCAAAAAGAGCCCTTCCCCAAGCGACGGGCTACCACCCGTCCTTACTTTACCCCTGAATACCCCTCGCCATCTTTACTTCATCCGGATATGATTCGCAACTACGTTAAAATCGCCTGGCGCACCCTGTGGAAAAACAAACTGTTTTCCCTAGTCAATATCCTGAGCTTGTCACTGAGTATGGCCGTTGGCGTTATTCTGTTTACAGGCCTGAAAGCCACGTTTGATACCGACCAGTTTCATCCAAAATTAAATCAACTCGTACGCATACTCACCCAGGAAACAACCGAGGGGGTACAAACCAACTGGGCAACTGCTCCATTGCCCTTGGCAACTCAACTTGGAAGCGTCTCCTTGGTGGAAAAAACGGTTAAAGTAGGCCTGGCCGGAAAACATAACCTGCAAACCGACAAAGGGGATGTACCGATTGACCTGAAATTTTCAGAGCCTTCTTTTTTTGATGTGTTTGGCTTTAACCTGTTGTCAGGTAATGCACAAAGCCTGACCAATAATCCCACCACTCTTTTTTTAACCCAAAAAACAGCCAAAAAACTATTTGGCAACACTAATGCGGTAGGACAAACGGTTCAGTTTGAAAAGTTAGGCTATTTTACCGTTGGGGGAATTATCCAGGACCCGCCTTTAGAAACCCATCTGCCCATTGAGGCCATGTTATCCATTCGTGCTGCTGAACTGCTGGAAAAAAAAGGAGCCATCCCTACGAGTTCACAAGATTGGGGAGGCTTCAAGAGTTCAGCCATTTATGCCCGTTTACAATCAGAGGGTAATGTAGAGCAACTGAATGCAACGCTCCAGCACTATACTCGGACATTGGATAAGAGCCATCTTCAATTTTTGGCACAACCCATCGAAGAGATTACCCCTGGAAAAATCGATCTTAAAAATAACCCCCATGCGGGCACGAGTTGGGAAGACGTAAAAACGCAGCTAGTCATCATTCTATCGTTGACCCTTTTAGCGGCTTTCAATTATATCAGTTTGGCCTTGGCGCGTGCTTTCTCCCGGGCGCAAGAAGTCGGTGTTCGCAAAACTATAGGCGCCACAAGAGGACAAGTTATCGGTCAATTTTTAATGGAATCGACCCTGGTTGCCCTGTTGGCGTTGGCCTTTACCGTGCCCTGTGTTACTGTTTTAGCCCACTATATACCCGATATGGATGATGTGACATTCTCCTGGGATATAGCCTTAGTAGTAAGCTTGATAACCTACGCCCTGATCACCGGCTTAGTGGCAGGAGCACTTCCGGCCTGGCTATTGTCAGCGTTTGAGCCTATACAGGTTTTGCGTAAAATGAAGAATATAAAGCTGTTCCGGGGTGTTGCTGTTTACAAAGCGTTGATTGTCGTTCAATTTTCGGTGACCATCCTGTTTATGATCTTGGTTGTCATCGTAGCCGATTATGATCGAAAAAACAAGGCAATCATCCGCTCAACTGTGCCATCCAATGTGCTGACACTGGATTTGAAAGGTGAACACTATCAAAACCTGCAAACCGAACTAAGTCAGCTAAGTCAGGTAGAAAAGACGTTGGCCACCAACTGGTATTATGAGCCCCTTAAACTGGGTAAAGATTCGGTAACGATAAACGATAAAACGCTGGCAATACATTACGTAAGTATTGACCCAAAAGCAATTGAAACAGAAGGTATCCGCTTACTAGCCGGGCAAAATTTTCCTGAAACTATGCCCCAACGTACGGAGCAATATGTGTTGGTGAATGAAGCTGCCGCAACATTATTGGCCTCTAAATCGGAGACCCTAGTGGGGCAGAATCTCTTGCTGGACTCTGCCTCTGTACAAGTCATTGGCATCCTACCCAATGAGCTTATTGGCCAACAACGCCCTTTACTGTATCGGTATTTGCCCCAAGAAATAACCACCTTGACCATAAAAATAAAGCCCGATACAGAACTGGAAGCGATCAAGGCTATTCAATCGGTATGGAAAGAGCATTTTCCCCAGAAAACGGCCAATCTTTATAACTTAAAAGCGTATCGTTATTCAGGAGAAATCAATGGAGAAATCAGTGGAGAAATGGAAATTTTGGGAGGCTCTGCCCTGATTGTGATGATCATCGCTGCGTTGGGCATTTTAGGCATCGCCAGTTACTCGGTAGAAACGCGCACGAAAGAACTGGGTGTACGAAAAATATTAGGAGCAAACAATATAAAATTGGTGTGGATAGTTACCAAGAATTTTGGTCTTCTTATGCTACTTGCTGGCCTTATTGGTGTTCCCGCTGGCTTGTTTTGTGGTGATTTACTCAGGAAAGAACTGGGCAGTTATCTTGATTTGGGTCTTATCAATATAAGCATAGGCTTTATTTCGGTTGCCCTGGTCGGACTACTGACGGTCCTATCCCAAACCATTCGAGCGGGGCAAATTGAGCCGGTAAAGGTTTTAAAAGCCGAGTAAAAACGATAAACCATTCATTAGAAGGTTATGACGCTAGCGAGACAATGAATTTTATTGGGCGACACCATGACGACCGACCCTGTAACGACCGACTAGGAGTTGCGAGAAGAAGGACATACGTTGCTAATAAATGTTTCTGCAATGGAGCGGTGTAAGCCGTACGTGTATGTCGTCAGCTGAAAGTAGACAGATGCGGCCGGGCCCGCACGGGCGGTGGTGAGGCCCGGCCTGGATTGGCATTCCGACAGTGCCGGAGTAGTGAAAAGAGAAGAAAGCCTATTCCCTGGCAGAGTAGTTAAGCACTAATTCATGGATGTCGGTCGCTAAAAATGCTCCATTTAATAAGTTCAGCTCTTCGCCTTAAGCAGGAGCGTGGCTGTTGCACAACTCCCAGTCGGCAAGGTATCCACTAGAATCCGCTTCTATTGAGCACAATTTAAGCCCTAAAGACGATAGAACAACAACGAGAATGCAGCTTATTTGAACGATTATGATGGCCCAGATGAGTTGTGCAACAGCCACGAGCCTTATTTAAGATTGACTAAAGGCCTTCTTTTTGATTTCGTCCGGGACCGCCCGTGCGTTCGTACTGTCTCCTTGTTTTCATGCCGGGCCGCCGGGCGGTCCACTAAGTTAGATCGTCCTTAACTTAATGTCCAGTCAGATGTAGCAGCTCAACTACTAAAGATAGGCCAACGAAAATTAAGTACAAACGCAGCCTACTGTAATCCCTTCAGCAGTTTATAAAAAGCCTCGGCATAGGTATCACTGATCGGAATGAGTTGGTCTCCAATCTGAATCCTGTTTTTCTCGATGTGGTCAATTTTATCAATAGCGACCAGAAACGACTTGTGCACCCGGGCAAAATCCTGAGCCGGTAGCAGCTCTTCCAGTTTGGCAAAGTTCAGCAGCGTCATGATCTTCTCCTCCCGGGAATGAATTCGCAAATAGTCTTTCATCCCCTCCACAAAGAGAATATCGCGGGTAGCTATTTTCTGAATGCGGTGGCCGACCTTCAGAAAAATAGTCGCCTGTTCATTCTGCGTTTTAGCTATTTCCTCCTTCCTTTCCACAGCAGGCCGGGGACTTTGTTCCTGATATAGGCGTAAAACGGCTTTATAAAACCGCTCGAACGTAAAAGGTTTTAACAGGTAATCCTTCACCTCTAATTCATACGCTTTCAGTGCATACTGATCATAGGCAGTTGTTAGGATAATCATGGGTTTTGGGGTTAACATTGGGATGAAACGTAGCCCATCCAGATCCGGCAGGTTGATGTCCAGAAACAGGAGGTCTGGTTTATCTTCCGCCAACTGAGGGGCGGCCTCAAAAGGGCTCACGTAGGACCCTTTCAACTCCAGGAAAGAGACTTTTCGGATGTATTCTTCCAGTATTTCCTGGGCTAAATACTCGTCCTCAATGATCGAGCAGGTGAGCTTTGGGTTCATAGACTTTTGAGTAAAGAGTGTGGATGGTAAGATTGACCGTAAACGTTTCGCCGGTATTCCGAATGGTCAGTGTATGCTGGTCAGGATACAACAACGACAGCCGTTTGCGGACATTGGTCAACCCGATGCCACCAGTTTCTTCCAGCGGAGTAGCCGAACGGCCTCCGATTGGGTTTTGCACGCAGAAGCCCAGGCTATCTTCGTTTATCGCTACCCTGACCTTCAGGTCGCCAGGTTCCAGCCGGGCGGGGCTGTGTTTGTAAGCATTTTCCAGCAGGTGGATGAACAGCAATGGAGCAATGGAGCAGGAGGCTGTCTCCCCCTCGATCTGTAGGTCTACCACCGGACTGTTCTTGTAGCGGAGCTGCTGCAAACTCATATAATCCTGCAAATAGTCCATCTCCCTGACCAGCGGAACCGTGAACGCATTGGACTCATAAATCATGTAGCGCATCAACGAGGCCAGGTGCATGATTGCCTCAGGGGCGGCTGGGGCCTGTTTATACACCAGCGTGTGAATGTTGTTGAGGGTATTGAATAGGAAGTGCGGGTTAATCTGCGATTTTAGATAAGACAACTCTGCCTCCACAGCCTGTTTTTCCAATTGCTCTTTCCGGATGGTGTTGAGTACCAGATTCTCGGTGACCCGGGCAAGCCAGCTTAGACAGAGAAAGATGGGTACTGTGGAGACCAGGTGCATGAAGTAATTCCCAAAATCCAGCGGTGTGTGGCGGAAGAGCAAAAACGGAACCGGCCCGGTCAAGACGATTGTCGTCAGTCGGAGCCAATAGCGCTTGTCCTTTCTCTTCCCTGTATGCCAAGTCAATACAAAGAAATGGCTGTAGAAAACATACTGGCAAGTCGCAATAAATCCGGCCGTAGTGCTAAGCCAGTAGACATCATTGTCATGCCCCAGTTGACCACCCACCAGCAAGATGAACAAGACCCAGACAACTAGGTGAGTCAGCCAGAAGATTTTTTTGACGCGCTTCATAAAACAAAGTTATTTTTTCCGGCCATACTCACCCCAGCTTCTCGACCAATTGCTCTTTCTACTCTACGAGCGGTGAAAAAGAACCTGCAATCGCTTTGGTGGCAGCAAAGCCATACTTTGTCGATTACTTCACCGCTTTCGTATATCGCGTTTCGCTTTCTGACGGGGCAACCATTGTTTCGTGCCAAACTAACGAAAGAAAGCGCCGGACAAGGAGCTTCACGTCCCTGCTGTTAACCGATGAATCGAAGCAAATCCGATAAAATGGATAATCACCCCGTTGGCCTAACCATCCGCAATGTCTCCAAAACGTACCCGAATGGAGTAGAAGCATTGAACAATATATCACTGGACATTCCGCCGGGTATGTATGGGCTACTGGGTCCGAACGGCGCTGGAAAATCAACCCTCATGCGCACGCTCGCTACGCTGCAGGAACCTGATGAAGGGCAACTGTTTTTGGGAGACATCGATATGGTGAACCAGAAGGACGCCGTGCGCCAAACGTTGGGCTACCTGCCCCAGGAATTCGGCGTATACCCCAAAGCTACGGCGGAGAGCCTGCTAGACTACTTCGCGGTACTGAAAGGGATTACATCCCGGGCTGCCCGAAAAGAAACCACCGAGGTCTTACTCAAACAAACCAATCTGTGGGACAAGCGCAAGCAGAAGTTGGGCGGCTACTCCGGCGGCATGCGGCAACGCTTCGGCGTGGCGGTGGCCTTGCTGGGCAACCCCCGACTGTTGATCGTCGACGAGCCAACGGCCGGTCTTGACCCCGCTGAGCGGGTTCGTTTCCTCAACCTGCTCAGCGAATTGGGAGAGGCCAGCGTCGTCATTCTTTCCACTCATATCGTGGACGACGTCTCTGAGCTGTGTACCAACATGGCCATCATCAACCAGGGCCAAATTCTACTGGAAGCGCAGCCACTGTCGGCCGTGGCCGCTCTGAAAGGTCACATCTGGCGCAAACTGACCGATAAACAGGATCTGCATGCGCTGAAGCAGGCGCACCCGGTCATTTCGGCCAAACTGCTCAGTGGCCGCACCCTGGCGCACGTGTACAACCCTGAAATGCCCGGCAACGGGTTTGAACTGGTGGAGCCGAACCTGGAGGATGTTTATTTCAGTACCATGGCCGGCCACATTGGAAACCAAAAACGGGAGATCGCACGATGAAGCTCTGGAAGATCTTTCGTTTTGAGTTCACCTATCTAGTGCAGCGCATCACCACCTGGCTCTATGGAGCAGTCCTTCTCCTGTTTACCCTCGTGATGAATCTGCTCATCTCACCGGGGGACGGTATATACGCGAACAATACCTTCCACATTACGGCCATCACGGTCATTGGTGGCTTAATCTGGCTGGTCATCGGAGCAGCCATAGCGGGAGAAGCGGCCGCGCGGGACGTGAAGATGCGCATGCATCCGCTTACCTTCACAACGCCGGTTACGAAGCGTGATTACCTGGGTGGGCGGTTTTTGGCAGCCTTTGCCGTGAATGCCATTCTGATCCTTTCGTTGCCGTTGGGTGTGCTGCTTTCCTTTTACGTGCCAGGTTTGGATGGGGAGGCATTATTACCCTTCAGGCCATGGGCATATCTGAGTGTCTACTTCCTAATTGCCTTACCGAATACGTTTATAGCCACAGCACTCCAGTTCGGCCTGGCGGCACTGAGCCGCCAGGTAATGGCTAGTTATCTGGCCAGCTTGCTGTTGGCCCTTGTTGCTCAGGTTTTTGCCGTCGCTACGGCAAAGCTCTTCGGAAACTGGGACCTGGTGAAATTAGTGGATCCGGTAGGTGTTGCCGGTATTATAGGCAGCGATCTGGCAACCTGGACGGCAAGTGAGAAAAATACGCGTCTCGTTACGCTGGATGGCCTATTTCTTTGGAATCGCGTCTTGTGGCTGAGTGTCGCTATAGGGACGTTGGTGCTTACCTATGTTCGCTTTAAGTTGGCTACTGTTGTAACGGATAGCTGGTGGAGTCGTTTTATATGGCGGACAAATGTACAGGACAAAACGGCTGCTGAACCTGCGGTAGCTAAAGCTACAGGGATTAGGGTTCCGTCCGTTCAGCGAACGTTCGGCGTAGCGACTTATCTGCGTCAGACGCTCAGGATTGCGTGGATATCGTTTACCAAACTAGCCAGGCACCCTGTAGGACTTACGGGTGTTGGTGCTATTGCCCTGGTCTCTGCCATATTCGGCTACCGAATTATGACTCAGTTTGACATTCCGATGCTGCCAGTTACCCGGCAGGTGTTAGCCTACTTAACTCCTCCTGTTGGTAACCTGAGCACCCCATGGGGCATTATTCCGCTAATGATCATCTACTTCATGGGTGAGCTTGTCTGGCAGGAGCGGGATGCAGGCTTCAGTGATCTGGCTGATGCAGCACCCGTACCGGAATGGGTATTCCTGACCGGCAAGTTTCTGGGGTTAGGCCTTATTCTCATAGCCTGGTTGGTACTGATGATGGCAGGAGGTATAGCGATGCAGTTAGGCCTGGATTACGATGGCTTGGAGATAGGCTTGTACTTGCAGACGCTCTTTGGACTTCAGCTAATAGATTACCTGCTCTTTGCCTTGCTTGCCTTGGTGGTACACGTCGTGGTGAATCAAAAACAGATAGGTCACCTGGTAATGCTTTTAGTTTTCAGCCTCATGGCCTTTCCTTCCCTATTCAGAGTCGAGCACCGTCTGCTCATTTTCGGAGCAGATCCGGGATGGTGGTACAGCGATATGCGTGGCTTTGGGCCTACACTTGGGCCATGGCTGTGGTTTAAAGTTTATTGGATAGCCTGGACTTTGTTGCTTGCAGTAGGGGCGGGATTACTGTGGGCACGGGGAAGAGAACAACGTCTGAAAGAACGTCTGAAGGTAGCACAGCGCCGTTTCTCCCGCTCAACAGCGTGGATCACCCTACTCGCTCTAGGCCTTATCCTTTCCCTGGGTAGCTTCATTTTCTATAACACGAACGTGCTTAACGAGTACCAAAGCAGCGCCGACCTTGCTGAACGGAAAGCGGAATACGAACGACGGTACGGGCAGTACCGAAACACCCCGCAACCCCAGCTAAAGGCGATAAAACTGCACGTCGATATCTACCCCGAACGGCAGCACGTCAAGATCCGGGCCGCGTATACGCTGGTTAATACCAGTACACTACCCATCGATTCTATTCATGTAGGGAGTGTTTCGGGCATCGCGTTTTCTGAGGTAACGTTTAATCGGCCCGCTGCTGCCGTTCGAATCGATAACGAACTGATCCACCACATTTATGCCCTGAAACAACCTCTTCGGCCAGGCGATTCACTACAGCTAAACTTTATCGTACACTATCAGCAGCATGGATTCGGTAATAGCAGCACAAACACTTTGGTGGTAAAGAATGGTACTTACTTCACTAATTACGACCTAATGCCCGCCATTGGCTACCAACCCTACCGGGAACTTACTGATGCGGTCATTCGGAAAACGTATAAGCTTGCAGCACGCCCTGTTATACCTTCGCTGTATGATCGGGAGGCCCGTAAAAAGCCAGCCAGCACCGATCAGGCTACTTTTGAAGCTATTGTCAGTACGGTAAAAGGTGAAGTAGCCGTCGCACCGGGTGTTTTGCTCCGGACCTGGACAGCAGGCGATCGGCGCTATGTTCATTTCAAAACGGATACTTCTATCGGGGGTGAGTACGCCATCTTATCAGGGAAATACAGGGTGCAGGAAAAGGAGTGGAATGGCGTTTCGATCAGGATGTATTATCATCCAGACCATGCTCTCAATATTGATCGGATGCTCCAGAGCGTAAAAGCGTCGATGGCCTATTATACGGAGCAGTTTGGTCCATACCCGTACCGGCATTTCACGGTAATCGAGCGGGCCGGTAATGGGGGGGGAGCCAGTGCGGATGCCAGCATCATCTATTATGGAGAACAGTATTCACTGATGAATCCCGATGATGGGCCTGATGGTTTTGACCTACCCTATTATATATTGGCTCATGAAGTAGCGCACCAGTGGTGGGGACTTTCCAGATTAACACCTGCTAATGTCGAAGGAGGGGGTGTTCTGATTGAGGGGCTTGCCGTTTATTCCGGTATGCAGGTTCTGGAAAAAGCCTATGGTGAAAGGCATTTGCGACGATACCTTACCTATCTGCATTCTTCGTATGAACTGCCCCGTTCACTGGCATCCGCGTCCTTACTTCAGGCCAATGAAGACTTTTTATACTATCGAAAGGGTGGGCTTGCCCTATATGCCCTGAGTAAGTACCTAGGTAAAGAAGAGGTGAATGGTGCACTTGGGAGCCTGCTCCAAAAGCACCATTCAGGAGCGCTACCACTGCCAACTACCCTTGATCTCTATCAGGAGATCCAACAGGTGACTCCCGACTCCTTGAATTACCTGTTGAACGATCTGTTTAAGAAAAATATGTATTGGCGCCTGAAAACAGAGAAACTTGCGGTAGCGCAGACTAAAGCAGGCCAGTGGCAAGTAACGATGAATGTCCAGGCTCAAAAGGTACTCATTGATAGTATTGGTACTGAACATGAAATGCCGATGAATGATTGGCTGGAAGTGGGCTTGTATGAGAAAGGGGCAGACAAGCCACTCTACCTTCAGATGCACTGCATTCAGTCTGGTAAACAGACCATAAATGTGACCGTGCCGCGAAAGCCTGATCGTGGTGGCATTGATCCTAACTTTCTAATGATCGACCTTCGACTCGACGATAATATGGTCCAGCTGGAAGAGGAGTAAGGTAAACTTATAGCGGGCTAAGACAGGTTGACACTTATTCTTGTATGAGGAATCTCTTGCGATGAATCACTACAGGCAATGCGGGCGCTGGATTGAGCATTTTCAGAAATTATTTAGCTGACATCGCTTGTACAACAGTAATTTTTGCCTTTACTTTGAATTTCAAAGTGAATCTAAATGAACGAAGAGCAGGATTATATTCGGGATATAGCCCAGATACGCTCCATCATGGAGCGTTCCTCAAAATTTCTGTCGCTGGCTGGCTGGGCGGGCATCATGGCGGGTTTGTATGCTTTGACAGGTGCCTACGTTGCCTATACCGTTTTTGAGTTTAATCCGGATGAACTCATCTACAGCAGTACGCAATCAGCTAACTTACCTAAAGTCATTTTAGTAGCTCTCTTCGTCTTATTTCTGGCTATTAGTACAGCCATTTTTCTTTCGTCTAATAAGGCGGCTAAACGGGGCGAAAAGCTCTGGAATGCGCTAGTTAAGCGACTGCTAATCAACATGGCAGTACCGCTTATTACGGGTGGGTTGCTAATTATTATTTTGATTGCTAAAGGATTTATTGGCCTAATGGCCCCATTTGCCTTATTATTTTATGGAATAGCCTTATATAATGCCAGCCAGTTCACGTATGAAGAAATAAAAAGTTTAGGGCTTATTCAGATTGGACTAGGCTTATTTAGTACCTACTTCGTTGCCTACGGATTAGTATGTTGGGCGTTAGGCTTTGGCGTAGCCCATATTGCGTATGGCATTTACATGCATTACTGGTACGAAAGGTGAAGATATCGATCAATGGTTTACAGAAGGCATTTGAAAGCCGGATCAAGCTCGGCATCATGGCAGCCCTGGCGGTTAATCATACGCTTGATTTTAATTCACTGAAAGACTTTCTGGATGTGACAGACGGAAACTTGGCAAGCCATCTCAAATCATTGGAGAAAGAAGCGTTTATCAAGGTGGAAAAATTATTTATTGACAAAAAATCAAACACCACCTATGCTGCTACGGAACTTGGCCGGAAAGCCTTTAGCGACCATTTAAATGCCTTGGAGAAACTGATTAAGGGAATTACTGAATAGTCAGTTAGTCGGGTGGAGACGCCTATTTTTTTATCCATAAACTTTGAATTTCAAAGTAGCTTTCAATCTATGAACATGAACCGATTAGTTACCACCCTATTGACGCTGGTTGTATCGATCATCAGCATCTCACCGATTACCAGTACACGAGTGACGTTGGCGCAGGGGCCGATTGAGCCACCGCGCGAGAATCTAAAAAACAAGCTATAGAGGCATTATGGAATTGCAAATTCGTAACGTATCCAAAACGTATACAAAGGGCCGCGGGGGCGAGGTACAGGCACTAAAAAACGTAACGCTCACCATTCCCAACGGTATGTACGGCCTGCTTGGTCCGAACGGGGCGGGCAAATCGACGCTTATGCGCATTCTGGCTACCTTACAGGAACCGGATGAAGGCAGTGTCCATCTGGGCAACATCGACGTAGTGAACCAGCCCGAGCAGGTGCGTCAAACGCTCGGTTATCTACCCCAGGAGTTCGGCGTCTATCCGAAAGCCAGAGCGGAGGAGTTGCTGGATCATTTTGCCATACTCAAGGGATTTTCCCAGCGTAAATCTCGCCGGGAAGTTGTCGGAGCCCTGCTCCAGAAAGTAAACCTGTGGGATGTGCGGCATCAAAAGCTGGGTGGCTATTCCGGCGGGATGCGGCAACGGTTCGGGGTGGCCGTAGCCCTGCTTGGTAACCCGAAACTCCTGATTGTCGACGAACCAACGGCCGGGCTCGATCCCGCCGAACGGGTGCGATTCCTGAATTTGTTAAGTGAGCTTGGCGAGAACAGCGTGGTGATTCTGTCGACTCACATTGTCGAAGACGTCAGCGAGTTATGTACGCGTATGGCCATTATCAACAAGGGAGAAATTCTGCATGAGGCAGAACCACTGGAAGCCATGAACGCCCTGCACGGACGAATCTGGCAAAAAGTAATAGCGAAGAATGAACTGGCCCAACTGGAGCGGGAGCATACGATTATCTCTACCAAACTGCTGGGCGGACGCACGGTCGTGCATGTCTACAGCGAGGAAACACCCGCTATGTTTGACCCCGTTCAGCCCGATCTCGAAGATGTTTATTTCTCTGTGATGGCAGACCATATGATGGCAGGTCGTGTTGCTGATTCTCAGGGTGGCCAGCAGAATGATCAACAGGCAAATGAGGCTTAACATGAAATTCCGGGAAATTTTTCGCTACGAATTGGCTTATCAGGGGCGCCGTCCCTGGCCCTGGCTCTTCATGATGGTAATGGTTGTATTTGCTTTTTGCGCTACCCGAATAGCGATCATTCCTGTTACGCTTCCCCAGGACTTTATTCTCAACTCGCCGTTTATTATCACGGCCGTCACGGTCTTCAGTTGCCAGATCTGGTTACTGCTTGCGCCAGCCATAGCGGGTGAAGCAGCAGGACGAGACGTACAAACCGGGATGTATCCACTCCTGTTCACAACGCCCGTCGGCAAAGCTGCGTATATCGTTGGGCGCTTACTGGCGGCTCTTGCGTTAAACGCGCTCATTCTGCTTGGTGTGCAGATCGGTAGTCTGCTGGCAGTGTACGGGCCTGGTGCCAATCCCGACATAGTAGGCCCATTCCGCCCGATGGCGTACCTGGCTGCGTATGGGTTCATTGGTTTAAGTAACGCGCTGGTGGCCACGACTTTCCAATTCTCTGCTACGCTTTTCAGCGGTCGGCCAATGGCAAGTTATCTCGGAAGTCTGATCTTGTTCTTCCTTTCGTACCCCGTGACGTTGACACTCTATACGTCCGGCCTACACGAAGGGGCACTGCTGGCAGACCCCATCGGTATCATGGCCATCATGAACGAGATGATGTCGAACTGGACCATTGTCGAGAAGAACGTTCGGATGTTCACCCTCGAAGGCGCAATGCTGTGGAATCGGTTGTTGTGGATCGGCATCGCCCTCGGAACGCTCTCGTTCATCTATCTACGCTTTCGATTTGCTCACCGAACTGCCACCTATTGGTTAAGCTGGGTAACCCGCTGGTTTACAATAAAAGCGCCGATTGCTTCAGGTACGTTGTCAGTAGGTACGTTGCCGGTGCCGTATGCGCCCCAGACGTTCGGCTTCACAACAAATCTGCGTCAGACAATCACGATGGCGCGGAGTTCATTTCACCTGATTGCGACGAGTCCCGGCGGCCTTTTCCTGCTGGTCGCCTTTCCACTTTTACTGACGTTTATGGTGCTGGAGGGAATGCAGCACTGGGGGGTATCGCTGCTACCGCGAACGCCTTACCTCCTGACAAAACACCTGACAGGTGTGCTCACCTCACCTTCGAACTACTGGGTGATGGTGCCACTCCTGATCATCTACTTTTCGGGTGAGCTGGTTTGGCAGGAACGGGATGCCCGCATGAGTAGTAACGTTGATGCGACACCAGTGCCGGAATGGGCTCTACTGCTGGGCAAACTCACCGGTCTGGGACTGGTTCTTGCCGCCTTGATGGTGATCATCACCATAGTTGGCCTTACCGTTCAGGTGATAAAGGGCTATCATCATGTCGAGCTTCTGCGATACATGCAGGTCTTGCTGGGCTTTAAACTGGTTGATTATCTCCTGTTCGCCACCCTCGCCATCACAATTCAGGCGGTGGTAAATCAGAAATACGTAGGGCAACTGGTCGCCCTTGTTGTGTATATGCTGATGGTCTTCTCGTCGTTCATCGGCATCGAACATCATCTGCTTGTCTATGCTTCCGGGCCAGAATGGTCACTAACGGATATGCGCGGCTTTGGCCAGTCTGTTTGGCCCTGGCTTTGGTTCAGACTGTATTGGGTTGCCTGGGCAATCCTGCTAGCCGTGGGTGCCAGACTGCTGTGGGTACGTGGTAACGACGCTGATCTGGGCAGGCGGCTGAAAACCGCGCGGCTCCGTTACACACGGGCAACAGCTGGTGTCGCCGTGTTCGCGGGGGGACTCGTTCTCCTGCTGGGCGGTTTCATTTTCTACAACACCAATGTGCTCCATGAGTACGTCATCGATGGCGAAGTAACACAACGCCGGGCCGATTATGAGCGGCTATACGGAAAATACGAGGGCATTCCACAACCGACGCGTGTGGCTACGAATCTGAATGTGGACATCTACCCCAAACAGCGAACCGCAACGATTCAGGGGAGTTACCGGCTGGTCAATCGTAGTGCAGTGCCAATCAACGCCATCCATCTGGAACCCGCTTTTTACGTCAAAACGCGCCTATCGTTCGACCGCCAGACCCGTGTCGTAGTGGCCGATGATAAACTCGGGCACTTCATATACGCGCTGGACAAACCACTCAGGCCCGGCGACTCGCTGACGCTCAGCTTCGAGGTTAAGTTCGAATCGCGCGGGTTCCGCAACGATGGCCTCCGCAGCAGCGGAGCAGGGCAGGGTATTGTCGAGAACGGCACCTATTTAACGGGCGAGGCCCTGCCGGTGATTGGCTACCAGCCTATGCGCGAGCTATGGAGCGCCGAGGACCGGCGTAAGTACGGACTGCTCCGCCAGGTCACCCTACCCCCGCCCGGAGACATTGATCCGGGTGTGTCGGCGGGGGCAGCAGCAACTGTCAACGCGATTATTAGTACCGATGGAGATGAAACAGCCGTGGCACCGGGCGCTTTACGCCGTACATGGAGTAAGGCAGGGCGACGCTATTTCCAGTATGGCAGCGACGTACCGATCAATGGGCGGGACGTTTTCTTCTCGGCCAACTATGCCGTGCATCGGGAGCAATGGACGTCTCCGTCGGTAGCAGGGCGGGCTGTGGACATTCAGGTGTACGTTCATCCGGGGCATAAAGAGCACCTGGAGCGTCTACTGCGTAGTGTGCGGGCGGCACTGACGTATTATTCGGCGCAGTTCGGGCCTTACCCGTATTCATTCATGCAACTTGTTGAGCAGCCCGGCAACTTCATGGGAATGGGTGTCGACGGGAGTGGCGTGATAACCGGCGGGGAAGGCTTTTTCCAGCTTGACCCACAGGGCAACGGTTTCGACGCGATCTTCGAAATTGTGGCCCATGAAATGGGGCATCAGTGGTGGGGTGTGCAGCTCAAGCCCGCTTTAGCAGAGGGAGGTGGCGTCATTTCCGAAAGCCTGGCCTGGTATTCTGCCATGCAACTGGTGAAGCAGGTAAAAGGTCGCGAAGCCCTGCGACGGTTTATGCGCATCATGCGTGAACCTGAACCCTGGCCACCCATGCGTACAGGGCTTCCGCTGCTTCGCGCCATGGACCCCTGGGCCAATTACCGCAAAGGGCCTTATGCAATGTATGCCCTCAGCGAATACATTGGTGAAGCACGGGTCAACGGAGCACTCCGCACGCTGATAACGAAAAAAGTATCATCGCTGGCCACGACCCTCGACCTGTACCGGGAGCTTCAGACAGTTACTCCCGACTCGCTCAAGCCCCTGCTGCATGACCTGTTCGAAGTGAATGCGACCTGGTCGTTCGACACTAGGCAAGCCACGGCGAAGCAGACGGCAGACGACTCCTGGCAGGTGACGTTCGATGTGGAAGCTCATAAAGTCGTTACGGATAGCGCCGGTGTAGACAGCCCAAAGCCGGTAAATCAGTGGGTAGAGATCGGGGTTTTTGCCCCTGCCAGGCCAGGTGAGCAACTAGGTAAGCCACTGTACATACAGAAGCACTTTATCCACTCGGGTAAGCAAAAGATCACGGTGACACTGGCACAAAAGCCAGCGCGCGGAGGCATTGACCCGTACAACCTGCTCGACTGGGAAGAGGGCGACAACATTGAGGAAATAACGCTATGACATTCGGGGAGATTTTTCGGTTTGAGATCAGCTACCAGTTCCGCCACGTATCGACCTGGTTGCTGTTTGCTTTCTTTTTCCTGTTCGGCTTTATCATTCTCCGACTGGTTACGCTCACCGACGGAACGTACCTGAACGCTCCGGGCACTATTACATTTTTCACCGTTTTTGGTAGCGCCATCTGGGTAGTCATTGGTGGAGTGATTGTTGGCGATACGGCTACCCGCGATGTGCAAACGCGCATGCATCCGCTTACTTACACCGCGCCGGTCAGCAAGTTTGGCTATCTGGGAGCCCGGTTTCTGGCTGCTCTGGCCCTGAATTCACTCCTTCTATTGACCCTTTACGCGGGATTTTTGGGCTCGCTTTATGGCCCTGGCGCCAAAACTCAGTTTGTCAGCCCGTTCCGTCCCGATACTTACCTAGCCAATTTTGCCTTCCTGGCATTACCAACCAGTATGGCCACCACGGCTATTCAGTTCATGGTTGCGGCTTTAAGTGGTCGCGCTATCGCCAGCTACATCGCCAGTATCAGCATCATCCTATTTTCTCAGTTTGGAGGCACAACCGTGCGATTTGCCCTGGAATGGAAAACGTTGGGGGGACTGATGGATCTTCTGGGCACCAGTATTATCGCTGAGATGGAAGGCTGGACGCCGATCGAGAAAAATACGCGACTGGTGCTGCTCGAAGGCCCCTGGCTCTGGAACCGCCTAACGTGGTTGGGTATAGCTGTTAGCGCGCTTGTCTACACCTATTTCCGCTTTCAGATGAGTCACCAAGCCAGTAGCAGCAGACGGAGCCTGTTTCGTAGCCGACAAGCTGCCGTGTCGTCGGCGGCTCAGCCAACCCATACACGCATTGAATATACCAGTCTGATTAACGTACCTGACGTTCCGCGCTATTTTTCCCGCCAAACGCAGCTCCATCAGGTGCTCGCCATTGCGGGACAGTCGTTCTGGAGCATAGCCAAAAGCTGGACAGGGCTCACACTAGTAGCTGTGTTAGCGTTGGGCACCGGTCTGCTGGCTACCGAATACATGGAGTGGCTTGGCGTCCCGTTGTTGGCCCGGACGCAGGAGGTACTCAACGTATTGACACCACCGTTGAGCAGTTATAAAACGCATTGGATCATCATTCCGCTGCTTATCATCTTTTACGCTGGCGAACTTATCTGGCGCGAACGGGAAGCAGGGCTACATGAGCTTTCCGACACCACGCCGACGCCCGAATGGGTACTTTTTATCGGCAAATTCGGCGGCCTTACACTTATCATCACCATTTGGGTTGCCTTCCTGATGCTGGCTGGCATCATCAACCAGCTTGTTATGGGCTATTACCAGTTCGAACTCGATGTTTACGTAAAGGCGCTCTTCGGCATTCAGCTAACAAATTACTTACTCTTTGCTCTTCTCATCTTTGTGCTCCATGTGTTGGTGAACCAAAAGTACATTGGCCATGTGGTAGCATTTGGGGCCTACGGGTTTCTGCTTTTTGCTTCTATGCTCGGCGTTGAATACAAGCTGCTGATCTACGGATCTGATCCCGGTTGGTCGTACAGTGATATGAGCGGTTTCGACCCGTATAGTAAACCCTGGCTATGGTTCAAATTATACTGGGTGTCCTGGGCAGTTCTACTGGCTATACTGGCGATCCTGTTCTGGGTGCGGAGCAAAGAAGGCGGCCCGACCGCACGGTTTCAGCGGGCAAAGCACCGGTATAGCCGACACAAAATGGCTTTGTTTGTGGCGTTGGCCTTTGTGGTCGGTACAGGTGGGCTTCTGTTTTACAACACCAATGTGCTGAACGTGTATTTGACCAAATCGGATCGAATGGCCTTGCGCGCCGACTACGAGCGACGCTATGGGCGATACGAACATGCAGCACGACCCGTACTGACCCATACTAAGTTACAGGTCGAAATCTATCCTGAAGAGCAGGCGGCCGACATCAGAGGTACCTTTTCTCTGATTAACCGAAGCAACAAGGCCATTGACTCTATCCACCTGTCTACGATTCCGTTTAACCCGCTCGAAGCCATTTCATTTAATCGGCCGGCTTCTTCGGTTGTGGCTGATGACAAACTTGGTTACCACATCTATTCTCTGAAAAAGCCGCTTGCTCCCGGCGACTCCGTGCAGATGCGTTTCGTGGTGCATATCAAACCCACAGGCTTCAGCAATGAGGGTATAGATGCCTCCATAGTCGCGAATGGGTCACATATTACCAGCGACTGGATGCCGGTCATTGGCTACCAGGCAAACCGCCAGATCCGCAGTGTCCAGGACCGACTGGCGTACGGGCTCCCTCCACGTGCGGAGCGACCCTCACTATACGATGTGGCAGCGCGCAACGAAAACCAGCACGCCGAGCTTATGGGTTTTGACGCTCTTGTCGGTACCTCAAAAAGTCAGATTGCCGTTGCGCCGGGCGCGCTGCAACGTACCTGGACGAAGGGAGATCGTCGGTATTTTCAGTATGCAACCAATGCTCCTATCCTCAACGAATATGCCTTCTTCTCGGCGAAATATGCGGTGCAGGAACGACAATGGGTACACCGTTTGACGGGTTATCAATACGCCTTTCAGGGCCCTGAACGTGTGGTAAAGCCCGTTATAATTCAGATCTTTTACCATCCTTCCCATGCCGGCAATGTAGCACGCATGATGAAAAGCGCGCAAGCCTCGCTGGCCTATTATACGCAGGAATTCGGTGCTTATCCGTATACCCATTTCCGGGTACTGGAGCGACCAGGCCACGGGCGGGGCATGCATGCTGAACCGATGACGATTGATTACCAGGAAGGCTATTCGTTGATGAATCCTCAACCAGGCGGCCTCGATCTTCCTTACCACATCATGGCCCACGAAGTGGCACACCAGTGGTGGGGTTTGTATCTGGCTCCCGCAGCGGTTGAGGGGGCTGGTTTACTCGTTGAAAGTTTAGCAACCTACTCGGCCATGCAAGTGGTTGAGGAAACACTGGGGCGGGAGCATCTGCTCCGCTATTTATCCCAGATGCGACAGGAGTATAAGGTGCCCCGGTCCAGGGCGGCTCCACCGTTGCTACGGTCCAATAACTCGTTTCTGAATTACCGCAAGGGGCCTTTTGCGTTGTACGCGTTAAGAAATTACATTGGAAAAAAACGCGTCAACGATGCACTCAGGCAGTTGCTTCGCACGTATACGCCAGCCCATCCATTGCCGACAACGCTCGACTTTTACCGCGAACTGCAAGCAGTAACCCCCGATTCGCTGCATTACCTGCTGCATGACCTGTTTGCCACAAACACGTTCTGGGATCTGAAAACAGAACAGGCAACCGCAAAACAAACCAAAACCGGTGCCTGGCAGGTGACGCTTACTGTAGACGCGCGCAAGATGAGGGTTGACAGTATGGGCCGGGAGACAAACGTACCCATGAACGATTGGATCGAAATCGGCGTCTTCGCCCCCGCCAAGAATGGACAAAAAACTGGCCTGCCAATCTACTTACAAAAAAAACGCATCCGTTTTGGAAAGCAGCGTATCACCGTGATGGTGCCAGATAAGCTAATCCAGGTCGGGCCAATCCAGGCGGGTATTGACCCCAATCATCTGCTTATTGATTACGAAATGAACGACAACATGAAGGCCTTAACGTTTGAACGGTGAAATTTGACCTTCCATTTTCATGGTGCTCAAAATATCATTTGATGCCAGTTGATTTGGCTTTCATGTACAAGGTATGCGATCAATCGCATTGGATAACTATAAAATTGCGAATGCGGTTACAAAAGGAATTGGAGGGTTTACTGAACGATTTTAATTGGGGGCCAATCTTAAGTAAACAATCCATTATTAGTGCATTACAATTTAATTCAATCTAGCATTTTCCCTTTTATTGGCCGTTTTCGGTCAATTGCGTAGAGTAGGAAAGTGTGCATGGTAATAAACCTGTACGTCTCGTAAGTAGCTTGTCGAAGTGCTTTCGAGTTAGTGCTAGCCTAAATAGTGCCCAGTCGTACTATACCAATAAAATCACTACGGATCAGGGGCTATGTTGGTCCAATTATGGACAACATTTGTACGAATTCGGACACCACCCCAACCACACACAGTGGCTTCACAGTGCAGAATTGCCCGTTTTCAACACTGGCACCAGATTTGATTTAAGATATTATATCTAATCGCTTACCATGAAAAAAACTATACTGGGCGAACTAGAAGAACTGGTCCTACTGGTGGTAGCAGCCAGTACCCAGGAGGCCTATGGTGTGCCCATCTGTGAACAGCTTCAGCAGCATACCGGCCGAAGTTTCACCATTGGGGCGGTGCATACCACTCTGTACCGACTGGAAGAAAAGGGCTTTCTCTCTTCCCATGTTGGCGGAGCGACCGCCGAACGGGGAGGGCGCAGCAAACGCCTGTTCACCCTGACAACTGCCGGGGGCCGGGTCTTGCTGGATATGCAGCAGATGCGGAGCCGGTTGTGGCAGGCCATTCCACAGGCCAAACTTCAACTATTGGGATTATGAACCAAAATTGACCCAACCCCATGACGCCCAATCGACCCGACCCGCAACCCGAAAACTCGTCACCGCCCCAATGGGCCGACCGTTTACTCGAATGGTTCGTGGCGCCACACCTGCGGGAATACCTCCAGGGGGACTTGCACGAAGCTTTTCACCAGCGGGTGGCCCAAGTGGGCCTGGCGCGAGCTCGACGCCAGTACGTCTGGGCGGTTTTGCACTGCCTGACGCCCTTCTTCGTCAAACGATTACCCCCGGTTTCGGTTCGGCACACGACCGGCTATAACAATGAATATCAACCCCTTTCTAACCTGCATCCGGCTATGCTGCGCAACTACTTCAAAATCGCTTTTCGGACTCTGGGCCGACACAAGCTTTACACGGCCCTCAATTTGGCGGGCCTTACCTTTGGCATTACCTGCTTTTTGTTAATTGGGCTGTATTTGTTCGATGAACTTACCTTCGATCAGCAACACCGCAACGCGAGCCGAATTTACCGGGTTATTGAGCACAAAACGGTAAACGGTGAGGCCACCACCCTTGCCGCAGGAAGCTATAAACTGGCCCAGGAATCCAGGAAAGTACTGGCTGAAATCGAAAATACAACCCGTCTATTAAGACCCGGAAGGGCCAACCTGATTAATCCCGAACACCCGGTGAATTTTCAGGAGACGATTACCAATGCCGACGAAAACTTCCTGCAAATCTTTGATTTTCCGTTGGTACTTGGCGACAAACGGACGGCCTTAAAAGAGCCCAATTCAATCGTTATTAACCAGGACTTGGCCCGGCGGCTGTTTGGTCACACCCAGGTACTGGGCAAAACGCTCCAGTTCAGCCACATGGAATCACCCTTGAAAGTAACCGGTGTGCTGAAAAATCATCCGCCTAATTCCAGTTTCGATTTCAATTCGCTGGTGTCGGAAGCTTCCCTTCGGACGACCGATTATTTCAAGCAAACCATGACCAGTGACTGGTCGTCCACCGATTTTTCGGTGTATCTACTGCTCAAACCCAATGTAAATTCTCAAAGCGTTTCCACGAAACTAACTAATCTGGTCCTGGCTAATGACAAACCAGCTCCGGGAACCAGCCTGTCTTTTAGCCTACAGTCCCTGAACGACATTCACCTGGGGTCAGAAGCAATAACCGATGGGGCCCGAAATTCAAACGTGGCAGCGATGGCCCAGGGAAGTCCCTTTTATATCCGCATCTTCGGATTTGTGGCGCTCTTTGTGCTGTGCATTGCCGGCATCAACTACATGAATTTGTCGACGGCCAGAGCCTCAAATCGGGCAAAGGAAATCGGGGTTCGTAAATCGATTGGTGCCGTCCGGAGCAGCCTGGTGTCCCAATTTTTAGTAGAAACCCTCTTACTTACGGGTATTTCGCTGCTCTTGGCGCTGGTACTGGTTAATGTCGGGCTGCCTTATCTGAATCAATTTGTCAATAAACAACTGACGCTTGGTTTGGGAACCGACTACCGAATCTGGCTGATGACCTTAGTCGCTGCCTTACTGATTGGGCTGTTGTCGGGGAGTTACCCCGCCTTGTTGTTATCGGGTTTGCGACCCGTTTTGCTCTTAAAAGGCATAAAAGTAAACCCGCCGGGCAGTCTGAGCTTGCGGAAAGGCCTGGTTATTTTTCAGTTTACAATTTCTACGATCCTAATTATCAGCACCATCGTTCTCTTTCGGCAGGTGCAGTTTATGAACACCACCAGCTTAGGGTTCAATAAAGACCTGTTGGTTGTCATCGATGTCAATACCGGCGCAGCCAGGGACCGCTTCGAGACCATCAAAGCCGACATGGCCAAAATTCCTTCGGTGAAAAGCGTATCGGTTAGCTCCCGGGTACCCGGTGAATGGAAAACGATTCGCCGGGTTAAGATCAACACCCAGGGTAAAACGGATGCTCCCAAAATTGCTTACCTGATTGGGGCAGATAAAGACTTTCTGAAAACCTTTGCCGTGGATTTAATAGAAGGTCGCAACTTTATCAATCCAACGGATTCCACGGCTGTGCTGTTGAATGAAACAGCGGCCCGGTTGTTGAACATTACCAAACCGTCTGACCAACTGGTGGAGATTCCAGCCATGTCGCGTGGGGGCGAGTTTGGCCCCATTAACGATGACAATACGCCGTTCAAGGCCCGGGTAATCGGGATTGTGAAAGATTTTCATTTTCAGTCGCTACACGCCCGGATTGAGCCGCTGGTAGTAGCCTATAACCAGAATCCGATTCATGGGATTGACTATTACTCCGCCCGTATTGAGGCCCAGGGCATCCCTGAAACTTTAGAAAAACTAAAAGCCGTATTGGTAAAGGCGGATGGCGACGAGCCTTTCGAATTTCATTTTCTGGATCAGCAACTGGCCCTCTTTTACCTGGAAGACGCCCGTCGGCAAACCCTGCTGATCTGGGTAGCCCTGGCCACCATCTTCATCGCTTGTTTAGGTCTTTTCGGCCTGGCCACTTACTCGGCCGAACAACGCATTAAAGAAATCGGTGTGCGGAAAGTGCTGGGTGCCAGTGTAGCCAATCTAGCCTCACTACTCTCGATGGACTTCCTGAAATTGGTGTTGATTGCCAACAGCATCGGCTTCCCGCTGGCTTGGTGGGCCACCAACAAGTGGCTGCAGGAATACGCCTACCACATCGACTTGGACTGGTGGATATTTGCCTTAGCAGGACTGCTGGCCATCGGGATTGCCCTCTTAACTGTCAGTTACCAAAGTATCCGGGCTGCCCTGACGAATCCAGTGAAGAGTTTGCGCAGTGAATAAGCCCCTACCTACCAGGCGCCGAACGAGCCGGCTCACCCACGCCTGTAAACCGATGAATCGATTGGTCTTTCTGCTAGTCATAGTGTTGTATGCCCAGGCCACCCTCGCTCAGCGTAAGCAACTTCCCCTAAGCACGACAAACGAGCTGACGCCAGTTCATGTGCAAGTGTCGGCCGAGACGTCTCTGGGCAAAGCGGGTGTGTGTCTGGTTGATGCGGGTAACCCAATTAACTCGGCCGTCATGCTTGCCCGCATCAACCACCTGCGCTTTCGCAATGGCACTATTGAAAAGGAACTGGCAGGTAAGCCCCTGCCTAGCGCCGGCTAGTCGGCACGTGGCTTTGTGGGCATCGCCT
Source organism: Spirosoma profusum (assembly GCF_014699005.1). GTDB lineage: Bacteria > Bacteroidota > Bacteroidia > Cytophagales > Spirosomataceae > Spirosoma > Spirosoma profusum. The sequence continues at coordinate 112,386 of NZ_JACWZY010000021.1, forward strand.
TTCGGATGGCTGAGGACGATTCGACATTTGAGTGCCTCTACCCAGGCTCGACCAATGGACGGGCCCAGGATCAAGTGCGGCAGAATCATTCGGTACAGTATATGGCGCATCCGGACTATACCTAGCAGAAATTACGCAAAGAAACACAGGAGCAGTATGAGTCATACGTGGACTTAGTGGCTGGCGAATGGACGAAGATAAAGATTGAGGGGCAAGGCCAAACAGCCCGGCTGTACATGCATGGGGCGAACCAGCCCACACTGATCGTCAACGATTTGAAGCATGGTCCAACGCAGGGAGGGAGTCTTGGGTTGTGGATTGGCCCAGGAACCGATGCTCATTTTGTCAATCTGGGAAAAACCCCAACCACTAGGTATGCCAAACGAGCAGTCCTCCTCCAACCTGGCTATCATTCAGATAACATCCGAGTCGGTTCGGGACCCGTGTGCACTATTTTTAATACCTGTCGACTCACTCATAGAGCATATGCGTAGCCAGATCAGAATTTAATTCGGACGTTTAAGTGAACTGTGACTGGGTAGGAGGGAAGGGTCTGGAAACGGCCCTTTTTGCGTTCAATAAATCCGTTCACTTTAATAGTTCACGGTTTCTGCTAGCTCCAGGCTTTTTCTGAACGATTTTTGGCGCAATAGCAGATTGAGTAATTAGCCTTGTGTTCTCTTAAAGTATTTGGCTCTACTCTTCATTTTCCGGGAAGTCTAATCGCTGACGAGCTTGCTCAATAGCTAAATGTAGTTTTTGCTCCAACACGGTGGTTGGTAATTGATGGGTTAGATATTCCGCCACTCGTATATCCCCCTTATCCAATTGCATTAGTTCAATGTGCTCCCGTGTTTTCTCGGCGCACAAAATTAAGCCGATCGGCGAAGCTTCGCCTTCGAGCATTTCATACTGTTTCAACCACCCCAGATAAAGCTCCATTTGGCCTTTGTAAGCTGCCTTAAAGCGACCTAATTTTAAGTCGATGGCTACAAGTCGCCGTAATCGACGATGATAAAATAGTAAATCAATTCGGTGATCTTCCCCGTCGATGACAATACGCTTCTGCCTGGCCATAAAGGCAAAATCACTGCCCAGCTCGATAATGAATTTTTGAAGTTCTGACAGGATGGCATCTTCCAACTCCAGTTCAGAGTAATTATTCTCTAGTCCTAGAAAGTCAAGTACATAGGGATCTCGAAAAACTAAGTCAGGTGAGAGTTGATTACCATCCCGCAGTTGGGCTAACTCTTGTCGAATCGTCTCTTCGGGTAGCCGTGAAATGGCCGTGCGTTCATACAGCATACTATCCATCTTCTTTTGAAGGGTTCGGACGCTCCATCGCTCCAACCGCGCCATCTGCATATAAAAGTCTCGTTTCAACTCATCTTTGATAGTAACAAATGTGACGAAATGAGACCAACTAAATTGTTCAGACAGTGTCTGAACAATTTCAGTATCGGGATATAGTCGGGCCAGCTCGACGGCATTGGTCAAATTGGCTACGCTAAATCCTCGGCCGAATTCAGCAATCAACTGCTCACTGAGTCGACGGACCGTCTGTTTGCCATATTCAGCTCGACCCTGATTTAATATTTCCTCATTAATTCGTTTCCCGATAGCCCAGTAGAGCCTAGTAATTTCCGAATTAATAACCGAGGCCATTTGTTGGCGCGATTGGGCAATGAGACTACGTAAATCATTAAGAAGGGGATCAGAACCGGGTATGACTGGATTCATGTAGTTTTAAAAGCTGATCGGAAAAGTCGAAAAGGGAAATAAGTTTTTCGTTGCACTTCTTTAGCCAATACGATAGCTAAGTAAATAAAAGTAGGCTCCTAAAGTGATTATCACTTTGGTAAAGACCCACCTAATTGACTTGCGCCTTCAAAAATAGCTTCGAAAAACAACTTGATTGCTTCATGGTCCCGATTGTAAAAGGCCTCTAGGAGTTTTCTCAAATTCGTATTAACGGCATCCTCTCGACGATAGAATTTGGCATTTTCCAAGACAACTCCGAGTGCTAACTCAACTTGAGACTCTACTTCATCCATTAACATAAATATACGACCAGGGCTTATTGCGATTTTGGGACCAACTAATTCAATGGCGGGTGCTTTCGCTAAGGTTTGCAAGGCAACATTAAAATTTTCTGCACGCTCAACTTGAATGTGCCGCCAATACCAATTTAACAGACGCCGTACTGAACGAACTTGTAAACGAGGTACAACCTTCCCAGGAATGAATGCCCATGTAGAACGCAAAATCAAATCAAGTTGCTCAGCTAAAAAATCATCTTCGCGATTCTTGACAGTATTTACCGAATTCATTTTAACATAATCCAGCTGATGAATTAGTGCATACAAATCGGCCATATAGTCTAACTCTTCCAAACAATTTTCGAACCGACCGATATCCCTAACCGTAAACTTATTCAACGAATGATGCCCATGTACATATTCGTGAAAGAAAAATAACCGGATTAATTGTTCTAATTCCTCTTCGTCTTTACAGGCTTTATCTAAGCCAATTAACAACGAATCACTTAACTTCCATTGATTCCTTAGGTTAGTGTACTCATTACCTGGATAAGGTATTGGGTCGATGGTATCTTTTTGGATTACGACTTCCCAGATCGGTGGCAATTGCGGAAAAGGATGAGCCTTAGATAAGTTTGTATGGTAGTCTAAGTGTTCATACCACTTTCGCGTCTTTCCTCTGGCAGCATCCTGTTTATTAGTGGCATACTGCTGAATCTGACCAAGAACTTTTGTAAATAAATCCTCACGAATATGTCGGGCGCGCTCTTGCTCTTCGGCAGTAAGTACTAAAGCAGCAGCATTTGCTCCTTCAGCAGTTAATAAGATCGCTTTTCGCTGCCCCTCAGCTTGTCGATAACGGTACGTTTGAACAGGAACATTGTTACGCAGATGCAACTCCTGCCCAATCACAAAGCAAACAGGCGCTGGAGCGGCAACAAACAAATGAATCAAATCAATACTTGGTCGTTGAAGAATAAGTGCGGCTAAAGCTTGTCTGAACTCTTCCCGAATTCTTTGCACATCCTCAGCGGACCGTACCATGCTGGCAACCGACGGAGAACGATCGCCAGCAATTTGAATTCTGACATCAGCCAGTCGGTCTTTGCCAATAACAGCTTCGATACCTTCATCGCTGATCGGTGCCGAAATCTCTACTCGTATAATTGCAGCACCACTTTGGTTAACAGCTTCAGTAGGCAAGCCAACAGTTTTTACGTTTAAAGTCGCTTTAGAAGCGGGCCAAGCCCATTGGCTTTCGCTCACATCACGTTGAAAATCTTGAACTTCTATTCGACGCTGATCACTTATATAGGCCCCCAGCGCGATCACATGTGGAATCTCGGCAAGGCCTAAATAGAAAAGTTTGACAGCACCTTGCTCATCAGCTTTCTGCTTTATCTCTCTTGCCTTTTGAAGAATATATTGTTGAGAATCATCCCAAACTCCACCATCGATGGGAAAGGACCGCATATCAACATCAACAATCTCACGAGGCAGTTTGAATTCTTCTTCCGATAACACCGACAGTATTTCCGTATTATCAATTGCTCTAAGCGAAGATTGCTGTTTTATAAATAATATACTGGTGAAGGTTGCCATAATGAGTTTAAATTTTCTTCAATTTCTGGTAAGTAAATGGCTTATGTGTAGCTTCCCAAACAGCAATGTGTTGAGTACCGACAATGACAAAAAATAAGGAGATACCATCCTGAGCGAATTTAATTAATTGCTCTTTCCAACTATTTAGATCCCGTCCTGATGGGTTTGGATTTGGTTCTGGGTGGGTATGCCACTCACCAAGGTAGTTGCACGTACCATCAGAGCTAAACCATGAATCGTTTAAAGTTTTTTGATGAGGTGTTGCGGACCGCCAAAAGCCTGTTCGATGTCGCCTGTCCCCTGTTTTTGGTACTGTTACTTCATCAATCACAACGTCATCAGCCTCCACTATGAAGCGCCCCAGTAATATACCTCCAGCTTCAGCTTGCTGAGGTTTTAATTGAGCATAGGCAGTTATCTGTTGAAGGATAGCCGAAGTAATTTTCAGCTTCCCACAACCAGCTTTGCGTTGAAATAGTAGTGCTTCAGGTTCATTCATGATTTTGCCCACAAATAGGACAGTTATCTCGATGAAATTGGTTTTTTTGTTCGTCTAAGGCAGATTCCTCCAACGAATATCGATTCGTTAATTGATAACCAGCACTTAAAAAAGTGTGACTATCCCCTTTCCACGAAACAAGTAAATTAACAGATTGACCTTGGAGTGAATGGATGAGTAAACGCGAAGTAATTTCAGCGGTACGGGCCACATCTAATGAACCAAATGGTGTAAACAAGCTACCACAGCCTGCAATGTCTTTTAAAAATGATTGGCCAGGTGCAGCAAACGAAGCTCTATTTTCAATATTCCCATCGTCAGTAACCTGGTAAAGGCATTGTAGACAGCCAGGCTCACTTGGCTCGATGTGTGCTAAACAGTGGCCGCCAATGCCATAGGGTTCTAACCAGGTATATAAAACAGGGACGCTTGACTTTTGATGAAAAAGCCATTCGTTCATATATAAGTTGATCGTAGGTTCACCCGTAGCCATGACTATAGCATCGTAGTGAGATGGATCAAATTTTTGCGTTGTTAGTAAGGTTTCAATTCGTTTTGGGATGGCCTGAACATCAACATAAGGGATTCGTTTTTCAATGTCATTTTTCAACGCATCCACCTTGAATAATCCAACTGCATATTGACCGACCGCGTGGCGATAGACATTTTCATACGTAAGTACATCAGCATCAATCAAAGTAAACTTTCCAATACCAGCTCTTGCTAATTCAAGACCAATATAACTTCCTACTGACCCGCACCCAATCAAGGCAACGTGTTTTCCATTCAAAGAAGATAATCCCCCACTTCTGGGTGTTAAATAGGCCCGGTCTAGTCGTTCAATATCGACCGGAATAATTTGTTTAACAGTTGAGCCGCTAGTAAGTGGATAAGCATTTTGGATACCTGTAAATCGTAGCCCAAATAGCGCATAGCCGCCTTTGGGTCTTGGTAAGGCAAAAATTACCAGTTCAGCTGATTTAAATTTACGGACGGATTTTTTAACAAACTGTTGGGTATCTTGTGTTGTATACTGCTCAAAAGCCTCTATAATCTGGCTTAACGTCCAGCAGTCATCAAACCAGGGAGGAATGAGTTGGGTACCTTCCTTTAAAGGTATATATAAGGCTTTTTGAATCGTAAACGATTGTTTACGCACTTGTGGAATAAACTGGCGAAGGCTGGCTTCATCATCAGCAACGTAGCAAAACGCTTTTTTATCACTTGGTGGAACGATGGCATAAGCGATCTCTTTGGCCTCGTCACCGACTTCAATAACGCTCCTTAATTCAATTACTTTCTCAAGACGCCCCCAGTATTCGGCAAAACCGTTGGTAAAATCAACGACATTACTTTTTCGATAACCCTTCTCTAACGTATCAATCGCACGCTCCAATGCAGCTTCAATGACAGCGATCGGATCCTGGTAATTGATAAACTGGCCATCCCCTTTAATATAGCAGATATATCCATCATTTTCTAAATGAGGAATTCTGCCTAACGTTTTGGCTGGATTCAAGAAAATAAACGGCAAGTTCAGCGGAAACGAAGCCTGAAAACCAATATGAATATTGACCGTAGTTTCACCTGCAATTAAAACTTCGCCTGTTAATACTGCTTGAACTCCCCGTTTTTTATAGGCCTGTGGAACGGTGGTCAGTCGATTCCACAGGCCTGTTGGGGGAAGCTTTTGAATGGCTTCTTCAAGTAACGTAGTGAGCTGATCAGTTGAAGTATAAATCATTAATTAAGCTGATTCATGTGTACCAATGATGCCAGGAGCAGCCGTGCGTTGAGCGGTTTGAGCTTTTGCTGGGACTGGAAAATCCGAACCAAATGATTTATCTCGAAGTACTTCACAAGCGGTTACTGGATCAGCGTCCTTTTCTGCTTTTTCTAAGAAATCTCGTAGATCTTTCAGTTTCTGCTCAAACGCTTCCATTTGTTTGTCAGTCATTTTTTCAAACAAATCATTGTTCGGCTCAACAGGCAAGGGAAGTTTAATTCGCCGTATCTCTGGAAACCAACTGATCGTCGAGAAATTATTTAACAGATTATTTACTAAGGCTTTCAATGCCGCCAGGTCGTTGAATTTTTGGGAAAACCGATCCGTGTAAATGGGATAAAACCAACTATATGCGGCAATAGTAAGAGCGATCCCTCGCGGAGCACCATATCCATTTGAATCAAACTGAACGTCTTTCCATCGTTTCAGATAGCGAATAATCCTGTAAAACTGAGCCCGTTCTCCAGCGTCCTTGTATTTACCAATCAACAGATCAGCCAATCGTTTAGGATTTGAAACGATCCATAACCGAAACTCAGTGGTGGAATTTTCACGACCTGTAGCCAGGTAATCCTTTTGATCACTATTACTAACACAGGACGAATAAACAGCGATATCAACATGGTAAATAGGTTCATCATTCAGTTGATAGAAAACAGTAACACAAGGTCGCCGTATTCTTACGGCCTTGGTATGACCATCTAATGCCTCATGGACCCGTTTTTTTAGTACGACAGGATCTGGATAATCAGTCGTGCTTACCTCAAAATATAAACCTTGGTCAAGATCGTAGTCACCTTTTAGTGGTACTACGCCTGTGCCTAATTCATAAGACCCTTGGTCCCTGAACCAAAATGCTGGACACTCTTCACCATACTTCTCAAAAACTTTCGGAAGGTTGGCTCTTAGTTTATCTTGAATAATTTTACGTTTATCACGTAACGTCTGTTCTTCCTCGAAGCGACCTAAACAAATCGTTTTGTTGAACTGCTCGAATGGTTTTTGAATTTCTGCCATCGTTTTTTATGGGTAAAGACTAATGTGTAGGAAATAAGAAAGATTTTGATTTGTTTCGTCCGTGCAGAGAAACGTCTCACCTGTGCAACGATTGAGATAAAGAAATTAGTTTCACCTAAGAGAATATTTTTCATGAGTGTAACGTTTATATATATATGACTGCGACGCTAAATACCGAGTTATTAGCGAATATGCTCAGAGCTAAGAGGGGAAAGACCGGTTTACGTACAGTAGCTGAGGAAATGGGAGACGTTAGTGTGGCTACGTTATCCAGAATAGAACAGGGAAAAGTTCCGGATGTTGATACGTTTATAAAGATTTGTCGATGGTTAGATGTGCCGACAGATACATTTGTGGTCCGTAATGAAGGAGAGACCTTATCACAAACAGACAATCAACAAACAATTGTGGCTCATTTACGAGCGGAACGAGAGCTGGACCCAGAGACTATACAAATGTTGGTAAAACTGGTTAACTTGGCCTACACAACCAAGTCCCCACGCCCAGTCAGTGAAAAGCAAGAATAACCTGCTCCCTAGAGGATTTACAACAAAAGCTGAAAAAATTGCTGAAGCCTTTAGAATCGATTTAAAAATCCATCCGTGTGGTCACTTATGTGCCTTTAAGTTGGCATCTCATTTAGGCGTAAGTGTATGCGAAGCAACTGATTATGGCATTGATACAAGGTTAGTAGAACGATTGATTGGTTGGTCAGGCTTATATTTGGTGAATGATTTCGGAGAAAAAATAGTCATTCATAATACTAGCCATCCCCTAGGTCGTCAGCATAGCACAATAATGCATGAGTTGGCCCATTTGGTTTGTGAACACCCGTTACCCACGGAGGTAATTCTGCCTGAATTGCCTTTTCTAAGGAGATATGATCCTCAACATGAACAAGAGGCTGAATATTTGGGATCTACACTTCAAATGACTCGCAAAGGATTGGTATGGGCAATGCGGAGAAAAATGTCCATAACGCAGATAGCGGATTATTATAAGGCAAGTGAAGATATGGTTGATTATCGCTTACATATCTCTGGTGTTTCTAAACAGTTTTCTCGAAAGTAAATTAACCACCATTTACAATATTGTTTAATTAATTTAGCCATAATCTATAAATGAAAATTGAAATAAAATTATCTGCTAATACTAAGCTGCCTGATGTAGTGGCTTTGAATGAATATATTCGAGAGCATAATATAAAAGGTGTTATTAGCACAGTTGAGGAAGCAGAGCCAACTCAAGGGTCAATGAGCTTTGATGATTATTTACCTGCAATAAAATTGGTTTTAGGATCGACTGCCACAGTTGGGGGAATCAAAGGTATATTTGATATAATAAAAAGTTATTTCGATTTGGTTAAACAAAAGTATGTATCTAAAGCCGAAACAGATAAAGAGAATTTAAAGCAGAGCAAAGTTGAATTCACTTTTGAAGAATCTGGAAAAAAAGTGACCCTAAATTTTTCCTCATTTGATGAGACAGAACGTAAAAGTTTTTTTGAGACTGTAAATAAAGTTTTAGAAAAGGACGCTTGATGAGAAAACTTTCTTTTAATACGGAGAAAACTAAGGCGCTTTTAATAGGAGTCAGTGAATATGATTACCTTCCACAAATCGGTCCGGTAAAAAACAATTTGGTTGATTTTGCCAACATACTAGCTGATTCAGAAATTATAGGTTTGCCAGTCTCTAATATTATCTCACTTATTGATTTTAGGCATGACGAAATAATAAATGCGATTGACGATTTTTTATACGATGAAAATAATGTGGATATAGAAACGCTAATACTATATTACGCTGGACATGGATATCGAGATCCGAAAGATAAAATGTTTTATTTAACTGGAACTAATTCAAAAAAAGAATCTATTAGAGTTTCTGCCTTTCTATATAAGGAAATTAAAGATAGGATTGAAAGTTCTCAAATTCAAAATCGAATTATTTTTCTAGATGCTTGCTATTCTGGACTTGCTACTATGTCTGAAGAAATAGGTATTTTGCAAAAAGAAGAATTAGATATTAAAGGTACTTATACAATTGCATCTTCTTCTGGTGACGAAAAGTCTTATTTTAACCCCGTTGAAAAACATACCTTTTTTACCTCTACATTAATAAATACTTTAAATGAAGGATTTGTACTTTCACAACAGAATTTTGTAACGCTTGATGAGCTTTACGGTGAATTGAAAAAGAAATTGTATAATCTTTCAATGCCTGAACCAAAGCGAATGTCTAATTTAAATATAACAAATTATTATTTTTTTAAAAATAAGAAAAATTTTAATCTGATACAGAATAGTGGAGTTAAAATAAATAGTACTTTTAGCGATGTACAGGAATTTAATTTAGAAGCAAAGCAAAAGTTCTTGACCTCAGACGAATGGTTTTCTGAAGTAATCAAAAAGCTTGAACGCGCTACAAATGCACATATATATTTACGAGCCTTTCAGCATCCAAACGAAGCAAAAAAAGAAAGACAGGAGGAAATAGTAAATATGATGAAAAGCTTTGCAAGGATTATTTATGAACATCCAGCTCAAATAAAAATTGTTGCATACTCTACTAAAAGTGTACAGAGGGAGAGTGCAAAAAGCTGGTTATTCAAAGAAATTTCAAACAAATATGGAATTAAAATAACTCAAGCAAAAAATCAAGTTAATTCGGCTGTTACACTTATTAATCAGCCTTGCTTTGATGATATGTTCTCAATTTATATTATAAATGAAAGATATATATATTATGCTCAAAAAGCAGTTGAAAAATATGTATTTGCTTATTACGAGTTTGATAATAGAACTATACCAAATCTAATAAAAAAAGGATTTGATTTAACTATTTTAAACTAAATAGACATGGCAACTAAAGCTTTACTTAATATATCAGGTCATCCTTTGAGTAACATTGCTATCGATGTATTTAGACAAAAGTTTGATATTATTGAAGATGTAAAATTCAATCTTATCGATTTTAATGATGATATTATTTTTCAAATTGAAGCAATTGTTAATTTAATAAAAATTCCATTAGACGGTACAGTTGGTATTACTATAATACCTCCAAGCCAATCTTTTTTCGCAGTATTATTAACTATTTACATTGAAGGTTTACTAGGTAATTACCCAAGTATTTGTTTATTAGAACCAAATGAAGATGGTGTTTACGTCCCTAATTTTAACGCTCTTATTAATGGACATAATGTAAGAAAACAAGGGAGGGAAAAACGGTTGTTTAAATGGGCTAAGTAAAGTTATAAGCCAATGTTATTATTTCAAGAATACTCTTGTATTATGACATTGTTTTATAAAAAAATACTATTTTAATAACCAACATAATATTCAGGAATACAATTTTCTGGTAATAATTCAAGAAAAACACCCAATCCATACTTATATTCACCTTCTTGATGGGTGAAATCTTCTAGCTTAATAAAGTCTATTTCTCTTGGCTCAGAATTCCACCATCCTTTAATCTCAATTACGAGAATATTTTCATTGTTATTACCTCTACTGTGAATGATTAAATCGGGTCTTACTCCTTTGGGTCGTCTAGGTGTTCTTTTAGGGCTAACACCATTTTTATTATACTCAGCATCTAATTGTAGACCATTTAACCAGTCAACTTTAGTAATAGCTTCGTTAAGGTAAACTGCAAAGCGAAATGCGATACTTTGCTCCAGACCTTTTCTTCTAATAAGTTCATTGTCGTTTTGATATAATATAAGAAGACAACTTTTGATAATTTCTTTAAGTGTTTGAATTTGTTCTTTATCTAAAATCATTGTTTCGATGCTTATTTAATATAATAATAATTAATTCTTGAAGCTATCTATTTTAAACCTTTAATTGTTATAAAATATATGAAATAGCTTTCAGCTCATTTTCAGAATAGTATACTAAGATAAAACAGGTTTCCATTTAGCGCAGCCAGTAAGTTTCATAAAATCCGGCTCATGAAATCTTATGACACGAATAATATTTTCTGCTGGAATTTTATGCTGAGCGCGGTCTTCGTGTTCTATTGGGTTATCCGGTTTCAAACCTCGGTTTCGTAAGAAATGAGCAATTAATTTAAAGTCCAGTCCACCATGATAGGCTAATGATTCGATTGGAATGTAGGCTTCAATAAGACATGGCGTGCCGATTTTTGTAAGCATATGACCAGACAATTTATCGTCCTCATGACTGTTATACAGTGCTTCACCTCCCCACGATCGAAAAAACCGTTCAATGCCTAGTTGCCCCTCAACACGGGGTGGAAAAAAGCAGAACCATATCATTCCTGCACGGTTACTGTCATCAGCTTCATTTTTACTCAGTAGATAGTTGGCGGTGGGCGAATCAATTAGCCCATTTTGCCGTAAGTTCTCAATTCGTTCTCGCAACGTAGCCGCGCTTGGCAAAGACATTCCCTTTACAAGTATAGATTGAATTTCTTCTTCCGTTAACCGAGTGCAATGATACCCCTGTAAAGTATAATCGGAGTCTCTAAGAATTGCGCGAAGGTGAGTTATTGCTTTATCGTATTCTTTGGGGTCGATTGGCTTAAATCTGGTTTTCCAATTCCGAAATAACTCTTCATTTCTTTCAAGGAAAGCTACTACCTTGACCGGCCATGTTTTCTCATCCTCAAGCTGCATTTTGTGCATGGCAAATTCTGTGGTTATGGAAACCAACTTAAAATAAGGCAGTTATCTCCATGACATCGTTTTATTTCTAAGCTGCGTGGCATATGCCATTTGTAGATTAAGATCAAGGCACACCTTAAAAACTTCCTCTGCGAACGAATTTCGCACACCGCCATTGATATCTTTACAATACTTTTTAATGATAGGTACGGCATATTCTACAAAGTCGTCGTCGTATGAGTGGTCCATTTTCAAAGCAGCTAAATCAGCTTTTAACGATGATGGAAGAGCAGCTCCATAAATAAAGTACCTCAAATACGGTAAAAAATGAGGGTGGCTAAAGATTTCTTCGCCTTTTGTGCCATTGGATTCAAAAATAGCTTCATGAGATCTTCTTGTATTACTTAGATTGTATTCAGGCTTGGTAAAATAATTTAATCTCGTTTCAGGAATGGCCTTTCTATTCAACAACGAGCGTGCCAGAAGCGCTGCCGTATTGAGTTTTGCTATTCTTAATTCATAATCTTCATCAAGGCTAATTTCGAATGACCCTAGGGCCTTAGCCCATTTGACTTCCTCTGCTGTTAACTCTATCTTATTCATGTCTTTAAAAGCACTATTCATCTTTTTTACTCTTTCGATAAAGGCGGAATAATTCCCGGCCTTGTCATATTGTTTTCCTTGGTCATAGATAGCATCCCCATCACCCTGTTTGCCCTGTACATACAACAGATTTCCGTAGTTTATGTAGGCATCCAAGTAAGTTGGGTCTATTTCAATAGCTTTCTGGAAATATTTTATAGCGATGTCTTGGTTCGTTGAATCACTTCCTTCTCTCCGGTAAAGATTAGCCAGATTATTGTATGCTTTGACTTCCTTAGGATCAAGCTTGATAATGGTTTCGTATTGTTTTTTGGCTCCTTCTATATCATTAAAATGCGTTGTCAGTAAAAGAGCCAGATTAATTCTAGCAACAGTTAACTTAGGGTCAACTTCTAAAGCCGATTCATAATACTCTCTTGCTAGTTGAAATTCATGATAATGATGATCAAATAGAAGGCCTAAATTATTTAGCGCTTCTACGTTTTTACTATTCAATCGAATAGCTTGTAAATAATTTTGCTTAGCCTGATCAGGTCGGCCACTTTTAGTATTCGTTGATCCTTTGAGGGCATAATAATAGGAATTGGGCTGATGTTTTGCCGCATATTTATCCAAAGCGATTTCACGCTCCTCCACAGATTTTATGGCGATAATTTCTAATAAGTCGGTAGCCCAGTTTACATTCTCATAGCCCATTGCGGTTAATAAGGGCAGATAATGCTCATTTTTGAGTTCATTAAATTTAACAGTCAAAATGTTACTGATATCCCGTATGCTACTAGAATAGGTTTACAAAGAAGAACAAAACTGATTATCAGCTTGATATTGCACATTTCCGAACCGCACCTTTTTATACGGGTACCATTTCAGTGGTTGATGGCCTTGATCTTGGTGAGCCTGATTAGGCGTTTTGTAGCCTAAAGATGCATGTGGTCGTACTGAATTGTAAGCACCAATGGCCTGCTCGATAGCCGTTTCGGCCAGACCAAAACTAGGAAAGCCCCAAAGATGGAAGTCTTCTTTCAAGGTTCGAAAAACCCGCTCCGCTAATGCATTCTCGTTCGGGTCACCCGACTCGGTCATACTAATGGTAATCGTCGCTTGGCGTAGCCGATCCACATAAGCGCCAGAACAATACTGAACACCCCGATCGGAGTGATGAATAAGCGGTTGATCGACCTGGCCACGCATTTGTAAAGCCATCTCTAGGGCCGCTACTGGCCCTTTGGCTTCTAACGTTTTATGGAAGGACCAGCCCACAATTTTACGTGAGTACGCATCCATAATCACCGATAGATAAGCAAAGCCAATCCCCACCCGAATGTAACTCAAGTCACTCACCCAGAGCTGACCAACTCGAGCTGGTTTGAGCTCCTTCACCTGATTGGGGTACTTCTCTAAATCATGATCAGAGTCGGTCGTTTTGATTCTTGATCGTTTCTTAGTTAGCAACAAACCATTGTCTTTAAGTAAGTTATGCAACCTATCGCGTCCTAGCTTGATCTGATGAGAAGTCAAAAAGCCTTGCATCAATTCATACAGTTTAGTCGTTCCCAAACCCGCAACCTGTTTCCGCAATCGTCTAACTTCAGCCAAGTCAATGGCTGCCTGAAAGCCCAGTTTTTCCTGACGCCGGGTAGTCGCATACCAGGCTTGTCGTGTCAACCCAAACAATCCACATAACTGCTCCATGCCCACCAGGGGATAGCGACGAGTCAGTTGGTTGACTGTTTGGTACCAGACTTTTTTAGGATCGGGATTTGAAACTGCTTTTCGGCAATTTGAATGGCCGTTTCAAAGGCTTCAGCTTTGAGTTTAAGCAATTTATTTTCCTCTTCAGTCGCGGCCAGGCGTCGTTCGAGGGCTTTGACGTAGGCATCTTGGTTGTGCTTTTTCATGGATTTATAACAGCGATAAGGATATAAATAAGGGGCTAATCGGTGCTTGAAATACCATCGGTTCAGCTGCCTCAATTCGGTCAGGGAAATGTGCAGATATCGTTCAATGTCAGGGGCTTCGGCGATCTCGGCCCGAAAAACCTCAACGACCCTTCGCTTAAAATGAAGGGATTTTCTACTTTTCTTATTTCGTTGTAATACGCTAATATACATAAGCTTACCGATTTACTGTACACAGAAATCAGTAGCATACGATACGTTGTATGTTAAACTCAGCGAGACCGTCCCCGGCCCCGCTGGTCTTCAAAACCGTGCATGCCACTTTCGCGGCACACGGCTCCTCAGTGGGTTGGTAGTTGTCACCTACACCCGGTTCAACACCCCAAGTTCAGGATATTTCCCCAGACTTTGACCATGTGTGTTTGCCGCTCAAAGAACCGAAGTTCTTACAGTCCATCATCAGGGTTGCCCCTGTGATTTTAGCCATATACACGGCTACTAACTCCTAGTCACTCCAATTCACCGCGCCTACGTCAGCCTATCCCACCCATTACAGTGGGCCTTTGCTTCTTAGGCAATCCTGCCCCTTACTGGCTTGCGGTTAGCACCTACTTGACAATTTATATTGTCGAGAGCCAGTAAAGGGTTACCGCTCGGGCGGCCCCGTTCGTTCCTGATCATCGTTGGTCGAGTGGTTAGGATGATGCTATCTGCCGGGTTTGTCGGGGATGCAACTGACGGTCGGCCGCTGCCGTCGTAAGATTACCGCCAGCCCCTTATCCGTGCCATTTTGGCCACAGCCTGTTAACCTACACGGTCCGCCGTTGCGGTTGGCTGTTCCATATTAACGACAGTTGTTGTTTTACACATCTTTGCTTTCGCTATCCGTACACTCATGCTCGTCGGGGTTCGGCGTTAGGTTCACCGTTACCGTCTTTTCATCCCGCTTTACGGATTGAGGACTAGTCGCTACCGTAGGGATGACGCTGTTACTCCTGCATCTGGAGAGAGGGACTTACACCCTCACGACTATCAAGTTGTCAAAGAGGTTTCCCCTTTTGCCACCCGTCCCTGATTTCGCAATCATTTAGGGTGAACGAATCGCACAATCTCTTATATGTTAGCTAAGGTACGAAAATATTAAACTTATTACTCATGGATTATTTGTCTCAAGTAACCCTCCTGCATGAGACGATGGCATCTTCATGTATCTGCTGCAAGAAATGGGCGTGGCTGTTGCACAACTCTGCCTGTGCATAAAATGACTGAATGGGTTGAGTTTTTGTATCTTCACTTATGCAAGGCAGAAAAGACGACCACGAAAAACTCATCACCTCGTTTCAGCTCTCCGACTGTATCCCCAAGCATAACTTCTACCGTCGGCTCAAGGAGACGCTCGATCTGACGTTCCTCTATGAACATACCAAAGACTGCTATGGCTCAACAGGTAATCCCTCAATTGACCCCGTTGTCTTCTTCAAGTTTATGCTCATTGGCTACCTGGAGAATATCACCTCTGACAGAAAATTGATTCTGCATTGCTCCATGCGCATGGATATGTTGTTTTTCCTGGGTTATAACATCGATGAGCCATTGCCTTGGCATTCAACCCTGAGTCGGACCCGCCAACTTTATCCAGAAGCACTTTTTGAGTTACTATTTGACAAAGTATTCAGCCTCTGTGTGGCCCACAATATGGTAGCCGGTCGGCGGGTCGCTATCGACTCAGCTCCTGTCAAAGCGAACGCGTCGATGGAAACGCTCTTGGAAAAACACCCCCAAAGGCCAGGCCCTAAGCTGCTTCTACAGGCTGAAGATAAGAATGGGCCAGTACAACCGACCTCCAAAATTAGCCTCCGTCAGGCAGCCTCGGTGATCACGGCTGCTGATCATCAACTGAGGAGACTGGCCAAGCGCCAGCAGAATTTGCAAAGTGCGCCGACTACTCTTGGGGCCAGTAACGAAAAGGCTCAACTGCTGAGCAACAAAACCCACTACAGCCCCACCGATCCTGATGCCCGTATCTCCATCAAGCCTGGCAAAGTCCGAAAACTCAACTACAATTGTAGCCTGGCAGTGGATACGGCCGAAGGGGTTATCAGCCATGTGCAGGCCGATTTCGCCGACGGTCGCGACAGTCAGTCTCTTCCTGCTATTACCCTGAAGCTTCAGCAACGACTGATGCACAATGCGTTGCGCTTAGACGAATTATTGGCCGATACGGGCTACTCGAACGGCAGCAACTACGCCTTGCTGGAGCAGTGGAACATCACCGGCTGGATACCTGTGTTCGGTAAATATAAGCCACAGATTGACGGCTTTCCCTATGACCCAGCCACTGACCAGTTCCGTTGTCCGGCTGGGAAGCCACTGCCCTTTAAGAATTTTGATTCGCAGGCCGATGGCGGTTTGCTGAAAATCTACCGGGCGGCTTATCAGGACTGCCAACAGTGCCCGCTTAAACCCACGTGTATTCCCAACAGTAAATGCCGACAGATTACCCGCACGGCCTATGATCCCTTCTATCGCCGAGCTCTTGAGCGCCAGCAAAGTCGTCGGGGCAAGCGGATGAAACGGCTTCGCCAACAGACGGTGGAACCGGTCTTAGGCAGTTTAGTAGAGTACTATGGCTTACGAAAGATTAATGTACGGGGCAAAGCTGGAGCCCACAAGGCGATGCTGATGGCGGCTATTGCCTTCAACCTGAAGAAGTATATGAAGTTCACCCCCAAGTCCACTCTGGGCCAGGCCATAGCCCTAAAGGTGGAGGGTCATTGTCTTCTCCAGGCGCTTTTCTAGGCTTTTGCGTGCTTTTCTCAACTAAATAGGGCAGACGATGGTAGAAAATCTTATTTGCCGATCCAGATGTTGAAAAATAGGTGTGGGAAGCAGAGTTGTGCAACAGCCACGGGCGTTTAATGTGACTCAGTCTACCTTTCGTACGATTCTAGTAAATACGAAAATAAATCCATTACAAAACGACCAACTAGTAAGTTTCATGGGGGGAAAGGTCAATCAAGTACCGATTTTCGTGCTTTAAGAAGAAATGTACGATACGGCAGAAGGGCCATAAACAGTTAATATATAGAGTCTTAAACACATAACCATTTCTGTACGAGAAGATTGTCCACTCATACCTAACCAAAGTGCCAATCAATAGCAGCCCTCCACATACGAACAGTTGATCTCTGATGCAACTACAATAGTGTTGCTAATAGGCCACTGATTTTTGTAGCTTGTATGTAGTAAATAATTTATTTTCAGGATGTTACGAACGTAACTGCTGATAAGTTAGTTATCGGTCTGCAACCTAGCCAATCCTAGGGTCTTCTCCATCCCTGTCTTGCGTTCTTAGCTGTCGGTCAAGTTTTTACTTAATCCCAGCTTTGATGATCCACGTAGAGTAAAATACCTAAGTCCACCAGCAATTCGCTATGAATTGCCCTTCTCTAAAGCATAAGTTAAGCGACTGGCAAGCCAGCAATGAGCAATCATCCCGCCAACTGCTCCACGGCACTCGAAAAGGGAAAAACGGTTCGTCAGTGATGTATTAAGCTCCTGATCACCGCAATTCAGATGACGTATTTCTTTTTCCAAACAACACGATGAAACTGACGCTAAGCTTCGTTGACATTCCGTTTGCTGATCATAGCCTACTGGACTGAATGTATTCATCCGGCTAGCGACTTATAAAAGCAATCCATTTCCATTGCGTTTCGTAGTTTGGGAAGTAAAGTACGAAAATTGGATGGTGCCTGTAACAGACAAAGGCCGTTTGCCTTAATTCCATAAAATACTCCTTCTTGAGCGCTAGAAGCTTCCTGCATTGGCTTCTTTACTGTTGTGTTTCAAGGGATACAATCTATTGTCTCTATCCCATGTCTTGAATGAATGACAAAACGTATGACTAACGTCGTACCCTTGTTAACGATCATCCGTATTACAACCCTTTAGACTTATATATCATGGAAAAACTGTCATTACTGGCTCGTGTTCAAGCAAAACCTGGCCAAGAAGCTACTGTCGAGAACTTTTTGAAAGAAGCGCTGGCCCTGGCTCAACGGGAAGCGGGCACCCTTCGTTGGTATGCCTTCAAGATCAATGAGAATACGTTTGGTATTTTCGACACCTTTGCCACCGAAGACGACCGGCAAGCCCACCTGAGCGGTGAAATTGCGAAGGGGTTGCTGGCAAATGCTGACACGCTACTAAGTGTGCCCCCTGTGATCGAACACCTTGAATTGCTTGCTGTTAAGTAACTCTTATGACAGGGTGGTGACTTTCGAAGTTTGGGAAGTAAAGTATGAACGTCACTACCCTGTTACAAATCAAGCGACATGTATTTTACTCTCAAAATACCCTCGAACTTATCGTTGGTTTATCACATACTTGGCTTGATTTAAGTGAGCTTTACTAACAATCGAACACTACCTTAATCAAGAGTAAATTACTCTTGATTAAGGTAGTAGCCATATTGATCTACTTCAGGAATTGAGTAATAACCATGAATAAGGACAGCCGATTATATAGTGTTTTGTTCAACAAATGTCCCCGTTGTCACAAAGGAAATTTCTTTGTTAGCAATAGTGCTTTTTCTCGTCACTTTGATGATATGCATCCCAAATGTCCCAACTGTGGCTTCAACTTTATGCCTGAACCTGGTTTCTATTGGGCTTCTATGTTCGTTAGTTATGCCTTCTTTACCATCTGGACATTGCTGACCTTTTTAATTGTGGTTATCTGGCTCAAGGTAGATTTGAACTACTACCTGATTGGGCTAGTGCCTACCTTGATCTTATTAACACCTTTCTTCTTCCGTATGGCTCGTCGTATTTGGTTGACCATCTTTGCTTAGTATTTTCTTTGTTTAATTCAGGCCAATTCAAAAGACGCTTAAGAAGGTTTAGAAGATATAACTTTTACAAGGGTAATGTCTTGACCCCGATCATTATAGCGAGGGTTTTTATGGGGCGATTATTTTTTACTAACTATCAACACCAGTTAGTAGCATACGGCTTTATCCGTTGCCTGATTTTGGTACAGTCTTCATCTGAATGAAGTCAACCAGAAAGGAGAAGGCCATGGCAAAGTAGATATAGCCTTTAGGTATCTCGACATGCACCCCTTCGGCCACTAACGACATCCCAATAATCAGTAAAAAGCAAAGGGCCAAAATTTTGAACGATGGGTGCCGGGTAATGAACTCGCTGATGGGTTTGGCCGCCACCAGCATGATTCCAACCGACACGACAACTGCGGTGTACATTACCCAAAGCTGATCGATCATGCCCACAGCCGTAATGATAGAATCAAGGGAGAACACCAGATCCAGTAGTAGTACCTGTAGTAGTAAATCGCGAAATGACGCCTTCCTGGTATCGGGTGTGTTGGCACTATTGCCCACTTCGGCATTGTGATAAATCTCGGCGGTGCTTTTGTAGATCAGAAACAGGCCGCCAGCCAGCAGAATAAGCCCTTTCCCGTTCATATCGATGGCTGCCACCGTAAACAGGGTGGTGTTCAGTTGCATAATCCAGGCGATCAGGGTCAGCAGGCCGAGCCGCATGAGCATCGCCAGGCCAAGCCCCCAGTAGCGAAACCGGGCCTGCTGCCCAGCGGGTAATTTGCCGGCCAGAATCGAGATGAAAATAATGTTATCAATCCCCAGAATGGTTTCCAGCACTATTAGGGTCAGTAAGGGAATTAACTGGTTGATTATGTGCATGTTATGTAGTCAAGCAGGTTAGACCCAGATTGTTTTGTGACATCGAACTGAACAAGGCAGCGGCCCAACTGAAGGCGGGTAAATTACCCGCTCAGGTGCGTTGCAGTTCCCGCCAAAACTGACGAATGAAGACCCGTTCTTTCCGTGAAATCCCGTCGTGGGCCCGCGCTACGCGCAGCAGAAGACTGACGAACCGTTTTTTGGTATCCTTCGTGAGCTCGATTCGCTTGTCGGTTATCCGACACAGGCCAAAGGCAAGCGCTTCGTCGGCGGGTTCGCCCACATTGTCCCGCAGAAACAGGGCGCAAATCGCTAAATCATTATAGGGCGATTCGGCCAGCAGGTCACGAGCCACCTTCGTTTCCAGCTGGTGGAGTTGGCCGTCGAGTTTACAGAGAGCATAGACGATACTGCCTAAACCCATGGCTACATCAGGGGAATACATAATCGGTCGAGTTAAGTGGTTGGCTACTAGTCCGGATTCATCTTAGGTGGATGTTGTGCAGTGGGTTTATTAAGTTCAGGCGTAGGCCTGAGCCGTTAAGTGATGGAACACGTCGATACGGGCCGGAAACTGGAAGTTTGCTCAGTCTATCCTAAAGAGGCCAACGCTTGGCAAAACCAGATTCCCATTTTCGCATCCTTAGCCACTGCATTACTGTGCTGTAGTTGCAACACCCGAACCAGCCTGCCTACCCCGTTTGGTTCAGTGAACGTTCGAATCAACCAGCTCATCGACCAGCCTGAATCAGCCGGTGACTTTACCCGCTAAGTGAGCCGGACATTCGCCTTTTACCTGAAGTTTATCTCAATAACCGCTACAATAAGCCTGAATACCCTACTACTTGGCGTGCTGCTAGTTTATTTACAAATAGCTATGAGCGCATTAAGTTAGACCACTACCCCCCACCGTTAGCTTTTGCAACATCTCGTCGGTAACGGCATCGCTGGAGATGCCATAACCGTTGACGAGCAACCCTTTCAGGCCATAGCGTTCCGAAGAGATGGCGTACAGAATGGCCAGATCCGACGGGTCGCTGGGGCCTTCAAATCGATAGAAGCTGTCTACCGTGAACTCATCCGCAAATACTTTATACTGACCGTTGCGGCATTCAAGGCATTGTTGTAGCAAATTAAAATCTTCTACGTAGCCTTGCTTGCGTAGTTCATTCATGGTTCCTGAAAGGGTGACGTATGGGTTTTCTGCCGGGTTAAAATCTTCCATATCTGCGTACGTTTAGAGTAATCGACGGAGCAACTTGTTCAACGGATTTTCAGGCGTTTAAAAGCTGTTTTGAGTAAAAATTGGCTGTCCTATAACAAAGCAGTAACTCCTTAATTGGACGGGCACTGTACTATAGTCTAAATTGTAAAGGCAGCGTTTTTCCGGTCGCTCTCTAGTAGAAGTTAATCCCCGGCTTTCATGATGACAACGAGCGATGACGTTCTTATAAACGGATAAAAGTATGGTTTGATGAGCTTAATTAAACGATCCACAAGTTCGCTGCCGGTGTCCATCCAGATGATTTAGATAAATCATTATTTGATATCGGCTATGGGGGTTACCAGAAACTAACTTGGTAGCGAATAGACTTGTTGTGGCGTTGATTAGGGGGAAGTTGGCGCTGGCTTCAGGCTGTTCGCCAGGAAAGGTGCCGTGCGACTCGCCTTATTCCCGGCGATCTCGGCAGGTGTTCCTGCCCCAACGATCGTGCCGCCGTTATTCCCGGCTCCGGGCCCCACATCAATGACCCAATCGCACTGGGCGACCGTGCGCATATCATGCTCGACAACGATAACGGTATTACCGGCATCAACCAAGCGATTCAGCTGAACAAGAAGACGGTCGACATCACGCGGATGCAGGCCGGTGGTCGGCTCGTCCAACACGTAGAGGGTGGTGCCCCGTTGCGTACGTTGCAGTTCGGTGGCGAGCTTGATGCGCTGGGCCTCCCCACCGGAAAGCTCGGTCGCGCTTTGTCCCAGCTTGAGATAACCCAGGCCAATATCCCTCAGCGTCTCGAGGGACCGCAACACCAACGCTTCCTGGGCAAAAAACAGGCAGGCTTCGTCAACCGTCATGCCCAGCACATCCGCAATGGATTTGCCATTCCAGGTAATCGCCAGCGTCTTTTCGTTATAGCGGGTGCCATGACAGGTCGGACAGGGGGCATACACGCTCGGCATGAACAGCAGCTCAATGCTGACCTGGCCTTCTCCCTCACAGGTTGGGCACCGCCCTTTGGCGACGTTGAAGGAAAAGCGGCCGGCATCGAAGTGTCGCCTACGGGCCTCCGGCGTGGCGGCAAAGAGTTTTCTGACCTGATCAAAAAGGCCGGTATAGGTGGCCAGGTTAGAGCGTGGTGTTCGTCCGATTGGTTTTTGATCCACCTCAACAAGTCGCTGTATGGCCTCGACATCGCCCCCCAGTCGACCGATGGTTTTTTCGGCCGGGGCTTCGTCAAGCGCATCTTCCTCGGCCTCTTCCCGGCTCATACCCAGGTGCGCTGCCACCAGATCCAGCAGCGACTGGCTCACCAGACTGGATTTACCGGACCCCGAGACACCGGTCACGGCGGTAAAGCAACCCAGCGGAAACGAAACATGAACGCCCTTGAGATTATTTCGTCGGACTCCTTCCAGGCCTAGCCAGCCTTTTGGGGGACGGTTGGGGGATGCCAGCCGGGCTGTTTCCTCAAACAGGTAGGGCCTGGTGCGGGACTCGCTGACTTCCCTAAGGCCTTGTGGTTCTCCACTGTAGAGGATCCGTCCGCCCGCGCTGCCCGCTTCAGGACCAACATCAACGAGCCAATCGGCACGGCGCATCAGCTCCACGTCGTGTTCGACCACGAAAAGCGAGTTGCCCGACGCTTTGAGCCTGTCCAGTGCGTCGAAGAGCGCGTGGCCATCGGCCGGGTGTAGCCCGGCAGTCGGCTCGTCCAGCACATAGATGACCCCAAAGAGCTGGGAGCAGAGCTGAGTGGCCAGCCGCAGCCGCTGCAACTCACCGGATGAGCAGGTGGGGGTGCTGCGGTCAAGCGACAGGTAACCAAGGCCAAGCTCGATGAGCGTGGTCAGGCGATCCAGCAGATCACCGCACAGGCGCTGGGCAGCAATGCGCTTTTCAGGCGAGAGATCATCCGTACGGCGCACATCAGGAGCGCCCTTATGCGCCGAGCCACCTGCCTGCTGGCGCTTATCCAGCGCAGCTTTTGCCGCCTGGCGACTCACCAGCGACGTTGACGGATTTATGTCGGAGGCAAACTCGCCATTTGCTGCCGGCCGGATAACGGTTGCCAGTTGGTCCAGGGAGAGGTGCGAGAGATCGGCGATGTCGTAGCCGGCAAAGGTAACCGAAAGTGCCTCGGGCTTTAAGCGCTTGCCCTTGCATACCGGGCAGGGGCTACTGATCATAAACTGCAACACGCGTTTGCGCATGGCTGCACTTTCCGTATTGGCCAGCGTGTGCTCCAGATTTCGCCGGGCGCTGCTGAAGGTTCCCTGATAGCTCGGTTCCATCTTTAGTCGCTGAGCCTGACGCGTTTCGGCTGGGGTGAGGCCTGCATAGACAGGAACCGTCGGCTGCTCGTCCGTAAAGAGAATCCACTGTCGATCGGTTTTGGGCAGGTCTTTCCAGGGTAGGTCGATGTCATAGCCCAGTGAGACTAGAATGTCGCGCAGGTTCTGACCACCCCAGGCCGTGGGCCAGGCGGCAATGGCCCGCTGGCGGATGGTCAGCGACGGATCTGGCACCATCGACTCTTCCGTCATGGTGTGCACCCGGCCCATACCCTGACAGCGGGGACAAGCCCCTTGCGGGGTGTTGAAGGAAAAATCCTCGGCATAGAGCATCGTCTGGCGGGGGGGGTATGTACCCACGCGCGAGTAGAGCAGGCGCACCAGGCTCGACAGGGTCGTCAGACTACCTACCGTCGAGCGGGCATTGGGCGTGCCGCGTTGTTGCTGTAGGGCGACGGCGGGTGGCAGGCCGTCAATGGCATCGACATCCGGCACGCCGACCTGATCGATCAGCCGTCTGGCATACGGGGAAACCGATTCAAGATACCGTCGCTGTGCTTCGGCAAAGAGGGTGCCGAAGGCAAGGGACGACTTGCCCGAACCGGAGACACCGCTGAAAACCACCAGCTGATTTCGTGGTATTGAGACGTCGATATTTTTGAGGTTGTGCTCACGTGCCCCCCGTACGCGGACATATCCGGATGCGGCTTTATCGTCCTGGTCGTTGGCGTTTGTTCGTCGAGCCATGCTAAAAAAAAATACTTAAAGAGATTGCTATAAAATGGCAACATGTACACTTTTTCGTTAACCTCGTTAGGCAAACAAAGTTGGTTTTCTGCCCATGCGCCCACGTATTGAGCGAGGCTAACAACCCTACTGGGTACGCAGGTCTTTGCTACCAAACGGGCCACCGTGCGGTTCCCCGCGTCGCTCCGGCGCACCGGCGGCCGGGACATGGCCAAAGATAAAATAGGCGTCTTTAAGTCGCTTTTTTTGTTCAATTTCAACGCGGACAAGGATAGTCAGTGGGCAAGCAATTTTTATCTTGGTCTCCCTGAAGACAACTGAGTGACAAACTAGCCGGATTGACGAGCTGACAACAGTAGCCCGGTATTGATCCTGAACGAATCGCAGTGGCAGTCGTCTCCTTTGGAGGCATACTCAGGTTGTTACTAGCGGCTCCGCCGGTGAGTATTCGGGCCGTAGTTGACTTTGCGGGTGGAGCCATGAACTGAGACCAAGCCGAATCGTTGCGCCAGTGGCTGAAATAAGTCGTGGCTCTCTTACACAAGAAGAAAATAATACCATTTAAATAACAAATTCATGAGCATTCCTTCGTCTCATTTGGTACACTTTTTAAGATTGTATAAGTGATTGATCAAGTGCTGTTTACACGTTTTTAATACAAGCTAATAAGTAGGAGCTTTTTCCTGCTGCACTGGCGAACCGGTCAAGAGGACAAAGCCTGATCTTACTAAAAACGGTAAACAGCTTCGTGAGTTTAGACGTGAGGCTGGTCAAGCGGATGGAAACCCAACGTCTTGACCAGCCGTCCAATCCCCTATTGTGGCGCAAAAACAACCCGCATCGTTTCTTTCTTGTTGAATAGATCGTAGCCTTTCATGCCCTCATCGAGCGACATTTTGTGCGTCAGCATGAAGCCTGAATTTAGCTCCCCTT
Organism: Spirosoma profusum; assembly: GCF_014699005.1. Classification (GTDB taxonomy): domain Bacteria; phylum Bacteroidota; class Bacteroidia; order Cytophagales; family Spirosomataceae; genus Spirosoma; species Spirosoma profusum. The sequence continues at coordinate 137,386 of NZ_JACWZY010000021.1, forward strand.
TTTGCAGATGTTCCAACAACCGGGGAATATACCGCTGCCCATGTTGCTGACCCATTCGGAAGGTCAGGGCTTTGTTCATGGCCGCACCCATCGGGATGCTGTCTACCAAGCCGCCATAAACGCCAATAATCGAGACGGTTCCGCCTTTCCGACAGGCCAGGATGGCTTCCCTCAGCACGATCGGCCGATCGGATTCCAGCCGGACAAACTGCTTGGTTTTGTCATAATAATAATCCAGCCCTTCGCTGACCGCTTCCATGCCCACGCAGTCGATGCAGCGGTCGGGGCCACGCCCGCCGGTCATCTCCCGCAACGCTTCCTGAATATCGACTTTCGAGAAATCCAGCACTTCGGCTCCGCTGATGTCTTTCGCCATTCGCAGCCGATCGGGTTCACGGTCGATGGCAATCACGCGGGACGCACCCAGCAGAAAAGCACTTTGAATGGCCATCTGACCAACCCCTCCGCATCCCCATATGGCCACTATGTTGCCCGGCTGGATGTCGGCTAAATCCGCAGCCATAAAGCCCGTCGGGAGGGCATCCGATGCAAACACAGCGGCTTCGTCAGCCAACCCTTCGGGAATGACAAAGCAGCCCCGGTCGGCATACGGTACGCGAATGAAGTCGGCATGCGAACCGGCATAACCGCCAAACGCGTGGGAGTACCCGAAGATCCCGGCCGGCGAATCGCCATACGCTTTTTCCGGTATCCAGGCGTTGGGATTGGAGTTGTCGCAGAGCGACCATTGCGTACTCTGGCAATATTGGCACTCGCCACAGCCCAGAATCGAGCACACCACGACGCGGTCGCCTTTTTTCAGCTTCTTTACCTCGGAGCCTATCTCGATGACTTCGCCCATAAACTCATGGCCAATGATGTCGCCTTCGCGCATGGTTGGCACGTAGCCGTTGAGCAGGTGCAGGTCGGAGCCACATACCGAGGACAGAATAACCCGCAGAATTGCATCTTTGGGGTTGATGATTGTCGGGTCGGCAACCCGCTCTGTGCGCAGGTCGCCAACACCGTTATAACATAGCGCTTTCATGTTTTTCGTCTGCTTTAGCGTGTTCAGATACAGGTTTCTTACCGGATTGTTGCTCACTTTTTCGACCGGACGGCTGCCCGTCGATGGTCGTGATTTCGCCGGTTTCCAGCAATTGCTTGAACCGGCGTAGATCCTGTTTGATCATCTCCTCAAAAGCTGGGTTAAACAGTTTCATGATCGCACTGCCCAGTTGCCCGGCTGGTGGCCGGTACTTGATCACCGCGTGAACTTCCGTACCCTGACCATTGGGCGCATCGATAAACCGGACTTCGCCCGCGTTGTCAATCCGGGCATCGGCGAGGGATTTCCAGACCAATCTTTCGTTTTTCACCTCCTCAAGAATCTGGGCATCCCACTCCACCGTTCCCAGCGTTTTAGCGAGGAGACCATCCGAGAGCTTCGCTACCCAATGCGACCGTTTGTTGTCAAGTTGTCGAACTTCGCTCAGATGAAACATAAACCGGGGCAGGTTCTCCAGTTGCCGCCAGTAGGCGTATACCACTTCGCGCGGTTTGTTGATCGTCAGGCTTTTGACGATTTCAACCGAATCCACCGCCCTATCTTCGGCCTTCGGCTCGGCCGTATTTCGCCCCAGCGCCTGGTTCATGGGGCAATAGCCCGACGCCCCCCGGTAGACCATAAATCCGCCCAGCGTGGCCAGTAATAGCCCGCCAAACGAACCCCGTCGTAAGCCGTACGTCGCTAACAGCGCTCCACCAGCCGCCGACCAGATTCGCTCCGTATCGTCAACATTAATTCGACTGGAACCGCTGACGTCCGGTTCAATGGGTCCCATGCCCAGTACACGCGACACGGGCTGCTTTTTGTTTGCCATAGTTTTAGGGAGATATAAGGTTTGTTAAGCAGGCAACTTCATTCGGTAAATGGCATAGGGTGTTGTTCGTTTGTTTTCGCCTTCGTTGTAATCGGGCTGCTTATTGATCTGGGAGCAACTGATGTACAAATAGTCGTCCGTCGAGATGGAATAACTATCCGGCCAGATCAGCCTTTCATCGGCCACGACGTCTTCCAGCTTGTGCGCAGGCGTTAGTCGGACCAGTTTGTAGTTTTGGTAATCGCCCAGGTAGAGGTTGCCGTTTGTGTCGAAGATCATCCCGTCCGTAACGGCAACCCTGCCCAAGTCTTCCACCGCAGCCTCCCGTTGATCGTCCGAAAAGGCTTCGTCACGCAAATAATCCGTTCGAATGCGGTAGAGGTTATTGTCGGTGAGCGGTTTATAATACAGCCATTCGCCATCCGGCGTTAAGGCAATGCCATCGGATTGAAGGTGTACCGGCTGCCCCTGCTTTTTAAATTCCTTCCCGTCTACGATCAGAGTAAAGGAAGGGTCGTGTTTCACCGAAGGATGATGGTGCAATACCTGCCGGCTAGTTCCTGTTTCCAGATTAACCACCACAATGCCCCCTTCATTGGAATTGGTTAAATACGCTACTCTTCTACGGGTATCGACCCGCACATCGTTGATATAGCTTTTGTTACTCAGTATGCCCTCAAACCGGTACACGTCTTCGATGGTATCGGTGGCCAGGTTGAACTTGACTAGCTTAAAACTAGTATCATACACCTGTTCCATGTTCGGGCAGGCCGGGTCCACCACCCACAGGTAGTTCTCCGCATCAACGTACACGGCCTGCACACAAACCCATTTATTTTTTCCATTATCCCCTTCCTGCCAGCTGTTCCATTGTTCGTCCGGATACGGTTTCACCCGGTTATTGGGGAAGATTTCGACTACACTGTATTGGTGTGGTCCGGGCCATAACGGATAACAGCTAAACAAACGCCCGTCTTTTGCGATCGCCACACCGGTTAACTGGTAGGTATCGTCTGAAAACACTTCGTCAAGTTGATTGTTGCGTGTACTCATGATCGGTAAGTTTAAATGCGTTGCCAATAAATGCGTTCCTACCCCTGCTTTTTCTTACTTACTTTTTGCCTTTTTCTCACTTGCCCGTGGTAAGGCAAAATAGATGTATAGCAGTAAAACAGGCACAATGCTAAAGGGTACACTCCACCAACAAATGAGTAAGGCAACCAGGTGCAGCGCAGGGGCAATGGCATATTCCTTGGTTAACCGACGAATGAGCCGTCTATCTGTACCTTCTTCTAGAAGTTCGGGCTTTTTAATAGCGTACCACCAGGTGCAGTTATAAAAAAGTGTCATCAACACCAAGGTCGCATGATAGATCAAGGCTGCCGTTTGCTCGTCTGGTTTGCCAACATGCCTGGCCAACAAGCCGGTGGTAAACGACTGAAGTGTTACGAAGATTAAAAACAAACTATTTAGAATCAGGAGGTACTGGTCCGTCTGCTTTAAATAAATAAACATGTTGTGATGGTTGGACCAGGCAATGCATATAAACAGGAAGGAAGCAGCGAATGCAGCATAATGAGGCCACTGGTTGGCGATGGCTTGCAGCAAACCTGTATCGGTCTCTGGTTTGGGCAGTTCGGTAGCTAGTAATGTTGCTGCAATCGCTAAGACAGCGTCACTAAAATATTCAAGCCGATCGGTTGGCCGATGATTGTGCATAAGACGGGTTTAAAATCACTTTCCTTTGTAATAGAAGCCATCAAAAATGGATCAACCCAAACGTTGTTCAGGTACTACCAACTTTCGGGTTGATACAATCAAGGCTACCCTCTAGGTAAAAACTATTTACGCTTGTTTTTCTTTTTCAGCAGCAGCAGGCCAGCCGTGATCAGCAAGGCCGTAGTCGCGGCCTTGCTGATAAACGCAGGGCGGTTGTGTTTCCATTCCGCTCGCCAGCCCCTCTCAATCCAGGGGTTGGGAAGAATGCCGTGCGTTAAGTCACTCAGCTTTCCCTCAATGACGTTGATCCGGTCGGCTAGTATCAGCGTCATCCAGTGCGTGGCGGTCGCTTCACTAAACTGATAGGCATAACGACGGACAGCCCCGCTGAGACCGGAAGGCGGTGTTGAGTTGCCAAAGACCCGGGTAATGCCTGGTCGCTCCACCGAATGCAAGACCTCCATGTCGATGGGCTGCTGGGGGGCTTTTTCATAATTGAGTCGCTCGTGGTCCGCACCGTTCCAATGCTTCATGGGGTAGGTGGGGTCATTTTCCGGATCGGCATCCATGCCCCAGCCGGGTATGTCTTTGGTGCGGGTATCCAGGTTTCGATCCGCAATAATCCGGTCCTGAAATTCGGCTATTGTGTTTTCTAATTCGTTTTGCATATAAGAGTAAGATTTTAAGCCGCATGGGCACGTGGCGGAATGAGTAAGGGTTTGATAATGTGGTCGAGCTTACTGGAAAACATGCGGTAGGCATCGGACACGTCTTCCAGCGGTATCCGGTGGGTAATCATTTCCTTTGGATTGATTCGGCCGCTCATGATGTGATCAATCAGCTTGGGCAGCAGCCGTTTCACCGAGGCCTGATTGGCCCGTATGGTAATCCCTTTGTTCATCAGACTGCCAATGGGTGCCAGGTTCCAGGGAGGACCGTATACGCCAATGATGGAAACAATGCCACCTTTCTTGACCGAGTTGATCGCCCAGTGCAGGGCGGTGGCACTGCCGGCTTGCAGGAGTAGTCCTTTACCGGTAATGTCCTGCAGAAGACTGCCTGAAGCATCGCAGCCCACCGCATCGATACAGACATCCGCGCCAAAGTAATCGGTGGCTTTTTTTACGAACAACACCGGATCTTTCATGTCCCGGTAGTTGTAAGCTTCGGCAAAGGCAAACTTGCGGGCGAACTCCAGCCGGTAGTCTACATGGTCAATCACAATGACCCGGGCCGCCCCGAAAAACCAGGCAAAGCGGGCCGCCATCAGACCCACCGGGCCAGCCCCAAACACCACCACGGTATCGCCTTTCTGGATGCCGCCCTGCTCGGCAGCCTGATAGCCCGTGGGCACCACATCGGTCAGCAGGACGGCGTTTTCCAAATCCATTCCTTCGGGGATTTTGGTGGGACTCACATCGGCGTAGGGTACCCGAACGTATTCGGCCTGACCGCCATCATACCCTCCTCCCGTGTGGGCGTAGCCAAAAAAGCCGCCGACGGCTGTGGCTTGCGGATTGGACTCATTGCAGTTGCCGTAGAGCTCCTGCTTACAATGCGGGCAGCTGCCGCAGGCCACGTTAAACGGCACGAGCACGTGGTCACCCACGTTGAGTTTTTGCACGCCCGAGCCTACCGCTTCCACAACGCCGGTAAACTCATGGCCAAAGGTCATACCCACCCGGGTATCGGGCACACGACCGTGATACAGGTGCAGGTCGGAGCCGCAAATCAGGGATCGGGTGACCCGGACAATGGCATCGTAGGGATGCTTGATCTCCGGCTCGGGCTTGTTCCGGTCTAGCCTGATTTGACGGGGACCGCGAAAATTCATTGCTAACATAGCTTCCTGTCGTTAAAGGTGATTGAACTACTCTTCTGGAGACGTCAAGCTGTCATGCCGCCTTGACGCTAGCTTAAGCGTTTGCCCTAACGGCAAAACGGGTCCAGCCGCGACAAGGACGGGTTTAGATACCTACCTAAGCGGTAGGTTAATTAGGCGCAACATCAACTGGTTCTTCCAAGATAAGACCCACGCTTACCAAGTGAAGCGTTTAGGTTAGCAGCAGGGCGTGTCGTGTGGATCGGGCAAGCCCGTCAACACGATCTGTATCGTTTTTTCCTTTGGACTGAGCAACAACAGACCATTGTAGCCTTGGTTAACAGACAGATAGTGTCTGCTGTAGACAAGCCCATTCACCTTGTCGCCACACTGCAGAAGGACCATTCTGCGGTGTGGTCGTGCGTTGTTATTCTGATAACCACCGCTATCAGCATATTCTGGGCTTTACTCGCAAGTCCTGGTACCGATTTACGTAGCGTGAGATCCACCCACCTTTGTCAAACCGTCGACTCGTCTGGACACTACCTTTGTTTAACAAAAAAGTTAAAATAGAATCGAAAAAATGAGGGTACGGGCGCAGCTAAAAAAATGGACCGTGCCGTTGGGGTCCCTGGAGTAGTCTGTCCACCGGTTATTAAGAACTACAGCGAATTACTGTTAGGCAAACAGCAGCCGTTCCCAGCCTGGTCCCGTCCGTTAATGTAGCTGATGTGGGCCCGGCCTATTAGCAGGGAGCGTGCGTTTACAGGATCAAGTCCCAGTCATTACCCGTTAACTAAGGCTAACTCAAAGCCTGCTTAAGGGCTGGAAGAAACAGGAAGGGCTATCCCTACGTGGTTTGAAGGTTCACCTACCTGGTAGGGCAGCGGTGGCCTTCAAAGCTGCTTCTGAATGGACAGCCGTATCCGAAACAGGGTGCCTACGCCTGGCCTGCTGTCGATCTCCAAACTAGCCCGTAACAGTTCACACAAGCCCTTGACGATGGATAAGCCCACGCCTTCCCCTTGGTGGGCAAGCCCGGAGCGGGAGGAAAGGGCGGTAGCCGCTTGCTTAGCATCGGCGATATCAACGGCCGCGGTGGTTTCGAGGGAGGGGACTCCCAAGTGGGGGCGTGAACCCGCCTGTGTAGCGGTGGGCAGGCCCGGTCCCGAATCCTGCACGCTGACTATCCAGCGAGTCTCATTCTCTCGACTCCAGCAGACCGATACCCAACCGGTAGGCGTATGCTTAAGCGCGTTGAGCACCAGGTTCTGAATAATGCGCTGAAGCTGAAGGGGGTCACACGCGACCGGCAAGCTGGCCGGCCCGTCCGCTTTGAGTAAAAGACCCCGCTCGATGGCCAGCGGCTGGTAGCTCGCTACAAGATTGGTCAACAACTGACCCGCATCCAGGGGCTGAATATGCAGGGCTTCCTGGCCGGCCTCTAGGCGGGCCAGGTCCATCAACTGGGTAACCAGCGAGCGGCAAATAGTCAGGTTTCGCAGCAACATGTCCAATATCTTTTTACACTCCTGTTGGGAGTCCATCACCAGTTCCAGTAAAGAAGCGGCACTCAGAATAACCCCGAAGCTACCCCTGAGGTCATGGGAGGAATGGCGCAGGATCTGTGCGCGTTGCTGGCCGAGTTCCTGAAGTTCCGCCAGAGCTGTTTCCAGTACGTTGACCCGGCTGGCCGCCGCCGTGCGTTGTAAGTCGGTAAACTGGCTCACACAACCGGTGTTGATCTGATTGGCAAACGCAAAGTAGTGCTCATAGGCCTGGGTGATCATTGGGCAATCGGTTGAGGGGTAGAGTTGCCAGAAGGCCCGCAGTTCGGCCAACATGAACTGGTCTAAATAGTGCATCTCAGCCAATAGTTCGGCCAGGACATAGCCCTTATGCCAGCGAAGCAGGCCATGGTCAGCGGCTAAGCGGTCCACCTGGGCTTCTTCATCCTGCTGCTGCAACTGCTGCTGGAGCACATTGAGCATGAATGGGACTTTGTTAGTGAACTCGTCCCGGCTTAAGCCGTTGACGCTTCTCAGGTCCGGATCGGTCTCACAAGCGGTTCGCCAGTTAGTCAGCAGCGCTTGGCGCCGGGCGACCAGAAAGGAAGCGAGTTGGCCTAGTGGAGCTGACTCTGAATAGGCAGGGGACATCATGGTTGAGCAGGCAAGATCTCTACGTCCGGCAGGAGCGGTCCGTCCGGAGGAAATGATCCCAACTGGGCAACCAGGCGAAGGGAACGTATACGTAAAACCGGTATTCGTTCTGTTGGGGTAACATTTGTTTAAGGTTATTGTTTAGAAAATTAGATTTTCTTTTCGTACGGCCCTTGTCCGTTGCAGGCTATGAGCGACCCGCCAGGCGAATCGACGAATCCCCTTTCCCTACTTCGGGTATGACCACGTTCATTTAGAAGCCTTTATTCGCTCTAGCTTGACCAAACCGTACGAGTTACTCGTCCGCCCACGGATAAATTTAGGTTACGGTTAGAGCGGAGAGCCGATAGTTGCGGGAAGCTATTTCGTCCTGAGTAACAACCAGCATTAACCCGTATACGGCTTGTGCCCACCCTGGTTCTCTGGTGTGTACCCTCACCGCGGAGAGTGGCACCAATTGCCATTGCAGTTTTTAGGTAATTTCGTCTTATCCTCAAGCTATTAAAGGCGTTTATCGAGTGAACTAAAAGCCTAGAAAACAATGCCGAATGGAAAGTCAATCGTTACCGATAGGGGGTACATCGACAAAAAGGCACGGCGCAGGCCTCGCAGTGGCGCCCCACTTCTGAAAAATCACAGACCGTCCTGGATCGGCACCGCCAGGGCAAACCCAATCGATTGTGCATGGCCACAGGAGGGGTCACGGCTTCGCTATACGGCTCTTTTTCTGATAACATACCCTAGCGACCGGTACGCCGGAGCGGGACCGCAGCTCATGGTATAAACAGATTCGTATCCCATTGAGAGATAGTTGAAATAGGATGTTTGGAACCGTATCCCATTGGTTACTCCCACTGTGTTAGCTACCCCATCCATGCAACGCATCTGAACAGCAGCACACTCGCTAGCAGACCAAATCGAAAGAGCTGGTTTTTCGTCTGAACATAAAGAGCGAGAACATGAATAAGCGGGGGCCGTCTTTGGCCAAGAGCGTCGGCGTTCGAATCAAGTTTTTAAGCTTATTAAAGCGGACCAATTAACTCGATGAACGTACCGTCGGGATCCTGCACAAAAACAAAGTGCGCTTTGGCATTCAGGGGTGTAGGGGTGCTACCCAGAAACGACACTTTCAGTTGCCTAAGCCGGTCGATGATGGGTTGCAGCGCTTTCACCTGAATGGTGATATACTGCATGCCCGTGTCGTCCTGAATATGTTTGGGCTTCGGATGTGCCGGTTTACTTCCCAAACTCATCAACTTCCAGTCGGTAGCTTCAGGACTGTTTTCGAGCTTCAGTATGGTTACGTTCGTGGCTGCACCATTGGTCAGACCGGAACGTTTGCCGAACTCTTCATTGATGGTAAAGCTGCCGGTTTTGACCATACCGATGCCATTTACGTAAAAGTCCAGCGAGCGTTCGAGGTCGGCAACTACCACCCCTACGCCAATTGTTTTGCTGGCAAAATTGGACTGTCCCAGCGCGCTTAGTGCACCCCCAAGTATCATTAGTGTTATTTTGACACATTTGTAGAAAGACACCCTGGTTTTGTTCTTCTTGAAAAGAATCATTGGTTACTTCGTTATAGGTCTGATTTGATGTAAGCCAGGAGTGACCGTCCCGTTGCTAGCTATGAATTTTAGAGTAATCGCTTCATTGTCATCTGCTTTCAATCGGATCGTTTTTCCCTCGACAAAAAGAATCCCGGCTGGTTTTTCGTTGCTCAGCAAGCTCACGGTCTCCGGCTTTATCGTATCCAAAGTCCGACTATCAATATTCCTACCCGACTGGACTTGTTACCTTTTACTGGACACTACCTTACGATCGTTACTGTAGATTTCAGTAAAAGGCAGTAAATGTAATCTAGGTAATGTACCATATGAGTAGTAAAAGTTTCAACAATTAACTCAGCTATATTTATATCTTTAGTGCAAATAACGGATCAGCCATTTTCGTTCACGAAAACGCTTGGCCAACTGGCCGCAATTTGTTGAGCAAAGGAAAGTTCTTACTATTGTTTTTAGCACTTAAAAGCGTTCACGAAACCATTTCCTTTTCTGAATGATTACTATAAAAAGTACAAACGGTATTATGCAGACAGTTGTCAGTTTTATAGTCGCTGTAGCAATAAAGTGCAATTTTTAGAAAATAACGGAATAGGCGACACCTAATACTATAGCGCCTATGTTCACTGGCAAACGAACGTGTATAGTCGGGCAAGATGAGCAAAGCAAACGCCCCATAAGAGTCTTCCGTAAAATGGCTAATCGACTCGGGTGACGGAGCCAATACGTATAGTAGCGCCATCAATCCTGACCGATGGATGGCTACTCTAAATCCAAGAAACCAAACGTAGAGGGTCCTATCGTTGCTCGTAGGCTGGAAAGCGGCATTCACCTTACAGCCAACCCCTAACACTGCTGAACGCAATCAATCTGTTTGGGTCGGAAGGGGAAGGCGGACCATTATGATTAGGAGTACTAGTCACCGTGGTCCCCTTTACTACGGGAAATCCAAGCCTGGGCTTTGCTCCATCCAGACTGACTTCCCCGTAGATTGGCTCACCCGGTAATATGGAAGATACGCTCAGCGTTGCCATACGCCACTTTTTCCCGCTCCTGGTCGGAGAGTGGTGCTGAATCGATAAAGGAAACGGCGGGGGCGGTGGGTTGGAAGGGGTAATCAATCGCCCACATCAGCGAGTCAATCCCCAGCTTATCGATGCAGAAACGAAGGGCAAGGGGGTCTTCCACCCCACTCGTGGTGATGGCGAAATTGCGTTGAAGGTATTCACTGGGTTTGAGTTGGTTCCCTCTACCGGCGCGAGCGCCCGGCGCGGCCATGAAGTCTAATCGCCACAGCCAAAAAGGAAGCGCCTCGCCCATGTGTCCCAGGATAATTTTCAGGCGGGGAAAGCGATCCAGTACACCACTGAGCATTAACCGCAGCGCATGCGTACCGGCTTCAATGCCGTAGCCCCAGATAGCCCCTTCCAGCCGGTAGTCCTGGAAGGGAGCCGCCATGCCATCCGACGGAGCGCGGGGGTGAATGTAGAGGGGCGCTCCCAGGGCTTCAGCCGCTTCCAGGATGGGCCAGAACCGCTCTTGATCCAGGTAGCCGTTTCCCGTGTGCGAATTGACCAGAAACCCATTTAGCTCAAGCGTACGGATCGATCGCTCCATTTCCTTGGCGGCCTCCGACGGGTTTTGGGGGGCAAAGCAGGCCAGACCGGCAAATCGCTTCGGATGACGACGGATGGCCTCGGCCAACCGGTCATTGGCCAGGCGGGCCAGGGCTTTGGCCTGATCCGCTTCGAACATCTGAACGCCCGGTAACCCCAGGGAGAGCAGGTGCATAGTCACGCCATGGGCGTCCATGTCGGCCAGACGGCCCGCATCCAGGTCCAGCAGTTTGGGCAGTAACAGCCGGGCGCTGGCATCCCGGTTGGATACCGGCGGAGGGGCCTGTGAGGGCTCGCGGGACGCCACAACCGCCGGGGCGTCATAAACGGTAGTCAGGAGTTTGAGATCCAGATTCGATCCACCCCGTCGGGCCAGCTCGCGGATGGCAGTGGCCACCTCGGGAATCATAAAGGCTTCCTCGGTGGCAATTTTTCGCACCCGCTTCTGGCTGGCGGGTAGCGTACCCGGGCTGGCCTGAACTGGAACGGTCCCGGCTTGAGGCGGCCACCCCGCAGCGGTGGCCAGGGCAGACAGGTGGGCTAAGGCGGTTCGGCGATTCACCGGCGCATTCTGCGCATAAAACGGGGTAGATTCAGGACGTTTAGAATCAGACATACGAGTAGTTGGGCTTGTGTTGGTTCAATGCCCAAACCTACGATCGGTCACCGAGTCAGCGGGAGAACAAATCGGCCGCGATTCAGCAATTACAGACCAGGGTCGGAATTTGTAGAAAAAGGGGAGAATTTTGCTATACGATGCCGGTCTGGCGGCAGGTGGCTTTAGACGTGGATTACTTCGCTATCCCGGAAGCCGCCTGACGGCGGGCATACTCGGTGGGGGTACACTCGAACTGATCCCGAAAGCATTTGGTGAAATAGTTGGGGTTACTAAAGCCCACCAGGAAGGCAATTTCACTCACGTTGCCGTGTTGCTGATCCAGCAGACTGGCGGCCCGCTTCAGGCGGAAACTCCGAACCAATTCGTTGGCCGACTGCCCCAGTAGGGCGATTAATTTACGGTGCAGGTGGGTGGGGCTCATCCCAATCTCCTGGCTGAATGTCGTTACCGTAAAGGCCGCGTTGGACAGGTTGGCCTCCAGCAGGGCAATGACTTTTTGCAGAAATTTTTCGTCGATGGACGTAACGGCTACCCCGGTTGGTTGCGCGACCAGTTGTCGGCTAAACCGCTCGCGTAGTTGTTGCCGGTTCTCCAGCAGGTTCCTGGCCCGAACCAGCAATTCCTCCCGGTGAAACGGTTTGGTCATATACTCATCCGCTCCGGTCTCCAATCCGGCCAGTTTACTGTCCAGGTCCACCTTCGCCGTTAGCAAAACAATCGGAATGTGGCTCGTACGCTCATCCGTTTTGAGGCGACGGCAGAGGTCTACCCCATTCATTCCCGGCATCATGACATCACTGATGATCAGGTCAGGTAGATGCTCCACGGCTTGACGAAGACCCGCTGTCCCGCTGCCGGCTTCCAGAGTTTGGTAGTTTTGGGCGAAACAATCCACCAGGAAGCTCCGCAGATCGGCATTATCGTCGATGATCAGCACCTGGAGTTTCGTTCCGGTTTGCTTGGGCGCTTTAGCGGGTAGTAGGGTAGGGGGTGTTGCCTGTTGCCCCCTGGTTTGTCCGCTTCGGGGGGCTGGGTGGCCGGGGAAAAGGGCAGTTGCAGGGTAAACGTAGTACCCTTTTCTTCCCGGCTTTCAACGGTTATGACTCCCCCGTGAAGTTCCACCAGTTCCTTCACCAGGGCTAACCCGATACCAGTTCCCTCATGCGTTCGGGTCTGGGTGCTATCCACCTGGAAGAAACGGTCAAATATATGGGGCAACTGGTGAGCCGGAACCCCAATACCGGTATCCTGGACCACCACCCGCAAAAACAGGTTACCGGGTTGCCCCTCTTCCACATAAGCCGAAAACTGGACCTGGCCCCCAGCGGGTGTAAACTTGGCCGCGTTGGTCAGCAGATTCGATAGGATACGGGTCAGTTTGTCTGGGTCTGCCGCCACCCAAACCGGCTGCATCGGCACTGTGTAGCGGTAGGTCAGCTGGCGACTCTCAAATAAAGCCACAAAGGAGCCAGTTAGCTCCTTCAGGTAACGGCTTAAGTCGGTCGGTTTCGGAGTGAGGGCTAATTTACCTGCCTCCAGTTTAGACAGATCCAGCAACTGATTAATCATGTCTAATAGTTGACTTGCCTGGCGGTCAATGAGCTGGTAATCGGCGTGCTGGCGGGTTGCCTGCCCGGCTTGCAATTTCTCCACCGTTCCCCGAATTAACGACAACGGCGTACGAAATTCGTGCGACAGATTGGCAAAGAAACCCGATTTGAGCGCATCAATTTCCTGCCACTTCTCCGAGGTCAGTCGCTCGAACCTTAACTCATTTCGAAGTCGCTCCCGGTTGATCAGGTGCTGACGGGCCAGCAGTATTACTACTACTACTATCACGGCATACAGCCCACACGCCCACCCGGTTTGCCACCAGGGCGGATGAATAATGACCTTCAGGGATGTGCCTGCCTGGTTCCAGACCCCGTCGTTGTTGGAGGCCTTGACCCGGAAGGTATACTCGCCCGGCCGCAGATCCGTATAGCGGGCAAAGCGCCGGTTGCCCGCGTCAATCCAGTCCTTGTCGAGTCCCACTAACTGGAAGGCGTACTGATTCTTTTCAGAAGCCTCGTAGTTGAGCGCGACAAACTCGAAGGAAAGAAAGTTCTCCTGATGGGGCAGCTCCAGTGATTCCGCCGGGAGGGGCCGACTTTTTTCCAGTACGGTCAAGCCGGTCAGATGCACCGCCGGTAAGACCGCGTTTTGCCGGATCTGGCGGGCCTCAAAACCGACCGCTCCGTTCACTGTACCGAACAGCAACCGCCCCTGCCGACTGTGCACGCTACCCAGGTTACATTCGTTGTCGGGCAGCCCGTCCCGGACATCGAAATTGCGAAATTTACCCGTAGGGGGGTTGAACCGGCTGATGCCGTAGCCTGTACCGAGCCAGAGGTCCCCCCCCGTATCCGGGGCAATGCTGACCACCTGGTTGGATGGTAAGCCGTCGCGGGTGGTGAAATACGAAAACCGCTTTGTGCGGGGATCAAAGCGATTCAGCCCACCGTGGTGGGTGCCCACCCAGAGGATACCCTGTGGGTCTTCGTGGAGGGCTCGTACCCAGTTATCGGTCAGTTGGCCTGATGAATGAACCCGGTCGGCCTGGTAGTAGCTGAACGTCCCCGTCGCCGGATCCAGTCGGTTGAGTCCCTGCGCTGTGGCGACCCAGATAGCACCCGATCGACTTACCAGCAGGTCCAGTACCAGAAAATGGTTTAGGGTCCGATTGGGCGGCAGGGCCGCTTCACTCCTGGGTTGCAGGACGTCCCGCGTATAGTACTGGCACTGCCCCGTCATGGGGTCCAAGCGGGCAATAGCTCCTTTCACGCCCACCGACCCGCCGATCCAAAGATTACCGTCCCGGTCCTCATCAATGCACATGGTGGGGATCTGCGTGGGGTAACGGGTAAACGTCCCACTGGCCCGATCCAGCCGGTGCAGGGCCTCTTTGGTGCTGACCCATAGCTGACCGGTATGGTCTTCAAAAAGGGTCGAAACCCCTTCACTCGTCAGCCGTTGCGGATCGGCCGGATTAGCCCGAATGTGGTCAAGCTGGCCGGTCTTGGGTTGCCAGCGGAACAGTCCTTTCTGTAGACTACCCAGCCAAATCGTTCCGGTATGATCTTCCAGTACCGCCTGGAAGTTATAGTCGGGCCGTCGAACCGGCCCGGAAAGCAGGTGCCTCGGATAGGTACGGAAGGGTTTAGGATGTGCCAGGAGCTGATCCAGGCCGTTGTCGGTGCCGACCCAGACGGAGCCGGTCCGGTCCCGCAGGACGGCTCTTACATCGTTGCTACTTAAACTCCCTGGCTGCGCTGGATTGGATTGATACGTTATGACCTCATCCGTTTTGGGATTGATCCGTTGCAGTCCGTGGGGCGAGGAAACCCACAGGAATCCGGCACTATCCTCGAAAAGGCCGCTTTCGTAGATGGCCTGGCATACTAGTCCATTCGGATTATAAGCGACTGGCGTTAGCGAATCACCGGTTAGGTTGCCGCGAAACAACCCGTTGCCCTCCGTACCGATCCATAACTGGCCGGTCCTGTCAAGCCGAAAGGCGTACGGACTCACCGGCTTAGCCGCTTGATAGGGCAAGGCAAACTGCCGCCCACTGGGGGCCCGGCGCCATACACTGGGGTTGTGAGTTAGTTTTGGTAACTGGATTCGAATGGGCGTAAACCGGCCCGTTTGCGGATCGAAGCGAAAAAGCTGCCCCCGGGATTTGACTTCAATCAGAAGGTGTCCCCGGGCGTCCTGACCGATGGCGTGAATGATCCGCTCCATGGGGTAGCGGGTAAAGGTTTTTGTCGTTGGATCAAAGCGCAGTAGTCCCAGGGGGGTACCCAGCCATAACACGCCCTGACGGTCCTCGAACAGATTAAAGTGCACGTTCCAGTAGTAGGACAGCCCCGGGTGGTGGGTAAAGGCCGTCACCTTACCGGTCCGCTTATCGACCTGGTGCAGGCCGCCCCCCATCGTCGTTACCCATAGGCGGCCCGTCCGATCCTCGTGGACATCGGTCACAATGGTATGCTGCAAGGTATGGCTACCCGACTTGGGCTCAAAGTGAAAAGCCGTATATTGGTAGCCGTCGAATTTATTCAGGCCGTCGGCCGTACCCATCCACAGAAACCCCTGCCGGTCCTGACAAATGGCGGTAATAAAGTTGTTGGAAAGCCCCGGCCGGGTCGATACGTGTTCAAAGCGGGTTGGATAAGGCTGGGCCACATTCCTGCCAGCGGTGAGCAGCCAGAGAAGTAGCCAAAGGCCTTTCAGCTTTTTCATAGGTAGCACTTGGCAGGCTGCTTCGAATAAGGTGGTTAATGACTTTTGTACCTGACTGGATTCTACTCAAAAGTACGATATGTTTTAAATACGTCGGCTACCGATTTACTGTACACCCAAATTTGTAGCCTGCGCAGGGGCCATCTGCGGATTTCAATAACTTAATCAATGCTTTTCTTTAACAGTAAGCGAAGGGTTGTTGTCGAGCGTTATTGCCTTCGAGCACAAAAATAGTTGGCCTGTCGCACTCACAAACCCTAATGCCGTAGTATGATTTTTTAGCCGTTGTTAAACTGGATTAAACCCCTAACACTGGGGCTTTACTGGGTCTGTACGTGATAGAGCATGGCCTATTTTAGGTGCTCTATGGTACACGCGACTAAAAGTGTGACTATCCGCTCGAAATTGTCCTTGGGTTGCCGATCCTGGCCGTATGTCTGAGGGGCATTGAGTAATTCGACGCCTGATGTAGTCTACTACTCACCCCATCTGGATCATTGAATCGATCCTAGTGGGGCTTGTCCTATACGGTTTACATCAGTCGTATAAGCGAGTATCACCGCCATGTGTGTCCGGGTGCTAGGTAAAAACGTTGGCAGCTATTGGGCTAATGCTATGGTTGACATGAAATATACGTCGAACGACACCTGGGGGATAGACTTACTGAATAAATAAGTCTATCTTTAGATAATAATACTTTGGGGAGTTATAAAATTGCAATATATACCGCTCTCTTTATTGTTAAAGTACAAATACCCCACAATATTTATTCGTCCACGAAAAGGCTTCTATAACCAAACTGCTTTTTGCCAATAGGATACTATAAATTTATGAAATAATCAGTGGAAAATCGGCTTTACAAAGATTAGCTGTACTGGACGTAAACATTGAAAAATACAATATTTAATAAAATCAACTTTGCTTCTCTTTAAAAGGCATCGTATTGATAAAATACTATTATCGAAATAATAATTTAGGCAATTTAAAGGCGGGTATCCCTTAGTCTCATTGATTCATAAAGTTTATGACTGGCCTCCCCGTCAGACACGCCACGTATTGTTTACCGGATGAACAGGTAGGAGCTGACCACAGGCCCGTTTTTCTTTTCATCATGCTTCGACGAGGTCATTGGATACCGAATCAGCGGAGCTATCTGCTGGTTTCTTGTCGCGAATAGCTCACTCAGCTTTGCCTTTTGTGTTAGTAACGACTATAAAACTAACCCGTCAATGGCCTAACGCTTCTCCTCGATAAGAAATAAAACTTCTCCCGTATCTTGTCCCTTTAATTGACCATAAGCGGCCCACAACCACACTTGATTTAGGCACACGTTGATTGACATCCAATAGGTTGACTATCTATATAAGAATAAGACTATATGCTGACTGCTTCGAGCTTATCGCCAACGAGCAATCAAGGCTTTTTATCCGGGGGAGGAGAACTGGGCCAATTGATTCGTTCCTTTGACTGGTCCCAAACGCCCTTAGGGGCAGTCGACAGCTGGCCGCAAAGCCTTCGCTCGGCCTTAAGTATCTGCCTTAATTCTAACTTCCCCATTGCTATTTACTGGGGGAAAGAGCTGCATTTGCTGTATAACGATGCCTGGAGTCCCATTCCGGGTAATAAACACCCATGGGCCCTGGGGCGAACCGCTCGCCAGGTATGGCCCGAAATCTGGGAGCAGATTGAGCCGCAATTTGCCTTGGCTTTCAGCGGGCAGCCCGGTGGATCTAAAGATGCCTTACTGCCCATGCAGCGGCACGGCTACACCGAAGAATGTTACTTCGATTTTACCTTCACCCCTATTTATGGGGAAGCGGGTACTGTCGAAGGCGTTTTTAATGCGGTGATCGAAACGACTTACCGAGTCATTAGTGAACGGCGTACGACGTTCCTCAAACAGTTGGCTATTCAATTGGCCAGGGCCACTACCTCGACCGACGTTTATCAGCAAGCGATCCATGATCTCAAAACCATCAATAAAGATATAGCGTTTGCTTGTCTGTATACCCAGAAAGGCTCGGAAGCACCCCTACTTTTTGCTTCGACTGACGACTCATTAGCGATGAGCAATTCGCTACTTAAATCACTGCCTTTTGAGGAGGTTAGCCAAGCTGGGCATTCGGTTCTCATCCCCGACTTAACCGAATACCTTTCGGGTATACCCAGGGGCTTTTGGGCCGAATTACCCATGACGGGTATCCTGGTTCCCCTCAAAAGCAGTATGGGTAGCGTGGAGGGATTTCTCTTCTGTGGGTTGAGCCCGCGCCTGAGCTTCGATGAAGACTATGCATTATTCATTGAGAGTGTCGCCAGTGCCATGGCTACGGTCGTCTCGAACATTGCCTCCCTGGAAGCCGAACGAAAACGAGCCGAAGCCTTAGCGGAGATCGACCGGACCAAAACAACCTTTTTCGCCAATATCAGCCACGAATTCAGAACGCCGCTGACTCTGCTGCTGGGGCCGATTGAAGACATGCTGACGGCTCCCCAGCTCGACCCAGCTTATAAAAGCGGCCTGGAAGTCATGCATCGCAATGCGCTGCGCATGCAGAAGCTGGTCAATACGTTGCTCGATTTTTCTAAAATCGAAGCGGGCCGGGCTAAAGCCTCCTTTCAAGCGGTGGCTATTGGCGCCTTGACGGCCGAACTAGCCAGTAGCTTTCGTTCGGCCATTGAGAAAGCGGGCATGCAACTGCTGATCCATAGTGAGCCGATTCTAGGGGAGGTGTATCTGGATGTGGATATGTGGGAGAAAATCGTGCTGAACCTAGTCTCGAATGCCTTTAAGTACACCCAGCAGGGCCATATTACCCTGACGATACGAGCCGTGACTCAGTCGGTTGAAGTAGTGGTTGCCGATACAGGGGTTGGGATTGCACAGGATCAGTTGGATAACGTATTCAACCGCTTCTACCGGATCGAAAACGGCCCTAGTCGAAGTCAGGAAGGAACCGGTATTGGGTTGGCGATGGTCAAAGAACTCGTCAAACTCCACGGGGGAAGCATTCACGTGAGCAGTCAACCCGGTAAGGGATCGGTATTCACCATTACCCTGCCCATGGGGAAAGCCCATTTGCCCCTCGATCAACTGGCCCCGCCAACCGCCCGCTCCTCATCAACCCAATCGGCGGCTTATGTGCAGGAAGCCCTGCGATGGAACGGGTCACAAACGCTCCAGGAGCCAATAGGGATTGAAAGGGTGGGTACCGATCAATCGCATCAGTATCCAGTAGCCAAGCCAACCGTGTTGCTGGCCGATGATAATGCGGACATGCGAGACTATATCGAGCGGTTGCTAGGGGAACAGTTTGTGGTCCTAACCGCAATGGATGGCCAGGATGCGCTGACCAAGCTGCTACAGCATAAGCCGGACCTATTGATTACCGACGTTATGATGCCGAACCTGGATGGGTTCGGCTTATTAAACCAGGTTCGAGCGCATCCTGAACTCAAATCAACGCCCGTCATCTTCTTATCGGCCCGGGCGGGCGATGAAGCGAAAGTCGAAGGACTCAATGCCGGGGCGGATGATTACCTGGTCAAGCCGTTTTCGGCCAAGGAACTCATCGTACGGGTGGCCAACCACATCCGCATCAATCAAATCCGACGGGCCACCGAGCAGCAATTTTACCAGTTGTTTTTGCAAGCCCCCACGCTTATCAATGTCTTTAAAGGACCCGACCATCGGTATGAAATTTTCCATCCGTTGAATAAGGCCATTTTCGGCGAGGTTGATTTTACGGGCATGACCATTCGGGAGGCTCTGCCTGAACTGGAAGGCCAGGGCATCGTTGAACTACTGGATGAGGTGTACCAAACGGGAAAACGGGTCGAACAACAGGAACGAGCGATTGAATTTCTGAATAAAGACGGCAAAAAGGAGCTACGGATATTGACTTTTAGCTATCAACCCTGGTATGATCTGAAGGGCCATATTCAGGGGGTTCTCAATGTCGCCATCGACGTAACCCGGCAGGTGACCGCCCAGCAGACAATCGAAAAGAGTGCGCAAAACCTGCGGGCCATTTTTGCCCAGTCCCCCGTGGCCATGACTCTGTTTCGGGGTAGCACCCAGGTAGTCGACATCGTCAATGAGCGCATGCTCACCTTTTGGGGAAAGACCAAAGAAGACGTACTGGGTAAATCCGTTTTTGCCGGCTTACCCGAACTAAAAGGGCAGGGGTTTGAGGCTATTTTAGACCATGTGTATACGACGGGGGAACCGTATTCGGCGATTGAGCATCCAGTGATTTTGGTTCGGAATGGCCAGCCCGAAACCGTCTACGTAAACTTTGCCTACGAAGCGTTGCGGGAACCCGAGGGCACCATATCCGGCGTGATGGCCGTGGCCCTGGAGGTAACCGAGCAGGTGCTGGCTCGTAAAACGGTGGAAGAAGCCGAAACAAAAGCCCGGTTAGCCATTGAATCGGCCGAGCTAGGCACCTATGAGCTGAACCTTCGAACGAATGAATTAACGGGCACTGATCGTTTTTATCAGATTTGGGGGGCTAGCCGGTCAGCCTCCCGCCAGCAACTAGCGACTCAGATACATCCGGCTGACCAATCGATTCGCCAGCAGGCGCATCAGGCGTTAGCCCGTACGGGTAAGCTGCACTACGAGATCCGGGTTCAGGGCGAAGATGGGCAGCAGCGGTGGGTTCGCCTGACGGGCAAGCAACTCTACGATCCTCCGGGCAATCCGGTTACGTTGCTGGGCGTGGTTCAGGACATTACCGAGCAAAAACAATTCGCTCAGCTTCTGAGCCAGCAAGTCCAGCAACGAACCCTCGAACTGCAACAGTCGAATGAGGACCTGCAACAGTTTGCCCACGTAGCCAGCCACGATCTAAAAGAACCGGTTCGTAAAGTAAAACTGTTCAGTACTCGGCTTGAGGAGGAGTATGGAGACCTACTACCCCAGAAAGCGCAGCTGTTTGTGGAGAAGATTCAGCGGTCAGCCGACCGGATGTTAGCCATGATCCAGGGGGTTTTGAGCTACTCCTCGCTAACAGGACTATCCCAGCAACCCGAACAAATCGATCTGATGCTTCTTTTGGAGCAGATTGAAACGGATTTAGAAGTCCTGATGCTGGATAAACAGGCGCAAATCAACAAGCAGGCAATACCAGACATTGAGGGAACGCCTGTGTTAATCTATCAACTGTTTTACAATTTGATCAATAACGCGCTGAAATTCGCCAAAGCGACGGAGCCACCCATCATCACGATTTCAACGGTCGAAGCCGATGAACAGCTGGTGAAAATCCTGGTCGCTGACAATGGCATCGGCTTTGACCAGCAGCACGCGGGCAGAGTATTTGAGACGTTCACCCGACTGCATGCTAAGGATGCCTATGAAGGGACCGGCCTAGGATTAGCCCTGTGCAAAAAAATTGTGGAACGCCACAGGGGAACGATCACGGTGCAGAGTGTGATCAAGCAGGGAAGCACCTTTATCATTACACTTCCCAGGAAACAAACCTTTTTCAATAAACCGGAATAACGGTATGTCTAAACGCCTACTGCTGATCGACGATGACAGCGACGATCGCGATTTATTTTATGAAGTCCTCCAGGACATTGACACCACGCTGGATTGTCAGCTGGAAGATAGTTGCCAGGAAGCCCTCCAAAAACTAGAAAAGCGGCAAATTGCCCATCCTGATCTTATTTTTTTGGATATCAACATGCCCATCATGAACGGCTGGGAATGCCTGACCCAATTAAAAAAAGAAAGGAACCATGAGTCCATTCCCGTCATCATGTATTCCACTTCTGATCATATAGCAGACCAGGATAAAGCCCATCAATTAGGAGCCTTGGGCCTGGTGACAAAACCGAGTGAGTATAAAAAACTTAAAACATTGCTTAACCGTATTCTGCATCATCTGGAAACCGATACGCTTACCCGGCAGGTGATCAGAAGCATTGTGTAGGCTATAACACGAATGTTTTTTTTGCCCGGTTTAAGGAGCCTTGTTTGCCAATAAGTGAATGATACTTACAATTTTATTGCACCACAACCTTTTGAGCTACTTATTAACAGATTTTGTAATGACATCCATTCATGTCTACAGTGCGCTAAGTCCATAGTTCGATCAAATGGGCCATCGCACCAGCGCACCCGCCGAAATCACCTGGTCTGTGTTTGTGAAATCGGTAGCGGGATTATCCATTGCTAAAATCGATTAACTTTACTGAGTATCGGTTGAGCGAGACGCCAACACGACTTGCTTGCGGGCAGGTCCGAGTTCTTTATTTAACGTTTGCCAATTGCCAATGCCTATCAATGACCATTTGCTGCTTCAACACATACCCCAAACGCTTATTCAACTTGATCCAGACGGGTATATCACCTTTGCCAATCCAGCAGCGGCTAGCTTGCCAACTAATTTTAATTAAAAGCTGGGAGTCATAGGTCAAACCGGAAGGGAGATCGCTTAGGATTACACAACATTAAACAGCAGGCCATAACTTAAAATAATCTAATTTAAAGAAATCTTTTTTAGCTAAAATCCACCTTGTGAAATAGCAGAGAAATACAATTTTGAATATTGTCGATTTCGTTCACGAAAAACCTCATTTTGGATTTGCGAATAGCCATCTGGCAACAAGTCGGACATAACGCGGCATAATAACAAAGGTCATTAGACTCACAATGATCCCACTCGTTAGAAAAGCCTTGACTAAAGGGATAGCCAAAAAAGGAACCGCCCAAAAAATAGGGGAGAGCAGCCAGGGGACAAGGATACTTAGCGGAAAAATAGCAGACAACGTGATAAGAAACTGTTTATAAGCAGGCGCTGATTTTCTAGTTTGGGGTGGAGTAAACCAAAATTCTAGACCCGTTTTTACCTCAATCGTTTCTTCCGAGTTAAGCAATGGACGTACTTTTTCAACCAGTTGCTGGCGAGTATCCGACTCAAGCCAGGCCCGCAGATTCGCTTCGGAATCGAAGTGGATGACAATGGTGTAGGGCTGAGAAGCCTCATGTGGTCGAATGATATTAACGCCACGATGCCCGGCCGCTGCTTGGGCTATTGGAACAATTTCGGTTAACCAGTTTTCATAAGCTTGAATCTGTTCCTTGGTAGGGTGTTGCAAGATGATGGTCGTAACAGCACTGTCGATTTCGATAGGTGTATTGGTTGGCATAATAGGATTTGTGGGGTAGCTTAAACTTTGCGGTTACAACAGGAGTAGGTAGCTGGTAGGTCAGTCAGCCTAGGCTCAAGCACGGATACTCATTTTAAATCAACTGGGTTAGGGGCGGGGTGAGGTTACCGAACTTGCCATAATTGCCCAGGCAAATATGACCTAGTTTTTTGTCCAGTAAAAGATAGTAAGTCCATAAGGTCACGACGTGGTTGAGCTGGACAATGTCGATACTCGCTGGTACTACGTTGCAGGCCCACACGGTGGGATCGTTCCAGTTACCGGCTTTGAGGGAAGTGACCAGTCCC
>NZ_JACWZY010000022.1 GCF_014699005.1 Spirosoma profusum
GAGTGTAATTTTGAGCATGGCAGAGGAGATGAAAGGTCCTCTAAAATACACTAAAATATTTGCTTAACCCCTTAAGAGGTCTGATCGTTCTTGAGTAATTCACGAAGATACAAGCATCTGGACTTGCGAAAAATACCGGATTTCAGGTATAGCATAGGCAGGCGGTGCGGAGCCAATTTTGTGCTGATCAAAGGGCGGATACCGAAAAGCCTGAAATCGAAAAGGCTACTCATCTTGTCTAAACCAGATGGACGTATCAGAAGGACAAAAACGTTCGCTTGTATCCTGTGTATAAAAGTGTAAACAGGTTCAATAAAT
This sequence comes from Spirosoma profusum, assembly GCF_014699005.1. Taxonomy (GTDB): domain Bacteria; phylum Bacteroidota; class Bacteroidia; order Cytophagales; family Spirosomataceae; genus Spirosoma; species Spirosoma profusum. The sequence goes on from NZ_JACWZY010000022.1 coordinate 319, forward strand.
ACATTCATATAAGCCTATTGTTTATGTACTTGCTGATGCGCTAATGAACCAACTGACGCCGTAAAAATCTACCGTTAACTCATTTGGCTGACTAATTCACGAAATATCGCTATATGATCCTTGTTGAAACTATTTAGTACATATATTTTTGCAGGATTAACTCTTCTCAATCAGCTAGTTATACTTTATTTCTAACCAATTTAAGAACCCCGTATGAGACTACTGTTTATGTACTTACTCCTACTGCCCTTTGTGGGATGGGCACAAGAAAATCCATTGGTAAAAGCTGTTAGTGCTGCTAAAGCATCGGGTAAAGCCGATACCTACACCAATCTGTTTACAGCCAATGAGTCGGCAAAGGCCCTTACCAATGCCCTTGATGCCACTCAGCGCATACAAAATCTGACGCTCAATATGTCGGTGCTGAAAAGCATCAGCAGCCAGAAACACCAGTTACTCCAAATTGCATTGCCAACCGCTCAGGGAGCCCTCGAATTGGTATTAGTACCTGCCACCATTTTCGCCCCTGGCTTTAAAGTGGTAACGGCGGTACCTGATCCTAATTTTACCTTGGATATTACCAGGATTCAGTACTACAACGGGTTCATTAAAAATAATCCCAACTCATTAGCGATCATTGCCATTACAGAGAATGCGATAAGCGGTACCATTGCCGACCAGACTGGAAATCGGGTACTAGCTAAACGTAATAATAAATCAGCCTCAGCTTCGGAATATGCTTTCTATAATGAGAACGCCGTAATTACTCAAAAACCAACTTTTACTTGTGGAACAACCGACGGTGATTCCCCGAGCACTCCACTTAAAGAGAACCCGACTAAGGATATCCCAACACATACAACTAATTCGACAAGCTGCGTAAAGTATGTGGGGGTGTACGCTGAGGCTGACCATGCCATGTATCAAGACTTTAACAGCAACACTAATGAACTAGCGGAACATCTTGGCTTTCTTTTTGCGCAGGTTGTCACCCTCTACAGAAGGGATGGAATCTATGTTCTACTAGCTCAATTGCACATCTGGAATACGACTGACCCTTACAACAACCCTGCGAATACAGATGAAGCGTTAGACCGGTTCAGAAACAGGTGGCGGGGTATGGGTAACAATTATCCCGGAAATGTAGCCCATCTGTTATCAAGTCAGAACCTAGGGGGCGGCCTTGCGACTACCACCGGTATTATGTCAAAAAGTACAGCGTATGGCGTATCGGCAAATTTAAATGATTACTATGGTCTTGCTGTAGAATTGCCTTCCTATTCCTGGGAGGTCGAAGTGGTCACTCACGAGCTGGGGCATAATTTAGGTTCCCGCCACACCCATTGGTGCGGCTGGCCAGGGGGCCCAATAGATAACTGCAACCCTTCAGAAAATAATGGTCCTTGCTGCAATGGTCCTTGCGCAGAGGATGGCTCGAATCGAATTAACTGTTGTACTCCCGGTCCTGCCCCAACGAATGGAGGAACGATTATGAGTTACTGCCACCAGAATTCTTACATAAACTTTATAAATGGATTTGGGGATCTTCCCAAAAATGCTATTCAAACGATGCTGGCAGGTTTGAGTGCCAGCCTTCCTATAACGACCTCCGACGGTAATACTGAATCGATTGCCTCTGGCAACTGGTCAAGCTCCTCTACCTGGGCTTGTGGTTTAATGCCAAGTGTCCTGGGAAATGTAACCGTCGGTGGTGGACACGCCGTGCAATTGAACACAAATGAAAGCACAAAAGCGGTCAACATCAATGGGAATCTGAATCTGTCCACAACCAGTACAAACCTTAATATTAACAACTAACCATGAAACCAACTCTACTTACTTTTGGAACGCTATTTTTTGTGGTAGCCACTACGTTTTCATCAAGAGCCCAATCACTGAGTTTTGGTGGTGCCCGCCTTATGCATACAACCGGTGCCCAAAACTTGATTATTGGATATGAGGCTGGCAACTCTATCAATGGTGCCAGTGCAACTTATAATACGTTAGTAGGATTTGCAGCGGGTGCTTCAATTACTAACGGTAGTAATAATGCTTTTTTTGGGGCCCATGCGGGCACATTAAATACAGCTTCCAGCAATACCTTTCTGGGTAGTTTTGTGGGTCAATTTACCACCACGGGTGCTGAAAATACATTCGTTGGCTTTGGGTCTGGTAATAAAAATGTAGTGGGACAGCAAAATGTGTTCCTAGGAGCCAACTCAGGTCTAAGCAACACGAACGGAAATGAAAATGCCTTTGTCGGCTATAACACAGGTTACAGTAATAAGGAAGGCTTTCGAAATTCGTTTTTGGGTGGTAAAGCTGGTTTAGGTAATACGAAAGGGGCCAACAACACCTTCGTGGGCTATTTATCAGGAGCTAGTAATGCAGAAGGTAATTATAATGCTTTTTATGGAGTGAATGCGGGCTACTCTAATACAGCCTCCTTTAACACGTTTCTGGGCAGTTTAGCCGGGGAGAGTAACACCAGTGGAGGGGAAAATACGTTCGTTGGCTTTGGGGCTGGTTATAAAAATACAACGGGGCTCAATAATGTTTTCGTGGGAAAGCATGCAGGGGTAGAGAATATAACCGGGCATAGCAATGCCTTTGTAGGATCTAATTCAGGCCGGGCTAATACACAGGGCCAGGATAATGCGTTTTTGGGCTCTAATGCAGGCCTAAGCAATACGACAGGTAATGGCAACACTTTCTTAGGATCTATTTCGGGATATACTAACACGCAAGGAAATAACAATACATTTCTGGGTGGAAAGAGTGGTGGGTTTAATACCACAGGCAGCAACAACGTATTCCTGGGCTCTGAAGCTGGCTATAAAAACACGACTGCCAACGCCAACGTATTCATCGGCTATCAGACCGGCTACAGTAACACCAGTGGCATCGCCAACCTATACATGGGCCAACTCGCTGGCTACAGCAGCAACGGCAGCTATAATATGTTCATTGGCAACTCTTCAGGCCAGAACACGACCTCGGGTGGGGGCAACACTTTCATTGGCAATGGCTCGGGCTATGGCAACGTCACGGGCCAGAACAATACCTATATCGGCAATGGGGCTGGCTTCACCGGCAATGGGGCGGGTCAGAGCAACACCTTCATTGGCCAAAATGCGGGAGTGTCCTCGGGTGCCGTGGTGAATAACTCGACCGCCATCGGGGTGGGTGCTCAGGTGTCGGCCGACAATTCGATTGTTCTGGGTGTTCCCAGTCCACTCTGGAAAGTGGGCATCGGCAACACCGCCCCCAACAATAAGCTGGAGATTACTCACGGCACATCTGGCCAGTCGGGTCTGCGGTTCACTAACCTGAAGAGCTCGAACGCTGCTTCGTTGACTAACCAAACCAAAGTTCTGTCCGTCAATGAGAATGGAGATGTCATTCTGGTCAGTACCAATGGTTCGGCTCGTGAAGGGGCGACGGAAGCGTTCTGGCAACGTAAGGGCTCGTTTTTGCAAAGCACCCAGAACGACGCGGTCATCATTGGAGGGAACGTAGCACGCACCCCTTCGGGTTATAAGCTGTTTGTGGAGGAAGGTATTCTGACTGAGAAGGTGAAGGTGGCCCTGAAGAACACCTCGGAATGGAGTGATTATGTGTTTGACGATACGTATCAGTTGAGGGGCTTGGCGGAGGTGGAGCGTTACATCAAAGCCAACAAGCATTTGCCGGGAATTCCCTCAGCCCAGGAAATGGTGGAGAGGGGCAATGACCTCCACCAGACGGACGCCAAACTGTTGGCAAAGATTGAAGAACTGACCTTGTATAGCATCGATCAGCATAAAACCATCAAGACGCAACAACAACAACTTCAGCAACAACAGACGCAAATTGACGAACTCAAAGTCCTCCTGAAGCAAGTACTGGAGAAGAAATAACTATCATTTTCTTTCAAAAATCAACAAGACTCATCCCGAAGTATGGGGAAGTGTCCCGCGAGGCCGGAATTACGAGCTATCAGTTTATCAGACCGGGTGTCATTAGTCAGCCGGTGAACATCACTGTGGTGAATGTAGGGGGACGTATTGGTGAGTGACGACGTCTAGTCCTAATGGCTGTACGGCATTCCAATCCATCAGTGTCCAGTCGAGCACTAGTGGGACACTAGTTACGGTGAAGTCCGGGGACTGGAATGATGCTAGCGTGTGGTCCTATGAGCGAGTGCCGCTACTAACCGATTTAGTGACCTTGAATCATACGATGAGTTTGCCAGTTACCTTTTAGGTACAAGCCTTGCGGGTGACTTATTCAACAACCGGTCGTCTGGCGTTTGGCACTAATAGCCGGTTGAGGCTAGGGGATAATTAGTTACATGGGACACGACGAATTCCTGTCCCGCGATTACCGCTTCTCGGGTAGTGTGGGACTGTATGACACGATTATCTACCTCTGAAGATGGGAAGCAATGAGCTGCTGATTGCCATTACGGATGAGTTCGGGAGGTGGGGTTTGAAAGCGCGGTTGACGGGTTGCCAGAGTATTCGACTGCTGGCCAATCCGTAATGCCTGAACAATTCAAGGCGTTCTGTTCGTGGGGGTTTAATGACCGCCATCCTCCAGCGTGATCCGGCCCAAATTCGGTCGCTGATCCTGGATTCACCGCTGCCCATGTTTGTGCCCATTGATGAAGACGAGCCCGCCAATTTTGCCGAAGCACTTCATATCTTTCTCGAACGAGTGGAACAGGACCCCACCGGCAACCCCCGTTACACCAATCTGCGCCAACGGTTTGAGCGTTACTTTACCGACCTTGACGGCAAAACGTTTAGCTCCCCGTACGGCGCGTATCGTTACCACCTACAATTGGGATCCCAAACAGCAACTCTTTACAGCCGATAAGAATCTCAAAAGCTCCACAACCCTATACGCTTTCAACGGCTTACTCTCGACCATCGATGACCATGTTTATGGGTTTTGATGTAATTTTCTACTTCCCGTAAGCCTTTTAGCTGATACGTACCGGCAAAGACGTAATCGCTCCACTCCGACGTGTTTTTGAGGGCAACCTTCACTTTTCGGTTAAAATACCATCTTCGACAAACAACTTGTAGCCTGATGGTGTCTGTGCTACGTTGGTACCAATGATTACTGCATCGTTCTGAGTGCTTTGTAAGAACGAGCCGTTAGTTACGTTGCCAGAACGATTCGCTGCCGCCTTCGTGAGCAGAACCATTCATATGGTCAGCACTACGTCGCCCTGCTCGTCTGGTCCTGATTAGGCTGGCGTTTTTTGATGTCCCAACGAGCAAATAGATTAGTGCAGCTATAGAACTGTAATCAGGTGCATATATTGATATCTAGGAGAGTGTTCATTGCGAAGGAGACTTTCAAATGATTACTCTTTTTACCAACGTATCAACTGAATGAACAGATTTCTGAAGCAGGAAGTCAGTCAATATTTCTGGCTGTTTTTACTCCTGAAGGTAGCTTTTGGGGTTTAGTGGTAGGCCCTTGAATCGTTATCTGTCCGTTTTTAACCGCCATTCTATCGATACAAACAACCCGTTCCTCCCCTGTCTTTGCGGTTCTGGCATGGTAGACACAGAACATTTCTTTACCATCCGGCGAATACGTAATACTGTTATGGCCCGTACCTGTTACGTCTCCTCCCTGGTCTGTATTCTTTTGCAAAACCGGGTTATTAGCCGCTTTTGCAAAAGGCCCTAGTGGCGAATCAGCGGTGGCATACCCTACTGCATAATAGCGACCACCAAAGTGATTAGCGGAATACATCATATAGTAGGTATTATCCTTTTTAAACGTCACCGATCCTTCTGTCCAACGCCGATTGACTTCACGGGCTGTTACCGATCGACTTTCCCACTCCGCTTGTTTATCACTTAGACTCGTGGGAGGACGTAAGAGTAAAACTGGCTCGCCAATGACGCCGGAGAAGTCAGGTTTGAGTTCGATACCGTATACCCAACTTTCTTCAATCTCCTTGAACCACCCTTTTTGTCTGGCTAAGTCAGCCACTTCACTTTCAACCGGGTGTTTATAACAGCAGCGCGAATAATACAAATAAACCTTGCCGTTAGCATCGAAAAACACATTGGCATCAATGATAGGATAACCAGGATCGAAAATTGGTTTATTGACCAGATCAATAAACGGTCCGGTAGGCCGATCAGCTACAGCCACACCTACCCGAAAATTTTCTACTTCCCGGGTAGGATTCTCTTTCCATTGGGCACTATAAAACAGGTAATACTTACCATTTCGCTCATATACCTCTGGCGCCCAATAAGCGCCACCCCAGCTTGCTTTTGGATCACTCCATCCATTCCTATTATTGTGAAAATACACCTGTCCTTCCGGCTTCCAATTCACCAGGTCATTGGACGAATAAGCCGCAAAGCCTTTGTCTGCCCCACCCCCTGTGCCGTATAAGTAATACTTGCCTTGCGTATATAAAACGTAAGGGTCGCCAAATTGAAGTGGTAATGGATTGGTATAGGTTTCTTTGGCGAGAGGCTCTTTTTGCTTGGTTTGTGCCAGAGAAAATTGACAAAGCAGCATCACCAAACAGAAAAGTAAGGAAGTTAATTTATGCATTGCTAGCCATCGATAAGGTTGAAACTACTACTTGTTCGTCGAGCAAAATTAAATGGCTTTAGCACTACTTCGGCTAATTAATGGTAAATGGATCATCATTTAGTCCATAGTAAGGCTGTACCAAAACGCAAACAGGCTCCGCTTTTGATCCATATTCTGTACACAAGCACAAGTAACAGGCATATAACTATCTAAAAATTAGTCAATTATTTGCCAAAAAATACCCTTACGAAAACTCGAACAAATTGGTGGAAGGATTGTAGCGAGACTACGAGTTGAAAGCCGTAATAGAGTCTGAACGCTGCATGTAACGTAGCAGGCAACCTGTAATCGCCTGATTTATCCAATCAAAGGTTGCTGGACACGGCTATATTCATCATCAAATTTTGTCGATTGGAACGTAGTAATTTCCACTTCAGCTTCACCTGTCTTTTTACGCCAGCCAGTCCATACTACGTTTGCCAAGACGAACGTAACAACAGCACTATTATAAATGCATCAACTTACCTTTCCTGTTATTCAGGCGTTTGTGGCCGGGCAGCCGTATCGCATTCCGTAACGATCACGCTAGAGGGATAAACCGCAAAAGCAGAATGTAAGGGCAATTCTTACTCAATACGTATTAAACACCATATTATTTATGAAACACTACGAATCAACGTATTTACCCCATCAGAAATTAATAGTAACACACTTGAGTGGGGACTTGGACGACACCGACATCAAGAACTGGCAACTGGCGCTGACGCAGGTTTTTGAGCAACTCCCCGATAACGCCCAGTTCAAAATCCTGGTCAATCTGCATGGATTCAAGGCTACTGATTTTAATGTTCATAAGCAGTTCAGGGTCATTATACCCCGTTTATTGGCTAATTACGGTTGGTATATCGGTTATCTACGACTGTTTCCAGAGACTGAACTCACCATTCGATCCGATCGGAATATTCATTGTGTGGCAGCGGCCCACGTTCATCATGATGAAACCAAGATAACCAAGTACGCTACGTACTATCGCATGCATAACGAGGGATTTTTTACAGACCCACAAGCGGCCAGAAACTGGCTTGACAGCATCGCGATTTCCGACTAAAAAGCTCATTCATTATTCTATGTCACAACGTACGTTTCTTTTATTGGGACTTCTCATGTTGAGTTTACCTACTGCTTCGGCGCAGGAAGTCGCCGTCGACTCGCGCCAGAAATCAGCTAAAGACGTGGTGCTGGGGTTTCTAAAAACGATTCGCTCGGGACTACATCCCGAACAGGCTGGAGACTATATGGCCGACGTAGTGTTGGCCCACCAGCTAACGGCTGAGAACCCAACCACGGTGCATCGCTCTCCAGCCAACTATGCTGAACATGTGAACGATTTTCTGACACTTTTTGGCAGGTATGACCTTGAAATTACTGAATTACTGGCCGATGGAAATAAAGTGTTTGTTCGATGGATTCAAAAAGGCAGACACCTGGCGGAAATTGACGGCTATGCGCCCACCGGATTACCAATTACTGAATTCACTTCGGTGGTGTATCGAGTGGAGAAGGGCAAAATTGTCGAATACTGGTTGCAAACGGATCGCCTGGGTTTTGAGCAGCAGCTCAGGCGCAATAAGCTTGTAATGGAAAATAAGAAGTGAATTCTTTCCAGGCTGAACCGATACGTTAAGCATAACTATTCGGTTTACAACCCATCAATACGTTTGCCCGCAATTCGGGCTTACCAACATCTCATTTTTTATGTAAAGCATCCGGTCTCAACCAAGGCTTTTTACATAGACGTAACACATTTGAAGCAACTCATCATTTAAGACAGATTACTTTTATCATGAACACATTCACTAAATCTGTGCGCCAGTTTACGGACAGTCTGATAACAACTTTGTTTTTTCTTTCCCTGCCGTTCACGTTGCTAACCGCCTGTGAACGATCACCTTTAGCAGATCCGAAGGAATCTCAAAATGATTCCACCAATAAACCTGGCAGCGTCAATGCCTGGAGCTATATATACACAGCCCAGGTGCTGCCACTCGCTTCGTCTGATAGTAGTAAAGTATATGATCCGGCGACTAAACAGTATACTTATATAGGTTCTAAATCGTTTCTGCCGACGAACTATCACCGGGTAGTTAACGGGGGTGCTGTTCTGGTTTATTTACGGGATAACACATTTTCGCAGAATGGCTGGACTCTGAGCGCTTTCCAGGATACGTACATCAATATCGGTAACAGCGGAACCTGGAAAGCAAACTACACGAGTTCGATCCTTCCAACGGGTGTGCTCGTCAAAGGGCAATATCTGACAAACATCGGTAACCCCAGCTATATAAGTGCGTATAAGATCGATGTGAAAATCATTCTAATTGACGCGACTGCACAGGTGACCAATGCAATTAAATCGGGCGCAATTAATGTAAACGACAGTCAGGAAGTAGAGCACTATTTAGCGAAAACAGTTACAGACGTAGCACTCTAGATTTAAAGCACCAATAGCCTGATACGTAACGTTTGTCTTGTTCCTGATTTTAATAGCATCAGTCATAACAATCAGCTTAGAAAAAGCTAAAAAAACTTGTCCTACGTATGTCCAAATACACCCATGGCCGCCAGAATAAACGTATACGACTTGCCGTTTTAGCCATCACCATCTGGTTTAACATATCGTTCGGGCAAGCCCAGCCAGGGTCTCTCCCACAACGTATTGACAGCCTGTTTATGGACTGTCAAAAGCCCAACGTACCGAGTGTAGCTATTGCAGTTGTTCAACGTGGGCGATTGCTCTATAGCCATCACTTTGGAATGGCTAACCTCCAAACCGGGCAGCCTATTGATTCACTTACACAGTTTTGGGTTGCTTCGGTAACCAAGCAGTTTACGGCAGCTGGTATTTACTTACTGGTCACTCAGCGTAAACTGAACGTTCACCAATCGATACGTCGTTATTTGCCGGAACTGCCTGCTCTTTTCCAGCCCGTTACAATCGATCAGCTACTTCATCATACCAGCGGCATTCGGGATGGTTTCGTGTTAACGGCCTTGGCTAAAAAAAGCGAAGCAGATTACACCAATCAAAATGTGCTCGCTTACCTATGCCAGCAACAACAGTTCAATTTTGAACCAGGCACTGAATATGAGTATAATAACAGTGGCTACGTATTACTGGCTTTAGTTATCGAACGAGTGACCAGTCAGACTTTCCCTGCATTCATACAGAAGCATCTATTCGTGCCTTTGGGTATGAATCATACGCTGATAGCCGGTCAGTATCAACCAAACAAAACGCTGGCGAAGGGCTATCGGCAAGAAGGCGGTACGTATACTGAAACGCACTTTCTGGGTAATACGTACGGCTCAACCGGCATTATTACTACGTTACCCGATTTAGCTCGGTGGGAAATAGTTATTCAGCACCCTGAGCGGTTTGGGCCTTTTAAGGAAGTAATTGCTCAGATGTTAACACCAGGAAAACGTAAGGATGGGCGCTTGATTGCCTATGGGGGAGGTTTGGAAAAATTTAGCTATCAGGGTAGAACGGTTTACGAGCATTTTGGCGCTGATCCAGGCTTTAAGGCGAACCTTATTTATATTCCTCAAGCCGGACTATCAATTATTGGATTAACCAATAACGCTGATAATCATACCTTGTCAGAGAAGCTCTATGCCCTAGCCGATTTATGGCTACAAACGCCGAAACGAAGTGTAAAACCCTTTAAGCCAGAGCCGTCACTTGGCTCAAGCTTATATTATAGCGGAGAAGGGCAACCTATGTTTCGTCAGGTAACCCAGTTCAGTACGTACATAACCATCAAAGACACGCCGACCGGATATGCAGCGATCTATTACCCTACGACTTCTGGTACGTATGAATCCAGCGATCCTTTACCCACCCGATATCAATTGTCAGGTGACCGCACGCTGACACTAATTGATCCTTATTACCACCAGGGAAAATCGCTTACCGCGTTAAAAAAAGTAAGCACAATCGATGATCTACAGGCATTAACGGGAACCTATTTATCCACTGAATTACAAACATCTTATGAAATACAACTAAAAGATAACCAGTTGTGGCTGGTGTTTGCTCCGGGTGTTCAATTTCCTTTGGTTCGGCTAACGGCTACCGATTTTATAGTTGAGTACGTAGGTGGTAACTATTTGTCGTTCAATAAAAATGGATTTGCCTTTTCCCGCGACGGCTGTCGACGGCTTACGTTCGTCAAACAAACAAAATAAGAGGGTCAACCTATGCGTATAGGAATGATAGGGCAATTATTGGCGGTTATTCTGTTGCGGGATTAATCAGGGTGATCAAAAAAGGTGGTAGTTTCCAGCCCAGTATAACCAAAATCTTGTGCCAGGCTATGAAACAAGTCTCCCAGTTCATATTCATCATATGGATCACCCTGCTCTTCGTGAGTCAGAGCTGTACGCCCATTGATAATGGGCCAAACACCAAAGTCGATATTAATGGGGGCTATAAAAATCTGAAATTAGATGCTCCTTTTGACTCGATCAATAAACTGGTTGACCTCAAGCCAACATTCGATAATCCCTGTACGGGAACAAAAAAGTTTGAGATCACAGCCGAACCATATACAGCCATTAGTACCATTAACTTCAATAAGGTAGAGCTTGAATTCGTCCGGGACAGTTTATGCAGGGTAATTCTGTTTAGTCCATACACTTATCAGATAAGCAGGCAGCTCCATGAGCTATTTCGAGGGGAATTTGGGGAACCTTCTGAAGAAAGGAAAACGCAATCTGGCAGTAAGTATACAACCTACAAGTGGACTGGTGTCAATGGCTATGTTCACATCAGGCAGCAGGATCATAGTGATTTTGAGGTAGAATACGGCTCCTTTAGGGGTAAAAGCCGTTCCCTGGAGGAGGAGAAAAAATGCGACCAGCGCAAATTATAAAATCAGCTAGCTATAGCAGTTGACGGTACGTAGTCTGTTCTATCCGTGGCGGATAAAATCACGTCTCCCTTTGTAAGTGTAATTATTACACTTGTCTCGGATACAAAGCCAAGCTCTTCCACTTGAATTCCTCCAAAGGCTACTGAGAGGATTATGCTTTCGGCTCCTGGTGGGTAAAATTATAACTTCACTCAATATCCCTCTAACTATCCGTCCACCAATTCAATTAAGGGTAGTGGACAGGAAAATCGCCTGTCAGTGATATTCTGGCTGGCAAATCGACAGTACTGATCTTATACCTTGCCCTCTATCTCCAAGTAATACTTTACTACCATTCTGTTGTTTTAGCCCAGCCAGTAATCGCGCATTAGTAGTAATTGGCAATAGCTTATCATCGTTCAAAGTTCTTCTGTTTCATAGTGGATTAAATTGGCGATTCAAATGGTTTTCGGTCACCGGGTAAGTGTGCTTTGAATCCGTGGTAGTGACCACATACTTCTTCTGAACGACACTACTCTACCCTGCTAAAATAGTTGATTGATTTTGAGAGAGTTGGCGTTTTAGCCATTTAAATAGGCATTCCAGCAGAGGCCAACTTGAAGTGGAATGACTAGGCGAACTTCGCAAAATACTTCGGAGTTGATTTAAACCATAGCGAGCGAAACTATTCGCCTTGTAGCCATGCTTTTTGATTTTTATCGATTGTACTTTTTGGTGATACTACACCCCAAAACTCGCACAAAAAGCATACGCCAGACTCACCAGAGCAACCAGTTTACTCAGCTTAGATAAGTTGCGAAGATGCGTTGATTCCAAATCGAAACCCCGCAATTTGAGGTTTTGAAAAAACGCTTCAATACGCCAGCGTTTCCGGTAAAGTTGGTCTAAAAAAGCCACCCTTACACTGCCAAACAAATACAGATACTCCTGTTGGTCAAGCCGCTTTATCCAAACCCTGCCCCAACAGCCATCCACTAGGCAGTCGGTGAAACTACAATGCTGACCAACCGCTAAGCCCAGTTCGGTGATGGCAAACGTTTCGTCGGCAGTAGTAGTCAGTAAGTGATGTTTAGGGAACCGCATAACAAAATTCAAGTTACTGTCCTTTAGGTATTTGATCCATTTGTGGCCCACAAATTCTCGATCTCCAACTACTAACCCAATCCGTTTTTTATCAACTACTGCAAAGCATTTTTCCAGCACGGCAATCCGATCCTGGCTAATCGAATTCCCACTTTTATTATCAAGCAGTTCCCAATAGAGTGGCAATTGCAAGTCGCCATAACCCATCAACACCATCAGAATGTTAACCTGATAGTTGCCGAAATCCCACTCTGTGCGATCAATCGTCAAAGGGAGTTTTACCATTTTGGGCAGCAAAGCCAGCCTCAGATGAGCCACTGCCTGAAAGTTGATAGCTACTTCTCGAAAGAAGTCCTCAATTCGATTCTGATTCGAGGTGATTTTTACTTGGTCATTAAGTACTGTTGCCAATTCATTAAACTGTACTTTTCGAGTTTGTAGGAGTGCAAGGACAAACAAGCTAATGAACGTTTTTCGGGCTAAGTTGTCAACGATTGGGGCCGAATAGAGAATTGACGTAATTTCGCCTTTGAGGCTTTGCTTCATGGGGATTGGTTGTATTTGCAGTGTAGAGAACTACAAATATCCAATCCTCTTTTTATTGTTGACCTATTTTAGTAGGGTAGAGTACCTAAATTTATTCAATGTTATGTTATTTTATTTTACTTTAACCCTAATAATACACTGATATTCAGCAATGTTTGATATTCTAATTTATCCTATAAATATATAGGTTCGAATCCCTCTCTCTCTGCAAATACGTTGTTAAAATTCATTAAAAAGCCCGATACAAAATTGTACCAGCTTTTTTATGCTTGTTTTTCAAGTCAATTGGTCAATACTTACTTCAGTCGGTAATGAACACCGACGCTCGTTTGCCAGCGATTGTATTCAGGTGTTAGGTAGGATGCAGGCAACCAGCTTCTATCGGCAACGGCTTCGAAAGAAAGGCGTTTTCCTGCATGATATTGAATGCCCAATCCCGCATTAGTTTGCCAGTTTTTGTTACGTGTACCATTTAACGATCTTAAGTCGGAGGGATCGAATCGATCATACGTAGTCTGGCCGTAGGTAGCACCAGCCTGACCAAATACGGTAAACCGGTTGGTTTTGATAAAATAATAGCGGGTAGACGCCCCTGCTCCCACGTAGGTTATACTATATGTCGATTTAGCCTTGAGATATTTACCTACGACAGCCACCGACAATCTATCGGACAGAAAATACTGAATCTGGGGTGCAATGAACGTAGTTGTAGGATACCTACCCCGGTACCCTTGACCTACATTGAACCCCAGGGTTATGTTTCCCTTTTTTAACGGGTCTTGATATTTACTATCTGGGAGTTTTTGTGCTTCTCCAGCGAATGGTATGATCAGGCAAAGAAGTACTAGACAAGGTTTCATAGTTACTACAGCTTATTTTCCTGATAGATACCTAATCAAGAGCCGTAGTTGGCATGCATGAACGTTTTTAATTCTTTTTAACAAAACGGCAGCATAGTACTGGCGACTATAGCCAATGCATGAACGTAGTGAATATTACCAAAGGATCAATCAATGCATCCTATCCCCTCGCACTTCCAGGTTTGCCATGATATCGGCTTCTACGGCTAGAAATTCTTTCCAGCGTGCCCGTACGCGTTCGGCAGGGAGGTAAGTTTCGGCGAGTTCGATGAAGTTACGGTAGTGACCAGCTTCCGAAATCATCAGTTCGCGGTAGAATTTCTGCAAACCCTCGTCGGCGATGTTCTCGGAGAGAAGTTTGAAACGTTCGCAGCTTCTGGCTTCGATGAGGGCATTAATGAGCAGATTATCCATCAATTGCTCATTCTGGTCGCCGACAGGCCGACGTAACCGGGAACGTAGCTGATTAACGTACTCATCTTTACGTTGCCGACCGAGGGGAATGTTACGTCTGCGAAGTTCTTTTAATACGCGCTGAAAATGGCCCCACTCTTCGGCCACTACAGGGGTCAGGGTTTCGACCAGCGCTTCTTTGTCGGAATACTGCACAATCAGCGAAATACACGACGAAGCGGCTTTCTGTTCGCAGTACGCATGGTCGATTAAAATGTCGCCAATGTTCATTTCGGCGATGTTCACCCAACGAGGGTCGGTCGGTAGTTCGAGTCCTAACGTAGTGAGAGTCATTTGTTCAGTCGATAGTCAGCGGTCAAGAAGAGCGTAAAGATAATTCCGAAGCAGCAAATTGACAGAAGTATAACCTCTGTAGGGACTTTTCCGTTACGTTCCTATACTGGTTTATCTATGAATATTGTCACTTCTATTTTTCTAGTAACGCTACTGACCGGTTTGACGCTACGTTGCAACCAGCATCCAGCCGAGAAAAAAGCTACAGCTATCGATGTCAATCCGGCAAAATTGCCCACGCTACGTTCCGGCGAAGCAGTTGCCACTGTTGCGGGTGGCTGTTTCTGGGCCGTGCAGGAAGAAATGCAATCACTGAAAGGTGTTCGGGAAGCCATTTCAGGATATGCCGGTGGAGATTTAGAATACCCGACCTACGAACAGGTAGGCACTGATCAGACGGGCCACGCTGAATCCGTCCAGATTTATTATGACCCGACCGTAATTTCGTACGACGTAGTACTCGATGCGTTTTTCGCCGGTCACGACGCTACACAGTTAAACCGACAAGGCCCTGACATTGGTAAACATTACCGTTCGGCTATTTTCTACCGCACGCCCGACGAGAAAGCACGTATCGAAGCGGCTATTCGTCGTGAAAATGCTTCGGGACATCATAATGCGAAGGTTGTTACGCAGGTAGTACCTTTCGCGGCTTTCTATCCTGCCGAAGTTTATCACCAGAACTATTACCGCAACAACAATTATAATTTATACATCACATTAGTGTCAAAACCCAAAGTAGAAACGTTCCGCGATCGGATGGAGGAGTGGTTGAAATAGCCTTTTGCCATACTTCCTTCATCAGCATGACAAAAATTTCGGCCTTTTCTACGACCATTTCCGTATGCCCGTAACCGTTCGGCCTAATCTGATATTGCGGGATTGCTACTAACCTTGTAACATTGCTTCGTCTTTTACCGCACGGGCGTTCCCGAAATGACAGACTACTATGCCAGAAACAGACAAATCAATTGGTCGTAAAATCCTGGGTTTCTTCATCAAAGAAGAAGAACCGGGTGTCGCTACCGGTACGTCGCCTGAGGCAGCAACGGCCTCTCCCCGACCCGCAGCTACGCCATCGAACCCGCCGTCAGTCGCCAAACCTGCTGCTACGTCGACAGAAACAGCCGGGTCAATCGATTCGAAGTTTGCCGAGCATTTCGCTACGGTACTCGCGCAGAATAATCCACCCGGCCCCGATTATTTCGAGTTTCGGGAAGCGCTACGTAGTTTGGGTAATCTGGGCTTGCCGGAGGATAAACAATTTCAGGCGGCCTGGGCTAGTTTCAAAGCTTTGGGCGGTGGCGCCGACGTATCGAAGCTGACCAATACGGCAAATGGTTATATTGCAGCGCTGAACAAAGACCGCGATGCGTTTGGTAAAAGCGTAGAAGCGGCTCTGAATGAGCGAGTCGGTGGTTTGCAGAATGAGCAGAAGAAACTCCAGTCAGATAATGAAACGCTGGCGAAACAACTGGTCGACATTCAAAAACAAATCGACGCCAACAATAGCCGACTAGCGAACATCGGTGGCGAAATCACTGAACAAAGTGGCAAAATCACGCAGAACCAGCAAAATTACGACACTACGTTCGCGCATTTTACCGAACAGATTAAAGGCGACATCGCCAAAATGACACAGTTTTTAAAATAATTAGCGAAAGCGCCAAAGAGCGATAATAGCTCGCATCAGCCTTTCACTCTTTGGTTCTTTCACTCTTTCACTCTTTAATTATGGCAACTCCTGATTTTTCTCAACTTGGTGGTGGTTCAGAACCCGAAAAGAAATCGTTCTGGAGCCGTCCCGAAGGTCTTTTGGGCATGGTCGTACTGGCGGGTATCGCTGGTTACGGCCTGATCCACCTCAATACTATTCTTGAATTTCTGATTCGTGTTACGTCGAATATTCTCGAACTGTCACTGCTGCTTGGCGCGCTGGGCGTACTGATTTTTCTCTTCACGAGTAAAGACATTCGGACGGCCATCTTCTTTCTGTTCAAATCGCTGATGCGTAGCATTACGGGTACAGTTATCCAACTGAATCCCATCGCGATCATGAAAATCTACGTTCAGGATTTGCGGGAAAAGCGCGAAAAAATGCAGGGGCAGATCAATACGTTGCAGGGTCAGTTGGTGAAGCTAAATAAACGTATCAACGAAAACAACGAGGCCATCAAACAGAAATTTGCCGAAGCCAACAAAGCAAATTCGATGACCGAAAAGCCCGGCATGAAAGAACAGGCGCAGTTGGCGACCATTGAAGGCGCTGGTCTTCAGGAGATGAACGAAAAGCTTTTGCCGCTACAACGTAACATGAAGCAGGTGCTGGCTTTCATGGAAAAAGTGAACCAGAGCGCCGACTACATCATCAAGGAAACCGAAATCAAGGTTCGCCTAAAAGAGACTGAATATCAAATCGTTAAAGAAAGCTCAAACGCTTTAAAAACGGCTGTCAGTATCTTTAAAGGCGATCCCGATAAGAAGTTTTACTTCGACCAGTCGATGGAATACATTCAGGATGACATGAGCAAGAAACTTGGCGAAATGAAGCGTGCTATGGACCTTTCGATGGATTTCATTAACGGCGTCGATATTCAGAACGGTATCCTGTCCGACAAAGGCGAGGCCCTGCTGGAGGCCTATAATAAAGGCGAGTTCAAGATGGTCCAGCTCGATGCCCCCGCTCAGCCCGTCAACCTCGGCCCCACTCCGCAGAAGGACGCTGGATATAAGAATCTTTTAGATTAAAGTGCGAAAGATTGAAAGAGCGAACGGCTGACGCGCCAGCATCTTTACCGAATGGTCTTCGCTCTTTCGCTCTTTCGCTCTTTAAAAATCCCTTTCACTCTTTCATCCTTTAACAACTATGCAACGTTTAACCGTAGCCGGTCGGCTGCTCATTACGGTCCTGATTTTAGCCGGTATCTATTTTGGATTTCGATACTTCGGCGGTAATGCGGCTCTGAAGAAACTTCAGCCAAAAGACAAAGAATACTCGGAATCGCAAACCATGCCTCGGACAGATGATAAAACCGCCGAGGGAACTGTAGAGGAGTCGCAGGCGTCGGACAATGGTTCGTCGGATGAAGCTACCAACAGCCAGCCGCAGAAAGCATTTACCTACACCGCACCCGAACCGCAGAACGGTGCTCTGAAAGGCGTCGTTGAGTTAGGAGCCAGTGGTTTCAACTCGTTCATCGTTCGTGTCGACGATCAGAAACGCTGGAAACTCGAAAAAGCTGAGTTCGGCAATAGTCTGGTGCTGGAAAATATGGCCACCGACGATGATGTTCGTTCGGGTCTAAAAAGCTACATCGGCAAAATGCTCGATTTCGGCGTGGGTGGGCGTAACATTCATTTCGTGGTCAGTTCCGGCGCTGTGAAAGCTGAAGGCACGCAAAAGATTATCAAAGTCCTGAAATCGCTGAATTACTTCGTAAACACCGTAACACCCGAACAGGAAGGTCAGTTGGCGCTACGTTCGGTGCTCCCCGCTGAATACGCCGACAATTCGTTCGTAACTGACATCGGTTCGGGTAATACGAAAATCTCGTGGAGAACCGGCGGCTCGACAAAGGCGTTGGAAACTTACGGTTCGAAATATTTTCAGGAAGGAGCTACTGACGAAAAAGTTGCTGAAGAAGTACAGGCAAAAGCCAAACAGGTGCCATCTGATCACCGCCAAACCTGTTTCATTATCGGGGGCGTACCATTTGAGTTAGCCAAAGCCGTTCGCAAAGGCAAAGAACGCTATACGGTACTGGATGCGCCTTCGGCATACAAACTGGAAAACGCCAAGTCGAAAGCGGGCCTGAATATTTATAAAGCCATTGCAGAAGGCACCGGCTGTAATCAGTTCGTATTCGACTGGGATGCCAATTTCACGATTGGGTATTTGTTGACGTTAAAATAAAGAGCGAAAGAGTGAAAGAGCGAATTTCCCGAATGGCTATTCGCTCTTTCACTCTTTCGCTCATTGATTTCCCATGACCCTACGTGACGTATTTGAGGCCGTTTCGAGTCAGCCTGCTTTACTGTTTGTGCTCCTGATGGCCGTTCCAACAGCAGCTTTTCTGGTAAATTTATGGTCGGGTGAAACAGCTGAAGAAATCTGGAAATGGCGCTACGTTTATGCTACGTTGGTTTATCTGGCCTGTATTCCGGGCGTGTTTGCCGTTACGCTCAATATCTATCTGTTTCTGTTTGAACGACAAAGCATCTGGGAAATGAATCTGGGGTTGCAGGCGCTCCCTATTTTAACGATGGCCGGTACGTTGCTGCTCATTCGACGTAAGATGCCTTTCAAATATATTCCTGGTTTTGGCAAACTATCGGGCTTTCTTACTTTGATTGCTGCTGTAATGGGCATTCTCTGGTTCATCGACCGGACACGTATTTACGCCATTACGTACATCCCGTTCATGTACATCGTGGTTGGGTTTGTGGCCCTGCTCCTGCTCATCCGCTTCGCCTGGAGCCGCATTTTCTAAGCCGTCTGAGTCAGTCTAATCGTCGCGTAGCGACTTAACGTTTATAGCAATCATGCTCCTCAATAATCTACCGTCGCGTAGCGACCAAACAACAATGGTAGTTGGTTTGGTCGCTACGCGACGGTAAGATATATAACAGGCTTTTTTCTACAAACATTAGGTCGCTACGCGACGATAAGTTTGGCTACTAGCCTTTTTTTCATTTAAAAGCCATGTTTCTCCGGGACGTAGCAACAGAAACAGTTGGTTTAAGAGGCTTATCCTCCTTTGCGCTCCTATATTTCGACAAATTTATCAGCAACACACTTCCCAGAATCACCACCAATCCGATAATCTGCAAAGGTGTAATGGTTTCATGGGCAAATACCATCCCTAAAATCAGTGCAATTACCGGGTTCACATACGCATACGTACTGACCTGCGTAGCCGGACGCACCTGCAGCAGCCAGACATAAGCGGTATACGCAATAACGGACCCAAACAAAACCAGATAAGCCATTGCCAGCCAGGCTGAAACGGATATTTGACTCCACTGAAAAGTGGTAAACTCCTGATTGAGTAAACTTCCCGGCAGGAACACGGCACTAGCAATAATCATCTGCCAGCCTACACCGGAAGTAGGTGCTCCGTTGGTCGGATGATACTTGGAATATAGGGATCCTGCCGGCCACGCCATAGCGCCCAGCATCAGCAATAACATACCAGTCAATTTCGACTGATCCGCGTTTTCAGCCAGCATGCTGTTTACCTGTTCACCAAACAGAAGGATTACGCCAATAAAACCAATACCGAGACCAATAAGCGTCGATTTACTTTTAAAGTTGACACCCCAGTTCGATGTATCGAGCAGCACAAACCAGATTGGCGACGACGACACCAGAATTGCCACCAAAGCACTTGGTATAGTTTGTTCAGCCCAAATCACGATGCCGTTACCCACAACCAGTAGTAGAAAACCCACTACTGCCGACGTAATGATATTGGCTTTATTAAATAGCTGCTCACCTTTCAAAAAGGCCCAGGTCAGCATGATTACACCCGCAGCAAAGAACCGCAAAGCCCCCAGCAGAAGTGGCGGAAAGTCTCGAACGGCCATTTGTATGAAAAAATACGTAGAGCCCCAGACTATATAAACAATAGCAAACGCGCCCGCAACCAATAGTGGAGAAGCGCTTTTTGTTGTATTCTGACTCATGACTTTTCAAATTTTCAGCCTTTGTCCGACACCGGTTGGTGCCAGACAAAGGCTCATTTTCAATTTATTTCCAAAAGTTAACCTGTTTCATTAGCTATCAAATCAAACAATTATTGATTGGTTTGAGAAGAGTACGTAATATACCGCTGTGATTCAACTGCCGGAATATCCACCACGTCAATCTGACGGACAATGGTTTTCCGACCGTCGCTGATTTCGACGCGATAAACGCCGGGTTGGCTCCCTTCAAAACTTATTTTTTGATGATACGCTTTCGGGGCTCTTCTCAGATGCGTCACCTCCAGAACGGTATCATTGGCATCCTTAATCTTCAGCGTTACGCCCTTTGGAGTATGAACGGCCAACATCACATTGATCGTCAAACCGGTACCCATATACGTACCCACTTCAAATGGCTGTTTCTCTACCGGGGCTTCTGTTTCTGTGTTTACCGATTGGGCGTTAGCTACTACGCTTACCCAAATCAGGCTCATAATCAGCCCATTTCTTAACTTGTGTGCTAGTGATTTCATAAGGGTGTTCATTAGTTTTTGATTACGATTCAAAGATCGCGGGTCTTGACATATTAACAAAACGAATTATTTTTGTGGAAATCATGAAAAATATTCATCATGGAAATCCGGCATCTGCAGATGATAAAAGAGGTTGCCAAACACGGTAACCTGACCAAAGCGGCTGATCAACTGTTCCTCACGCAATCGGCACTGAGCCATCAGTTGAAAGAAGTAGAAGGTTATTTCAATACGCAACTTTTCCTCCGCGACAAAAAGCAGATGCTGCTCACACAGGCGGGCGAGGTTGTTTTGCAGGCCGCGGAGAAGATTCTTCAGGAGGTGGCCGAAACTCGCGCGAAAGTTCGATGCATCACTGATAAAGAATCGGGTGAGATTCGGCTTTGTACGCAATGTTACACCTCTTACCACTGGCTGGCTGGTTTTCTGCGCGAATTCCAGACCATTTACCCGAAAGTAGACATTAAAGTCGAACTGGAAGCCGCCACGCAGGACGCTATTAAACATCTGGCAACCAACACTATAGACGTAGCGATTACGGAGGGAGATGACAATCCGAAATTTTCATACACACCGCTTTTTCAGGATGAGTTCGTAGCCATTGTCGCACCTGATCATCCGTGGGTAGGGCGTCCCTGGGTGGAATTTGATGAGTTTGCCGACGAAAACTACATCATGTACAATATCCCCGACGAAGAAAGTGACAATTTCATGACCATTTTCAAAAACCGTCGCCCCCGGAAAGTGCATAAAATCACGCTGACGGAAGCCATTCTTGAGATGGTCAAGGCGGGGTTAGGTGTTTCTGTCATGCCAACCTGGGTAGTTCGACCTTATGTACAAGCCGGTCAACTCGCAACGGTACGTATTACCCAGAAACGTATCCTGCGAACGTGGTATGCCGCTACGTTAAAGAGCAAGCAACAACCACCTTATACAACCGCTTTCATCCAGCAACTTGCCTGTTACATGAAAGAATTGGACGGCTATGCCTGCGAAGTTTAATTTCTGACTGGCTTGTTACGCAGCACAAGGACTTACGTCAACAAGGCTCATCTCTTTTGCCTATGTCGCTACGTCTTTATTCATCGCTGGCCGGTTACGTTACGTGGTTTATTCTCTCAGCCTGCCAACCGTCAACTACTGAGCCTACTAGTACCGCCAATGACTATGTACTTTTTGAAAAAGGTCATTACGTTATTTACGACGTTCAGGAAGAACGTTACGGCCTGAATGCCAGCCCAATCCAACAGCAATACCAACGGAAAGAGGTTATTGGGAATCCTTATAAGGACGTAACGGGCAAAACAGCGTATCGATTACTACGTTACCGTCGGTCCGGAGAAAGTCAGTCGTGGCAACTCGATTCGATATGGTCGGTACGTATGATCAATAATGAAGTGATACGTACTGAAAATGGACTTGATTTTATTACGTTATTGTTACCAGTACGTAACGAATCGAGCTGGGATGGAAACCGACGGAACGCTTTAGGCGCCGATACGTTTACAGCACGCAACGTAACAGGCGATTTCTACGTACATGGTAACAGATTCGATAATACCGTAACGGTTGTTGAACACGATGATTCAACGCTTGTTTCACAGGATAAACGTATTAGTGTATATGCCCGACAGGTTGGCTTGATCTACCGCGAACGAACGCAACTTTGGTTCTGTTCAACAACGCCAGCCTGCATTGGTCGCAATCAGATTGATTATGGGACTCGACAGATTTACCGCATTCGTGCCTACGGCTACGAATAGAACGTACTGGATACTAGTTATTGGTCTGCTTATCTGCACGGCCAGTTTTGGGCAGAACCGTAAATACCTGGTACTCCTGCGCGATAAGGCTAATTCGCCCTACAGCATTAGCCAGCCAGAGAAATTTCTGTCGCAGCGATCTATACTGCGTCGGCAGAAGCAGAACATTGCTGTATTGGAGCGCGACCTTCCCGTCAACCCGAGTTACCTGACTCAGTTGCAGCAGGCAGGGGCCAAAATCTGGTTTCAATCGCGTTGGCTCAATGCTGTTCTGGTCGAAACGACCGATGCTACGTTGGCTACGATTCAAAAACTGTCGTTCGTGAAAGGTGTTGAGTTTGGTCGTTCGCTGGCCAATACCCGCGCTGGAGTTAGCGAGCGTAGCACTAGTACAAATATAACCAATGCCGCGAGCAAGTTTGGCGAAGTAACGCCCCTGAATTATGGGCTATCACAGACTCAAATATCTCAGCTCGGCGTCGACAAAATGCACCAGCAGGGCTACCACGGCGAAGGCATTCTGATTGGCGTGCTGGATGCGGGCTTCCTGAATGCCAACAAAGTAAGTTTCCTGAAACCTTTATTCGATGAAAATCGGGTGCTGGCTACCTATGATTTCGTCAAAAAAGAAACCAGTGTTTACGAAGACGATTCGCACGGTCTCTCCTGCCTGTCAGCAATTGCGGCTACGGCCGATAACCAGTTATACGGCACTGCCTACAAAGCTTCATTTGTGTTGCTACGTACCGAAGATGCCGCTACTGAAAGGCAAATAGAAGAAGCCAACTGGCTTTTCGGGGCCGAATATGCAGACAGCGTTGGGGTGGATGTGATTAGTTCGTCGCTGGGATATTCAGAATTCGACGACCCGACAACCAGTTACACCTATGCCAATATGGATGGTAAAACTGCCCTCTCGACCAGAGCCGCGCAGATTGCCACCGAAACGGGCATGGTAGTGGTGGCAGCGGCTGGCAATGAGGGTAGTGATGCCTGGCATTATCTGTCGGCTCCGTCTGATGCAGCGTCGGTACTGGCAATTGGAGCCGTTACGCAGACCAGGCAACGGGCTTTATTCAGTTCATTTGGCCCCTCCGCCGATAAACGTATCAAACCCGATTTGGCGGCTCTCGGTCAGGGAACGGTGGTCGGGAGTCCTGGCGGGCAGATTGTTCAGGGCAACGGTACGTCTTTTGCTACGCCACTAGTTGCTGGTTTGGTGGCTGGTTTCTGGCAGGCCAACCCACGGCTCACCGCTACGCAGGTAACCGAAGCATTACGTCGGTCAGGAAGTCAATACAATACCCCCGATGATCAGTTAGGCTACGGAATACCCAACTTCGAACTGGCATCGACCCTGGCCAAATCCTTCACGCAGTTGCTGATTTATCCCAGCCCCTTCAGCGACGAAGAGCCGCTACGTGTGCAGTGGGGAGAAATTGAAGCTAACGTACCACTCGACGCTACCTTAACCAGCGTCGCGGGGAAAATTGTCTGGCAGGGTCGTTACCTTTCATCGGGAATGACTTCGTTTATGCTACCCGGTCCCGGTTTATCGGCAGGGGTTTATATCCTCACACTCATTTCGGGCGATAAAAAACGGACAACAAAGGTGTTGAAGCTGTAAACAGTTCATTACGTCATTCGTTGCATTTATTATAGTTGACAGGCTAATGTACATGTCTTTTCACGAACCTTATTTATGGCAACGATTCGGGTTATACAAGGTGATATTACCAAACAGACTGTGGATGCCATTGTGAATGCGGCCAATACCAGTCTGCTCGGTGGTGGCGGGGTCGATGGGGCGATTCACCGGGCTGCCGGACCCGAATTGGTCATGGAATGTCGAATGCTGCATGGCTGTAAAACCGGAGACGCGAAACTGACGAAAGGCTACCGTTTACCGGCTCACTACGTGATTCATGCCGTAGGGCCCGTCTGGCGAGGAGGTTCACACGGAGAATCAGCCTTATTAGCGAGTTGCTATCGCCGGTCGCTGGAAATTGCGGTCGAACATCAGTTACGTAGCATTGCCTTTCCCAACATCAGCACGGGCATTTATGGGTACCCAAAAGACAAAGCTGCTGACGTAGCAGTAGCCGCTGTCAAGGAATTTCTGACGACACCGACATCCATAAATGAAATAATTTTTGTCTGCTTCGATACCGATAATCTGGCGCTGTACAATAAAGTGATGAACGATAAGTGATGACCCCAACCCGACTCTCTTTTCTGGAAAAGTTGGCTCAGTTTGGCCAAACCAGCGACCAGCAAGCCACTCGGCGTGAGGAAAAACTTCTCAACATCACGCCAGAAACCGGCCCATTTCTGGCCCTACTGATAAAGGCGATGGGGGCAACGGCTATTCTCGAAATCGGTACGTCGAACGGTTACTCTACCATCTGGCTGGCCGATGCAGCCCAAAACACCGGTGGGCACGTAACGACCATCGAACAAAGTGCGGTGAAGGCTGATCAGGCACGAGAGAATTTCGGACAGGCTGCCGTTACCGATACTATTACGCTCCTGCAAAGTCCAGCCGAAGCGGTATTACCTACACTATCTGCCGAAGAATTCGACTTCATTTTTCTGGATTCCAACCGGAATCAATACGTTGGCTGGTGGAACTTGTTATTTGCGATTTTAAAACCCGGCGGTCTGATGGTTGTCGATAACGCCGTTTCGCATGAAGCCGAATTAGCCGATTTTACGTTGCTGCTTAATCAGAGCACTAGTGTTGAAACATCCCTCGCACCGCTGGGCAATGGCGAATTGCTCGTCTGGAAACAACGTAGTGAACGACCGGATCTAGTAGTACGTTACACCTGATCTTCTCAGCTCTCTCCCCTTTCATGATTTACGTTTAGCCAGCGCTACGTACTCCGGCAAAAACGGTTCTACTTCTTAAATCAGGCACCTGTACACGGCAAGGAGCTATCGATATGCCTGTTTTTAATCTTCGAATGTATTTATTGGCTAATAATTGAATATAAAGAAGAGTATATTTACATAATCGAATTTTTTAAAATTTTATTCGCATATTGAGCCTTTTAATAAAATTTATATTTTAATATTACTACGCAATTGCTCTCCTTCCTCATCTTATTCAGTAAACTATAACCAAAGCTCTATGAAGGGACACTTACTTCTCATTGCCTTGCTATTGCCTGTTTTTTCCTTCGCTCAATCGCGGATTGTTCGGGGAAAAGTGAGCGATGCGACTAGCAGGGAGGCCTTACCCGGAACTACAATTACCGTTAAAGGCGGTACGTTAGGAACGGTAACTGACGCACAGGGAACGTATCAAATTAACGTTTCCGACAAAAACACTACGCTCGTTTTTTCGTCTGTAGGCTTTCAGTCACAGGAAATCGTGGCAGGAACTAAAGAGGTGATCGACGTACTGCTCGTCACCGATACCAAACAGCTCACCGAAGTCGTGATAACCGCTGCCGGTATCAAGCGCGATAAGAATGCGCTGGGTTATGCCGTAAGTACACTGGATGCCACCAAGCTGGCTCAACGGTCGGAGCCTGACCCGCTACGTGCCTTAACGGGTAAGGTAGCAGGAGTAAACATCCAGGGTTCTGGGGGGGCCGCTGGGGGCGCTACCAACATTACGATTCGGGGCAATTCGTCGCTGGGAAACAATAACCAGCCCCTGTTTGTAGTAGACGGTGTTCCATTTGATAATTCCAGCTTTGGCAGTACAGATGGCACCGTGGGTGGCTCAACGATTACCAACCGCGCTTTTGACCTCGACCCCAATAACATCCTGACGATGACCGTTCTGAAAGGTGCGGCTGCGGCTGCGCTGTATGGGTCAAGGGCAGCAAACGGGGCGATCATCGTAACCACTAAAGCAGGTAAAAGTCAGAGTCGTAAGGGGCTGGAAATCACCTACAACGTGGGCTATGCTACGGAAACCGTAGCCGGTTTGCCCGAATACCAGACTAAATATGGACAGGGTACCAACTTCGACTACCGCAGTGGCGTGTTTGGTTCGTGGGGACCTGCGTATCAGGGTTTTACGAGCCTAATTCCGACGCGGGCGACAATCCCGCATCCGCTCACGACCAACAACCGTTATCCTTCGTCAGTATTTCCGCAGTTTTACGAAGCTGATGGCACTACGCCGATTCAGGTGCCTTACCAATCGTTTGCGCAGTATAACGCCAAAAATTTTTTCCGAACAGGTAACGTATTTGAGAATGCCCTTTCGGTATCGACAGGAGGAGAAAAAGGTAACCTTACAGTTGGTCTGTCGCGCACGAAAAACAATGGCGTTGTTCGCGAGAACGAGATTACACGGACTGGGATTAATATTGGGGGAAATGCGCAGTTAGATAATAAGTTCTACGTTAGCGGTTCCTTAAATTACGTCAATACGGACCAGGTTTCTCCTCAGGTGACGGCGGCTAACGGCAGCGGGGCATCCATTCTGGACATCCTGATGTTTGTACCAACGAGTTACGATTTAACGGGTTTCCCAAACACAAATCCGCTGAACGGCAACAATATCTATGACCGCGTGGGTACCGACAATCCGTATTGGTCGGTGGTAAACAGCCCGACGACCAGCAAAGTAGATCGCTATTATGGTAACATGGTTCTGGGCTTCGATCCACTGCCCTGGCTGAACGTACAGAATACGATTGGCTTCAACGCCTACACCGACCGCCGGGTGGTTGTGAATGGCAAGGGGGGCGATTATTTCCCGAACGGAAACATCACCAACGACAACATTTATCGGCAGGAATTAGACAATACGTTGCTTATTACGGCGACCAAACAACTGAGTGAAAACTTCGGTCTGAAAGCCATTATCGGTAATAACGTGAACCAACGTATCACCGAACGGCAGGTCGTATTTGGTGATGGTATCATCTTCCGGGGCATTAACTCGCTGAACAACACCAGTGTAACGATTCCGCGTGTGTTACTCAACAACCGCAATAATTTCAAACAGCGGTATTTTGCTTTCTTCACCGATATCTCGCTCGATTATAAAAACTACGCGTTCCTGAATCTGGTGGCACGTAACGATATTTCGTCGACGCTGCCGTCAAGCAACCGGAGCTATTTATACGGTGGAGCCAGTGCCTCGTTGATTTTCACAGAAGCCTTTAATCTTCCGAAAAACGTATTGAATTTTGGTAAGCTTCGGGCGGGATATACACGGGTAGGGAACGAAGCGACGCCGTATCAGACTCAGACCGTTTTCATCGCCAACCCCGTTCTGGGAGCGGGTGTCACAACGGGTACTATAGCTTCTCCTTTTAACGGACAAAGTTCGCTGACTGAATCGGATCTGCTGGCAAACGCAGAATTAAAGCCCGAGTTTATCACCGAGCTGGAGTTGGGAGCGGAATTGCAGTTTTTCAACAATCGGGTTGGATTGGACGTAACGTACTACAACAAAATCAGTACGTCGCAGATTTTCACGGTGAACGCGGCACCATCCACGGGTTACACCCAAAAGGTGATTAACCTGGGAAAATCGAAGAACGAAGGGGTTGAGATCGGTTTGAACGTAACGCCGATAAAAATGGCCAGTGGATTCCAGTGGGATATTTCGTCAGCGTTCACCCTGAACCGGAACATAGTTCTGGACATTGGTTCGTTGAAAGAGCTTCCCTACGGCGGCTTCGCGAATTTGGGTAGTGTTCACATTGCTGGTCAGCCATACGGCATGATTCGCGGCTCGACCTACGCCCGCGACGACGAGAACAATATCCTGGTAAACCCCAATACGGGTAAGCCCATTCTGAGCGGCAAAACGACGGCTATCGGTAACCCAAACCCCGACTTTATTCTGGGCATTACGAATTCGTTTAGTTATAAGGGACTTACACTCAGTGCCTTGTTCGATTGGAAGAAAGGTGGCGATATGTATTCGTTCACGGCCTATGAATTGCTGAGCCGGGGCGTAACTAGAGATACCGAAGAACGGGAAGCTATTCTGGTTGGACCGGGCGTTCTTGGTGACGTCAATACGTTGAAACCACTGCTCAACGGTGAAGGCAAGAAAATCCCGAATAACATCGGCATCGGCGTAGCTGACTATTACTTCACCGGCGGTTTCGGACCGGGTGGCGCCGACGAAGTGAACGTACTGGATGCCACGGTTTTCCGGCTGCGCGAAGTATCGCTGGGGTATCAGTTCCCAAAATCCTGGTTGAAGAAAACTCCTTTCGGAACGGCGTTTCTGTCGGTCAGCGGACGTAACCTTTGGTATCTGGCTCCCAACTTCCCTAAATACCTGAACTTCGATCCGGAAGTCAGTTCGTTAGGGGCAGGAAATTCGCAAGGGTTCGATTTAATTGGTATTCCGACCACGCGTCGTCTGGGCGTTAATCTTCGGTTTAGTTTCTAAAACGGTCAACGTTTCAGGTTGCTAAAGCCAAAATGTGGAACCTGGAACCCGAAATAACAAACATTAACTTGTATGAAATTCACTAACCTTATACGTACGATTTCGTTGTTGGGTTTGCTTGAAATAGCGGGTGCCTGCAAAGATTTCGTCGAAATCAACAGTGACCCTAATAACCCGACTACGCCAGTACTGGAGTTGCTTTTACCGGCTACTCAAATCTCGATGGCGGGTAGTCTGCGGGATGTTAATCAGGGTACGTCCATCGTGATGCAGCACCTGTACACGGCTACAGCCAGCCGCAATTTTCAGGATGGTACCGATTACCAGCAATCGTGGAATGCGCTCTACACGCAGGTTCTGAACGATATCGAAATTGTTATCCGGGAAGGTACGCGCCTGCAACGATGGGACTACGTATCGATTGCCAAATTGCAGAAGGCGTATCTCTACAGTATAATGGTTGACCTCTGGGGCGACATTCCGTATACGGATGCCTCGAAAGGGCTTACTGTTTCCGACCCTACGTTCGAGAGTGGGGCAGCTATCTACGACAAACTCTTTACGTTGATTGACGAGGGTTTGGCCGACGCTAATAAAGGTAATTTCGCGATTCAGCCAACAACGGCTGACATCATCTACAAAGGCGATAAAGCTGCGTGGATTCGGATGGGTAACTCGCTGAAATTAAAGCTGTTCAATCAGATTCGGCTCGTACAGACTGACAAAGCGAAAGCCGGTATAGCTGCTCTCCTGAGCAGTAACGCACCGTTGATTACGACCAATGCCCAGGATTTTGCGTTCCGGTTCGGCACCACCGAAACACCGGCGAACCGCCACCCCTGGCATCGGACTGAATATCAGGCGGGGAAAACCTATTACATGAGCCAGAATTTCATCGAACGTTTGTTTGGTACCGACGACATTCGAATGCGGTATTTTTTCTTCCGCCAGACGTCGAATTACACGGTCGGCTTTACACCAACGGGTAATGGGTACTTCGGTCGCTACACGGGCGATGCCACTGCTTCACCCAACGACAACGCGTTGAAAGCCACGTGTGGCGTGTATCCGGCGGGTGGTTTGTACGACAACGCCCCCATTAATAACCTCACGGCGGCTAACGTATTTATCCTCAACACAGGCGCAACTGGCTCGCCCAAAGTGGTCACGAATTCCGACGGTTCAGGGGCTGGCGTCTTTCCGTTTATCACGAATGCGATGGTGAAATTCATCTTAGCGGAATCCGCTCTTACAATGGGCACCGCTGGTGACCCAAAACAGCTTTTTCAGGATGGTATTACGGCAAGTCTGAACAGCATCAATACCATTTCCACTACGTCTGGAAATTCTGCCCCTACCATGCCCGCAGCTAGTGTTACGTCCTTTGTTGCCAGTCGGGCAGCTCAGTACGATGCCGCCGATGCAACCGGTAAATTGAATGCGGTTATGACCCAGAAATACATTGCGCTGTATGGAAACGGCATGGAATCCTATAATGATTACCGCCGAACGGGCTTTCCAGTTCTTCCTGCCCCCATCGCGCCACTTAATACGTTCCCGCTACGTCTGGCCTATTCAGTAACTGAGTTAGCCACCAATGCAAGCGTATCAGAAAAAGCCGATCAGATTCAAACCGCCCAGCAAACAACACCTGTTTTCTGGGACAAATAAATGATTCAGTTTGCTACGTCCTCATTACCGAACGTAGCAAACTGAATCTTAAAAACATTCAAGATTTATGAAAAAAATCTCTTTATACTGTTCATTACTAGCTATTCTGGTACTGGATGCCTGTAAGACGGAGAACTACGTTTGGGAAAACTGGTCTTATACGGCGGTACCGTTGGTGGCGGTAAATACGGCCAAGTCGGCGCTACCGACCATAGCCACTGCCAATACGTCCTTTTTTGATATGGGCGCTGCGAATCTGGCCAGCCAGGAATTTGAATACACGCTCAAATGGGAAGGTTTTGGCAAGACTGAGGTGAAGAGTATCGATGTGTATCTGGGTTTTGTGAAGGCCCCAGCAACGGGTAATCCAGCGTATCCGATTGTGGTTTCTCAACCGGGAGGTATCTATCCCAGCGTAACGCAATTCCCGCTTCCGAGTCGGGTTGCTTCGACTGATAAGCTTTTCATGACCGTTACAGACTTCCCGAAAGTGATTACAGCTACGGCGGGTCAGATGGCAACCTTTACGGGTACGGATCTCACGAAGGTGGTTCAGAATGATTATTTTATCTTTAAATTTATCCTGACCATGACCGACGGTCGACGAATCGAAGGCTATCAGGAAAACGTCTGCGACGAAGCCCGTGGGGAAGTTGGCGACTGCCGCGTAGGCGTGCGTTTCCGTAGGAAATAAATTAATGAATAATGGTTCATGTACAAACAGTTCAGAGCATTCATTTTTCATTAACCATTATTCATTAATCCTTACTCATTCTATTACAATAATTAACCTCAACTAACTGCTAACAAATGCGTTATTCTCCGTACTCGCTCTTTGCAGGGCTGCTGATGGGCGTAAGCACTACGTTTGCCCAGACGATTCCCTCTCCCAAGGAGCATTTTGGGTTCAACATTGGCGATGATTATCAACTCGCTACGTATACCCAGACCGAGGCTTATTTCCGAAAAGTCGCTGCTGCCTCCGACCGGGTTAAACTGGTCGATATTGGCCTGACTGAAGAAGGTCGGCATCAGTTAATGCTGATTGTATCGTCGCCCGAAAACATCAAGAAACTAGATCGTTACAAAGAGATTTCGACGAAACTGGCCCGCGCCGAAGGGCTTAGCGATGAACAGGCTCATGCGCTGGCGAACGAAGGCAAAGCCATTGTCTGGATTGATGGTGGCCTGCACGCAACCGAAACCGTTGGTACGATGCAGCTCATCGAAACCGTCTATCAGCTGACGAGCCGGAAAGATCCCGAAACGATGCGTATTCTGGATCAGGACGTTATCCTGCTTACTCACGCTAATCCTGATGGACAGGAAATCGTGACCAACTGGTACATGCGCGAGCAGACTGCCAACAAGCGCGTACTCGATAACCTGCCCAAGCTGTATCAGAAATACGTCGGCCACGACAACAACCGCGATTTCTTTATCATGAATATGAAGGAAACCCAGAACATGGGTAAGCAACTGTTCGTCGAATGGATTCCGCAGATTATGTATAACCACCACCAGCGCGGTCCGGCTGGGTCGGTGCTGGCAGGCCCACCCTACCGCGATCCGTTCAACTACGTATTTGACCCACTGATGATTACGGGAATTGACGCGCTGGGAGCGGCTATGATCAACCGACTAAACTCGGAGAACAAACCGGGCTTTACACGCCTTGGTGGCTCAGTTTTCTCGACCTGGTATAACGGCGGTCTACGTACCACGACGCACTTTCACAACATGATTGGTTTGCTGACCGAAATCATCGGTGGCCCAACACCAGAAGACATTCCTGTTGTATCTAAATACCTGATTCCCAATGGCAATACACCATTTCCAGTATTACCTCAGAAGTGGTACTTCAAGCAATCTATTGATTACTCGGTTTCGCTGAACTACGCTGTGCTGGGCTATGCAGCCCGCTACCGCGATGAGGTGTTGTTCAACATTTACCGCATGGGTAAAAACTCGATTGAGCGCGGTAGTAAAGATTTCTGGGGTTTGTCGCCGAAGAAAATCGACGCCATTACGCAGGCTTTCCAGAACGATCCCAAAAAGCCTAACGTACCAACTAACGCAGCGCTGGCTCAATATGGCTTTGTTCCTCGCGGTGGTGGTATGCCAATGAAATATTACGACACCATCATGAAAGCGCCGGTGCTACGTGATCCACGTGGTTTTATCATCCCAATCAATCAGCCTGATTTTGCAACAGCTACCAAGTTCATCAACGCCCTGATACGTACCGGTGTGCAGATTCAGCAGGCTACCGCCGATTTCACGGTTGCAGGTAAAAAATATTCGGCCGGTTCCTACGTAGTGAAAACTGATCAAGCCTTCCGTCCGCACATTCTGGACATGTTTGAGCCGCAGGATCACCCTAACGATTTCCAGTACCCAGGTGGCCCGCCGGTACGTCCGTATGATGCAGCTGGCTGGACGTTAGCGTACACCATGAACGTAAAATTCGACCGGATTCTGGATGGCTTCGATGGCCCATTCAAGAAGCTTCCAATTGGTGAACTTCAGTCGCCAGAAGGCCATATTAATGGTGCGGCTGGCGCTGGCTACGTATTGAGCGCCAAGGCAAACAACTCGTTTATTGCCGTGAATGACCTGCTGGCATCGGGTGTCGACGTGTTCCGGTTACCAAATGGAACAGGTGGAAAATCGACGGTAGAAGCGGGTTCGTTCTACGTTCCCGCTTCGGCAAAAGCGAAATCGTTGCTCGACAAATCAGCTAAAGACCTTGGTCTGGAAGTGATGGGCGTAGCTAAAAAGCCTACTACGTCGATGATTAAAGTGTCGCCGATGCGTATTGCGCTTTGGGATACGTATGGCGGATCGATGCCGTCGGGCTGGGTACGTTGGCTGATGGAACAATACCATTTCCCAATGAAAGTTATTTTCCCGCAGGACATCGACGCTGGTGATCTGAAGAAAAAATATGATGTGATCGTGTTCGTAACCCGTGCGATTCCTCCGGTTGGCGGTCGGGATGAAGACATTTTCAGCGCGATGGAACGGGAGCCGAAAGAGGAAACTACACCGGCTGAATACCGTCCGTTATTGGGCAAGATTACTGCTACCAAGTCGATTCCGCAGATAAAAACCTTCCTCGAAGCAGGCGGGACAGTATTGACTATCGGTTCCAGTACGAATCTAGCGTACCATCTTGGTCTGCCCGTTAAGAGCGCTCTGACCGAAATGACCACTGCTGGTAAAGAGCGCCCGCTGCCTGGTGAGAAATACTACATTCCCGGCAGCGTACTACGTGTTACGCTCGATTCGACGCAACATGCTACGTGGGGTCTGTCGAAGCAAACTGATGTGTATTTCGATGCCAGCCCGGTTTTCAAACTATCGCCCGAAGCCATTGCTAAAGGTACTGTAATACCACTCGCCTGGTTCGATACCGACAAGCCGCTACGTTCCGGTTGGGCGTGGGGTCAGTCGTATCTGCAGGATGGCGTAGCTGCTTTCATGGCTCCGGTTGGCGCGGGTAAATTCTATGCCTTTGGCCCCGAAATCACCTTCCGGGCGCAGGCGCAGGGAACCTTCAAGTTCCTGTTCAACCAGCTTTACAACACGGGTAGAAGCGGTTCGCAAGGCACTGACGTAGTAAGTGAAGAATAATCGCAAATCCAGTTCTTAAACGTAGTGAAGCGGTTGTTACGTAGCGATTCTAAACGAAAAGGTACGTAGCAACCGCTTCAAATTTTCTTAACTATGAATCAACTTGTAAAAGTCGCTTTCGTTGCTCCTTTGTTGCTAACGGCTACCAGACTGTTTGCTCAGGAAGAAGAAGCGGACGAAGAATCGAAAAAGGTAGTTCCCATCGACAAGCGGTACGAAACCGAAATCAGTACGTTAGCCCAAAAACCAGCGGTTCAGTCTGCGTTTAAAATCTTCAACGACCTGGAACCGCAAACCAAACAGGATCTTTATACGCTGACGGAAATTGCATCGCCCCCATTTAAGGAAGCCGAGCGATCTAAAAAATACGCGGCCATGATGAAAGAAGCTGGCGCCGATTCGGTCTGGATTGATGAAGTCAACAACGTAATCGCCAAACGCAAGGGAAAGTCCGGCAAAAAAACGGTGGTGGTTGAAGCGCACCTCGACACGGTTTTCCCGGCGGGAACTGACGTGAAAATCAAAACCAAAGGTGATACGTTATACGCTCCAGGCGTAGGCGACGATACACGCGGTCTGACCGCCGTACTAGCCGTTTTGAAGGGGCTGGAAAAAGCGAAGATTGAAACCGAAGCCGACGTATTGTTCGTGGGTGCCGTTGGCGAAGAAGGACTCGGTGACCTGCGTGGTGTAAAACACCTGCTACGTGATGGTAGCCCAAAAGTCGATTCGTATATCGCCGTCGATGGACACGGTATTGAAACCATCACTCACCGGGGGCTAGGCTCGCACCGCTATCGTATTACGTTCAAAGGGCCGGGTGGACACTCGTATGGTGCTTTTGGCATCGTGAATCCCCACGGTGCACTAGGCAAAGCAATTAATTACTTCACCACAGACGCCGACAAATTCACCCGCGAAGGTGTAAAAACGACTTACAGCGTGAGCGTCATTGGCGGAGGTACGTCGATCAACGCTATTCCCTATGAATCGTGGATGGAAGTTGATATGCGGTCGGAAAGCAAAGAAAAACTCGCTGGTGTTGATAAGCTTTTGCAGGCCGCTGTTCAACGGGCTTTGAAAGAAGAAAACGCCATGAAACGTAGCGGCCCCGATCTGACCGTCGAGGTAAAGCTGGTTGGTGACCGGCCATCGGGACGTATCGAACCGACGATTCCGCTGGTGCAGCGGGCTATGGCGGTTTCCAAATACCTACAAGGTGAACCCAAACTGCGCGTCGGTTCTACCAACGCCAACATTCCTATTGCCAAAGGCATTCCGGCTGTCACAATTGGTAGCGGTGGTACAGGTGGTAACGCGCACTCCCTCCGCGAATGGTGGATCAATGACAAGGGCGTACTGGGTCTGCAACGAATTCTGCTGGTTCTCTTATCTGAAGCCGGAACCGCGAATTAACTACATTTTTTTTGTCATTCTGACGAAGGAAGAATCTTACATATATCCTTACTAGCGAATAAAGAAACCTTAAAATTCTTCCTTCGTCAGAATGACAAATTCTCCAATCTAACCTCCTCTTTCATGAAACTTTCTATTCCCAAAATGGCCATTTTTCGAAGCAGTCTGCTTCTGGCAACCTTAGTAGCTGGAACAATGGCCCTGGCTCAGGTACCCAAACCAGCCGATGTTTTCGGCTTTGAACCCGGTGCCGATTACAAACTGGCAAACACGAAAATGCTGATAGACTACTATCAGAAACTAGATAAGGCCAGCCCGCGCGTACAGATGGTCAACATTGGCAAATCAACATTGGGGAAACCGCTTTTGCTACTCATGGTGTCGAGTGAAGCCAATATGAAGCAACTGGAAAAGTGGCGCACCATCAGCGAACAGCTTTCCAGAGCAAAGATTGATGATAAGACAGCTCGTGGGCTCGCAGCATCGGGCAAAGCTATCATCTGGATTGACGCCGGGATGCACGCATCGGAGGTAGCGTCGGCCCAAATGATGCCCGAACTCGCCTACCGCATGGCTACCGAAGAATCGTCGGAAATGAAAAAAATCCGCGATCAGGTAGTGGCGTTGCTCATGGTAGAGATGAACCCCGACGGCCTTGACATCGTAGCCGACTGGTACAACGGCAACCTCGGTACGCCCTTCGAAACCACCCAACCACCGTGGCTCTATCATCACTACGTTGGTCACGACAACAACCGCGACTGGTTCACCAACAACATGGTTGAAACAAAAGCCATTTCGAACGTACTATACAACCAGTGGTATCCGCAGATTGTATACAACCACCACCAGACTTCTCCTGCCTGGACGCGTATTTTTATTCCGCCGTTCGCCAATCCCGTTAATCCACAGATTCACCCTGGCGTAACGGCGGGCGTCAATCTGGTCGGTACGGCTATGGCAAGCCGTTTCGCCATTAAAAAAATGCCGGGTGTGGTAGCGCAACTACGTTTTAGTATGTGGTGGAACGGCGGTATGCGGACGGTTCCGTATTACCATAACCAGATTGGCATTTTGACCGAAACAGCCCATGCCACCCCATCACCCCGCTTCTACCCGCCTGATTCGCTGCCGAAAACGGTGGGCGTAGGCGTAACAGCGTCAACCGGCGGCACCGATATTTTCTACGCCGATCCCTGGAAAGGTGGTCAATCGCGTTTCCGCGATGCGGTGAATTATATGGAAGAAGCGTCGATGGCGACGTTGGTTTTGGCGGCCGATAAACGCGAAGAATTTCTCTACAACATTTACGTAATGGGTCGCGATGCCATCGAATCCGCTGGCAAAACGAAGCCTTTCGCCTATGTGATTCCCACTGATCAATGGGACAAGAGCGAAGCGTTGAACCTGGTAAATATGTTCCGGCAAAGTGGCGTGGAAGTACATCGGGCTACACAGTCGTTCCAGGCGAACAACGAAACGTATCAGGCAGGTGCTTACATTATTTACGGCGGTCAGGCATTCAGCCCCTACGTAGTGGATTTGATGGAGAAGCAGGTCCACCCTAACCAGCGCCTGTATCCCGGAGGTCCTCCCATCCCACCCTACGATCTGGCTGGCTGGACGTTACCCATGCAGATGGGCGTAAAAGTGGCACGTATCAGCAGCACGTTCAAAGCGGATGCGGCATTGATTAGCGGCCTCGCACCGGTGGTTAGTGGAGACGTAGCGGCCAGTGCAGGTTACGGATATATGCTTTCGCGCAACCAGAATGCCAGCGTAATGGCCGTTAATCGTTTGTTAAAAGATGGCGAGAACGTATCGGTAATTCCTTCTGAATCAGGAAGTTTTCTTATTGAAAAAGGTGCGTCGACTGAAGCTCGTGTGCAGAAACTGGCCAAAGAATTAGGAATCAGCTTTACGTCCGTTGCCAGCAAACCAACAGCAGCAACGAAACCGCTCAAGCTTCCAAAAATTGGCCTTTATAAATCGTGGGTGGCTAACATGGACGAAGGCTGGACGCGCTGGCTGATGGAACAATACAGTTTCCCCATCGATACGTTGCATGACGCTGACATAGCCAAAAAAGACTTGTCGACCTATAGCGCGATCATCATTCCTGACCAGGAAGTGAAGCGTATTTTGAACGGTCATGCACCGAACACTATGCCCGCACAATACACCGGCGGACTTGGTCTGGGAGGCACGATGGCTCTCCAACAGTACGTTGCCAATGGCGGCACACTCGTTACGTTCGATGGAGCCAGTGATTTCGCTATCGAACTATTCGGTCTGCCTGTCAGGAACGTAACAGAAGGTCTGTCGAGTCAGCAATTTTATATTCCCGGTTCGCTGATACGTACCACAATTGACACGAAACATTCACTGGCTTACGGTATGCAGCCCGAAGCCGCGGCTGCGTTTTCGAACAGCCGGGCTTTTGACGTGATACGTCAGGTTCGCGAGGGCGAAGGCGGTCGGGAAGAGACGAAAACTGCTCCCGATCCGAAAGTAGAAGTGATTGCCAGCTACGCCAAAAAAGATTTATTGATGAGTGGCTGGGCCTTAAACGAAGACAAATACATTGCCGGTAAACCCGCCGTGCTACGTGTGCAGCAGGGGAAAGGGAACATTATCATGTTTGGCTTTAGCCCACAGTTCCGGGGGCAGCCTCGTGGTACGTATAAGCTGATTTTCAACGCTCTTTACGAGAGTACAATGCCCAAAAGTGCGGTTGAGGGAACCGCTAAGAGCGAGTAACTTTGAATGAATAATGCTCAATGTCTACTGAATAATGCCGGTGTGAATGGCAATTATTCAGTAGACATTGAGCATTATTCATTTTAAAACTATTCCCCCACAACAGAGCCGTCGGCTTTACGTTTTGGCTTCTTCACGTAGTATTCGCTGGGTGGTCCGAGTGGTTGTGGTTCGCTCAGCCGTTGAATTTTATAATTACGGTCGTTCAGATTGCTCGACGGCGTATGCTCGACAGTGATACCACCAACGGGTTCAGCCATCGGCATCTGGGTTTTATAATTCGCCAGTTGGGCTGCACCCGGCGCCGGTGTCTGCACCGCTACCCCTGATTTTTTCTCCCAACGGTTGGCAGCTTTAGCCATATTGGGATGTTTATAATTGTGGGTCGAATACATCGGATTATACAAGGGCTTTTTCCCTCCTTCATCCTGAGAATATACTTGCTGCGATGCGACCAGCAAGCCAGCACCCGCCAGCAATAAGGTGAACGCTTTCATAACTGTATCTATGGTTTTGTTGTAAGGCAAATCTATGCATTTGTCAGATTAAAAAACAATTAAAATAGCTACTATGTTTATAGTTTTTCTTATTTTTTTACTACAAGTCTGAGAATTGATTCAGAATCGGCTATTGTTTTGGCCTTTTCCATTGAAAACCATTGAATATTCTTAATTTCATCAGATTTGCCAAACGGCTCTTCAGGGTCTGCCTCAAGTAAAAATCGGATATCATAATGAAGATGTTCGGGAACATCGTTCCGGGCCGGAATTGGGTGTATATCTACATCATAAATAGCCGACGACACCAGGCGTAACGAGGTTAATCCGGTTTCTTCCTGAGCTTCGCGCAGGGCAACCGCTGCTACGTCGGGATCGCCGTCGGCATGGCCACCGGGTTGCAACCATCTATCTAGTTTCCGATGATGAATCAGAAGTGTCTGCTGGCGGTCGGGGCTTACAATCCAGGCTGAGCCTGTAATGTGACCAATGAGTAATGACCGTTCGAAACAGTCCGAATGTTGTTCAACAAATGAGATAGTAGCCTGATTCATAGCCTGTTCATTCGAATCAGCAGGCTGGTGTTGACGTAGCAGTTGAAGCAGAAGTTGACGATGCACGAAAAAGAAATAATTTATGAGGTACGAACTCCAGTTTATTCATCCAATAGCAGTTTAGAAGTAAGCAAAACAGCTATTGCGTATTGTTAATTGTAATAACCTTGAGTTTGTCTGTAAAAAGCCGCAATTTGCCGTCAAATTTCATAAGTCTATAGACTATTATGCACAAATTATCCCTGACGGCTGCTACGCTTTGTTTAGTTGCCCAATTAGCGACGGCTCAAATTAAACTACCTTCGCCTAGCCCCGGTGCTTCGGTTATGCAAACCATTGGCACCACCGACATCACCGTTACGTATTCACGGCCTAGCCTAAAAGGTCGTCAACCTTTCACCGATTCATTTGTTCCGCTGGGAAAAGTGTGGCGTACTGGTGCCAATTCGCCTACAATGCTTACTACGTCCACCGACCTAATGGTAGGCGGCAAGAAGCTTGCAGCCGGTTCGTACGCTGTTTTATCGATTCCGCAGGATGGTAACGCTACGTTGATTTTCAGCAAGAATAAAGAAACTACTGAAGCGACGTACAAGCAGGAAGAAGACGCGCTACGTGTGAACCTCACTCCGGCCGAACTGCCAGAAAAAGTGGAGACGTTCACCATCGGTTTCAGCGATTTGACC
Organism: Spirosoma profusum; assembly: GCF_014699005.1. Taxonomy (GTDB): domain Bacteria; phylum Bacteroidota; class Bacteroidia; order Cytophagales; family Spirosomataceae; genus Spirosoma; species Spirosoma profusum. Next base: position 40,630 of record NZ_JACWZY010000022.1, read on the forward strand.
GACAGCACCGCCAAATTAAATTTTATGTGGGCGAACGTGAAAGCGTCGGCTGACCTGCGTGTAGACGTAAACGCTAACTCAGCTGCCAATGTCGACAAAGCCGTAGCCGAGAAGCCCGACGATGCCGCCGTTTTGATGGCCGCAGCCAGCTACAACGTATCAAAAGGGCGTAATCTGGATCAATCGCTGACTTGGATTGACAAGTCGATTGCCAAGCAGGAAACCTACCGGAACCTCTACGTGAAATCGCAGATTCTGGCGAAAATGGGTAAATACGCAGAAGCAGCTCCGTTAGCTCAGAAAGCACTTTCTGTGGGTCAGGCGTCAAACGACCAGATATTTCCGTTCTTTAAGGATGCTATACAAAAAAGCATCACGGAATACACGTCCAAAGTTCCAGCCGCTGTGCCTGATGTGAAAGCCGGAAAAGGCAAGAAAAAAGCGTAGCCGCTACGTTGCGGACATCTTTTTACGCAAACCCGCCAATGAAATATGGATTTCATTGGCGGGTTTGTGCTTCATAAAGGAATAGTACATCAGGGCATTACTAGCAGGAATACGTAGCGCCTGATTACTCACTTTTTAAGTAATTAACTGGATTGATTCGAGCGGTTTTCAACGCTTGACGTGCAACTGTCAGCGCAGTTATTAGTAACGTTAGCAATAGAGTTCCCGCCAGTAACCAGCCGTTTACCGATATTCGATACGCATACTGTTGCAACCAACCAGACAGCAACCATGCTCCTACCGGTGCTGCTAGTAGAAATCCTAAACCAAGCAGTTTTCCGAACTCCCGACCCAGTAACCAAAGCAGTTGCGCTGTACGAGCGCCCAGGACTCGACGAACCCCAATTTCTTTCGCTTTAGCTTCGCTTAAGAACGTAACCAACCCGTACAACCCTAAGCAGCTTAGCCCAATCGCTACAAAGGCAAACGCCTGAACCAATCCGGCCAATAATCGTTCGAATTCCGTAAAACTTTGCATCAAATCGGTTAAGTCTTTGGCGTGATAGACCTGATCTGGCAACACCTTATCCCATACTTGCTGAATGGCTTGACGGGTTTGATCGGACTGTGTTGGATTCAGACGTAGCAGGGCAACCCGGCTGTGTGGAAGATCATGAATCAGCGTTACAGGTAAAACAGGCTGGTGCAAATCTCCGCTTCGAAAGTCCTGTACGACACCGACAACAATCCGCTCGGCATCTTTAACCCGGATAGGCTTACCCACTATTGCAGTCGGCGACGAAATGCCTAACTGCTTCACCAGCGTTTCATTGACCAACACTTCGCGTCCAGACGTGTCAATGGATCGGACGTTTCGGCCCGCCACCAGCGACAAATCGAACGCCGATACGTAGTGTTCATCGATCGCCCGCACTCGTGTTTCAAATGATTCAGGCTCAGTAGATTTATGGAAGCTAAACGGACTGGGATGATTATAGGGCGACGCAGGCATATCACTACCGAAAGCCACCTGCTCGACACCCGGCACCTGCAACCATTGCTCGCGTAAGTTCGAAAGAGGGGAATTTCCCTGCTGTGGCAGGAAGATGGCGAGTGTCGATTCGTGGTGAAAACCCCATACCGTTTGATGCATGTGCCGAAGTTGGAACGTAATGACCAATACGCTCAGGATGAAAAACTGCATCAAGACAAACTGCCATAAAACGAGCCCCTGCCGCACCGTTAATCTGCCGGTAATCCGCCCCGTTGATTGGCTGGCAAATGCCTTTGCCGGATTGAAGCGCGCCAGCACAAACGCCGGATACAACCCTGAAAGGATAATAACGCCGACGATCAGTCCCAGAAACCAACCTGAAGCCTGTCGATAAATTATATCGAAAATGGACAGATCGGGACGTAGCATTTCAATGTTAGCGGCCAGGATCTGATTAATCCAAGGCAAGCTCAGTTGAGTTAGTACAAGTGTCACAAACATGGATAGTAGTACCAATAAGGCCGTTTCCAGCATAAACTGCCCAACCAGTTGCCAGCGCGAACTGCCCATCACTTTGCGAACGCCAACCTCCTTCGCCCGTTTGAGTGCCCTTGCCGTAGCCAGATTAATAAAATTGATGCAGCCTGCCAGCACCAGTAACACACCTACACCAATTAAGGCGTAAAGAATAGGCCGGGGAGCCGTACCACTACGTTCGTGATTAAGCTCAGACAGTGGCAAAGCCTGATAGTCGAAATGATTGGCTTCCTGCGGTGGGAGGTTGCTACGTTGAATAACTGGCAAACTCCGACGTAGCAAGTTTGGATCGACACCTTCTCGCAACCGCACGAAACACATGGCTTGCAAGCCCTGCCAGTCGGTCAACGCGGTCGGTCCTTCCAGAACCGGGATAGTGGCATAAGACACGAACGCATCGTACCGAAGCTGGGTGTTGGCGGGCGGGTCCTTGACAATTCCCGTAACTGTTAGATCGGTTCGATTGTCTAAACGTATCGTCCGCCCCATAGCGGGAGACGTATCGAAATATTTGTGGACGTAGCGTTCGCTGAGTACAATTGAGTTCGGAGCCGCCAGAGCAGTTTTTGGATTCCCGCTTACCCACTCCACACCAAACATCTCGAAGTATTGAGGCTCCGTAAAACAAACGGTACGTGCCTCCGCGAATTTTTTAACCCAACCGCCTTTCCCGTTCGATACGCTCAAAACCCGCCCAAAGAACGTTTCCAGTCGAACGGCAGTCTCCACAAACGCATAATCGCGTCGGAGTACATCGGCCAGGGGGCGGGGAGCAGCATCAGTCGGCTGAGTTTTTTCGCGTTTGATGTCGGTAACAATCCAGTAGGAACGTTCCAGATGAGGGTGGTAACGGTCAAAGCTGAACATGTAATTGACTACCAAAAAAATGATCAGGCCACTGGTGAGTCCCACCGCCAGCCCCAACAGGCTAATCAAATTGACATGCCAATGTTGCCACAGGTGACGCCTGGCCACTGTGAGGTAGTGAATAATCATCGGAAAAGAGAATTAGGGCAGAAAAGAATTAATACGTTTATCAATAAACGCGGGGTCAGGCTGTCAGTAATCGCTTCGGTTTACGGAGCCGTCGAGTCGTCCACCACCGAACAGCTATGACGGCCATCAGCCCCGCTACCCCTACTACCGAAACAACCTGGAACGTACCGATTGGCACAGAAAAGGGGCGGCTGACCAGCCCGAAAAAAACCATCAAAATCAACATGACGAGTCCGCTCGGAAGAAGCATGTACTGAAAAGGCTGGGGAGATGTACGCCGTTGCGAGCGTAACCGCATCCGCGAGGCCGTCAACGTAGCAGACGAGGGGTTTGCCATAAACTCCCGCGAATAAAGCTGTTTCAATTGGTCCAGCGCCTGCGGATTAGCCTGTTTCATGATCAGATTGAAAGCGTCCGGGAAGATTAATCCCTGCTCCATCTTTTGCTCTATCATGGAGGCAATATGGTCGACTAATTCGGCTTGTAAAGCCTGAACCGGCTCATTTTGCTGGATTTGATGCGCTACTGTATCAAGCTGGGCGCGAGATAGCTTGGTCATAACTCAGTAAATTGTTTATTGAAGAGAGAATTGTGAGGCCTTATTGGCCTAAAGCTACATTCGGTGCAGGACTGATGAGCAACCTCATCAGGTAAACAAAACGCTCAAAATCACCCAGTTTCCGGAGCGCCGTTTCACTACCCATCTGTGTAAGCAGGTAGTATTTACGTAGTCGTCCATCAACTTCCTGGCTCTGCGTAATCAGCAGGCCTTCTTCCTCAAGTTTATGAAGAACCGGATATAGTGCCCCAAAAGTAAGTGTCAGTTCACCTCCGGTACGTTCTTCAACGGCCTGAGTGATTTCATAACCGTACATGCGCCCCTGTTGAGCCAATAACCGAAGGACGATTGTCTTCAATGTTCCCCGTAGAAACTCCTGATTTGCTGAATCCATTGGTTGTATTAATAACAATGGTAAATTTTAAACAAAAATATATAAGAAATCTATATATACAAATAATATTTTCAACTGGTCGAAGCCACTCAATGGATAGGCTGAGCTTGTAAATAATGTATGGCCATAAAAAGCGTAATTGATACATGATTTTATTACCTGAAAAAGCCAGTCGGGAACGCATGATTCCGACTGGCTTTTTCAGGTAATAGACTGTATTATAGATTAATCAGTTTTTCGAAAGGTGTAAGCAAGCCCGTCTTAACGTTGCCCAAAATATTGGGTAAATCCGGAAAGATGCAACCATTTTTCAGCCTGAACTAAACCTACTGATTCCGAACGTATTCAACCTGATAGGCTGTCGGTAGTTTAGGTACCACCACAAAATTTCCCCGACCATCAAATGGCGAAGCTTTTTGGCAGTAACGTTCGGTTACGGTATATACGATCTTTTTAGCCGCATCATCGCGCTTTACGTCGAGCAGATAAGTGCTGTTACTCCCCAGATTCACCGTTGTTAAACCAAGTACATCGAACTGAGCGAAATCAACGCTGTCCAGTCGGTTTTCGCAGCAGTATGAAAACACCCGTCGGTATTGTTGGGCATCCGTAATTTTAATACCAAAGCGCCCTAAATCTTCGCCCTGCTTCGTATCGTAAGCCAAATACCTGTCGTCCAGCATGCTGACAACCAGACCGGCTGTTTGATCCGTTGTTCGTTGATTGGTCGTTTCTTCGCAGTTAGGTCCCTGTTCCTGGCACGCACATACGACTAACAGAAGCAAAAAGTTTAGCTTTTTCATATCTGGAAAGACCTGGTTCAGTGAGAATGGGTTGGGACACGTCCTTTCTTTTCTGCAAACAGAAGTTCGTTGTACCGTATCTCAAGCGCCATACCTCGTTTCCACCGAATCCATTCCCGTTTCCAGCCGGCTGTCCCGCGTAGTTCCTCCCTAAATTCAGCGATGACCTGCCGTCTCAGATTCCAGTATACAATTGGTCGTTTTGACGAAAAAATCAGTCCTGTTGTCATGGATGTGAGGTTATCGCTTAAATGTACGATTTTCTACAATCGGGATACCAAATTGCTAGCCAGAAAGTCACTAACGTAGTATAGCACACCAAAAGTTACCGATAAATCGTGCGTTGGAGAATCCAGGCAATGCCAACGACCAGCAGACAGCCGATTACGTTCAGCCAGAGAAAAGCCGTCAGATCAAAATACCAGCTCGCAACAACCAAAACTTCGGCAATAATGGCAGCCCAGAACGTAGCACCTCCGCCAATGGATTTGACGTAGAAAGCCACTACAAAAACACCCAGAATCACTCCGTAAAACAACGACCCCAGGATATTCACGGCTTCGATCATACTGCCCAGCTGATTGGCAAACTGAGCCACCACAATGCAGAAAATCCCCCAGCCAATGGTCGACCAGCGTGATATTGCTACGTACTGCGTATCACTGCACTTGCTGTTAATCAATCGTTTATACACATCAACTACGGTGGTTGATGCCAGTGAGTTGTAAGCCGACGCAATCGACCCCATCGACGCAATAAAGATGACGGCAATGAGTAGACCAATCAGTCCATGCGGGAGGTAGTCAAGCACGAAGCGCAGAAAAATGTAATTGACGTCGTTGGTGTCGGCGGCAGGGTTGTTTTGTTTAATAAGCTTCGCTACGTCGGCTTTCACCGTTTTCAGGGCATCGTCCGTTTCGTGCAACGTATTACTTGCTACGTTCTGCGCGGCTTCATCGTCGGTCTTAAGAGCGGCCTGCATATCGATCACCGCTTTCTGACGTTGCGTGGTGAGGTTCTGGTGCTTGATTTCAGCGAGTTGATACTGCCGGGCGTAAGGGCTTGCTTTCAGTCGATCCGTTTCCTGCTTGTTAAAAAACGTGGGTGATGGATTGAACTGGTAAAACACAAACACCAGCACGCCAACCAGCAAAATCAGAAACTGCATCGGCACTTTCAGCAGCCCATTCATCAGTAAACCCAGCCGACTTTGCCCAATGGTTTCGCCCGTCAGATAGCGCCCCACCTGCGACTGGTCGGTACCGAAATAGGATAGTTGCAGAAAAAAGCCGCCAATCAGCCCCGACCAGATGTTGTATCGACTGTTGGGGTCGAATTTCAGATCAATCAGATTTACGCGACCAGCCTTACCCGCTACGTGCAGCGCATCGACAAAGCCAATTCCTTCGGGTAGCAACTTCACAGTCAAATAGCCGGCTATCCCCATCGCTAACGTAATAATCACCATTTGCTGAAGATGCGTATGCGAGATGGCTTTGGTGCCGCCCGTAACGGTGTAAATCAGCACGATACCGCCCATCAGCAGATTGGTCAGGTAAATATTCCAGCCCAGAATCGTCGAGAGAATGATAGCCGGAGCGTAAATCGACAAGCCCGTCGATAAACCGCGTTGGAGTAAGAAAAGCCCCGCTGTAAGGGTTCGGACGCGGGCATCGAACCGGTCTTCCAGAAATTCGTAGGCTGTAAATACCTTCAGTCGATGAAAAATCGGTACGAACGTAACAGATAGCACAACCATCGCCAGCGGCAGTCCGAAGTAGAATTGAACAAACCGCATTCCATCGGCAAAACCCTGCCCCGGCGTCGACAGGAACGTAATGGCACTGGCCTGTGTAGCCATCACCGACAACCCTACGTGATACCACGGCAACGACTGACCAGCCAGTAGATAATCGTCCATGCTACGTGACCCGCGGCTACGTAGTATGCCATAGAGAATGATACCAGCCAGGGTAACGGTTAGTACCACCCAGTCAAGAACACTCATGATAGCCAGCGCATTAGACCGTAAAACAACAGCATTTCAAGCACCAGACAGCCAATGACGATGGCGTAGAGCTGTGCCCACGAACGGACAAAAGGAGGTAAATCGGTAGTGTTTTCAGGCATGAAGGGTAGGATTGTCTGACTATAACGGCGAAAATAGGATAAATCGGTGTATTGCCGCCGATATTCACATGAACGGTTTATTTGCCGATACGAATGTGGTAGCTCGCATAAGGCAGCAACGTAACGACGAAGGGAACGCCCGGTTCTGCAATAAATGGAATATAAGCGGCTATATCGAAAGCGTGACGCTGGCGATCAAAGCGCAGTCCCATCGAAAGGATACCCGCAAAATCGACCGGGCCAGCGCCGAACAGAACAAAGTTTTCGCTGATGAGCGTAAGTCTCGGACTTACTTTACGTACCAATCCGAACGTACCGACGATGTTTCGGGAGATTTCTCCATCCGCAATGCTCCATCCGAGTCCAAACGTAGTATTGTTACGTTGGTCACCTGTTGTTACCATCCCTTGTAGGTATCCAAGTCCCTGTGGCTCAGTAATATCGGTTCGGAGCGCGACGTACTGCGCATTTACCCCTACCCTCACCCGACTGCTTACAGGCACCGATACTTTGGTATTCAGACTGAACAGGTTTGTCGGCAGAAACGAAAAAAACGACGTACCAACGCTCCAGTTATCGGTGATGCCGTACTCAAACTGGCTTATGTAAATGCAGTAATTGTGAAAATAAACTCTACCTTTTTCGGCCTGGAACGCCGTGGGTGTCAGACGTAGCGTATGGGGAAACAAATTCGGGAAAGCCGGTCGTGCCTGTGCATCCAGTTGCTCGATACGTATAATCTGCTCGGGTTTCAGTTTTACTTCGCCCAGATTATCGGTTCGGATAATGGCTTCTGTACTATCCTGTTTCAGCAATTCGCCCCGAAGCTGCGTACCGTCTTTTAATTCAATTCGATACGTTCGTTTAGACGGATTGGGTTTAGTCTGGTAATACTCGTCCTGCCCCTGGGTTAGCAGGGGCAAAATGAACAGGAAGATCCATAAAATATACTTCATACTACCTGAGCGAAGCGTTACGTTCGGACGAATCTACTGCAAAGCAAGTGCCAGAGCGATTCGCGGTCAATGTCGACCAATCAGTAGGTTATAGGCCAGATACGGGTAAAAATTAGCCTGAAGTTTTGTACCCGACGAACTGAACGAGTAATATGTATACGATTGTAACGTTGATAAAACACCAAGATCAAACGCATGGCGTTGACGATCAAGACGTAAGGCAACCGAAACGTCCACTCCGTTGCCGCCAAAGTATAGGTTTTTATAAATCATATTATCGCTCAGGAGGGTCAGATTTCGGGAAATTTTCTGCATTACGCCAATCGAAATATACGTTTGTTTTCGGGCATAGAATGATGAATAAATACTGGAAGACCCGGATATACTGTTCGTCAGTAAGCGCATTCCGTAACCAATTGTTGCATTTCGCTGGCTATTGCCAATCGACACAACACCTTGCAGAATCACCTGTTCAGGCGTGAACACAATGTCGCCCCGTTGTTTAGGCTGATAAATCGCGTTTACGCCAAATCGAAACTGATCACTTACCTGAAAGGCCAGTTTTGTTTTAAACCGAAAACTTGCCACCATGACCGAATAACTTCCAAACTTCAAATCATTTATTATAGGGCAGAAATCAGCGCCCACGCTCCAGTTTTTGGTTATACCATAATCGATTTCGTTAAGGAGTAATAACGTGTTACGATAGTAGAATCGCCCTTTTTCCAGATTAAATGCCGTCGGGTTGGTCAGCATAAACGGCGAAAACTTGTTGGTGAACGACGGTTTGGCCAGTGACGCCCCCCCCGCTTCCTGCCACCCCTGCTCCACGCTATCCCGGCTCGGCAGCATCCCCGCCCGAATCGTATCGACCCTAAGTAAGAGTTCCGGTTCGAAATACGTCAGTTGTCCACTCGCTTTTCTGACAGTAATCATCGTATTATTCTGTCGGACAAACGTTCCGGGCAATCGGGTACCATCTTTCAGCACAAAAACGGTAGATGGCCGCTGAATCCTTTCCTTTATGGGCGCCACTTTCGACGCTGAAATACGAACAATCTGATCCGTTTCCACGTATGAAATAGCACCACCACGTAGTCGGACTTTAACTACTGAACTATCCTGCTGAACGATACGTCCATACACAACAGAGCCGTCACGTAGCAGCAGATACGATTGCTTACGTAGCAAGTCGTCGGGACTCACTTGCAGACGTTGCGCCCAGGCGAAGAACGGGATAATCAGCAGGAAGAGTAGAACTGTTTTCATGGTCGGCGGTGTTAGGATTCAGGAATTAGTATGATAATTTCTACATATCAACGGTGACATCCAGACAATTATTTTTTCAGCATATAGCACAGACCTCCGATTTCCCGTTAGCGTTGGAAATTGAGCGGGCAGAAGGCATTTATTTAATTGGTCCATCGAATGATGGTACCGAAGAAGCGCGTTACATTGACCTGATTTCGGGCATTGGTGTGAGCAACGTAGGGCACCGACACCCGCGTGTACTGGAAGCGATTCAGCAGCAACTGGACAAATACATGCACCTGATGGTGTATGGCGAATACGTTCAGACACCCCAGGCAAAACTGGCGCACGCGCTGGTGCAAACGCTTCCGCCGACGCTGGACAACGTCTATTTCACCAATTCGGGCACCGAAGCTACCGAAGGTGCGATGAAACTCGCCAAACGATACACGGGTCGAACCGAAATCATAAGCTGTTTCAATGCATATCATGGTTCCACACAGGGTGCGCTTTCGCTGTCGGGCGACGAAAATTTCAAACGGAATTATCGCCCTCTCCTACCCGACATTCGTCATATCCACTACGGCATTTTCGATGATCTTGACCAGATAACTCACCGGACAGCCGCCGTTGTAATGGAAGTAGTAGCGGGTGAAGCGGGTGTTCGCGTACCCGACGCTACGTATCTGCAAGCCGTTCGGCAACACTGCACCGAAGTCGGTACGTTGCTCATTTTCGATGAGATTCAGACGGGTTTCGGACGTACCGGTACGTTCTGGGCATTTGAGGATTTTAACGTAGTACCCGATATTTTGCTCTGCGCCAAAGGAATGGGTGGCGGTATGCCGATTGGTGCGTTCATCAGTTCAGCGGAGATCATGGGCGTCCTGAAAAACAACCCGATTCTGGGGCATATTACTACGTTCGGAGGGCATCCGGTTTCATGCGCATCCTCCCTCGCTACGTTGCAGGTGATTCAATCTGAGAAATTACATGAGCAAGCTGAAGCCAAAGGACAGTTATTCAGACAGTTGCTACGTCACCCGGCTATCCGTGAAGTACGCGGCAAAGGGTTGATGCTCGCAGCTGAATTCGAATCCTTCGACGTACTAAAACCCATCATCGACCGGGCCATTGCACGTGGTACGTCCGGCCAGACGGGCGTCATAACGGACTGGTTTCTTTTCTGCAACAATTCAATGCGAATTGCCCCACCGCTTATTATCACAGAAGAGCAAATTCACGAAGCCTGTAATGTTATTCTGGACGCGGTAGAGAAATGAATAACGGATAAGCAACGTATTGCTGACGTATGGGGTTTCGACAGGCTAAGCCTGACAAACCAGCTTGAGTTAACAAATTTAAGTTGACAGTCAGGCTAAGCCTGTCGAAGCCCCATACGTCAGCAATACATCGTAAACTAATCGGTTAATTTTCTATTAATCCATTATTCATTGATGCGAAAGTCTGCGTCCCAGCTTAGTTCACGTTTTGCTTTATCGGTCTGAACAGTACCGCCGTCTTCAGCGATGTTATAAATACCGCTTTCACCCTGCGTAATCGCTCGGCAGGCCGCATCTGCAGCCGCGTCGACATGGACGGCGCATCCGGCCGGAGGGCTATCGAAGCCAGTGCCTGGTCCGTAAAATTTGCCGTAACGTAGCACAATTCCGCCAACGCTTAGCACCTGTTCTTCCAGACTGATAACTCCTTTCGATGACGGGTCTAGCGGAGCGTCTTCAGCATAGGGCGTCGGGCCTGATGCATAGGCAAATGCAATACTTTGGGCAATAACCCGCTCAACTCCAACTGACATGGCGGCACGTAGCAAATTTCGAGTCCCGACTTCTCGCAGGTAAGTGTTACGTATCAGGGCTTCGGGCATTTTGGCCGGGTCCAGCGCGGGAGGCAAGTCGGTAAGTTGATGGATAACAATGGTAGGCCGAAATTCAGCAAACACGTGATTTAGCGACGCTACGTCGAAAACATCCACAACTACCGGTTCTATGCCAATCGAACGTAGCAGGGCTGCTTTCTCCTCCGAGCGAGTTGTACCTACTACCGGCCACCCATCCGCTACCAGCAACCGCGACAAGCGTTGTCCAACCGCTCCACTGGCTCCTGCCAGTAAAATCTTTTTCTTCATAACGCTATTGTCCGGTTTTACGGAAACAAGACTGTCAACGTACCGACCAGCAGTGCTAATCCGAAAATTATCGCCAGACCAATCAGTATAGTTCTCAGTAAACTACCCGGCTTTTCGGGTGTTGATTTTGTCATTGACTTTTCTCTCTATTTATATCCACCCTGCCAACGTAGCGAGCCAGTAGAACGTAATGCCTAGCAAAGCAACCCAGTATAGACCGACCAAAGCCAGCATGACATAGTAGGCAACGTCTCGTCGAAGCGAAAATTCCTTTACCTGAAACAGTCCACCGATAGCCATCAGCCAACCACCGCCAATAACAAGCGCACCTCGCCAGGTGGCAGATAATACGGGTAAAAACGCAGCCAGCAACACTAGTGCGAAACCAACAGAAACAAACAGAATTAGTTTTTGGGTAACTGTCATCGATACATCAGTTCATGCTGGAACGTAGTGTGGACGGCACTGGCAATTATAGTAACAGAATACGGTTTAACAATCTATTTTACAACGGAATATTCCCGTGTTTTTTCTTTGGCATTGATGCGACTTTATTTTCCAGCATCTGAAATGCCCGGATAAGTTTCTGACGGGTCTGGTCGGGCATGATGACTTCGTCGATGTAGCCCCGGTGAGCGGCCCGGTACGGATTGGCAAATTTCTCGGTGTATTCCAGTACTTTTTCCTGCAACTTGGCCTGAGGGTCTTCAGCTTCGGCGATTTCGCGTTTGAAAATAATTTCGGCGGCACCGCTGGCACCCATCACGGCGATTTCGGCAGTGGGCCACGCGTAGTTCAGATCTGCGCCGATGTGTTTGGAATTCATTACGTCGTAAGCACCGCCATAGGCTTTGCGCGTGATGACCGTTACGCGGGGAACGGTTGCTTCGCAGAACGCAAACAGTAGTTTGGCACCGTTCGTGATGATGCCGTTCCACTCCTGGTCGGTGCCGGGCAGGAAGCCCGGTACGTCCTCCAACACCAACAGTGGTACGTTAAAACAGTCGCAGAAACGCACAAAACGGGCTGCTTTCGTACTGGCATTAATGTCGAGAACACCGGCTAACACGGCGGGTTGGTTACCCACGACGCCAACGCTACGTCCGGCCAGTCGGGCAAAACCAACGACGATATTCTCCGCAAAATTTTTGTGCACTTCCATGAAACTGCCCTCATCGACCAGTTCCGCAATCACTTCCCGCATGTCATATGGCTGGTTCGGGTTGTCGGGAATGATACTATTCAACGCCGAACGAGCTTCTTCCGAAGGCTCGTAAGCCAACATCGGCGGTTCGTCTTCGCAGTTCTGGGGAATATAACTGAGCAGTTGTTTAATTGACTGAATGCAAGCTAGTTCGTTTCCGCAGGCAAAGTGCGTAACGCCCGATTTAGTACTATGCGTACTGGCTCCGCCCAGTTCTTCGGCTGTAACAGATTCGTGCGTAACGGTTTTCACTACGTTGGGGCCCGTCACGAACATATAGCTCGTGTTTTCGACCATGAAAATGAAGTCCGTAATGGCCGGGCTATACACGGCTCCGCCCGCGCACGGCCCCATAATGGCCGATAGCTGCGGAATAACGCCCGATGCTTTCGTGTTCCGGTAAAAAATATCGGCATAACCCGCCAGTGATAGAACACCTTCCTGAATCCGGGCACCACCTGAGTCATTTAACCCAATAAGTGGCGCGCCATTTTGCATCGCCAGATCCATCAGTTTGCAGATTTTTTCGGCGTGGGTTTCCGACAGAGCGCCCCCAAATACCGTAAAATCCTGCGCAAAAACGTACACCAGCCGCCCATCGACGGTGCCGTAACCCGTTACGACGCCATCGCCCAGATAATGTTCTTTATCGAGGCCAAAGTCGCGGGTACGGTGCATCACAAACTTCCCGATTTCTTCAAACGAACCTTCGTCGACCAGTAGGGCAATCCGTTCACGGGCGGTCAGTTTGCCTTTCGCGTGTTGGGCGTCGATACGTTTCTGACCGCCACCGAGTTCGGCTTCCGCATTTTTCCGGGCAAGAACGTCGGTTTTCAACGGTTTTGGGGCATTAATTAACTCAATATCTGCTTGCTTTTCAGTTTGCATGAGGTTCTGTCTTGTCGAAATCAGGTATGAGCAAAGTTAGGCTCTTTTTGTCAGATGAAGCCATGACCGGAAAAATCGGCAAAAAAGGAATACGCACGCCAATACTTCGTTGTTAAAATCTGGCTTTGAGGTTTATAAAACGTTGATTGCCATTTTTGTCATGCTGAGAAACGAAGCATCTTAGGTTTCATAACTCACCAGTCAGGAAACCTTAGGATGCTTCGTTCCTCAGCATGACAAAGACACTACTTTTGGCTTTCAGTTGAATAGTAAACTATCTCTGAGTTAATTTTGAAAAAAATTTATAAACCCTTTGCTTCATGAAGTTTAGTCATATTGTTTATTTCTGCCTGGCCGTTACGTTCGCCCAAGCGCAGACTCCAATTCATCTTATTCCCCAACCTGTACGTCTTGAGCCGCAATCCGGCGCTTTTACGCTAAGTAAGGGAACCACCATCGAATACAATCAGGCTGATGGCCGCGTAGTGGCCGAAATGCTTAGCCAGCAACTAAACGTACCAACGGGTCTGGGCTTATTGCCCAAAGCGGGAAAGTCCGGAAAAATCCAGCTTACGATAAACGAAACGCATGACAATCAACTCGGTCAGGAAGGGTACACGCTCGATGCTTCGCCAAAACGTATCGTTATTACGGCCAACAAACCAGCGGGCCTATTTTACGGTATTCAAACGCTGACGCAGTTGTTGCCCAAAGAAATTGAAAGTAAAACAGCCGTATCACAAACCTGGTCGGTGCCCGCCGTACGTATCTCCGATTACCCACGTTTCGGCTGGCGGGGTGTCATGCTCGACGTAAGTCGTCACTTTTTCACCAAAGAGGAAGTCAAACGATTCATCGATCAGCTCGCCGAATTGAAATTCAATACGTTACATTGGCATCTGACCGACGATAACGGCTGGCGAATTGAAATCAAATCGCTACCGAAACTTACCGAAGTTGGTGCCTGGCGCGTAGCACGTACCGGCCATTACGGCGACCGGCCTAGCCCAAAACCCGGCGAACCCAAACCATATGGCGGTTTTTATACGCAGAACGATATTAAGGAAGTTGTAGCCTACGCTCAGGCACGTAACGTAACGATTGTGCCTGAAATCGACGTACCGGGGCATAGTATGGCAGCGCTGGCGGCTTATCCCGAGCTGAGTTGCACCAAAGCACAGGTAAACGTCGATCCCGGAACGCCCTTCTCGGAGTGGTATGGCAATGGTACGTTCAAAATGAAGGTTGAGAACACACTGAACCCGTCGGACGAAAACGTGTATGCCTTTCTGGATAAGGTATTTACCGAAGTAGCCGCCCTCTTCCCGAATCCCTACATTCACGTTGGGGGCGACGAATGTTACAAGGGATATTGGGCGCAGGACCCTGGCTGTCAGGCGTTGATGAAGCAACTGAATATCCGCCACGTTGAAGATTTACAGGGGTATTTTATGAACCGGGTCGAGAAGATTCTGACGGCCAAAGGCAAGAAATTACTGGGCTGGGACGAGATTCTGGAAGGCGGTATTTCGCCCGGTGCTACGGTCATGAGCTGGCGGGGAATTAAGGGTGGCATTGAAGCGGCTCATGCGGGACACAACGTAGTGATGACCCCCACTACGTTCGCTTACCTCGACTATAACCAAGGCGACCCCACCATCGACCCGCCTATTTACGCCAACCTGCGCACACAGAAGAGTTATAGCTACGAACCCGTTCCTGAAGGTGTGGATGCCAAATACATTCTGGGTGGGCAGGGGAATTTGTGGACCGAGCAGATTCCAACGCTACGTCATGTTGAATACATGATGTACCCACGTGGCTGGGCACTGGCCGAGGTCTACTGGTCGCAGAAGGAAGCGAAAAACTGGCCCAATTTTGTGCAACGTATGGAAACCCATTTCGACCGGGCCGACGTAGCACGGATCAATTATTCGCGGGCGGTGTATGACGCCATCGTACGAACCAGCATGAACGGCGACAAATTACGGCTTGAACTTGCGGGCGAAGTACCGGGACTCGATATCTACTACACTACCGACGACACCATGCCGGACCAGTTTTCGACCAAATACACCCAACCTGTCGACCTGCCCGACGGTAACATTACGCTCCGGGTCGTTACGTATCGGTCGGGCAAACCCATTGGCCATTTAATTACGCTTACTCGTGATGCGCTCCAAAAGCGTGTCGGGCGTTTTTAGGCAGTCATTAAAATAAGTGATTAGCATTGGCCCCGCTGGGCTCCGTGTCTGCTTCGAGACAGCCGGAGCTCAGCGGGGCCAATGCTACGTTGCTCAAACTACCAGCCTCATCGTAGCAGAAACAATTCAACAGATGCCGCTGTTTTTCATTGGGGCTAAAACTAAATTAGTCTCTGTGAAGTAGACTATGAGCAGTGCTTTTTTAAAAAATGAAACGGCTGATGCGCCCGTCGTTATCCCGGCACGCGCCCCCTTGCCACCGGGTACACCCAACTACGTAACACCCCACGGGCTGGTGCTGTTACGCTCCGAGCTTACGGATTTAGAAACTAAACGCGCTCACTTACAAGCCACTGAGGTCGATGACGAGAATGAACGTAGTCGGCGGCTTGCCTGGCTTAATGGCAGTATCGCTAATCTGAATCAGCGTATTTCAAGCGCCAGGGTGGTCGACGCGCAGGAGCAAGATCGAATTCGCTTTGGGGCTACTGTTGGTTTGAGAATACAAACCGGGAAATTAGCTGGTACTGAACGTCAGTTCACGATTGTGGGAGTTGACCAGGCCAATGCTACACAGGGACTAATTGCGTTTACGGCTCCATTGGCGAAGACGCTGCAAGGTAAACGGATCGGAGAAACAGTGATGGTACCTTCTCTACAGGGAAAGGAACAAATGGAAGTAATAAGTATTCGGTATGGCATAGCCTAAAACTTAATTATCAACTTTTCTAACAAAGTTTGCTTGTCCCAATACCGCCGGTGCATTCTCCGGCTCCATTTATAAACCCATTGTAGCCGATTATAAATACCCAGACTACTCAGTCACAAAGCCCTTATTTTTGACGTACTGATACGTTCAAGGCGATACGCATCAGGTTAATATTACGTCAACTAAGTCGTACGTCTGTGCAACCGTTTAATCTGTTTTCCTACTTGCCGGCTTTGCTGTTGATCGGTGGTTTTTATTATATGACGTATCGAAACAGCCCCCAACACGCTACGTTGCTGCTCGTTGTTGTCGCGGTCTGTACAGGGATAAGTTACATTACACCCCGCGAAAAATTCACACTGGTTGGTCTTGCCTTAGGTATTATAGGTACTTTCGTTGTTATAATACAATCCAGAAATGTACGAGAGAAAAGTTTACAGAAGTGGTTCGTTGAAAAAGAGTTTCATTATATAAAATTTGGTCCAGTTGAAGCACTGTTTACTAGGCCGAGAATAGGAACAATAAACTACTATCCTTATAAAGGGGAGATAGTCACGGATCAACAGGAAATTCCCTGTATAATAGCGTTACGTTATAGTTATTCAACCAGTGGTAAAACGCCTAGTATTATAGCTGATATCTCTTATTATTTTACAGAGCCTACGGATCTTAATTTGATAGAGAGAAAATTTCTCAATGCCAGAGAAAATACACCCCATACAAATTTATGGAAAAGCCACCTGCGCTTTTTCGATTTAAAAGATTGTGAAATTTTCAGACCCGCTCAAGGCGGCATTGTTGTAAGTTGGCGCGTTCCCGATAGCGTTGAAGGATATACTGATCGGTATGAATGGATAATAAATGCATTACAAAAATAAGCTTATGAATACTTCATCTGGCACATTACAAGACAGTATCAATTTCTTATTCTGGCTTATTATTTACGTACCGTTAAATATATTTTTAATGGTAATGGCAGCTTTATTTTTCAGCCTGATTAACAAACTCTTGCAACTAAACTTTCCTGTTTGGGCGTTAGCTGTTGGCGCTGCTTTACTGGTATTTGTAGTTATGGCTAGTCTGCTCACAACCAGTACAACCAATCAAACATTCTATTATATAGTTACACTGGCAATTAATCTGCTTGTTGCAGTATTGATGTTAACGGTAACAGGCATTACAAATCTCATTTTCAGAAATGTATCAGCAGTCGATTTCAGCTTTGGGAAGCCGCAAATTATTACGCTCTGCTTATACGGGTTCGTAACCGCTTTTTTTGCAGCAATTCCCCTGTTCAGTCAGGGCAGCGATTACCTAAACGACGTTCAGAATGAAAAACAACTAGCAAAATTAAAGAAGGTAATCGATGAAAACGATATAGAAACCTTTACGGAGATTCGTGAGGAAAATTACGAACTCTATAAAGTGAATTTACCGGGTGAACAGAGGCCACTTATCGAATATTTAGTTGCCGCCGATAAAACAGAGATGGTACATGTCTTGACAAACCATAGTCGGGAATATTTCACCTACTCACTGCGGTGGCCTATAAAAAGTATGGCAATGGTTGACATGCTGATTACAGATGGCATGAATCCAAATAAAATTATTAATGAACTATCATTAATTAATCAAATTGAATTAATAAAAAAAGTAGTAAATAAATATCACCCTGATTTTACTACTTCAGTGAGTTTTATTACGGAGAATCTGCTAAAACACAATAATATAGATCTACTCGATTTTTTATTAATACATGGATTGGCAGCTGACGAAGCTCAGAGCCAAGATACTATCTATTGGCTTGCCGATAAAAATGATATTGAGTCTATAAAATTATTAATAAAGAAAGGTTTCAAACTGAACACACATGATTGTCGGCTACCGTATCTGGCTATCAGTTCCCATAATTTATCGTTTCTGAAATTTCTATTTACTTATCCGTTCGACGTAAATGCCACCTGCGATGAATATACCAATCTGGAAACGTCAATCATTAGTAATGATATGGCTATTTTCGATTTTTTACTTAGCAGAAATCCGGATATAAACACAGTACACGTAACAAAATTGAATGGCGAAACGAATGCACTACGTATCGCCGAACGATATAACCAGACCGAGATGCTGGAGAAACTAAAACAGTACGCACATTCGGTTAATTAACATTAATAGGATTTTCTTATAAAGAACTATACCTCGTAGAGATGAAATCTTTATAGAAAATAGTATTTTGGTTCTCCTTGTCTACGGCATTTTACAGAAAAGTTCTGATTAGCATCAATTTTCACAATGAATTTTTGGCCCATAGGTAGCCAATAATAAATGCTATTACAAAGCCAATCGGTCCGTAGATAAAAATGCTGGTCATGCTAGCCTCTACCCCTCTATCGTGGCCATTAGACGATAATTTGCCGATCAGGAAATAACTCAGCAAGGCTAAGAGAACGTAGCCAGCAATACCTGTGAGCAGACCTATTCCAAAATATTTCATCGTTTTTTGAGTTTGTACCAGCATTATTGCTCAAGAACAACAGGAGTTCCTTCTTCATAGGAATGCCTTTTATCCGCAGCATCCCGGTCGGCTTCATTCTGCACGAGCCTGAACGTAGCAGCATCCGCCCCGACCAGTACGTTGCCTCGGTAATAGACTCGCTTTTCGTCAGTTGCATAGCCACCTTCAAGCACCCGGAATGCCTGTACCAGGCCGTCTTTTATGGGTTTTTCCTGAAAAAAAACGGTTTGTTTATCCTGCGCGTAGTCATCTGTTAGCAACCGAAACGTCGATTTATCCGCGTTTTTCAACAGGTTTTCGTGGTAGTAGATCCGGCTGGTATCAGAAGCATAATTAATCGTATTGTCATCCCACTGTTTGAACGTAGCGGGATCGGCAAATGGCAACGGTTTGCCCCGATAATAAGCGTGAACATTGTCTTTAGCGTAGTACATGCCCAACACCGCAAAAGAAGAAGGGTCAGCTTTCTCGATAGGACGTATTCCCGCCGATTCCAAACCATCCAGAGTAGTCCAGGCGTAATAAACCTGATGTTGATCCTTCGCGAAATTTTTATTCAGTACTTCAAACGAAGAACCATTACTTCCCGGAACCTGCTTTAAGTTGAAATACCCGATCTGATTATCCCTTCCAAACTCATAGTCAAGCACTTCAAAGGAAGCCACATCCTTCACCGGGAAGCCGATTCCTTTATAATAGCCGCGCACCGCATCTCTTCCATAATCATACGTCAGAACCTGAAACGAGTTGACATCAGCAGAGGGAACCCGATTTATTGTATTCCGGCGCTTCGTTTCGAACAACTTGAAGTCGATGTAATTGTCGCAATAGAATACGGATGTGCGGTCTTTGCCATAATGTTCATCCAGGGCCAAAAATGTTGCACCATCAGCGCTATCTACCGTAATACCCCGATAATAAACCTGACGTTTATCACGGGCAAAAACATCATTCAGGATGTCGAATGATGCATAGTCTGCATTACTGATGGGTTCTTCCTTAAAATAGACAACGCCATTTTTTTTCTGGTAACTGGAGTTTTTGCATGACCCCAGAAACCATAATCCTAAAAGTGACAGAATAAGTCGAAATAACTTCATTTTCAGCGTAAAGCATCCATCCACAGGTTGCTTTTCAACTCAAATCTACAGCAATCCCGATAGCTCCGCTACTGCTGGTTAATGGCTAGCTATTATTAGGGGATAATGAGTCCATTTATCCCGTTATCTGGCGATGATTTGCGCCAGACAAGGCCTCAACAGCCGGAGCCTGTTGAGGCCTTGTCTGGTAAACTTACTGCTCCTGCCCGTCGTCCGATACGTCGGTTGGACCGGCGAGATTTCCGGCCTGTTTAGCGTCGATAATGAGTTCGGCCAATTCACGAAAACAGCCTTCTCCCCCTTTGGTTTCGCAGCAGTAATCGACGATGGCTTTGTTGAAACGCGTAGCGTCAGCCGGACAGGCAGCCAATCCGACCGCCTGTAGAATCTCCAGATCGTTCACATCGTCGCCGATAAACGCTACCTCCGATGCGGTCAGGCCAGTACGTTCCAGGATGGAATTCAACAGGGTTAGTTTGTCTTTTATGCCCAGATGGAGTTGGGTAATTTTTAGTTTGGCGGCACGCGTTACTACCGAAGGCGAAGTTTCGCCGGTAACAATTCCCACATCAACGCCTACCAATACCCGCAAACGCTCAACAGCCATCCCATCGCGGATATTGAATTTCTTGAAAATCTCGCCGTTTTCGCCGTAATACACACCCGCGTCAGTCAAAACGCCATCGCAGTCGGTTAGCAGGAGTTTAATACGAGACGCTTTTTCCTGTAAAGGTCGATTCATGTTTCCAGATTATTTTTTCATCAGCCGATCCAGATCGATACGTAGCGATAACTGACTGGTGCCCGCCGTCGGAACCGATGAGAAACGGCCATACGTTAACTGAAAACCCTTCGCCTGCACCGACGCTCCGAACGATATACCCGGCCCGATACCGCCCGATGCCAGCTTACCTTCCTGCCGTTTCAGGTGATTATAGCCAACAAGTAAATGCACGTTTCGATGGATAAGTAATTCAGCACCAACGCTTAAATGGCGGGCTATTTTTTCCACAACGCCGGTCGTTGGGAGAATCGGATTTCCGTTGAGATCGTAGCGGGTATTCAAATTGGGATCGTTATACGTAATATCGTACCGGTAGATGTGGTGCGCTGTCAGCGTCAGGCGAATGGGGGCATGTTTAGGCTTCAACGTAACACCTGCCTGCAAATCGAACGGCAAACTGGCCATCGCAGCTGTACGATCCAGGGAACCGTAATTTTTAAGCAGATAACCAACATTCCTGGCAACCAGGCCAAATGTCAGGTCTTTTTTCGGATGCCGCCACACCCCACCCAAATCGGCCAGCAACCCAAACGCCGAATACGTTTCTATCGACGAACCCACCGCTTTGAACGTAGCACCGAGCGTGAAATTACCTTCCGTACGGGCATAGGTCAGGCTCAGCGCGTAGTCGTTGACGGTGAACGTACCGAGTGCATTCCCTGCTGGATCGGTCTGCGCAAACTCCCCATAATTCAGGTATTGCGCACCAACGGCCCATCCTACCCGTCTGTCTGTAGATTTCTGTCTGGAGGGCAATCCGTATTGCAGCGTATAATATTTGGCGGCCGCCAGATAAGGCATCAGGCTGATAGAAAGGTCATTACTACGTATTGAATCGGCCAGAGCGGGGTTGTTTAAATGATAGGCGCCATCGGGGCTAATTGCCGTCGCTACCTGCCCGCCCAAAGCAGCTACACGGGCGTGGGTAGGTAAGTCGAGAAACGAAAACACCCGTTGTCCGCCAAACGGTTGAGCAACCACCCAACATGGACACAGCAAGAACAGGTAAAAAAAAGCTCGGACTTTCAAGCGGATGTCAGGCGCGGTTTAGTACAAAGAAAGCCAATTTCGGGTATCGTAAACGCATTAATCTCAATAGAAAGGAACAATCGGGTTGTTCCATCGACCTTTTCTACGATTATCTAACGTAGTACAGGGGCATTCCAGCCTGTTCGCTTCATTTTTAATATTGCAGGAACGTAGCGCCTATTGATTGAGCCTTGTTTATCCTGGCTAGGGTGCTCGTTTTCCAATTATGAAAAAGCCTTGATTGTCCGTAAGTTTGTTACTATGAACTGGAAAAAATCGCCTTATTCCTTCGTCCTGACCCTCCTCATTCTTTGCGCCGGGCTAACTTATTTTGGCTGGCATCGGGCTGAACCCTGGAGCCCTGAGCAACTTCTCGACCCAGCGGATTTAGCGGCAGCCATCGCAGGACCTAAAGCCGAACAACCGCTTATCATCAGCATCGGTCCGGCGGCTTCCATCAAATCGTCGGTGGGCGTTGGTCCGGCGGGGGAAGCCGAAAACCTGGCCAAGCTGGAAAAGTTACTCAGTAAAGAATCCAAAGACCGGCAAATTGTGATTTACTGCGGCTGCTGCCCCTTCAAAAATTGCCCGAATGTTCGGCCGGCATTTACGAAACTCAACGAGCTTGGTTTTAAAAATCACAAGCTGCTGAATCTCGCCAAAAACCTCAAAACCGACTGGATCGACAAGGGTTATCCGGTGGTGGAGTGAGTTTCGGAACTTTCTGCATCAGACGTAGCATCGATACTGTTTTTCCGCCAGAACCAGTAAAACGGCAATCCTGTGGCAATCAGGGCGAGACCTGTGAGTGCTTCACGAGGTTGGTTGATGAGCGTCATTCCCACCAGCAACGCGCAGAAACAGGCGAAAAAAGCGGGGATTAGCGGGTAACCTATTACGCGATAGGGACGTAGCAAATCAGGCTGTTTGATACGTAGCAGTATGACACCTACTGCTGTAGCGCCGTAAAAAATAAACGACGCAAATACCAGCATATCAGTCAATTGATCGAAACTACCCGACCAAACCAGTACAATCGACCAGCCACTTTGTAGCATAATGGCAACCGAAGGTGTTTTATGGCGTGGATGAATGACGGCCGCTGCTTTAAAAAACAGGCCGTCACGCGCCATTGCATAAAAAAGCCGGGCGGGCATCAGAATCGATGCATTAGTTGAATTGGACGTAGTGATCAGGATCAATACCGAAATAAACGTAGCACCCGCCCAGCCAGCCGCCTGACGTATCACGTCAACAGCCGCGATTTTTCCGGGCATACCCGCCAACTGAATCAGTCCATCGATGGGCGTTACGTACACATACACGACATTCAGCAGTACGTAGATACCAACAACGATGCTGGTGCCGATGCTTAGGGCAATCGGTAGATTTCGTTGGGGCTGTTTGATTTCTTCGCCGATATACCCAATCTGATTCCAGCCTTCGTACCCCCAGAAAGCTCCCAGCGACGCTATCACCAATGAACCTAGTAAACTACTCCGTTCATTGGTCCCGATCGGCGGAACCGAATGGGTCAGATTCGATAGACTTCCTGACTCAGCAGAAAAACCCAGCCAGGCAATTACAGCTACTGCCACAAATACAATGTAGATGAGTGCTCGACTGAACCCTTCTGCGAACGTAATGCCCCAGTAATTGAGTGAACTCAGAAACAGAATGAGCAACGTAGCGATGACTTTGACAATCAACTCGGCAGACTCGCCCGGCACGTCGATCAACGCCAGAAGCGACTGCCCGAAAATGTGCGCCAGTGCCGCAATAGTGGCCGTTCGCATGACGGCAAATGCGCCCCAACCATACAGAAAGGCAAACAGTTTTCCGTACACTTTCTTGAAGTAAACGTACTCCCCACCCGACTGCGGAAACATCCCCGCCATTTCGGCGTAAGTCAGCGCTCCCGTCAGGCTAACAATCCCTGCAACGACCCAACAACCCACCACCAGCAAGGGTGAACCGAGTTCAGCGGCCATAGGCGCCACTTTTTTGAACACACCCGAACCAATAATTCCGCTCACCACAAGCAGAATAGCAGAACGAGTATCTAAGGCGCGGCTAAGATGGGCCATACGAGTTGATAGTTTTTTAGTTAGTGCATCCAATCTATCGATACGTAACTCTGTTAATACTGTCGACCAGCGACTAATGACTATCGACTGAAGACTGGCGACTACCCAAATACATCTGTAAAGCAGGCATAAAGGCTGTCATATTTTTGTAATCCAGCATGGCTGTGGGCGTTGTACTGAAAACCCGCGCCATTCGATACGCCCGTTCCGGGTCGGCGGCTTCGTCAGCTAGTCGGTTTTGGTACGTATGTATACCGAACAAAACAGCTCCTGAATGCGGTAATCGCGTGAGTGTCTGACGTTCGATACGTACGTAAAGCTGCTCACCGATTGTGTCGGGCGTTAACGTAGGAAGCTGTTCAATAAGCTGTTGTTTCAGCGCTGGCGTATGGCGGCTGGTCATATCGAGCTGATTGCTGATTTTCACGCTCCAGTTGGTCCGCCAGACAGGTCGACCGATGGGTAAACGAGCCATAAATGTCTGTGCGGCACGTAGCATCGGCTCGACGATAGACGTTATTGGAGCGTGAATCTCCCAGAACGACAGGCCAATTTTTTCGTCCAGACTCCAGTCGTTGGCGAAACAAAGTTGCCCGGCTACCAACGTAGCATCGTCACCCGCAAGCAGAATCAAATCTTCCTGAACTTGTCGGCCAACCCAATCGAGCGGCTCCAGTGGTAGCGTTGTTTCGTCACCGAACATAAAGGTTGTTTCTTCGTCTAGCAGATGGTTTTTCCAATGCCAGCACGTACCATCCTGACGTAATGAAAACGATTCAGGAGAAACCCGGGCCAGATTTTGCAGTACCAAATCCAGCACTTCCCATTGCGCCGTTACGTTGCCAGGCAGTGCCTGGTAGTAATAGTCAGGCAGTTCCTTCAGAAGTTGGCGTTTCAGTGTTACGTCCGCTACGTAGTTTGCATCGATTTCAACCAGTCGGTCACTTTCCAACAGGGGTGTCGTCCCCATTTTATCATTATATCGCTGACCAAAAGGGAAGTACGGAAGCATAAGTAACGTGAATAATGGGTAGTAAATTTTTGTCATCCTTCCCTCATCAGGATGACAAAAATTTATTGTAATGATTTGACAATAAACACCTTATTCGCCCCCCTCAGATTCACGTCACTCAAGCCGACTCAATCCCAGGCCCGCTCCGGCGGTTGGGCGCATGAAGCCATTTTCTACCACGAAACCACCAGATACAATATCTTCGGCCAGTTCGAAACTACCGTCGAGATCGATGTAGCGCGTGTGCGGGCAGGCAAAGGCTGCGTGCAGGGCTGCTGTGATGCTTACCCGACTCTCGTCGTTACATCCCCAAAATAGCGAAATTCCGGCGGCTTCGGCAATGGTAGCCATGTCCAACGCTGCCCGAATACCGCCACACTTCATCAGCTTGATATTATAAATCCCAAACGGCTGCGGTTGCTGGGCGAGTTGTAAAGCCGCTTTTGGGCCTTTCAGCGATTCGTCGGCGGCTAACCGTTTCCGAATAGCATCAGGTAAACGTAGCAAATCTTCTTCCTGACCAACCAGTAACGGCTGTTCAATTAACTCAACGGCGGCTTCAGCAGTAGCTTCCTGAAAAAGCGCTAAATCAGTGAGCGAATAGCCCTGGTTGGCGTCGACACGAATCGTCATAGTATGTCGATACGTTTCCCGAAGCTTGATGATACGTTCACTATCTTCCGCTACGTTCAGGCCCGTTTTTACTTTCAACACCCGAAATCCCTGCTCATAATAGCCAGCTGCTTCGGCCAACGTATCGGCTACGTTCATGATGCCAATTGTGACCGATGTTGGTAACGAATGGATTTTCTGTCCATAAAACTGTACGATTGGAATGCCCAAATATTGCCCGAACGAATCGTGCAGGGCAATATCCAGCGCGGCCAACGTACCAGGTGCTTTCGCAAATTGCTGACGTCCCTCCCGAATCAAGCCCTGAAAAAGCCGGATATCTTTCCCCACCAAACTACTCACCCATTCGCCCTGTAAATTTTGCAACGCCTGCTCCGGCGACTCACCAACCACTTCTGGCGACGGATTAGCGGCCCCCAATCCAACCATTCCGTTGTCGAGCTCAATTTCCAGAAACACGTTTTCAACGTCAGATGTGGTCTGATACGCAATCGTGTAGGGCTTGGTAAGTGCCAGATTTCTCAGGTAAGTCCGAATCGATTTAATCCGCATGGGACGTAGTGATTATAGATTGAATGACAGGCACTACCGCGTCGACACCCTGCTGTAACGGCAGCAAAACCGCAATTCCTAACGTTTCGGAATACGTTTTCTGATACATTACAGCTTCTTCCAGTGTACAATCTTCCGTATTGATTGCCAGCGCAATAACCTCTGAACCATACGCCCGAATCAGCGCAATCTCCGACTCGACGGACGGAATTTCTCCCCAGGCGGGGTCATGGTCGTAATACGTACGTTTGGGCGCGTGAACCAGCACTACGTAGCGCGCATTTCCCGACACCAGAAACTCCGAACCACAGGGACCGCTGGGATTACGTAGAGCGGCTTGTCCTTCAATGAGTAGTACGTCGGCGTGCGTTTCTCGCCAGCACGTAACGAGCGCGTTTTCCAACTCGCCCGACACAAAATCGTTTACCGTCGAATCAACAATGAAGCCATATTGGCCACCTTGTAGCCAGCCCGTTTGTCCGGTATAAATCAGCTGCGCATTTAGTCCATGCCGTCCACAAGCTTCCCGAATCAGGCGAGCGGTAGTACGTTTGCCTAACGCGCAGTCGGTACCAATAACTGCGATAATGGGAGCCCTAATCTGTTTCACCTCGCCCGTCCAGAAATGCAGTTCGTGGCGGGGTTTGGGGCGCCGAACGTCAATAAGCTGGACGCCCTGTTTCTCAGCCAACGCAACCATATCGGGTTTATCATTCAGGAAATCGTGCAAGCCGTTGACGACAGATAAGCCCCGTTCCAGGCATTCTTTCAGCGTTTCAAGCAGGGTTGGCGGCAAAATTCCACCGTTTGTGGCAATGGCCACAATGGCATATGAAACAGATTCAACCTGCGCGAGTGCTACATCAACCGACGCAAAGACTGGAATCTGACGTGATTTTCCGTCCAGTACTTCGCCCGCATCCTGACCCGCCGTTGGTGCGTCGACCACGCCAACCACTGTATATCGTTCTGTTCCACGAATCAGCCCGTGAGCCGTCTTGGCATTGGGCGTACTTAAAAGGCCGTCTGTGAGCAAAATCGCCCGATTTGTCATAAATAAGTAACGTAACAGCTATGTTTTACGGTAATATGGCGATTGTCGCCAAAACTATTACACGTAACGGCTATATTGGGCTGATTTTTCTGCCTGACCCATGCACCCACCTCGGCTTTACGTAATCACTATCTTCCTCATTTTCATCTGGTTTCGCGGGACTTCCCAGTCTATTACGTCACCGCTGGATTCGCGCCTGAAAACCCTCGACTCGACACTGACCGTATTACATAATCAGGCAATGTTCAATGGCGTTGTGCTGGTGGCCGAACAGGGAAAAGTTCGCTACCAGAAAGCGTTGGGAATTGCCAGTATCACCAACAACGTACCACTAACAACTCAATCTGCATTCAACCTGGCTTCTGTGTCGAAGCAGTTCATTGCGATGATGATCATGCAGTTGCAGGAGCAGGGCAAACTAAAGTATGATGAACCCGTCCAGACGTATTTGCACCATTTTCCGTACACGGCTATTTCTGTACGGGATTTGCTGAATCATACGTCGGGCCTGCCCGAGTATTTCGATCTGGCGCAGAAATACCTCGGCCCGCTCGATACGCTCACCAACGATGGACTCGTGCAATTACTGAATCAGCACAAACCAGCGCCCGTTTTTCAGCCCGGCGATAAATGGGCGTATTGCAATACGGGCTACGTAGTGCTGGGGGCCATCATCGCCAAGGTGAGTGGTATGCCCGTCGAAACGTTTTTCGACCAGAATATCGTGCGCCCTTTGAAGCTAAAAAACACATATATCTATTACCACAAGAGTAAAACGGTTCCGCATAATCGCGTTTATGGTTTCCGGCGGGAGAATGGCCGGAACGTAGCAGACGACCTGATTCGGCTGGATGGCGTGGTGGGCGATGGAAATGTGTATTCATCCGCCGAAGACCTGCTGATTTGGGCACAGTCCCTTTCTACCGGAAAACTGGTGAAGGAATTTACGATAAAAGAAGCGTTTATGCCCGTCAAACTAAATGATGGTACTACGTATCCCTACGGCTTCGGCTGGATGATTGAGGAGAACGGGAACGTACTGATGCACACGGGCGGCTGGGTCGGTTTTCGAACGTTAATCATTCGCTACGTCGACAGGAAACAAACGCTGATTATGCTGGCAAATGGCGGAAATGCGGCAGGACGGATTGCCCGCGATATTCTGGACGGAAAACCGGTGCAACTTCCCCAGACACAGCTTATTAGTAATGTAAGAGTTATCGACGGTACCGGAACGCCCGCCCGAAAAGCTGCCGTTCGACTACGTAATGATCGCATCTGGGAAGTCGGTACGTTGACGCCATTCAAGAATGAATCCGTTTTTGATGGAAAAGGAATGGTATTGTCTCCCGGTTTTATCGACAGCCACAGCCACCACGACCTGAACGCACAACCTGACGCCTTACCGGCTGTGAGTCAGGGCATAACTACCATTGTGGTTGGCCAGGATGGTGGTGGTTTATTGATGGATACGTTGCAATCCCGCTTGAAGCGCCAACCCGTTGCTATTAACGTAGCAAGTTATACCGGTCACGCTATGCTACGTCAGAAAGCGATGGGTGCTAATGGGCTTTATCGCACCGCCAAAGCTGATGAAGTTGAGCAAATGAAAACGCTGCTACGTAGCGAAATGCACAATGGTGCGCTGGGTTTATCGACGGGGCTGGAGTATGAGTCGTCTTTCTTTTCCAATCGCGATGAGGTGCTTCAACTGGCGCAGGTGGCCGCCGATTCGGGAGGACGATACATCAGCCACATTCGCAGTGAGGATATTACGTTGGATGAAGCTGTGGATGAGATTATTCAGATTGGTCGTCAAACAAAAATGCCGGTACAGATTTCGCACTTAAAAATTGCGTTACGTTCCAAATGGGGGCAATCGCAGCGGCTGCTGGCTTTGCTCGAAGAAGCTCGCTCGGAAGGTGTAAAAATTACAGCAGACTGCTATCCTTACGATTACTGGATGTCGACGCTACGTGTCCTGTTTCCGAAACGTGACTATACCAACCCGGTCAGCGCCGAATTTGCTGTCAATCAATTATTTGACCCATCACAATCAGTGCTGGTACGTTACGCGGCTAATCCAGCTTACGCCGGAAAATCGGTTGGCGACGTAGCGAAACTACGTAACGAAAAGCCTGCCCAAACGCTGATGAATCTGGTGGCCGAAGCGTCGGACTTTGGCCAGAAAAATCCCGACGTTTCGGGCGTGGAGGGAATTATGGGGAAATCGATGAGCGAAACTGACGTCAGGGATTTTCTGACCTGGCCGCACACCAACATCTGCTCCGACGGTGCCAACGATGGGCATCCGCGCGGATATGGCGCTTTTACACGCGTGCTGGCCCGCTACGTCCGCGACCAGCGATTAATGACGCTCGAAACGGCCATCCAGAAAATGACGAGCCTTTCAGCAGAACACCTCGGTTTAAAAAACCGGGGTATCGTTACGTCGGGCTATTTCGCGGATCTGGTTTTATTCAATCCAGACACCGTACTAGATAAGGCACGTATCGGCGATAATAAAGCTTTGTCTACAGGAATTGAAGCAGTTTGGGTAGCGGGGAAATTAGTGTATCAGGGCCAGAAAACTACAGGTGTACGGCCCGGTACGTTGCTTCGGCGGTGATTGCGTATGGCAATTCCCTTCACAAATTATCAAGTAGCTCGTGCAGATTTATTTGATTAAAGTGCCTACGATTTAGCGTATCTAAAGGTAGGTCATTAGCTACGGCTGTTGCAGCAATAAAAAGGTCAGCTTTATCGATTGACTTTTGCTGTTTTTAAATCGTGCAGCATATCAACTGCTATAGGGGCGGCTTTGCCATCAAATGGGAAAACAAGAATTTCAGAAAGCAATTCATTCCAAAATGGCAGTTAGGCTGGGATTGCCCCGCTATACACTTCAAATTCTGTTACACTTGAAATGGCAAGCTGTTCAAACTGCTCTGAAAGGTAGACAAGTCTAGTTCTGGCTTTATCTGTCTTTCGGAAAAAATCGATTAATACGTTGGTATCAACCATTACTATTCTGTCCGCCATTCATCAATCGATTTGCGGGTTTGCTCAACAATTTTTATCTGCTCATCAGTATAGACAGGGCCGTTAAGCAGGATTTGTGTCAATCGCGATTGTTTTTTCACCGATTTCTTTTCGCTGTCCAATTCTTTTTGAAGCCTGACTTTCTGAGCTGGCGAACAATTGTCAAGATTTCCTGAAACGGTATGTGTACTTTTAATTCCATAGCCAAATGTACTGCTTTAACTCAATACGTGGATTGCCATTAGCTTCCTGTCAATTTTGCAGCTGGCAAACGTAGCTAGAATTTCCGATAAGCTCAACGTAACTCCAATTCGATACGTAACAAATGGCGAGCAATCTTTACTTTTGCGGCTGGCTTTTGGTTGTCACTACGTAGGGAACCTGGACTCTGAAACTTGATACCTGAAATACTTTTTTGTTTTGATTGCTGCTGTTGACGCCCTGCTGAAAGATATCCGCAACAAGCGGATTGCTCCCGTTTATCTCATTCACGGTGACGAACCGTTTTACCTCGACCGTATTGCCGACGAACTCGAAAAAGTGGCCGTGCCAGTAGCTGAACGTGGTTTTAATCAGTTTGTGCTATTTGGTAAAGATACCGATGCGGGTGCCGTATTGAACTACGCCCGGCGCTATCCATTTATGGCTGAGCGGCAGTTGGTACTGGTAAAAGAAGCACAACAAATGAGCGGAATCAACGACAAGTCAGCGCAGACGCTATTGGAAGATTACGCCCTGAATCCGTTGTCGAGCACGATTCTGATGTTGTGCTACGTCAAAGAAGAAGGCAAACCGGGTCTCGATGAGCGAAAATCCTGGGTGAAGGCGTTTGGCGCCAAAGGGAAATTGCTGGGTGTTAAAAAACTCTACGACAACAAAATTCCGGATTGGGTAGGTGAATACTGCCGCGAGCAAGGAGCGAAAATCAGTCCGAAAGCCTGCCAGCTCCTGGCCGATCATATTGGCAACGACCTACGTCGCATGGCGGGCGAAATAGACAAGATGTTGATTAATATGCACGTTGGCGAGGAGATTTCAGCGGCAACCGTAGAGCGGTTGGTAGGTATCAGCAAGGAATACAACGTATTTGAATTGCAGAAAGCGCTAACTCAGCGGGAACTCGTGAAAGCCAATCAGATTGTCGATTATTTTGGGCGTAATCCAAAAGATAATCCGCTGGTTGTTATTCTGGCGCAGTTATTCAGCTATTTCAGTAAAGTGCTGCTCGTGCAGGCGTCGAAAGATCAGAGTGAGAAGGGATTGGCTCCATTACTGGGTGTGAATCCGTTTTTTGTGAAAGATTACCTGACAGCCGCCCGTACTTTCCCGCTCCCCAAAGTCGTGTCTATCATTCATTCGATACGTCAGGCCGATGCACGTAGTAAAGGCATCGACGCCCCGTCCATGAGTGAGAGCGATATTCTCCGCGAACTCGTTTTCGACGTATTGCATTAAGTTAATAGTCGATAGTCATCAGCCTATAGGAACCTAATGACTATCGACTACACCTGACTTTCAGTTAGTTGGCACTAACTTAATCAACTCGAACCAGTAGCGACAGAAAACATCCATCCGGGCAAATATATCCTGTTTCATGACGCAGGAATTTGCTCCTGACTGGTAGAAATGCATCGTATCTTCTTCGGATAACGTACCAGCCCACACGACTATTGGAATATGCTGCCAGCCTGGATTAGCTCGTAATTGACGTAATAACTCCTGCCCATTCATGATGGGCATCTGCGAATCGACCATAATTAGGTCTGGGCGCATACCTTCCATTAATTTCTGGATAATTCCAGTACCATTCCAGACGTGTGTCAGTTTTACGGAAGCGTTATGGCCATGCAGGTATTTAGTCAGGAGTAAAACATCATCGTCATCATCATCAGCAATTAGTAGATTGTATTCCATACGCACACCGCTTCAGCCCCAAGGCGTAGATAAATAAGTAAATCCACAACAGGTGGTTTGATGCCTATGCTGACCAGACAGTAAGCATCCTTTCCTAGTAAGTGCAAAGGCTCATATATTGTTTAAAAAATCGCTCATTTTTCTCTTCACAATCGAAAATGAGTGCTGTATCTATCTAATTTTCAGGCACCAGCTATCCTGCTTTTTTCACAGTTTATTATCTCATTTCAGCATCTGGTCAATTCTGGATTTCGCGCGGCCTGCTTCTCCTTCTATTTTTGTCCGCAAGTGAACAAAGTTTGTCCAGTTACGGACAGTGTTGAGAAACGACACAAAACATAAGACTCTGACTATCAACACCAATTAAGAACTGGCACAGGCTTTGGAACACACAGATCATCACAGTAAACAACATCTTAAACCATCAAACACACACAATCATGTTACCAGTAATCAGTAAAGTTGCCGCTTCTATTCTCCTGAGTGCTTCTACCCTTTTCAACCCTACTACGCCGAAAACGCTCTCGTTTGGCGCCAGTGCTTACGTAACTGTCAATCACGAAATTCGGGTGGCGGTTGAAAAATCGACCGACGTATCAGTTGTTGTCCTGTTACGTGACAAAAACAACGACGTGCTTTATCGGCAGAATTTGGGCAAGAAAGAATCCAGATTTGCCATGAAACTGAATGTTGATCAGTTGGCCGATGGCGTGTACGAATTGGAAGTAAAATCCAGCGAAGGCAGCATCCGTAAGCAGTTAAATCTGTCGACAGAAGCAGCTAAACAAGTTACCCGTAGTATTGCCCTGCAATAAGCAGACTTTATAGGTTGAGTAAATACTAAAGCCTGACGTTTGTTAGGCTTTAGTATTGAGGAGTCTGCGAGTTGACGTTACGTGCCCGGGTAAAGCCAAAAATTTCACGGTCGTTTTGTTACTTTTTCGGGCTGCTACGTCAAAAGAATAGTAACTACGACTACCTAACCTATAAAAATTTCAAGCCCGACTAAATCAGCCGGGCTTTTTTATTAACGTAGTAAGTATAGATTCTAAATAGACAACCTACAATCATTTGTGACTATTTCTTTACCTGACTTAGCAACGTAGCACCGAGGACAGGTTCAGTATCAAATACAGTATTCAGGTGCGCTGCGGTAGGTTTGCGATGGGCCGTGAGCAGACTTACTACTACGTAGGCGGCAAAGGAAGCCAGAAAAGCCGGAAACACTTCATGAATATCGCTCAGTCCTTCGAAGCGGCTCCGAACGCCGAAACGCCAGACGATATTGACAATAATCCCGGCCAGCATGGAGCTTACAGCCCCCAAATCGGTGCCCCATCGAAAATAGAGCCCACCGAAGATCGTCGGGAAGAAACTTGCTACGTATACGGAGCCAGCAAATGCCGATAGCTCAACAACATCGGCCGGTGGGAATATTGTGAAATAATACACAATGATGCAGTACAGCAACATGGCGATCTTCGTGCGGGGAATGATACGTTCGGCGGGCATGGGTTTCCAGACATTCCAGATATCTTTCACCAACGTAGTGCCCACGACCAGCGTCACCGACGCCAGCGCAGCCATGCCAGCCGCAAAAAGCCCCATCAGGCAAATACCGCTGATGAGCGGATTATTGAATTTTTTCAGCATAAACCCCACTACTTCATCGGTATTATTGATGAGTTGAGCGGCTTCCTCAGCAGTTACCATGCCGTGTACAAGTGCACCCAGGCCCATCACGCAAACCAGCGAAATACCCATGAAAATGGGCGTCCAGGTCATGGCGAACTTCATCCCGGCCTTATCCTTAACCGTGTAGAAGCGAATGAGGAGTTTCGGTTCAGATATCTGTTTCATCCCAATCGACAGACCGATACCTACGATATACGTGAACGAGGTCAGTTGTCCGAACGTAACGAGACCGTTGCCGATAGGCGTTCCCTTTTTCGATACGTGCTCAACAAAAGCGATTTTAGTCATCAGTGCGTCGTAGCCACCCACGTAGATGAATGGCAGTGAGAGCATCACCATCGCGACAATAAACATCAGAATCCCCTGAACGGCGTCGGTCCACATAATGCCGTACATGCCTCCCGCAATGGTGTAAAAGCACGTAAAAAACAGCATGAAGGCGGCTCCATAAGCGTAGGGAATGTCAAGAAGTGAGTGAAGTAAGTGCGCGCAGCCTTTGGCGATACCCGTCATGTACCAGACCGTCGCAAACAGAATGATTACGGCCGATAAGACCCGAATGCTGCGTGAAAGTCCACTTTGGTAACGTAACTGGAAATAATCAGGCACGGTAAACGACTTGAGTCGGATACTCTGATTGCGCATCCGGGGGCCTAAAATCTGCCAGGAAATAATGCAGAAAACCGCCCAGAAAACGCCTACCCAGGTCCATGACAAACCATACCGAAACGACTCACCCGCTTGCCCAATGTAGGTATTCGTGCTGACGAAGGTGGAAAAGAAGGCTAACGAAACAACCCAGCCCGGTATCCGTCGGTTGGCAACGTAGTACTCCCCTACGGTTTTGCCCGCCTGTCGTTGCAGGTACCAGCCAAACGTAATCAGCAGAATCAGGTAAACCACCATGCAAAGCAGCACGGTAGCATGTTCGGAGAAGTAAGCCATAGAAGGTTTGGTTAATGATGATCGATAAGTGATGAACGATGAGTGGGCTGGCGCATTAGTTTTTTACTCATCGTTCATCACTTATCGATCATCGTTTTTCAACGCTCATCGTCCTTTACGTCGATGTTTATGAATTGCACGACAATGGCATTCACTACCATGATGACAATAATGAACCAATAGGGAAAAGCAGTCAGGAAATCCATAGCTCAGAAATATTGTTTCAGGTCGTTTTTGGTCACTTTACCCATCGCATTACGAGGAAGTTCGGTCACAATTCGATAATGACGCGGCACCTTATAGGCTGCCATCTGCGTGCGCATCCACTGGTTTAGTGCGGCCAAATCAATTTCTTCAGCAGGAACCAGAACTGCCGCTACAATTTCTCCCCATTCTTCATCGGGCAGCGCAATTACCCCACAATCGGCGATGGCCGGATGTGTTCGGAGAACTTCCTCGATTTCGAGCGCCGATAGCTTATAACCACCCGATTTGATAATGTCGATTGAACTACGTCCCAGAATTTTATAGCTTCCTTCGTCAACTACTGCTACGTCGCCGGTACGGAACCAACCGTCGTCGGTAAAGGCATCCTGCGTCGCTTGTGGGCGATTCCAGTATTCGCGGAATACCGTAGCTCCTTTCACCTGAATTTCGCCGGGTTGCCCTTCTTCAACCAATTCGTCCTGCTCATCGACCAACCGAACTCCGACACCCGGCAGCGGTTGGCCGATATGGCCAGGAACTCGTTTTCCACGGTAAGGATTGCTGATGGCCATCCCGATTTCGGTCATACCGTACCGTTCGAGTAAGGTATGACCGCTGACCCGTTCCCATTTTTCCATGACCGTGACGGGTAATGCCGCCGAACCCGACACCATCAACCGGAAGTCGCGCATTGTTTCTGTAAGTATCTGTTGTTCAGCTTCGGGTAGCGATTCCCAATAGGCAATCAGCTTAAAATAAATGGTCGGCACCGCCATAAACAGGTTGATACGTCCTCGCTGAAAAGCAGCGAATACAGCGGCCGGCGAAAACTCAGGGAGAAATTCACAACAAGCACCAGCCCAGAGCGCACAACCGATTACGTTGACGATGCCATGCACATGATGTAACGGCAACACGCACAGAATATGATCGGCAGGTTGCCATTCCCAAGCCTTAATCAGCGTTGTCATTTGTGCCTCCAGATTGGCGTGCGTACTGACAACGCCTTTGGGCAGACTAGTGGTACCACTGGTGTAAAGAATCATCGCCCCTCGCGTGGGGTCAACATTTGGCAAATCACCCGATGAATTGGCTTCCGGTAACCCCAATTCAATAAAACGTATCGTCCGGGTTTCGAGAATGGGACGTAGCAGCGAAGCATATCGAGCCGATGCCACGACAATCTCGGCAGACGTATCGTCGATAACGTACTGCAACGAAGCGGGTGGATACGTAATACAGAGTGGCACCGCAATGCCTCCCGCCCGCCAGATACCCCATTGCACGTTAACATACTCGAAGCCAGGCTCTACCATAAACGCTACGCGGGTTTCGGACAAATCAGCCCGACCATTCAGAAGTTGGCGACTGAACTGTTCTGATGACTCAAGTAATTGCGCATAAGTATGAGACTGGCCGTTTGCCAAAATAGCGGTAATAGTTGGGTGACGATGCGCCTGTTGCACTAGGTTGATCATAGTGCTAAAAGGGAAAGCCGTCGTCCTGTTACCCTATTGGGTAAAGTATTAGCTGGTACGTTATTTCGCTAATAAAGAACCTGTTTAAATTTTTCCTTACCGCAATTTTTGTCATCCTGACGAAGGAAGGATCTTAATGTTTCCTAGCACTCAAGTGAAGATACTTTAAGATCCTTCCTTCTTCAGGATGACAAAAAGTAACTACCCATAATTCACGTTTGTTTATTGTCCTTCAGTGGACAGTAGTTGTCCATTTGTGGACATTTTCACTGTAGGGCTTTTTTAAAGTTTCCCTTTTATGTCTGTTTTGGGCAGATTAATTAACTTGGCAGAAGATTTGTACGTAATAATATAAACTAATCACCTGAAACCATGCGCCGGACGTATCTGGGGGAATTAGAGGAGATTGTGCTGTTAATGGTGGCTATTCTGGATGGCGATGGTTACGGTGTGACCATCAGTCAGGCAATTGAAGAACATACGGGTCGGATCGTTGTCTTCGGTTCGATCCATAATACGCTTATTCGGCTGGAAGAGAAGGGTTTTGTGCGATCGGAACTGGGCGGGGCAACGGCAGAACGAGGTGGTCGACGCAAGCGACTGTTTCGGATCACAGGACTAGGGAGCCGGGCGTTGCAGGAAATCCAGCAACTGCGGCAGGAACTGTGGCAACTGGTACCACCGGTGTCCCTTCGGCTCAGCGGACTATGAATAAGTCTCATCCAAATCCACCCCGCTGGGCACACTGGCTACTCACCAAACTTCACCCCAGTGATACGTTGGAAGAAGTGGCGGGCGATCTGGACGAGTTGTATACGTACTGGTACCATCGGGCAGGCCCATCCCAGGCCCTGCTACGTTACCTGTTCAACGTAGCGTCGGTACTATCGCCTTTTGTGCGCCGAAGACGACGTCAGCAAACGTATCATCAATCACCATCAATCCTGCATCCGGTTATGCTACGTAATTATCTTTTCATTGCCTGGCGAAACAGCACGCGTAACAAACTGTATTTTCTCATCAATCATGCAGGACTCGCTATCGGTATGACCGCCTGCATCTTCATGGTGGAGTACGCGAATTTTGAATTAAGCTACGATACGTTCAACCAACAGGCCGGAGACCTTTACCGAGTCGTGAATGATCGATATCAGGATGGCAAACGGGTGCAGCATAGCCCTATGACATATTCTGCCGTTGGTCAGGCAATGCGGCATGAGTTTCCGGAAGTCATCAATCATACCCGCGTAGCACCTTTAGCATCACGTATTTTAATTGCCGACGATCAAAAGATGGGTAAGCAAAACGGTATGGCCGTCGATCCGTCTTTTTTTGGAATGTTTTCTTATCAGCTAATAGCGGGTAATCGGGATTTGGTGCTGAGAGAGCCGGATGAGATTATTCTGTCAGAATCCTGCGCCCGAAAACTCTTTCCCGATGTCGGCAGCAACGTAGCATCATTAATTGGCCGGCTGGTTAATCTGGAACGTAGTGCTGTTCCTTATAAACTAACGGGTATTTGTTATGATGTTCCGGACAATTCTCACCTCCAATTTGATTTTCTGGTTGCCTATTCATCGCTTTATCGTGGTGGTAATCGATACTGGAAATCTGCCGATTCCAGTTTCACGGAATCCTATTTCTACCATTATATCCAGTTAAAACCCGGTAGTGATCCTAAAAGGCTTGAGGCTCAGTTGCCCGGATTCAGCCAGCGTTATTTTAGAGGTAACAAAGTCACGGGCAGCACTGAAAAGTTCTCTCTTCAGCCATTGCTAAAAGCTCATCTTTATTCTGATTTTGGGGCCGAAATTGGGAAAACGGGCAACGCCACTATCGTTTGGGGAGCATTGCTCAGCGCCCTCCTGATTCTTAGTATCGCCTGGATCAATTACATCAATCTTGCAACGGCCCGAGCCGTGGAGCGCGCCAAAGAGGTTGGAATACGTAAATCGTCTGGAGCGACCAGAACACAGTTGGTTTTCCAGTTTTTTTCGGAATCGCTGCTATCCAACTTTCTTTCGATGCTCCTGGCGGCTGGCCTGATTTACTTCGTCCAGGCTCGTTTTAACGAACTCGTTCAGCGCAATCTATCGATCCACTACGTATTTGGGGAAGGCTTGCAGAGCAACAGTGTTACGTTCGGGTTGTTACTGATAATCCTCTCAGGTATCTGTATTGCCGGCTTCTATCCAGCGTTGGTGCTGTCTTCGTTTAAACCCGTTGACGTACTAAAAGGGAAATTCAGTACGTCATCTCGAGGAGTTATTTTACGGAAAGCCCTGGTTAGTGGGCAGTTTGCAGTGACTATTGCCTTGGTAGCCGGGTCGATTATCATCTACCAGCAAATGCGGTATGCCGCTCAGAAACCGCTTGGGCTTACACTTTCTCAAGTACTAGTTATTAGCCCTCCACAACTTTTAGAGAACGATTCCAGCTTCATTACCAGATCCCGAAGTTTCAAAGAAGAACTGAAAAATCTGGTTCATGTCAAAGCGGCCACCAATTCCGGCCGGATTCCGGGAGAAGACCTGCATCGAATGTTTGATGTACACCGCCCAGATAAGCTTTCTTCCCCACGCTTTGCTGTAAACAACATGAGTATTGGGGAAGACTTCCTTGACCTCTATGACATTAAGCTACTGGCGGGTCGGAATTTTCGATCCACTGATTATAACGAGGATTTAAGCAAAGTCCGAACGACGTTACTCAATGAGTCAGCCGCTAAATTATTCGGCTTTCCAACAGCCAGCGAAGCCGTCGGGAAATCGATTATCCTGTACGAAAGGCCGTATGAAATCGTCGGTGTTACGCACGACTTCCATCAAAAGTCAATTCATCACCCGGTAGAACCCGTCGTGATGATGCCTAACTACAGCTTGTATAATCCTATATCGGTGAAGGTTGAGCCAAACGAGCTAACTACCACACTGGCAGCCATCAGGCAGGTCTATGACCGTTTTTTTCCGGGTAATGTATTTGCCTACCGCTTTCTGGACGATCAATTCAACGAACAGTACAACGCCGACCGCGTGGTGGGCAAGGTATTCGCCCTTTTCGCGGGTTTGGCAGTGCTCATTGCTGCGCTTGGCCTGCTGGGCTTATCCTGGCTGGCTACCCGCCAGCGAACCAGGGAGATTGGTGTTCGTAAAGTGCTGGGAGCTTCTGTCCAAAACATCGTCTTACTATTGTCCGGAGATTTTTTAGGACTGATTCTCATTGCTTTCCTAGTTGCGGTTCCGGTGGCCTGGTTCGTCATGCAACGTTGGCTGACGGGTTTTGCCTACCGCATTTCGATCAATGCCTGGGTATTTGTCGCGGCCGGAGGATTGGCGCTCCTGATTGCCCTGATTACCATCGGTTACCAAACCCTGAAAGCAGCCAACGCAAATCCGGTTAAAAGCCTACGGTCGGAGTAAAGTTG
Source organism: Spirosoma profusum (assembly GCF_014699005.1). Classification (GTDB taxonomy): domain Bacteria; phylum Bacteroidota; class Bacteroidia; order Cytophagales; family Spirosomataceae; genus Spirosoma; species Spirosoma profusum. The sequence continues at coordinate 80,319 of NZ_JACWZY010000022.1, forward strand.
CTACCTTATTACGTTGGTTGAATCATTTATTAAATCAGGAAAGGCCCACAAACCTAAAGAAGAACCGTTTACTTTTGGGGCTTTTGGGAAACGGCTCGTTGCAATACGTCGAAGGGATAAGGCAAAGTCTTTCCAAAGAATTGAGATTGCCAATTTGGGACCAGACGATCGATCAGCAGAAAAAGGACCAGGCCTTCCTCCTGTACCCACGAGTCTGTGCGTTGCACCAGCCAGTACAACGTCTGATGAGCCGGTTGATCCCGAGGAGCATTCGCCATCGTCACCTGGTATTGAACCCACATGGCAGACCCTTCCAACGAAAGGAAAATATCGTCGAGGTACGTGTAGCCCAGTTTGTCACCGGTAAAAAATTGCCCCTTACGTTGCTTCATCAATGTCAGTCCTTTCGTTATTTCCCGACGACAGGAATCCATGTTGGCGGCCATATAAGCGTTCCAAAAGTGCTGTTTTTCGGCTGTGAACAGCTTCTTATAGGCTTCGTTTTTCTCAAATAGGCGTTCAATCAGGTTGTCGTCCAGGTTTTCGGGTAATTTGTACTTTTTCTGGATATCCAGCAACTGTGGTAATACAAAAGGGAGTTGTCGTGTATGCGTCAGCTCATGGCTGTTTATCCCAAGGAATAATAAGTCCAGAAAACCAGCCTGATCGGCAGGGGCCAATTTGCGAAAAAACGAGGGTAGCGGAGCCATAAAAAAACTTTTTCGGTACTCGTCGTACGGCATGGTAACGGCTGGACGAGGAACCACACTGATAGGATCTCGGCCTGGAACCCATACCGACCCGGCGTGAGCCATTAAAATAACCCGATAAGACTGACTGCCAAACTGAATAGGTAGCTGTTTTATAGCCGAAGGTGGCAATAGATTTGTATCCGGATTAATATGAAAGGCACGGGTGCTGTCGTAAAAAATAATCCAGGGTAAAGGTTGGGGGTTTATTAGCAGGTGTTTGGTACATACGGTTTCCCAGTTCTTTAAAACGGTTTGTATCCAGTTGGCATTGGATTGGCCAATTGAACGATTTAATTCGGCTGGTTGATTAGGCTGAGCCGCTGATATATACCCGATCAGGAAAAAAGTTGTAGCCAGTATAATCCTCAGAATCATAGCAATAGGCTTTAATAGTGTTGGGTAAGGTAAGTTATTCAATTGGTCGATTCCAACCTAACAACGTACTAATGAATATCTTCCATAACTGGAATTGAATTCGGTGGAGCTTTCAAAACGAGTTTATAGCCATCCGGGTCGGTCAGTTCACGCCCCTACCCCGACGAGCTGCCTTTACTACTGACTCGATATCGAAGCACAGCTGTTCTAACTTTCATAGTAAAAAATACCGTTTGTCCCGATAAATATCCCTTTATCACTTTTAAATATTATACAAGCTACATGGTTTTGCATAGTAGCTTGTATATCCTTATAATTGACCGTATTTTCGTTAAAATCTAAAATGGTCATGAAAAATCTGATTTTTTTAATCGCTCTTCTACTGTCCAAACTCACACTCAGTTTTGGACAGTGTGATAAAGATGTTACGTTAACTAGTTCAAAAACAGAGTATCTCGACGGTTCAGGGACGGTTCATCGAACGGATGATGAAGAGAGCACGATTGCCATCAACAAAACGCAGATAACGATCACACCCGGCAATCCTGATCGTAAAATGGTTGGAACGATTCAGTCTACTACCTGTAACTGGCCAACGGCCTATCAAGAGGGAAAAACCGTCATCAAAGTCGTTTTTCAGGGGCCATCCGATGCTCCGCGTCACGCTACGATGACCATAGAAGGCAAAGCTGGAAAGATTACGTTCCTGATGGAAATAGACGAAATGCCCGATAAAAAAATCCGTGTCAACGTGACTAGCTTCAAGGAAACCAAAAAAGAATAACGCTACGTCGCGGGCTTTTGATTGAGGCTGCTTAAACTTTTATTCGAGAACGGTTTTTGTTATCCTGACGCAGCCGGGCCCGCAACGGCGGACCGCGCCGGAGCGGAAGGATGACAAAAAAAGGGACAACTATCTAATAATCAGTTTATTAATTTATTAAATACTCATAATTCACGTTAATTTAGCATATAAATGCTTTACTTTTACCAACTCGTCCAGCCGCCGTCGACCATCAGATTGTGCCCAGTAATATACGTAGCAGCATCCGACAACAGGAAAGCTACCGATCCGGCAATTTCGTCAGCCTTACCGACCCGACCCATCGGTGATTTTTCGGCTAATCGTTCGACGAAATCTGGGTACGTCTGCTGCACGGTTGGATTGGGAAAAGGTCCGGGCGAAATGCAGTTGCACCGAACATTACGTTTGCCCCAATGAACTGCCATATATTTGGTCATCTGGATAATTCCAGCTTTCCCAACCCCATATTCGAGCGGGTTTTTGTTCATCGGTGATTGATAAACCTCAGGATTAGGCGAAACGACGCCATACATACTGGAAAATGAGACAATACTACCTCGTTTCTGCTGAGCCATCTGCTCGCCGACTGCTCTGGTGAGTACAAAAGTGGATGTGAGGCCGGTATGATTTACCTGATCAAATTCGGCTACCGACAGATCTTCCATCCGTTTGGCGGTTGACGCGAATGTCAGATTCACCAGACCGTGTGGTACGTTACGTTCCTGAATCTGTGATTGCACAAACGTATCAAGCGCTTCGCAATCGCTCACATCCAACGTAGCAGCCGTTACGTTCGGCGATAGAGACGCTTCATCTATGAATGTCTTACTACGTTCCCCCAAATCAACGCAAAGTACAGTTGCGCCCAGCTCGTGAAGCAACCGCACAACGGGCTGGCCCAGATACCCGGCTCCTCCAAATACCCAAATATCTTTTCCAGAAAGATCAAACGGTCCTCTTTTCGGTGTATCCATTACGTTGGTTTAAGCAGTTTGGCGTTCAATCGCCAGATTTTTAAGATAGGCTTCTTTAGCCATCAGATCTTCTTTGGCCGAAACGCCAAAATAAACCAGTCCAATAACCCGTCTCGAACGGGTAAGACTATTATTTCCGTCGGCCCGGTGAATGGTCATGCCATGATGAGCCAGTACGTCGCCCGCTTTGGCAGGGACAGCCACCTCGTTTTTTCTATCTACGTCGGTTCCGAAATCAACGATTGTCTGCGAAAAACCCAACGTAGCATTTTTGCCGTGTAGCCGCATACCCAGCCGATGAGAGCCTTTTACGTAGCGCAAACAGCCATTATCAAGATCTACATCTTCCAGAGGAATCCAGAACGTAACGGCCTGGGGTGGCGATAGCATAAAATAGTACGCATCCTGATGCGGTGGCGTGGGCTTTCCTATTCCCGGCGGTTTGTTGAAATACTCTACATCTCCTTTGGCTATCTTTTCACCCAGTACGTGTTCAGCCAATTTCTCAAATCGACTGCCATTTAGAAGGATGCTGAAAAAAGGATCGTAATCGGATAAGTGAAACAATTGCTTCAACGACGAAGGATCGTTTTTCACTTCAAAAAAAGCATGATTCTCAGGCATTGTCGGTACTACGTTCCGGATGAACGCCCATACTTTTTCGTTCAATTCCTGAACTTCTTCCTGACTAAGAAAGCCCGGGATTGCTACGTAGCCATTTTGATCGAAATCGTCTTTTAGCTTCGGGAAATCAATCGATTTCATTTGATAAATAACATGAATTTGTGGCAGTATTTTTTGTCATCCTTCAGCACCGGCCGCCCGGTTGCATCAGGATGACAAAAAATACTATTCGTTACTCAGGCTTTCCCCGGATACTCTTCGTCCATCCACGTATAGTCGTCGGGGCGGTTGTCCCACAAATCCAGGCCACAAAAAATCTGTTTTGGATCATTACCCTGTCCAAATTTTTCAGGAAGTGGACGGAATTGTGCGGGCACTCCGTAAGCTAGTGAATTGGGTGGGATGTCCTGAAGTACTGTGGAGCCAGCTCCAATAAAGCAGTTATCGCCAATGGTGACGCCGGGACCGACAGTTACTCCCCCACCGACTACTACGTGATTCCCGATGGTCGGTCCCTTTACACCGGATTCGCGCATAGGGAGTTTGGCGTTCAGGAAATTGGCTCCAGGTCCAATAAAAACCAAATCACCGATGATTGTGCGGCTTGGCAGGTAAACATGAGCCATGATCTTCACACCTTTACCGATGGTAAGTTTGCCCTCCAACGTAGCACCATGCAGAATAACAACCCGATCCCCAATCTGGCACTCGGCACGTATCGTTACGTTATGACCGCAACTAAATCGGTCGCCAATAATGGAGTCGGCATAGATGACGGTTCCGCTATGAATCCGGGCACGGTTACCCAACTTTAGCGGTTCTTTCCAGCCGGGGTATTCATAGCCCAACATAACATTCGGGCCAATTTCGGCGTCATCTCCCAGCAGGCAGTTTCGCATATCGATTGCATTCATGGGTAATAGGAATCAGATGACAGACTAGCGGGCAAGTTGAGCGATTTTTTCAATGGCCAACGTAGCAGCCGTATCACCACCCGGCGATTGATAAGGAGGTGTTTTACCGCGATACCTAAAAAAGCCTGCCTGATATTCCCGGTCGTCGCAGGAGCTGCTATCAGGAATATAGCCGTAATTGCTGTCGGTATAACCCGCCGTGAGTACGCAGGGTAGGGCGGCTTCTTTTTTAATCTTTAAGCCCGTTTTGACAAAAGGTTCAAACGGGAACCCGACAAAGCCAACATCACCGAAACGGGCAACCGATATGGTAATCGGCATTTCGGTTGGTACATTTTGCAACTTGTTGGTTTTATGCTGCTCCAGTGCCCATACGTACCAGGGTCTGACGGCATCAACCAGTCTGGCCCGATAAGGCGGAGTCAGTGCTTTGGGGAAGTTCATTCCTACACATTCGTACGTATTTTCATCACCTGCATTTCCTCGTTTGATAAAATCGTCAATCAAATTAAGGTCTTTCTGTAGACTCTTTTGATCAGGCAGAGGAGCCAGAGGAATTTGTACTGTTTCTCGGGTCCATTCCATACCGGTCCGTTTGGATTTATGGAGCGATTTAGCTGCAATAATGAACGCATCACCAAGCTGATCACCGAGCAAACGTGCCTGATCGATGGTGCCAGTCAGCATGTGTTTGGCATTAATATCTCCAGCGAAACCCTGCAAAAACGCGACGGGAACTCCACCCAGATAGTTCGACAATTTTTCAGAAGCAGTCTGCGGAAATTGCCCATAGCTAATCATTTTCTCAGGATTGTAAGCGGCTACAGGGTGACCTGTAAAAAGTGAAAGAGCGGCAACTGGTTTATCAGCCTTGTTTTTCAACACGACAACCATCGCTTCGGGATCGATCACACCAATATACCCCTCCCCTGCCAACATGCGGTCTTCTTCGCGCATGAAATACGTTTTCCCATCAAGACGTCGTCCACGCCGATTATAAGTAATCCGGTTTTCTTCCGCAACGCCCCATTCGACAGTCACAGGTTCTAATGTCTGAGTAAGCTTATTTGCCGACTGCTGAAGCTTTTGTAGAAACTCCTGTCCCAACTCCCAGCTCATATAATGGGGTGTTTTGAGGTCAGGCTTCGCAGTACTGTCGACAAGTAAAAAAGGAATGGTATGGCTGTGGGAAGAAGCGGTAATGATGGCCTCAGGAGAAATCTTTAAGGTTTTCGACAGAATAGAAACACAGGCGTTCCGCAAGACCTTGCTTTCGACACCAAAAGGAGACGACAGAAAACAGAGTTTATTCGGCCCTTCTTCAAATAGGAGAATGGTAGTTTTTAGATCGCCATATACCGCTTCAATCATGTTCCCGGATTTACTGTGGCTGGCGGGCGTACCTACTTTGGGCGTTACCGAGAATGTCTGCGCGGAAGCCGTTAGCCGAACGTCTCCACCGACGACCGAATTCGTCAAAAATGTCATTAAAAGAAAAACGAAACTAAAACCATTCTTACTTTTCATGGCTGAATCGGTTGTCTGGTTATATAAGATTCTCGCTTATTACTCGTAGAAATCAACCTGTTAATTGACTGGTTCAGGGTTAATCTGGGGAATTTTCGACTTCCTCATACTGATCTGATAGGTTCGATACAACAGAAAAGCACAGAGTAGCATAACAACGGCCGCTACCTGAAACATAAAGCTCAGGTTAACATGGGCATCCCGTAACACGCCCCCAGCATATATACCCACACCGCCGATAACGCAACTAAACAGGTTCAGAATACCGTATCCGGTTGCCAGATATTTACGGTCGGCCACCATCGATAAAATGGGCATCATATTGGCATCGATGAAAGGCCTGGTGAACGCATAGAGTAAAAAACCAGCAATGGTAATCCAGAGTACACTAGTCTGGCTGCCCAGGAATATGCCGGGTGTTGCCAGCACTAATCCAATAGCGGGTACGATGATCCGGGCTTTAGGATTAAACTTCGTCCAGAAATCGGCAATGGCACCACCAGAAAGTACACCAACTAACATGGCTGGGAAAAAATAGCCAGTGGAGTATACGCCCGCCTGCGTTTGTGTAAGGTTGAATTTTTCCTGGTAGAATGTCGGCAACCAGCCTGTAATAATCCAGCTAACAACACCCAAAAGCCCCCAGGCTGCAAGAGCCATTACATAAGCCGGTTCTTTAAACAGCTTTTTCACAGCATCTCCAAAACTTATGCCATCGGCCTTGCCTTGGAGACTTACTTCCTCAGTTTTAGGCGCTTCTTTTAGCGAAAAGAAAAGCACGATTGCATACCCGATACCGATTGAGCCAAATACCGTAAATGCATAATTCCAGGAGTTATTTTCGGCCAGCCAGGCGCCAATAAATCCAAGGCTTTGCCCCACATAAACGCCTGCCATATGAATTCCGGTTGCCAGCGATTTGGTTGCGCCTTTGTGGTAATCGACGATCAATGCAACCGCTGCGGGAATATAACAGGCCTCGCTGATACCCATCAACGCTCTCGTTACCAATAACTCTTCATACGTAGTAGCGCGCGAGGTTAACCACGTAACAACCGACCAGATAAATAAACTGCCAATAATAACCCGGCTTCGATTAAACTTGTCGGCCAGATAGCCAGCGAAAGGGCTTAACAAGCCGTAGATCCATAAAAAAGTAGAGGTCAGCAAACCAAACTGCGCATCCGTCATTGGGATTGTTTTCAGGATCGACAGGCGCATGGTCGTAATCATCATCCGGTCGAGGTAATTCAAACCGCCTACGAGGCAAAGCATCAGAACGACCAGCCATGCGTAGGAAAATAATTTTGGTTTGAAGTCGCTTACCTCGTTACTACTCATAATTGTTGCGAAATGATAATGGCTACTGAATCAGCCCAGTAATGCCAATTCTGAATGAAGCAAACTTAACCTGAATACGTATCAACTGCCTGTATTTTTCGGTGGATAACTGATACTATTCTTCAGAAGGGCCAGCGAACAGGGTATTCATTGTGAATCTTTCACCAGACGTACCGCCAGACCGGTTGTCATCACAAAACTCGATTTTCGCACACGGGAATCTTTATAAGATAAACTCCGGCAGTAGACGTTATCGACAAGATATTTCGTGGTACTCCACCAATACCCAGCCGAACCAGCTTCGAAAAATGGCCCTCCATATAAATGAGATCCTTCATGACTGCGGTATCCGCCGGGAAGTGCGCCAAACTGGCTTGTGTTAGTCCCATTTCCTCCATTTTTCCAACCTTCTTTTGCTTTCAGGCTTTTTCCGGCCTCATCAACCCCACCTAACTGCTCGATCAGTTTATTCCATTCTTCATCCGATGGTACGTGCCACCCTTCGGGAGCTAATTTGCGTTTATCGACGACCGCCCAGAAATTGTACAGTTTGCCATATTGTTTTCCCTTCTTCGGATCATTTCCAACGTAACACCAGGCCGGTTTACCGTCAATGCAGGCTTTTTCCCAGGCGTCATACGTATTGGCTTCAAATACGGGCTCGCCATTCCGAAACTGACTAATATTCAGATTCTCAGTGGTCCATTCCTGCGTCCCAATCAGCGCCGATTTAAGGGGAACAGTTGGCACTGGACTTCGCATCGACATCAATAAGAATATAGCAATCCACCAACTACGTATTGAATTCATAATCAGCGTTATTTAAAGCGAATGGAATATAAGTCCGCATCTTTGAGGTAAATACGCAGACGAACAGGTTTGGAAATCAGTTTCGACAGATCCGAATTCCCATCCCACGATACCGTTCTGGCGATTTCGTTGCCAACCAATTCCTGCGAATCGAGCAATGAATAACCCGGAATATCCTTTCCATTTTCATCCTGAATGGCGATACGTATCTCCCCGGCTACCGAGGTTGAATAATTGATTTCGAATTCTTTACCTGTAAAGGTGAACGCTTTCGTTGTGAACGCTCCGCCTTTATATGGCCCCTTGACGGAACTAAATCCATCGACACGTAGCGAATAGCGTTCTAAATGCCCCGTTGGTTGCGCGTAATCCTGATTCACGTAGAGCGACATCTGGTCTTTTCCGGTGGGTACTACGTTCAGCGAAGGGTAATTGGTACGTGCCGACCAATGGTTCAATCCAATGGCGGGACGAATAAACGCTTCCATAAACGTACGGTCATATACGTTCCCGCCCCGCGAACTCATTAAAAACGGTTCCGATAACCCTTTATGCTGGCTGGGGTCTACTTTCAATTCCTGCAATTGTTCCTCAGTCATTATCTGGCGGTGGGGAACAAAACGCGAACCGATGGCGATGTAAATGTGCGGAGCCCTGAAATAAGGACTGGTTTGCTGGGTATATAGATGCTCATGGGGCGTATTCCCATATGACATTTCGACAGCTTTTGTCCAGTGAATAAAATCCGCTGACGTAGCACGACTTACCGACCGATACCCCCGCTCGCCGGTACCCGTCCAGGAGCGAAAATAGCAGACGTACTGCTTCTCAAGTTCCGACCAGAATGGTACGTTCTGCGAGTCGAGCAAACCCTCCGTAATGGCTGGTTTTTCCTGCATTTTTTTCCAGTGAATCCCATCGGCAGATATAAACGGGACTAATCCACTCTTATTCGTACCGCCGAAAGCCTTGTATTTCTGATCGGGTTTTGCGGCCGGATTTTTATCGATAAACGGGCAAAAATTGTGGGTGAAGGGTGCTTCGTCTACCACTACGTTGTTGTCTTTCGAGCCATTGACATCAATAATCCCCAACGCCGGTTTTTCCCACGTTATACCATCTTTCGACTGCGCGTAACACGTATTCTCACTAAATTTGCCGTCACTACGTTTATAACCGCCCCGATAATAAGCCCGAAGAAGGCCATCATCAGCCAGCAACGTGATGTAAGCTGGGGTTGTACTTTCCCAGGGCTTGTCAAAAAAGAAAACCGGGCCTTCATCGCGGGGATGATGCAGCACCAACGTAACATCTTCCATTTTGTCAATCAGGTAATGATCGACAAAAATTTCCCGTCTGGTTCCCAACTCGATACGTTCTCCGGCAAGGGGTATTTGTATCCATGCGAGGCTGCATACCGTAGCAGCTACAATCATCCATCCGAGACCAGTGAGTTTTCGTTTATGCATCGGGATTAACAGGCTATTTGACTACGTTGCTCATTCACTGACAATATGTTACGTTATTTTCTTTGACATGCTGACGAAGGAAGTATCTTAAAGCATCCAAATGAATTAGTAGGGAAACGTTAAGATGCTTCGTTCCACAGCATGACAAAATCGCTTCAGTGACCAACAGGTTCTGCTACGTCTCCATAGCGCCGTACACGTAGTGCAGCCTGTTCTTTGTGCCCCATAAATCCTTCAATTTCACAAAGGCGCATTCCATACTCGCCGATGGTGACACTGGCTTCCGGCGTGCATCGCTGATACGTGCAATTCTTCAAAAATTTACCGACCCACAATCCACCGGTGTACCTGGCGGCCTTATTGGTCGGCAGTGTATGGTTCGTACCGATTACTTTATCGCCGTACGCTACGTTGGTTTCCGGCCCCAGGAAAAGAGCGCCGTAGTTGGTCATGTTTTCCAGAAAATAATCTGGATTTCTGGTCAGCACCTCTACGTGTTCGTAGGCCAATTTATCGGCTTCAACTACGGCTTCCTGCTCATCCGCAACCAGAATTATCGAGCCATTATCCCGCCACGCTACGCTCGCAATATCGGCCGTTGGTAACACCTGAAGTTGCCGTTCTATTTCCACCAACGTTTCGTGAGCCAGCTTCTCGGACGTAGTAATTAGTGCGCCCGGAGAAGTTGGCCCATGTTCGGCCTGGCCGAGTAAATCGCAAGCAACCATTTCCGCATCAGCGGTTTCATCGGCGATGACCAGAATTTCGGTTGGTCCGGCAAATAAGTCGATGCCGACTTTACCGTACAACTGACGTTTTGCCTCTGCTACGTAGGCATTGCCCGGCCCAACGATGATATCGACAGGCTCGATGGTTTCGGTACCTACGGCCATTGCGACCATAGCCTGCATACCGCCTAACAAATAGATTTCGTCAGCACCGGCCAGGTGCATGGCCGCAATCGTAGCGTTGGGAATTTTCCCTTTGATGGGTGGTGTACAGCCAATTACCCGCTTCACACCGGCCACTTTGGCCGTCAGAATACTCATGTGGGCCGATGCGACCATTGGGTAGCGGCCACCGGGAATGTAGCAACCCGCGCTGTTGACCGGGATATTTTTATGGCCCAGAATGACACCTGGAATCGTTTCTACTTCTATATCCCGAATGGAATCCCGTTGCTGCTGGGCAAAAAAACGAATCTGCTTCTGGGCAAACGTTATGTCATCAATAACCTGCTGCGGAACCGTTTGGATGATTTCGTCAATTTGTTCTTTACTCAACCGGAACGACTCCGGACTCCAGTTGTCAAATGTTTCCGAATACTTCCGTACAGCCGCGTCGCCATTGGTTTCGATGTCTTTAATAACATCACTGACAATGATTTTTACTTTATTGTCGGCTTCCTGAAGTTCGGTTTCGCTTTTACCCTGTTTAATGATTGTGGCCATGAATTGTCGGCTGTGATTTTGTAAGAGTTAATATCCTGGGTTTTGCTTCACTTTTGGTTCAAGGCTCAGGATTGTATTCTGAATGGGAAAAAGCAAGGCGCTTTCCGTTTTACCTTTCAATAGCGGGACTTTTTCCAACGCTTTTCCAAAACGAACCAGATCCCACCAGCGCTTGCCTTCCTGAAGCAATTCAAATAAACGCTCCTGCAAAATGGCTTCGTCGTTACTCGCCTGCGTTCCATTTACGAACGTATGAGCTGCATACGTAGCGCCATAAGCCCGTTTTCTGATTTTATTGATTTCTACCGACGGATCGCGACCAAGGCCGTTCAGGATTTCGGCTTTCATCAATACGATATCTCCATAGCGGTAAAGGATGTAATCATCATACATGGTTCTGACACCACCGTTGATGACGCCGGGCCATTTCTGATCCAGTACGTAGAGTAAACTAGTTACGCCATCCTTCGTCTGAGTGACCTCGATCAACGTAGCAGCCTTACGCAAATCGTCTTTACTGAACTGATCGGCGACAGCTTTAGAAATCTGCCAGTAAGCATCTTTCCCGCCCAACGGGAGTAGCTTGTTGATCACGGCCTGATCCGTAAATGGAGCTTTTGGGGCTGTTAGTTCAGGAACTCCGCCATAAACCGACCTGGCCGACGATTCACCCACCTGAAACCGGACTGCCATAATGATTTCGTTATTTCCTTTGTTATTGAAATCGAAAATCTTCGTGTAGTCGGCCAATAGTTCGAGTCCACTCGTGGCTTCCAGCTCAGTGATAGCTGCTAAAGCTGTCGTAAAATCGGCGGACCCTCCATTTAACCGCTTCGCTGTCCACAAGAACACGTCGGATTTCAAGGCGTTTACCGCTGGTTTTGACCATAAGGTACGGCCCGCTGGGAACGTAGCAACCGGGAAAAGTGAAAGTGCCTTTTCAATATCCTGTTTGATAAACTTAAACACGTCGGCCTGCGGTGAGCGTTCGCGATAAATTATAGCAGGGTCGACCGTTTCGGTAGGTTGATCGATCAGAATCAGATCGCCCCACGTTTTTGTCATCGTGAAATAGATGAAAGCCCGCATGGCATAGGCCTGCGCCAGTATCGAATTCTTTTCGGCCTCCGTCGGGAACGTAATGGTTGGTACGTTCTTGATAATCAGGTTCGCATCCTGAACAACTGAGTACATGGTTGTCCAGTCAGGACCCGCGTTGACGGTGCTCAGGTTGTTGGTGAAGACGTAAAAGTTAATCGACGGATCGAAGCCAAAATTCTGAACGTAAATTTCACTACGTCCCTCTCCCCAGACAAATAAATTGGTGGCGGCCTGGGATCGCATTCGGACATACATCCCATTTAACGCGCCCTGGGCGTCTTCTTTCGATTGCCAGAACGACGCATTGGAAATCTGGCTGATGGGTTTCAACGTCAAGTCGTCCGTACAACTCGACACGATCATTACAGTTACGAATGCGTAGACCAGTTTTATAGCTAATGATTTCATAGTCAATTCGATAATGAGTTGGAAGGCGACTTAAAAATTGGGTGAAATCTGAACACCGAATACAATGTTTCTCGGAACCGGGTAGCGACCATTATCCGTACCGCCCTCTTCAGGATTCAAGCCGGTAAACTTGGTGAAATACAGCAGATTGCTAGCGGCCAGATGAAGCCGAACGTTGCTGAGTTTAATGCGTTGCGTCATCGTCGTCGGGAAGTTGTACGATAGCGCTATTTCTCTGAGACACAGGAAATCACCGGGTTCATAGTAGTTCGAATTGCCCCGCCAGAGATTCTGCTTCTGGTTCTGATCGGCCCAGTAGTAACGGGGAATATCCGTTACGTCGCCCTGCTTCTGCCATGACCGGGTAACGGCTTTCGAGATCGCATTCTGACCAGAGAAGTTTCCTAAAACGCGGGCCTTGGTTTCGTTGTAAATCATGTGGCCCAAGGTGTAATCGAAACGAACGGTCAGGCCGAAATTGGCAAAGCTAAACCGGTTCGTTACGCCACCTGTCCAGGTTGGGAACTGATTTCCCATATAAATCCGGTCGCGATCATCAATGATTTTGTTATTGTCGATGTCACGCCAGTTCACATCGCCACCGCTTTTGGTTTTATCGGTTCCCACCACAAGCATATCGGTTGGACCTGCCTTAGCCGCTTCGTCGGTAGCGTAGATGCCCAGTTGTTGGTAGGCAAACATATCGCCGATACGTCCTCCCTCCTGCAATCCACCTTTGAAATCGTAGTCACCCAGCGCTTCGTCCCAGATGTTGATACCTCCAATTCGGTTGTTCTTGATGCCGTTGCTGGGTAGTTTGATGATTCTGGTTTTAACATAAGCGGCATTCAACGAAGCGTTCCACTGGAGTTTCGATTGGGGCGATAAAATCTGCGCATTGAGGTCGACTTCAAATCCTTTGTTTTCCAGGCTTCCCAGATTGGTCAGAATGCTGGTAAAACCCGTCGAACGTGGCAGGGCCAGATTGGTCAACAGATTGTCGGTCACGCGTCGATAGACATCCACAATCAGCGACAAACGATTGTTAAAAATACCCGCATCGAAACCGACGTTGAAGGTTTTCGAGCGCTCCCATTGCAGGGCAGGGTTCGCTAATGTCGAATTGTAAATGGCGGCATTTCCCATATACCGATCACCGACCGCGTAAGCTCCCTGTGCCTGATAATTGCCAAGGCCGCTGATATTCCCGTTGACACCATAGCTGGCCCGGAGCTTCAGCGTCAGCAAATTAGCTGGTATACCATCCCAGAATTTTTCCCGGTGCAAATTCCAGCCCATCGATACGCCGGGAAAAAATCCCCACTTATATTCCGCCCCAAGGTTCGACGCGCCATCGTAGCGGCCGTTAATGGTCAGGAGATACTTTTGATCAAAATTGTAGTTTAGTCGACCGAAGTAACCGTACAGCAGCAGAACCGATTCATTACTGGATACGGCCCAGGGCGTTGCCGACGCATTCAGCGTTGGGATAAGATCGGTAGCCGCGTTACGTCCCACTGCCGATAAGCTATCCGTCATCGATTTGAAATAAGAAAATCCGGCAGTGGCTTCAAAATTATGAATGTTACGTACTGATTTCAGGTACGTTAAAACGGCATCTGCCTGATTCTGTACTACGTTCTGCCGCGATATGATAGCTTCACGATCTGTGTTGAGAATGAGCGGGCCGTTCAGATACGATTTAAGAAAACTCCGGTTGGAAAACGTGTTACTGACCCGCGATATCTGCGGCCGAAACGAAAGTCCGGGGATAATGTCCCAGTTAGCTCCGGCGACCATGATGTAATTATCCCGTCTCCGTTTAGCATCGTAGCGGCTGATGTAATAAGCCGGATTCCCATTGGTAAACAGACGACCGGGCGCTAGTGAACCGTCCTCAAACTGGTATTTCGACGTTTGGGCCGTATTAATGTTGTTTTTGAAAACAATCCCCACGTTAGGCACCTGACTATCTTCTACGTTGGCATAGTTCAATCGGGCGAAAAACTTCAGCGTTTTTGTTGCCTGAACATCGCCATTCAAGTTGAACGACAGCCGGTTATAATCGGTATTGATCGCAATACCCTGGTTCTTCAAATAGCCCAGACCCATGCTGTATTTGACCTTTTCGGAACCGCCTGAAATAGACAGATTATGATCGTGGCTGTACGCTCTTCTGAAAATGGTTTTCTGGAAATCGGTTCCTTTGAAAATCAGCGTTTTCGTCGGGTCGAGCGGATCGGCAATGGTCTCCCATTTAGCACCCCACTGGTCGGCGGGACGACTTAATAGGTTCTGATTTTCCGGCGTCAGGTACATGGTCGTGAACGCCGTATTATTGGTCAGGTCGTTCGCCGTTCCACCCGCATTTGACTGCGTGAGCGATGACAACACGCTGGGTGTGCGCGCACCACTGGCCGCCAAACCGAGACGCATGAAATACACGAAGTCCTTGGCATCAGCCAGTTCATATAATTTACCAACGTCCGACGAACTAAGGTTATAACTGTAATTAATCTGCATGACGCCTGCTTTCCCGGACTTCGTCTCGACAATAATTACCCCGTTTGACGCTCTGGCGCCATAAATCGACGTAGAGGCCGCATCTTTCAAGACCTGAATCGACTCAATATCATTCGGGTTGATATTGTTCATGTCGCTTCGAATAACACCGTCGATAACGTAGAGCGGGCTGGCTCCATCGGGGTTATTGATGGACGTACCACCTCTCAGAATGACACGTGGCGGATCTCCCGGCTGGCCAGACGTACTTTGCACGCGCAAACCCGGAATATTACCCTGCAAGGCCGAAGCTGGGTTCGCGTAGGTTAAGTTCTGGAAAACCTTGTTGTTCAGCTTAGCAATCGACGTAGAGACCGTCTCTCTGGATTGTGAACCATAGCCAACAACGAGCACTTCTTTTAAGGAAGCTACATCTGCTTCGAGCGCTACGTTAATCTGCGTGTTATTACCGACAACAATCTCCTTGCTTTTGTAGCCGATAAACGAAAAAATAAGGCTTGTACTTCCGTCCGGGACTGTAATCGTAAACATTCCTCTGGAATCTGTCGTGGTTCCGGTAATGGTTCCTTTCACCTGAATGTTAACGCCCGGCAACAGATCATTTTTGTCGTCGGTTACCTTTCCAGATACTTTTACACTTGCCTGACCCAGCGCAAACTGCGCAAAAAAGCACAGTAGCGTTAGCATGACGGTAGCCTTCCCTAAAGTAAGTTTAAATAAAATTTTATTTTGCATAACAATAGGCGTACAAGGTTTTGCGATATGAATGTTAAGCAAAACTAATGAGTACAAAATCCCTGTTCTGCTACTTTTGTGTGCTTTTATAGTACTATTCTTCATAAGTAATCTGTGAGCACCCGAACAACGGAGGAAGGCTAATTTTTACCTGATTTACAGCGTTTGTGAAGCTTGGATTGAGCGCAATCGGGTAGCTTTTTTAGCAGAAAACAACGATAAACGCCTTTAAAATCATCAACCCGTTTCCCGATAACGTATTGATTCTGTCAGTTCAGTTAATATGATCTATCTGCTATTCTTTGAAAAATAGTGTCATAAAAGCAGTCAATAGTAGCAGACTTAAACTGACGGGAACTTTAGTTTTGCTTTAAGTCAAGATTCTATCATTACGTTCTTGTTATTCTGAACGAACGCTGCTTATCAATAACAGGAAGCCATTCTTTAACTACAATCCTTAGCCCGAATCGCTACTCATGATCTCAAAAAAAAATACGCTCGGTTTTCTTTGGTTTCTTTCTTACCTGATTTCGCTTTGTACTACGTCCGTCGCGAAAGACGTAGCGTTTGCTTTTCGGCCCGATAGTATACCCGGAGTCCGCAAGCTGAAAGATTTGATCATTTATAAGGATAGTGTGTTCTTTTCCGCATTTCCCTCGATCGTTAAACGTAGTAACGGCGAGCTTCTTCTCGCTTTTCGGCGGGCACCAGACCGTAAGGGTTTTGGCGAAAAAGGCACTAACCATGTCGATCCGAATAGCTATCTGGTCGGCCTTCGATCGAAAGATGGCGAGAACTGGCCCAAAGAACCCGAACTGATCTATGCTCACGCATTTGGTGGTTCACAGGACCCGTGTCTGTTGCAGTTGAAAAATGGGGATATTCTCTGTGCCAGCTACGGGTGGGCGTTTGTCCGGCCTGACGGAATTCCTAACTTAAAAAAGCCTTACTTCGAGACGAGCGGAGCCATTTTTCTGGGCGGTTATCTGGTTCGCTCAACCGATGGCGGCAAAAGCTGGCAGGGGCCGATATACCCTCCGCATCTTCCGGCTGAATTAAATTATAGCGCCCTCGGCGAACCACTTCCCCCCGCTAACCGAGGGGCTTTATACGAAGGTAAAAGCGGACGTATTTACTGGGTTGTCGTAGCTAATGATCAGAAGGGGCCATATAAATCGTCAAACTATTTACTTGTTTCGGACGACAAAGGGCTTACCTGGAAATACGAAAGCGTAGTAGCCACTGATGATAAAGCGTCATTTAACGAAGCCTCGGCTTACGAAACACCGAAGGGTAATATTGTGGCTTTCTTACGCACAGCTAACATGGACGATCAAGCCTGTATTGCTCGCTCAACGGACGGCGGAAAAAGTTTTAAATGGGAAAAAATGGGCTTTCAGGGCCATCCGTTGCAAGCGCTACGTTTGCCTGATAACCGTGTATTGCTCGTTTATGGCTATCGGCATAAACCGTACGGAATCCGCGCCCGAATTCTGAATGCGGAATGTACCGATTTTGCCACAGCCCCCGAAATGACCCTTCGTGAGGACGGTGGTGGCTACGATATTGGCTATCCCTGGTCAGTACAGTTGGATAAAAACCGGGTATTGGTTGTCTATTACTATAATATCGATAACAAGACACGACATATCGCCGGAACAATTCTGGAAATCAAGTAAGTACATTCTGCTACGTATTAGTTTTCACTACGTTCAAATGAAGTTAATACATTCCTTTTGGGGAATTCTTTTCCTTATGATAGCCACAGAAAGAAGTGCCGCTACGTCATCTGTAAAGCCAGACTCACTACGTCAGGTATGTCTACTGGA
Source organism: Spirosoma profusum (assembly GCF_014699005.1). Taxonomy (GTDB): domain Bacteria; phylum Bacteroidota; class Bacteroidia; order Cytophagales; family Spirosomataceae; genus Spirosoma; species Spirosoma profusum. The sequence goes on from NZ_JACWZY010000022.1 coordinate 97,957, forward strand.
ATTAAGGAATCTGCTTCATACGCAAACTGGCTGGATTAAAGTACATGCTGCCGAATATCTGCTCTGGGCGAATGAACCAGCGAGTGTTCGGGAGGTGTATTTAGAGGAATTACGTCGCTTCGAAAACGAATCGCCCTATCGGATCGGAATCTGGCGGGTTTTGGCACAGGCCGCAACAGATACAGCCGAAAAAAATAAATGGATTGTACGTATCACGACCGCTTTTATAAATCCCGACGGTCCAGATCGGGTCCATGCTGCCGAAAGTCTGGCAAAGCTTGGCGTCTCGCCAATGAGCCTTGACCGTAAAGTAACTCAGGAGGCACTGGTCAGCCCTAATGGAGCGTTGGCACTGTATACTCTTTGGGGCACTACGTTATCTGACGACGCTACGTCTGTTACGTCGAAACGTAGCAAATTTCTGGAAATGGCTTTGAACCAGCATGAAGACGTAGCAATACGTCGGTTGAGTGCTTTTATATTACGTCGGCTGGGCGATTTGAACGTAGCAGACTGGACTAAATTGGCAAATGCTACGTTAATAGAACCCGTTTCGTCTGGTATTCGGGTCAATCTTCTCCACGCTGCAATCGTAACTAGTCCAGCAAGTGAAAAGCAAACGATACCTTACTATCAGCTTCGTACAGAGCTTCTTGCCGTTCATTCGACTTCGCTTACCAGCGACCTGCTGGAGTTGATTGCGGCCTTATCACAAAAAGGCGAATCCACCGACGTAGTGGTTTTGCTTCCGTACCTAAAACATGAGAACGCCGATGTGCGCGCTGGAGCAGCATACGCCGTTTTGAAGATTATTCAGAGAAAATAGAAGTCGCCCGGTACAATGACAAAATTGTGCCAGGCGACTTCTACCGAATGATCAACGTTTTTCGGTAATCGCTGGGCGTCATCCCTTTCAATTTTTTGAACTGTCGATTGAAATTTGCCAGGTTGTTGAAACCGCATTCGTAAGCTACTTCCACAATGTTACGGTCGTGTTCGGAAAGCAATTTACAGGCGTGGCCAATTCTGACCGTCGTCAGGTATTCGACAAAAGTTACCCGGAACTGCTCCTTGAAAAAATTACAAAATGCCGTAACACCCATATTTCCGACTGCCGCGATTTCTGACAGGCTGATATCCTTATCAAAATTCTGCATGATGTAGCCCGTAATTTTTTTGAATCGGTCGGAGGCACCGTACTGAAAGTTTTGCACAAACCGTGGGCTGGCTAAAAAGTCGTATTCTGTCGTATTGGACATGATATCGAATATCTGCAACAGCGCCGACAACCGTGGCAGACCATTCATAGCGGGCATCTGTTTGATCAGCGTTATGATTTTTTGCCGCGTTTCTCCATACAGAACCAACCCCCGATCCGCCAGTTTCAATACCTTCCGAAACTCCTTCATTTCAGGAATATTCATAAAAAATTCCCCCAAAAAATCGTCTGTAAAATGGATGACGAGTGCATCCGCTTTATGCGTGGCCTGCCGCTGTAAATAGATTGGGTCATTAACCCAAACATGGGGCAGTAACGACCCCATAAAAACCAGATCGTCTTTTTGAAAGTAACCGATATGGTCGCCAACCATCCGTCTGCCCGTACTTTCGTTTATCAGAACAAACTCATAGTGAGGGTGATAGTGCCAGGGAGCGGGAAAGAAATCCCCTGTTTCCCGAAAAACGATAAACGATTTGTCGACATCCTGAGGCAGATGAACTTCAACCGCTTTCATAGACTTTGAAGCTGTTTAAACTTTAGTAATAATCCTTATTAAAACGTCAATTTCGAGTAGTTCGAACGGCGCGAATGAGCAATAAACACGATAATAAGGGTACAAACAAAGCTATGATTGAAATCTGAATTTTACTTCAGTTGACGTATGAGGAATGGATTTATACTCTTCCTGAGAAGCAGTTTTTGAATCGGGAAGAAATCAGAGCTGTTGCAGGAGTTTTAACAAATGCTCCCGAATTTGTTCCTCGGAGCCGGAGACCAGACAACTACATCGGCACCGCCAGGTTTCATAACCTCCTTTAGCCATCTCCGAAGCAGGCGGAACGTAGCCGACATTTCCATTGGCCAGGCTAATTGTAAAATAGCTCTTTCCTTTTAACTGCTTTTTCAGGTATAATCCGGTTTCAGAAAAGAATTCACCCGCCAGGGCTCCAATCAAACCTGTGCCAATTTTAATAGCCTGAACAGGTGCCTTTTGCTGATCTGGATACTCATTGAGCAACAATTGCTCGCGGGCATAAATTTGCCGTAACCCTTCCTGATTCGGAATAATTGTCTCGTAACGACTTGTCGAAACAATCTGACGGGCCCGTTGCAATTCATCCGCGCTGGGTTTGGAAGTTGCTACGTCTACTAAGTCATACAGCGATTTTAATTCGGAATTGGTCTGCCATTGAAGGCTAGAAACAGACTCAACCACGCGTTTAGCCAGATCGGAGCCAATTAACTTACTTTTTTCAAATAGTTGGTTTGGATAATCTTTAGTACCCAGGAAATCCCAGATGTTTACGTCGCCACTGGTTCCATTACTCATCATGCCAACAAACTGGTCATCCGTTTGCAATAGCTCTGCAAGAGTGTTGGAAAATACGCCAAAATAATCGGCGGAGATTGTTCCATCTTCCCAGTCGCCGACGTAGTGCAGTGAGTAATTGCCCAAAATGCTAATCCAGGAATTGTCCAGACCTTTTACTGCCAGATAACTGAGTTCAGGATCAGTTGGAGCATTTCCTGCTTCGATCAGCGATTCAGCACCGAATGGGTTGGTTTTCACCTGATCAAATCCATCCGAAACGGGATTAGGCAACGGATAATCAGCTGCCATTTTATACCGCCGACATAGCACGTGTTCCGGCGCATCGACCGAACCGAATGCAATCTGAGCAGGTTTTAAACGTCTCAACGCCAACTCTACAGATTTTACGATCAGGCTGGGAAGTTTTTTGCGATAAGCAGGGTCCATGCTTCCCAGATGTACATCTGCCACCGATCCGGCTGCATGTGTATGGGTGCTGGAGATTAAAACATTGGCAACTGGAATACCTGTTTTAGCCAAAATCTCAGCTTTCACTACGTCCAGAAAATCCTGTGTCATGACACAGATATCGACCACCACTATGGCCACAAACGTATCATTACGCTTCAGAACCAGCGCCTTGGCATATAAATCATCGTGGATATACGTAGCGTAATGGGTAATAAAATCGCCGTTTATCCGGGTGCCTAAGGGTGGAGTCGTTTCGACACGCGCAGCGCCTGCTTGAAATTGAGTCATGGGAATAGTTTGTTTCGGCTGATGAAGTAGTGGGCGTTTATCAACGCCCTTTGCTACGTTAACGTGAGCTACTGATAATCTATAGGTTAACCAATTGGTTTACAATAAGTGCTGACGCATAGGGCTTCGACAGGCTCAGCCTGACAGTCCACTCAAAGTTGTTGACTCAAGTCGATTTGTCAGGCTGCCCTATGCGTCAGCAACACGCTAACAGGTCCATAATTCACGTTTACGTTAAGCCCAGGCTTTTCTCAAAAAACGGAGCCAGTTTTGGCTAAAGATGTTATCAATGTCCGCATCAGAATAGCCTCGTCGCGACAGAATTTGCTCGAACTTTTGCAAATCAGCAATCGAGTTCAAATCCCAGGGCGATTGTTCGGTTCCGAAAATACCGTCCAGGTCGCTGCCAATGGCTACGTGGTTGCTGTTACCTGCGATCTGGCAAATGTGATCCCAATGGTCGACCAGATTTTCCAGTCGAATATTCAACTGCCACGGGTCCGAAACCATGTCGATAAAGCGGATATCCATCGCCCAGCAATCGAGCATTCCACCAATAACAGCTCCTCGTTCGATTAGTCGTCGGATTTGATCATCAGTGAGTTGACGCTGGTTAGGTACAATCTTGCGGACGTTGTGATGGCTCGCCCAGATAGGCCCTTCGTAGAAATCAAAAACCTGATCAAAACCTTCATCGGTCAGGTGGGTCATGTCCAGAATCATATTCAGTTTGGACATTTCCTTCATCAGCTCAAAACCCTTTGGCGTTAACGGGCCTTCTGATTTCGTTCCGGGCGCATACCGGCCGGGACCAAAATGCGACAATCCAACTGCCCGTAACCCATACTCATAGGCTCGATGCAGATACGAAACATCGACCAGCGAATCTGCCCCTTCCAGACTTAAAATATAGCCAATCGGCTTCGTTTCATCAGCGATCGAATCATCATTCCAGAGCGCCAGATGGGTTTCCAATGCCTGGAGGTTCGTAATCTGTACCATTTCGCCCAAAGCCTCCATCTCACGATACCAGGCGAGTTGAGCCTGCGTCATGGCCCATGCCTGCTGTGGAGAACGCCATCCCGTCAGTGCGTTACCAAATGGCGCGTGTCGAGCTAACTGAGTGGCCACCACCAGGCCAATCCGACCTTTCCGTAGCTCCGGCAAACAAACCGTACCTTTTCCACGGTCATTTTTATCGGTCATGTTCATTTCCAGTTGCCGAATCTCCTGCAAGGGCCGGGTTAGATCCCGATTCCATTCGATGGCATTCATGGACAAATCCAGATGAGCATCAACGATCAGCCTTCTCATCGCTACGTCTAATTGACTTCGTTTTTTACCGGCTCAACTACCTCTTCTGACTGGGAATCGAAGGGATACTTTTCCATCAACTCGCTGATCTGAAAGCTGAATTGGCGGGTGAGATTCGCCCATTTTTCCGGTTCACCAGGTTCATAGCCATAAAATCCTTTTCCGGCGTCCATTCCTACGTCATTCGCCTGAATTCGTTGCGTGAAGAAATCAGGAAGGTTTTGGCTGGTCGATAACTCTGGGTTTAAGTCCTTCATAACCATGCCATAAGCATACGTTCCCATTAAGTCCATGTAACGAAGATTCCCCGCAAACGGCAGATAGTACCCAGCGTCATTGCGGCACGCCCGATCAATGTCTTCTACAGATGCGTAGCCATTTTCAACCAAATAAAACGCTTCCCGAATCAGGGCAGCCATCAATTTCATACGTACTCCCGTTTCGCGCTGAATCACATACGGGTCTTTGCCCCAACGCTGCCGGGCCATTGTTGCTACGTAGTCAATGCAGGATTTGCGAGTAGACTGATTGGCAATAATTTCCAGAAAGAACGTAGTATGGGCCGGTTCCGTCCAATTGACGCCGATGATACGTCCGGGTTCTGCTACGTTCTCTTGTAGGGAACGTAACGGAATGCTTTCTGTATTAACCGCAATGATCGTATTGGCTGATATATTCTTTTCTAATCCGCTGATTGCCTGTTTCTTGACAGCCAGATTCTCTTCTGTAATGAGAATCGCCAGATCAATATCAACGCTAAAATCAGGCTCTTTTCGGATGATTAAATTACTGTATGCATAGTTGTTGCCTTCATAGGTACTACTATCCAGTCTGTGGCGATCCGTAATCGTTTGGGCTTTTGCTACGTCAGTTGTACTAAGCATTACTGTAAATCCTGCTTTTTGCAAACAGGCAGCAATACTGTACGTCAACTTATCGCTTCCCAGCAGAAGAATCGTTTCCTTTGGCGAGCCCACTACGTTCATCATGATGTGGTTAACTTAGTTGATTTTCTGGAGCACCTTGCGGGCTGTATCGATAGCCAGGTGGATGTCTTCTTCGGTATGCACGGCACTAATATACCACAAGCCACGCCCGATAATTCGAACGCCTTCGTCGTGCATGGCCGCAATAAATTTGCCCAATTTCGCTTTATCCACAGCAAGGGTATCCCGGTAATCGGTCATTTTTTCTAACGTAGTAAAGCTGATGCAAAACATCGGGCCCGGCCCTTCTACCAGCAACGGCTGACCCGTTTCGGAGGCCGCCTGCTTCAGTCCTTCCATCAGTATTTTGCCAAGTCGGAACATGCGCTCGTAGGGTTGCTCATGTTCAAGAACCGTTAACGTAGCGAGTGCTGCCGCTACCGTCGGATTACCGGCGTTCATCGTTCCGGCATGAATTACTTTTGCCTGTTCGATTAATTGCATCCACTCGTATTTGCCCACAATGGCGCTGATCGCGTAACCACTGGCAATGGCTTTTGCGAAGATGGACATGTCAGGCGTGATGCCAAAATACTGTTGAGCGCCACCCAGCGAAAGTCGAAATCCGGTGATGACCTCATCGAAAATCAACGCAATACCATATTCCGTACAGATTTCCCGCAATCCTTCGAGGAAACCCGGCTTCGGTTCGATACAGCCGTTGTTACACATGATGGGCTCCGTAATAATCGCAGCTATTTCCTCGCTACGTTCCGCAACTGTTTTCCTGACCAGTTCCAGATCATTCCAGGGCAGAATAATAAAATCGTTTTCTACACCTTCCGGTAGCCCTTGTGTCCACGGAAAAACGGCCGGATTTTCCCGGCTACCCAAAGCCTCAACCGAAGGTGCTGAAATGCCCCAGCAGACGTTATCCAGCCAGCCGTGGTAATGCCCTTCAAAACGTAAGAATTTGTTACGTCCTGTTTTCGCTCTGGCTACCCGAAAAGCCGTCTGAACGGCTTCTGAACCATCCAGACAAAAGCGCATCAGCTCGGCCGAAGGAATGATTTGCTGCAACTTCTCCGCCAGTTCTATTTCACGAATGTGCTGACCAGCAAACAGTTGCCCTTTCTGTGAGTATTCCGTAACAGCCTGCAAAACCTCTGGATGCGAGTGGCCTAAAATCAGAGGTCCCTGGCTTAAGGTAAAGTCAAGGTATTCGTTTCCATCGACATCGTAAATACGGCTTCCCTGTCCATGCGTGTAGAAAAGGGCGTGCGGATGATTGTATTTCCGAAATTCTGAAGAAACACCGCTTGCCAACACTTTTTTGGCCCGTTCCAGCAACGTCGCAGACTCGTTGTATTGTCTCATTTTAGGTTTAGTTTGTCAGCAGAATAGTCGGCAGCGAGCTGACAGATATCCAGATTAAACCGGGTGAATGCTTCCTCCCACTGTTTGCCTTCTTCACCCTCATAGGGGTAAAGACCCTTGTTATTATGAACACCCCTGGCATCCTGTTGTACCATCTGCTGCATCAGCCTGGGTACAGTCGTTGAGTTACTTAATTCAGGAAAAACGGTGTTCAGAATCGTGTCAAAATCCTTGAAACCCGAATAGTCCATCCGGCGAAAAATACCCATCAACGTCATCCAGGAACCGGCGTCGTAGCGAAACGCTTTATCGAGGTCTTCGGGAGTGGCATTTCCCTGTTCGAGCTGATGGAAAATTTCGCGGTAAACAGCGTACATCAACCGATTTGTAATGAACCCGCGAATGTCCTTTTTAAGCAAGGTCGGTTCCTTCCCCCAGCAATGAGCAAGATCGAGAATATGGTTGGCTTTTTCGGGTGAAGTCAGATTTCCACAGGTGATTTCAAGGAAGCGGGTCATAAAGGCGGGTTCCGCCCAGTGAATACCCAGAAATCGTTCGGGGTAGCTAACGTAACGCTGGAGGGTGCTGATTGGGATGGCCGACGTATTACTGCTAACGATACAATCCGGGCTCACAACTGAGGTAATTTTCTGATAAACAACCGATTTGATATCAACATCCTCAATCACACATTCGATCACTACGTGGCAGGATTTCAGGATGGCGTAGTCTTCGGAAATCGTCAGCAATTGCCAGTAGTTTTCAGCATTTGCAATCAACCCGGCTTCTTCGCACTGCTTTAGCTGATTAAAAATTCGCTCATCAGCTTCCAGAGAATCCGCCGGAATTGGTGCGACCGCTTTCACCGGATGGCCGGCAATGAGCAAAGCGGCAACGATACTACTTCCCATAAGCCCCAAACCGACGACGCCAATGTGGATCTCTGCTACGTTGAACGGGCTACTCATCAGGTGTGGATTCAGGCGTTTGGAAGTCTTACGATGCAGTCGATTTCAACTTTGAGGTTTTCGGCCAGCACGGATTGTACCGTCGTTCGGGCGGGTTTTATGCCGGGAAAATAGGATGCATAAACGACATTGTATCGGTCGAATTCATCGATATTGGCCAGGTGAACCGTGCATTTCACTACGTTCTCCATTGAGCCGCCCGCAGCCTTAATAATGGCCGCAATGTTGTCTAATGTTCGAGCAGTTTCCTCTTCAATCGTGCCAAGAACGAACTGCGAGGTTTTAAAATCAACAGCCGCTTGTCCACTTACAAACAGGAAATTATCGACGATAACGCCATCGGAATAAGCGCCGGTTGCAAAATCAGGATCTCGATCTGGATGGACTACCTTTTTCACGAAAAAGAAAATATTATTTTATGAAAGATCTGCTTTACAAAAGTACGTACCGCCGTAATAAGTGTTCTTCTACTTTCTCATGGATTACTAATACTATTTTTTAGTAGGCTTTTAGGATTGCTACGTTGAATTCGGCGGTATTAGTACCAGGCTGTTTGTCATGCTTCCGCTCCGGCGGCCCGGCTTCGTCAGCATGACAAAAACCTACTAATGCTGATTTGGCAACGTATCAGGCATTCAGCCCACCATCCATCAGAATGTTTTCTCCATTGATGTAAGCACCAGCGTCAGAAGCCAGCAGCACAACCAGCCCTTTGATATCGTCCTGATTCGCCATGCGACGTAGTGGTACTTTCTTACAGTAATTTTCCAAAAACCTTTCCGGCTGGTTGTTAAATAATCCGCCGGGGCTGATGCAGTTAAAGCGGATATTTTTACCGGCGTTCATCTGCGCCATATACCGTGTGAGGTTAATCAGACCGGCGTTATGGAAAAAATAATCGGGGGGAAGATCGCCCATGTTTACGGTGCCATCATAGTTGGATAAATCAGGGCCGAACATACCCATCATCGACGCAATATTAATCACGCTTCCTCCCCCACTCTGAACAATCAAATCTGTCATTTCGCGGAGCAAATCCATCATACCCGTCGCATTGACCTGCATCGATTCGTCGAACTGGCTCATCGGTGCGTTGTAGCCTTTCATCGGGCGAGAAACGGCATTGTTTACAAATCCGTCGAGTTTCCCAAATATCCGTTGAACCTCGTTCTTTAAAGCCATCACCGATACGTGACTGGCCTGGTCTACCTCCATCGGATGCACATCTAAACCACGATCTGTAAATAATTTCGCCGTTGCTTCGGCCGATTTTACATCTCGAGACGTAGTGATTACAGTAGCATCAGCTTCGGCAAGGCCTTCTACGATGCATTTGCCGTAATTGCCTGATCCTCCAGTCACTAGGATGACTTTTTCTTTTAAACTGAGCAGTTCTTTTACGTTCATCTTGCCTGGATTCCCTTATAGATTAATTACCGCTCCACCCTGCTCCTGACTTTCTTGGGCAGCAATGAGTACGCGCATAAGATTCACTGTTTTATCGAACGAAATCCGGGGTTTTCCTTCTTCTACGGATCGCAGAAATTCGATGAGGTTGTCCCGAAACATGGAATAGGAATTTCGGATGTCGATCAATTTCCAGCCTTGTTGGCCAAAAAGAGAAATCTGGAACGTACCACTGATATCGTTGAATAAATGGAGCATGACGACCAGCCCATCTTCCAGTATAAGCTGTACGATTTCTTTGTCTGGCTCGCCAATGTGCCGAACCGAAACAGGCTGTGGATCACCGAGAATACCAAAGATACCTTCGAGTAGATGAATGCCGTATTTTTTCCAATCCTTCTTACCAACCGCCGTTACCAGTTCCAGTTTGCCGAATGATTTTAACTCCTGGCGCGCAATTCGGCACTCATTGGCATACCGCATGGACGAACACGACATAATGAATTTTCCGGCAGCGGATTGCGCTGAAAACCAATCGAGGTCTTCCGTAGAATACGTAAGCGGTTTGTCAATAAAAATTGGTATGCCAGCTTCAATAAACGGCTGGGCCATCTCCTTATGCTTTTCCGGATCGTCGCGGGCGAGAATAATGGCGTCGACTTCGCCAATCATGTCTTCCAGCTTTTCAACTGTGTTGGCAATGCCAGCCCCTTTAGCAATGCTGCTGGCGATGGCCGGTTCCTGCGCCCAAACATGGGTCACTTTTGCGGTGTCTATCCCTACCGTATCACGGTTGGCGTTGAGGTATTCAGCAACGGCCGGATAACCGATTCGGATAATTTCATCCCCGTCAAATACGCCATTAATAATGGCCGACCAGGAGTAAGGATGGGCGTTTCCGGGACTCATCCCGATGATTCCAATTTTTAGCATCGTACGGATTGACGTAGTGATGGTTGCTACATCCTATACTAATTCATTTATTTTAACCAGCCCATGTTGTGCCAATGGGTCATGTTCAAAAAATCAGGGTCGGGATACGCTAACTGTGTGGCCTGACGTAGCAGTTTCTCGTCCAGATAAAACCCATTGGCCGTACGTAGCGCTTTATGCAGGTATTCTTTTTTGTCGATACCAATCAACACCGACGAAACGCTGTCGAACGATAAGGCAAACTGAGTAGCCAGCGTCGGTAAATCCGATAAATTTTCGTTCAGCAAACGCCGGTAGTTCTGGATATGCGTTTCCACTTGTGACAATGCCGGATGCAGATTTTTTCCACGATCACTCAGCAAACCCTTCATCAAAACAGAGCGAATTACCAGCCCGATTCCATGTTGCGCTGCCTTGTCAAAACACTGGCTATGCGTTTGATCCATTAGATTAAACGGCAACTGAATAACATTCCAATTGCCTGATTCAATCGCTAATTCAGTTTCTGCCGTAAAGTACGTAGAGGCACCCGTTGCCCGAATCAAACCCTTTTCTTTCAAACCAGCAAAGGTATCCGCAATAACTGCTCTCGATAAGATTTCCGCGTCGACCTGATGCAGCATGTACACATCGACGTAGTCCATCTTTAGCGCAGCTAGACTTTCCTGGAGTGATGTTTCAATAATCGTTTTCAACTGACGATCAGCGGGCAATTGTCCGTCCTTACCTCGCAGATGTTTGCATTTAGTGGCTAGTACGATTTCTCCTCTACGTCCTTCAAAGGCGTTGCCCATGATGGTTTCGCTGGCTCCATACAGTCGCGCTGTATCGAAAAAATTAATGCCTTTGTCCAGTGCTTCGTGAAGCAAATCAATAGCTTCCTGCTGAGAAAGCATATCGGCCTCACTCTCTACACCAATGCCGTAGGGAACGCCGATTTCAACACCGCCAAAAGCAATTTCAGATACCGAAAGGCCGGTTGTTCCCAGAGGTCTCTTCTTCATTAGGCTAAGCGTTCAGTGATACGTAGGCTTATTTTTCGAGATAAGACGTAGATGATACGTTGGTAGACGTAGTGCCAAACGCCTTGACCAAATCCTGACAGTAATTTTTTAATCCTACTACGTCGGCCCCTATACTGACGAATTGATACCCCATTGACAGCAGTTCGGCCAGATTACCCGGACCGCCAACCGTTCCGGCAAATTTTCCGTGTTTTCGGGCTACCTCAGCTACTTTGATACGTGTTTCAAGCAGTTTCGGGTGATTCCATTGTCCGGGTGCGCCAATGCCCTGACTGAAATCGCCGGGTCCGAAAAACAGCATATCATATCCTTCGAGGGCGGCAATGGCGTCGAGTTCTTCCAGTGGTTCCGGGTCTTCGATCTGGAGAATCACGAAACGCTGTTCGTTAGCTTCCTTCAGATACGTATCGAAATCCAGTGCCGTATATGCACCATCCGCATTGCCACCGTCAATCGGTCGCCGGCCAACGGGGTGGAACCGGGTCATGTCCACTATTTTTTTAGCCTCTTCCAGACTCATCAGATGCGGAACCATAATTCCGGTAGCATCGAGTTCAAGGGGGCGGATATAATCGCTGTAACTCCCCCGAGATACACGTACCAGCAAATCAGCCTGTTGCGATTTGGTCGCCCAGACATGCGCGGCTACGGTCGACCAGTCCTGCCCGATATGTTCCTGATCAATCCAGACGCAATCGAACCCTGAAATCGCTGCGAGTTCAGCTACTCTTGGATCTGCCAGGTTTATCTTAAAACAGCTTACCATTTCTCCGGATCTGAGTTTCTTCAGAACACGACTTTCGCGCATTTTCACGGTTCCAGAATGATTATTGGTGGATTCACTACGTGGTAAAGGTGACTCAAAGGTATGTAGCCCGACTTCCGATTGCTATTACTTTTATATCGGTTTATGATACATTTTTTCAGTACGCTACGGATTCAAGAATTTTCCATTTACGGGAATAGGCTCGAATTGAGTCGATTTTAATAAAGGGAAACAGAATTTTGTGTTGACGACGGAAAATAGACCTGTTAAATAACATCACTCCGAGACAATGATATTACCAAAGGAAAGAGACCCCAGATTCATAACCATACGGCGCGGTGGCACGTTAACCGACTCAACGCATCATCTACTTGCCTTATGGGCCGCTACTTGCGCCGAACACGTACTGCACTTATTTGAGCAAGCCAGCGCTGCCGATACACGACCAAGGCAGGCCATCAAATTAACCCGAGCATGGGTAAATGGAGAGATAACGATGCAGCAGGCCCACAAAGCTGCTTTCGCGGCAAATGCGGCTGGAAAGGGACTGCCTGATGCGGCCAGATTTGCCGCCCTGGCCGCTGGCCAAGCTGTAGCTGTGGCTCACGTAGCAGCCCATGAACTGGGTGCCGCAGCCTACGCAATCAGAGCCGTCAGGGAGTCGGTTGCTGAAATTGAGAGGAATAAAATCGGACAAAACGAATGTCAATGGCAGCGGGACCAATTGCCAGATGCGATTCATGAGCTTGTTTTGGATGACCAAAAATTAAGAAATCACCTATGCTGGTCTATGTTTACTTGTTGACGTAGCAAAAACTATTTTTTTGACAGGAAACTCATAACTCACTCACTTCAAAAGGCTGACTTTCAATCGTTTCTACGTTAGCATGAGCGCTACCTTAAAGCCGTTTTCATACGTAATACGTAACACACCGCCGATACGTGTGGCCCGCATCTGCATGTTCAAAAGGCCGAGTCAGTCGGTGTTTGCCCCTTTTTTGACGTACCATTATCATAAACGAGTAGATACAACTGCCGATTGGATTCACGGAAGGCCATCGTTACGTGTGTGGCATCCGAATGTTTGCAGATGTTGGTGATGGCTTCCCAGCTACACCGGCAAAGTAACGTATCAGACGGGGCCCAAGCTGAGGCTGGGGTTCTAAAAGGTTGTGACACAGAGATGCACGGAGTGTAAAAGAGATTCACAGAGGTTTTACTAATTCTCTGTGAATCTCTTTTACACTCCGTGCATCTCTGTGTCACAACTTCAACCGTAATTCACGTGAAGTATGAAAGTACTTTACCTATTATCGCTGGATTAATACCCGTAACGTAGTGGCCGCTTGTCCGGCAGGTTTAATCTGCATTAAGTAAAGTCCATCCGGTAGCTGTCCAAGCCCGAAACGGTACGGCTCTGCGGGGGCTGCTTCGAGATGCGTGCGTTGAAGCGGGCGGCCTGAGAGATCATTAAGTTGCAGGCCAACCGGCTGACCAAGAGCCGGACGCAGATCAATCAATACATGGTCGCTGGCTGGATTGGGCCACATACCAAACGTAGCAATCACCTCCTCCACGCCTGATCTGGCCCCTGCCGGACACGTCGTTTCGGAAACGCTCCATTGCTGATTCTGGCCCGTTCCCAGCGTCTGCTGAATGATTGCAGCACCGTCAGTCGTACTGGCATTCCGAACAGTGATGGCTTTGTTAGAATTACGATTGCTGAACGTATAGAAACCCTCAGCGTTACGTTGCACAGCCCACTGCTGATGACTGCCTCCCCAATACGTCCACTGTTCCAGCAACACATCATCGGCCGTCGAGAAACTGGGCGCCTGAATTCCTTTCTGATTGTGCAGTACCACCATTTTGTAATAGCCACCGTCAGTCGGGATTAGCCGCCACTTTTGCCATGCCTGATCGACATTGGCGTTCTGCCGCAGGTTGGCCCCATCGTCGTAGGAACCATTCGGTACGTTCAGTACCAGCCCACTGCTACGTGACTGGATGCGGTAACACTTGGCCGGATCGATACTGACGACCGAAGTTGGTGGTGGCGCGGTAGTGGTAGACGAAGGTGGAGACGTAATGGTCGTACAGGCGCGTTCTTCAATGAGCCACTGCTGATTATTACCCCCGTTCGGCGTATTCTGAACAACTAAACCTCCTTCATCTGAGTTACCATTCTGAACTTCGAGTGCCTTGCCTGAGTGACGGGCCGCAATCTGGAAATAACCGCTGGTGTTACGTAGCAGGGCAAAATGCTGGTTATAACTCCAGTTTCCGTTGAACGTCCATTGCTGAAGGGCAGCGCCATTTTGCTGCGATCCCCACAATACGTCGATGACTTTGTTACTGTGCACCGCGCCGATTTTATAGTAACCATTGTTTGTAGCTTCGAACCGCCACCGCTGCGATTGCTGATTGGCGTCGGTACGTTGGCGAACCAAAGCGCCATCCTCCAGGGAGCCGCCCTCTACGCCCAGCACCTTTCCACTCACCCGCGATACCAGCCGGTAGCATTTGTCGGGTTCAACGGTCAAAACAGAGCCTGAAGTCGAGTTGAGCGAGATGTTAAATACCTGACTTGTGCTACGTTGCCCTTTACTATCCGTCACTGTGAGTTGAGCCGTAAAATTGTTGATGGTTCCTGATCCGTGCTGCCCGGTTTGTGTAGTAAATACCTTCACAGGATTTGCTACGTTCAGATACGTACCATCACTAAACGCCCACTCATAGAAAAGCTGATCACCGTCGGGGTCAGAAGATTTATCGCCAGTGAACGTAACACTCAAAGGTGAAGTACCCGTTAGCGAGGTAGACGTAGCCACGACCACGGGCGGACGGTTGACGGTCGACGATTTTGTATTCACTTCTACCCCACCCGACCAGCCATCTGAATGGGCAGAGACCCGGAAATAATAAAGTTGCCCTGGCGTCAGGTCAGTTACTACCACCGAATTTCCCGTACCCAAATAAAGTACCCTGGCAGCATCTGCTGGGTAAGTCGCTGGGTTAGCTGTGAAGCTAGAGCTGACTGTACTAATAACTGAATTAGGATCAGGTATATAGCCAAGGATAGTTGAGCCGGGCTTACCCACAACTAGCACTTTATCGAAGGGGATTGTCGGATTCGTCCAGATGAGCCGTACACTGCTGCTCGTGAGTGTAGTGGCCGTCAGGCCGGTAACATTTAGCTTAGGCGAGTTGCAGTCGGGGTAAATCTTAACCGAATCTTGGGCCGTGAGGTTGCCTATATCCGTCACCTTCAGCGTAAATACGTAGTAGTAATCGTCAATACCGTCGCAACCTACGGGTGAGACCGTAAATACAGGATTAGTGCCCGTCATGTAGGTTGGGTATTGATCCTTGCCGTTAATGCGCAATTTTCCCTGCCAAAGATAGTTCACCCTGTCGGGCACATCGTCGGTAACAGTAGCGGCCAGCGTATAACTGGTGGTCATGTTGAGCGCGTACTTTGATAGGTTTACTGGCGTCGTAATCTTGGCCGTCGGAGGTGGATTAGTAACACTCACACTGATTGTCTGAAATCCACTATATCCTCCTTTGTTATCGCCCACAGACATCCTAACCATAAAACTCGTTTGTGGGTATCCCCCTTTACCCAGAATTGGGGTAAATACATGGACGGGATTGGCTACGCTAGACGAGCTGCCATCGCCAAAATCCCAACTGTAGGTAATTGGATCACCATCGGGGTCGTAAGATTTGTTGCCAGTAAAGGTCACGCTCAGGGGCGACGTACCCGTTAGCGAGCTCGCTGTAATCACCGCCACAGGTGGTTGATTGGGAGTCGATGCTTTCGCGTTTACCTCTATACCGGCATTCCACACGGCGCCAGTTGAGGGAGCCGTTCCTTTGCGGGTGTAGACTCGAAAATAATAGGTTTGCCCCGGTGTCAGGTCAGTTACTACCAACGAAGTAGACGTACCCTGATATAAAGCCTTGCCACCAAGGGCTACTGTGCCCGTAGCGGTGAAACTATTGCTGGTAGCGTACGTAGCACTGTTAGGAATATCGGTGAAACCCGACCCGGCTTTCCCTACTACCAGTACATCGTCGAACGAAGTACTGGGGTTGATCCAGTTGAGCCGTACACTGGTAGTATTGAGCTGAGTCGCTGTCAGGGTAGCCACATTAAGCGTAGGTGTGCTACAATCAGGGTAAATTTTAACGGAATCTACCGTTGAGGAAAGCCCACCTAAATCCTTCACTTGCAACGAAATAACGTAGTATGAAACGTCTCCATCACAGCCAATCGGTAAGATATCGAATTTTGGATTACCTCCTCCAGTGGTTCTCACCAGCATGTCCCGATTGTTACGTCGCAGCTTTACTGTCCAAACGTAGGTTAGTTCAGTAGCAAACTCATCGGTAACGGTCGGGATTGCGGTGTAAACGGTCGCTTTGTCGACGGCATACCTGTCATTATTGGTCGGATAATAAATCTTGGCCGTTGGCGGGGTGTTTGGGATGCTGACATAGAAGTTGGTACTTACACTGATACCTCCTTTATTGTCAGACACCGTAAGTTTGGCGGTGTAGCTCTGAACAATAACTCCCTGCTTTCCCCGCGTTTGCGTAAAGACATGAACAGGGTTGGCCTGGGTGGACGTAGTGCCATCGCCAAAGTCCCATAGGTACGTAATGGGGTCGCCGTCGGGATCGTACGATTTATTACCGGTAAAGGTAACGCTGAGCGGTGAACTACCCGTTAACGTAGTGGACGTAGCAACGGCAACGGGTGGTTGATTGGCACCGATATCGCTGAAACTAGTTGAATGCGGATGCCCAAGGACGGTAGTTGGGAGGCCCAACCAACAGAGGAAGCCAAGCAAAAGGCTATAGCCAACGGCGCAAGCCTTTGGAGGGTACGTAAATTTTGCTATCATTTTATGGGTTAGATTTAATGTAGTCAGGTGGTAACCTTGACGTAAGACAAAACTAAGCGGTTTTAATGCTTTTACATTAGTCCTTATTAAGCATTCATTTGCTCATTTTAGGCATCGGAATACGACGGTTATTTTAAGTCTACATAGGCATCTGAATCGCATATCAGTAAGTAACAGACGCTGGCGATTAAAGACGTAGTCCGTTAAAAAGTAGGCAATTAACCAACCATGATACGTGTACCTTATACACCTCAACTATGCTACCTGTCGATATGCATCACCAGGAATTCGACCCCTCTGAAGCGCTAAGCGATACCATAAAATGCTTTTGGTATAACAGTAGAGACTTCGGAGAATTGCAATCGAGTTTTGAGGTAGTACCTGATGGCTACGCTGAAATTATTTTTCATTTCGGAAGCCTCAGCAGTATTTCTCATAATGGCGACTTGCAGCCATTGCCATCCCCGTTTATGATGGGCCTGCTCAATGAGCCTGTTCTTTTTTACACAAAAAACCGCTTGGAAATAATTGGTATTCGATGCTTTCCGTGGACCGTGTTCGATTTGCTCGGATTACCATCTGGAAAAATTGGAGTGCGCATCGTGAAGCATTCTATCGCCCAACTTCAATCCTCATTGGAGAAGTCGATTCATGCTGGTCGGATAGAAGAAGCGCTGGCTCAGGTGAAACAGTATTTCCTGAATATACACATGCAGATTAAGATGGACAGCATGCTATTCAAAGCTGGAGTTGCTATGCAGGTCGCAAACGGCACCATGCCGGTAAGCCAGGTAGCAGCCGCAGCTCATGCGACGGTTCGTACGCTGGAAAGAAAGTTCAAGCAATCGTCTGGCTATTCTGTTAAAGACGTGTCCGGTCTGATGCGCTTCGAGCGGGTACGAAACCACTTGTGGCTCCATCCAGATGTCAACCTTGCTGGCTTAGCACATGAGCTCGGTTATACGGACCAATCGCACCTGAGCCGGGAATTCAAGCGATACAGTGGCACTACGCCAGCGGCATTCGCCCGAAAAGCAAAGAAAGGAAAACCGGCTGCAAGCCCCGATTTTGTCGCGTTTATACAAGACTGACGCAGGCGCATTCCCGAATTTTGTGTCACAATCATCCTATATGACAATGACACTCGAACGTATGCAATCCGCACAAAATCAGCCTATTTACGACGTAATTATTTCTGGAGCAGGTCCGGTAGGTCTGTTTCTCTCCTGTGAACTGGCCCTGGCCAACTGTTCCGTTCTGGTACTGGAAAAGGCAGAAAATCCGCACTCGCCCTTAAAGCGACTTCCGTTCGGAATACGAGGACTATCGGCGCCTACGATTGAAGCACTTTACCGCCGTGGGTTGCTAAACGAACTTGACGTACATAAACGCCTTAAAAATCCCCACCAGCATGCCGAACACGGGTCGCGTCGTCAGGTTGGACACTTCGCTGGTATCCCCTTTCATGAGGGCGATATCGACACCTCCCAATGGACGTATCGTCTACCCAGCTCGACCGATACCAGCTTAATTTCTGAAATGCAGGAGCTTGAAACGATACTGACCCGCCGGGCAGAAACCCTGGGCGTAGACATCCGATGCGGGTTCGCCACCACTGACTTTCATCAAACCGAGGACGGGGTAACTGTTCAGTCAGGCAATCAATCTTTTTATAGCAAATGGCTCGTGGGTTGCGATGGAAGCCGCAGTGTTGTTCGCAAAGTGGGTGGTTTTGACTTTGCCGGTACGGAACCCGAATTTACTGGCTACACGACTCAGGTTGACATTGTTGACCTGGAGAAGCTAAGCCCAGGCCGGAACGTAACACCAACCGGAATGTACCTGCAATCGCAGCCAGGATATGTAATGATTCAGGATTTCGATGGCGGTGTGTTTCATAGTTCAGGAAAACCCGTCACGCGTGAACACATTCAGGCGGTGCTACGTCACGTATCGAACACCGATGTAACAATCAGCGCCCTGCATATTGCAACCACCTGGACCGACCGGGCGCGGCAGGCCACTACGTACCGAAACGGACGGGTACTTTTAGCGGGCGATGCGGCCCACATTCATGCGCCGTTGGGGGGTCAGGGACTTAACCTCGGGCTGGGCGATGCCATGAATCTGGGCTGGAAGCTCGCTGCAACCATCCACGAAGAAGCGCCGGAAGGCTTGCTGGACAGTTATTTCACTGAACGACATCCTATTGCCGCGCACGTTCTGGATTGGTCACGCGCTCAGGTTGCCATCATGAGACCCGATGCCTATGGCCGCGCGCTGAATGCAATTGTCCGCGATCTTATGAATACGCCCGATGGAGCTACTTATTTTGCAGGACGAGTGTGGGGCATTTTCACACACTATACCCTCGGAGGAGATCACCCTTTTGTAGGACGTAGCGTTCCCAATTTTGAGCTGGAAGACGGTACAACGATTGGCGAACGCATGTATGATGGTCGAGGCATACTACTTGACTTTGAAAGTGTTACGTTACGTAAAGCGCTGGCAAGTGAATACGAAGGGCAGATCAACTATATCGCAGGCAGCGCAAAAGATCAATTAGGTGTAAGCGCTGTACTGATACGTCCTGATGGGTTTATCGCCTGGGCTTCTGACAATGACTCAGATTACGACGGACTCCAAAAGGCTGCGGCTCGCTGGTTTATTCGTCATACGAAGGTCAGGCATTAAATCCCAATTTGTCGGTTCTCACTGGCAAAAAATTCCTTAACTAACGTAAATTCTGGATTGATGGCTCAATTCGCCAATTCGTTTACAGTGCATTGGCTTCGACCAGGCTCAGCCTGACAGTCTACTTGAATTTGCTGACTCAAATTGGCTTGTCAGGCTGAGCCTGTCGAAGCCCTAAGCGTCAGCAATGCGTTGATTTAGCTATTATTTACGTTCACTAGATTAAGTGCTCAGGAAGCCCCAGACAGTACTGAGGATTCCTGAGCACTCGGTTCACTTAACGGATAATCACTTTCAGTTGCTGACGCTGCTGATTCGTTTGTACACTCAGAATAAGTAACCCTGATTGCCCACGTATCGGCAGACTAACTGTATCGGTTTGACCAGCTTCCGAAAGCTGCTGTTTGGCAACGAGTTTCCCTTGTTGATCAACCAGGCCCAGATCGACCTTTTGCCCCGAAACACCGCTGATTTGCACGCGCATCCAGTCGCCTTCTACCGGATTGCCCAGTACGCGAACCTGTAAACCTGTTCCTGATTCCATTATCCCCTGTCGACTATTAGAACCACATGCCGCCAGCCAGTTGTAGGTATAACTGGTTGTGCTGTTACCCTGCTGAGCCTGCAGTTGAAGCGTCACATTATCGGTGTACAGCGTCAACGAGTAAGGACCCGATGCGATAGTGGGCAGCAGTTCATTGACTACCGAGAAACTCACCGGCTCACCCGTTAGACCGCTATACTGAGGAGTGAACGCAATGGCCCGCTTGTTGGCACTGATAGTTACGCAACTCAGTGTTTGCACGCCCGTGATAGCAAATCCATTGTTTGCGTTTGCTGGATTGACCGTCAGCAGAAAACTCGTACTCACACTCAATCCCTGTGGATCAGTGGCCGTGACGACCACTGTACTCACGCCCGTCACACTTGGTACTCCGCCAATCTGAGTTGGCGAACTGAAATTCAAGCCCGCCGGTAGACCAGTGACTGATAAGACCAGACTTTGAGGTGACTCATTATCTGTAAACGCCGTTTGCGGGATGGTGTAGCCAAACCCTTCGCCGACCTTAGCCACCTGATTGGTCAGCGGCTGATTGACACGAGGAGGTGTATTGGGCTGGGGATTGGTACAAGTGGCTAGCCAGTTATAGCTAAATGATGCCTCACCCGCACTACCGTCCTGGCTGGCTTTCAACACAATCGTCGGATTGTCATTGTAAAGCTGGAGCGAATATGGCCCCGGTGCCGTTGTAGGAGCCATCTCATTAACCACTTGAAAATTGATGGTTTGTCCGTTCAAACCCGCATACTGAGGCATAAAACTTATGGCATATCGGTTACTACTCAACTGGGTACAGGTGATCGGATTAACACCCGTGATCGCGAAAGGCCCGGTTGCCGTTACTGACGCAGGCTGCACCGTGAAACCGAAGCTGGTATTTGTGGTGAGTCCATCCGGATCGGTTGCCGTCAACGTAACGGTAGACGTACCGGTCTGCGAAGGCGTACCAGACAGCGTGGTTCCGGTCAGCGATACACCCGTCGGTAACCCGCTGGCCGTCAGAGTGAGCGCATTCGGTGTCTGGGCATCGGTGAAGGTAGTGGCCAGATTGAGACTGTACGGCTGCTGTACGATGGCCACCTGATTCGACACCGGATTGACCACCGTTGGCGGAGTATTGGTCGCCGTTTGTTCAACGACCGTCAGCCGGAAACTGGTACTGACCGAAAGCCCCTGCGGATCAGTTGCCGTAACAGTGACACTACTCACACCCGACACTCCGGGAACACCTCCGATTTGGTATGGTGGCGTAAAATTTAATCCCGCCGGTAATCCAGCAACCGACAACACCAGACTTTGCGGAGTTTCATTATCAGTAAACGCCGTCTGCGGAATGGTGTAGCCAAATCCTTCGCCTACACGAGCCACCTGATCGACCAGGGGTTGATTGACGCGAGGGGGCGTGTTGGACTGTGGATTGTTACAATTAGCCAGCCAGTTGTAGCTAAACGAAACTTCACCGACAGTTCCTGCCTGCTGCGCTTTTAGGACAATCGTCGGATTATCATTGTACAACAGGAGGGTATACGGTCCCGGCGCCGTAGTTGGGAACATCTCGTTAACCACCGAAACGCTGACCGGTTGTCCGTTAAGACCAGCGTACTGAGGAGTAAAACCGACTGCATAGCGATCAACCCCAATCTGGTTACAGCTGTTAGTGGTCACGGCGGTAATGGCGAAAGAACCGGTCGGCTGAGTCGTCTGGAAAACCGTAACCGACGCCTGAGCGAAGCAATTCCCAACGGAACCCGTAACCGAATAAGGACCTGGGTTATTGACAACAATGAAGTTGGTAGTAACCTCCGTCGACCAACGATACGTAGCAGCGCCACTAGCCGTAAGGGTCGCACTTTGACCGGGCGTGATCGTCAGCGACGGATTAGCCGAGATGGAAACCATTGGCAAGGTATTATCCTGACTCACCACGATACTGGTGGTAGCGGTGCAGCCATCGGCACTTGTCAACGTAACGGAATACGTATTAGCTGACGTAGCGCTGATGCTCGACGTAATGGCCCCAGTGCTCCAATGGTACGTCCCACTGCCCACTGCACTCAAACTCACCATTGGCGTAGCACAACTTAACGTAACACCGGTCGGCGTTCCGATGGAGGGTGAGATACTTACCGTAGGCACGCTGCTGTCCTGACTGACTTGCACCGATGTCGTAGCCGAACAGCCCGATGAGGTTACGACTACTGAATACGTACCACTCGCACTCACTACCGCTGTGCCTGCCGTTGGATTCTGACTAACTATAGTCGGTCCGCTGAACGCATACGTAGTACCTCCGCCCGCCGTCAGCGTCAGAGACGTATGGGCGCAGGTCAACGTACCACCAAAATTAGCCGATAAGGTGGGCGTAGGAATTGGATTGACCGTTACGTTGGTGGTCGATGAAGCTTGTTGTCCTGAAGCCAGTATGGTCAGCGTGAATGTCTGAGAACCTGCCCCAGCCGCCGTCATATTCTGGCTGAACGACGTACTGGACGTAGTACCCGTGGTAGTGCTAGCGCCGTTAGTGAGCGTGAAGGCATAACTACCCGTTACGTTGCCGATGGTGGCAGTGATGGTGAGAGGACTTCCTACACATACAGTGTTAGACGTAGCAGCCAGCCCAGCGATAGTAGCGACAGCCTGATTCACCACCAGCGTATACGTAGCACTCGAACCTGAACAACCACTGGCATCGACGGCACGAACCGTGATCGAATAACTACCCGTTTGAGTGGGCGTACCACCCAACACACCCGTACTAGCCAGCGAAATACCGGTAGGCAACGCACCGCTGGTTATGCTGAAACTATAATTACCGGAGCCGCCAGTCGCCGTAAACGTACCACTGAACAGGCTGCCCAGTGCTGCTGTTGTTGTCGCTGGATTAATTATGCTGATGGCCGTGGGGGCTCCCTGATACTCATAAGCACCCATGTCAATCGTGCTGCCAAACATTCGCGTATTGCCCGCCAGATCGGTGGCTGGCCCGTTGTAAACTGCGCTGTTACCGGCGTTGATGGCCGGAGAGCAACCTTTGAGCTGGGTAGACGTAGTGCTGACGAAAGGAGAAACCGTAGTTACTATATTGCCGGTACCCGCCAAATTCACATCAGACAAGGTATAGGTAGCCGTCACAACACCGCCACTATGTGCCATAATGGGCTGTTGGTTAAGTGGTCCATTGTTGAATACCACACTATTTGTGAGGGTGACATTACCAGACGTATAGATCACATTCCCATAATCAGCGATGTTAGCCTGAAAAGAACAGTTCGTGATCGTAAACGAATGACTGGTCTGATAACTGTACAGTGCCCCTCCGCCATTATTCGACTCGTTGCCGATAAACGAACAGTTAGTCAGATTAAGCGCTGTAAATCCCCCATCGCCATTGCCTATTCCTCCGCCGAACAGCGCATAATTGTTTATGAACAAACTATTGCTGATCCGTACATTACTTGTACCTCCATTATAGACAGAATTAACGATGCCCCCTCCATAACCGCTCAAACCAGAATTATTTCGGAACACGCAGTTTGTCAATACTGGGCTACTGTTTCCACCATCGTACCCGAAATTACTCATACCGCCACCACCGCCTGCAGCATTCTCTAAAAACAGGCAGTTCTGGAAAGTGGGGCTGCATAGTTGACCATTACCGTTACCCCGGTTTATCACACCACCACCACCTTCGTACTGATTTTGTTCTGGTCTTAACCCATATCCTTTGGTAATCACGAAGCCATCCAGCACCGCCGATTGTGTCAGCCCCGGTGGGTTGTCGATGACGTGCAGGCTGTTGTCTTCAACCGTACCGGGATTACCAATTTCACCACTCAGAATGCTATTGCTGGGCTGACCAGTAGTCGGGTTGACGGCAGGTCGTTCATTCAAGCTGTTTTCGTTACCCAGGAATCCCCCGTAGATTGCCACTCCGTTCTTCATAGAGAAACTTAGATTGGGATCGGTGTTGGCATCGCCACCAGGTTTGTACGTACCCTGCGCCACCCAGACTTCATGGCCACTGTTGCTGAGGTCAATCATGGCTTGCAGGTTCGAGGAAGCATTGCCCCACGAACTACCGTCGCCACTGCCACTGGCTGTTGGTTTAACGTAGCGGATTGGCCCTCCTGAGGCTGTTACAGTCAATACGTAGGGCGAACTCAGGTTCGTACAGCCACTGGCGTCGGTGCCTCGTACAGTGATGGTGAAACTGCCGCTCTGAGTGGGAATGCCACTCAGCACACCCGTAGAGGACAGACTCAAGCCTCTTGGCAACGTACCACTGCCGAGCGTAAAACTGTAGGGAGTTGTGCCGCCACTGACGGAGAAGCTCTGACTGAAAGAGGTTCCAGCGTTAGCAGTAGTGACGCCGGGGTTGTTGACGGTAAGGGTGACGGGGGCGCTCTGATATTCATAAGCCCCTATATCGATGCTACTGCCAAACACCCGCGTACTGCCCGCCAGATCGGTGGTAGTGGAGTTGGCCGCGTTGTTACCGGTATTGATGGCCGGTGAACAGGCGTTAAGCCGGGCATCGGTGTTGCTGACGAAGGGCAAGATGGCAGTGGTGAGGTTGCTGTTGCCGGAGTAGCCCGTCACTGAACTCTCAAACAGGCAGTAGGTAGCCGTCAGAGAGTTACTACTAGAATTAGTATTGGTGATGGTATTTATTGCACCATTGCCAAACAGCACGCAGTTGGTTAACGTCACAACACCGTTGCCTGCATTAAATATTCCTCCCCCGCCATCAGCAGCCGAATTATTCTGAAAGCTGCAGTTGGTCAAATTTGGAGTACCGCCTTGATTGAACACTCCTCCACCCTGATTAGCCGAATTAGCTTGAAAGTTACAATTAGTTACCGTTAAGCTGCTGACGCCAATACTGTATATCCCCCCGCCACTAGTTATAGCCGTATTAGATTGAAAGCTACAGTTAGTCAAACCAGGGCTACTGCCATCATTGTACATTCCCCCGCCCTGATTAGTCGAATTATTCAGGAAGCTACAGTTAGTGACAATCGGGCTACTGCTATAATTCAGCATCCCCCCACCATAAGAAGAAGCCAGATTACTGATGAAGACACAATTACGCACCGTAGGGCTGGTCAACACGTTAATCATGCCACCTCCCTCAATATCATTGCCAGTGCCATTGGCATTACCATTCCGGATGACAAAGCCATCCAGCACCGCCGAATTGTCAATACCCGTCTGGTCATTGTTAACTACGTGGTAACTGTTATCGCCGGTGGTGCCCACTGTACCAATATCCCCGCTGAGCACCGTCGTGAAACTGGTGGGGTTACGTTGTGCAAACGTTGGGGTACCAGTAGCAGCAAAGCCTCCGTATATAGTTACCCCATTTTTCATCTTAAAGCCAATAGTGCGGTCGTTACTCGTAGTGGGTTTGTATGTACCACGAGCCACCCAGACCTGCTGCACACCGTTGACATCAATCATCGCCTGGAGGTTCGAAGAAGCATTGGCCCAACTATCTCCGGTGCCTGTACCAGTTGCCGTTGGTTTAACGTAGCGGATCGTTTGTGCCTCGGTAATGATGCTTACCGTAAGCAGTACCATGAGTAGTACACATACCGGCAGACTGGTGATACGTTGCTGAAAAAGCAAAAGTGAGTTCATAAATAAGATAGTTAAAGTGCTCAGGTAGAGATACGTTGTAAGTACCTGACGGTTACACGAATTTGATTACTGAAGTGGATGCTATTTTTAAGTTGGATGGGTCAGTCGAAACGTAACGCGCCATTATTGCCCTAGTCGGACCTTACCACCAGTGCTAAAGGTTAATCGCCCCTGCGCTACGTAGCGGATACGCTGGCAGTTCACCATCGTGCTGGCGGGCACCGTAACCTGATGGGCAATCGTCACTACGTTATCCGCAGCCGGCACCTGATTGCAGGACCACGTAGCAGGATCATTCCAGCTCCCGTTTTTGACACTGGTTAGTAGATTCGACGGGCAGGGCTGATACTCATAAGCGCCCATGTCGATCCGGCCGTTTTCAAACCGGACATTACCCGCCAGATCGGTTAAACCCACCGTAGCGGTTGTGGTAGCAGGGTCGCCCGCGTCGATGGCAGGCGAATTAGCAGCCAGCATGACGTTGGCTGTGCTGGCAAAGGGCGATGTAGTGGTAGTAATGTTACCGGTTACACTCGTGTAACCCGTTGTCGAAGCATCGAATAAGGAGTAGCGAGCCGAAGGCGGTACCGTATTGGTGCTATTCCCGAACGTAGTATTCCCGAAAATAGAGGAAGCATAATTTCCGAAAAAGATGCAGTTGGTAAGCTGCGGAACGGAGGTTGTCTGAGTGCCTTCATTAAAAATGGCCCCACCCGAAAAAGCCGTGTTATCAAGGAAAGAGCAGTTAATGAGTACAGGACTATTGTTCGCAAAAAATCCCCCATTGTAGATGGCACCTCCCATGTTGGGGCCGGTATTTCGGATAAACGCGCAGTTGACTATCAGAGGGCTACACGACACGTCGGTTGTAGAGCTGTAGATGCCAGCACCCCGGTTGTTAGCATAATTGTCTACAAATACACAATTCCGAATTTGCAGGCTACTCTGCGACATACTGAGGCCACCTCCATTACCATCAACGATTGATGCGCCAAGGCCTCTGGCACCTGTGATGATAAACCCATCGAGGATTGTCGTATTTGCTAATCCAGTACCGACAAGGATGTGGTAGCTGTTATCCGTTGTAGTACTGGGATCGCCGATCTCGCCCGAGAGGATAGTGGTAAAACTGCCCGGATTTCGGTCTGTCATAGCAGGTGTGCCCGTAGCAGGAAAGCCCCCGTAAATCGCCACGCCACTCTTCAGCGAGAAACTAATGGTACGTGCCGTTGTGCTGGTTGGTTTATACGTACCTGCTCCGACCCAAACCTGCAAAACACCTGTCGCACTGATCTGACTCTGCAAATCGCCCGATGCATTGGCCCAACTGGTTCCGTCGCCATTGGCTCCTGCCCGAACGTAGCGGAGCGTGGGGGGAGGTACAGGAATCGTCAGTACGTAGGTTAAACCAATAGCCGTACACGTATTAGTATCACGGGCCATCACAACTAATGAAAAACTGCCGCTCTGGGTCGACGTACCGGAAAGTATGCCAGTTGTTGAGAGACTCAGACCGGATGGCAGGCTTCCACTGGCTAAACTGAAGCTGTATGGGCTTACGGTACCAGACGCCGTAAAGGTTTGACTGAACGTAGCACCGACTGTAGCCGTATTGACCGTCGGATTCGAAACCACGATCAGCGTTTTGCTGGTGATGGAAATGACTTGTGCATTGGCGCAACCCTGCGCATTCGTTGCGGATACGGTATACGTACCGGGCGTATTGATAACGGCCGTACCTGCCGACTGACTCTGGCTGATGATGCTTCCGCCCGTAAACGAATACGTGAATGGAGCACCGTTGTTGCCCACTGCGGTGAGCGTTAGGGAGGTTTGTTTGCAGGTCAGGGTGGTACTGGGGCTGGCCGATAACGTAACAGCAAATCCATTGCCCGCTGCCTGAAACTCAGCAGCTCCCATGTCCACTACGTTGCCAAAAATGCGGGGGTTACCGACCAGATCGGTTACGGGTAATGCTGTTGACGAATAGGGGCCGCTGAGAGCCGTCTGACTGGCTGGAGAACCCGCGTCGATGGCCGGAGCGCAAGAATTAAGTGCGATACCGGTGGTGCTCACAAAGGGCGAACTACTGGCACTGACATTTCCGGTTAGACTGGTGTATCCCGTCATCCCGACTTCAAACAGCGAGTAACGAGCCCGCACAAGACCACCATTATTGTATAAACCAGTAGCGCCCCCATTGTTGAAAAGAATGCAGTTGGTAATGGTAAGGCTAGTGCCATAGGTGGAGATGGCACCACCGTTGACTGTTGCCTGATTTCCCTGAAATGTACAGTTGATGAGGTCTGTAGCACCATTTTCATGATAAATACCACCACCGGCTGCCGCCGTATTACTCAAAAACGCGCAGTTCGTCACGAGTGGGCTGCTGTTATCCCCATTGTACATCCCCCCCCCGCTAAGTGGCGCGTAATTACCATCAAACCAGCAATTGCTTATCGTCGGGCTGCTGACAACATTAGCCATACCAGCTCCTACCGACTCAAACGTATTACCGCTCCTAGCATAACCACCCGTGATGGTGAAACCATCCAGTACAGCAGTCCTGTCTAGGTTGTTATTATAGATGACATGAAAACTGTTGTCAGTCGTGCTGGTCGGATCGCCAATTTCGCCCGACAGAATCGTTGGGTTATTCGCCGGGTTTCGCTGGCTGAGCGTAGTTTCGGTTCCGGCAAAACCACCGTAAATCGCCACGCCACTTTTCATCGAAAAACTTACGGTGCGGCTATCCTGACCTGTTGTACTTGTAGGTGTATACGTACCAGCCGCTACCCAGACCTGTTGTGCACCCGGTGTGTTAATCAGGGTTTGTATATCTCCCGATGCATCGGCCCAACTGCTGCCCGTGCCGCTGGCTCCTGCCTTTGCATACAGGGTGGGTTGCGGAGGGATGTAGACCGTTATCGGGAACGTTGATACGTTAGTCATACAGTTGTTGGCATCCTTTCCCTGCACATCAATCAAGAAATTACCACTTTGCGCAGGCGTACCTGAGAGCACACCGGCCGTTGACAGATTCAGACCGGATGGTACGTTGCCACCCACTATACTGAAACTATACGGACTAACGCCCCCACCCGATGCAGTAAAGGTCTGACTGAAGGGAACGCCCACAGTGGCTGTATTTACAGTTGGATTACTGACCACCGGAATCGTACTGACAATCGTTATTGAACTGGGATTGCTACAACCCACTGCGTTTGTTGCGGTTACCGAATAGATCCCCGCTACGTTAATCTGTGCGATTCCATCTGTTACGTTCTGATTGAGAATTCCGCCCCCGCCAGTCCGTGCGAACGTGTAGGAAAACGGGCCATTAGCACTGCCAGACGCTGTCAGTGTCAGGCTGGTAGCAGCGCAGGAGAGCGTAGTACTGGGGGCGCTGGTGAGTGAGAGGGCAAATCCGTTTCCCATCCCCTGATATTCCACGGCCCCCATATCGATCCGATCATTCGCATAGAAACGAGGATTTCCTGCCAAATCGGTGAGGCCAACCGTTGCCGACGTAGTGGTCGGATTGCCCGAATCGATAGCGAGTGTACAGTTGGTTAGGGCGACACTGCTTGTGCTCACAAAAGGAGTAACTCTGGTGGTGATGTTACCCGTTACGCTGGAATAACCCGTTACGGTAGCTTCGAACAAACAGTAACTGGCCGATACGTTACCACTAATGACACTACTGCCATTGCCAAACAATACGCTGTTAACTAAGGTAGTCGTGCCTATTATATTATAAATAGCCCCGCTGATAACTGCTGAATTGCCCTGAAAAGAACAGTTAGTCAGCGTCGGATTACTATTATTATTATATAGTGCCCCACCTACGGAGCTAGCCGTGTTGTTCAGAAACGCGCAGTTGATGAGGGATGGGTTACTGCTGCTTAGGTTATAAACCCCTCCGCCGTTAGTCGCGCTATTACCGATGAAAAGGCAGTTAACCACCTTCGGACCGCTGCCGGTATTGAACATTCCACCTCCAGTGGTTGTGTTATTGCTACTTCTACCGTTTGCCCGTCCACCCATAATGGTGAAGCCATCCAGCAGAGCCGTGTTGTTCACGCTTGTATTGCTGATGACGTGGTAACTGTTGTCGGTCGTGCTGGTTGGATCACCAATTTCACCCGAGAGAACGGTCGAATTACTACCTGTATTACGTTGTGTTAAGATCGTTTCCGTTCCTGCGAAGCCGCCGTAGATAGCGACTCCGTTCTTCATTGAAAAGCTGACAGTCCGGCTGTCGGGACCGGTTGTAGAGGTTGGTGTATACGTACCAGCCGCCACCCAAACCTGATCATTCGACGTACTGGCGTTGATCATGGTTTGTAAGTTTTCCGAAGCATTGACCCAGGACGTACCATCGCCGGTACCCGAAGCCGATGGTTTAACGTAGCGGATAGTCTGCGCCTGCGTCGTGAGACACAAACTCAGCAATGCCACGAGCGGCAAAGGCATCAGGAAACGTAACAAGCCTGAAAAAGTCGGTAAATAAAAATTCATAAACGGTATAGACTAAGGATTCACGTAGAAATTATTGGAGATAGCCAATCACTATCCCAGATCAATTGAGTGGAAAAAAGAGGAAGGGTGTAGGAAGCGGAAAGCCTTTACCGTTTGGTGAATACAATAAGCGCTACGTCCTGTCTCCCATCGGCATTGATACGTATGCTGGTGCGTGTGGGATCGGTGGTATACAACGTAACAGGCAAATTGTCGAATGCTGTTTTGCGCAGCGAAAAACCGATGGAGGCTGGATTGCCCTGAATGTCGGTTATGAACCAGGCTTTGGCGGTGCCATTGCCCATCGATAGAGATGGTCCGTTAAAGAGAGGTAAAATGAGCGGGTAGACGTAGTGTTTCATGACCAGAATGAGTAGGGACGCAGCCAATAAGGCTATCTGATTGACAGGCGTAAAATTGACTGTTAGTAGGCGCCCGGTGTTAACTCTCTTTCGTCAATCCTTTGCTCATTTTCGTCATCGTTACACTTTTAAGTGTTTTATAATAAAAAACAGACCAATTATTGGCCTATTTAATTTATTATTTTACAATATTAGTAACTTTAGTTAGTCTTTATTGGGTTGAATCAATGATTCATAAGCGGAGGGCAATACACCATATTTTTCCTGAAAAACGCGCGTGAAATACGACAAACTTTCAAAGCCTACCTGATAGGCTGCTTCCGAAACGCTCTCTCCCTGACGCAGTCGCTCAGCAGCCTGCTCCAGTCGAACAGTACGTATATACTCCACAGCGGGCTGGCCAGTCAGTGCTTTTAGTTTACGTACCAACTGGCTTTGGCTCATATTCATCTGCTGGCTAAAATCCTCCACGCCAAAGCTGCTATCGGCTATCCTCGACATCACTACAGTATTCGCTTTCTTTAAAAAGGCGTCTTCTTTCGGGGAGTGAACTGGCTCATTAATCGCTTCGTTTGCCACCTCAATTTTACCGCTATAATACTGCTGCAATCGGGCTTGCTTCTGAAGCAGATTACGTACCCGAACCGCAAGCTCCGACTGGTTGAAGGGCTTGGTCAGGTAATCGTCGGCACCCAGTTCAAATCCTTCGATGCGGTCTTCCACGGTTGCCTTCGCCGTCAGCATCACTACAGGAATGTGGCTGGTAACTTCCTGATTCTTCAGTAACCGACAAAAGCCAAGTCCGTCGAGACGGGGCATCATCAAGTCACAGATGATTATGTTGGGCAGAGTGGCCGTTGCTTTCTCAAGACCATCCAGTCCATCTTCGGCTTCAAGGATGCGATAGTCCGATTCAAATACGCTACGTACGTAAGCTCGAATGTCAGCGTTGTCATCGATAATGAGCAGCAAATTGTCGGAGGCCGGGGCTGGTGATAACGTATCGTTCAGAACTTCCTGAGGCACCGTACTACGTTCCATCGGTTCAGGCGATTGAATCTCCTCTCCTATCATTGGCTGCTCAACTCCAACAAGCGGCAGGCGAACGGTGAACGTCGTACCGACGCCTTCCGTACTCGCGACGGTGATTGTACCGCCCAGCACCTTTACCAGTTCGTTGACCAACGATAACCCGATACCCGTGCCTTCGTACATTCGATTCGCTTTACTATCGACCTGGTAGAAACGCTCAAATATGGCACCCAGATTAGCCGGGGCAATGCCAATACCGGTATCTTCTACGGTAATGACAAACTCGCCGGTTGCACCTATAGACGGGTAGTCGATACGTAGATGAACCTGTTTGTCAGCTGGCGTAAACTTGAAAGCGTTTGACAATAAATTGGTTACTATTTTTTCAATCTTGTCACGATCGAAACTAGCCCAAAGGTGAATATGTGGTTGCGTAAACGAGAACTGAATCTGTCGACTTTGCGCCAGCGAACTGAAGGAAGAGGCAAGCGTACTGAAGAACGTAGCGATGTTGCCCGGTTGAGGTTCTGCTTTAAGTTGATTGGCTTCCAGTTTGCTCAGGTCGAGGAGCTGGTTGATCAGACTAAGTAATCGATTACTGTTTTGCTGCATTAACGTAACAACCGGTTCCGTTAACGTAACGACCTTTTCGGTCCGAAACCGTTGCTTCAAATCCGTCAGTGGGCCCAGAATCAACGTCAGTGGAGTACGGAATTCATGGGAAATATTCGTAAAAAACTGCGTTTTCAACGTATCAAGCTCCGCCAGCCGACTGGCCTCTTTATGCTCAAAAGCTACCTGTTGTTGCAGCATCCACCGTTGTTTCTGGAATTGATACAACTGCCAGCCGATTATCAGTACAATACAGAAATACAGCAAATACGCCCACCAGCTGCGGTAAAACGGTGGATGAATTCGAATGGTCAGCGGAACGGATTTACTCCAGACGTCACCATTCGTCGAACCCTCAACTTCAAACGTATACGTACCACTGGGAAGTTGCGCATAGTTGGCGAAGCGATTGGTGCCAGCCTCTACCCAATCCTGATCGATCCCATCCAGCCGGTAGCGAAACTGATTTTTGGTCGAATTGGTGTAATCCATCAGGGCAAATTCCAGCGTCACCAAGTTTTGGGTATGCGACAAATCGAGCCGGTGCGATTGTTCGATGCTTTCTGGTAAAATGCCATCAGGAGTACCTACCGCAACGGCTTCATTATTGATTTTTAACCCGATGATATGAACCAGCGGAGTCGAACCGGACGTAGTAGCTGCTACGTCTTTTGGTCGAAAAGCCGTAAGCCCGTTTACGCCCCCAAAAAGTAGCTCGCCCGATGCCATTTTAAGAAACGAGCCCGTGTTGAATTCGTCGTCCTGAAGACCATCGGCTTTGGTATAATTCCGAAATTTAAGTGTTCGGGGGTTAAATTGAGTCAGTCCCCGATTGGTGCTCATCCAGAGGTTTTTAAACTCATCTGTCAAGATTCCATACACTACTTTATTGGGTAAGCCCTGCGCTTCGGTGAAATGCTGAAACTGCCCCGTCTGCTTATCGAGACGTTCCAGTCCACCGCCTTTTGTACTTACCCAGAGGAATTTTTCAGGCTGATCAGGATCGTCGATGGTGCTTGATACAAAATCGTTACTCAGGCTTTCGCGTTTGGAAACATCATTTTTATAAACCGAAAAAACTGGCTTTGTCTGTGGATGCTCGACCCGGATAAGACCGCTTTGCGTACCAATCCAGCCTGTACCGGCCTTGTCGAAATAAAGAGAATAGGTTTCGACTTCGGCAGCCTGTCGGGGCAACAGATGCTGATAAGATAATGTAGCAAAGGTTTCGGTGGTCGGGTCAAATCGAAGGAGTTTCCCATTCATCGCTCCAATCCAGAGATGCCCCGCTTTGTCTTCTCGGGTTTGGTTGCCGTAGAGACCAATAGCAGTGCCGGGCGGCAGCAAATACGTTTTTAATCGTTGCCAATTCTCCGAAAACTTCACGAACTGATGGGAAGCGGAATTGGTCTGGGATTTATTGACTGATGCCCAGAAAAAACCCCGACGATCCTGCATGAAATAATTTGCATGATCGTATTTAACCGTGCTGACATTATCCCGAAACGGAATCTTGATCCGACGATTACTGGAACGGTCTAATCGCCCAAAATCGAACTGATCCCGAACATACGTCTGCCCCTGTTTATCCTGAAATATGTACGAGAGTGAGCTACTCTGAAGGTAGGTCTTAAATTGCTTAATACGCGGACTGAATCGTCGCAGACCATATCCGCCCGTTCCCACCCAGATATTGCCGGTCTTATCGATGAGCAATTTAGAAACGGCAAAGACATTCGGCGGCATAATAGCAAATGCATTACGCGACGACAAGCTGTCCTGTGCAAAGAGCTGTTCAGGCGACATCAGCCACAAAAAGTCGGGCGTCGCTACGGCTATTGTCTGGTCATCTATAGCGGCTACATACACATTATAGTTTTTGATGGGCGGTAACCGGATGATCCTGTGTTTGCTCCCTTGCCAACCAATGAGCGTATCGGAACTGAATCCAAACCAGTAATCGGACCGGGCAGTTTTCGGCGTAATCTGAACCAGGGAAGCCATACTACCAAATTGGACGACTTGGGTGGCTCCTTTTGGATGCTGCCAGTTGAGCGAAAACAATCCTCTGGCGGCACTAACCATCGCTTTCCCATCAGGATGAAAGACAATATGCGTGGGCGCGTTTCGGATGTCGGCACCAAAAAAAGGGAATGAAAATCTGCTAAATTGAACCAGTCCAGTGGCATTCGCCTGATTGGGGTAGCCGGATTTAAGCGAATCAGATAGTGTAATTTTGACGAGTTTATTCTGACTGGTTCCCACCCAGATATTTCCCTCAAGGTCTTCGTTTAGTGAGATAATTTCGTAATTACCGGCGTCGGGTGATGCCGGGTCACTCATATCGATATGGTAGAATCGCTGCGTTCGGTCATCATATAGATTGAGACCCTGGTTTAACGTTCCTATCCATAGTCGCCCACGGCGATCCACTAATAAGGTTGAGCAGGCATTCGACGAGATACTATATTTATTATAGGCATCGTGGGTAAAAACAGTAAAATTGTAACCGTCATAGCGATTCAATCCATCTTTGGTAGCTGCCCATATAAATCCCTTCTGATCCTGTTTGAGATCATAGATCATACCTTGCGATAAGCCTTCGGATATGGTAATCTCCTGCCAGCCTTTGAGTTGTGCGTAGGCTGAAAATGACAGCAGACAGAAGAACAGGCAAAGAAGACGCATTCAACATATTTTTATCTGGAAAGGTACGTAAAATCGTGCCAATCTGGTTTTACAGTTGCGTTAAACGCGCTTAACCTGACAGCGAATAGGTTTCAAATTTCAATCCACCAACAGTCAGGTGAAAGTGGATAAATGAGTGAAGAAAGAGAATCGGCAATTCAGTAATTGCCCTGTAGCA
The DNA here is from genome assembly GCF_014699005.1 of Spirosoma profusum. Taxonomy (GTDB): domain Bacteria; phylum Bacteroidota; class Bacteroidia; order Cytophagales; family Spirosomataceae; genus Spirosoma; species Spirosoma profusum. The sequence continues at coordinate 133,168 of NZ_JACWZY010000022.1, forward strand.
GCCGGACGTTGGCTACAAATCATTTTGCCTGAGAAAGCGGGGCCGAATGGTATTTCTTACATTTTTTGGCTCGTTTACGACTTTTCACGCGCTCCTGACAAATGGCTACCGATACCAGCAGGAAGCAGCTTATTCCAAATAATGTAAATAAAACGTATTGTGCTGTTGCTAAACTTATCCCCAAAACGACTGGATCGGCTATTTTTTTAGCTCCCAAATAATAGGCCCATATCCCTCCGTTCACCCCCAGTAACAGTAAAAACAGGAACACTGCCAGAAATAGCCATTGCATAAAGTAGAGTTGGTTAAGCGCGAACGTAGTTGATTACTGATAAGAAACAGGGTAAAAGTAGTCAGGCAACGGATTGAGGAACCAACTGAAATCAATAACAAGTAGCGCTGAGTGCATAAATGGAGAGCGATTGGACTGTTTTACCGAATTGAACAATCGGCGCTACGTAGGTCGATATAGCCGCCGGATGGTTAGTTGGCATTGGACTACCCATATGAATTAACTTTCTCTGTAACAGGAGTAGTGGATGAGCCAACGTATTGCTGACCCTTTGATTAATTTCTATTTAACGTGAATTATGGTAGCTACTTTTTGTCATCCTGACGCAGGAAGGATCTTAAAATATCCTAACCTGAGAATAAAGACACGTTAAGATCCTTCCTGCGTCAGGATGACAAAAAACCAGCAAGACCCTATTAATCAATTAGTTAATTTTAGAATATCCCTAACTCACGTTCTGTACAAAAACAAGCCCAAACTTCGGGGGTTTGGGCTAATTTGCAAAAGTGCAACAGACAGTTTTCTACAGAGTGAGCGACTTGAATTTTCGGGTCAATTCTGTCAAAGATGCTTCTACACCCATACGTTCCAACGACGAAGCGCCTACAAAACCCTGTACGTTCGTTCGGTCGAGTACGATGCGCACATCGTCGGGCGTATTGATAGGACCGCCGTGCGCCAGGAAGAAGATGTCGGGATTAATTGCCTTTCCTGCGTCAATAATAGCTTGCGTTCGTTCGACAGCTTCATCCATCGAACAGCTTGCGTCCGTAACGCCGATTGACCCACCGATGGTTGTTCCGACGTGGGCAATAATTGCGTCGGCGCCTACCTCAGCCATTTGGCGGGCTTCGTCGGGCGTTGCTACGTATACGATGGAGAATAAATCCATTTTACTCGCCAGACGTACCATTTCAACTTCCTTATCGAAACCCATTCCGGTTTCCTCCAGCACCTGCCGGAAATGCCCGTCGACAATGCAATGCGTGGGGAAATTATTAACACCGGAGAACCCCATATCTTTCACTTTCAATAGATGATGCCACATCCGTCGGCGGGGATCAGAGCCGTGGACTCCACAAATCACCGGAATTTCTTCAACAACGGGCAGCACTTCAAACTCACCGATTTCCATCGCTACGGCATTGGCATCTCCATAGGCCATCAGACCCGCCGTAGAGCCATGACCCGACATGCGGAACCGCCCGGAGTTGTAAATAATAATCAGATCGGCACCCCCTTTCTCGATGAATTTGGCACTGATGCCCGTTCCGGCACCGGCGGCAATAATGGCTTTCTGGCAATTGAGCGTAGTCTGTAATCGCTCTCTGACTTCGGCTCTCGTATAGGGATTTCCTTTTCCCGTCCATTGATTCGGCATACGATACGTCTTGCTTTATTTTCTTTGTAATAATTCCAGTAAACTCGTCACCAGTACATCGGCAAACGCCGGGTCGTTGATGTGTGTGGGAGACTCAATCACTCGCACTCGTTCGGAAAGATTGCTTTTTATTGCGTCAAAAAGCAACTTGTTTACCTCAGGCTTGTAAAAATCATTCCCGACTGCGTCAATCTGCGAAACGCCGTTCAACGGCAAAACGACCGTTACGTCCGCTTTTGACCTATTCACTTTTTGGGCCAATAGCTTTCCTAACTGTTCATTCTCCAATTCGTTGGTTCGCAGGAGCGTTACGGTCGGTGTCCAATTGTACAGTTGTCGATGCAGGTAATGTGTCGGAACCGTGTCGGGCTGGCTGAAATTAACCATATCCAGGCATCCGGGAGCTACTACCTGTGGCAAACCCATTTGGGAAGCGGCCGTCAGTCGATCTGGTCCGGCACTGCAAACACCTCCGCATAACTCATCGGCCAGTTCGGTGGTCGTTACGTCCAGCACAGCGTCGAAATGGCCTTCTGCGATCAGGCTTTCCATAGCTCGACCACCTAGACCGTTAGCATGAAAGGCGATCACTTCATAGCCTAGTTTTTCAAGACGTTCTGTGCAGTGGCTCACGCAGGCCGTTGTGTTGCCAAACATACTAATGGCAATTCGCCCTGCCGATTTATGATACGTTGTCGGCGTTACGTTAGCCATCGCGCAAATGGTCGCAGCTGCCTGTTCAATCAAAGGACGAAGCATTCCATTCAGGCCCGCTACGTCCACTACCGAAGCCATTAGCGTTACGTCTTTCGTGCCAACCTGCCGGGTTAAATCCTTGCCAGTCATTGTAGACAGACAAAGTTTGGGTATCCCGAACGGAATGGGTTGCATGGCTGCAAGCGCCACGAACGTACCGCCCCCACCCCCCATTCCGATTGCACCCTTCACCCGATCCGAACGTACCAACTGCGTTACGATGGAGGCCGCCCCCGTTCCTATGACCTCAATGGCTCGTCCACGGTCGCGACTTGTGCGGAGTCGAGCCAGCGAATCGTTAGCAGCTTCGGCAACGACTTCCGCATCGTAATCGATTGGGAAATCGACCGCCGTTTCCATCATGCCCGTATTGATTGTCAGGACGGATTCACCTCTCGCCAATAGGCAATCCCGCAAAAAGGCAAAGGCTGGGCCCTTGGTATCGAAACAACCGATAATGATGATGGATTTTTGCATACACTACCGAAAGAGCGATTTGTAGAAATCTAATCCTTCGCTGGCCAGTTCGTCGGGACTATTTGCCAGCGGCCGCCAGATAGACGCAGCTCTGGCAAGTTCTTCGGAAGGAGCGCCAAAGGTTTCGATGACGATAGCTCCGTCGTAACCGATGTCGAACAGGGCTTCTTTGATTCCGGACCAATCAACATTACCAGTACCGGGCGTCCCTCGATCGCTTTCGTTCCCCTGCACATGACACAGTAACTCTTTTCCAATGGCCCGAATGGTGGCCGGAATGCTTTTCTCTTCAATGTTATTGTGGAACGTATCGAGCGAGATTTTGAGAAACGGATGACCCACCTCACGCACCAGCGACAATGCCTGCTCGGCCGTATTGACCATGTCGGTTTCGAAGCGATTGAGCGGTTCTAACCCAATGACTACGCCACACTGTTTGGCTACTTCAGCCGCTTCGTGCAGGTTTTCGATACACCAGTTTCGTTCCTGTTGCTTGCGTTCGGCAGAAACAAGGCGTGTTTTTCCCACCGCTGAATAAACCGGTCCCGTAAAGATGGGACTTTCCATCGCTTCGGCCAGATGCAGGCAATCCACGATATACGAAAGGCCATTTTTGCGGATGGCAGCATCGTCGCTGGATAGGTCGCGGTTTGGACCGAATGCGCCACTGATGGTAATTTTCAGCCCTGTTTCACGAGCCAGTTTTTTGAGTTTTGCCCAGTCGATAAGGTCTTTGTCTTCAACCGCTACTTCGATAATATCGTAGCCCATGTCGGCCACTTTGTAAAGCAGGTCGAATGAATTCGTGGAGAACGGGGATACCCAGATGAACGTACTGGCGCCAAATTGAATCATAGATGTTCTGCGAAGTTTTTGTCATTCTGAGGTACGAAGAATCTTAAGGCGTCCTTATTTGTGAGTTGGGACGCCTTAAGATTCTTCGTACCTCAGGATGACAAAAAAGTAGTCTAATACGTTGGGATGGTGATACGTTCCCCGCCTTTCATCGCCGATTCGTGAGCACAGATACCGGCGAGGGTGTAATTGGCGGCTAATTCGGCATCGACAGCCGAGTTACGACCTTCGATGATGGCGGCCATAAATTCCTGCACCAGATGCGGGTGTGATCCGCCGTGACCGGCTCCCTGCAAAAACGATACGTGGTTGGGGTCGTCGATTTTTTCGCGCTTCGTGAAGTGCTTGATCGGGTCGATGAGCAACTCGTCGGTATCCGGTACGTTGATACGTTTGGCATTCTCACCCCCGTCGAAAATAACGTGTTCTTCATCCTGCAACTGCTCCCATTCGAACGACATTTTGGTGCCATACACGTCATAACTTTCCCGGTATTGCCTTACTACGTCGAATAGCGAGCGGGTGGCTTCGGCAATTACGTCGGAGTTTTTGAGCGTGAACGTAGCAGTCTCTACAGCAAAAGGCGATCCGTAGCGGCTGGACAAATCGTCGCTCAACCGCCCTGACCCGTGGCAGACGACGGTTTCGGCCGTTGTGTTGTTGATACGTAGCAGTGGAGAAATAGCATGCGTTCCGTTGAGCATCGGCGGGTATCCTTTCCAGTATTCGCCCCAGCCTTCCATACTCATGTCCTGAATATGCGATCCCCGAACAAACTGAATACGTCCTAATTCGCCGGTTTCGGCTAAATTCAGACCATAGAGGAATTCGCGCGTATAGAGGGCCGTTTCCATCATCATGTATACCTTGCCGCTACGTCGTTTGGCTTCCACAATTGCCTGGCAATCTTCCTTGGTCATCGCCATCGGGATGGTGCAGGCGGTGTGTTTGTTGGCGTTGAGCGAAGCCAGCGTCATACGGGCATGGTCAGGAACGGGTGTCACTACGTGAATGGCATCGACATCGTCGCGACCGGGTATATCCTCAAAATGCTCAAAGCAAAGCTCTGGATCAAGGTTGTATTTCGTTCTGAGCTCCTCAAGTGTTTTGGGGTTGCGGGTACAGATGCCCACTTTGTTAATATTAGGATGTTGCAAGTAAATGGGAATGAACTCCTTGCCAAAGCCCATGCCAACAATGACAACGGTAATTTTCTGGTCACTCATGATACTTAGTTTGATTTTCAATAGAGTTATTATGAATCAGTTTGTCTTACCCCTAAATCCCCTAAAGGGGACTTTGTCCACTCGCGAGCCAAGTCCCCTTTAGGGGATTTAGGGGGAGGATCACGTTAACTATTCTATCTCCTTCCTGCCCACGCCACAGAATTTCGCAGCAATGTCTGATAAACAGGCAAATTATGCGACTCGGCATCGTGGCCTAGCGCTAGCCCGACGATACGTGCTTTCGGATGCTTCACGATGAACACCGATGGATAAACCGGGTCAGAAGGGGTTAAGCTCGAACTGGCCAGCACCATAATGCCCGGTCCGGCAGGATCGGGAATATAGTAGTAGCGTTCGTCTTTCAGGCTGAATTTTTGTTCTACTCCTTTCGTAATCGGGTGGTTTGTGTCGGTCACTGTTACGTCGAAAGTGCCATACTTGTCGTGTTTTCGGGTTCCGCCACTGACGAGGTTCAGGTTGTATTCAGGCCAGTCTTTCCAGTTATACCACATAGCCGCGTGGGCAATCAGTAAACCCTTGCCCGCGTTGGCGTGATCCATAATAGCCTGACGTACTGCTGGATTCGTAATTGGCCGGTTGTTACTCAGGTACAATACGTCGGTCTGAGGCAGATAAGTCAGCATGGAATCAGGATCGCCTACGTAGTTGACAGTAGCGAAACCATCGCGGCTCAGCGTCTGGCCATCTACGTTGCGGTACCACATTCCGAAATTATGCGACGTACCACCGCCTACCACCAGCACGCGGATAGGTTTACCAGCTTTGGCGGTGGCGTTTGAACTCGTTTTGCAGCGAGTAAGGGAAATAAAGAGCGTTGGTAGCAGGAGATAAATTATAAATCGATACATGGTATAAGTTGGTTATCGAACGTTCGTTGATTCACTTCCTTTTTCGACGCGCATAACGCCCCGCATGATGCTCCAGTGGCCGGGAAATGTACAGATAAATGGATAATCGCCGGGTTTGGCTGGAGCCACAAATTCCAGTGTGTACGATTCGCCTGGATTGACCAAAATACTGGACGCTATTACTTCCGGCAATTGTGGAACGTAGTGTTTTTCAACACTTTTCGGATCCTGCGCCATTTTATCAGCAGCTTTTCCAACTTTCTCGGCCGTTCCAGTTTTGCAGATTACGATGTTATGCTGCATAATGTCCGGGTTTTCGAGTGTCAGTACGACGGGCTGCCCCGCACGGACGGTAAACAGTTTCGTGTCGTATTTCATCTGCTCTTCCACGACCTTGATCGTCACTACCGTTGCCTTGTCTGAAATTGGCTTTTTAGGAGTCGCTTGCTGGAATTCGCCAGTTGGGTTACGTATTTCCAACGTAGCGTTCTGCATATTTCCGACAAAATCGAAGGACGATGTAGTTTCATAACCACTCGCATAGGTTCCCATCGAGTTTTCATTGGTAAAATCACGTTGTACCCGAATGCTACCCGTCAGCGGTTTCGTAAACAGCGAAGGTGCTTTCCCTTTAGCGGCTTCCTGTCCGTTTACAAATAGCACCATCTCGCCGTTGTTCAGCAGTCGGCCTTCAAACTCGAAATTGTCTGGTAGTGCTTCCTTGGTGCTGGCCGAATAAACCTGTCCATCTTGTTTCACCACCATCGTCAGGTGGCCATCTTTTATGTACAGTCCATAACCGCCATCCTTTCCCCCTTGCCCCATAATGAATCCTTCCAGGTTGCGAAATCCTTTAGCCGCTGAACCTTTCACGATAATCTCTTTACCTGTTACGTCGGGAGGTATGGCGATGACAGCCCGTCGTTGCAGTGCATAAACCTCCTTATTGATACCCGCCAGCAACCGGCTCGCCAGCGAATTTTCTACAGCGGGAGTTGCTTTAGCAGCTTCGGCCAGAAAACCAGCTCGGTGAACAGCAGCAGCGGCAAATAAGGCGCGTCCAAGCCATTCGTCCGTATCGTTTTCGGGACGTAGCGAAGCCCGGTAGAGCGCGGCCCCGAGAGTTTCGGATGCAGGCATCTGCACCATTGCCAACGTAGCGGCCATTCGAACGTTCAGATTTGGATCGTCCAGTAACCCCACTTTCTGAAGAATGTCCAACGTATGGCTTGTTGCGGGAAGCACCTCAATGGCGGCTTTACGTACCCCGGCGGCTTTGTGCGTCAACGCTTTGGATGCTGCCTGAATCGCTTCGGGATTACCCCCCGTTAATGCCCCCAGACCGTGTAGAGTCCACAGAGCGTGAACGGCGGGGCTGTTCAGACCGATTTCGTCTACCTCAGGATTCGCGATGATTTTGTAAAGTTCAGGAATCAGGGACGGGTTTTTCGATTCAACAATCAGGCGTTGCGCGTTCATTCGCCAGAACATATTGTCGCTTTTGAGAGCGGCAATTAGCCCAACTGGTTCGTTTTTCGACAACGTAATGGGCTGGTACGGCTTCGCTTTTTTGTAAACGATGCGGTAGATACGTCCAAAATTAATGTCGCGCATCGGGCTGTTGAAGGCGTTTCCCTGCCCTTTTGGCTGATCTTTGAACGGCAACACCATTTCTGACGGAGCCTGCCGCTCCACAAATACGTTGTGCTGGATGATAAAGTTGTACCAATCGGCTACCCACAATGCGCCATCGGGACCAACTTCTGCCTGCACAGGACCAACCCACTCATCGGTACTGGCAAGCATATTCCAACCGTCCTGCTCGGCAAAACCGGCCCCCTTTGGCTCAATAATGGCATTGTGAATCAGCCGAACGGTTGGTTCACACACAAACGCCACCCGATTCCAGTATGATTTTGGGAAGTTGCGGGCGGTGTAAAAATGGTGCCCCGCTGCCGACGTAAAGCCGCCCACTACGTCCACCTGCCGCAGATTAGGGGTCATAGTGTGCACATCGTAATGCCCATCAATTTTTTGGACCGCCTGTAACGTAGCACCCGGCAGGTTACGTTGCATGTAGCGGGCTGGCATCGAATAAAATGCGCTGTGGGTGTTGTTAGCAGTGGAAATAAATACGTTGTTATCTTCCGTAAAACCCAGCCCCCAGGTGTTGTTGCTCGTATTCGCCAGAAAATCGAACCCGGTTCCGTCGGGGTTCACGTTATAAACGCCGGTTCTGAAATTCAGCGATAGACCATCTTTGGTAGTGCCGCTGTAGCCGGAGCCAACCACCCCCCAAATCTTATTATTGAAGCCGTATTGCAGATTCGAAGGGCCAAAGTGGGTATCGTTTTTATCCCACCCGCTCATGATATTCTCCCGAACGTCGGCCTTATCGTCACCGTTGGTGTCTTTCAGGAAAACGAAGTGCGGAGCCATCGACACCACTACGCCCCCGTTGGCAAATACCATGCTCGTCGGGATGTTTAGCTTGTCGGCGAAGATGGTGAACTTGTCGGCCTTTCCATCGCCATTAGTGTCTTCGCAAATTTTGATGCGATCGTTGGCGGCACCGTCGGTTTCCAGAAACGTATTCGGATAATCGACTGATTCCACAATCCAGAGCCGCCCTCGTTCATCCCACGACATGGCAATGGGATTTGTAATATCTGGCTCAGAAGCAAACAATTGAATGTCGAAATCAGCCGGCACCTGCATCAATTTTTTAGACTCCTCGGGTTTTAAAGCCACCTGCATGGCCGGAACGCGGTGCCGCTTGGTGTAGTCGTCAATGGCAATATTTGCCGATTCGTAAATATCTACGTTCGGAATCGCCAGTTTAGCGATCTGTTTGGTTACCGGCTCACCGATAGCCCATAACACCCCCCGATTCACCAGTTCGCGGAAACCGGGATTTGTCCAGGTACTATCGTTATGGCCGTAGGCGGTGTAAAAAACCCGTCCTTTTCCCTGTTTACGTACCCACGTGTAAGGTTCCTGCCGGTCGCCGTCCTGCCGGGTCGTCAAAACGGTCATGTCGGGATTAAGCCGCTGGTGTATGTACGTTTCATCCCAGGACGTAGTGAAAGGCGTTAAACCCTGCATAACCGGGTGATTTTTAGCGACAATATTCTCTAAAATCGGCCCCGACTTATGCGACTTAAATTGCCCACCGATGGTCGTGATGTACCAATCCGAGTTTTTGAAACAGCCTGAGGCTGAATGCAGCGGAATTAACCCCTTGCCACCCTCTACAAAAGCTTTTAAAGCGGCTTCCTGAGCGGGCGGGAGGCTGTCGTGATTAGCATAGATAATCAGCCCGTCGTATTTAGCCAGATTTTCGGAATTGAGGTCATTTACATTGACAGAGTAAGTGAGATTCACGCCTTTTTTAAAGAGCGAAATAGCGAGCCAGGGAGCGTATTTTCCTGAATTATGGTGCTTGCTCCGGTTGCCTAGAAACAGCACTTCGCCCCGGCGAGCAGTTGTTTCGGTAGTACGATTCTGCCCCGAACTCATTCCCGTCTGGGCAGTTCTCGTGCAGCCCTGATATAACCCGAGGGTTATCAGGAGAGTAAAAATTGGCACTTTCATAGAGTAAGGGTTGAGTGATTGTTATCGGTTTTCGAGCCAGACCTGCTGGGTAAAAGCGCCGTTAACGGCGGCATCCCAGACTTCAACCCGGACCCACGTTCGGTTTTTAAGATTAGTGTCGAATCGGTACGTTTTTTTGCCGAAAGGCAACGTACTGGTTAAGTCGATACGTTCGCGATAGGTCTGTTTGCCGTCGCCGGAAACAATTTCGGCGAACGTGAGCGGGAAGGTCCAGTTTACGTCCAGATTGATGGTTGCTTTTCCATCGGGGGGCAACGTAGCAGTTTCGCCCGCTCCCCTGCCGTTCACAGAGAAGGCAGGCAGCATGACTTCGCCCGTCGTTACGAAAAACTTACCCTGTTTCATTACGTCCAGAACCGGTTGCCAGCCTGCATTGTAGTCCGGCAACTTGTCCATTTGCAGGTAGTTGACGTTGAGGTGGGCATAGGTTTCGTTTTCGGGTTCCATCGTAAAAATGTCCGATTCGGCGATAGCATGTTTTTTATGCCCCCAGTTCGAGTAATCGTCCAGCAAATCGAGTACCCGGCGGCTCAGTCGCGGTTCCGATAGATCGGCAGGGATATTCTTCCAGGCTGCTCCGAAAAAATGGGCCGACTTAAAAAAGTCTTCTTCCTTGTATTTATCGGGGTACCCCGTTGAACCTTTGGTGCGGGCATGAGCCACCCAGGCCAGACCATTTTCAGCCTCCAGAAGCTTGAGCATATCGTTCTTATCCGCAATCCGATAGACCTTCCCGTAGCCGGGTTCATTTGTCACAAACGGCATTTCGGATTTGCGCGACATAATCCAGTACACATCCTTTGGAAAGAAAGAGAGCCAGTGCCCGCCGAAAAAATTGTTGGGCTCTTCGCCGGGTAGCAACAGAAAGTCGCTGCCCGACAGCCGTTTACATTGTTCATGGAGGGCCTTTAATTCACGTAACCGCAAACTGTCAGGACCTTTTGGGTGGCCGGGACCGTGAAACTCAGCTAGATGAACAATATTGACGCCGTGGTCCTTGAACACCTTCACGAAATTGGGCACTTCCGGTATGGGCTTACCCGCCAGCACTACTTTCATGGTGAATTCATTATGAAAGTGGCTCGACATCGTTTTGTAGCCCGGCACCACCGGGTACTTGTCGTTGTGGGTGAATCGCTTCACTTCGGCCAGCGTTTCGGCGGGTTTGTCGGTACTGAGCAGACAAAAAAAGTTGAGCCGTTGTTGGGTGCCGGGAGGGGCATTAACCCACGGAACCCAGCGCTTGTCGCCCATTAAATCCTGCCGAATGCCAATGCCAAACTCAGGCACGAGACTTCGGTAGCCCGTTCCGTACCATGTAAAATCGAGATTATAGGCTTCATCTAACGGATAAAAATACTGGTGCGGAGCGGGGAAAACGGCCAATGTTCCATTAGGACCATTACCCATAATCGTCCGGTATTTTACAGCCTGTGCCTTGTTAGGAGCCGTCGGATTGAGCGGAGACTCCTGCATTTTGTTGTCGGTATCTGACCAGGCTAACGTAGTCCAGTTTGGCTTTTTACTTACCAAACCTGCGTCGTAGAGAATGGCCGTTGAGTCAACCTGCGTTGCCATGACAGCTGCTACGTTGAATAGTGGACTTCCCTGATATACGGTGATTTCAACGGCACCCCGAAAACGGTCGGCTTCGGTATCACCAATACGTAGCACGGTTCGCGTGCCAACGGTACTGACGCTTGCTGATCGTTTGCTCAGTTGAACGGCGTATGCTTTGCTGGGCAGTCGGTTGGTTTTGTCGAAAAAGATGTTCCAACCGTTTTGCGACACTAAATCCCGTTTACCGATGGTCAGCACAAAGGCCGGGTTCATGTCGGTGGCAATTTCACTGAACTTCCCGCCCTTCGAGAGTTGAATGTGGCTGAACAGCGGTTTATCTGAAGCCAGACTAACCACGAGCCGCCCCATCTCCTTGCCCGCAGCTGGCCAGGTCAGCACTACGTCGCTACCCTGCTGCGACACAGTAGTGGGACTTTTGGTGTATTTCGACAAATCGACCTTCACTTGAGCGTGAGCGGCTACTGAGCACAGAAACGTAAGCAGGGGAAAAAGTTTTCTCATTGAGCAGAGTCTGTTTGTAAGTGAATGAATAATGTAGGATGAATAATGACAGGAATCCTGATTATTAGCGCATTAATTACTCATTCTACAGTTTACATTATCCATTAGATCTGGAACACTAAGCACAAAGGGTCACCACTTTTACAAGCTGACGATACGTTCATCAGGTGACCCTCTGCAGCTTAGTAATCAATCACCAACCTAATTAAAGATCTATTTTCTGCACGGGGGTATAAATCATATCTTCTACGCCTGAAATTTTCAGGCCAATACGTGCATATACATACGCCTGTGCAGGAACCAGCGCGGGTAAGTCGGCGGTAGTCAGGCTTACGTTGGCGATGTCTTTAATATCGGCACCCGCCAAATCTGCTTTGTTCAAACTATTACCCGCATCAACAAACTGTGTCCTGTTGACGTATAAAGAGACGCGTTCAACAGCCTTACCGTTAGTGGCATCGGTAATTACTTTTTCCAGCGAAACACTACCCGATACTTTCCGGCCACTAAGCGACATTTTGGGGTTCCGAAGCATGTAATAAGGCATCACTTCGATGTCTAATTTCTGGCTCCCCTGAACGGTAACATTCAGACTGTCGGGCGTATTAGAGGCTGTTCTTTTCCAGAGGAAAGGTCCCTGCCCGTTGGGAACGATCAGTTTGTATTCTCCGTCAAAAAGCAGCGATGAGAACGTACCATCCTGCTTGATTGGAATCCGGATAGAACTGCGGTTGTTGTAGGCTTTCTGCCAGAGTTCCAGAAAAACCGGAAAATCGGAGTTGTTGCCCACTGCTACGTTCGCGCTCTGCATGAGCAAAGGCTCGCCTTTATAAACAAGCCGCCCTTCGAACGTAGATTTGGGCGGTTCGAAGTTATCGTAGGCACACCCGGTGAGGGTGAGGAAGGTTGCGATTAATAAAATGTATGTCTTCATCTTTTTAAAGAGTGAAAGTGCGAATGAGTGAAAGAGTGAACGGCTGGCGCAGAACTTTCGCTCTTGCGCTCTTTCATTCTTTTACTTATTGGTTAGGATTTCGGAGAATCGTCGGATTGTTGTTGATAATCCCGTCATTGATACGTGCGTAATAGTTACCCAGCCGGAAAATGTGGCTTTGCGTTACCCGACCCGACAGCACTTTGCGGTACACCCACTTATTATGATTCGGTCCGCCGGGATCGTAGATTTTGTACGGCCACAAACTAAATACCCGTGTGCTCGGCTCGGTGGCTTTACCCGGTAACGTAGTCAGGTCGGAGTTACTGCCATCCCACACGACGTGAGCAAGCCGCCACCGCTTCATATCCCATAAAATGTGATTTTCAAAGGACAGCTCCACTTTGCGCTCGTGAACAATCCGGTCGAACGTGATTTCAGAAGGAGTTAACGCTTTCGTGAGTCCTGCCCGGTCGCGCACCTGCTTCATATAGCCGGCAGCTAACGCATTCTGACCCAGTTCAAAGGCCGCTTCGGCAGCATTGAGCAGCACTTCAGCGTAGCGATAGCGCACGTTCCAGACCTCGCTCATCGTACCAATCTGCCCCGAACCAGTAACGGGGTCGTTATATTTCCGCATGTAAAATCCACTCTGCGCTGAGCCATCGTACCCTTCAATCGGTCCCGATAAACCCACTACCTGCACCGACGCACCGTTAACCATCTTGAGTTGACCCAGTTGATCTCCCGACAGGATGCTGCCGTTGCCCAAAATCAGTCCGGCAAAGATGTCGATGGAGCGGTTTTTGAAAAGATCTCCCGGCACTAGTACCGTTCCCCGAAGCCGCGCATCGCGTCCGGCAAAGAGATCTTCGGGTTTATCGTAGTAGATATAGTCCGTAGCAGCACCCTTGTTAATAGGCAGTGGCGCGAACGTATTATCTAACTTCTCGAACGACTGCACAAGGTTAAGCGACGGATTCAGCCGACCACCCCGTTCGCCTTCTTCCGTAACAGCGCGTGGTTGATTATCTAATGCAAACGAGTGGACTTTACCACTTTGCAGTTTGTAATCTTCCACAAAAATTACTTCCGGATTATTCGCTTTGTCCAGGAAAATGTTGGCGAAATTGGTTGACAGATCAGGCGCTTTCTGGTAAAGTGAATATTGCCCGGAGTTAATCAATTCCTGAGCCGCTTCCAATGCTGTCTGGTAATACCCATTTGCTCTTGCCACTGGAATGCCCACTTCGCCACCGGGTAACGTAACAGTCGGCGTATTGACACCGTATTTGGCGATGGAAGCCGCATACAGCGCTGCCCGGGATTTAGCGGCCAAAGCCAGTCCGTACGTAGCACGCGATTTTTCGTTGGGCGTTTTGGGAAGAATGGATTTGATCGCTTCAAACTCGCTGATAACGTAGTCGTAAATCTCCGACTCCTTAGCACGAGGTTTGCGGAGGTAAGCTGCATTGCCGCTGTAATCGTAGGTGAGCGACTCCGTGATGAGCGGCACTCCGCCCAGGCGCCTGACCAACTCAAAATAGACATTGGCCCGCAGGAACCGACCTTCGGCTACAAATCGTGCTTTGTCAGCCGCGCTTAGTTTAGTAGCGGCATTGACCCGCTCGATGAACAGGTTAATTTCACGGATGTAACCATAATCCCAATACGTTACTTCAGGATTATTTATGCCGGGAAACACATAATCGTATTCCCGGGTCTGGTGACGTGGGTAATCGCCCGAAGAAAAGGCTTCATCAAAAAGCGCAAAAATGCTGATCGTACCAGTGCCGGGCTCCTGAAAATCAGGAATGCGGTTGTATAGTTCCGTTGCTGCCGACAATACCAGTCGTGGGTCGCCATAGACCTCATCAATCAGGAGAATGTTGGTTGATTTGATATTCAGAAATTCGGAATCATTCTTGCAACCGGTCGTCAGCGAAAAGAGGACGGCAAGTGAGAAAATATATTTTTTCATGACAGTGGCGGTTTAGAAGCTCAGGTTTATACCAAAATTGAGGAGTTTGGTTTGCGGGTATTGCAGCCCGTTTTCATCCTGTACTTCAGGGTCGATGCCATAGCGTCTGGTGTTGTCTATGGAGAAAAGGTTGTAGGTATTCACAAAGAACCGCGCTTTCTGAATCTTGACTTTCTGGGTCAGCAGCGCAGGCATCGTGTAGCCCAGTTCCATCGTCCGGTTGCGGAGGTAGCTGATATTGAGCAGCCACCAGGTCGAATTTTTATTGATGTTGCTGTGGCCTGTATCATTATAACGTAGCGGAATTTCAGTGCCGGCAATCCACGGACTATCGGGATTGAGTGGATCAGCCCGGCGCCAGCGATTATCGAATAACAGGTGTGGTACGTTGCCCGTATTCTGATAAGCGTTACGTTGCTCGTTGGTACGGTTGATAGCCATCATGGTACCCCCGGAGAAATCCATAGCAAAATCGAAGCCTTTGTATTGCACCGTAAAATTCAGGCCACCCGACAGAATCGGCGTGTTGTTGATGCCGTAGCCAATGGGACGCTCGTCGCGACTATTGATAACACCGTCATTGTTCTGATCGCGAAAAATCAAATCGCCAGGAATCATGGTCCGGTTGCCCTGCCCGTCGTTATTGACCGTGTAATTGTTGATTTCGTCCTGCGACTGGAACTGGCCTACGGCTTCGTATCCCCAGAAAATATTGCTCCAACGATTCACGAGCGATTCCCGATATTCAAGCAGCGAATTGCCGAAAAGTGGGTTGTAGGGTGTTAAATACCGACTGCGAGCGTAGGAAAGATTTGCACCAATCGTAAATCGAATTCCCCGAACGTTGCCATTATACACCAACGAACCTTCGCCACCGACAACGGCATCACTCTCCAGGTTTTCCTGCGGAAGCGCGTAACCCAATTCGCTGGGCACGAATACGTCGCTCTTCACAGCGGGCAGGCCATCGCGAACTCGTCGGAAATAATCGAGTGTACCCGTGAATTTGTTATTCAGCAGTGAGAAATCAACGCCAATATCGGTTACTTTGGCCGTCAGCCACGAAATCCGGTCGAAAGCAATACCTCGGTCGCGGGCTGCTACGGTCGTTGTTCCCGACATGATACCTACCCCCGTGTTGTAATTATAGCCGGGATTATAGGCGTATGGGTCTAGGTCTAAGTTGTTGGGCCGGACGTTATCGTCGCCTAATTGCCCATAGGAGATTCGCAGTTTGAGGTCACTCAAAAAATTCCCATTGTTGGTAAACGACTTGAAAAAAGGTTCTTCTGTGATACGCCAGGCGGCTGACACCGAAGGGAACGTACCCCACCGTTTGCTGGGAGCGAATTTCCACGAAGCATCGCGTCGGGCGGCTATTTCCAGAAAGTATTTATCCGCGTAGCCGTAATTCACTCGACCGATATAACCCACCCGTGCCTGCGTCGCATCAGCATCGGTGTAAGCGACAATGTCGGCAAACTGCATCACCGGCAACGTATTGGTTTTGGGCACGGTACGGGCTTCTACGTTACGTTCGCGTTTATCGAGACGCTCGGTCAGTGCAATAGCGTTGATGGTGTGCTTCCCGAACGTATTGGCATACGTAAGCTGCACTTGTCCGATGCTTTCGTCAATCTTGTTCACCACCCGCTGACGATATGGATTCTGGCTACCACCCGTCCGATTGTACTGCTGGGTCGATGGGTTATAGGTGTACGTATCGTAGGTATATTCAAACACTTCACGTTGCGAATCCCTGAACATGTACGAGTACAATCCTTTCAGCGTCAGGCCCTTGATGGGTGTTACGTATTCGCCGGTAAATTGAGGGGTTATCGATGTATATACTTCTTTGAGAAAACCCGACCGCGTGTAATTCAGATAACCCCAGTTCGAAGCCGGGTTACTGATGGTATTGATATAGTCCGGGTTGTCGTTGGCGTAGGGACGTTCGGTAGGGCGGTTGCGGAGGATCGCAAACTTGGGTTGCATGTAGTCATCGCCACCAGGCACCCCCGGATTTTCGCGGGTTTCCTGCCGCCCGGCAATCGTTAGTCCTACCTTGATTCGGTCCGAAATCCGGGCGTCAATGTTCGACTGAATGTTGGTGCGGTTAAAGAAAAACTCGCGGCCCATCACCGAATTCTGATCCAGTCGCGTAGCGGAGATGTAATAATTAATACGGTCCGAACCTCCGCTGGCGCTTAAGTTTATGTTCGACTGGGGCGAGTTGGGTTGAATAATGAAATTGTACCAGTCGAAACTCTGGTAGCCGTATTCCGTGCCCGCTTTATACTTATCTAATTCGGCCTGGGTGATGGCTGTGGTCCCATTGCGGTTTATTTCTGCTTCCGCTTTACCAAGATTCCAGTCATAAGCGTTCACGACCGTCGGGAAGCGCGTCCAGTTCTGAAAACCGTAGTACGCATCCAGATTGATCGTACTTTTCTGGCCCACCACTCCGCGTTTGGTCGTTACGATAATAACGCCATTAGCCGCACGCGAACCATAGATAGACGCCGAAGCATCTTTCAGTACTGTAATAGTTTCGACATCGTTGGGCGAGAGGTTATCGAACTGGGTTTTGTCCTTCGGCACGCCATCAATGATGAACAGCGGATTGCCGCCCATATTTCGAATCTGGATGTTAGCAGCTGCACCAGGTCGTCCGTCGGGTTGCCGAAACTGTACACCCGGAATTTTACCAGCCAGTATGCCCGTAACGGTAGCGGCATGAACCCGACCCACATCGCGGGACGTAACGGCGGAAATGGCGCCCGTTATCGATTCTTTTTTCTGGGTACCGTAACCAACAACGATGACTTCCTGCAACCCTTTCGAGTCTGGGTCAATGGTTATGTCGATGGTAGTCTGATTCCCAATGACCACTTCTTTCGATAAATAACCGATAAACGAGACGACCAACGTATTGCTCGTCTGTTCGGTCGGAATTGGTAGGCTGTACATCCCGTCGGCATTGGCTGATGTACCTGTCGACGTACCTTTCAGCAGAACGGTTGCTCCTGGCAATGGGCCTCCATTCTCGCCCAAGACTTTCCCCGATAGCGTTCGTTGCTGGGCCTGCGTGTGCCTTCCAATTAGAAGAAATAGCAGAAAGCCAATCAGCTTGATTGGCTTAATTCTGTAATTGTTCTTCATAGAAATGATTTTGGTTATAGGATTGGAAAAGAAATACCCGCTCTTGTAAAGCTTGGCATAATTCAAAGGAATGATTTTGCAATTTTAAGAAGTAGAGTCCGCTACAATCTTGACTTTTGATCAAAAAACCAGGACAATTGTGCAATTTTTACCTGTCTATATCCACTTCTGAATGATTGTGCGGATCTAAACACAAATGGCTGATTTTAGAACAATGCAACATAAGAGCCGTTTTTCGTTACACTTCCTAAATCTCATTGTACTGATATTTAGTTTGTTACTCTTTAGTATCAGCATAAGTAAATCTCAAAACTTTTATTTCAATGCGCTCACATCTGAACATGGTTTGTCGCACAATAGTGTTTTTAGCATCACACAAGACCATAAAGGTTTCATTTGGTTCGGAACGAGGGCTGGAGTGAGCCGCTACGATAGTCAGCGGCTAAAAAATTACCCGCTAAATGACGTTGATCCCAATGCCGAAGGGGCGCGAGTCAACTGCCTATATACCGTTGGACATGAACTTTGGGTAGGAACCGCTGCTGGATTATTTCGCTACCTTTTTGATAAGGATGAATTTGCTCCGGTATCGCTTGGAAAGAAATCAGTTAACGTATTGGGTATTCAACGCGTATCCACAGGCGACTTGTGGATTGGGAGCCCGGATGGAATCTATATTTTATCCGAGCGTGGTTTAGTTCGTCAAATTCTGCCAGGAAAGCTCGTCCACGATATTTGTGAGTTTCGTAAAGGTTCATTTCTGGTTTTACAGAACAACACCCCTAGTATTATTAATTCAGCCGGCGAAACCATAGTTACGCTCACCATTGATGGCGATAATCCCATAAAATCACATACGTTACGTAATCATAAGCTTTTCAAAGATCGGCGGGGAGCTATCTGGCTGAGCACAGAGAATGACCTGCTGCAATTAGATGAAAAGACAATGGTCTTTAAGCAGTTAGACTGGTTTAAACGTCTTGTAAATGGACGAGTTCGTATAATACGTACCGTTACAGAAGATTTGGCCGGAAATGTCTGGATTGGCAGTGAAGCGGGAATAATATTGGTTGATCGCCAACGCCAAACTGCCCGCGTATATGATAAATCGTTTACAGCCTCGCCCTATGGTTTGACTGACCGGGCCGTTTACTCGAGCTTCGTCAGTCGGGATGGGATTGTTTGGCTCGGTACGTACTTTGGTGGTGTAAACTATACGAAACCCATCGGCATTTCGTTCGAACATCTTTTTCCTGCTACCGACGGACAAACCATTGCGGGGAAGGCAATTAGCCAGCTTGTTATTGATGGGAAGGATCGGCTTTGGGTGGGCACCGAAGACGGAGGTATCAGCGTTCAGGATCGGGTTACGGGTCAATATACGTATCATAACCGGTCGAATGGCTTGAGTGATAACAACATACATGCTATTTTGATTGATAAGTCGGGCGCGGCCTGGGTTGGTACGTTCCTCGGTGGATTAAACCGAATTGATCCGATAACTGGTAAAAAACAGGCATATCTTCACAATCCCGGTGATCCGACTTCACTGACAAGCAATTACGTGAATGCCCTCTATCGCGACCGAACCGGTCAACTTTGGGTGGGTACAACCCGTGGACTGAATATTCTGAATGAGAAAACGGGCACCTTTCGACTCTTCAAACCTCAGGAGTTAGGGACCCGCTTTGTTACTGACATTATAGGCGATACGTCGGGGCTAGTCTGGATTGCTACGTCGAATTCGGGGGTATTTCAATACGATCCTGACCTCGATAAATTGACCCATTTTGATGCCAGTAATACGTCTGTTTTTCGGAGTAATCAGGTTATGAGTATTTATGAGGATTCGGGCCACAATGTTTGGTTTAGCAGCCTGAATGGGGGCGTTTGCCAGTGGAATTATCGGCAAAAAAGGTTTATCAGGCATCCCGTTCAGGTTTATCTCTCTACTCAGACTGTTTATGAAACACTGGAAGATAATAACGGAACATACTGGTTTTCAACCAATAGCGGACTCCTTTCTTACAATCCTAAACAGAACACGCATCGGGTGTTCGACGGAAGCAATGGACTTGAGGCAACCCAGTTCAATTTCAGGTCAGCCCTGAAAGACCGGCATGGCAATCTGTATTTTGGGAGCGTAGACGGCCTTTGTTATTTCAATCCTGACAATATTGCAAAACGCGTTTTTGACCCGCCCGTTTACTTTACCGATCTCAAACTCTTTAATAAGGAAGTCAAGGCGGATGGCGAGTTGATGCTAACAAAACGCCTTGATGAAACCAACGAGCTCGTTTTTGATTATGCTCAGAATGTAATTACATTCGATTTTGTAGCCATCAATTATTTTTCGAAACAGACCAATTACTATACGTATTACCTCGAAGGATTTGAAGAAACCTGGGGGCCAAAAACCACTGTTAACTCGCAGACATACACCAATCTATCACCCGGAGATTATACGTTTCACGTTCGCTCCTATCAATCAAACGGCGATTTGTCGCCAACCGAGCGTACGCTTCAACTTGTCGTGAAACCGCCTTTCTGGCGAACGAACTACGCTTATCTTTTATATGCGTTGATCGGCATTGGTTTGCTGGTGCTGTATCGGAGAGTCATAACGTATCTGAACCATCAGAAAGTAGCCGTGCAGATGGAACGGGTGGAACGGGAAAAAAGTAGGGAGTTGAACCAGCAGAAGCTGAATTTCTTCACGTTCCTTTCCAACGAATTCAAAACGCCTATAACCCTGATTATCGCAGAGATTGACGAATTGATTCAGAATAATCAGGCCTGGCGCGCTGATTCTGCCACAAACTATGGCATTATCAAGAATAATGCCCGACGGTTGCAGGCATTGATTGACCAGATTACCGAGCTTCGAAAAACAGGTCACGAAATTCAGAAAATTCATCTTGTTGATGCCGATGTCATTACGTTCATCAAAGAAACGCTGAAGGGATTTGATCCTCTGCTACGTGCCCGACAAATTCAGAAGCGGCTTACGTTTACGCCCCCTTATCTGATGGCGTCGTTTGATGCCGGAAAGCTGGAAATGATTATTGGGAATGTATTCTTTTACCTGATTGACCAACTGACCGAAGGTGACGAACTAAACTTTGACGTAGCGGTTGATAACACCTCAGATTCCGCAACGGCAGAGCTGCGGCTTAATTTCGCATTTAACGGACAGCCAGAGCTTTTAAACAGTCTTGAATCCAGCTATCAAAACGCCGGAAAAGCCGAAGAGATTTTTGGGCAAGACAATTCACTTAGTATCGGTATACTTTTGACATTCAACCTATTAAAGCTCCTATCGGGCCAGGTAGTTTTTTCTGATATAGACAACCGTTGTCGACTGTCGCTACGTATTCCTATTCAGAAAACGCCTGTCAGCAAGGGAACAATGAACGCCAAAGTTCAACACTCGATAAGTAGCCAGGTTGTCGATACGCCGGATGTGAATCTACTCCGGGATGAAGAGTTGCTAAGCTTCCCGATAGAAGATTCGGTACTGAATGACAAACCAAATCTGCTGATTATTGAACGCTCTAAAGAACTGGCCCAGTTCCTAAAGCGTCATTACGGAGAAACGTACCGGATTAGCGTGGCCACTACGTTCAACGAAGCTTTGAAAAAAGCCGAAAATATGCTGCCCGAAATCATTCTCTGCGACAGTAATATGCATGATAAAGAGTATAAAAGCATATGTCTGGTGCTGAAGAACAACCCACAAACGCAACACATACCAGTTATATTACTACTTGAAAATGAGGAGGATAAAACGATTATTGACGGTCTAAACAGTGGCGCCGAAGGGTACATAAGCAAACCATTCAGCCTGAAAGAGCTGGATTTGATGATTACGAATAAACTGAAAACCGTATCGCTACTAAAAACTAAATTATCGGGCAGCCTGAGTGGTTCGCTGCTGAGTCCCCTACCCCGACGTAACAAAGATCAGGAGTTTGTACTCCAGTTCGCTTCGCTGATTAATCAGCAGTATAAAAACAAAGATGTAACAGCCGATACGTTGGCTCAGCAAATGAAATGCAGCCGGTCGCAACTTCATACGAAACTAAAAACGCTAACTGGTTTGAGTACGAAAGAATACCTGAACGACTACCGTCTGACGTTGGCTCGCCAGCTACTCGAAGGGGGCACAAGCGTAACCGAAACGGCTTTTGAAGTAGGCTTCAACGATCCGAATTACTTTAGTCGGGCATTTAAGAATAAATTTGGTACTACGCCCAATAAAATCTATTGAATCGCACGAACGGCTGATACATTGGGGTCAGACCGTAAAATTGGTGACTTCTCCCTAAAGTTGAGTTAAACTATTCAGTATTGGTAAACTTCAATACGTTAGTTTACACTTTGTGACATAGAATCAATCACCCCTATTGGTTCGTCAAATCACTGCTACAGCAAAATCTATTCACTAAATCTGCCTGTTGGGGTGCCGTTTTTCCAAGTATACGACATGTGTAGCCACATTGGAGACATTTGAGCTCACACCTAACTGCCCTTCCTGACCATTTTTGCTGCGAACTTTTAACTCAACTAGCCCATGCAGCATTTTTTTATTTATCTCGTCCGTACTGCCTGTAAATCAGCAGTATACTCTCTGTTTTTTTACTGCTACTCAGTACGTTCAGTTTGGCTCAGTGCCCAACAGGTGATGTTGTTTTAGCCACGCAGGCTCAGGTTGATGCCTTTGGTTTACAATATCCAAATTGCTCGACTCTGGAGAATTTATTGATTGGCAACGAGGATATCACGCTTGAGAGCGATATTACCAGTCTGAGAAGTTTGTCCTCTTTACAGACAATTACCGGTAACTTAGACATTATTGATGTTGATCAGTTGCTTCATCTGACGGGGCTTAATAACCTGACTTCGGTGATTGGCACCTTTGGAATTGGGAGCAATTCAGCCTTAATCGACTTCTCCGGCATGGAGAAACTCTCGTCGCGTCGGCAGGGGGTCTAGTTATTGGCACGAATTTCAGCCTTCTCAATCTTTCAGGCCTTAACAGCCTAAGTGCAGTGGGGTATCTAAGCGTTACGGCCAGTAGCAGCCTAACCAGTCTGAATGGGCTGGAGAATTTGACGGTAATTGGAGATGAGCTGCATCTTGGTGGCAACAGATCGCTGATCGACATTTCGGCTCTGAACAATGTGCGAACCCTGGGCGGCATTATACAATTTGACAAAAATTCGCTTTCCAATTGTACATTTTATGCCCTCTGTGAGCGACTGGCAGTTGGGTCAGAAAGTATTCGCATCTATTTGAACGGTCAAGGTTGTAACTCAGTTGAGCAGGTACAGGCGAACTGCGGAGCCATTGCCATAACGAATCCCCCGCCTGGTCTATCGACGGTCTGTGCGGGTAGTAACGTAATGGCGTCTGTTTCAACTAGTGGCTTTGCTACTTCCTACCTGTGGTATAAGAATGGAGTGACAGTTCCTTCACAAACCTCTGCTACGTTGTCGTTAACGAATGTACAAACAGGGGATGCGGGTAACTACGTAGTGGTTATCACAAGTTCAACAACTAGTCTCACCAGTTCCCCTTTTCAGTTGGTTGTTAATTCAGTAGATAATCCAGGGTTAGCCGTAAGCGGTCCGCTCACCTGCGCTACTACAAGCGTAACGCTCACGGCATCCGGCGGTAGCACCTACTCGTTCAATGGCCCCGGACTTACCCAGAGCGGCCCTTCAAATAGGGCCGCCGTTAGCCAGCCCGGTATGTTTTCGGTTATTATTACCTCTGCCGGGGGATGTACAGCTTCGGCATTTACTACGGTAGTAAGCAACACCGATTTACAAGCACCAACTCTGCTGACCAGCGCAACCACCACGACCATTCAGCCCATTTCCGTAACGGCCAGTGGCTTACTTCAGTGACCCCGATGGGCAACCCCTCACCTACACGGCTCAGAACCTACCGGCGGGTTTGAGTGTGAATGGGGGTGTACTGAGCGGTACGCCCTCGGTAACGGGAATCAGCAACGTAACGATTACGGCCCTTGACCCGGTGGGAGCACAGGTGAGCGCCAGTTTTCAGCTAATAGTGGCTCCACCCCCTGGTCAGCCCACTGGATTTGGCATTGTGGGGGTGAGTCTGGCTAGCTGCGAGACATTAAGTGCTAACCGGCGCTGGCTAACGTTCACTCCTCAGTATAGTGGAGTGGATGGCAGTCCGATCAGTTTCTCGGTGGTCAATGAACTGTTGCCTACTACTCAAGCGGGGCCGTACATGTTGCCTTTATACACTGACAATCCGGTGATCACCTTGCGGGCACATCAGGGAAGTACACCCGCTACTTATACCTACAACTGGCTGGTGTTCTGCAATCTATCAGGTCGGGTGGGTGTCGAGGAATCTGGAGCAGTCTTGCAGGTGCAGGTGCTGGGCAATCCGGTAGCAAGCCAGACGCTGGAGGTGGAGATCCGTGGTGTGGAAGGTCAGCGGGTGGGTCTTGAGTTGGTGGATGAGCAGGGTCATCGCCTACAGGAACACAATCTGGAACGGGCTGGTGGAGTGGAACGGGTAAAACTGGCAACTGTCAGCAGGTCGGGTGTGATGTTGTTACAGGTGAGCACCCATAAACAGCGCCAGGTGATTCGATTGGTTCAACCTTAAAAGCGATTAAATCAGCAAAACCGCCAAAGCCGGGTCAGTAGACCCGGCTTTGGCGGTTTTGCTGGAAGTAGAAAATCTCCTCGTAGCATTATTTTATCATTAAAAAGACATAGCACTACGTAATCAGACAATTGGCAGATAATAAGGCGCTTACTGATGGCAGGATATTTGTAACGCTTTCATTCGTACTATGTAGTAACCCGTTACGTGGCTATGAAGGTTAATTATCTGATAAACAATGATGATAATTAGCCAGTTATTTTTTGGCTGTACGAATACACAACGATTATGTGCTTTATGGAAATTTCAGATCAACGAATCCCTACCCTTGCAATCGATTTTAATACGTTATTTCGGATGGCTACTAAGTAATTCTTGCTCCTCTCCTGTTTTATGATAAGCAGATTGCCGAACGTATATGAAAGATCAGGAATCTGATCACGTTCGTCACGGACTGCCAACAGGAAATATTTACTCAACTGAACATAACCATTCCACATTATTCATATGGGCCTTGTCATGAAGGTAACGTCGGCGAATATCATACGCCTTTGGTTTGGCGCAGACACGCCAATTCGAGATTATCAAATTAAAATGAACCCTAAGCTGTGGGCTGCCTGCAAGCAGGTCAATCGGCATTTCGTTGCGCCCTCGGGAGCTTTACTTTATGCACAATATCGGAAATCGGATAAAGTAGCATTTGCCCGACAGGTGCTGGTAAAACTGGAGGAACATGAGGAATTGGAAGCGGTTACATAAGTAGCTGAGACGAGAGCTTATACAGTTCTATTCGAACTTCTGATACGTTCTCCAGCAGTTGCCGATTATCGACGGCAATTGCTGGAGAACGTATTTTAATATACCTCTGTACGTATAAAACCTTAGCTCTCTTTTTGTTTACACCATAACCTTACCCCTACGGCTTGTTATAAATACTTCATATTTGCTTAACACTCAATTGATTTGATGTAACGTAAATTGCCTCAACTAAAATCCTAAGCATTTAATCCATCGCCTGATCATGGATAAGCTTAACCATTGGGTTAATGAGTTGATGAATTTGATAGTAGGCAACAGTCGTTACGTTAGTTACACGTTGGGAAAACAATTGGTATTTCTGGTAAGTATCCTGTTGTTTCTGGTGCTGACGTATTTTTTCGTTGACTCCTATTTTAATCAATAAAGTATTTTGTATCAGTCATGAGTTCTTTTCAATAAGTAGTACCGTCAGTGGCAGCCTGATACTGTTGCTAATCATAGAATCGCTTGCAGCTTTAGTAAATAGCCTGAATGATTTAGTATCTAAGCCAGACATAACCCTTATTATTCAACTTATTAAACTTTTTTCTTAAACGCTCTAAACTGGCTTTATAGCTATTATGGAGTTGCTACATTTGATTGGAGACTTTTCTTAGGCAGATTTGGGGATAAACATCAAAATGACCATGACGAAACGA
>NZ_JACWZY010000023.1 GCF_014699005.1 Spirosoma profusum
CGTTCATCCTGAGCCAGGATCAAACTCTCCATCGTAAATAATTGTGTGTCTAACCTAAATTAAACACGGTGTTTTTAACCGGTTGAGCGAACTCAGTCTCGGTTGTGTGCTTTCCAGTGATATCCCGTTTGTCAAAGAACAAGTTGCCAGGCCCGTTGGCCCAAGCAAGGTGAGAAAAGAGAGCAACTCAAGTGGTCTTGGTTTGTCTTTCTCTCAAAGCGGATGCAAAACTACGTCTTTATTTCCGCTTTGTCAAGTAAATGTGAAAAATAATTTTTCGGTTCACCTGCCCGTTTCAACCAGCTAACCTCTTCACACTGAGCGTGTTAGTGCTTGTTTGTGAATTGGTTTAGTGAATTGGGACTGCAAAGGTAGGGGGTTAAAAAAGGTTTGTCAAGGGGTGGCTGGAAAATAGTTGGCGACCTGCCAAATATTATTTGGTAAGCCCCCAACTATCAATCACTTACAAACTGAAAATTTTTTAAACTTTTTTCGGGCAACTGATAATAGTCCAAATTGTTCGTGCGATGCAGAGGCAATGAGTTATATTGCATCTTTCTTTTGTCTCAATTCTGAGGCAACATATTCGACGATGAAAATTTTACATACCGCTGATTGGCACCTCGGAAAACGGCTTCAGGATTTTGGGCGGCTTCAGGAACAGCGCGACGTATTAGCCGAAATAGTTCAATTAGCCAATCAGGAAGATGTTGATCTGGTGCTGGTGGCTGGTGATTTATTCGATACGTTCAATCCTGATCCGCTGGCTGAAGACTTATTATATAGTACGCTTAAAGATCTCACAGCCGGTGGGCGCCGAACCGTTGTGGCGATTGCAGGAAATCATGACAATCCTGATCGCATCGAAGCGCAGGACCATTTCGGCCGGGAGTGCGGAATTATTTTTGCTGGCTTTCCAAAAACAGAGGTCAAATCTCACGCGCTTAGCTGTGAAGCGAAATTACTACGTTCGGCGCCAGGCTTCATTGAATTACAACTACCCAGACACACTGCACCGGTACGTATCATTCTGACCCCTTACGCTAACGAAACCCGTATGCGTTCGTATTTCGGCACAACGAGTCTCGATGATGAACTTCGGCAAAGTTTACGTGGGCATTGGGAAACGCTGGCCGATACGTATATGGACAAAGAAGGTATTAATCTGCTGATGGCTCATTTGTTCGTGATGAAACGTGGTGGAGAGCAGCCCGAAGAGTCGGACGATGAACGTAGCATTTTGCAGGTTGGTGGAGCCTCGGTCGTTTATACCGATATGATTCCGCCCCAGGTTCAGTACGTAGCGTTGGGGCATCTGCATCGATATCAGGAAATGGCGGGCGGCCCTTGTCCTGTACTATATAGTAGCAGCCCGCTGGCGTATAGCTTTGCGGAGGCCGATCAGCAGAAATACGTAATGCTGATCGATGCTCAGCCCCAAAAGGACGTAACGGTTACGCCAATTCCTTTAAAAACAGGGAAACGGTTGTTACGTCCTCGGTTCAAGCGCGTCGAAGAAGCTGTAGATTGGTTAGAACAGAATCCGAACTGCTACGCCGAAATTACAATGCAAACCACTACGTATTTAACCAGCGAAGAACGGCGGCAGCTTCAGCAGGCGCATGAATCGTTGGTGACCATCATTCCTGACGTACGGGATTTGGAAGATGAAGTCGAAGAAACAGCGCCCACTATCGACCTCACCCAAAGTATGGAAACGCTGTTTACGAACTACTTCAAAAATCGGAACAAAGGGCAGCAACCCAACGAACGGCTCCAGCAATTATTTAAAGAGATTTTAGCAACAGATCCTGAATGATACCCATTAAACTGTCGATTCAAGGGCTTTATTCGTACCAGGAATTACAGGAAATTGATTTTCAGCGCCTTATCGGTGCAAGTGTGTTTGGCATTTTCGGGAAAGTGGGGAGCGGAAAAACCTCACTACTCGAAGCGATTAGCTTTGCTCTGTACGGTGAAACGGAGCGACTTAACAGCCGCGACAACCGTCAATACAACATGATGAACCTGAAATCGAAGCACTTACGTATCGATTTCGAATTTCAGGCAGGTCCCGATCAAGACCAGTATAAGTTTATCTACGAAGCCAAACGGCATCCCAAGAAACACCATGAAATAGCTACCGGCGAACGACGAATGTTTATCCGGCAGGAAAACGACTGGCATCCCATCGGTACTGAAAAAGAAGATGTCGGCATACTTTCGAAGCAGATTCTGGGGCTGGATTACGAGAATTTCAAACGGACGATTATCATTCCGCAGAATCAATTTCGGGAATTTCTGGAGCTTAGTCCCGTTGAACGTACCAGAATGATGAACCAGCTTTTTAAGCTGGACCAGTACGATTTAGCAGCCCGCGCGGCCAAACTGAGCAAAGTCAACGACGACCAACTGGCCGAGTTACGTGGTTTACTATCTCCCCTTGCCAACGTAACGCCGGAAGCCATCGACGCAGCAAAGGCCAATCTGGAAGTGATTCATGAGCAGATACGTAGTACTTCTGGGCAAATCGCTGAACTCGAACCTGCTGAGCAGCAATTACTTCATCTTCAAAAACAGCATAATTCGCTTCTATGGGCGCGTGAAGAATTGACCCAGTGGCTGGAACAGGAACCAACGTTTCGCAAAATCCAGCGCGACATCGATCAATATGAACAATGCCGACTGGTTTTTCAGCAGGATTTTGCCACGCTCGACAAATTGCAAAATCGACGTAGTGAATTAGCTGCGTCAACAAAGCAGACCCAAAATCGGCTTGATACTATCACTCAGAAACTTCCTGTGCTGCTGAAAGCGTATAATACGGCCAAAGATGCGTATGAAAATCGGGGATTGATTCTGAAGCAGATTGATGAACTGGACACGGTTCAAAACATCAGGACGGTACAGGGGTCGCTGGAACAACTAACCCGAAATCAACTACTTCTGGAGCAAAGAAGTCTGCAACAAAAATACCAGATCGACCAGCTCAAAGCTGACCGTAAAAATCACCAGTCAGTGGTTGATACGTTGGCTAAGGAGGAATCGAAACTGGAACAATTGTATAAAGTGCAGACCTGGTTTGGTACGTATAAACCACTGAAAAAACAGGCGGATGGTTTGAAGGAACAACTCGATCAGCACGATACGAAAGTGGCTCTGTTGAAACAACGTAAAGATGATTCCCTGATAGGATTTCCGCCTGAATGGGCGTCGCTGACGCTGAAGACGTTGCCTCCGTACATCGAACAGGAACTTGATCGATTAAAAACAATTCAGGAACAACGGCAGTCGACTCATCAGGAAACGTTGTTGAAGCACGAACTGCAACGATACGCTCAGAACCTGGTCGATGGAACGCCCTGCCCGCTTTGTGGGTCAGCACATCACCCGGCCAAGCACAGCAACAATTCAAACGAAATTGACGTAGCAAAGAGTGAAGAATTGCTGAAGAACGTCCGGCAACGTATCGACGAAACCACTACGTTACGTTTGACTATCAAAGGTTTAGAAGCCGAACTACGTACTGTATTGGATAACGGTAAACAGTTGACCAACGAACGTAGCAACGTAGTACAGCAACTCACCACACACGAAGATCTCTTTGTTTGGCCAGAATTTTCAGTAGATCAGGAACAGAACGTAACGGACGCTATTCAGCAGGAAAGTCAATCGCAGAAGCAGCTTCAGGATGCACGTAACGCGGTTCAGGAGTGCAATCGGCAAATCGATGACGCCGAAACGTCACTGGAACAGTTAAGTGATACGTTAACAAAAGCCAACACAGACATTGCTGGTTCGAAGGCGCAACTCGAATTACACGTAGCATCGCTACAACATTATAAACTGACCGACGTAGCATCCTGGAATCTGAGTCAGATTGACGATGTCCGCGAACAGTTAGACCAGTTATTTCACCAGACCAAAACCGATTTCGACGAGGCCGAGAAAGGACGTAGCGACGCCGAAAAAGAACAGGCAATTTTACAAGAGCAGATTCAACAACTGGAAAAACAGTCATCTAGCCTCACAGATGATATAAACATCATCGAAAAAACGATTGCGCATCATCTAAACGATAATGAGTTGACGCGTGAGCAGGTTGAGCAGTTGTTACGTAGCAATCTGAACGTTGAACAGGAAAAGCAACGTATCACTGAGTATGAGGACAAACTACGTAGTTTTCAAAAACTGGTAGCTGATTTAGAGGTCGAACTAGCCAATCAGGTGTTTGATGCCGATGCCCTAACTGCCATACAGGAGCAACTACAAGCACTCCGCGACCAAAAAGATGCACTGAACAAAGACCTTGGCAAGGCGGGAAATATCGTGGCTACGCTTGAGCAGCAGTATGTTGATAAACAGGCTCATCAGAAACGACACGATGAGCTGGATTTGCGTCGGCAGGATTTAAAGAAAATGGACGAACTGTTTCGGGCGCAGGGTTTTGTTAACTACGTATCGGCGGTTTATCTGAAAAATCTTTGTGAATCGGCGAATGAACGCTTTTTCAAATTAACGAACAACCAGTTAAAACTTGAATTAGACGATAAGAACAACTTTCTGGTACGTGATTACCTCAACGGTGGCGAGGTTCGGAGTGTAAAAACACTGTCGGGTGGACAGACTTTCCAGGCGGCTCTATCGCTGGCTTTAGCTCTATCTGATAACATTCAGCATCTGACCAAAGCTAAACAAAACCTGTTTTTCCTGGACGAAGGCTTTGGCACGCTCGATAAAGATTCTCTGCAAACGGTTTTCAAAACTCTGAAAGCGCTACGTTCCGAAAACCGAGTCGTGGGTATCATTTCGCACGTGGAGGAGTTGCAGCAGGAAGTTGATACGTACATCCGCGCCGAAGCCTCCGAAAACGGCAGCCGTATTATAGGGAGTTGGGAGGAATAAAGGTCATTTATACCTCGGGAAATAGCTTATGAGTGAGCGTTTTTGTCATGCTGACGGAGGAAGCATCTTAAGCTTTCCAAACGAGCTAATAAGGAAAGCTTAAGATGCTTCCTCCGTCAGCATGACAAAAACGCGTTCGGATGAAAACTTTAAACCGCTTCTGCCGCAGCTCGACCTGCTACGCGACCGGAGAAGATGCAGCCTCCTAAAAATGTTCCTTCCAGTGCTCGATATCCGTGCATTCCGCCCCCACCAAAACCAGCTACTTCTCCCGCAGCATATAGGCCGGAAATGGGTTCACCATTAGCTCCCAAAACGCGAGCCGAAAGGTCAGTTTGCAGACCGCCCAGCGTTTTGCGGGTTAGAATATGCAGCCGGACAGCAATCAGTGGCCCTGCTTTAGGATCGAGAATGGGATGCGGTTTGGCCGTTCGGATAAGTCGGTCGCCGAGGTAGTTGCGTGCCCCGCGTATGGCCGTAATTTGAGCGTCTTTGCAGAATGGATTGAGTAATTGGCGGTCGCGGGCTACGATTTCACGTTCTAACGTAGCGAGGTCGATGAGCGGTTCGCCGACCAGCTCGTTCATACCCGCAACGAGGTTAGCCAGGTTATTTTTTATGATAAAATCGGCACCATTTTGCTTGAACGCTTCGACAGGGGCTGGTGCATTTTTTCCGACTGCCCGGCCCATCACCTGACGCCAGCTTTTGCCCGTCAAATCTGGATTTTGCTCAGAACCTGAAAGAGCAAATTCTTTACGAATAATACTCTGATTCAGAACAAACCAGGAATAATCGTAACCCGTTTTTCGAAGATGTTCAAGCGTTCCCAACGTATCGAAACCCGGAAATAAGGGTACTGGTAGTCGGTTACCTCGCGCATCGAACCACATCGACGAAGGACCGGGCAGAATACGAATGCCGTGATGCTGCCAAATGGGTGCCCAGTTCTGAATACCTTCGGTATAATGCCACATCCGGTCGCGGTTGATCAGATTAGCTCCGGCGTTTTCGGATATTCCCAGCATGCGCCCATCCACATGTTCGGGAACACCCGACAGCATGTGTTTGGGCGGCTCTCCCAGTCGGCTTGGCCAGTTCTGACGTACCAGTTCATGATTGGCACCAATCCCTCCCGACGTAACGATAACGGCCTGAGCACGTAGCATAAACGTTCCGACAGCAATTCGGGAGCTACGTTCTCCGCGCATTACGTTGCTCGGCTCCAGAATATCGCCCTGAATTCCTTCAACAACGCCGTTCGTTGTTATCAATTCATTGACACGGTGGCGAAATTTCAACGTAATCAATCCTTTCTTAACGGCTTCCCGAACACGAAACTCAAACGGAGCCAGCACGCCCGGCCCGGTGCCCCACGTAACATGAAAGCGCGGAACCGAATTACCATGTCCAATAGCTCCGTAGCCACCCCGCTCGGCCCAACCTACAATTGGAAAGAAACGAACGCCCTGCTGATGGAGCCAGCTACGTTTCTCGCCAGCCGCAAATGATACGTAGGCTTCCGCCCATTTTCGAGGCCAGTAATCTTCAGGACGGTCGAAGGCGGCTGTTCCCATCCAATCGGCCAGAGCGAGGTCGTAGGAGTCACGGATTTTCAGCCGACGCTGCTCCGGTGTATTAACAAGAAACAACCCTCCGAACGACCAGAATGCCTGCCCACCCAGATTTTGCTCTGGTTCCTGATCAACCACGATGACACGTTTGCCCGCATCGGCCAGTTCAGCAGCAGCTACCAAACCGGCCAGACCAGCCCCAACAATAAGAACATCGGTATTGGTTTGCATAAACAATTGGCTTAGGACCTGAAAGTTATAAAAGTAATTTCGGGGACTTCATTTACCATTTGATACGTAGCACTGGAAAAAGTATTTCGTAAAATTGGGCTGCTTTGAGAAACAGAACGCAACACCATCTCCGATGAAATATTTGTTCGGCTTAGGAATACTGCTGCTGGGGATTGCTGGATTCATCCATACGCCATCGTTGCCAGATACTAACTGGGCCGAAGATCAACGCAGGCTATCACTGTGTATCAAGGCTGAACACCTTTGTTGAGGCAGCCCCGTCGTGTGTGGGATGCCGTTGATAATCGACGGTTAGCGAATCGGTCAATAAATTGTCGTTCCCATGTAAAGCCTGTCTATTTACAATAGTGCAACGAAGCGCTTTAGAAAGCGAATGAGGAGGTTGCGGATGTAGTCGTTGAGTGACTTAGAAGTTCCCATAAAATCACTTGTGCTACGTAAACAGCCATTCATGTTAGTTAACTCCGAGTTCATATCAATTTAACATGCAAAGGCCTGACTTATAGATACCTTAGGAGCTTAACCAAATATTTTTTTTATGCTCCAGCTCTCCTCCTTTTATCCAAAAACCAGAGACAAATTTACTTCAGAATCCTTCCACGAATCTTATCAATTCACCGACCCTCGAAGCTTACCAACTCTTGCCCGATGGGGGTTGCTACTTGTTTTACTGACCGGGCTGAGTGGCCGGGCCGTGGCGCAATGTTTTCAAACAACTACCAACTATGCTACAGGCTTTAGTCCCAGATCGGTGGCAGTGGGTGACTTTAATAGCGATGGAAAAGTAGATCTGGCTGTGTCGAATTTTAACAGCAATAACGTATCGGTACTACTGGGCGATGGTCTGGGAGGCTTTGGCACCCCAACCAACTTCGCCACGCAAACTGGTCCCCAATCGGTGGCGGTGGGTGACGTCAACGCCGATGGAAAACTTGACCTGGTTATAGCAAATCTTAACAGCAATACTATATCCGTGCTGCTTGGCGATGGAGCAGGCAACTTTGCTTCCTCAACCAACTTTGCCACGGGAATCAGCCCAACCTGGGTGGTAGTGGGCGACGTTAATACCGATGGAAAAGTCGACCTGGTTGTGGCCAATGCTGGCTCCAACAACGTATCGGTGCTGCTTGGAGACGGTGCAGGGAGCTTTAGTCCTCCAACCAACTTTGCCACGGGAACCAACCCCCAATCGGTAGCGATGAGCGACGTCAACGCCGATGGTAAAGTCGACTTAGTCATCGCTAATCTTTTCCCTAATAACGTATCGGTCCTACTTGGCGACGGGGCAGGGAGCTTTGGCACCCAAACCAACTTTGCTGCTGGAACCGGCACCTTTTCGGTAGCGGTGAGCGATGTCAATGGTGACGGAAAAGCTGACCTGGTTACCGCGAATAGAAACGCAAACACGGTGTCTATACTGCTGGGCAATGGCGACGGGAGCTTTAGCCCCAAAACCGACTTTGCTACGGGGACTAATCCCTATACGGTAGCGGTGAGCGACATCAATGCCGATGGCAAACTTGACCTGGTTACTGCGAATAGGAACAGTAGCAGTGCATCGGCACTACTGGGCGATGGGCTGGGCAACTTTGGTCCCCCAACTAACTATGCTACGGGAACTGGCTCCTGGTTTGTGACGGTGGGCGACGTCAATACTGATGGTAAAGTCGACCTGATTACCGCGAATAATAACAGCAACGATATATCGGTCCTGTTGAACTGCACCGTTACGTCGCTGAGCCTAATCACTTCGGCTACGCCTAATCCAGTTTGTGCGGGCACCTCCACCGCGCTGATAGTCACTGCATTCGGCGGCACCGCACCCTACTCTTATACATGGGCTGCCCCGGCGGGTATCACTCTTTCGGCTACGTCTACCAGCGCGGTCTCGGCCAGTGTCGACGCAGGTCTTAGCGGCCCCCAAACGCTCACCGTTACGGTTGCCGCAGCGGGTGGTTCGCCGGTGAGCACCAGTCTGGTCAGCCTGACGGTCAACGCAGCGCCCACGGTGAGCATCAGTCCTGGCAGCGTTACGTTAACCTGCGCCAGTCCAACGGCGAGCCTGATGGCAGGAGGTAGTGGAACGTATCAGTGGACGGACGGAACTACTACCCAAAGCATCAGCGCTACCTCAACAGGCACGTACTCCGTTACGTTGACAGACGGGAATGGCTGTACCGCTACCGCTTCCGCTCAAGTCTTCCAGGACAACGCCCCACCTACAGTGAGCATCAGCCCATCCAGTGCTACGTTGACCTGCGCCAGTCCAACCGCGAGTTTAACAGCAATCGGTACGGGCACGTATCAATGGAGTACCGGCGCCACTACACAAGTCATCAGCGTTACGTCAGCAACTACGTATTCCGTTACGTTGACGGGGGCGAACGGCTGCACCGCCACGGCATCAGCTCAGGTTTTCCAGAACAATACGGTGCCTGCGGTGAACATTAATCCAACCAGCGCTACGTTGACTTGCACAACGCCCACCGTAAGCCTGAGTGCGGTGGGCAGCGGTACGTATCGCTGGAGTACGGGAGCCACTACGTCGACTATCTCGGTGACGGCGGCTGATACGTATTCGGTCACACTTACCGGTGCTAATGGCTGTTCCCGCACGGCGTCAGTAGTGGTTAGTCAGGATAAAAATCCACCGGCGGTCAGTATTACGCCCAACTCCGCTACGTTAACCTGTGCCAGCCCATCGGTAAGTTTGTCGGCGGTGGGAACAGGGACTGTGCTCTGGAGTACCGGCTCGACCAGCCGCGTGATTTCGGTGAGTTTGACCGGCGATTATACCGTGGCGCTGAAAGGCACAAATGGCTGTCAGGCGATGGCTACCGTTACGGTTAGTCAGGATAAAAACGCGCCCTCGGTCAGCATCAACCCGGCTAGCGCTACGTTGAGTTGTGCTAGCCCGATGGTCAGTCTGAGTGCGGTTGGAACCGGTACGTATCGCTGGAGCACGGGTGCTACGACGTCGGTGATTTCGGTGACGGCGGCTGCTACGTATTCGGTAACTCTTACTGGCAGTAATGGTTGTACGGCCGTAGCGAGCCGAACTGTCGGTGGGAACACCACGCTGGCGGCCCCCACGTTGCAGGCCAGTGCTACGTCCACCACCAACCAGCCCATCTCGGTCACAGCCAGTGGCTGCTCAGGCACCATTAGCTGGCAGGCGCAGGGTGGCGCGGGTACGGCCAATGGCAGCATCTACACCGTTACGCAGCCCGGTAGCTACACCCTGTCGGCGACCTGTAGTCTGAATTCCTGCACCAGCGCTCCCGCTTCGGTAACGCTCCTCATTCAGCCGGCGCCCATTGCCAATCTGAAAGTCTTCCATCAGGACGTCGACAATAACCAGACGCAGAACAACACCATCAAGCCCTACCTGCAAGTACAGAATGATGGATCTTCACCCGTTCCGTATAGCGAAATCACCATTCGCTACTGGCTGACGGTAGAGCAGTTTTCCCCCATGACGAACCTGTCCGTGTATTGGGCGCAGTTGGGCACCGATAAGGTGAAGATGAAATACGTCGAACTGTCGCAGCCTCGCCAGGGAGCGCTGGGCTATATCGAGTATAGCTTTCTGCCTACAGCGGGTAATCTGGCGGCTGGTCAGAATTCAGGGCCTATTCAGAATGGAATCGGGAAGCAGGACTGGACCAATTTCAACGAAAGCGATGATTATTCGTATGCCAACAATGCGAACTACGTAGCGAATTCCCGCATCACCGCTTATCGCAACGGGACGCTAGTCTGGGGTACAGAACCGAACGTAGTAAACCCGATACAGAGTTTGAAAATCTATACGGAGAACAAAAACGGCCCTTCGACCAACACGATCAATACGTACCTGCAACTACGTAACGAAGGCAACGTAGGGGTCAATTACGCCGACATTAAGGTGCGCTACTACTTCACCTCTGAGGGCATGCAACCACTGAATTTCTACCTGGACAACGCTCAGTTAGGAAGTGCCAATGTGAAAGGGCAGATCGTTCGGATCAGTCCGCCATTAGCCAATGCCGATACGTATCTGGAATTGAGCGTAATAAATCTGCCCAAGTTGTATCCACTGACCAGTACGGGCAATATTGAGTACCGGATTGCCAAACAGGACTGGAGTCAGTTCAACCAGAGCAACGACTACTCGTATCTGAACGGCACCAACCCGATGGCGGTCAATAATCGGGTGGTGGTGTACGTAGGAGGGGTTCGGGTGTGGGGCACAGAACCCGGTGCATCGGCCCGTGAGGGAGTGGATGAACCAAGCTCTCCATTAAACGTAGTCGTGCTAGGCAATCCGGTGGTTGGCGAAACGGCCGAGCTTGACGTGCGGGGTGCTGAAGGGCAATCACTACAGCTTGAGTTGACAGACTCGCAGGGTCGTCGGCTGTACCAGCATGCTGTTACGTCTGCCTCGTCAGTAGAGCGGATTTCGATTCCGGTAGGCTCAACGCCGGGGTTACGGTTTGTACAGGTGCGTACGGGTGCTCGCCAACAGACGGTGAAATTACTCAAACGTTAAAGCTAACGTTAATAATTTGTAGCGATTTTTTGTCATCCTGACGCAGGAAGGATCTTAAGGCTCCCTTACTGGAATGCTAAGAGGCCTTAAGATCCTTCCTGCGTCAGGATGACAAAAAATCACTCAGTAAGACACTACTAATCAATAGCCTGATTTAATGTGATTAATTAATTAATCGGCCGCTTCCATCGCTTTTTTCACTTTGTCATAAAAAACCGTCACTTTCTCTTTCGGATCGCCTTTACCCAGCGTTTCGATGGGTAAGTAGCCCCGATAGTGCGATTCGCGTACAATACGTATCACTTTGGTCAAATCCGTAGTTACTTCCTGACCATCCATAAACATTTTTTCTTTAATCTGCCACGTAGCGGCATGAGGTGCCACACGGGCGATCTGCGCGTAGGGGTCACCAATTTTAAAGCTGCCTATGTCCAGATTGACGGCCAACCAGTCAGATTTGACACGTTGTATAATTTCCAGTACGTGGTCAGCCGTCTGAATAAAATCGGCGTGATTCTGCAACACAATTAGCACGCCTTGTTTCGCGGCATAATCGGCACATTCACGTAGCGCATCGACAACCCAGTTTGTCACCTCGACGCGGTTATAACCCGCTGGCAATTCCTTACCCGTCCCGGCAAAAACCCGGATAACTGGTGCGCCCAGTCGAGCCGCTACGTCGGTCCATTTCCTGACCAATTCAATCTCCATTTTTCGTCTGCCAGCGTCGGGTAAAGTAAAATCGTTACGTACTCCCGTACCACTAATGTCGAGTCCCAGCCGAAACGCTTTTCGTTTTATTCGATAGAGGTAGTCGTTGTCAGGCGGAGTTGGATAATTTGGGAAATAATATCCGGTTGGATCAACAGCGTCGAAACCAAGTTCAGCGCAAAAAGTCAGTACGTCCTCAAGGCTCATCTGACGACTCATGAGCGGCTCGTTGAATGAATAGAGGTTACAGCTCAATCGAACATGACTCGTTTGCTTAGTCCCAACTTCTCTGGCCAACGTTGTTTCTGCTGAAGTCACGAGCGGCACACTAGCTAGTGCTGTTTTTAGAAAAGCTCTTCGATTGGAGGAACGAGGGTTCATAAGGCTAAACCGAATAGGGTAAGACGACTACTAGAAAAGCCCTGAACTGCAATCGACTACTATGAAATTTAGCAGTTTGTCATGCTGACGAAGCCGGGCCGCCGGAGCGGAAGCACCTTAAAGTATCCTAACCTGAGGTCGAAGAAGCCTTAAGATGCTTCCGCTCCGGCGGCCCGGCTTCGTCAGCATGACAAAAATGGCGCATAAAGAAAAGTTTAAACAGGTTCCGTACGTATCGGTAGATTCATGGGGCCGAACCATTTATAATGACAAAACAGTACGTTCCTATGGCTAAAGTTGTTCAGGTTGGCATAATTGGATTTGGGTTGTCGGGTCGGTATTTTCATACGCCGTTTTTGTCGGTGAATCCACGTTTTCAATTGGCGAAAATTGCCAGCAGTCGCCCCGAAGCCGTTCGGGATTTTGATACGTCGATTGGGTGGGTGGCGACGCCCGAAGAATTGTTTGCCGACCCGGAAATCGACCTTGTGTTTGTGTGTTCGCCCAACGAAACCCACGTAGCGTATGCCCGGCAAGCGCTGGAACACGGTAAAAACGTAGTGATCGAAAAACCGTTTGCGCTTTCGGAACAGGAAGCCATCCAACTTCTTGACGTAGCACAACAGAATAACCTTCTAGCGACGGCCTACCAGAATCGCCGTTGGGATTCCGATTTCCTGACCATAAAACGCTTGCTGGATGAAGGTGCGCTCGGAACGCTAATCGACTATGAATGCCGGTATGACCGCTTTTCGCCCGTAAATCTGCAAGCTCATAGCTGGAAAGAACAACCGGCAGTTGGGCGAGGGAATCTGTACAACCTAGGCCCTCACCTGCTCGACCAGGCCCTGCACCTTTTTGGCAGACCTGACTCCGTTCAGGCGAGTGTACGTATCATGCGACCGGGTAGTCAGGTACATGATTATTTCGACATCAAACTAGGTTACAGCGACAAAATTGTTCGGCTCGAATCGAATCTGATGATGTATCAGAATCAGCTTCGGTATAGTTTGCACGGCACCGAAGGTTCGTTCATCAAAGGCGGGTTAGATCCTCAGGAAGAGCGACTACGGCAGAACCTATTACCGAATCTGCCTGATTGGGGCACCGAACCCGAAGACCGTTGGGGAACGCTTTACCGAAACGGCGGCCCAGAACGTATCGAAAGCCTGCCGGGTAACTACATGCCGTTCTACGATAATCTGTACGACGTAATTGTAAACGGAGCCACTCCCAACGTAACACCTGCCGACATTCAGCAACTGGCCCGCGTCATTGATCTCGCCCTGGAAAGTAGCCGCACCGGACGAGTCATACCGTTTTAACGTAGCAGTTTTCGGCGAAAACAGGCAAATTTGCGAACTGGATATGGACAGATTACGGGTGAAAATTCGTTAATTTGTTAGCATCATGTCTTTATTTATTACCTCTTTAAATTCCGGCAGCAATGGCAACTGTTACTACGTTGGTAACGAGCAGGAAGCCGTTTTAATTGACGCTGGTATCTCTTGCCGGGAAACCGAAAACCGGATGCGCCGACTGGGTTTGTCGCTCCAGAATGTCAAAGCCATTTTTGTTTCGCACGAACACAGCGACCACATCAGCGGCATCACGCAACTTGCCAGGAAATACAAACTCCCGGTATTTATTACGCCCCAAACACTGCGTAAGTCACGCCTGGAAGAACGAGGATTTCTGTTTCGGGCGCTACGTGCCTATGAGCCGATTGAGGTGGGCGATCTGCGCATTACGGCTTTCCCGAAATACCACGATGCAGCCGATCCACATAGTTTTGTGGTCAGTGGTGGCGGAGTAAATATTGGCGTATTCACCGACATCGGCGAAGTCTGTGAACACGTAATACGACATTTTAGCCAGTGCCACGCAGCTTTTCTGGAAGCCAATTACGACGAAGATATGCTGGAGCGCGGTCGTTACCCGTACTTCCTGAAACAACGGATTCGGGGTGGCAAAGGGCACCTGTCAAACCAGCAGGCGCTCGCGTTATTTCAAACGCATAAGCCGTCGTTCATGAGCCACGTTTTCCTGTCGCACATGTCGAAGGATAACAACTGTCCGGATCTGACACGGGATTTATTTAAACCTCATCTGGCTGACACGCAATTGATTGTGGCGTCGCGCTTTGCCGAAACCCCAGTTTATACCATCGCTTGACCTTCGGCGTATTAATTGGTTTCTTTGCCGCACGTAACGCAATTCCGGTAAACCAACGTAACGTCCATGAGAACAACTTTATGGCTCCTCTCTTTTTGTCTGATAGGCGCTTGCACAACCAGTTCTAAAACCGAGAACACCAGCATGGAAACCCCCGAAAAAGGTACGTTCGGCTACGATCTTGACTTCCTTCAGAAACGCGATCACGACGTAGCAGTACTTTCCAGCGACGATAGTACGTCTCAGGTCATTGTTTCGGCTAAATATCAGGGCAAAGTCTTTACGTCTACCGCCGACGGGATGTCAGGAAGGAGTTTCGGATGGGTTCATTATAAGGCATTTGACGGCCAACCCGACGCGCACATGAACGCGTACGGAGGTGAAAATCGGTTGTGGCTGGGGCCGGAGGGCGCACAATATTCCCTGTTTTTCAAGCCGGGAGCGAAAATGGAGTTTGAGCAGTGGCATACACCACCCGCCTTCGATACTGAGCCGTGGCATGTTACGTCGAAAACGGCGCAGTCGGTGGTGATGGACAAGGATATGATATTGACGAATTACGCCGGTACTACGTTGCAGCTTAAAATCGACCGGAGTGTTACGTTGCTAAGTCGGGAAGAAGCCGCCAGTCGGCTCAATACGTCCTTAGCGAACAACGTGAAACTGGTTGGTTATCAGACCGACAACAGCATTACTAATTCAGGCTCCACAGCGTGGACGCCGAAAACGGGCGCTCCCTGCCTGTGGATGCTCGATATGTTCGTTCCATCGCCCGGCGTTACCATCGTGATTCCTTATGAAGAACAGGCAACGGGCAACGTAGCGACTACGGACTATTTCGGCCAAATTCCACCTGATCGCGTTACGTACAAAAACGGAGTTCTTTACTTCAAAGCCGATGGCAAAAGTCGTGGGAAACTCGGTATCCCGCCAAAACGGGCCAAACCCATAGCCGGCAGTTACGACGCCGACAACAACGTACTGACGCTAACCCTGTTCGACGTCGACAAAAACGCTACGTATCTCAATCAGGAATGGAAACTCGTACCCGATCCGCTAAAAGGTGACGTCGTTAACGCTTACAACGATGGTCCGCTGGCCGATGGTAGTCAGATGGGGCCGTTTTATGAAATCGAAAGCGTATCGCCCGCAGCATTTCTGAAACCGGCCGAAAAACTGACCCACAAACACGCCGTTTTCCACTTCACAGGTGAAAAATCGCAACTGGATGCTATTGCTCAGAAAACGTTGGGGGTATCACTGGATACTATTCAGAAGGCGTTGAAGTAGCCGGGCTGGCGTAAGTCTTCAATTATCAACATCCTTCACAACAGGGCGATTGTCATCACGCCGTTTTTCGTAGTTAATTTTAAAAGCGCTCAGATCAGGGATTTGCTTTCGTGGACGTTTCAAGTCGTACTGGTAAATTGTCTGGCCGAGCTGGTATAGAAACGGGTGGCCCACCCTATCGTATTCGTATTTATCGTCGTTCAGAATACCGTCGTTGTTGACGTACAACGTAGCAGATAGCATGTATTCTACCTTATTCGTGAAATCCACTACGTAAGAAGCGTCTGTCAGGAAGCCATACGCCCAGCCCACTTTGTTGAATACCCGAACACCCGCTGGCATCTGGTGGTGCAGGCTGTCCATGAAGAAAAACTTGACGTAGCTGTCGTAATACTGTTTCGTATCGTATTTCGGATAATTCGTCTCACCAGGATATTGCGATAAGTATTGGTACAGAAACCGATAATCATCCCGCGTCAAATTAAAACGCTGCTTCTCAAGTACCGACATCGGAAACATCGTCGAACGTAGCAACTGGTGCAGGGCTTCAAGAGGAAGTTTGTTACGTTCCGTGAAATCAAACGGCTTATTCACCAGACTATCTTTCGCGTAATAGCCTTTGCCTAGTTTGGCCACGCGACTAAAATCGAAGGGGTCCTGATTATAGGCGGCAGGTTGCGCGTAAATTAGTTGTCCGTTATCATCTAAAAATCGGACTGGATTCGTGTGTCGATTTTCATCGGCGGTCATGCGCACGAATCGATGCGTGATACGTGTATCCAGGTAGCCCATTGCGTGCAATGACCGATTAATTTCACCCTGCCCGACAAACTCGTACATCCGGCTGTACGGGTCATTTTCACTCACTAAAAACGCTTTTCGAATGAAATGCGCCAACGATGGATAACCGCTTTGGGCAGTAGGATCTTTCCACTCTTTCGTCTGAGCGCTGTAGGCACTATCAATTTGAAGGGTTGTAAATTTTGTCAGCTTCGGATTTTTCAGACGGTTTAATTTGTCGAGCGACAGTAGTGCTAACGGCAGTTTGACGGTTGAAGCAGGATTGAAATACTCGGTGCTGT
This sequence comes from Spirosoma profusum, assembly GCF_014699005.1. GTDB lineage: Bacteria > Bacteroidota > Bacteroidia > Cytophagales > Spirosomataceae > Spirosoma > Spirosoma profusum. Next base: position 16,902 of record NZ_JACWZY010000023.1, read on the forward strand.
CGACCCGAAAATAATAGTTCGTGAACGTTGGCTTGTTGTTCTTATCCCGGTCGATACGTGTGTAGATAATTTGCAGTCGGTGGGCATCTGCGTTTTTCAATACGTTCTGAAAAACAGGATTTTTATTACTGGCGAAAAGCTGTTTTAAAAATGCATCGGTTCGGGGTTGGGCGTGACAGATGGTGGTGCTGACGGAAAAAAGTAGTGCAAGGTATTTGAACGGCATGTGATGAAGTGGTTATTTTTATACCTGTTTTTATCGCAAAGAGCGTGTTTTTTGTCATTCTGACCGGGCCGCCGGAGCGGGCACGAAGAATCTTAAGGCATCCTGACTTTAGTGTTTGGAAACGTTAAGATTCTTCGTGCCCGCTCCGGCGGCCCGGTCAGAATGACAAAAAAACCATTTGGGGCCTGTTTTCAAAAGCTTAAACAAGTTCTTATTGAACCAATTGCGCGAACAAGTGCTCTAACGTTTCGCGGGCGTCGGAGCATAGGCCGGGATGCACGGGCGACGCTTGTACGACGGTGCTACGTGTCGAAGTAAGCCAGCGGAACCGTTCAGCAATAGAGAGTTTCCCAATGGGGCCACCTTCTTTTTTACCAGCACAGATACGCTCAAAAGCGCCAAGCCGTTCCCGCAATTCGTCGATGTCAATTTCTGCCGAGAATGCCCGCAACCGATCTTCGTTCAGCGACCACATTGTCTGCAAAAATCCCTGTGACCGGCAGTACAAAATCACGCCCACATTCATAAATTCCTGCCGTTCGACGCAGGGCACGACCCGGATAACGGCGTACTCAAACAAGTGCTTCTCTGGCATGCTTCGCTTCGTTGACAAAAATTTCTGATGAGGCCAGTCGCTCTGTTAAAAACTGAGCATACACCGCTCGCTGGTCCGTTGCTGATTCCGTAGCTCCATTATTCAGAAGCCAATTGTCGGGTACCAACGACACAATTTCCTGAATACGTTCCGACGTAAGACCCTGGCGGAATTCAGCATCTACGGCATCGAGTTCGGTCGCTTGCGGAAGTAATACGTGGTCTTTGATCTGGGCAAAGGGTCGTCGGGGCTGCTCGGGCCAGTTCGGGCCGGTGTGATGAACGTAAAGCGCAGCTCCGTGGTCGATGAGCCACAATTCCTTGTGCCACATGAGCATATTCGTGTTACGTGCCGTCCGGTCTACGTTCATCACAAACGCATCGAGCCAGACGATTTGCGAGGCCAGCCGGGGAGTGAGGTCGTTGAGAATCGGGTCGAACGTAATGGCTCCCGATAGGTAATGCAGACCAAGATTCAGCCCTTCGCTGGCACGTAGCAAATCCTGAATTTCTTCGTCGGGCTCAGTACGTCCGAACGCTTCATCGAGCTTGACAAACACGAGTTCGGGTACCCGCACTCCGAGCGCACGTGCGATTTCGCCCGCAATCAGTTCGGCAATGAGCGCTTTGGTACCCTGACCTGCGCCCCGAAATTTCAGTACATACAGAAAATCGTCATCGGCCTCCACAATGGCAGGCAGTGAGCCTCCTTCGCGAAGTGGCGTTACGTAACGTACTACGTTGACGGTTCGAAGTTGAAGCGGATTATCTACCACAGAAATACAAAGTCCGATACGTAATCAAATCGACTACTATCGGAAGAATAGTATCCGGGAAATTTAGAACTAAATTTTGAGGATAAGTTAAAAATGGGCGGTTTTGTCATTCTGACCGGGCCGCCGGAGCGGGCACGGAGAATCGTAACGTTTCCAAACCTGATAATCATGATACATTACGATTCTCCGTGCCCGCTCCGGCGGCCCGGTCAGAATGACAAAAATAGCTGCTGATGAAAAGTTAAAGTAAGACCTTCGGCAAGGCAATTTCCGGCAATTACCAATCTATTTCCACCAGTTATTAACTCTGCCAAATAGCCAAGAAAGACCCGTATACTTTTGTAGTATTCAATTCCTTACAAAAACAAATACTAAACTGAACTCTGCTATGTATGCCACTGATTCACAGTTCCAGCAATCGATTAAACCTTACCAGAACGACGGATTTAATATAATTTATCACCAGCTTTTCTGCGACCGTATCGACGCATACAACGTCGTTAATCCATCAGTTGGCTATCCCTGGGATACGTTACTATCTGAGTCTCCAAATCCAGAAACTTTAGCTACCATTTCAGCGGATGCATCGCTGGAAACGCGCCAGAAATTACTGGCCTATAACCGGCTGAGGGCAATGGGCGTCCCGCCGACAAATAAAGTGCTTTTGGGTGTTATTATCGAAGTGGGTCTGGAGGGTGGACTTGATACGTTAGCCGCTTTCAGTGATGGTACGTGCCGTTTTATTAGCCATGGAGAAAAACTACTGATTTGGGATACAGCAACGGACACATCGGCTCAACTGGTCCATCAACTATTTGTCGATAGCGTAGAAGTAGTCAATCGAATTGGCCCCTGGGATCAGGAGCGTACGCCTTTTCCGGAAGAAGGCATGGTAAAACTGTCGTTTCTGGTTTCTGATGGGCTTTATTTTGGGCTAGGGCCATTCAGTACGTTCCAAAACGACGCTATGGCAGGTCCTATTATCCTATCCGCAACTCGCCTGATGACGTATCTAATACAGCAGGATATGAAAAAGTAGCGGTTATCTGGTAGTTTTGGCTATTGTTGACTTTTCTCTCAATGGCTCTATAACCCGATGAACAAGTTCGTCTGTCTCAGTCTGCTTTTCGTTACGTTTCTTTTTCTCGCCAACGTAGTATCGGCGCAACACTGGTTCAAAGGCAATCTGCACACCCACTCGCTCTGGAGCGATGGCGACGATTATCCCGAAATGATTATGGACTGGTATAAAGCCAATGGCTATCAGTTCGTTGGGTTGTCGGACCACAACGTAATACAGGAAGTCGAAAAATGGGTGAACGTACCACGCCAACAAGATCGCCGACGAACATTCGACCGATACCTGCGCACCTTCGGGCCGGATTGGGTCAAGTATCAGAAAGGCCCAAACGACTCGCTCAAAGTGCGGCTCAAGCAGCTGAGCGAGTACAGGAGTTACTTTGAAGAATCGGGTAAATTTCTGATTATCAAAAGCGAAGAGGTATCAACGAGCTACCAGGGCAAGCCCATCCATCTCAACGTAACAAACGTACAGAACCTCATTCGCCCGCAGTTTGGCAACAGCGTAGCGGAGGTGATGCAGAATAACATCGACCTGGTAGTGGCGCAGCGACGGCAGACGCGCCAGCCGATGTTTCCGCACATCAATCACCCCAATTTTTACTGGTCCATCAAGGCGCAGGATTTGATGCAGTTACGTTACGAACGCTTTTTCGAAGTGTTCAACGGACATCCACTGGTAAATAACTACGGCGACAGCGCCCGCGAAGGCACCGAGTCGATGTGGGACAAAATAAATGGGCATTTTCTTCGTCAGGGACGGCCACTTATGTACGGTTTGGGCACCGACGATAGCCATCATTATTACTTTTTTGGACCAACGTTCAGTAATTCCGGACGGGCCTGGGTGATGGTCGATGCACCCGAACTAACGCCCCGTGCTCTTATTGAGTCAATGGAAGCCGGGCGTTTCTACGCCAGTTCGGGCGTTACGTTAAAGCAGTTACCACAGGTTGGTAATACGTTGGTGGTACGGGTTAAACCCGAGCCAACCGTTACGTATCGGATTCAGTTTTTTGGCGTACGGAAAGGCAAAGAGCAGAGTGAACTATTACGCGAGGTGGCTGATACAAACGCTACGTTCGCGCTTGCCGACGACGTATTGCTGGCCCGTGCACGTATCGTTTCGAGCAAGACCAAATACAATCCGTTTATGCCGGGCGACGTAGAAACCGCCTGGACGCAGCCTATAGCGCAGAACGTAGTACCGCAACCGTTAGCGAACGTAGTACCCCTCCCAAACGCCCACGCGCACAACGACTACGAACAATCACGCCCCCTTTGGGACGCGCTGGACAACGGTTTCACCAGCATTGAGGCCGACGTTTATCTGCTGAATGATACGTTGTACGTCGCTCACGAGCGACCAACTATCCGGACATCGGCCCAAACCCTCGAAAATCTATACCTGAAACCACTGGCCGAACGCATTCGCCAGCAAAACGGGAACGTATTGGCGGGATACAATGGCCCATTCTATTTGATGATCGATGCTAAAACGCAGGCCGATAGTACGTATCAGGCATTGACCAAATTGTTGCTACGTTATCGCACCCAATTACAGATCGGAAGTTCATCGAAAAATTCGGGGCCTGTTACGGTCGTACTCTCTGGAAACCGGCCTGTAACTACAGTTGCGAAGGCCAAAGACAAGTTGATAACTCTCGACGGTCGACCAGCAGATTTAGGGAAGAAGTATTCATTAGCGGTCATGCCGATTATCAGCGATGCGTATCAGAATCAGCTAAGCTGGCGGGGTAAGGGCGAAATGCCTGCTACTGAATTACAGAAGCTCCGCCAACTGGTTGAACGGGTGCATCAGGAAGGGAAAAAACTACGTCTCTGGGCCAGCCCGGAAGACCCGGTTGTCTGGGCGAAACTGCGGGAGGCTGGTGTCGATTTTATCAGTACCGACCAACAGGAATTGGTGCGGGATTTTCTGTTGAAATAACTAGTTCAAGCTGCCACGGAGATGGTATAGAGTTGGTTTCGCAGGTAGTAAAACTTTATGGAACCAACGTAGCACGCATCCCCTATCGACGTAGCGAAGATGGACGCCAAACAACTGGAAAAATTGAAGAAATCACCCTATACAGCATTCAAAAAACAAGAAAGTAAAGCAGCATCAGAAAGAGATTGATAAATTGAAAACCCTCGTCAAACAGCTTCTGGAAAAGAAATAGCTTTCGTTACGTTGATAACAAAAATCCCTGACATAGCTGACAGGGATTTTTTGTTCGTAGTGTATTGACGTAGTGGCTTCGTATGTACTATCATTATAGAAATACTTACTGAATCACTGACGACTTTCGGGCTAACTCCCGACGCACCTTTTCGGCGGCAGCCAGATCCGCCAGACTTACATTCACCCGCTTACGTAGCGTAGGTGATGCGGCCAGAATCTCACTGGCCATTTGAATTAGCAGCGATGCCGTAGCGGCTCCATCGACTCGTCGGCGAGAAGCTCGAATGGCACGAGTTGAAGAGTGAGCGGGGCTTAACGAGGGCAGATTAATTGACTCCATTTTCTTGCCTAATTTGTTGTTTCTGTTCTACTTAGATAACAAATTTTTGGCAACTTTCCGCACAAAATGGAGGTATTTTTTATGTAAAATTCGGCCTTTACCTAAAGGGATAATACCAGTTGACCGCCCGGTCTAATCTCTCTAGTCTGGAGATTGGAAAGGGAGACACCCAAAAGCCGAATCCCTTTTGATATGGGTCGAAGAGAGCTTAACAAGTCCATACTCACTTGCAGCAAGGCCGATTCTTCAGCTAGTGCGCCTACCATAGTTCGGCTGCGGGTGATTTGCTGGAAATCGTTGTATTTCACCTTCAACGTAACGGTTCGTCCCAGCACTCCTGCCCGCTCGCAATACTGCCATACATCTGCTACCAACGGTTGCAGGACACTTTCAAAATCAGCCTGATCGGCTAAGTCCTGTTCAAAAGTGGTTTCGGAACCTACTGATTTACGCTCCCGGTCGGGAGTAACCAGCCGGGTATCGATGGCTCTGGCAATGTGGTAATAATGATGGCCAACTTTACCAAAGTGGTTTACCAGAAAGGTTTCGCTTTGCGCCCGCAAATCCAATCCGGTGAAGATACCTAACTGATTCATGCGGGCAGCCGTTACATGCCCAATTCCGTGAAACTGCCCAACCAGCAAGCCTTCGACAAACGCAAGACCCTGATGCGGTTTAATGACAAACAAGCCGTCGGGTTTACGATAGTCTGAGGCCAGCTTTGCCAGAAACTTATTGTAGGATACACCCGCTGAAGCAGTCAGACCTGTTTCCTCTTTAATGAGGTCTTTAATCGTTTGAGCGAGTTGTGTAGCCGTTCCCTGAGCGGCTACGGTATCCGTCACATCTAAATAGGCTTCATCCAGGGAGAGCGGTTCTATGAGCGGAGTGAATCGGGCGAAGATTGCGCGTATCTGAGAAGAAACAGCTTTATAGACCTCAAAGCGCGGCTTGACAAAAATCAGAGTGGGGCATTTACGTAGCGCCAGCGTGGAGGCCATCGCCGAACGGACACCAAACTGTCGGGCTTCGTAACTGGCAGCAGCTACAACACCTCGTTGCGTAGAACCGCCCACAGCCAGGGGCTTACCCCGCAAGGCCGGATTATCGCGCTGTTCGACCGATGCGTAAAAGGCATCCATGTCGATGTGAATGATTTTGCGGTTGTCGGCTGATTCCATATGAGGAAGGTCATTCCGCTACGGAGAGAAAAAAATATAATTCCCTCACCGGCACTTTAGTTTATTTCTGCGTTAAAAGCCGATGAAGTAATCTCTCTACCTCAACTTACTGACTCACCAACATCTACACTAGTGTTGCGTACCCTAGTAATGACGATTAGTCGAAGCGATTATTTTTTCTATTTTTTTGTTTATTTATCTTTTTTACTTTCTTTTGTTTTCGATTTAAGGTATTACTCCTTAAATCTGTCCTAATTCAGTAGTCTGTAATTACCATTTAATCGCATACGGTCGTTAAATAGTCTTTGCTTCGATTAGCTTTTGCAAAAAATAGAAACCAATCGAAATACAATAAGGTATGCTGGCGAATCAACGACGGGATAAAATTCTCGAATTGCTAAAGGAAGATGGCTCAGCGAAAGTTACCGAACTGGCGAAGCTATTTAAAGTAACTGAGGTCACGATTCGTCAGGACCTGGATAAACTCGAAAAAGATGGACTGGTCGTCAAGGAACACGGCGGTGCCTATTTGAAGAATATAGAAGACCAAGTACGTACCTTCTCCCTGGCCAATCAGGAGAATATGGTTCAGAAGGAGCTGATCGCCAGAAAGTGCCTGGAATTCATTGAGTTTGGTGACACAATTATTCTCGATTCCGGCTCAACGACCACCGAGATCGCAAAAAAATTACTAGGTTATAAAAACCTGACGGTCATTACCAATGCATTAAACATTGCGTTTATCTTGGGTGCCGAACCGGGCATTGAAGTCATCATGACGGGTGGCGAATTTAAGCCTCCTACCCTATCGCTGACGGGCCAGAAAGCCGCTGATTTCTTCAAAGGACTCAATGTGCAGAAGCTGTTTCTGGCAACGGCGGGCATTTCGCTTAAATCGGGGCTAACGTACCCAAGCATCAGTGATCTGGTCGTAAAAAAAGCGATGATCGATGCAGCTGATATAACGTACCTGGTAGCCGATTCGACCAAAATGGGCAAGAGTGCGTTGGCCAGTCTAGGGGCTTTGTCGCTAATCAATTATATCATTACAGACCCTGGCATCGAAGAGAAGCACAAGCAGGTTTTTCACGATAACGAGATTGAACTCATTATAGCTAACTAATACCCTATGACCCCGAAACCGAAAGGCCCTGTTACACTTGGCGTTATCATTGGAAACCGCGATTTTTTCCCCGATAAACTAGTTGGAGAATGCCGAACGGATCTGCTGGATGCCTTTCAGAAAGCTGGTATTAATCCGATCATGCTCCCCGAATCGGCCACGAAGCTCGGCGGAGTCGAAACCTTTCAGGAAGCCCAGAAATGCGCTGAACTGTTCCGTCGGCATGCCGATGAAATTATGGGCGTGTTGGTCGTTTTGCCCAATTTCGGTGACGAAAAAGGGATTGCAGAAACCTTAAAACTGGCTCGGTTAGACGTACCAGTGCTCATTCAGGCCTATCCCGATGATCTGAATCGGTTGGACGTAGCACGTCGACGGGATGCGTGGTGCGGGAAAATTTCGGTTTGTAATAACCTGTATCAGTTCGGCATTAAATACTCACTGACAACCAAACACGTAGTACATCCCTCCGACCCCAGCTTTCTTACGGATCTAGCTAATTTTATGGCCGTTTGCCGGGTCGTTAAGGGACTACGTAACGTCAGGATTGGAGCCGTCGGCGCGCGTCCGGGTGCATTCAACACGGTACGTTATAGTGAGAAGATTCTGCAACGTAACGGTATTTCGGTTGTCACTATAGACTTGTCGCATATTTTGGGTTTTGCGAACAAACTAACAAAGGACGACCAATCCGTAAAAGATCGGCTGGAAGCGATCAAAGCATATACGCCCACCGGCCGCACCCCCGACGATAAACTCGTTCAGATTGCCAAACTGGACGTAGTACTCAATGATTTCATGCAGGAACACGCGCTCGATGCAACGGCCATTCAGTGCTGGACCTCGCTTCAGCAAAATTACGGCTGTAACGTCTGCACGAGTATGAGCATCATGAGCGAAAACATGCTCCCGAGCGCCTGCGAGGTCGACGTAACAGGTACGCTGAGTATGTACGCCATGCAACTGGCGTCCGGTTCACCGAGTGCACTGGTTGACTGGAACAACAATTACGCCGACGACGAAAATAAATGTGTCCTCTTCCACTGCGGCAACTGGGCTAAATCATTTCTGCCTGATATTGAGATCAGTACGGCCCCTATTTTGGGGACGACCGTTGGCGAAGAAAATACATACGGTGCGCTGGCCGGACGTACACCCGCCAATCCATTGACATACGGACGTATCAGTACCGACGACCCTAAAGGCATTATGAAAGCGTACATCGGGGAAGGTATGCTGACCGACGATCCACTCAACACGTTCGGTAATCGCGCTGTGGCTCAGATTAATAACCTCCAGGGGCTAATGCAGTACGTATGCCGGAACGGATTCGAACACCACGTAGTGATGAATGCGTCCAGAACAGCGGGGATTTTGAAAGAAGCAATGGAAAACTACATGGGCTGGGAGGTTTACACGCATCAGTCATAAACAAAATCACAGATGAGAGCATTCTTTATTTTCTGTCTCCTGCTGTCAGGGCTAGCTCAGGCTCAGCAAAAAGAGGTACGTATTTACGATGGTCCGGCACCGGGTTCCGAGAAATGGAACTGGGAAGAAAAAAAGAACAATAAAAATGCCATCAAACTGGTGACGGTTTTCAACGTAGTAAACCCGACGTTGACGGTGTTTCCAGCAGATCCAGCCGTTGCCAACGGTACGTCTGTCATTATCTGTCCGGGCGGTGGTTTTCACTTCTTATCGATTGATAACGAGGGGAACGATGCTGCAAAATGGTTGGCAAAAAAAGGCATCACTGCGTTCGTTCTTAAATATCGCACGGCCCATATCAACACCGACGATCCATTTGCCGATATGATGGCGGGCATAAATGGTCCACGTAAGGCGGAATGGGACGCTGAAAATAAAGCCACTATTCCGTTATCGATTGCTGATGGCAGGGCAGCCCTCGCGTACGTCCGCAAGCACGCAACCGAATACGGCGTTGCCCCCGACAGAATTGGTATCCTGGGTTTTTCAGCAGGTGGTACAGTAACAGCTTCTTCAGCTTTCAACTACACGCCCGACAACAAACCAGCATTTGTAGCACCCATTTACGCCTACATGCCTGCTACGTTGCAAGGCACGGTTGCAGCCGATGCACCACCTATGTTCATTGTCTGTGCGTCTGACGATCAGTTGAATCTGGCCCCGCATAGTGTGGATTTGTACAGTAAGTGGTTAGCGGCCAAACAACCTGTGGAGCTACACATGTATGCCAAAGGCGGCCACGGTTTTGGTATGGAAAAGCATAACGTACCAACCGACACCTGGATTGAGCGATTTGGAGAATGGCTTACGCTTCAGGGATTTATGAAACCCAAACAATAAATCGGCCATAAAATGAAGCACAACGTAACGCTCGTCTGTTTGGGTTGCCTGCTTTACTTAGTGATGGCCACTTTTTCGTGGGCGCAGCATCCTTCCGGAAAGCAGGCACGACCACGTATCGTGATTACGGCTGACCCGGAACTCGATGACAATAATTCACTGATTCGTTTTCTGCTGTACAGCAGCGACCTGGACATCGAAGGGCTCATCTATGCCAGTAGTCAATTTCACTGGACCGGCGATGGTAAAGGCACAAAGTGGTTTGTTCCCGGAAGAGAATACAATCGGTTTGGCTTAAACCTGTGTCCTTGTGAGTCATGGCGTTGGGCTAAAGATGAACACTTCATCCATGATGCCGTTGACGCGTATACAAAAGTGTATTCAAACCTGAAAGTGCATAACTCCAATTACCCGCTTCCGGCAGAACTCAAGTCAAAAATTCGCTACGGCAATATTGAATTTGATGGTGATATTTCTAAAGATTCGCCGGGTTCCGATTTGATAAAATCACTGATACTGGATGACAAGCCCGGTCAACTCTTTATAACCGCCTGGGGAGGCCATAGTACGATTGCCCGAGCGCTCAAATCCATTCAGGATCAATATGAGTTCACCACGCAATGGGAAGTCATTAAGAAGAAAATAGCGCGGAAGGTAGTGCTGCTGCCTTCTGGTGATCAGGATGATACGTATGCAACCTACATCAAACCGAATTGGCCGGACATTGAATACCGTCAATTTAGAGCTGGCCCCAATTATGGGTATGGCGCGCAGTTGAACGCTAAACCTGAGAATGCACCTTTTGTAACTGCATCCTGGATGAAGGAAAATGTATCGGATCGCGGCCCCTTTGGTTCGTTGTATCGGGTTTGGGGCGATGGCAAACAGATGGCAAAAGGCGACATTATGGATTATTTTGGCGTGGCCGGCCACACCAGTGAAGAACTAAAGAAAATGGGTTATGTAGTATGGATGCCGGTGCAGGCGAAAGGCTCGTGGCTGGGCGAAGGCGATAACCATACGTTTATGAACATGCTGGGCAATGGCTTACGTGCTTACGAATCAAGCAGTTATGGTGGATGGGGCGGGCGTGGGATCGGCGGCAGGGAGTCGGTGGGATTCTCGTTCGGAGCATCGCAGGATACAAGTGCCAGTGCTATGGCAACCTCGCTCAGCACCGCAAACAGCAGAAGCAGGGAATCGGATTATCCTAATTTCTTCCCGCAAGCGCAACGAGATTTTGCGGCTCGTCTGAAATGGTCAGTAACGCCTAAGTATGCCGACGCCAATCATGAACCGGTAGTAAGAATTGAAGGGCCGTTAACGATAATGGCTTCTGCCGGGAATAAAGTCCGACTAAACGGAGCCATTTCCGACCCAGATAAAAATGCAGTTTCCATCAACTGGTGGCAGTTCCAGGTAGGCAGCTATCCCAACAAAGTGACTATCTCAAATCCGACGTCGGCGCAGGCTGAAGTACTGATTCCCCAGGATGCCGTGGGTGGCCAAACCATTCATCTCATTCTGGAAGCGACAGACAATGGAACACCAGCGCTCACTACGTATCAGCGGCTAATTATTACCATACGAAATAAATGATGTTGAACCGGGCTATTTAATCAATAAAGCTCGATGGGCCTTCATCAAAAGAGTATTCAAGCATACCAGTTATGAACGTCAATGAATTAGCACAGAAATCGGTGCAGTATCGCCGGAATATTCTCAAATACATTGTTAAAGCCAAGGCCGGACATACGGGCGGGAGTTTGTCCTGCATCGATATTCTGAACGTATTGTACAACAACGTATTGAATGTCAGCCCGGAAACCTTCGGTTCGCCCAATCGCGACCGCTACGTTCAGAGCAAAGGTCACACCGTCGAAGCGCTCTACGTAGTATTGGCGGATAAGGGCTTTTTCCCCGAATCTGATCTGGAAACGTTGTGCCAATACAAGTCGCACTACATCGGGCACCCAACCCGCAAAGTAGCTGGTGTCGAACAGAATACGGGTTCGCTGGGGCACGGCCTGTCACTCAGCGTCGGTACTGCCCTATCAGCCAAACTAGACGATCTGACGTATCGCGTCTTTACGTTGCTCGGCGACGGTGAACTTCCCGAAGGCTCAAACTGGGAGGCTGCCCTGCTCGCGTCGCACTACAAACTGGATAACCTCTGCGCCATTGTCGATAAAAACGGGCTGCAAATCGCCGGTCCAACTGCTGAAGTGTGCAACACCGACCCTCTCGATCAGAAGTTTGAAGCTTTCGGATGGGCAGTACGTCACGTAGATGGTCATGATTTTCAGGCATTAACCGAAGCCTTTGATGCCCTTCCGTTTGAGCCGGGTAAACCAAGCCTGATTATCGCACATACAGTAAAAGGTAAAGGCGTCAGTTTTATGGAAAACCAGGTTAAATGGCACCACGGCGTACCTAATGCTGAGCAGTATCAACAGGCATTGGCCGAATTAACTCCCGAATTAGCAGACTCACTATGATACGAAACGTATTACTACGTCAGTCAGGTTATTGGCCAGGATTACTGGTTTGCCTGGTGGTTTCATTCCACACGTTCGGGCAGTCGCAGGGGCTAGCCAGTGTTCAACCAAGAATGCGCGTGATCGTTGACAATGATTTGAGCGGTGACCCTGACGGCCTGTTCCAGTTGGCGCATTTGCTGATGTCTCCCTCGGTGGAGATTCGCGCGATTATCGGGTCGCATCTGCGCGTGGGTGATGGCTTTGATCGGTCAACCACACAAGCTGACAATGCTGCCCAAAAAGCGCGGGAAATACTTCAGGTAATGAACGTAACAAAGAACATTCCTGTCTTTGCGGGATCGAACACGGGAATGGTAAATGACAGTACGCCCGTAAAAAACGAAGCCGTCAATTTTATCATTCAGGAAGCGTTACGTACCGATACCAAACAACCCCTCTACGTAGTGTGCGGAGCCGGACTCACCGAAATTGCATCTGCCGCGCTGACCAACCCGCTGATCGCCGACAAATTGACGGTTATCTGGATCGGTGGACCCGAATACAGTGAACTGGCCTTGCCCCCACCGGGATATTCGGAAGTCGAATACAATCTGAACATCGATCAGGCAGCAGCTCGGGCAGTCTTCAATCGGTCTTCGTTACCGCTGTGGCAGGTTCCACGAAATGTATATCGCCAATGCCTGCTGTCGTATGCTCAACTATTAACTAAAGTGAAGCCACGCGGAAAAACAGGAGCCTATCTGAGTAATACGTTGGAAACGCTGATGACACGTATTCAGCGGTTCATCAACATCGGCGAGACGTATATTCTGGGCGATAGTCCGTTAGTATTGCTCACTGCTTTACAATCGTCGTTTGAAGCCGACCCCTCGTCGAGTCAGTACGTAGTTCGGCAGTCGCCCCGTATCAATCAGGCCGGTACGTATGCCCATAACCACAAGGGAAGGCCAATCCGGGTCTATACCTATCTGGATACAAACCTGATGTTTGCCGATTTTTTCGCCAAGCTAGAATTAATGAACCCCTAACGTATCAATCGATGGGAGAAGTAACCGCCGTTTTATCGAATTCAACCGCCCAGGCTAATTTAGACGTCTTTTCGTCTACGCTGCAGACTTTAGCCGAAACCGACCGGAATCTGTTGGTCGTCACAAGTGATTCAAGAGGTTCGGGTAAGTTGGTGCCTTTCGCGCAGAAATTCCCCAAGCAACTTGTCGAAATTGGGATTGCCGAACAGAATCTCGTAGGCGTAGCCGCCGGTCTGGCCTCGACAGGCAAGAATGTGTTTGCCGTGTCGCCCGCCTGTTTCCTGACCGCTCGTTCGTTTGAACAAATCAAAACAGACGTAGCATATTCAAATAATCCGGTTCGGCTGGTCGGTATCAGTGCGGGTGTCAGTTACGGAGCGCTGGGTTCGACGCATCACAGCCTGCATGATTTTGCCGCACTACGTGCCGTCAATAACCTGACAATCGTCGTTCCCGCCGACAATTTCGAAACGGAACAAGCCATCCGGCAGGCGGCTCAATCAGCAACACCTGTCTATCTGCGGTTTGGCAAAAAACCGATGCCGCTTCTATCCGACGAAAATCGCGACTTTACGTTCGGCAAAGGACGTATCATTCAGGAAGGCGACGACGTAGTACTGATCGCAACAGGTGAAACCGTTTATCCCGCGCTCCAGGCTTCCCGGCAACTGGAAACGGTGCATGGTATTCACGCGATGGTGATCAGTATGCACACCATTAAGCCTTTAGATTATGAGTTGCTGGCGAACGTAGCGTCTAAAGGTTGCCCGATTTTGACTGTTGAAGAGCATAGCGTTTTTGGTGGTCTGGGGGAAGCCTGTGCATCCTTTTTGTTGCAGAACGGCTTCCGGAATCGCTTCAAAATCATGGGCATACCCGATGAATATACCGTAACCGGATCGCAGGTGGAGATTATGAATCACTACGGTTTATCGGAAAACGGGATTGCCAATGAAGTATTGACGATTTTGTAGAGACAAGGCATGCCTTGTCTCATTGGCGTCAGCAACAAACCATCCGGTCATGAGACAGGGCATGCCCTGTCTCTACAATAAAACCTAAAACCCCATATGAAACGCCTACTCACCTTAATCACTACGTTCCTCCTATCGCTCGCAGCGATACGTAGCTACGCTCAGCAAAATCCTCAAAAGCTACGTGTGCTGGTTTTAACAGATATTGAGAACGAACCCGACGATGCGCAGTCACTGGTACGTTTCCTGACCTATGTGAATCAATGGGACGTAGAAGGTTTGATTGCCACTACGTCCGTTCACCAACGTAACAGGGTAGCTGCTGAGCGGATTCGGCGGATTGTCGAAGCGTATGGTAAGGTACGTAGCAACCTGCTCCTGCACGAAAAAGGTTACCCTGAAATGGCTTATCTGCTGAGTGTTATCAAGCCTGCCATTCCAAAATACGGCATGGACGCCGTTGGGCCAGGTAACGACTCGGAGGGGTCAGAACATATCATTGCCGTAGTCGATAAGAAAGATGATCGACCTGTCTGGGTTCCGGTTTGGGGGGGAGCCAACTGTCTGGCGCAGGCACTCTGGAAAGTACGGCAGACGCGCACATCCGAAGAAGTTGACAAGTTCGTGGCTAAACTTCGGGTGTATACAATTTCCGATCAGGATGACTCAGGACCGTGGCTTCGCAAGATATTTCCGAATCTGTTCTACATCGTCAGTCCCGGATTCCATGCCCTCGGCGGCTATGAACCTTCCACGTGGAGGGGCATCAGTGGGGACGTATTTCCTTATGCACCCGGTTTCGCAGGGCCTGACTCCAACATTGTGAACAATGCCTGGCTGGATGCCAACATCCGTAAAAACCATGGTCCGCTGGGCGCTGAACATCCGCATACAGAATTCATCATGGAAGGAGACACACCCAGTTTTTTCAACCTGATTAACAATGGCTTAAGCGATCCTGAGCATCCCAACTACGGTAGCTGGGGCGGACGATACGAACTTTACACCCCCCGAACGCGGAAGTGGTTCATGGAACCCGAAACCCGTCCGATCTGGACCGACGCGGAAGATCAGGTGAAAGGCATCGATGGTGGTTGGTATGCAAGCAATAAAGCGACCATCTGGCGGTGGCGACAGGCGTATCAGAACGATTTTGCCGCCCGCATCGACTGGACTATTAAGCCCTACAAAGACGCCAATCATCCGCCCGTTGCGAAGCTGGCTCACGCAAACGAATTACGGGCAAAAAGTGGGGAAACCGTTACGCTCAGCGGGGAAGGATCGACCGACCCGGATGGAAACGAACTGACGTATGAATGGATATACTACCCGGAAGTCGGTACGTACTCAGCCAGTCGCTTGCCTAAGGTTAGCAACAGCGGGCAAAAAACCGCTACGTTAACTGCGCCGAAAGTCACAAAACCCGAAACGATGCATTTCATTCTGGCCGTAACGGATAAAGGAGTTCCAGCTTTGACGCGCTATCAACGCGTGATATTGACGGTGATGCCGTAACAGATAGAACGCTGACCATCATGAAAAAATACTGTTTCTGGATAATCATTCTTCTGTTTCTGGCCGGAAGTTGCACAAACAAAACTGATTCAGGCCAGCCAAAAAAGGTAGCGGTGATTGTTTCCACGCTGAATAATCCGTGGTTTGTGGTGCTGGCTGAATCAGCAGCCGCCGAAGCCAAATCGCTCGGTTACGAAGCCAAAGTCTTTGATTCTCAGAACAATCCAGCGCTGGAGGCTGATCATTTTGAAAACGCTATTGTCTCAGGATTCAGCGCCATTCTGCTCAATCCGACTGACTCAGATGGTTCCATCGTAAACGTTCAGAAAGCCAAAGACGCAGCGGTTCCGGTATTCTGTATGGACCGGGAAGTCAACTCGTCAAAGGTCGCCACCTCGCAAATCTTGTCTGATAATTATTCCGGCTGCGTCGCCATCGGGGAAGAATTCGTGAAAGACCTGAACAAAAAAGGAAACTACGTTGAAATTCTCGGTATGGTGGGCGATAACAATACGTGGAATCGCTCAAAAGGCTTCCACAGCGTAGTAGATCGATATCCTGGGCTGAAAATGGTAGCGCAACAAAGTGGCGATTTCGACCGAAACAAAGCGATGGACGTATTAGAATCCATCCTGCAAGCGCATCCCGACATCAACGCGGTGTTTTGCGGTAACGATGCTATGGCGATGGGCGCGTATCAGGCACTGGTGGCGGCTGGAAAAGCGAAGGACGTAGGTGTGTATGGATTCGATGGCGCGGACGACGTAATGAATTCCATTCGAGACAAAAAAATAAAAGCGACTGGCCTGCAATCTCCGCAAACGATGGCCAAAACAGCCGCTCAATTTGCCGACACGTATTTCAAAGGCAAACGCGATTTTGCACAGCGGATTCCAGTTGCCGTTGAACTGGTTACGCAGAAATCAATCGCCGACTACGAACCATCAGCCAAGCCATGAACGCCACTATCGCTCGTCGGAAGACACGTAACAGACCCTGGACATACGTAGTGGCCATTATTCTGTTCCTATTTCTGGCTTATAATTCCGTCTATATCAAAAAGCTGGATGAGGTCAAAGCGGCAGGTTCTGCTGGAACTGGAAAATTTGATGCTGCTACGTATGCCAAAACCTTCTGGAACACCAAACTAATTCCTTCGGCTGCAGGTGGCGCCGTGGACTTGTCAACCCTCCTGTCTTTACTGAAAACAGATAAAGACAAGGCATTTACTACGTATTCGCAGGCACTGGGCATCGGCAATATCCGCTATTTTCTCGTCAAAGGCGAAGGCACCGTAACCGCCGTTAGTGACAACGACGTTACGTTGTCGCTACCTTCCGGCGAAACGATACGTCTGGCAACCGAATACATTTTTGGGAATGCCGCCCGCGATGCATCAGGGCTGATCAAGATCACAGAATTTGACAACACGACCGACCTGAACAACGTATCGGCAGCAATTAACGACATCATCCGAAAAGACGTAATACCGCCATTGAAAGCGGCTGCGAAACCCGGCAAAAAAATAGCTTTTGTGGGGGCCATCGAATTAAATCGGGCCCATTTGCATCTGGATGATATAGAAGTGATTCCGATTTCGGCAAGATAAAATACTGTATCCTATGCCCTTTGACCTATGCTAACCGCAGAAAACATAACCAAACGTTTTTCAGGCGTAACAGCGCTTGACAATGTCTGTCTTGAATTTCAGGCGGGGAAGGTCACGGCGGTGATTGGCGAAAACGGCGCGGGTAAATCGACCCTGATGAAAATTCTGTCAGGGGTGTATTCAGATTACGAAGGCCAGATTCGGTTCAAGGGTGAGTCTGTTCGGTTCAGTTCGATACGCGATGCCCAGGGTTGCGGTATTGCCATTATTCATCAAGAACTGAATCTGATACCTTATCTCAGCATTACCGAAAATATTTTTCTGGGCCGCGAACTAACCACTCGCTGGGGCACACTCGACAAACGTAATATGCGCGAACGAACGCGGGAACTGCTGGCCGATCTGAAGCTTGATCTTGACCCTGATACGTTGATAGCCGAGCTGAAAGTAGGTCAGCAACAGGTAGTAGAGATTGCGAAAGCGCTGCTGGAAGAATCGGAAGTGATCATCATGGATGAACCGACCTCGGCCATCAGCGAAAGCGAAGTGGCAGTACTTTTTCGCATCATCAATGATTTGCGGCAGCAAGGCAAAGCAATTGTGTACATCTCGCACAAGCTGGATGAACTGTTCACGATTGCTGACCGCTACGTAGTGCTTCGCGACGGAAAATCCATTGAATCGGGTGATATGGACGGCATCGACCATGATACGTTGATACGGAAAATGGTGGGTCGAGAGATTACCAGCGTTCGGCGTCAGGGTGCTGGGCGCGTATTTGATACGTTGTTTTTAGTAGAGAATCTGCGTCTGAAACATCCGATCCGCTTGCAGGAGAATCAACTGAAAAACATTACGTTCCAGGTGGGTCGGGGAGAAATTGTGGGGCTTTTTGGCCTGATGGGCGCGGGACGTACTGAACTGCTTGAAACGCTTTTCGGTCTGCACCCGAAACGTAGCAGTGGCCTCGTTGAACTCGACGGCGAAGTGATTCCACTAAAGACGCCTGGTCGGTCTATCAACGCGGGTTTGGCACTGGTTCCCGAAGATCGCAAGCGCGATGGCCTGGTCCTCGACATGGACGTAAAGACCAACATCAGCCTGACGGCGCTGGAAACCATTGAACAGGCTGGGCTACTTAATCAGGCGAAAGAAACTACGTTGGCCCGTAAATACATCGCGGATTTACGGATCAAAACGCCGTCGGAAAAACAGGCGGCCAAAAACCTGAGCGGAGGAAATCAACAGAAAATTGTGCTATCGAAATGGCTGGCTACGCATCCCAAACTGCTGATGATGGACGAACCGACGCGCGGAATTGACGTCAACGCGAAGGCCGAAATCTATAAGCTTATTGGGCAACTAGCCAGCGACGGCATGGGTATTCTGGTCGTGTCGTCGGAAATACCAGAGCTTCTGGCGATTTCTGATCGGATTTTAGTCATGTGCGAAGGTACGCTGACCGCCGAAATGGCCATAGAGGACGCATCCGAAGATTCTATTTTAAAAGCAGCTATTCCGAAAACAATGAGCGAAAGGGTGAATGAGTGAATGTGCGAATTCCATCCGGCAAATTGCACATTCACTCATTCACCCTTTCGCTCTTTCACTTTCACTCTATGCAACTATCCTTAGAATCACATAAGCCCACGCTCGCTCGCTTTCAATCGCTGATTGCGTTGTTCGTGCTGTGTCTGGGCATTAGTTTGATGTCGGATAAATTTCTGACGGTGGCTAATTTCTGGAACGTATTACGCCAGATTTCGGTCAATGTCTGTATTTCTACGGGCATGACGCTCGTCGTGCTGACAGCGGGTATCGATTTATCAGTCGGGTCGGTACTAGCCTTGTCGGGGGCAATCACGGCGGGTTTGCTACGTAACGGCATTCCTATGCCGAGCGCCAATCTATTCATCGGCTTTACGTTGCTCGGGTCCATACTGGCGGGTATACTGACCGGGTCGGGCCTGGGCTGGTTCAACGGCTGGGCCATTACGCGATTCAGTTTGCCACCCTTTGTTGCTACGTTGGCGATGCTCACCATCGCGCGCGGCCTGACCATGCTCTGGACCGGTGGCTTCCCGATTACGGGTCTGGGCGATTCGTTTACGTATCTCGGAACGGGCTGGTTGATTGGTATTCCGGTTCCCGTTTGGATATCGGGGCTAATTGTTGCCATTGCTACGTTGATCACTAACAAAACCCGCCTTGGTCGTTACATCTACGCTATCGGTGGAAGTGAATCGGCTGCCCGGCTGTCGGGAGTGAACATCGAACGTATCAAAATGGTGGTCTATACACTGGCTGGTACGTTGGCTGGTGTGGGCGGTCTGCTCGTTACGTCGCGGCTGGATTCGGCCCAACCCAATGCGGGTATCAGCTACGAACTCGATTCCATTGCGGCTGTGGTGATCGGTGGTACGTCGCTATCTGGTGGGCGGGGAAGTATTTTGGGTACAGTGCAGGGAGCAATCATCATCGGTGTTCTGAACAACGGACTGGTATTACTTAACGTATCACCCTTCTGGCAGCAGGTCGTCAAAGGTTTCGTGATTCTGCTCGCCGTAATTATTGACCAGAAGAGTTCAAAACGAGAATGAAAATTATTACGCATAGATGCACAGAGAAATTATATGGCCTCTGCGTATCTCTATGCTCTTCTGTGCATCTATGCGTAACAACCTTTTAAGCCATGCAGCCCTACATTTTAGCCATCGACCAGGGAACAAGCAGTACAAAATCGCTCATATTTGATGCGAACGGTCAGGTTGTTGCGCGAGCTTCCGAGCCGCTGAAAACGCATTATTCCGGTGATGGCTACGTAGAGCAGGAGCCCGAAGAAATTTACCGGAACGTACTGACATCAATTGGCAAATGTATCGGTTCCTTTGCGGCTTCGGGTGGTAATCCGCATGATATTTCTGTTGCGGGCATATCGAATCAGCGGGAAACGTTTGTCATCTGGAACAAGTTGGGTGAGCCGCTCTACAACGCCATTGTCTGGCAGTGTAAGCGATCTATAGCGATTTGCGACCGGCTGAAGGCGCAGGGCTTTGAACCCATTGTTCGTGCTAAAACGGGCCTGTTCATTGATCCCTATTTTTCAGGAACGAAACTAATCTGGTTAGCGGAGAATGTCGAATCGGTACGTCTGGCGATTCAGTCCGGTGATGCGTATTTCGGCACCATCGATACGTGGCTGCTTTACCGGCTAACCAACGGTACGTGTTATTTCACGGATTATACAAATGCGTCGCGTACCCTGTTTTTTAATCTGCAAAACCTGACCTGGGATACTGAATTACTGGATTTATTCGGCTTAACCGGGCTGAATTTGCCGGAACTTAAACCATCGTCGGCATTTTTTGGGGAGTCGAATGTTAATGGTCTTTTCGATCATTCGCTTCAACTGACCGCCATGATTGGCGATTCGCACGCGGCCGCTTTTGGCGAAGGCTGTTTTGTACCCGGTACGGCAAAAGCTACGTTGGGCACCGGCTGTTCCATTATCATGAACACCGGCCAAACACTCACCGAATCGCAGCAAGGCATGGTTTCTACGATTTGCTGGAGTACCGAAGAACGTGTCGATTATGCGCTGGAAGGTGTTATCGTGACCTGCGGGGCTACTATCGAGTGGCTGAAAAACAACCTGGGTTTATTTGCCGACAGTCGGGAAACCGAAGCGATGGCGAACGCTCTGACCGATAATGGGGGCGTTTATGTTATCCCTGCTTTTAGCGGGCTTGGAGCGCCGTATTGGCAAATGTCCCGCAAAGCATCTATCGCCGGGCTAACGTTCGGCACCACCAAAAACCACCTGGTACGGGCGGCTCTGGAATCGATTCCTTACCAGATAAAAGACGTAATTGTGGCGATGGAGCAAGACACTGGTATTCCACTGGCCGAGCTAATGGTTAATGGAGGCATCAGCGCGAACCAGTTTGTATTGCATTTTCTGGCTGACTTGCTGAAAAAACCGGTGATCAACAAAGGAATGCCCGATGTTTCGGCGCAGGGAGCCGCTTATCTGGCAGGGCTGAAAGCCGGTATCTACAAAAATCTGGACCATCTGACGCAGTTGGAAGCAGGAAAATCAGTTGTTCACCCTGACCTAACTAACGTAGCAATCCAAACTGCTTACCAGGGATGGCAATCTGCCATTCATCAATAGTTTGCAGACTTAGACACTTATTATCAACGTAATGACCTTACTTCAACGTAACGCTCTTCATTTAACGGGTAATAGCGCTACGTTGAAGCAAGGTTCATCTGGGAACGTAGTGACGGCTTTATATGCGGATTCCCCAGTCGTTCTTCATGGGGCGACCAAGCAAAGCATTCGCTTCCGCATCATTTTTGAATGACTCTTTTTTAGGATTCCACTGGAGAGGGCGTTTCAACTGGTACGCAATATTGCCAATGTTGCAAACTGATGCCGTTCGATGACCGATTTCAACATCACAAATGGGTTTGCTACGTTTCCGCATGGCGTCCAGAAAATCTTTATAATGATTTTCGCTCTTGTAAACGTGTTTTTCAGATTCGCCGATGACTTTTGTGGCCAGTGAAGCAGGAGTCGTTTCCAGTTTCTTGCGCTGCACCCTAAGTTCTCCCTCGGAACCAGTGAAAAGAATCGCATTGTTCCAATCCCATTTTTCGTGGGTCATCGTAATACCATTTTCGTAACGATACGTCAGAAAAGGATGTTCTTTGCCGTCAGGAGCAATCACCTCAACCGGGCCGCTATCGTCCATATCCAGCGACCATTGTACAATATCGAACATGTGCGCGCCCCAGTCGGTCACCATGCCACCGCCGAATTCCTTGTAGTTACGCCAGTTTGGAAATACGTCTTTAGAGGTTGGGGGCGCTAATTCTGAATTGAATGGAACTGGCTCATTAGGTCCCAGCCAAGTCACCCAATCAAGCCCATCCGGAATTGTTTCAGCGGGTAAATTATATGGAGTGGGCGGAGGACCCACATTCACTTTAATATGTTTAATTTCACCAATATAGCCATTCCGGATCAATTCGGCCGTTTGCCGAAATTCGGGCCATGACCGTTGCATACTTCCTGTCTGAAAAACACGATTGTGTTTTCGGGCGGCATTGACCATAGCCCGTCCTTCTTTAACGGTCAGCGAAAGAGGCTTTTCACAATAAATATCTTTACCGGCTTCGGCAGCCCGTACGGCCGCGGCCGCGTGCCAATGGTCGGGCGTAGCAATCACCACAGCGTCAACGTCTTTGCGGGCCAGCAATTCCCGAAAATCAGTATAAACCGGAATGTCGGCATAGGAGCCCAACTGTGTGTTTTTCTCGTAATGGGCTTTTATTCGGTCGAGGGTGAGCTGGGCCTTGGCTTTATACACTTCGCTAATGGCCACAATTCGCGCTTCGTTAGTGCCCAAAAATGAAGATGTTAAGCCCCTACCCTGTTTACCCGTACCAATAAATCCCAACGAAATCACATCGCTGGGAGCCAGATATTTTAATCCGTCGGGACGTTTCCCACCGAGAACGTAGCGGGGAACAATCATAAATCCGGCCGCAACCGCAGACGCCTTCCCGATAAAGTCCCGGCGATTAATTGACTGATTGTCTTTCATTGTGAATCAGCGTTAAGGTTTTTATTTCTAAAAGTCAGGATGATACGGAAATCTAATTCCTAATTTTTCTTTTCTTGTGATAAGGCCCCTAAGTAGGAGCTATCAATGAGAGCTGTATACGTATACAACGATTAAACTACGAAACGGAAGAATCCAACTCCCTACAGAAAATTTTCTGCTACAAGTAATATAGTACAGAAATTTAATTCTTTGCTATTGAGGTTCTTTTTATAGAAATTACAGCGATTAATAACAAGTAGCCACAATAAAAATACCTTGTCTGTACTATTGGAATATATGAGAAGATAATACACAAAATTACAAATGCATAAAAGAACTTACTTCCAATTTTGTCTTTAGTTTTCCACTGAGTATAAAACGCTCCAGGAACGGCATAAAGGAACAAAAAAGACTGCCCCCACACAATAATATCATTATAAACATCTGTAAAAAAAATCATTTGACTAGTTCTTGTCAAAACGCTACCATAAAGATTAAGAAAAGTTTTAGGCAGCACCACTAAATAATATCCGAATGTATTCTGAAGATTATTTAAGATTAATATAGTTCCACCACCAGTTCCATTTTCGACAGTATTTTCTATTTCAATAGTATAGTTATTTATCGCGCTAAAATTTTCATTTATATAATAACTGGCAATCGAAATTAGAAATATATAGGTGCAATATTGAAGAACTTTATATTTATTCCACTTGGGAAAGAAATAAAAATTACAATATAAAATAATAAATAATAGTGTCATTTCTTTTCTCGCCAAAAAACTCACAAATAGACTAAATAATATTAAATACCAGCGAGGTTTTATTAATGTAGATGTAAACAGAGAAGTTGCTAGTAACGCCATCATTTCTTTATTTACAGCAAATAAGCTTACAAATGTTATTGGATTAATGGCCAATAGTATCAAATATTTATTAATGTCAAAATATTTAGTTTTACTAATAATATATACTGACAAACAAAAACAAAAGGTATTGAAAATAAAAATAGAAATCAGGTTATCGCCAATTAACCATATTACAAAAAAAGGCCCAGTAAAATTCGGCCATAAAGCCAAATAAAGGAGCAGGTTATCCCTGTTATCCCTAAAGTGATTTACGTACGTATGGTGATCCGCAGCTATACGCAGGTCGAAGATACTGTACTCGGTAGCATTATAAACGTCGGTATAACCTACTAGCGCAAAAAAGACTAAAGCGATTAGGATATATGCGCCTAATAACAGTTCAAATTTTTGAATTTTAAACACATAATCCTTCATCAATTTAAGTAATTATTGTGAACAGCGCGTGATAAATCTAGCTATTAATTTTACCTAAATTACCATTCCATCCGTCAATTAAACCTTTCGTCAACATCTTAATTCGATGCTTTCTGTCTTTTTGAAGCAGAATTGCTTTTATAAATAGCTTACTAAGATTCTCGACGAAATTTAAAACAAAAGCAGGGCTTTGTTTTAAATATATACGTGATAAATGAAGTCCATTTCGTGTATAATAATACAAGCGAATAGGTGAGTGACTACCGAACTCTGCAATAGTACGCGACCCTAATTTAATTTGCTGTATATACCCTAACCGGTGAACTAAACGGATACTGGGTATCTCTATAACTTGATACCCTTTTTCGTTTAATCGTAAACCGTATTCATGATCGACGTGATCAATAAATAAATCATCTTTGAAATTACCTACACTCGTATAAGCATCTAGATTTAACAAATTCCCCGATGTAAGCGTATATAACAAACGTCTGTAAGGAACATGCTTTAATTTTGAATGATGAGAACCCGATAAAATTCCTATAGGATGTGGAAACTGATTCCAGAATGTTATCATTTCATCGATCATAGATGATGGCGTTTGGGTGTCATCATCCATAGTTAATAATACCGAATAATTATCAGCTAACGCTTCCTGAGCAGCAAAATTTAAAGCCGTAGCAATACCTTTATTACCCTGTAAGGAGATATATTTTATTTTGCTATTTTTCTGTAATTCTTTAATAAGCTCCGCGTTCGGCGTAACTGAATTATCAACAACGTATAACTTGGAAATTTGATCAATGTAAGTACTAATATTATCCAGCACTTCAATAGGACTGTTATAAAGTACAACAGACCCCGCAATATCTTTTTTACTAATCATAAAGATTCTATATGTGGCTGTTTAAACTTTTGATTCGAGCGTGAATTCTGTCATTCTGACGAAACAGGCATCCGGTGTACAAGAAGCTCTAAATCGCTCTTAGGGCACCGATTTCCAAACGTTTAAACAGGTACTATACAAAGAAATCAATAACAAATATAGCTGTTACATAGCTAATACCGTAGCTACATGAGGAGTTCTTGCCATGCAGAGGAGCTTATAAAGCTCTTTATTAGTAGATAGGTTGCTCATTTGCTGGGCTTTACGACATAGCATCCTGATGAATCAGAATCTGGGCCGCATCTTGCTTGTCTGGAAGGGTCATGACGAACGCGGCTTTTTTTGTAACATTGTCGCATCATTCAGGCTTATCAAATTGACGTTTAATCGGGTAGCATGATCCCAAGTCATCGCCTGTTTACAAACCAGCCTGAAGTTAACCATTACGTGCATGAACATTTCTGCCCATCGTTCCGGCCTTGACGGGCCTGGCCAGTCTCGCGTGGCTATTGCGCGCGTATCGCCCGAACTCGACAACGGCCGGTTCCCTATCAAAGCCATTCCTGGGAACGTAATAGCGGTCGAGGCCGATATATTCGCCGATGGTCATGATTATCTGGCAGCTTATCTGCTCTACAGACATATTGATGATACGTCCTGGACGGAAACGGCCATGTCGCTGATTGTCAACGACCGGTGGGGGGCTGCGTTTATCGTCGAAAAACAGGGACAATATTACTATACTATCGAAGCCTGGATAGATCATCCAGCCTCCTGGCAACATGAAATTCACCTGAAAGTGGCCGACGGGCAACGTATCACAAGCGAATTACTGGCTGGTGCTCAGTACGTTGATGGCATACTCGAAAGGGCCGGTGGAAAGCCGGAAAGCAAAAAAGGCAGTAAGTTTAAAAAAGCCGCCCCACCCACCGACGAAAGCCCTGACGTAAAAGCATTACGCGAAATGGCGGCTTTGTTCCGCGACGAAAATCGGTATGATGAAGCGGTGTCTGTAGCGGAGAGTGATCAGTTTACTTTTTATGCGAATCGGTCCCCCGAGCGGAAGAACGTAACACGTTACGAACACGAACTGGGCGTAGACGTCGATAGAGATCGGGCTGGATTCAGTACGTGGTATTGCCTGTTTCCCCGCTCTGCATCACGTGAAGAAACAGCTGGAGAGCCCCGACATGGCACATTTAGGGACGTAGAGGCACTACTTCCCCGGATTTCCGGCATGGGTTTCGACGTACTGTATCTGCCGCCTATTCATCCCATTGGTACGTCGCACCGAAAGGGAAAAAATAACTCGGTCATCTGCCAACCAGGCGAACCAGGTGTACCTTACGGTATTGGGTCGGACGAAGGCGGCCATGATGCAATCCACTCTGAACTCGGTACGATTGAGGACTTTAAGCACCTGATTGCCATTGCCGCCAATTACGGGATGGAAGTGGCTATGGATTTGGCGATTCAATGCTCCCCCGATCACCCGTGGGCGCAAGAGCATCCTGAGTGGTTCAAAAAACGACCCGACGGCACTATCCAATACGCCGAAAACCCACCCAAAAAATACCAGGATATTTACCCAGTTTATTTCGAAACCGACGACTGGCAGAATCTCTGGCAGGAACTTAAGCGCGTATTACTTGTATGGGCGTCGTGGGGAGTACGTATCGTTCGGGTCGATAATCCGCATACCAAACCGTTCGCTTTCTGGGAATGGGTTATTGCCGAAGTGAAAAAAGAATTTCCGGATATGCTTTTCCTGGCCGAAGCCTTCACGAAGCCAAAAGTGATGCAGGAACTGGGGAAACGAGGTTTCGCGCAATCATATACGTACTACACATGGCGAAACTCAAAACAGGAACTGGAGCAGTACATGACCGAACTGACACAATCGGACATGAAATTTTACTATCGCCCGAATTTCTGGCCGACAACGCACGATATTAATCCGCCTAGCTTACATGGTGGCCACGAGCCCCAGTTCCTGATCCGCTATTGCCTGGCCGCTACGTTATCGAGCAACTACGGCATCTACGGCCCGTCTTTTGAGTTGATGGAACACGTACCGTTTCCAAACAAAGAAGAATATCTGAACTCGGAAAAGTATGAAATACGACGTTGGGACTGGGATAAAACCAATAAACTAACGTACCTGATTACGCTTGTCAACCGGATTCGCCACGAGAACGTAGCCCTACAAACGACCAATAACATTACGTTCTGTTCGGTCAGCGACGACGCTATTATGGCGTATCTGAAAACGTCGGGCAGTAATCGGCTGCTTATCGTGGTCAACACTGATGCATATAACCGTCGGGCGGGCGTAATACGTGTGCCTATATGGCAATTGGGTATTGGTCAGGAGCAGTCATACACGGTTTACGACTTGCTCACTGGCGCGTATTATATTTGGCAGGGCGAATACAACTACGTAGAATTAGACCCCTATTCGCTACCAATGCATTTGTTCCGAATTGATGTATAATTAACTGAATAATGCACAATGAATAATTTGTATATGCCTTATAATCAATCGATAATGCATTATTCATTTTCCAAACCCTAAACCTAATGGATGAAATAAAGTGGGGAATTATTGGCTGTGGCGACGTAACAGAAGTAAAAAGTGGGCAGGCTTTCAACAAAGCACCTCATTCGAAACTGGTTGCCGTGATGCGCCGTGATGCCGAAAAAGCGGCTGATTACGCCCGTCGACACAACGTACCAAAATGGTACAGCGATGCTGATGAGCTAATTAATGACCCTGAAGTAAACGCCATCTACGTAGCAACCCCGCCCGATAGCCACGCTGATTACGCCATCCGGGCTATGCAGGCTGGTAAACCGGTTTATGTAGAAAAGCCGATGGCGCTGAATGCCGCCGAGTGTGAAGCCATGAATCAGGCGAGCCGGGAGACGGGCATACCGCTTTTTGTGGCCTACTATCGCCGGGCATTGCCTTATTTTCTCAAAGTAAAAGAACTAGTTGATCAGCAGACTATTGGCGAAATTCGCTGTGTAAACGTTCAGCTTTATTGGCAACCTCTTCCGGGCGAAACAGGCGAAAATCCGCAACCGGGCTGGCGTGTTTTTCCGGAAATTTCCGGTGGTGGACGCTTTCATGATCTGGCCTCGCACCAGTTCGATTTTCTGGAGTATCTCCTCGGCCCCATCAAAAATGCCAGTGGTATCAGCCAGAATCAGGCGGGATTGTACAAAGCTGATGACATGGTGGTTGCTACGTTCGCTTTTGAGTCGGGCGCAGTGGGCACGGGCAACTGGTGTTTTACCGTCAATCCGGAGCAACGAATGGAGCAAACGCAACTCGTCGGCTCCAAAGGCAAAATCACTTTCTCATTTTTCGAGAATTTCCGCCTGCTCGTCGAAACGGAATCGGGCCCTGTGGATTATTCTATTCCATTTCCAGAACACGTACAACAACCACTAATTGAGCTGATCGTGAGCGATTTACGAGGTGAGGGAAAAAGCCCAAGCACTGGCGAAACGGGAGCCCGATCGTCCAGGATTCTGGACTGGATAACAACGTAGTATGTTGTTATACTGACGGAGGAAGCATGACAACATACTACGTCAAAATATAAAAATCTCATTGCTTGAGATCACTACGTCCAACGCTACGTCTGTCTGCAGAATATCGTCTATTGGGTCTACCGGGTCGAAAAGTGAAAGTCCGATTTTTAAGCAGTCGGGGCGGCAATCGGCTAGATAGCGATCGTAAAAGCCTTTTCCGTAGCCGACGCGATGGCCACGTTTATCGAAACAAAGTAATGGTACAAGCACTACGTCGAATTGGCTACTGGGAATGGTAGGTTCGATTGATTGAACTGGCTCTGGGATTCCCCACCGGTTTTCCTGTAAAGGCGTATCAGCCTTCAATGGATAATGCGTTAACAGATTTGTTGTGGTATCCGTTATCGAAACTGCTACGTTAACAAGTGGATAATTATGCCATACCTTGTTTATAATCAACCACGTATCAAGCTCATTTTGTCGTTCGATTGGGAGAAATATATGTAGTAGAAGCGATCTGTCTGACAAGCGACTTTTATCCAAAAAATCAAAAAAAAGTCGGGCAAGCTGCTCGCTACGTTGCTGAATTTCATCAGCCGACAAAGATTTTCGTTTAGCCAGGAAGATTTTTCGTAAGTCAGCTTTGTGCATACAATGTAGCCTGGACGTCCACGTCCGGATGTAAAATCCGACTCACCCAGACGTGAACGTCCAGGCTACGA
The DNA here is from genome assembly GCF_014699005.1 of Spirosoma profusum. Classification (GTDB taxonomy): domain Bacteria; phylum Bacteroidota; class Bacteroidia; order Cytophagales; family Spirosomataceae; genus Spirosoma; species Spirosoma profusum. Next base: position 46,407 of record NZ_JACWZY010000023.1, read on the forward strand.
CAGGATAGTTCTATTCCATACACAACTGCATACGGAAGTCAAACGGATCGAAAGCGGCCAGAATTTTCTGGAGAAACTGCCGGTCGTTTAGATAGAACGTCAGGAAATTTTCACTACGTTCCTGCAAACTACCGTTCGGAAACAGTTCATTTTTAACTGCCAGTAGCTGACGTACACCGACTTCCTGGTTACGTTCTTCGGCACGGCGCATCTTTTTTTCGAGTCGGGCAACGGCATTGGCAAATCGTTTGGTTTCGGCCAGCACCGCTTTTTCCAATGTAGGATCAACCATCTGGGCTTTATGCAGAATCGCGTCCAGCGCCTTATTAACGGTTTTATTCTCGTTATCGAATTTAAGCGAGTGGCGCGTATGATGCTCTACGAATTCGCGTTTTAGTGTCAGTGTATCCTGGAAAAGCTCTTCAGGAGTCAGACCCAGTTTATTGATACGTTTCGCACTAACTGATGGCACGTACATCGCAAAATTACGGGGCATCAGGATCGGGAAGGTTGTCTGGAAACGCTCGAAAACCGACTTCAGCTGCAACCAGTAAGGAACCTCCGACGGTCCGCCAATGTAAGCCAGATTCGGCAGAATGGTTTCCTGATACAAAGGCCGAAGCACTACATTGGGGCTAAACTTCTCAGGGTGCTCGTGAAGGAGATTCAGCAATTCACTTTCTGTAAACTTAAGCTTTGTGTGAATTACCCGATACGTACCATCTTCTTTGCGCTCGATGCGTTCACGAAGTTGGTCATCCAGATAAAACAGGTTGATATCGCGGGGCGTAATCACCGTTTTGTAGCCTAAATTTTCCAGCAATTCGGTCTGTTTCTGAACTAGTTCGCCCGATTCCTGACGTAGTAATTCGTCTTCCATTACAGGCATGAAGACGCGTTTTAAAGCTGCATCGTCGGCGTCCAGGCAAATTATTCCTTCCGCTCCGAACAACTCGTTAACGTAGTACCGTACAGCATCGGCTAACGTATTGTTTTTCAGATAAGCCTCTTCAAATAAGGTCAGTTTTTCGGGAATCTGTCCAAACAGACTTTTTAATTCCTGTGGATTCATCCGCCCAACCGCGCCACGTTGGTCGGATTGCCACGCATAATTTCTCCCAAACATGGAGAAATGATTGATCTCGGCAAAGTCATGATCTTCGGTCGCCATCCAGTAGATGGGCACGAAATTGTAGTCAGGATACGTCTCCTTGAGTTTTCGGGCCAGTTTGATGGTGGTAATGAGTTTATACAGAATATAAACCGGCCCTGTAAAAATATTGAGCTGGTGCCCCGTAGTCACCGTGAACGTATTGGGTTCTAAGAGCACCGAAAAATCGGGCTTCTTTGCAATAGACTGATACTGCCGCTCCAACGCCTGCACCAGAACCTGCCGTTTTGAGTCCTCAAACTTTTTTTCGTTTAACTGCTCGCCAAACGCCGACACCTGGGGAAATCGGTTATAGAAAGGTTTTACGTTATCGTTTTGGTTGATGTAATCGAGAAATAGTGGCGAAAACTGGCCGGTAGACGTAAGGGGCAGGTACTGACAGTCCATTCGATGGGCTACGATAGGTATTTATTCGGCTCAACAACAGAAAAACCCGCAAGGTTCGCTGGAGGATGGTAACGATTGAACGTGGAGTAAGCCGGGACGCCAGTATAGTTCTTTAACCTGACTTTGTGATGGATCTCAAAAACGAACGGGCCTGTGGTTCGGTTTTGAGATCCATCACAAAGTCAGGTTAAAAGTAACAGACATTACGAACCTTCTATTTATACCACGGTTCCGTATAAATCAAACTCTTCGGCGCGGTCAATACGAACGTTGGCAAAATCGCCCAATCGAACGTATTGACTCGCAGGAACTAGCACTTCATTATCGACTTCGGGCGAATCGGCTTCGGTGCGGCCGATAAAATAACCGCCTTCTTTCCGATCGAATAGTGCTTTGTAGGTTTGGCCAACTTTCTGCTGATTCAACTCCTGCGAGATTCCCTGCTGCAATTCCATCAGTTCATCGGCCCGTTCCTGCTTTACGTCGGCGTCAATATCGTCGGGCATGGAGAATGAGTGCGTGTTTTCCTCGTGTGAGTACGTAAACACGCCCATGCGGTCGAAACGCATCCGTTCTACGAAATCATACGTTTCCTGAAACATCGCATCCGTTTCGCCGGGGTGCCCCACAATCAACGTAGTACGTAGTGTAATATCCGGAACTTTATCCCGAATGGTATGAATCAGCGTTTCCGTTTTCTCACGCGTAATCCCCCGGCGCATAAGTTTCAGCAATTCAGTCGAGCCAGTTTGCAGGGGCATATCCAGATAATGACAAACGTTCGGCCGATTCCGCATTACGTCCAATACGTCGAGTGGGAAACCAGACGGGTAAGCGTATTGCAAACGTATCCAGTCGATGCCTTCTACGTCGGCCAGTTGGTCGATAAGATCAGCCAGGTTACGTTTTTTATATAAATCGAGACCGTAGTACGTCAGGTCTTGTGCAATCAGAATTAACTCTTTTGTACCGCGCCTGGCTAGAGATTTAGCCTCTGTAACCAATTCATTTATAGATCGTGATACGTGCACTCCGCGCATAAGCGGGATAGCGCAGAACGAACAGGGCCGGTCGCATCCTTCGGCAATCTTAAGATAGGCAAAATGGGCGGGCGTTGTCAGGAGTCGTTCACCAACGAGTTCGTGTTTATAATCGGCACGTAGCGTTTTCAGCAGACGGGGCATTTCGTTAGTTCCAAACCACGCATCGACGGTCGGAATTTCTACTTCCAGTTCGTCCTTGTACCGATGCGAAAGGCAGCCCGTTACGTATACTTTATCAACTATGCCAGCTTCCTTCGCATCAACGTAGCGCAGAATAGTGTTAACGGATTCTTCCTTTGCATTATCGATAAAGCCGCACGTATTGATGACAACAATATTGGCATCGTCTTTCTTCGATTCGTGCGTTACGTCCATGCCGTTGCCCTTAAGCTGCGTAAACAGCACCTCCGAATCGACCAGATTCTTCGAGCAGCCGAGCGTAACAATATTGATTTTATTTGTACGTAATCCTTTGGTTTTCAAAACAGGTAATTAGTCAATTATCGTTTGTGGATAACACTCCATTTGAACGACAAAGTTCGGACGGATTGATGAAAGAAAAAGCCGCTCGTTAAAGCGGCCCCCAAGTTACGTTGGTGATACGGGTAAAATCTTAGAAATGCCGGTCGCCTGCTTCGCGCTTACCAAGCATCACAGCGCCAACCATAGCTACCAGAAATAGCACTGATGCCAGCTCAAACGGCAGAATATAATCGCTATAGAGCAGATTGCCTAATTGTTCAACCAGACCCGTTCTGGAATCGAAAGGAGAGTTAGGACTCACCGTTGGTACCTGTGCACTCTTAGCCCGGAAAATAGTGATCAGCATCACCATCAGCAAACCCCCAACGACTACAGAAGCCATTTTAGTCAGGTTCGTCTTTGACTCTTCATCCTCCTTCCGCAAATTCAGAAACATGATAGTGAAGAGAAAAAGAACCATGATGGCACCTGCATACACGATGATATTTACAGCTGCCAGAAACTGGGCATTCAGCAAAATGTAGTGGCCTGATAAGCAAAAGAACGTAGCAATCAGTGCCAGAACGCTGTAAATCGGGTTGCGCGCTGTCACCACACCAATGGCGCAGAATAACGTAACAGTGGTCAGTCCTAGAAACAGGTAGCCGGTGCCAGTTAAAGTTTTAAAAAAATTAAGTGTCTCAGTCATAGATTAATAAAGATTCGCCGTTCAGATTGACGATTTACTACGTTGCCGCCCGCGTTAAGCTGGGTTCGGTAGGTGTTGTTTTTACTTCAGAGTTGTTTACGCGAACGTAGCGGTCGTCCAGTTTTTCAACGAGCTTGTCTTTACCGTAAACCACCTCATCGCGCTCCTGGAAAACGGGCACCATTCGGTCGTGGCGGAGGTAAACGGCCTGTTTGGGGCAGGCTTCTTCGCAAAGGCCGCAGAAAATGCAACGTAGCATATTAATCTCATACACAGCCGCATACTTCTCTTCGCGATATAGATTTTCCTCGCCTTTTTTCCGTTCGGCAGCAATCATCGAGATCGCTTCGGCGGGGCAGGCAACAGCGCATAGACCACAAGCCGTACATCGTTCACGTCCTTGTTCATCACGCTTTAATACGTGGTGACCGCGATAAATGGGGCCGAGATATTTTTTCACCTCTGGGTACTGAATCGTCGGTTTTTTGCGAAAAAAGTGACGTATCGTAATCGCTAACCCACTTATTACGGCAGGCAGGTACATCTTTTCCGCCAGCGTCATTTCCTTATTGCTGACCTGTTTGGAGCGATTTGTTAGTTGCATAGGTTCCAGTCGTCAGTCCCTAGTCGTCAGTTGATAGTCATCCGTAAAACACATAAGACTATTGACTGACGACTAATGACTCTTTATATTTTTTGTGGGATCGGCTCCCGTTTTGGCGTACGAGCTATCGACGTAACGGCCAGCACGATCATCACAATAGCAATCAGCCAGCTTGAATATTTAAAGTTATAGAGCAATCCAGCTCCGGTAACTACTACGTTCAGAATGGCTAACGGGATAAACGTTTTCCAGCCCAGATTCATCAGTTGGTCGTAGCGGAAGCGCGGAAGCGTCCACCGAACCCACATAAAAAAGAAAATGAAGAAGAAAATCTTCGCGAAGAAAACGACAACAGTAAGTGCCGTTGCTACGTTATGACCAGCCACAACTCCCAGCGATTTTTCGAGCAAACCACTTACCTCGTTCATGAACGGATAATGAAAACCGCCAAAATAAAGGGCTGAAATGAAGGCTGAAGAAACAAACATATTGATGTATTCGGCGAAAAGATAAAAGCCGAGTTTCATCGAACTATATTCGGTATGGTAACCACCAACGAGCTCAGTTTCGCACTCGGGCAGGTCGAAGGGGGTACGATTGCATTCGGCAAAGGAGCAGGTCAGAAAGATGATAAAGCCAAGTGGCTGCGTGAAAATGTTCCATTCGAAAAAGCTGGCCTGTTCATTCACAATGGAACGTACTGAAAGTGAGCCCGTCATCATCAGGATGGCAATCAGCGACAGACCCAGGGCAATTTCATAACTGATATTTTGCGAAGCCGCCCGAATTGCGCCCAGCAGCGAAAACTTGTTGTTCGAAGCCCAGCCACCAACCATAACGCCATAAACACCCAGCGAAACAACGCCAAAGATGTACAGTACACCGATATTGATCTCAATACCCTGTACCGCTACGTCGTAATTTACTTTATTCCACGCGAATCGAATACTATCGCCGAACGGGATAACAGCACTCGACATCAGCGCAGTTAACATGGCCAGGCAAGGGCCAAGAATAAACAGCCATTTGCTGGCTTGCGACGGGATGAAATCTTCTTTAAAGAACATTTTACCGGCATCGGCAATCGGCTGAAGCAATCCCCAGGGACCCGCCCGGTTCGGGCCGATGCGATCCTGTAGAAATGCTGCTACTTTCCGCTCGGCGTAGGTAGAGTAGGTCGCAATCAGAAGTGTTATCCCAAAAATGACCAGGATAATAATTCCTTTAACGATTAATACGGTTACGTCCATTTTAATGAGTTATAAAGTTCTAAGGTTGTAGGGTTGTAGTGTTACGTAGCGGCAAACTTTACAACTATATAACTCTACAACCTTACAACTTTTTAAGGTTCTGGTTCTATGGCTGATGGCAGTGTTTTGGCAAAGCGTTCGGGTGGCAACTGCTGAATCGCCAGTTGCGACGTATCACGCTCATCGTGAATGGCTTTATATTCTGCAGCCGCCAGTCGCTGACCAAAACTTGGTTTGATGGTATCGGCTCGATATTTGTTGGCCGAAATCACCGAGCTACGCGAAATTTTCGTCGGTCCTTCAATGGTCCAGTCGCTGGTTTTCTTGGTTTCGAAGCGGCACGTATTGCAGATAAACTCCGTTACTTCGCTCCACTCGTTCTTCCGGGCCGTAACACGTATCACTTCATCGCCCCGATACCAAAGTGTTACGTTGCCTGAACAGGTGGGACAGTCGCGATGGGCATCGACCGGTTTGGTAAACCACACCCGATTTTTGAAGCGATACGTCTTATCCGTTAAAGCCCCAACAGGACAAACGTCGATGACATTCCCCGAAAAATCGTTGTCGATAGCTTTCTCAATATACGTACTGATTTCGGATGCGTCACCCCGGCCTAATACGCCGTGTACACGTTTGTTGGTGATTTGGTCGGCGGTATATACGCAACGGTAGCAGAGAATGCAGCGGGTCATGTGCAATTGTACGTACGGACCAATATCTTTTTTCTCGAACGTCCGACGCTCTTCTTCGTAACGGGTTGTCGCTTTGCCGTGGTCGAAGGCGAAATTTTGAAGATCACACTCGCCCGCCTGATCGCAAACCGGGCAATCGAGTGGGTGGTTTAAGAGAAGAAACTCAACTACACCATTACGGGCATCGATAACCTGTGGACTGGTTTCGTTCTCGACAATCATGCCGTCCTGCACGGCGGTCAAACAAGAAGCCACCAGTTTAGGCATAGGTCGTGGGTCTTTGGCCGAACCAGCCGCTACCCGAACCAGACAGGCCCGGCATTTACCACCACTGCCTTTCAACGGCTGGTAATAACACATGGCCGGCGGAGCTACCGACGGACCAATTTTGCGGGCAGCCTGCAAAATAGTTGTGCCCGGCTCAACTTCGACTTCAATTCCGTCAATAGTGACTTTCAATAATTGCGGCTTTACGTCTTCCATATATCGTAACGCGGCTGGGGAGCCGCGACTCAGTTAGCTTATTAAGCGGCTTTCCAGCCGCGTTACTTACACCAATGCCATTTCCCCCCGATAAACAGCTCCCGGTTGGGTAGCTTCCGACGGGTTATCAATGTGCCATTGGAACTCATCCCGGAAATGGCGGATCGCGCTGGCTACGGGCCAGGCGGCTGCATCGCCAAGCGGGCAAATGGTGTTTCCTTCTATTTTTTTCGCTACGTCGACCAGCAAGTCAATGTCCTGCTGATGACCGTGTCCGTACTCAATGCGGTGAAGAACTTTCTCCATCCAACCTGTTCCTTCGCGGCAAGGGCTGCATTGGCCACAGGATTCGTGATGGTAAAAGCGGCAGAAGTTCCAGGTGTTACGTACAATACAGGATGTTTCGTCGAATACTATAAATCCACCCGAACCTAACATCGTACCCGTTGCGAAGCCTCCATCCGATAGCGATTCATACGACATTAGCCGCTTTTCTCCATTGGCTAATGTAAGGGCTAAATTGGCAGGCAGAATGGGAACTGACGAGCCACCAGCGACTAGTGCCTTGAATTTATGACCCGGACGAATACCACCGCACCACTCGTCAGCGTAAATAAAATCTTCGACCGGAACCCCCAGTTCAATTTCATAAACGCCCGGTTTATTGATATGCCCCGAAGCTGAAATCAATTTCGTTCCTGTGCTACGTCCGATGCCAATTGCAGCATATGCATCACCACCATTATTGACAATCCAGGCCGTTGTAGCAATCGACTCTACATTATTAACTACCGTAGGGCACTGATAAAGCCCTTTTACAGCCGGAAATGGCGGTTTGTTACGTGGATTGCCCCGCTTGCCTTCCAGCGATTCGAGCAGGGCGGTTTCTTCACCACAGATGTAAGCACCACCACCGGGTTGCACGACTAGTTCAAGGTCGTAGCCACTACCGAGGATATTTTTACCAAGGAATCCTTTGGCTGTAGCTTCGGCGATGGCTTTTTCGAGGATGTGTATTACGTACATCAGCTCGCCCCGCACATAGATAAACGACTTATTGGCTCCTAGCGCGAACGATGAAATAATCATACCCTCAATGAGTAAGTGAGGGATCATTTTCATCAGATAATGATCTTTGAACGTACCTGGTTCCGACTCATCAGCATTACAAACCAAGTAACGGGGAACGCCCTCGGGTTTAGCCAGAAAGCTCCACTTCATACCCATCGGGAAACCGGCTCCACCCCGTCCACGAACGCCTGCTTTTTTTACTTCTTCTACAATAGCGTCGGGCGTCATCGTTTTGAGCGCTTTCTCGACAGCCGTGTAGCCACCTTGTTTCCGATAAACATCGAATGTCTCGATGCCAGGAACGTCAATATGTTCGGTTAATATCTTAATACCCATCTGCGCGTTAACCAATCAATTTATCATACTCGGTATGCGTACCAATCCAAAACCATAATAACCCTTCTTCAATTTCAATGCCGACTGCTCGGAACTGTTCGCCAACTCGAACAGACCAGTACTGATTGACCTGTTTAAAATGTAGAGAAGGGTGTTTAGGATTCTGTTTCAGCAAGGCATAATTTTTATCCGCTAATTTCTGAATCGCTGTTGGTAATTAGTCATAACGGCTCCAGAAATCAGGCGCTGTAAAATGTCTCACAATTCCCGGAATCGACCCGCTTTAAAATCACTTATTGCTTTACTGGCTAATGTGTCAAGTTTACCGCCTTTCACATCCTCTTCAAATTTCTTATCCCAAGCTAGCGCGTCAAATTCATTGAACCAGTTCCGAAATTCGGTTAGTTCTTTCGCTGAAAGTTGCGACACCGCTGATTCTATTTCCGTTATCGTTGACATATACTATTTCGATAACTCGTCAATGATTTCGTCTACTCGATCGTTGGTCAGGTGCATGTAGTATTTTTCCCGAATCTGGAAAACTGGCCCCATGCCGCAGGCCGCCAGACACTCCACTTCCTTCAGCGTAAATCGCCCGTCTACCGTAGTTTGTCCGGCATCAATACCCAACCGGTTTTTCAGGTGCGCGTAGACTTCTTCGCCCCCCATCAGGCAGCAGGGACCCGTACGGCAATATTCGATGACGTGTTTGCCAACCGGATCGAGGTGATACATCGTGTAGAACGTAGCAACTTCGTACACTTCAATCGGCTGGATATCAAGCATGCGTGCTACGTAGTCCATACCTTCGGGACTGGTCCAACCCTCCTGCTCCTGCAACAAATGCAGAAGCGGTAACAACGCCGATTTTTGCCGACCTTCGGGGTAGCGTGCAATAATTTCCTTAGCCTTTGTCAATCGTTCCGGCGTAAATTCTACAGCGGAATTATTCGTCTCTGTCGTCATCGTTTACAGCAGGTATTCATCCTCAAAAACTTCATCCCAGGTGAGTGGGGGCACAGAACCGAGTGGCTGACCAATTTCATCTTCTGCTTCTCCAAGTGCCATTTCAAAAGCTCGGTCCCACAGTGTTGCAATTACATCGTTGGTAATCGAGGGCGTTTCTTCCTGCGTATCCCGTATCTCAATCCGCGCATTGTGAATCGACCGAATCCAACTTGTTGAACGCCTACTCGGTTGTATTTTCCACTTAAGAATATGCTTCATCAATCGAACAAGCTGACTTTTAACAGCTCGTCGGTCCGCTCGTACCATTGCTTCAATTAACTGCTCTATACCTTCCTCAGCGTCCATGACTTCTCCGGCTTCAAGCGATTTCTTCACTTCAATGGCAGTTAAGTAATGCGAGTTAAATACTAATTCAGGCCAGTTTTTCATAACGGAAGCGTTTACGCGTCCAACTCACCAGCAATTACGTTCATGCTACTCATAATCACAATGGCGTCGGACAGGGTCAAACCTTTGCACATTTCCGGGTAAGCCTGATAATATATGAAACAGGGACGCCGGAAATGAAGTCGATACGGTGCGCGACCGCCGTCGCTAATCAGATAGAAACCTAGCTCACCATTTCCGCCCTCAACAGCGTGATACACCTCGCCAACAGGAGCGTCGATTTCGCCCATCACAATTTTGAAATGATAAATGAGGGCTTCCATGTTTTTGTAAACTTCCTGTTTGGGCGGCAGGTAATATTGCGGAGCATCAGCGTAGTAAGGGCCTTCAGGTAGGTTGTCCATAGCCTGCTGAATAATCCGTAGGCTCTGCCGCATTTCCTCGTTACGTACCATAAAGCGGTCATACGTATCACCACTTTGTCCAACCGGGATGTCGAACTCGAAGTCCTCATAGGAGGAATACGGATTCATGACGCGCACGTCATAATCTACACCCGCAGCGCGAAGATTTGGCCCTGTGAAGCCGTAACTTAACGCCCGCTCTGCCGAAATCCCTCCCACACCAATCACGCGGTCCATGAAAATGCGGTTGCGGTTGAAGAGATTTTCAAACTCAGTCAGCACTTTCGGGAAACGTACCAACAGCTCTTTAATCTTACGTATCGCCGTGGGCGAAAGGTCGCGCTCCATGCCGCCGATACGTCCCATGTTGGTCGTCAGACGGGCTCCGCAAATTTCCTCGTAGATTTCGTATATCTGTTCGCGCTCCTGATAGATGTACAGGAAGCCCGTAAATGCACCCGTGTCTACACCCAGAATTCCGTTACAGATGAGGTGGTCGGCCAGACGAGCCAACTCCATCATAATCACCCGTATATACTGCGCCCGCTTGGGAACTTCGACGCCTAGCAACTTCTCGACCGTCATCCACCAGCCCATGTTGTTGATGGGCGACGAACAGTAATTCATCCGGTCAGTGAGGGTTGTGATTTGGTAAAAAGGCCGACGTTCGGCAATTTTTTCAAAAGCCCGGTGGATATAGCCGATGGTCTGCTCGCCCGACACGATTTTCTCGCCATCCATTTGCAGGATGTTCTGAAAAATGCCGTGCGTGGCCGGGTGCGTTGGTCCCAGGTTAAGCGTGGTCAGTTCGTTAACGTACTGAACCGGCCCCTGTTCGGCAGGCAGGTTTTTTTTGGCTATATCAAGTTCGTCAAGCATAATTCAATGAGTGAATGAGTGAATGAGTGAATGAGTGAATAAACCAGCTACAGAACGTATTCGCTAATTCACTCATTCGCTCATTCACAATTAGTTACCGTCCAAACAATGCGTCAATTTTGTCTTCTCGCGTACCGTCCTCAAGCGGATATTCCTTACGCATCGGGTAATAATCCATTTCTTCCATGTTCAGAATCCGGCGCAAATCGGGATGACCATCGAAGATAATACCAAACAGGTCGAATGTTTCGCGTTCCATCCAATTGGCACTGGCAAACAAAGGTGTCATCGTTGGTATGTGTACATCATCGGCGGTCAGATAGACCTTGATGCGCAATCGAAAATTATTGGTCAGGCTGTGCAGGTGATAGACAACACAGAATTCTTTCCCCTTCGAATCCGGGTAATGTACGGCCGTTATATCGGTCAGGAAACCAACCTGTAATGTCGGATGATTTTGCAGGAAAGCTACGAGTGGAATAATCTGTTCACGGCTGGTCGAGAACGTGAGCAAATTATATGGGTCATCGAAGTCGGTGACGGCCTCGCCAAACTGATTGATTATGGTCTGCGCAACTTCTTCGTTGGTCAGCATTGTCAATGAGTGAATGAGTGAATGCGTGATTGAGCGAATGACTTAACAGGGCATTTCGCGCTAAAAAAACAATCACGCATTCTTTTATTGAATATTATACGAATTCAGAAGCTTCTGATACTCTTCAGTGTTACGTCGACGTAGCGATTCGTTTTTGGCTAATTCCTGCACCTGCATCACACCGTCCAGAATTTGCTCTGGACGAGGTGGGCAACCCGGTACGTAAACATCAACCGGAATAATGCGGTCGATGCCCTGCAGTACGCTATACGTATCGAAAATACCACCGCTCGACGCGCAGGCACCGATAGCAATAACCCACCGAGGTTCAGCCATTTGCAGGTAAACCTGCTTCACAACAGGCCCCATTTTTTTTGCAATGGTACCCGCTACCAGCAGCATATCGGCCTGACGGGGCGAGAAACTGGGGCGTTCGGACCCAAACCGGGCCAGGTCAAACGTCGAGGCCATTGTCGACATGAACTCAATTCCGCAGCAGGACGTAGCAAATGGCAATGGCCAGAGCGAGTTTGCCCGGGCCAGCCCTATTATTTTATCGAAAGATGTAGCTGAAAAACCGGGACCGTCATAACTCGCGGGGGCTTCAGCCAGCTTAATATCAGTTGCCATGAATACGTTGTAGTTACCTACTAAAACAACGAATAAGTATGCTCAAAAATTCATTTATCAGGACTTATTCCCACTTCAAAACCCCCTTGCGGATGATGTAGTAAAATCCCGCCAGAAGCAGTCCCATAAACAGGATCATCTCGATAAAGCCCGTCATTCCCAAGCCTTTAAAATTTACTGCCCAGGGATACAAAAAGATAACCTCTACGTCGAACAGGACGAACAGGATGGCAATCAGAAAATACTTGATAGAAATTGGGGTTCGAGCGTCTCCTTGTACGGGGATACCGCACTCGAATGGGTCGTCTTTCTTCTGGCTGTTCCTTTTGGGGCCAATATTGTGGGTAACAATCATCGTTGTCACGATGAAGCCCAAAGCTAAACCAAGTTGGATAAGCACCGGAAGGTAATCGGCCGGAACGTAGGTTGCATTCATAGAAGTAGGTCAGAAAAACAGCACAAAGGTAGCGATAAAACCGATAGACTCGTGACAATAAGCTACGTAGCGCGGGATGACCGTCAAATATAGAATCTGTTTAAACTTTTTCAAAAAGCCGTTTTTTTGTCATGCTGAGAAACGAAGCATCTTGAACCATCCAAACAAGTGAGTAAGGATACGTTAAGATGCTTCGTTCCTCAGCATGACAAAAAAAGCTTCTGAAATTCAGACTGATTAGCCTATTTGATAGTCAAGGTCTTACTGGTGGTGTTGTATCCGGCAAAACAGCCTAATCCTCCGTCTATATTACTGGGAATCAAGACAGGTTCGGCAAAGGGATTGTTACGTGATCGTCGCTGTCGGTTAATGGCGTCCTGAAAAAGGAAGTAAGATTGATCGACGCTGAGCAGGTTAAGAATAACTCTGGCTTTTCTAAATTGGTTGTGGAACTTAACAGATGGATTGATATTTAGATAAGCCCGCCCAGAAGGTATCACGGTTCCATCGACACCCGAGTCGCTGAACAAGCCCCGATTGTCATCCTCAAACGAAAGACCGCTGGCACTTTCTGTCTTACACGATACACAACTGGTTAAGATGTAGCGCAATGAGCCTGATACTTGGTAATAATTGACCTGGTTGGCGGGATCCTGCCAGTTTGCCTGAAGATAGTAGCGCTGGTTGATCGAATCGAGTTTCACTTCTTTCAGAGGAACAGCCGCTGGTATGGTACAGCGGCTGGTAGCAATTTGACCGTTAGGTGTAGTCACGTGCAGAGTATACGTACCATCCACAACAATAGGTAACGAGCGGATGTCGGCGCTATAATAAGGGCGACTTTTTACTGTGTCGCCGGCTACGATTCGATTATACGTTAAAACAACGGTTCGACTTCCATCTGATAACGTAACTGTGGCATCTGTTACGTTGTTACCGGTTTGCAATAAACTAATACTATCGCCCACAACCGTATTCGACCGTGTGACTTTTACAGCCAAAATCGTATCCTGCGGGGAAAGGTAGCAGGTAACCACCAACTTTGTCGACGTAGCACCCAGCAGACTCGGCGACACTTCATTCCGAAGGCTGGAACAGCTATTCAACCCAATAAAACCGGCCAGAAAAGCCAGCAACGTAGCAATAGCCCGACGATTTTGAACGAATAACTGCATCAGAATTTGAAATTATAACTAACCGCCGGAACAATCGGGAAAACAGAATAACGAAACAGCGCCGTGCGGGCGTTTGTCGTAGCCGTAGCAGGAACTGACTCAAGCCGGTAAAAGAACGGATTGCGCCGGTTGTACAGGTTGTAAAAACTGATTTCCCAGGTACGTTCATGCGTTCGTTTCTGCTTGTGAAACTGAATACTGAAGTCGAATCGATGATAGGCTTCGGCGCGAAACGTATTTTTCTGCGTACCATAATCGTCGACAGTACGTGTATTCTGGAAAAGGCCCTGAACAACAGCCGAATTTGGCATACCGCCCGTAACCACTGCATTGCCAGGGCGATACGTATCGTAACGACCAACAGGCACAGTAAGCGCATTACCCGTACCATACACCCACGTAGCAGACAACGTAATACGTTTGTTCAGTTCGTAAATGCCAACAACCGATACGTCATGTCGCCGGTCGTAACGCGGGAAAAATGGCTTTCCGCCATTCAATTCGTCAAATTGCCACTGCGTCCAGGAAAGCGTGTAGCCAACCCATCCCGAAAGCCGACCAATTTTCTTTTGGAGCAAAAACTCACCGCCATAACTCCAGCCCCGACCCGCCGTTACGTTGTCTTCCCAACGTACCCGATTGGCTCCAGTCGGATCGTTGATAAGCAGAAAACTGGCTCCTTCTTTATAATTGATGATGTTATTCATCTGCTTGTAATACCCTTCGACAGTCAGTGCCAGGCCTTTATCGGTATAGTCTTTAGCGATGCCAACCGCTACCTGCTGCGACTGTTGGGGTTTCACCCGGTCGGTGGTGGGGACCCAAAGGTCAGTGGGCAGGCCGATGCCAGTGTTAGAAAGCAGGTGAACGTATTGATTCATGAGTGCGTACGACGCTTTCACCGACAAATCGGGCTTGATGGTAAGTGCCGCCGAAATCCGGGGTTCGGGCCGGACGTAGCCAACACCCGTCCCCTGAAAATAACTGAGCCGGAAGCCACCGTTCACGCGCAACTTGCTGGAAGGCCGCCACGTATCTTCGACGTAAAGGCCGGATTCCAGTACGTCGATAGTATTGATATTGTCGATGGATTGGTTGATGCCCGCATTCTGCAACACCACCGCACTGGGCGTGAAGCGGTGATACGTGCTCTGAAGACCCATCCGAATTGAATGTTGAGGAGCCGGATAAAAATCAAAGTCATATTTCAGACCAAAATCCCGAATCCCGGAATTATAGTAAAGCGAATACACTTCGGTATCCTGAGCACTACGTTCGACGGCCGAAATCTGGAACTTGTAATCACTGAAAATCAGGGAAAGATTCGAAAAAAGCTTCTGATTGAACAGGTGATTCCAACGTAACGTGGCGGTGGTATTGCCCCAATTTAAGCCAGTATCAGTATTACTGGTCTTGTCGGTGGCGTAGAAACGGTCACGGCCAAAGTAGGCGCTCAAATACAGTTTGTCTTTCGGACTGAAATCGTAATTTGCTTTGGCGTTGAGGTCGTAGAAATAATAACCAGCTTCGGTCTGTCCCTGCGTCTGAGCTTTGATGATCGGAGCGGCTACGATATCCAGATACGTCCGGCGAGCCGATATCAGAAACGAACCTTTATGGTTCTTCGTCAACGGGCCTTCGAGCATCAGTCGACTGGCAATCAAACCAATACCACCTTCGCCGTGCAGTTTATCGCGATTACCATCTTTCATATTCAGGTCGATAACCGAAGAAAGACGACCACCGTAGCGAGCTGGAAAACCACCTTTGATGAGTTCGACACTTTTGATGGCATCGCCGTTGAAAACCGAAAAGAAGCCGAATAAGTGGTTGGCATTATAGACCACTGCATCGTCCAGAATGATCAGATTCTGGTCGGGGCCACCACCCCTGACGTAGATACCTGTTTGTCCCTCAGAGCCTTTCTGTACGCCAGGCATCAGTTGCAACACCTTCAATACGTCCTTTTCGCCCAGAAACGCCGGTATTTTCTTGATTTGCGCTATCGGTACGTCAATCGCGCTCATCTGGGGCGTTTCGCTCACCTTTTCAACGAGTGTTCCCGCCGTCACGGACACTTCAGCCAGTGCCTGACCGGGTGTGAGCAATACGTTCTGCGTACGGTTGTTACGTAGTGAAATGGTACGTGTAATGCTCTCATAGCCCACGAACGAATACGCCAATCGAACGCTGTCCTGAGCGGGTAACGTAAGCGAGTAAAAGCCGTACGTATTAGTAGTAGTGCCAGTCGTGGTACCGGGGAGATAAACGTTTACACCAATCAAAGCCTCCTGACTGCCCGTTTCACGAACGTACCCACTCACCGTGAAGCGGGAACCTGTCTGGGCACGTAGCAGATAAGGAAAGAACAATAAAAGTACTGGATACAGGAAACGTAATGGCATGAAGAAACGTAAGAAGTTACCGGTGGTTACGTATTTTGTCATGCTGACGAAGGAAGCATCTTAAAGTATCCAAATAAGCTAGTAAGGATATTTTAAGATGCTTCCTTCGTCAGCATGACAAACTAAAAACGATCAGCTAGTAAAATCGTATATAAACGGGAACGACAGATGGGCAAAAGGCTGTTTTTCAAACAAAAGAGAGTATTGTAAAGTACTTACAGCAGGAAGTTCCTGTCTACGGAAACCAAAGACTGATTATGCTTCAATTCGATAAACTCTCGCTCAATATACCAGATACAGCCAAGCCACGCGTCGTCATTATCGGGGGCGGTTTTGGGGGTATGAACCTGGCCAAAAGTCTGCGCAATACGGATGTGCAGATCGTTCTGTTCGACAAACAGAATTACAACGGATTCTGGCCGCTGCTGTATCAGGTAGCCACCGCCGGTCTGGAGCCGGATGCCATTGCTGAACCGTTCCGGAAGATGTTCGATGGCTATGAAGATTTTCACTACCGCATGGTGCGGGTCAACAAGATTGATACGTCAGCTAAAACCGTCACTACGCTCATTGGCGAGTTACACTATGATTATCTGGTGATTGCCGCTGGCTCTAAGTCAAATTTCTTTGGGAACGCTGATATTCAAAAGTATGCCTTTCCGCTGAAAACCATTCCCGAAGCGCTCAACGTACGCAGTCAGTTTTTGCAGTGTTTCGAACAGGCCAGCGTCACGACCGATCCCGCCGAGCGTGAGAGTCTGCTTACGTTCGTGATTGCAGGTGCAGGGCCAACGGGTGTTGAAATGGCGGGCTCGCTGGCCGAAATGCGGAAACACGTATTACCCAACGATTATCCGGGCCTGGATTTCAGTCAGATGAAAATCTACGTAGTGGAAGGGTTAGGTAAAGTCTTACCACCAATGTCGGATGAAGCGGGCAAAAAATCACAAAAATACCTGGAAGATTTGGGTGTGATCATTAAGCTTAATACGTTGGTTGAAGCGTATGATGGTGAGACTGTTACGTTCAAAGGGGGCGAAAAAATCAGGACGCAGACGCTGGTCTGGGGAGCCGGTGTAACGGGAGCACTTATCGCGGGAATTCCGACAGAAGCAATTGAAAAAGGCCGGATTCTGGTCGATCCCATCAACCGGGTGCAGGGTCTGAACGACGTATTTGCTATCGGCGATATTGCGTTCATGAAGCTGGAAGATTATCCCAAAGGTCATCCAGGCGTAGCGCAACCGGCCATTCAGCAAGGGAAACATTTAGCCAAAAACCTGCGCCACATCCTCAAAAACGAATCGACCGAACCGTTTGAATATTTCGACAAAGGTTCGTTGGCCATTGTTGGTCGAAGCCGCGCCGTTGCCGATTTGCCGGGTAACGTTCACTTAGGCGGTTTCATCGCCTGGATGGCGTGGCTGTTCGTACACATCTGGTATCTGGTCGGTTTCCGAAGTAAACTGATTGTGTTCAGTAACTGGATGTATCGCTTATTTACGTATCAGCGCGGCACTCGGATCATCATTCGTCCATTCGTGCGGAAAGATGATGTGGTCGGGCAGAAGATTCTGGTTCAGAATGAAATGGAGTAGTCGATTTACTACGTAGTATACTATCTGGTAACAAGTTAAAAATGAGCCGTTTTCGTCATGCTGACGCAGGAAGCATCTTAAAGTGTCCCAATTTGAGAGTAAGGAAATCTTAAGATGCTTCCTGCATCAGCATGACGAAAACGGCTCATTTTTAACATATTCATAAAACCTTGCAATGAGTGGGCCGAGAATGTAGAATGACTCAGTCACGCCACCACTACGTCTATTCTTCAACAACAGTAATGCTGTTGATTTTGTCGCCCTGACGAATCTGATCGATTACGTCCAGCCCTTCAACAACTTTCCCGAAAACGGTGTGATTCCGGTCGAGGTGGGCGGTGTTCTGACGGTTGTGACAGATAAAAAACTGAGAACCACCCGTGTTACGTCCCCGATGCGCCATTGAAAGGACACCCCGATCATGGTATTGATTTTCGCCGGTTAGTTCACAATCGATGGTGTAGCCGGGTCCACCGGCACCCGTGCCTGTTGGGTCGCCCCCCTGAATCATAAAATCGGGAATAACACGGTGGAATTTAACGCCATCATAGAATCCCTTTTTGGCAAGCGTAATAAAATTATTGACCGCTTTGGGTGCATCTTTCTCAAAAAATTCGATTAGCATCGTCCCTTTGTCGGTATTCATTTGTGCCTTTGGCATAGCAAAATCTAATTTTGTTGTAAGGACAAATTTACGACAGAATTCCGGGAATGGGTACGTAACAGAAGCTGTCAATTCGATTACTCAAGACTGGCTAAAACTTAACAAGCAAGAAATTCTTGGAATAAGCCAATTATTCACACCAGATTTTCGAAAAAATTGGACTAAATTGCCTGACCGTAAGTAGGTAATGAGAAAAGTTGGTATCTCGTCGCTTGTTTTTGTGCAATTATACTTAGACAATCACGGCTTCCTGAGTAGTAGTACCTCCGCAGTTTCCGTTATCTCTATTTTTCTCCGCTCTCTACCATGTGGATTGTCCGCTTAGCGCTTGAAAAAAAATATACGATTGCCGTAATGGCCCTTCTCATCATGATTATGGGTGGGCTGGCCGTTACGCAAATGCCGACCGATATTTTTCCACGTATCAACATCCCGGTGGTGTCGGTTATTTGGGGGTATAGCGGGCTGTCGACCAACGAGATGGAGAAGATGATCACGAACTTCTCCGAAACGTCGATCATCAACAACGTAAGCGACATTCAACGGGTTGAATCACAGACTTATAATGGCACGGCTGTCCTGAAAATCTTCTTTCAACCGACTGTTAAAATTGAAGAAGCCATTGCGCAGGTAACGGCTATTTCACAAACAATTCTGGTCAGAATGCCACCCGGTACACAGCCTCCTCTGATTGTCCGATACAACGCCACCGACGTACCAGTGCTTCAGTTGGGCCTATCATCGGATAGCCTGACCGATCCGCAGATTACGGACTACGCAACGACACGGGTTCGCCCACAGATTTCGACGGTGCAGGGTAGCCGATTATCGCAGGCATTCGGCGGTAAAAGTCGACAAATTGCTGTCGATCTGGAGCCAGAACAATTGATTGCCTACAACGTAACGCCCGAAGAAGTGCTGAACGCCGTAGCGGCTCAGAATCTGACACTTCCCGGTGGTTCGCTACGTATCGAAGACCGTGAATACAACGTCCGGCTCAACTCCAAGCCCGACGTAATCACTACGTTGAACGACATTCCGATTAAAGTTGTGAATGGCGTAACGGTTCACATGCGCGACGTAGCGAACGTACACGATGGAGCCGCCGTACAGACCAATATCGTAAAACAGGACGGCAGCAAAGGCGCGCTGATGCGTATTGTGAAAACCGGAAACGCATCGACCACTGAAATTGTCGATAAGATCAAAAATCAAATTCTGCCGACCATACGGGCGGCTGCACCGGCCAATTTGCGCATAGAAGCGCTGTTCGATCAATCGTTATTTGTGCGAGCGTCTATCAAAGGTGTTTTGGTAGAAGGACTGATTGCAGCCTTATTGACGGCTGCGCTGATTCTCCTGTTTCTGGGCAGTTGGCGGAGTACGCTCATCGTAGCCATTTCGATTCCGCTGTCCATTCTTACGTCGCTGATTATCCTGTATTTGCTGGGCGAAACGCTGAACATCGAAACGCTGGGCGGTCTCGCGCTGGCAATCGGGATTCTGGTCGATGATGCGACAGTAACTATCGAGAATATCCATCGGAACGAAGAATTGGGGATGCCCTTACGTCAGGCGATTCTCGAAGGTGCCCAGCAAATTGCGACGCCAACCCTCGTCTCTACGTTGACAATTTGCATCGTATTTACCTCCGTGCTTTTTCTGGAAGGTCCCGCTCGGTTCTTATTCGGGCCGTTGGCTGAAGCAGTTGTTTTTGCCATGCTGGCGTCCTACGTACTGTCGCGAACGCTGGTACCCGCGCTGGCCGATCTGATGCTACGTAACGAACACGCCCACAAATCGGACGGCAAAGCTCAGCCGGTAACACCAATAGAAACAGAAAACCATTCGTTTCCTATAGCGCCACGCTTTGCTAAACAGGCCCCCCCCCACACACGCCCTGCCGGTTTGCATGAACGCTTTAATGCCCGTTTCGAGCGTTTTCAGGCCCGCTATATGCGTTCGCTGGAATGGGTACTCAATCATCGTCGGACGGTACTGGTCATTTTTGTGGCCGTAGTGGCCTTTACGTTCGTGCTGCTACCATTTGTAGGTCGTGATTTTTTCCCACAGGTCGATGCAGGGCAGATACGTTTACACCTACGCGCTCCGGCAGGCACCCGACTCGAAGCTACTGAACAGATTTCGGCGAAAACGGCTGAAATTGTGCGCGAAGTGATTCCCGAAGAAGAAATTGGCTCAGTCATTAGCAACATTGGGCTGACATCAGAACGCTATAATTTCTTTTTCTCCGATAACGCGACGGCCAGTTCGGCCGATGCCGAATTGCTCATCTCGCTCAGTGAGGAACGCGAGGGCGCAACTGATACGTATGTACGCGCGCTACGTGAACGACTTCGCGAAGAAATGCCCGACGTTACGTATTTCTTTCTGCCCGCCGACATTGTCAGTCAGATTCTGAACTTCGGCCTGACCTCGACCATCGATATACAGGTTTCTGGTTTCGACCGGGTCAATAACCTGAAGCTGGTACATGAAATGCAGGACAAAATGACGCAGATTCCCGGCCTGGTCGATGTACGTCTTCATCAGGTGCTGGATGCGCCCGAAATCTTTCTGGATGTTGACCGCGAACGGGCTAGTCAGTTCGGACTAACGGAACAACGTGTAGCTACCAACCTGAATATTTCGCTGAGTGGTACCGGTCAAACGCGCCCCAACTTCTGGCCCGATCCGAATACCGGTTTTCCGTACATCATTGCCGTACAAACACCACCGTATCAGCTAGATACATACGACAAACTGCTTAGAACGCCAGTTAGCCCCGGTCAGCAAGCCACACCACAGTTATTAAGCAACATCACAACCGTCCGGCGAACAACGGCACCGGTTATTATCAACCGGGTCAATACGCAGCCAACCTATGATATTTATGCGTCCGTCGAGAAAACAGATTTGGGGTCGGTGGCGGAAGCCCTGAATAAACTCGCTGCGGAATATAAAACGCAGCTGAAGCCCGGCAACACTGTTTCGGTTCGGGGGCAGGTTGAAAGTATGGAAAGCGCGTTTAACCGGCTCGGTTTAGGGATTGTGTTCGCGGCTTTGTTCGTGTATCTGCTGATGGTAGTCAATTTCCAGTCGTTTCGGTATCCGTTCATTATCATAACGGCGTTACCTGGTGCGTTGTGCGGGATGGTCTGGATGCTTTTCCTGACGGGTACTACGTTCAGCATTCCTTCGCTTATGGGCGCGATCATGAGTGTGGGCGTAGCCACGGCTAATAGTATTCTGCTGGTTAGTTTCGCCAAAGACCATTTGCCCGCCGTAAAAGGGAACGCTTACGAAGCCGCCCTCGAAGCCGGACGCACTCGCCTTCGACCAATTTTGATGACGGCCATTGCCATGATTATCGGGATGTTGCCTATGTCGCTGGGATTGGGCGAAGGAGGTGAACAGAATGCTCCGCTGGGTCGGGCAGTCATTGGCGGGTTGCTCATGGCGACGTTCACTACGTTGTTGTTTGTGCCTGTTGTGTTTAGTTATTTGGTACGGAAGAGTAATGCATAATGGAAAATGGATGATAAAAAATCAATCAATGTTGAGTAATGTGCATACTCGTTTTTGTCATGCTGAGGAACGAAGCATCTTAAAGTGTCCAAACCTGAGAATAAGGAATCCTTAAGATGCTTCCTGCGTCAGCATGACAAAAACGCGTCGGCCTTCATTACTCATTTTAAATTATTCATTATTGACGCATGTCTCTTATTTACCATATTGTTCTAAGTGCTAACTGGTTGGCTTTTGAAGATCAGCCTAATTATGAAGCGGCCAGTTTGCAGACGGAGGGATTTATTCATCTGTCGCAGAAGGAGCAGGTTGCGCAAACATTGAGTCGATATTATCAGGACGTACCGAATTTGTTGTTACTGCATGTAGACACGACTAAACTAACGCATCCGCTGAAATACGAACCGTCTACCAACAATGAGTTGTTTCCCCATTTGTACGGGCCGCTCAATAAAGATGCAATCGTTCGGATTGAAGCCTTGAATTAGACCTTTATGAAACTATTACGTATTGTTATTCCGCTGCTGGTGCTGATTGGCTTATTTGTCTTTTTCGGCGTTATGCCGCGACTTCGCAACAAGCAGGAATTACAAAAGTCGGCTGAATTGGAAAAGAATCGGGAGCCGATTGTCAACGCCGTTCCGCTGAAAAACGCTTCCGACACTACCGGTTTGGTGTTGCCAGGACAAATTCAGCCGTATCGACAGACGCCTTTGTACGCCAGAACACAGGGATTCTTACGCCGTTGGTACGTTGATATTGGCGCACAGGTGAAGCAGGGGCAACTTCTAGCAACTATCGATGCGCCTGAACTGGATCAGGATATTGCCCGCGCCAAAGCGGATCAGCAACTCGCTCAAACCAACCTCGACCGGCTCAAAAGTGTGCAGTTGCCGGGGGCTATTGCCAAACAGGATGTCGATACCCGCGAATCGGGCGTGGCGGTGGCAAAGGCCAATCTGAATCGATTGGTAGCCCTAAAAGATTTGCAGCAGATTCGGGCACCGTTCAGTGGCGTAATTACCAGCCGAACCGTCGAAAACGGTACGCTGGTGTCGCCCGGCGCGGGTCAGCCTTTGTTTACGATTTCGGAATTAGGTACGCTACGTGTATTTGTCGACGTACCGCAGACGTATTTTCGCTACGTTAAAGTGGGATTGCCTGCTACGGTCATCGTGCCAGAATTAAAAAACCAGACATTCAGAGGGAAAGTGGTACGTACCTCTGGTGCGCTACGTAACGAAACGCGAACACTTCTAACCGAAGTAGTAATTCCGAATCCGAAACAGGCGCTACCGTCGGGGCTGTATAGTCAGGTGAAATTCGATATGATTGCGAGTAAATCGCCTGTTCTGATTCCGGCTAATGCATTGCAAATCACGCCCCAGGGGCCTCGTGTTGTGGTTGTCGATAACGACCAACGGGTTCGATTTGTGGCTATTACGTTAGGCCGCGATTATGGTACTACGTTAGAAGCGTCGAGCGGACTGACGGGTCAGGAATACGTAGTAACAAACCCCAATGATCGCCTACGCGATGGTCAGAAAGTAAGGCTGCGGAAACCCGTGGCCGAAAAAACAGTAGCACGTCAATGATGAAATATTTAGTTTATAGTTTGGGACTTAGCTGGTTTGGATACGTAGCACAGGCTCAAACTACACCAATTAATCCGTCTGCCGGATCAGTTACCGTTCAGCCGGGAGCCAGTTCACCCGTATCGCCGGGGAGTATTCAGCCTCAAAATGCCAACCCTGCACAAGCCACGGTTCAGCCACAGTCTCCAGGGTCGACGGTTACGACTGGTAATTTAGTCCCGACCTTAAGTTTGAGCGGCTTTCGTCGGTTTGGCGATCCCTTGCTCGAATCGCTCATTCAGTTGGGGCTGGAAAATAGTCCGAATATAAAAGCGGCTTTAAGTCGGTTGGAAGAAGCCCGGATTCGAGTTAGAGTAGCACAGTCGTTTTTGTCGCCATCATTACGTAGTTCTGCGCTGATTACGACCCAGAGCCTATCCGAACATCGGCCGCTGACCATTCCGAATGCGCCCGACGAATTACCTCGTTTTCAACTTAATACGTTTCAATTTCTACCTATTGATGCGAGTTACGAAGTCGATCTGTTCAAACGGATTCGGAGTAATATTGTCGTAGCCGATTTGCAGGCTCAGGCCACTCAGGCTGATTATCAGGCGTTCCGGCTTACGCTCGCAGCCGACATCGCCCGGACGTATCTGCTGATTCGGGGTAACGACAGCGAGCAGGCCGTTTTCCGTCGGAACATTCAGTCGCGCGATACTACGTTGTCGATTCTACGCGAACGGTTCCGGGTTGGGTTGATCAACCAGATCGACGTACAACGGGCTGAAACTGATTATGCAGGCTTACAGGTCACGCTCAAAGGGCTCGAACGGGCACGTACCGAACTGGTCAACAGTCTGGCCCAGCTTTGCGCACAGGATTTTGTTCAATTTTCGATTCCAAATGGCGCTTTACCGACTCAAATGCCCGTCTACTCATATACCAGTGTTCCTGCGGAACAACTACAACAACGCCCCGATTTACTCCAGTTTAGTCGCCAGAATCAGATTGCAACGGCGCAGATCACACTTCAACAAGCTAGTACTCAGCCACGTATCAATCTGGTTGGCTCGGGAGGTATTTTGTCGGGACGTATCGGCAACTGGTTTACACCCGCTAGTGCTACGTATCTGCTCGGCATAAATGCGTCGGTACCTTTATACGAAGGTCATCGCGCCCGCCAGAACATTGCCCTGTCGAAACAATTGGCCCAAACCAGTCAGCAGACGTATCAGCAGGCAATGCAACTCGCTCAGCGTGAAGCCGAAACGGCACTGGATAACCTCACGTTGCTACGTCAACAAATTGATTTACAAGGCCAAACGCTGACCCTCGCCCGACGTACCGAACAGTATAACCGGGAACTCTACGTCCGGGGACTTGCTACGTATCTGGAAGTACTTGATGCCCAACGTACCATACTTACCGCCGAGCAGCAATTGGTTCAGCTACGTAGTCAGGAAGCGCAGTTTTCGGTGGCGCTGCTACGTGCTGTGGGGGGAGAGTATTGATCGGGACAATTTTCTGGAGAATGTTTGTGCTGGTTTACCACCCCAAACTACTTCTAACCTTCGGTTAACTCGAATCCATTAAATCGTAATTCAAAACTCATGCTTCGCAAATCCGTTACCTTTGTGGAAATTATCGAAGTTTAAATGAACAATACATACGTGGTTATCATGGCGGGAGGTGTCGGAACACGATTCTGGCCGTTCAGCCGAACCAGTTACCCCAAACAATTTCACGATGTTCTCGGCACAGGCCGAACACTTCTTCAGCAAACGGCCGACCGCTTTAAAGGAATATGCCCTCACGAGCAAATTTTCATCGTCACCAGTTCGCTTTACAAAGACCTTTGTCAGCAGCAGCTTCCGCAGTTGAGCGACGATCAGATATTGTGTGAGCCAATTGCACGTAACACGGCGCCCTGCATCGCCTATGCCTGCTACAAAATCGCCCAACGCGACCCACAGGCCAACATCGTCGTTGCTCCAGCCGACCATATTATTCTGAAGGAGGAAGAATTTCAGCGGACCATTCAGACGGCATTAAAGGCAACCCAGAACAACGACATTCTCGTTACGTTAGGCATTCAGCCCAGCCGACCGGATACGGGTTATGGCTATATACAGTATATTCCAGATGGGGATTCTGAATCGGGAGAGCAGGTCAAAAAAGTGAAAACGTTCACCGAAAAACCGCACCTTGAACTGGCTCAGCAATTTCTCGATAGTGGCGAATTCGTCTGGAATGCCGGCATTTTTGTCTGGAATGCGCAGGCCATTATTCGTGCGTTCGAAACACATCTGCCTGAGGTAGCCGAAATTTTTGCCGAAGGTAACGATACGTACTATACGGATCAGGAAGAAGCCTTCATCGACAAAGCGTATTCACTTACCAGAAGCATTTCCATTGATAATGGCGTGATGGAAAAGGCTAAAAATGTGTACGTTGTGCTTAGCGATTTTGGCTGGTCGGACCTGGGTACGTGGAAATCGCTGTATGAAGTATCCGACAAAAACGAAGATTTCAACGTAATCGACGGACATATCATACTCTATGACACTCGCAACTGCATCATCAAAACGCCGAAAGATAGGCTGGTAGTTGTGAATGGATTAGACGGCTTCATCGTGGCGGAATATGACAACGTACTGATGATCTGCCGGAAAGAAGAAGAGCAAAAAGTAAAAAACTTTGTGGCCGACGCCAAAGAACGGGGCACGGAGTTTGTTTAGGTAACGTAGCGCTTCCTGCGTCTTTTGGATTCGGGAAGCGCCAACGTATCAAAAAAAGGCAATGAGATACTTTATTTGTTCGTTAGCCTTACGAACTGTTAATTGACTTGTGAAGAAAGTTTTTTACCTGAGCCTGACGCTGTTTATCGTCACATTGCTTGCTTCGTGTAAAGAGACGGCACCGGTATTTTCGCCCGGCGAAAGTGACCCACGTATCACAGGCACCTGGCAACTAATCGAACGCCGTTTTTCCAAAGATTCTACGTATTCGTTCCAGACCATCAACACAATAACCCGCTCTCCGGCGGATACAACGGTGAAAGTGATTGGCGGTAGCGGTACGACAGTCAAATGGGATACAGTTGTTACAAACGGGGTTACAACCTACACCCGGCGTGATACGCTCTACGTCCGGCGTGATACGTCCTATTATACAACGCGCCGTTACCCGACGAGTCAGCCACAGACCCTTACGTTCGACGCGAGTGGGCAATTGAGCGCTAGTGGACCAGAAATGACGTATTACAATCCCATAAAATATTATCGTATCGACAAAACGTTTCCAGACAGTCTGTCAATCGATTTCTTCATTTATACCAACCGGGCCAACGTACCATTTCGTCAAGGGTTAGCTTTTCGGAAAGACACATTGGTGTTGCAGCCCCAGTGCGAACAGCGCTGTTATTCCAAATTCATTCGGGTACGCTGAGAAAATAGTATTCGAAACGTATTACGAATGCCATTAATTGGAATAATGGCATTCGTCGTTACTACGTCCAGCCTTGTGCGCGAATTGGCGTTTGCTGCCCCGCTTTGGTGGCTAGTACAATCTGTTCCGGATTGTTGGTTAGATAACCGATGGCCGTGATGCGTGCATTATTGGCCAGTTTCTCGAAAACTTGCGGACGTACCGTAAACAGCAGTTCGTAATCTTCTCCCCCATTCAATGCGGCTGTTACCGGGCTGATTTTAAACTCATCAGCGGCCAGATAAGCCTGGTCATCAATCGGAATGTTTTCGTCGAAAATCACAGCTCCCTTTCCTGACTGGCGACACAAATGAAGTAGTTCCGACGCCAGCCCGTCCGAAACATCAATCATCGCTGTGGGACGAATATCCAAATCGCGAAGTTCGTGAACAATGTCGGTGCGGGCATCAGGACGTAGCTGACGCTGAATCAGATACGCACGTTCTTCCGATAAGCCGGGCTGCATATTAGGATCGGCCATAAACACCTGTTTTTCGCGCTCCAGCAGTTGGAGCCCTAAATACGCAGCTCCTAAATCGCCGGTTACGCACACTACGTCATCAGGCTGAGCGGTGTTCCGATACGTTATCTGCGACTTTGGCACTTTACCCAGCACCGATACGGATATAATCAGTCCCGAGCGCGAGGACGTAGTATCGCCCCCGACCAGATCGACGTTGTACGCTTCGCAGGCGGCCCGGATTCCGTCGTATAATTCATCAATCGCTTCAACAGGAAAACGGCTGCTCAGGCCAATACTTACGGTTAGTTGCAGAGGCAATCCGTTCATAGCGGCAATATCCGATACGCCGAACGTAACGGCCTTATAACCTAAGTGTTTGAGTGGTACGTAGGTTAAGTCGAAATGAATACCTTCTACCAGCATATCCGTAGCCAGCAAGCCATAATCCTCGCCCCAGTCAAACACAGCAGCATCATCGCCAATACCACGTACTGTTTCAGAATGAGTCGGTGCTGGCGTTGCGTTACGTATGCGGTCAATCAGGCCAATTTCGCCCAGCGTATTAAGGTCTGTCATAGTAAATGAAAATGGTTAATGAATAATTGATAATGATTCAGCAGTTGGCAAAAGTGCCACTATGCATTTTTCATTAACCATTATGCATTAAAAAAGCCGTTCCGGTTGATTTACGGAACGGCTTTTCGGGCAAATTGGTTTGCGAAGATTTACGGATTCGTCAGTGTATACACGTTTGTGGTATTGCCGGTTTTTTGGCTGGCGGTCGTACGTGTGAGTTTCAGATTGTTATCATCAACCAACTCAATATTGAATTCGATGGTGCCGTTGGTACCGGTAGGCTGTGGGTTTAGATTACTAAGCACAAGCCGCGTATCAGATGGTACCGTATACTGTCCTGTAAATGTATTTCCGTCAAACTCGGTGTATTTAACGGTGGGTGCTGCACTTAAATCGAGTTTATAGCTGGCGTAGTTACGGACGTTGGTGGTGGCTCCGCGCGTAAATACCGTTGAACTGTTTTCATCCACTTTACTGGCCGTCCACACCTTAGCAATACGTTCCGAAACGGGCGCAGGAGTTTTGCTCTTACAACCTGTAAACACACTCACCAACATTGCCAGCGCGATAAAAGCTACAAAATGAATCTTTTTCATAATCAATCTATTCGTAAAACTGTAGTGGCTAAAGTTACGCTAATTTTGTTGTTCTGTGCAAAACGCAGCTATTAATAATTCGTTCAATTGACTTTACGGCTAACATGTTGCCTGCCCATTCCGCTGAATTCACCCGTTCACAACTCGCCCTTCGCAATGGGCAGGACCGCGACGAAATCTGGTGCGCCTACCACGGAATAATCTACGACGTATCCAGTTCCAGGCTCTGGCGAAACGGCCATCATTACGAACACTGGGCGGGTCAGGACTTAACCGACGAACTCCCCGATGCTCCTCACAACGACAGCGTTTTCGGGCGTTTCCCAGTCGTAGGCAAACTCATTTAACGCTCAAAGTCTAGATTGCTACGTCATCCAACCCATACCCCTCTGCCCTATGCTACTCATCGCTGATAGCGGTTCAACCAAAACAGACTGGCGGCTGGTCGGCCCGCAAGGTCAGGCTGCTGCTATTCAAACGGATGGATTCAATCCATATTATCAGACAACCGATGAAATGGTTGCTACGTTACAAGCACAATTAGTGCCACAGCTCAAAAAAGGTACCGTTACTGACGTTTTTTTCTACGGAACGGGCTGTACAGGCGAAACGGTCAACTACATTGTAGCCAACGCGTTACATGCCGTGTTACCCAACGTAACGACTGTTTCGGTCAATAGCGATATGCTGGGGGCGGCTCGTGGTGCGGCCGGACACGTACCGGGTATCGTCTGTATTCTGGGTACCGGCTCAAATGCCTGCTGCTACGACGGCAAGCAGATTATTCGCGGAATTCAGTCGCTGGGATTCTGGCTGGGTGATGAAGGAAGCGGTGGTTATCTGGGGAAAACGCTGGTACGTGACTTTTTTCAGGAACGACTCCCTGACGAATTACGTAGCGCTTTCCAGTCCCGATACGCGCTCGACCGCCCGACGCTACTTGAAAACGCCTACCAAAAACCATACCCAAACCGTTATTTCGCGTCGTTTACGCCTTTTTTATCGGAGCATCTGGCGCATCCGTACATCAACGATCTGGTTACTGATACGTTTGTTTTATTCCTCACTACGTATGTTCGGCGGTTTCCGGAAGCCAGCCAGTGGACGGTTCATTTCGTGGGGTCCATTGCCTATTATTTTGCTACGTTGCTGGAACAGGCCGTCACAAAAACGGGGTTAATCATGGGACAAATCCTGAAAGCTCCCGCAACCCGCTTGGTCGAATTTCATAAAAATGGGTAAGTTCCAACGGTTCAGACGTAACTTTGTGATTGGTAGTTGAAAAGTTGTGTTATAGAGTTATAGAGCTGTAAAGTTGAAGGATTGTAGGTTCACCGGACTGCTGATGCAGTTGGATCGTAAAACTTTATAACCATACAACCTTACAACTTACTCTGTTTACAACCTGAATAATAATGGCAAATCGATATTTTTTGAAGGTGAAAGAGGTCGTTCGGGAAACAGCCGACGCCGTCACCATCAGTTTCTGGCATCCCATAAACGAAGAAGTACGTTACCAGCCCGGTCAGTTTTTGACGTTTTTACTTAATGTGAACGGTCAGAAAATTCGCCGGTCTTACTCAATGGCATCGTCTCCACACGTCGATGTATCACTATCGGTTTCGGTGAAAAGGGTTCCAGGGGGTATTGCGTCGAATTACCTCTGCGACCGTATCCGCCCCGGCGATATTCTGGAGACTCTGGAACCGATGGGTACGTTCGTTCCCAAACTTGACCCGCAAAACCGGCGATTACTGGTACTTATTGGAGCTGGTAGTGGTATCACGCCTTTATTTTCGATGGCGAAATCGGCTCTGCACGTAGAGCCGAACAGTCGCGTGTGGCTTATTTACGGGAACCGGAATCAAAACTCCATTATCTACAAAGCCCATCTGGACGCGATGGAACAAGCGTATGGTCGTTCAAGGTTTCAGGTGACGCACGTATTGAGCCAGCCTTCGTTTGGCTGGTCAGGTACCGAAGGTCGTTTGAATCAACATTCGCTGATTAAAATACTAGAACAACTTCCAGTCTCCGAACGCCAGAACGCCAGTTTTTATCTCTGTGGCCCAGATGGGATGATGGCCGAAGCTCGGTCAGCTCTGTCGCTGGTGGGTGTTTTAACCGAACGGGTTCATAAAGAAAGTTTTGCCCACGCACCCGTACCGGCTGGCGATGTGGTTGAAGAACCTATGACGGCGGCTGATTCGGGTACACCCGAAGTTACGGTGCTGTATGAAGGTAGCGAGTATAAATTCGCCGTAGCACCCCATCAGACCATTCTGGAAGCTGCCTTGGATTTGGATATTGACCTCCCTTATTCCTGTCAGGCGGGGATGTGTACGGCCTGCATGGGCCGTTGCACATCAGGCAAAGTGAAGCTTGATGAAGAAGATGGTCTTTCCGAATCAGAACTCAAAGCGGGATACGTACTGACCTGCGTAGCCCACCCCGTCGGCCCGAACGTAGTAATTGAGATTGAGTAACGCGGATATGGGTAACTACTTTTTGTCATCCTGACGCAGGAAGGATCTTAAGGTTTCCAAGTAGTTTGATGAGGAAACTTTAAGATCCTTCCTGCGTCAGGATGACAAAAAGTAATTACCACAATATTTATATAGGTCTTTACTCAGGCTTGGGTGCCGCTGCTGGCTTCGGTTTATAGCGAGGTCTAGCAACTTTTGCAGGAGGAGTTACAATTCGTACGTTTGGAATGGGAGCAGCATCAGGTGCATCTGCTGCGGCTGGTGGTACTGGCGCTAAAGCAGGCGTGGGTGAACCTGGAAAAACTCTTACCCGGGGCGCTATTACTGGCCGGGGCGTACGAGCAGAACGTGGAACGGATTTATCACGCTCAATACGTTTCCACCGAGTTCGGTTCAGGTGCGTATCTACATTCAAATCCATATTTAAATCAGAGTTCAAATTCATGTTTAAATCCGAATTCAGTTCTATCGCCCGTTGCCATTCCTGATCCCTATAGCGATGCTGGCGATCCAGCTGGTCAGATAATCGGCCCAACTGTTCCTGTAGCTGCATGGACTCCCGTTCGAGTTTTTCTATGGGCAAACGAGCTTCTTCTATTTTCTGCCGAGCCGCATCGAGTTGTTTATTCAACTCTTCAATACCCGTTTCCTGTGTTTTAATATCAGGTTCAATGGCAGATAATTGTTTTTCAATTTCTACCTGACTCAGTTTTTGCTTTCCCTCATTATACAGCAACTGTTGGTGCTTCTCAATAAGAGCCTGACGCTGTTGTTCCAGCTTTTGTTTTTTCCACTCAAGAACCTGCTGACTCCGTTCCGAAGCTTCAATTGGGAAGCGTAATCTTTCCATTTGGGAATGTAGCGTTTCCATCTGCTTCGACCGTTCTGCCATAATTTGGCTGAGACTATCCACCCGGCGTTGCTGAACAGCGCGCAATCGATTGAGCGAATCGTTGGACGGTTGCAGGGTGGCCAATGAACTCAAAGCATCGTTCACAATAGCATTGTAATTCACGTTTGCCAACTCTTTAAGCTCCGTCAGTTTCTCAAGCGCTACGTCCGTTTGAACCGATACGTTGTTAGTGGCAGATGCAACAATGTTGTCGTAGTCGATGTGCGATATCCCCTCCGCCAGGGCCGCCATGCCGCCATCGAATGCCGCGTTTTTTTCGATGATCGTCAACAGGATATCGCGGTCGGATTTCGGTACGTTATCGAGCGATAATTTTCCGCCCATCACATCGTCCATCTCTCGCTGCAACGTAGCAACGCGGGCCGACGACAGCTTTTGTCCCTTCCAGATAATGTAGCTAACCTTATCGCCGTTGGCCATACCGTACTCTGAATTGCGGTCGATTTTGTGTTTGCGAGTAGGTTTTGGCTGAGTGGTTTTACGTACTGGTTTGTCCTGTTTCTGCACCGCATACACCGATACGCTCATGAGCAGCAACGTAGCGAGCGTAAGTCCAGCCAGACTACTATTCGACACAAACGGGCGATTTGCGACGCCCAGCATCCGCCGGACCCGATACAGCAAATGTTGCCGGTTCGATGCCAGAGCCATACCAAGGATAGGCGTTTGTTCCAGTTGCATCAGGCGTAGCTCTTCCACATGAGCCAGTGCCTGCGCCAGCACGTGTCCATCGCCCCCGCAAACGGCTACAGCCAGATCGTCGCAGCAGTGTTCACGTTCTTCGCGAACACGCGCTGAAAGCCACCACAACGCCGGGTGAAAGAAATAAAGCACTTCAACTACCGATTGCAGGAGATTGACGGCGTAATCGTGCCGTTTGATATGTGCCAATTCATGCGCCAAAACAGCTTCTACTTCGCGGGGTGTCAGCTGAGTGGCCAGCCCGATAGGCATCAGCACGACAGGTTTCAACATGCCAACCACCATCGGTACGGCAATATGGGCGGATTCCAGCACCCGCACTACCGACCGAATTGCTAACGAAGAACGTAGCTGACTCACCAATTGCTTACAGGCAACAGAAGTAGGAGCCGTAGCCGTTTTAGTCAGTCGTTGCAGATAAACCCAGCCACCAGCGAGTCGCAGCCCAAACAGCGCCACACCAACCAGGTAGATCAATACAAATTCGCTCAGATGAGCCTGAAGAAACTGCTGAAATTGATACGTCCACGATACGTTCTGCGAAGCCACTTGCAGGCGCATCACTAAAAGTTGCTGCGATAATTGCCCCGACAGAAGCGGTGTTGTTGCTATGTCCGGTTTATAATACCAGAAGAACGTAGCAGTCGAAGCCAGCAGTTGCGCCAGCAGGGTAAATACGCTGATCTGATACCGCAGATTACTTGATTGATTACGTAGCAGATGAAGTAAAACAGCCACAGGCAGTACCAGCGCAAACCCCTGCCAGACAGCATGCAGCAACGTCCAGCCCAGCGCATCCACAACCGAACTCGGTAAAAAATTGAAAGCGTTCATGAGTTAAAGGAATATGTTGTTTTCAGGAAAAATCAGTTTTTCAATGTAAAGGCGACTAATAAAATTCAGCCAATCCAAAAATCAGCTCAATCCCGGCGGCCGGCGTCCTGGTTCAGATTATTCAGTAACTTCTTAATCTCATCCAGCTCCTCGCGCGATGCTTTATGCTGACCCAGCACCTGCATCACTAGCTTGGACGCCGATCCACGAAACGCCGTTTCTACAAATCGGTCGACCAGATTTCGTTGTGTATCTTCCTCGCTCACAGCCGCTGTGTAGGTATGCGAACGAGCATCTTCTTCGCGGGTCAGCAAGCCTTTTTCATACATGATCTGCATGAGTTTCAGCGCGGTTGTATAGCCAATATCGCGGCTTTGACTCAACGTTTCGTGTACCTGTCGTACGGTGCTGGGGCCATTCGCCCAGAGCACGTGCAGGATTTCCAGTTCGCTGTCGGTTGGTTTCATTATTTAGCTACGAATAATTTCGTACCAAACATATACGAACAATTTCGTAGATGCAAATTTCTAAACAAAAAAATTGTTAAAATCCTTTATTTAGCCAGATAGGAATACATAACCTAGCGAACGTACTAGCCGTATATTCTGTTAAAATGGCTTCATATCAAGTTCTAAATGCTATCAAAATGACGAATCCAATACCAACGCTATACGAATGGGCTGGTGACATGAAAACCTTTGAAACGTTGTTTGATAGGTTTTACGACAAAGTCCTGAAGGACGAATTGCTAGTCGATGTATTCAAAAATATGTCTCCCGACCATAGAGCCCACGTAGCTCATTTTGTGGCCGAAGTTTTTGGTGGAGAAAAGTTATATACAACTCAGGATAATGGCAGCCATGCGCAAATGATCGGAAAGCATATCGGCAAGATGTTGACCGAAGAAAAACGGCAGCGCTGGGTACAGCTTTTGTTACAGACCGCCGATGAAGTTGGACTGAAAAGTGATCCAGAATTTCGGTCTGCTTTTGTCGGCTATATTGAATGGGGAACACGATTAGCTGTTATTAATTCGCAGTTGCCTGAGCTACCAATCGCTGAAACTGAGCCAATGCCGAAATGGGGTTGGGGAGAAACAGGAGGCCCATATATTCCAGACAGCACAACCAAGCCTAGTTAGACGATTATATTATTTTTGCAGCCCAACGATTTTCAACTCAGTTACTAATGACCGCAAACGAATCGCTACGTATTCCAACCCGTCCGAAACGCCCGTTTATTGGCGAAGATTTAGCCTTGAAAAGCTGGGACGACGTAAAGCCTTTATACGAAAACCTCCGCCAACGTACCATTCAAACCGCTGACGACCTGCGCCAATGGCTGGTTGATCGGAGTGAACTGGAGTCTTATCTTTCCGAAGATTTCGCCTGGCGTTACATCAAAATGACATGCGATACGGCCAATGAAGACCTGGTGAATCAATTGAATTTTTTCATCTCAGAAATTCAGCCGCCGATGACCGCTTTCGGTAACGACCTCGACCTGAAAGCCCTTGATAGCCCCTACCTGAGTCAGTTGACCGACGAAGGCTACGACATCATGGTACGTAGCATGAAGAAGGCCATTGAAATTTTCCGGGACGAAAACATTCCGCTCCAGACTGAGCTTCAGACCGAAGAACGTAAATACGGGGCCATTGTTGGATCCATGACGGTTACGATTGATGGGCGCGAAATAACCCTGCCCGCAGCCAGCGACCTACTTCAGTCGACTGACCGGGCGGTACGTGAAGAAGCATGGCGCAAAATCTGGGAGCGTCGCTACGCCGACCACGAAACCCTCGACCAGTTGTTCGACCGGTTGCGCACGCTACGTCACCAGATTGCCGTGAACGCCGGTTTCGAAAACTTCCGCGATTACATGTTTGCCGCACTGGGCCGGTTTGATTACACCTCGCAGGATTGCTTCAATTTCCATGAATCGGTAGCTGAAGCCGTAGTGCCTTTATTGAACGAACTGGCCCAGGAACGTAAGAACAAGCTGGCGGTAAATACGCTACGTCCGTGGGATGCCAAAGTCGATGTGGAAGGACGGGCCCCGTTGAAACCGTTTGCCACCGGAAACGAATTGCTCGAAAAAGCCATTACGTGTTTCGACCGGCTGGACAAAGAGCTAGGCGACGACCTGCGTATCATGCGGGCAATGGGCCACCTCGACCTGGAATCGCGGAAAGGCAAAGCTCCCGGCGGCTACAATTACCCGCTGGAAGAAATCGGCGTACCGTTTATTTTTATGAATGCTACGTCGAGTCTGCGCGATCTGGTGACGATGGTACACGAAGGTGGTCACGCCGTTCACTCGTTCCTAACCCGCGATTTACCCTTAAAAGCGTTCCGAAATCCGCCGATGGAAGTCGCCGAACTGGCTTCGATGAGTATGGAACTGCTCTCGATGGATCACTGGGATGTGTTTTTCGATAATCCGGAAGAACTGCGCCGGGCGAAACTTCAGCATCTGGAATCCATCATCGAAACCTTGCCCTGGGTGGCTACCATCGACAAGTTTCAGCACTGGATTTACGAAAACCCAACCCATACCGACGTAGAGCGACGGGAGAATTGGCTGAGAATCTATGAACAGTTTACGGATTCAGTGACTAACTGGGACGGGTTTGCGTATTACAAAGAATACATCTGGCAGCGGCAGTTACACCTGTATGAGGTGCCATTTTATTACATCGAATACGGCATTGCGCAATTGGGTGCCATTGGTGTCTGGCGTAATTATCGGAAAGATCCGAAAGCCGGATTGGAGGGCTACAAAAACGCACTACGTCTGGGCTACAAAGCGCCGATACGTGAAATTTACGCAGCCGCCAACGTACCGTTCGATTTTTCCCGCGACCATATTCAGGAACTGATGCAGTTTGTGTGGGAAGAAATTCAGAAGCTGAGTCGGTAGAATTTTGCCAGCGATTTTTGTCATGCTGACGCAGCCGGGCCGCCTGAGCGGAAGCATGACAAAACCGACGTAGCGAAAAAAACTATTGACGAACGACTGTCGACTAACGACTCTTTCTTATTTTTGCCGAATCAATTCGTAACCAAAGAGCTATGAAGCGCGTATTCCATATAAGTTTGCTGGCAGCAGTAGTATTGTCATTAGCTTCCTGCGACTACCAGAAATACAATTCAATACGTCAAAATGATTACCGGGCACGGGATTTCAGTCCGACGTATCGGGCTGGCGATCCAGAAGTGTATGGTCTCGGAAAAGATTCCGTAGCCGTACAGTCGCGATACAAATACACGGCAAACCCGGCTCTGGATGCAAAAGCTGAAGAGATTCGTAAAAAGCTGTATGGCCCAGGCAATAAGACACAGAGCCTGTAGTTTTTAAATCAATTATAAAAGCGACCAATTGGCCTCTGCGCTGATTGGTCGCTTTTTAGTTATCTGCCCAGCAATTTGACATTGATAGGCACATAATTCTACCTATAGGT
The DNA here is from genome assembly GCF_014699005.1 of Spirosoma profusum. Taxonomy (GTDB): domain Bacteria; phylum Bacteroidota; class Bacteroidia; order Cytophagales; family Spirosomataceae; genus Spirosoma; species Spirosoma profusum. The sequence continues at coordinate 83,384 of NZ_JACWZY010000023.1, forward strand.
AAATTTATTCAACGTTTATGTAAGAAAGACCCATCTACGAAGGCCACATATTTATATTTGCAGTATATTTGCTGTAATACAAGTGTAGTACACTTTATTATTCTTGAAGTTGCCAACTTCTCAGGCAGGAGTACCCGTAAAGTTTCCCAAAAACCACTAGTGCTGTGACTATCCAGGACCGATTAAAGCACGTCTTTGACGCTCTAGGCATAACTATCTATCAGATTGCGAAGGAGTTAGGCGAGAACCCTTCAAAATTCTACAATATTTTGAACGGTCGGGCAAAACCATCGTATGACACCATCATGAGTTTGCTGGCCTGCTATCCGCAAATCAGTTCCGATTATCTGATTCGGGGTAAACTACCGATCTTAAACTCGCCGGAAGCAAACGCCCGCATGGTTTCTGCTGACGAAGATTCCCTGGAAGTTCCCTTTGTTCCGGTTAAGTTCTACGCCAGTTTCGTAGAGAGCTATGCTGATGGGTCTTATGGCGCTGATACCGAGATGTTCCGGGTACGTAAGGCGGTTATGAAAGGGCATAAACAGGCGGTTGTGCTGGAGATTTCGGGGAATAGCATGAGCCCACAACTGGCCCACGGTGCCAAAGTGCTGGCCGTACCCGTTAGCGAAACTAACTGGGAATATCAGTCAGGTGGCGTGTATGCGGTGATGTATCGCGATTATTTTGTCGTGAAACGTATCATTGACAACGAGCTTTTAACCCGCAAATACCTCACGCTTCACTCCGACAATCCAAACGGCGGCAACGTAACGGTTTCTCTCAAGGACATTCGCGGCATCTGGAAAATCGTCTCCATCGTAGAAGCGCCGGTAGAATAGAGACTTTAAGTCAAAAGTCGTCAGTCAATAGTCGATAGTTGTCAGGAATTATTAAACTATCGACTACTGACTACCTGACCAATTCCGCCTGCTCCAGTACGTCTTTCTGGTGCGCCCACATATCCTGAAAAATGGCGCTACGTTGGCGAAGGGTCGAGAAAGTGCCTTCATCTACGATACGTCCATCCTGCATAATATAAATGTAGTCGAACAGAGGCAGTAGATGAAGCCGGTGGAGCGTAGAAGCGACGGCTTTATCTGCAAATTCACGTAGTAGTGCCCGGTAAATTTCCAGCTCGGTTTTTGGGTCGACGCTGCTCGTGGGCTCATCCAGTAAAACGATGTCGCTGGTGCGGGCTGCTAATACGCCACGGGCCAATGCCAGTCGTTGCCGTTGTCCACCCGACAGATTCACACCTTTTTCCTGAATGTTCGTTTCGAGGCCGTTTGGTAGTTGCTTCACTACGTCCTCGAAACGCGCTATCCGGCATACTTCACGTATCTCATCCTCGCCGAAAGGCAACCCTAACGTAATGTTGTAAGCAATTGTGTTCTCAAAAATTTCGGGTTCCTGCGGAAACAACGTAACGGTATTGGCCACAGCGTTCAGGTCAGAAAATAGTTTGCCACTTACCGAAACTGATACACCCGATTCAGGCTGGTATAAACCACGTAGCAATGTCAGTAACGTACTTTTCCCAGAGCCACTTTCGCCAATAAATGCTACACGTTTCCCTCGGCTGATGCTTAATCGCACATTACTCAAATTCGCGATTTTGCGTGATTCACCTGTTACGTTACGTCCGTGCGAGAAGTTGAGTTGTGCAATGTCAATCGTGCGCCAATTATCAGGTAACTGCTCTGACTCAGGATGTTCATAACTTGCGTAAGCTTCGCTGATGCTACGTGCCGTCTGCACATCGGTGTTGTATTTCACGATTTCCGTGTACTGCCAGGCTACGTCATGAAACACGCTGGTAAACTGGTTCACGTAGCCTAGCAACGTAACGAGCCCGCCCACCAGAAACACCTGCCCCGGCGTGTAGTTCTGATACACATAACCTGCAGCCATTACTACGTAGATTAGGCCGACGAGCAGACTGGCGGCAAACCATTTCCACTCGTTTATCTTTACCTGCCGCATAAACGGTGGAAAAACATCTACGATTTTCAATCCCAAACTTGCCTGAATGCGTGCTTCCAGACGTAGCGTAATGACCGTAATGATATTAGACAAACTATCGAACAACGTAGCAGAAACTATGTGTTCCCGCTCGTTGGTTTCGTCAAGGGCCTTTATGAACGGTCGGTCGAAACGTAGTATTACCCAGATGGTCACTACACCTAGCGCTACGCCAATCAGTCCGAACAGGGGTGAAAAATACAGCATGGCCCCGAACGAAAAGACGAACTTCGCCAGTGCCTGAAGATAGATGAAGCCATCCTGAAAAAAGGATTTCAGCGCGTCGTAAGCTTTTCGGATACGGTTAATAGTTACGCCACTGTGATGGTTTTTGTGCCAGCCAACGGGCAGATGCAGCGTCTGGTGAAATAATTCGTCCAGAAAATTGCGGCTCAGGTTAAATGCCAGTCGCCGTTCCATAATCCGGGCTGGTCCGTGAAATACCCATTCAAGCATTTCCAGTCCCAAATAACCGCCAGCGTAAAGCCATGCCAATCGCAGGATCTCTACATTGGGTTGCTGGAATTGTCCCACAAACCAACCAAAGAGTAACGGCCGTAGTGCCGCTACTACGTTGGCCAGAATAAACAGCACGTAAACCAGCACATATTTCCGTTTTTCGTGGCGGGCATATGTCCAGGCCGTGCGAAGTAAGGCAATGTACGGATTTTGCATGATTCTAAGGATAGTCCCATTTTTTGAGACCTAATCACTCTTTAAATGGACAAAAAAGAAGAATAGTTTCCCTTATATTCTTTACGTATCAGTTGCTTTTCTGATTGAATTTCAGTAATTTTGCGACCTAATTTTGAAGAAAAGCCTCTGTTACAAACAGCAACCCTCTTCTTATTCAATTTAGAAAAACATAACTATCAGTATAACAAGCTAATGGCTCGCGATTTAGCATTTACGAGAAACATCGGTATCGCTGCCCACATCGATGCGGGTAAGACGACCACCACCGAGCGGATTCTCTATTACGCCGGGGTAAGTCACAAAATTGGTGAAGTGCACGACGGTGCTGCCACCATGGACTGGATGGAGCAGGAACAGGAGCGCGGTATTACGATTACTTCGGCCGCTACCACTGTTGACTGGACCTACCGCGACAAAAAATACCACATCAACATCATCGATACCCCTGGCCACGTTGACTTTACGGTTGAAGTTAACCGTTCGCTACGTGTACTCGACGGGCTGGTGTTCCTGTTCAGCGCCGTTGATGGCGTTGAGCCTCAGTCAGAAACCAACTGGCGTTTGGCGAATAACTACAACGTAGCACGTCTGGGCTTCGTGAACAAAATGGACCGTTCGGGAGCTGACTTCCTGAATGTGTGCAAACAGGTAAAAGAAATGCTGGGTAGCTACGCCGTGCCTCTTCAGTTGCCGATTGGCGAAGAAGATAACTTCAAAGGCGTGGTTGATCTGGTTAACTTCCGGGGTATCGTCTGGAATGAAACCGATAAAGGCATGACGTTCGAGGTGGTTCCCATCCCTGACGATATGCTCGAAGAAGCTACTGAATGGCGCGAGAAATTGCTCGAAGCCGTAGCCGAATTCGACGATCATCTCATGGAGAAGTATTTCGAAGATCCTGAGTCGATTACGGAAGACGAAATGCTGTCCGCTCTTCGCAAGGCAACGATTGCCATGAAGATTGTGCCTATGCTTTGCGGCTCGTCGTTCAAAAACAAAGGCGTGCAAACCATGCTCGACTACGTAATGGCCCTGTTGCCATCGCCGATGGACAAGGAAAGCATTAAAGGAACGAACCCTGACACGGGCGAAGAAATTGCGCGGAAGCCATCGGTAAGCGAGCCTTTCTCGGCGCTGGCGTTTAAGATTGCTACTGACCCTTACGTTGGTCGTCTGTGTTTCGTACGTTCGTATTCGGGTGTACTTGAGTCGGGTTCATACATTCTGAACAACCGGTCGGGCAACAAAGAGCGGATTTCGCGGATTTTCCAGATGCACGCCAACAAGCAGAACCAGATCGAGCGTCTGGAAGCGGGTGACATCGGTGCCGTAGTAGGTTTTAAAGATATCAAAACCGGCGATACGTTGTCAGACGAGAAACACCCAATCGTTCTGGAGTCGATGGTATTCCCCGACCCGGTTATTGGTTACGCTATCGAACCGAAGAAAACCGCCGATCAGGACAATTTCTCGAAAGCGATTGGTAAGCTGATCGAAGAAGATCCAACGCTGAAAGTTGAGTCGAATGATGAGACTGGCCAGACCATTATCCGTGGTATGGGTGAGCTTCACCTTGAAATCATCATCGACCGGATGCGTCGGGAGTTCAAAGTAGAAGTGAATCAGGGTGCTCCGCAGGTTGCTTACAAAGAGAAGCTTACCAAAAACGTTGAACACCGTGAAGTATACAAAAAACAAACGGGTGGTCGTGGTAAGTTTGCTGACATCGTGTTCGAACTCGGACCACGTGACGCCGACGAAAACGGTGTTACGCCGGCTGGCTTACAGTTTGTGAACGGTATCGTTGGTGGGGTTATTCCAAAAGAATTTATCCAGCCTGTTCAGAAGGGTTTTGATGAATCGCTGAAGAATGGTCCATTGGCAGGCTTCCCGCTGGAAAGTATGAAAGTTCGGCTGTTCCACGGTTCATATCACGACGTTGACTCCGATTCGCTATCGTTTGAGATGGCAGCTCGTCTGGGCTTCCGTGAGGCTGCCCGTCAGGCAGGCCCAAAACTGCTCGAACCAATCATGGCGGTTGAAGTACTGACACCCGAAGAATACACCGGTCCGATCACAGGTGACCTGAACCGTCGTCGGGGTGTGATGAAAGGGATGGACTCGAAAGCTGGTTCGCAGGTTATCAAAGCTGACGTACCACTATCGGAACTGTTCGGTTACGTAACGGACCTTCGGACGATGTCTTCCGGTCGTGCAACGGCTAACCTGACGTTCTCGCACTACGAGGTTGTGCCACAGAGCATCGCTGATGACGTAGTAGCAAAAGAAAAAGGAACCAAGTAGTAACAACTAAATCGGTTTATAAATACAAAAAGGGATACCTGTTATGCGGGTATCCCTTTTCTCTTTAAGACGGGCAATGTAAACTCATTAAATTACCATTTATATGGGCATTCTTACTTAGACTCTCCCGGTAAAAAGGGGGAATACTCCACGTCATTTATTATTTTTACAATCCTTTTTCTTAAACTAGTTATACTCTTTACCTCAACGCTCTTCTGACATTCGATTTATTCTTAATCTGTGCTAATGCGCATTAGTTTGTTTATTCTGGTAATTGGCTTGTTAGTTGGTTGCCGTTCGGGTCAACAGACGCCGACTGACCCACTCTTTCAGAAACTACCAGCCGACGTAACAAATATTAATTTCGCCAACGTAGTAACTGACGATAAAGACTTTAACATTTTCAATTATCGCAATTTCTACAACGGCGGTGGCGTAGCCATTGGCGACATCAACAACGATGGTTTTTCGGACGTATTGCTCATTGCCAACATGGGCGATAACAAACTTTACCTCAACAAAGGCAAAAAAGGGAGTGCTCCCATGCAGTTTGAGGACGTAACGACCAAAGCCGGGGTGGGCGGTAAACGAGCCTGGAGTACTGGTGCTACGTTCGCCGACGTCGATGGTGATGGCCGACTGGATATCTACATCTGCAACGCGGGCATTCGCGATGGCGACGACCGGGCTAACGAACTGTTTATCAATAACGGAAACGACGCCAACGGAGTCCCTACGTTTACCGAACGAGCGGCTGAATATGGCCTGAATGATCGTGGCTTCTCAACCCACGCAGCTTTTTTCGATTACGACCGCGACGGCGACCTCGATATGTATCTGCTGAATAATAGCTTCCTGCCGGTAGGTCGGTTGGCGTATGCGAATCTTCGTGCGCAACGGGATTCGCTGGGTGGCCATAAGTTGTTTCAGAATATGGCCGTCGAACTTAGTAAGATGGGGGCACCTAAGGAGAAACCTTCGACCCAATTTGTCGACGTATCAGAAAAGGCGGGGATTTACGGCAGTCTGATTGGCTTTGGTCTGGGCATTACCATTGGTGATGTTAACGACGATAACTGGCCCGATATCTACATCTCCAACGACTTCTATGAACGCGATTATTTATACATCAACAACCACGATGGCACGTTTAGAGAGTCGATAAAAGAAGCCATGCCCCACACCAGCCTTTCATCGATGGGGGCCGATATTGCCGATGTCAACAACGACGGTCGACTGGATATTTTCATTACGGATATGCTGCCCGGCAATGACGTACGGCTGAAAAAAAACTCTACGTATGAAGGGCACGACCTCGAAGTGATCAAGCATGATCGCGATTTTCATTATCAGCATATGCAGAATATGCTGCACCTGAATCAGGGAAGTCAGTCGGGCAATGGCGGCCTACCCGTTTTCAGCGAAATTGCCCGTTTTGCAGGTGTTCAGGCTACGGATTGGAGTTGGGGCGCGTTGATTTTCGATATGGATAACGATGGCCGCAAAGACATCTTCGTGGCGAATGGTATCGCTAAGGACGTAACGGATCAGGATTTTGTGAATTTTCTGGCCGACCGCGAAAATATGGCACAAATTGCCCGTCAGCGGAAATTCAACTTTAAGGAGTTTCTGGATAAGGCCCCTTCCGAAGCAATTCCAAACTACGCTTTTCACAACGATGGCAACCTTCAGTTTTCTAATAAAGCCGTTGAATGGGGCTTATCTGAACCCGATTTTTCGAACGGGGCCGCTTATGGCGACCTCGACAACGACGGCGATTTAGATTTGGTGATAAATAACATGAATGCTCCGGTAGCTGTCTACCAGAATCAGTCTGTTAATAAAGACAAAACCAATTATTTTAAAATAAAACTGGAAGGAAAAAACCTCAATCGAAACGCCATCGGTGCTCGTGTTTTCCTCCACCAACCGACTCAAACGCAGGTTTTGGAGCAAATGCCAAATCGAGGCTTCGAGTCATCCGTAGACCTGAATTTACTTTTCGGGTTAGGTGATAAACCGGCAATTGACTCCGTAGTGGTTGTCTGGCCCGACGACCGCATGCAGACGCTACGTCAGCCGAAGGCCAACCAACTCCTGACGCTACGTTGGCAGGATGCTAATCAGACGTGGAAACCGTCAGCAAATCAGGCCAAACCGCTTTTCGTGGATAATACGTCCAATTCGAGCTTAAACTACGTTCACACAGAAAGCAATTTTGTGGATTACAACCGCGATGCACTGCTGAAACAACAGCTTTCTACGCAGGGACCAGCTTTAGCTACAGGCGACGTCAACGGTGACGGTCTGGAGGACGTATTTTTAGGGGGAGCGAGCGGGCAGCCGCATCGCTTATTTGTGCAGCAGACAAACGGAAAATTCATCGACCGAACGCCCGCTGCTATGCGTCAGGACACTACGTATGAAGCCGTCGATGCGGTTCTGTTCGACGCTGACAATGATAAAGATCTCGATTTATACGTAGTGTCAGGGAGTAATGAGTTCACAGCAGAAGCTGACGAATTGCTCGACCGATTTTACATAAACGATGGGAAAGGTAATTTTTCACGCTCGGGAAGTGGTTTGCCTGCCCTGAAAGCCAGTGGTTCCTGTGTGGCAGCTGCCGATTTTGACCGCGACGGCGACATCGATTTATTTGTGGGTTCGCGGCTGATTCCGAGTCAGTACGGCTACAGTCCGCCAAGTTTTCTGCTCAGCAACGACGGCACCGGGAATTTCAAGAATTACACCAAACGCTTTCTCCCCGAAGCCGACCAGTTAGGTATGGTCACGAGCGCTACGTGGGCCGATCTCAACGGCGACCAATATCCCGAACTGATTGTGGCGGGTGACTGGATGCCGATAACCGTTTTCGAGAATAAACGCGGCCGTCTGGCTCAGAATCCAGCGATGACTATTACGTCGCCAACGGGCGAGGTTTTAAAAACAAACGGCTGGTGGAACTGCATCAAAGCAGGTGATGCCGATGGCGACGGTGATCTGGATTTAGTAGTAGGCAATCTGGGGCTTAATTCACGGATTCGCGCTACGCAGACAAAACCTGCGGAACTCTACATTGGCGATTTTGACCAGAGCGGTACTATCGAGCAAATTATCAACTGCGCCGATGAAACGGGTGAATTATACCCAATGGTGCTGAAAAACGATTTGCAGAAAGAAATGCCCAGCATCAAAAAGAAGTACGTGAAATTCAGTGATTACGCCGGTAAAAAGATGACCGACATACTGGACGAAACGCAGCTAAAACAAGCTGTCGTTCGTCAGGCTTATACTGCTGAAACCTGGCTTTTGCTTAACGACGGAAAAGGCAAAATGACCGCACAGGTGCTACCCGCCGAAGCTCAATACTCACCCGTTTGTGGAGCTGTTTTCTCGGATTATGATCACGACGGACGTACTGACCTCATTCTGACGGGGAATTTTCTGGACGTATTACCCGAAATTGGTCGTTACGATGCCAGTTACGGCGTTGTGCTACGTAACATGGGGAAGGCGGCTAACGGCACCGTTACGTATGCGTCCATTAATCCGGCTCAGTCGGGCTTTTTCGTTCGTGGGCAGGTTCGCCGGATGGCGCGGTTGGCGCAGGGCCAGCTTATTCTCGCTAAAAACAACGACCGTGCACAAATTTTTTTAATGAAGTAGTGTTACGTAGTGAGAAGTGGCAGACGAACCAATCTCGCTACGTAGCACTGCCTGCGCTTTTTTTTACCTATGATACGTATTGGTTTCTTTCTGGCAGTTGTCGGGCTCACCCTGTCGGGGTGTGGTTCGTTCAATTCTGAAAAACAGCTTTTTCAAACGCTCGATTCGACGCAAACAGGAATTGGCTTTGTCAATAAGCTGGTTCCGAACGACAAAATTAATATTCTCGATTACCTGTATTTCTACAATGGCGCCGGGGTTTCGTCGGGAGACATCAATAATGACGGCTTAATCGACTTGTATTTCGTTTCTAATCAGGGCAAAAACAAATTATACCTGAATAAAGGCAATCTCAAGTTCGAGGACTTAACAGCGAAGGCGGGCGTGGAAGGCTTTTCAGACTGGCAAACGGGTTCCACTATGGTCGATATTAACGGCGATGGTTTTCTGGATATTTACGTGTGTGCTGTCGGGAATTTTCGGGGGCTGGAAGGTTCCAATGAATTGTACATTAATAACGGTGATGGTACGTTCACCGAGAAAGCCGCCGATTACGGGCTGGATTTCACTGGTTTTTCGACGCAGGCTGCATTCTTTGATTACGATCATGATGGCGATTTAGACTGCTATCTGCTCAACCATGCCGTACATACGTCGCGTAGTTACGACCGCGTAAGTGCCCGTAATTTTCGCCACAACGAATCCGGCGATTATCTGTACGAAAATCAACTCATCACGAAAGCCGGTAAAGCACCCGCTGAAAAAGTTACCCGTTTCGTAAACGTGAGCGAGGAGGCCGGGATTTTTGGTGCCGCGATGGGCTACGGGCTAGGCATTTCGGTGGCCGATATGAACAACGACGGTTGGGAAGACCTGTACATTTCCAACGATTTCCACGAAGACGATTACTATTACATCAATAACCGAAACGGTACGTTCACTGAAAGCGTAAAAAAAGCGTTTCAGCACGTGAGCCGTTTTTCGATGGGAAACGACGTAGCAGACGTCAATAACGATGGTTTTGCCGACGTAGTGACGCTCGATATGTATCCCGAAGATGAAACCGTAGAAAAATCCTCGCTGGGCGAAGACCCGCTCGATATTTATCTCTACAAGATGTCGTACGGCTACATGAATCAGTACAGCCGCAACTGCCTTCAACTCAACATGTCGGGAAAGAAATTCGCGGAAATTGGCGCAATGGCGGGTATAGCTGCAACCGACTGGAGCTGGTCGCCATTACTGGCGGATTATGATAACGATGGTATAAAAGACCTGTTCATTTCCAACGGTATCGTTCACCGGCCCAACAACCTCGATTATGTAAAATTTGCGGCCGATGATTCGCTACGTTATGCGATGGAAACGTCAAAGTCGCTCGATGTGCGGGCCGTTAAACTCATGCCCGATGGAAAAGCGCACAACTATTTATTTCGGGGTACTACGCCGTTGCGGTTCGATGATAAGTCGAAGGCCTGGGGGTTCGAGACGCCCAACTATGCCAACGGCGCTACGTATGCCGACCTCGACAACGACGGCGATCTGGACCTGGTTACCAACAACATCGACGATCCGGCAAGCATTTACCGGAACGATGCCAACGAAATTTTCCCCGACAACAAGCACCTGACTTTCAGACTAAAAGGCGATTCACCAAACGCATTCGGTGTCGGGGCTAAAGTTATTCTGAAGTATGCCGATACGATTCAAGTGCAGCAACTCATTCCTACACGGGGGTTTGAGTCGTCTGTAGCTCCGGAATTACTTTTTGGCGTCGGGAAACGGGCAACTGTTGATACGTTAATTGTGATTTGGCCCAATCAGCGGATGGAAATACGGACGAACGTTACGACAAATCAAACGCTGGTTTTGAAACAAACCGATGCCCACCGAGACGCCACTACGTATCAATTTACAGCACCAAAAGCTAAGCCTCTCTTTGCTGATTTGACGACTACGGATTCGATTCCGTATCGTCATCGGGAAAACCTGAATTATTTCGATTATGTGCGGGAACCACTTATGCCTTTTCAGGTATCGACCGAAGGCCCGCATCTGGCCGTTGGTGACGTCAACGGCGATGGATTGGCCGATATGTATGCGGGTGGCGCCAAATGGGTTCCGGGTAGTTTATTGCTTCAGCAACGTAACGGTACGTTCGCGCCTAGTTCTCAGCCAGCCTTTGTTCGTGATTCAACTTATGAAGATGTCGATGCCGCTTTTTTCGACGCTGACGGCGATAAGGATCTGGATTTATACGTAGTGTCGGGCGGCAATGAGTTTTACGGCCAAATGCCTGAACAATTTGATCGATTGTACCTGAATGACGGAAAAGGAAATTTCAGTCGAGAAACCAACGCGCTGCCACCCATGTATGACAACAAAAGTTGCGTACGTCCCTTTGATATCGATCAAGATGGTGATCTGGATTTGTTTATAGGTGGTCGCGTTGTCGGTTTTGGCTATGGAAAATTACCCAATTCGTACCTGCTGATCAACGACGGTAAAGGGAAATTTACCGACCAGACTGATAAATTGGCCAAGGATTTACGGAAAGCGGGCATGATAACGGATGCCGTCTGGGCTGACTACGACGGAGATAAAGACACCGATTTGGTTCTGGCAGGCGATTGGATGCCCATCCGTATTTTCGCGAATAACAAAGGGGCTTTTGAAGAAATCCGCTCAATCACTACCGATGAAACGCCGTTGAATGGCTTCTACCAACGTATCATCGCGGCTGATTTTGATAAAGATGGTGATATTGACCTGATGGCTGGGAATTTGGGCACCAATACCAAATTCCGGAAAACACCTGATTCACAGCTACGTATGTGGGTGAAGGATGTCGATAACAACCAGAGTATCGAGCAAATTATTGCCTACAATCGGGGAAAAAACTGGTATCCGCTGGCGTTTAAAGACGAGCTGGGAAAACAATTGCCCGGCATCATCAACAAACGCTTCACCGACTACGTATCATTTGCTGGAAAAACACTGGACGATGTGCTAAAAGACGATGAACTAAAAGAGGCTGAAGAACGTAGCGTTAACCAGTTTGCATCAATCTATCTGGAAAATCAGGGGGGTAAGTTTGTATTACACGAACTACCCATGATGGCGCAGGTGTCGAAACTGTTTGCCTTGCAGGCCATCGACATCGACCAAGATGGCGATCTGGACGTAGTAGGCGGAGGCAACTTCTACGGTGTCAGTACGTATCAGGGCCGCTACGACGCTAGTTATGGCCTGGTGCTACGTAACGACGGCAAAGAAAATTTCACGGCTCTGTCACCGATTGACAGTGGCTTCCTGTTGAATGGGGAAATTCGTGATATTCGTCCTATTATAACCAGCCAGGGTCTGTTGATTATGGTAGCCAGAAATAACGCTGGTATTCAAATTTTTAAACCTATGGCAGCTTCGGCAAACTAAAGCCTGCCCACGACTTGTCCAATAATTTCCGTTAATTTTGTGAAACTGGAACAGCCCGCAGTCTGGCCTGTTCAGGTTTTAACTTGTATTAACCCTTATGAAAGCTTTCGTTCGATTTAGTTGTCTGTTTATACTTTTCCTAGTCGGGTTTGTCGGTTGCAAAAAGTCAACTCCAGCCGAATATAACGCCAAAGCCGCCAATCCTGAATATTATAACGCAGCCCTGAACAAGCTGACAGACGTTATTATTCACGATATTTTCTCTCCGCCAGTAGCCAGTCGGATTTATTCATACGCCAATCTGGCAGGCTATGAAGCGCTCGTGCCTTTCGATGCGCAATATGAATCGTTAGGTGGCAAGTTGAAGCGGTTTCAATCGGGTCCGAAACCAGAGCCTGGCAAAGAATACTGTTTTCCATTGGCCAGTACAAGAGCTTTTCTTACAGTGGCACGGGCACTGACGTTTTCAGTCCCTTTTTACGATGAGTTCGAGAAATCATTCTATGAGCAGTATAAGAAAGACGGCGTACCAGATGAGGTGTATGAACGCTCGATGGCTTACGGAGAGGCAGTTGCTAAGCATATTCTAGATTATGCGGCCAAAGACAACTACAAACAAACACGCGGCTTTAAACATACCGTTACGAACGAAGAAGGAACCTGGGTACCCACGCCACCAGCCTATATGGATGCGGCTGAGCCTCAATGGAATAAAATTCGCTGTTGGGCAATGGATACGTGCAATCAGTTCATGCCACCTCGCCCATCGGCCTACAGTTTGACAAAAGGCAGCCCCTACGAAAAAGAGCTGGATGAGGTGTATCAGACCGGGAAAAATCTTGATAAACAAAAACAAGATATTGCCTATTTCTGGGACGACAACGCCTTTGTTATGAACGTAGCAGGGCACGTAACATATGCCAGCAAAAAAATGACACCAGGTGGTCACTGGCTTGCCATTGCCCAAACGGTAACCCGTCTGAAAAAAATGAATATGATACGTACTGTTGAAGCCTACGCGCTGACTTCGTTTGCGCTGAGCGACGGATTTATTTCATGCTGGGACGAGAAATACAGAACCAAAACCGTTCGCCCTGAAACAGTTATTAATAAATATATCGACGCCAAGTGGACGCCCTTTCTACAAACGCCCCCATTCCCCGAATACCCCAGCGGACACAGCGTGATTTCGACGGCAGCGGCTACGGTGCTCACTCAGCTTATAGGCAATAACATTAATTTTACAGACTCAACAGAGTTTAAATACGGTCATGGTGTGCGCTCATTCACGTCTTTCCGACATGCAGCGGATGAAGCTTCCATTAGTCGGATGTATGGTGGTATTCACTACCGTTCGGCCCTGGTGAATGGGCAGGCAGAAGGCGAAAAAGTCGGCAAATGGGTAATTGAAAAAATCAAGGCCCGAAAATCGGACGTTGCTGTTCGATAGATTTTTCTGTGTATAAAGTTACAGTTAATAAAAAAGAGCTAAACAATGACTTGTTTAGCTCTTATAGTATATGGTGAAAGAGGAATATCGAAACAAAAAAAATTAATGATAGTGATTCACGCTGGCGACAGCTAAGCCGACAAGCATTCTATATGCCTGTTATTCAGCAAAGAATGTACAATATGTTGACCACTAAGTGAATCTCGAAATAACTGTAGCAATCTACCACTGAGCAATTGGCAGGTGCGCAGACTGAAGCTCTAATTCAACTTCTTTTGAGCTGATTGCCAGTTTATTCAGTGCGATGTAGATAGTTTTAACAGCACTCTCAATTCGTTGCCAACCTTCCTCACTTCGCAGGTCGATGCTGATCATGGTCCGGTCATTTTGTGCCATGATGGTGAGATAATTCATTGCACCAATGACAACTGCTGAAATGGCCTGGATATCGGCACCTTTCACAAAAGATAGCTGACTGACAAGACGAGTCATTTCTTCGTCCTGAGCGCGGGCGGTTGTTTCAGCAATCGAATCATTTTCAATAACACTGGCCTTGATGATTTCGCGGGCTGCTTTAAACGTACGGAAGTATCGATACGTTTGAATCACCTGGCGATACCAGATGCGTGCTACGTCCGATTCGTGCAGTGGGCGAATCTGATCAAGCACGGTGGTTGTGAATACTGGAAATAATTTACCCATTTTTACATAATACTCCAGCAGGCCTTCCATGCCGCCGAAGTACCGGTAAATCAACACTTTACTTACATTGGCTTTTTCGGCTACCCGGTTTACCCCAACACCTTCCAGCCCTCGTTCAGCGATAACTTCTTCCAGGGCTTCAACGATACGTTGGGTGGTCTTTACCCGGTTCCGTCTTACTTTTTCATCTTTCTCCATATTAACTACCTTCATATTATTTCAAGTATCTATTCTCTATCAGACTATAACTTCATTAGAAAGTCACTTTAGGTTTCAGGTAAGATGTATTTTACTAACAATTGACATGAAAAAAGGGTAAATACACCTATGGCAATACGTCAGCAGAATGCTACTATAGTAGAAAATTGTGAGCTACCGGGTTGCCTTTCAGCAACTAAGCAACAACCTCTAAACTTTTTGATAGAAAGCCTTGTGCGAATACTACGTACTTATACAGCCCTTCAAGACTATAATTAATAACGAAAAAGCCACCCTTTTCCGTAAAAAAGGGTGGCTTTTTCGCTCAAAATCGTTTCGTTAAACCCGAACCTGCGCTGAAGCAGGCTTCTGTACACTGCCATAAGCCGGGCAGTTTGCTTTCCGTGCACACGACCCAAGCGACAATGTCGCCAGCACAGCCCCCAAAATCAGTAATTTTTTCATGAATATAATCGTCCTTATTTACGCTTAATCTTCAGATTTTGAAACGAATATAATGCCAAAAATTGTACAGATCGTCATTATTTTGTACCAACGGTCGCTTCTTCCCTTAACAGTTGCGAATAAATTCAAAACGGCTGCGTCAGCATGACAAACAACGTATCAATTTTCTTCCTTGATTAACTCTTCCTCGCGCTCTTCGGCAGCTTCGGTTGCTTCCAGTTCGGTCATGCCGGGTTCGGCTCCTCCATAACCCAGAATTTTCAGCATTACTTCGCTGTTCTGTTCAGGCGCAAAAAGGCGTGTGCGCAAATTGCCGTTCTCGTCTTTATCGACAATAACGTGTTGCGGAGCCGGAATCAGACAATGCTGAATACCCCCATAACCACCGAGTGATTCCTGATAAGCACCTGTGTGAAACAAGCCAACGTACTGTTCCTCAGCATCCTGATCGAAAATAGGCAGGTATAAGTCGGCGCTGTGGGCTTCTGTATTATAGAAATCGTGCGAATCGCAGGTCAGGCCGCCCAGGTTCACTTTCTGATACGGATTTTCCCAGTTATTGACCGATAGCATGATGTATTTCTGACCCAACCCCCACGAGTCGGGTAGTTGCGTTATAAAAGAGCCGTCGATCATGTACCACAACTCTTTGTCGTTCTGCAACTTCTGATCGATTACCCGGTAAATAACCGCCCCGCTTTCGCCAACCGTGTATGAACCAAATTCGGTGAAAATATGCGGTACTGGTACGTTGTTTTTATTGCAAATCCACTGAATACTTTCCACAATCTGGTCGATCATGGCCTGATAATCGTACGTAAACTGAAACGACGTCTGAATCGGCATCCCGCCACCAATATCAATCGAATCGAGGTCGGGGCAGATTTTGCGCAGTTCGCAATATTTATACATGAACCGGCTCAACTCACTCCAGTAATAAGCGCTGTCTTTAATTCCTGTGTTGATAAAGAAATGCAGCATTTTGAGCTTAAACCGCTCATTCGGCTGAATCTTGTTTCGGTACAATTCATTCACATCGCTATAGCGAATGCCCAGCCGGGACGTATAAAACGCAAAATTCGGTTCCTCGTCGGTAGCGATACGTATTCCGAAATTCACTGTTTCAGCCGTTATCGAATTTTCATAGGCCTCAATTTCCTTCAGATTATCAAGAACAGGAATACAGTTCGAGAATCCTTCATTAATCAGTTCGCTGATGTATTGCGTGTATAACGGTCGTTTGTAGCCGTTACAGATAATATATGTACTCTTGGAAACCTTATCCATCTTATATAACTCCCGAATAATGGGAATATCGTAAGCCGACGATGTTTCGAGATGGATATTATTCTTGAGGGCCTCTTCCAGCACAAACCGAAAATGCGACGACTTTGTACAATAGCAGTACGTATAGCTGCCTTTGTAGTTGTACCGCTTCATCGCGTTTTTGAACAGGATTTTTGCGTGTTCAATATGCTCGGTAATTTTGGGTAAGTACGTCAGTTTTAAGGGCGTACCGTACTCCTTGATAATGTCCATCAACGGAACATTATTGAACATCAGCTCATTGTTTTCAACGTTGAACTCCCGCGTCGGGAATTCAAATGTCTGATCAATCAGGTCATAGTATGTCTTCATCCCTGGATTCGGCGCATGAAAATGGATAGTCCTACGTAGTGTACCTCTTTTAGTTCGAAATTCTGAAAAACAGGCGCGAATTTGGCCCCGAAAATCGGGCTTTGCAAGAAGAATAATTCGCAAGGTTATCAACGAAAAAGTGTGGCCTTTGATTCGCCCCTTACCGAAATTTCAACACCAGATTCATAAGCTATGTTTACGTATCAGCCATAAGCGTTTCAGATGGAGCGTAGCATCTGCTATAGTTCATTGAGAAAACCGCCGATTTCAGAAAGAGAATTAAGGGTTTAGTTAAGCGTTGATTGACTATGTACTGATAATAAGAAAACTTAGATGTCTTGTTACCACGTCATCCAAAACGCCAATCTGGCAAATAGTACGGTTACCAACACAATAATCAATACGTATAAAACCGACAACGTAGCGACAACCTTCTGTTACGACATAAATTGTATGTCATACCTTCCTATTGGAAATGGTAACATAAATGGGGCGAACTGGGGAACAATTTTTGCATCGGGTAATCCGCAGGTCGATATCAATTTCCGCTTAGCGCCGGGGTCAATTGCTCAGGGAGCAGCCACGGGCAGAACCGATATTGGCGCATTTGCTGGCTATAACAGTACTACGTCGGTTAGCATTACTCCTGCAACAACCTTCCTGGAATTTACAGTTCCGCTAACTAGCGAGCAGCGGGTTTCCACAGCCTGTTTATCCGAACCTTGGCAGGCAATTACACTATAATCTGAACGCCCGTTGCAACTAACTCCTTAGATCAATGAGGCAGCGTATTCATTCTATTCATACCAACGTAGCGGCCGGTTGAGTGGTTATCACTTGCCAGCGTTACGTTAGTGAGCAGTCAAATAAAGTAAGATTACTACTCTTCTTTTTTATGGGTTAGAATTTCGTAAAAGAGATGATTACCAAACCACCCGTCTAATTTGATGAATCAGGGCATTTTGCCTAATTTTGACCGACGTTTGGCCACCTCACCCTGAACGCAGACGTACTGAGGTAGCTACTAACACGAATCAATAAGCTCATTATGAGAGAAATACAATTCCGCGAAGCCCTACGCGAGGCCATGCAGGAAGAAATGCGCCGGGACCCACTTGTTTACCTGATGGGCGAAGAAGTTGCCGAATACAATGGTGCTTATAAAGTCAGTCAGGGCATGCTCGACGAATTCGGCCCGGAACGCGTTATCGATACGCCCATTGCCGAATTAGGTTTTGCCGGTATTGGCGTTGGTTCGGCAATAAACGGACTGCGGCCCATTATCGAGTTTATGACATTCAATTTCTCGCTGGTCGCTATCGATCAGGTCATTAACTCGGCGGCTAAAGTAATGTCGATGTCGGGCGGACAATACTCGTGTCCGATTGTATTTCGGGGCCCGACGGGTAATGCCGGTATGTTGTCATCGCAGCACTCGCAGAACTTCGAAAACTGGTTTGCCAATACGTCGGGGCTGAAAGTAGTGGTTCCTTCGAACCCTTATGACGCCAAAGGTTTATTGAAATCCTGCATTCGCGATAACGACCCCGTTATTTTCATGGAGTCGGAATTGATGTACGGCGACAAAGGCCAGGTGCCTGAAGAAGAATATTTAATTCCAATTGGCCAGGCCAACATAGTACGCGAAGGAAACGACGTAACGATTGTTTCGTTCGGCAAAATTATGAAAGTTGCTCTTGCGGCTGCTGAAGAACTGGCGAAAAACGGCGTTTCGGCCGAAGTGATTGACCTTCGTTCGGTCCGTCCGATTGATTACGCGACAATTATCAATTCGGTGAAGAAAACCAATCGTTGCGTGATTGTAGAAGAAGCCTGGCCGCTGGCAGCTATTTCATCGGAACTGACCTACAATATCCAACGTAATGCGTTCGATTATCTGGATGCGCCGGTGGTACGTGTCAATAGCATGGATTTACCACTCCCCTACGCGCCTACGTTGATTGAAGCGATTCTCCCCAACGTAAAGCGCACCTTGCAGGCTGTTGATACGGTGATGTACAAGAAATAAATGAATATTGTAAAATGATTAATCGTTAATCATTCACATACCAAACAACAAGCGTCGACCAATTGGTCGACGCTTGTTGTTTACAAAAACGCCCGGCTGCGGAAACAGTCGGGCGTTTAGTTTGCGGGAATTGAAAGTGAAACTCCTGACTTAGCAGAAAAGTTTACACACTGAAAAATAGTGGCATAGTTTTTCGTATTATTTTCGATTATGCAAGATTTAGTCGACACAGCTCAAAAAGACTCAAGACTTCGCCTAGGAAGCAGGGTGATTTATGAAGTTACGGTCCAATATGTAGGCTCGTTGACGACGCTACGTCATCGCGAGCCTACCGTTACGTTCTTTTCAAATCTCCGGAAAGCAGTAGATGCACTAACGGCTGAGTTAGCTCTAAACAACTGGCCACCCAAAGTGAATTATACGGCGGTATATCGGGGCGTGAAACAACGACAGTTCTACAGTTGCGATTTTGACGTAGCAGGCACGAAAGTTTTCCGTGTCAAAGTAATCCCACGATTATTGAATCCGCCCCTACCCCGGCTAGGCATTGATGAGAATCCAGCAAAGTGAGGAGGCCCCGACAGGCTCTGGCTGTCGGGGCCTTTTCAGTACGCTTTCAAGCTTAAATCCAGGCTTTTAACCTGATGCGTAAGTGCTCCCGATGAAATGAAATCGACGCCCGTTTCGGCGTAGGCCCGTAGGTTTGTTTCGTCGATGCCGCCCGATGCTTCTGTGATAAAACGGCCATCGATAAGACGTACCATTTCGCGAATGCCTTCGGGTGAGAAATTGTCAAGGAGAATAATATCGATTTGCCCGACACGTAGCACTTCTTCTACTTCGGCCCGGTTGCGGGTTTCTACTTCAATACGTAGCTGACGACCCGTTTCTTTCAGATAAACTACTGATTTGGTGATGGCCGCTTCAATACCTCCCGCATAATCGACGTGGTTGTCTTTAATCAGGATCATGTCATACAATCCGAAGCGATGATTTACTGCCCCGCCGATTTTGGTGGCCATTTTCTCACAAATCCGGAAATTAGGCGTGGTTTTGCGGGTGTCCAATAGCTTCGCCCGCGTACCTTCCAGCAGATTCACCAGTTCGCGGGTGTGCGTGGCGATGCCGCTCATCCGCTGCATGCAGTTGAGCACCAGGCGCTCGGCGGTGAGGATGTTACGTGCATTTCCGCTCACCGTCAGTACAATGTCGCCGGGTTTGATAGAAGCTCCATCTTGTATCAGTACGTCGACAACAAAGTTGGGATCGACTTCGGCAAAAATGGCTTTTGCTACGTACACGCCAGCCAGAATACCCGTTTCTTTGACTAATAAACGGGCCCGTTTCTGGGCGTCGGCCGGAATAGTAGAAAGGGAAGTATGATCGCCGTCGCCAATGTCTTCGGCCAGGGCTAATTGAATAAATTCCTGCAGATTCATAGGCGCAAGGTACATTATTTCCTATAAACCCTGCCAGCTTCGACCGGTTTTCAAAATCGGTTGGTCAGCCTATTGGATTCTAATGAAAATGGTACGAAATTTGTCATCCGCTAAGGAAATTTATGAAGCAACCGCGCGTCATACAACGTCTTTCCAGCCTTCTGCTCGCCACTCTGCTGCTTTTCACGGCAGTATGGAGTCAGCATTCCGCATCCGAAAAAGCTCTTTCAGCGAAAAAAGCGGTTGCCGAGCAAAGCAAATCGGGTAAAACTGCTGATCACACCAACGACGCCCAACTGAGTTCGGCCCAATTTGAAGCGGTTGTAACACCAGCGATTCAACTGGGTGATTCAGGGCAAACAGCCTTCCTGTTGCCGGCTCCTACGTTAATTATCCTGCTGCTGCTAAGCGTTCCGCTGCTTCGGCATTTTACGCTTCCGCATTTTTATTTCTCTTATTTCCGGCACGTCTTCGGCCACCACATTGCCACTAATGCGCCCTAGTGGTAGCACCAGGTTTTGAGCCTGGTAGTCAAATTATTTCTCTCATTTTCTACTAATTTATCTTTTCCTAACAAGCTATCTGCTTGTTATAAATCATGCAAAACAAAACCGGAATTCTCATTCTGACAGGGGTTATTGCAGCTATTTGCATCTACTTCCTGTCGTTTACGTTCGTCTCGCGAAATATCAAAGCTGATGCCGAGGCTTACGCAACTAATAAACAAGGTATTGTTGATCGCAATAAAAAGCAACATTATCTCGATTCGCTTTGGAAAGAGCCTGTTTTTTTAGGTAGTACGTTGCAGGAAGTTACCGAACGCGAGTTAGGTCTGGGTCTTGACCTTCAGGGTGGTATGCACGTAGTACTCGAGGTTTCTCCTGCTGACATTCTACGCAGCCTGTCGGGCAACAACCGTGACCCCAAATTTAGTCAGGCACTGAAACAGGCACTTGAAGACCAAAAAACGAGCAACACCAACTTCGTAGATTTATTTGCCAACAATTTCAAAAAACTGGCTCCTGATACTCGTCTGGCTAGTGTTTTCGCAACCAGCGCCAACCGTAGCAAAATCAATTTCCAGTCGTCGGACACCGAAGTACGGAAACTGTTAAATGATGAAGTAAATGGTGCTATCACACGGGCGTACCAGATCATTCAGGCGCGGGTCGATAAATTCGGCGTAGCTAACCCAAACATACAGCGTTTACCCGGTTCAGGTCGTATTCAGATCGAATTGCCAGGTGTTGATAATCCTGAGCGTATCCGTCGCCTGCTGACGGGCGCTGCTAAACTTGAATTTACCGAAGTTTACCGCCTGAATGAACTGGCTCCAGCCATTGAAGGTATTGGCGCGTATCTGCTACGTGAAGAAACTGCCCGGAAAGCCGCTTTGAAAACCACTACGCCAGCCGCAGGTACAGCCGCTAAAGGTGCGTCAAGCCTGGAAACTCAGCTCGCGCAGGGTAGCAAAACTGATTCGACGGGTAAAGCGAAAAACGATACGGCAGCTGCTGCCGCTCAGGGAACGGCCCTTACGCAATTATTCCTGCCAGTTGGCCAGGATCAATTGGGCGTTTATCTGAAAGACACCGCCCGTGCCAACGCTGTTTTGAATGCTTCTGAAGTACGGGGCTTGTTCCCAGCTGATGCCGTTTTTGCGTGGGATCGTAAGACGTTCAAAGCGACCGATGGCAAAGAAATTCTGCCGCTTTATTTCCTGAAAAAACTCGGCGGTCGTGCTCCGCTTGAAGGTGATGTTATTACGGATGCTACAAATGACTACGACGACCGTGGCCGTCCGGAAGTAACGATGAACATGAACGCGGAAGGTGCCCGTAAATGGCGGAATCTGACAGCTGCTAACGTAAATCGTCCGGTAGCTATTCTGCTTGATAATTTGGTTTACACCGCGCCAAACGTACAGAACGAAATTCCAAATGGACGTTCGAGCATCTCGGGAAACTTCACCGTAGAGGAAACCAAAGACATGGCCAACGTACTGAAAGCCGGTAAGTTGCCTGCTCCAACGAATATCGTGGAAGAAAGCGTTGTCGGTGCTACGTTAGGTTCAGAGGCTGTTAGTGCTGGCGTACTTTCGTCGCTGGTGGGTATTTTGCTGGTACTGGGTTTTGTGGTGTTCTATTACAACCGCGCCGGTCTAATTGCCGACGTAGCACTGATTGTCAACCTGTTCTTCCTGTTGGGCGTAATGGCGTCGCTGGGTGCCGTACTGACCATGCCAGGTATTGCCGGTATTGTATTGTCGATTGGTATGGCCGTTGACGCCAACGTACTGATTTTCGAACGTATCAAAGAAGAACTGGCCGAAGGAAAAGGGTTTAAGATTGCGGTGGCTGATGGTTTTAAGAACGCCATGTCGTCGATCATCGACTCGAACGTAACGACCTTCCTGACTGGTATCGTCCTGTTCATCTTCGGAACGGGTCTGATTCTGGGCTTTGCCACTACGTTGATCATCGGTATTCTGACCTCGTTGTTTGCCGCGATCTTTATTACACGGCTCATTCTGGAATATTACATACGTAACGGACAAACGCTCACGTTTACGTCATCGTGGGCCAAGAATCTGTTTGCCGATTCCAACTTCGATTTCGTTTCACGCCGGAAACTGTACTACACCGTATCGTCAGTCATTATTGCGGCTGGTATCATTTCGGTGCTTATCAAAGGGTTTGGCCTGGGTGTCGATTTCAAAGGTGGTCGTTCATACGTAGTACGCTTTGAAAAATCGGTAAGCACTGATGACGTTCGGCACTCATTGGAAGGCGTACTAGGCGCATCGCCAGAAGTAAAAACCTATGGTGGAACTGGTATCGGCGCAAATCAGGTGAAAGTAACGACGCCTTATTTGATTGACGATAATTCGCAGGGAGCTGACAAAAAGGCCGAAGCGGCTATCTATCAGGGTTTGAGCAGCTTAAAAGGCAACCCGGCCAAAATAGAAAGCTCGCAAAAAGTTGGTCCAACCATCGCTTACGACATTCTGACTTCAGCTTTATGGTCGATTCTGTTGGCTGTGGCCGTTGTATTCGCTTACATTCTGATTCGTTTCAAACGGCTGGCGTTCGGCTATGGTGCGGTTGTGGCCATGTTCCACGACGTCTTGATTATCCTGGCTATCTTCTCGATTTTCAACGGACTTCTACCGTTCTCGCTTGACGTCGATCAGGCGTTTGTCGGCGCGTTGCTCACGATTATGGGTTATTCGATGAACGATACAGTCGTCGTTTTTGACCGCGTACGGGAATACCTGGCCGAAAACCGGGGTAAGAAAGAAAGCATTCCGACGATTATCAACAACGCCCTGAACAGTACGTTAAGTCGGACAGCCGTAACGGGTTTCTCGACCATTCTGGTTCTGTTGGTTCTGTTTATTTTCGGTGGCGAAACCATTCGAGGCTTCTCGTTCGCCATGCTGATTGGTGTAATCGTTGGTACGTATTCGTCGCTGTTCGTTGCTACGCCGATTGTGGTTGACGCGCTGAGCCGCGATCAGGATAAAGAAGATGCTTTACCAGCCAAACTGGAGAAGAAAACCGGTTTCGATGCGATACCAGCCGACTTCACCACGGCTGCTCCAGCTACGCCCGAAGAGTTTACGGCCAAGAAAGAGAAGAAAGACAAAAAGCCGCTGATACGTCCTTCACAATCGTAATTTAAAGAGTGAAAGAACGAAAGAGTGAAAGTGCGAGAGCCATCCGGCAATTTTTTCTCGCACTTTCACTCTTTCGTTCTTTCACTCTTTATTTTTTGTATCTTTCCCGAACGTTTCACCCAACAATCTTTTTCAAAAAGACACAATCACCAAACGAATACTCCTTCTGCATGGAAACTAAACTAAGACCAGTTAATACGAGCGTTATGCGCAAAAAGCCGCTTTCAGCTTATGCGGCTGATGCTCAAAAAAGTGAACTTAAACGCGTACTAACCCGCTGGGGGCTAACCTCATTAGGTATTGGTGCCGTTATCGGGGGAGGTATTTTCGTATTGACTGGTATTGCCGCTCGTGAGTGGGCAGGCCCTGCGCTGGCCCTGGCCTTTATCATCGCGGGGGTAGCCTGTACGTTTGCGGCCCTGTGCTACGCTGAATTCGCTTCCATTCTGCCAGTTGAAGGTTCGGCTTACGCTTATTCGTACGGTACGGTTGGGGAATTGTTTGCGTGGCTGATTGGCTGGAACCTCATTCTGGAATACATGATGGGTGCTACGACGGTGGCCGTAAGCTGGTCGGGGTATTTCGAGAAATTTCTCCATCTATTCCACATAGAACCGCCCATATGGCTAATGAATGACCCGGTAACAGCGCATGAAAAGGCTGATGCGTTACGTGCCGCCGGGACCGCCGTACCTGATTTCACGTTTGCCATGAATTTGCCTGCCTTCCTGATCGTAATCGTTGTTACGTATATTCTGGTAAAAGGAATTAAAGAAGCCGCCAGTACGAACAACCTGATTGTGATCGTAAAAGTGGCAACCGTCATTTTTGTCATTATAGCTGGCTATTTTTTCGTCGATACTGCAAACTGGACACCGTTTATACCCCCTGCCGTAGTTGATGAAACGGGTCAAACGCACTATGGCTGGCCGGGAATTGTCACAGCCGCCGGGATTGTGTTCTTCGCGTATATCGGCTTCGACGCCGTTTCGACACAGGCTGGCGAAGCCATCAACCCCAAGAAGGACGTACCGTTTGCTATTATTGCCTCCCTGCTTATCTGTACCGCTCTATACATCCTGGTTTCACTCGTGCTGACGGGTATGGTGAAATACGATACGTTAGACCTTAAAGCTCCTGTGGCACAGGCTTTTGCCGATGCCGGTTTAACCTGGGCGGTTTACCTGATTACCATTGCAGCCATTGCCGGTCTTACGTCCGTAATGCTTGTGATGATGCTCGGCCAGACGCGGGTTTTCCTGGGGATGGCGAAAGATGGTCTTCTGCCAAAGAACCTGTTTGCGTCTATTCACCCGACCTTCAAAACGCCCTGGAAAAGCACCATTTTCGTGGGTACTATTGTGTCGATTGTCGCAGCGCTCACGCCTATCGATAAGGTATCGCAGCTTACCAGTTCGGGTACGTTGTTTGCTTTTGCCATGATTTGTGGCGCGGTTTGGCTGCTACGTGTCCGCGAACCCAATCTGGAGCGTCCGTATCGTACGCCAGCCCTCCCGGTCATTGCTACGTTAGGTATTCTGGCTAACCTGTACCTGATGTGGAATCTACGTACCGATACAAAAATCACGTTCGTAGTATGGGGTATTCTTGGACTGATTGTTTACTTCGCTTATAGCCGTCATCACAGCAATCTGAACAAACCGCAGGAATAATTTTCTTTCCTGATCATCATACTGAAAAACCCCTCGGTACTACGTCGAGGGGTTTTTCATTGTAGGGCTATGAACGAAACCTAAATGAGCGGATTTGTCATGCTTCGTTCCTCAGCATGACAAAAAGTTATCAGTAGTTTTGTCACTGCATGAGTATACAGGAATTATTTGGATATGCATCAGCAATTGTCGTCGGACTGGTTATTGGTCTGGCGGGGGGTGGAGGGTCTATTCTGACGGTACCTATTTTCATTTACGTTTTTCATATCCCGACTATACTAGCCACTACGTATTCACTGTTCGTTGTCGGTACTACGTCGTTCGTCGGTTCACTGAATCACATCTGGGGAAAACGGGTCAATCTGCGTGTTACGTTGGCGTTTGCTCTACCTTCGTTTGTTTCGGTTTATCTGAGCCGCCGATTTCTGGTACCTGCCCTCCCCGACCCCATGTTTCAGTTGGGGAAGTTTGTCTTATCGAAAAGTGATGCTATTCTTTACTTCTTTGCCATTGTAATGATTTTGGCGGCACGCGCCATGATACGTAGCGACCGGCCCGAAGAGGGTGAAGCCGCCGATGGTCGCCCGCGCTATCGAAATCTGGCCCTTGATGGTCTAGCCGTTGGAGTACTCACGGGTACTATTGGTGCTGGTGGCGGCTTTCTTATCGTACCTATGCTGGTTTTGCTGGCAGGATTGCCCATTCAGCGGGCGGTTGCTACGTCGGTGTTGATTATCGCTATCAATTCATTCGTTGGTTTTCTGGGCGATATTCACCACACCGAACTGAACTGGAATTTTCTGCTACCGTTTACGGGTTTATCTATCATCGGTATTTTCGTTGGGATGTATTTCGCCCGCTTTGTGGCTCCCGAAAAACTCAAGAAAGGCTTCGGCTGGTTTGTGCTGCTGGTAGCAACCTACATGATTCTGAGAGAAATTCTGTAACGCAGTCGGACTGACTTCCCAGCCTCTGGTCCGCACTACTAAACTGACATTGACTGCGGACCAGAGGTTCGCGTTACGTATGATTATCGAACAATTGTATACGGGTTGCCTGGCGCAGGGAGCTTATTATATCGAAAGCAACGGCGAAGCGGCCATCATCGACCCACTTCGCGAAACGACGCCTTACACTCGGAAAGCCCAAAAAGCTGGAGCTACCATTAAATACGTTTTTGAAACTCACTTCCACGCCGACTTTGTTTCAGGACACCTGGATTTAGCCCAGAAAACAGGTGCTACGATTGTGTACGGGCCCAATGCCAACACAAACTATTCAGTTTATCTGGCTCAGGATGGCGAAACATTTGCGCTGGGTAACGTAACGATAAAAGTTCTTCACACGCCCGGTCACACGCTCGAATCCACCACGTACCTGCTCATCGACGAATCTGGAAACGATTACGCCATCTTCACCGGTGATACGTTGTTCATCGGCGACGTTGGCCGCCCCGATCTGGCTATTAAAGGTGAGTTGACAGAACGAGATCTGGCGGGCATGCTCTACGACAGCCTTCATGAGAAGATCATACCATTGGCCGACAATGTAATCGTGTATCCGGCACATGGTGCGGGTTCGGCCTGTGGCAAAAACATGAGTAAGGAAACTACGGATACGTTGGGCAACCAGAAACGATTTAACTACGCGCTTCAGGCAAAATCGAAGTCAGAGTTTATCGAAAAAGTGCTGGATGGACTCACGGCGGCCCCTGCCTATTTTGCCGAAAACGCCCGCCTGAACAAAGAAGGCTACGAACCCATTGACCAAGTGATGCAACGCGGTAGCCAGTCCCTCTCACCTGATGCGTTCGAAGCCGCCGTTAACGAAACAGGGGCTTTGGTATTGGACGTACGTAACGCCGTCGATTTCGCGAAAGGATTTATTCCCAATGCTATCAACATTGGCCTGAATGGGCAATTTGCGCCCTGGGTCGGTTCGCTTATTCCCGACGTAACACAGCCGATTGCGCTCGTTACGCCCGCAGGTCAGGAAGAAGAAACCGTGTTACGTTTAGCCCGAGTCGGCTACGATAACTGCATCGGTTTCCTAGATGGTGGATTTACGAGCTGGCAGCAGGCAGGAAAAGAAGTGGATACCATTGAGTCCATTTCAGCAGAAGAATTCGCCACCCGCTGGCAGCCACATAATAACGTAGCAGTAGTCGATGTACGGAAACCCATTGAGTTTTCCGACGAACACGTAGCAGGGGCCGCAAACATGCCTCTCGATACGTTAAACGACCACATGACCGAGATTCAACGTAACGAACCCGTATACGTTCACTGTGCGGGTGGCTATCGGTCTATGGTAGCCAACTCTATTCTGAAAGCGCGCGGTTTCCAGAACGTAGTGAACGTAGAAGGCGGCATGGCAGCTATCAAGCAAACGAACGTAGCGGTTGAATCAATAGTCAATAATTAGTAGTATCACGTATGCCATTACTTGGATTAATGGCATACGTAAGTTCAGGGCTTCAATCGCAACGTAGCACCGCTACCAAAAGTGATTCGGGCGGCTTCTCCGTAACGTATCGTTAAGGCTTTAGCCGTCTGATTAGCGGGCACATTAACCACGTGGTTAACCTCCACCAAATCCGCGAAATCAGGTACTCGATTACATGACCAGACTGTGGGGTCATCCCACGAGCCGTCACGTAGCGTGTGTAAACCGAAAGGGCAGTTGTTCAGGGTTTTAAAGAAAGCCGTTAGCTGAAAATTGGTTTCATCGCCACACTGAGAGCTAACCTGCCATTCATACGACGTATTGTTCGTCAGATTAGTGAGCAGAAAACGAGTTTCATTAATATTGGAAATTGTGTTCCAGTCGGAGCTGCCAACGGCCCGCCATCGTAGCTGATACCCAACTCCGTCACCCGACTCATTCCAGCGGAACAGAATGGATGTCGTACTTAGATTCTCTGTCCATAACCGATTGGTCGAACCACAGCGCGTCAGGAAAAATGCTGACGTACCGAAGTCAGTCTGGCAATCACTACGTATCTGCCATTCATAAACTGTATTATTCGCCAAGCTAGTCAACTTATAAGGCAACGTAGTAATGCCTGCTACGTTCGTCCAGTTTGAATCACCCAGCTTTCGCCAGCGCAGGTCATAGAGAGGGTAATTATCGGAACTCCAATTGAGTTGAGCCGAATTAGCTGTTACGTCTGGCTGATATTTATATTCATAACCATCATAATAGCAATGTACCAGAAACTCAGCAGGAGCGCTAAGGCTACCTGCGCAGACCCCACGCACCCGCCACTCATAAGACGTATCGTTCGTAAGCCCTGTCAATAAGTAAGGGGACGTAGCATCCGGTATCGTCGTCCAGGAACTACTACCCACCGGTCTCCAATCGATCTGATACGTTGATTCGCCCCCGTCCCATTTCAAATAAGTCCGATTGGGTTTTCCACCGGCACTGCGCAAATTAGTCGGGGGTTTACATTGTGTTTTGAAGCGTGTTGGACTGGTGTATAGTGATGATGTAGTAGGCTCACAAACAGTCGTGACAGCCCATTCATAATCTGTATTGTTCATTAAGCCGGTGAGTGAATACGTAGTACTCGTTATTCCGGAAAGCGTTGTCCAGGTAGTTTCGCCGATAACCCGATACCGAATCGAGTAGATTGAGCCCGAACCAATCCAGCTAAGTTGGGCAGACTGGGTGGCCTCGTTACGTGTTTCGGTGGAAGTTGGCATCTGGCAAATTGTTCTGAATAGGGCCGTTGACGAAGGACTCATTACGTTGTCTGAGCACCTGGTTACTACCCGCCATTCATAGATGGTATAATTGGTCAGACCAGTTAATGAATAGGTATTACTAGTTATACCTGTTACTGATTGCCAGTTAGAAACGCCAGCCACCCGCCATTGTATCGTAACTGGCCAACCGAGGGTAACCCAGCTTAACTGAGCCGAGTTCGACCGAATTTGAGTGGTTGATAGATTGGACGGGTACAAACACGTAGTAACAAAACTGGTACTTGCTTCATGCGCTACACCTGCGTTATCAACATAGCTAACTCGAACGTCATAGGTCGTGTTTGGCGTTAAACCCATCAGTAAGTATCGCTTCGTCGACAGGGAGCCGGTTGTGTTCCAGCTTCCGTTACGTGTACGCCATTGCAGGACGTAGTTAGTAGATTCAGGCCCATCCGACCAGTTAAGTCGGGCTGTCTGATAGGACATACTATCCACTCCTATATTGAGAGCAGATTGACTACCAGGAGTAGTTATAGGATTTGAATACCCCGAATTATCAGCCAATGTGTTGACATCACAAACGCCCCGAACCTGGAAATCGTAGGTAGCACCAGGGGTGAGGTTTGTCACTAAATACGCAGAACTAGTGAGTCCATTGACAGAAATGGTGTTAACCCAGGAGCCATTTTCTGCCAGAGAGCGCACTAATAAATTTACGGCCGTATTATCAGCTCTATTCGTCCAGCTTATTAAGAATGAGCGGGACGTAAGATCGGAGACGTTGACATTCGCCGGATTTTGGCATTGCGTTGTAAACGTACCAGTTTGTGAAAACAGCGCGGCTCCACTTTCTCCACAATAGGTTTTTATACGCCATTCATAATTTGTGTTACCAGCTAAACCGGTTATCAGGGCATTTCCCGACGTAATACCCGTCAGCTCCGACCAGATTACACGGCCAGCAATCCGGTATTGAACGGTATAGGTTTGGCCTACTGACAGGTTCACAGTCGGCCAGTTAAGCTGCGCAGTGTTGTACCCCGGATAAGAATAACCTATATATGTGACCGCTGGACAGGCGGTTTGAAACGATACCGGGGCTGAAAAATCAGACAAATTACCATTGCCACAGTCAGTGGCCACCCGCCACTCGTATACAGTATTGTTTGCTAGCCCGGTTAAAGAGTATACCATTTCAAGCCTATCGCCCGGCACCGTTACGCTCGACCAGTTCGTTGCACCTACTACCCGCCATTGTACTACGTACGAAGGCATGTATGGTGAATAATTTCGCCACCGTAACGTAGCAGAATTGGCATTCACCGAGGAGCCTGTTGGTTGAGGGGGGGAACATGTCCAGACAAACGACGACGAAACCGAGAAATCAGAGAAAACAGTGGGCGAACACTGTTTTCTTACCCGCCACTCATACGTCGTGTTTGGTGTTAAACCGGTGAGCGAGTACGTAGTACCTGTAATTCCAGAAATCGTAGTCCATGCACCAGAAGTGTTATTTCTGTATTGCAATTCATTCACAAGGTCAGCATTATAGACACTGTTCGACCAGTCAAAATTCAACTGTACAGCTGTGTTAGGCAATAAAGTTTGGTCAGGTACGTAGTGCGCAATACAACCTAACGTAGCCGTGAAAGTCGATGAATAATCGGAAACTACACCCGCTGAACACGCCTGCCGAAGTCGGTATTGATAATTTAGGCCGTTAGTCAGATTTGTCAGGTCATAGCTACTACCTGTAATTCCATTCACTTCGTTCCAGACGGGGCTTCCGACAGAACGCCATTGCAAATCATATTCGGTAGGTAAGGCAGACGCATACCAAAAGATCCTTAGCGATGTAGTCGATTGCTGAACAGCGTTTAAAGGCACTGGCGCAGGGCAGTCAGAGCTGAAGGGCTGTCCATTCACAAAATCTGAATAAATCGACGTAGTACACTGCGTCCTGATCCGCCATTCATACGTTTTGCCAATTGGTAGATTATAAAGCGAATAGCTTTGGTTCGAAGACCAGCTACCGTCTTCAAAAATTGGTTCATTACCTTTTGTAACGACACTAATCCAAGTAGCAGCGCCTGTTTCACGATACTGAATCTCAGTCAGATTGTTTTTGCTGCTTTGCCACGTCAGCCTTACAGCATTGAAATTGATAGTCGAAACAACAGGATCTACTGGCGTAGCGCATTGCGTTTTAAATATCTGTACAGACGAGAAGTCTATGGAGCAGCCGGAGCCTACCCGCCACTCATACGTCGTGTTAAACGCCAGTCCGGTCAGGGAAAAGATTGTTGCCGTCAAACTGGTTACCGATGTCCAGTCAGTTGCCCCCTGTATACGATACTGTAGCTCATAAGGAGGGCGACTTCCAAACCCATCCCAACTAACTAAAGCCGACGAAATATCTACAGCACCAACGTATAGATGGGATGGATTAGCGCATTGTAAGGAGAACGTCCGGGAAGACGTAAAATCAGACAGCGCAGTACTCGAACAAGCACTTCGAACCCGCCACTCATAAGTTGTACCCAGTTGCAATTCTGTCAACTTATAACGGGTTGTAGTAACCGTGCTGCTCAACCAGCCAGCCGCTCCAACAGATCGCCACTGGACTTCATACGTTGTTGCACCTCCCTGCGAATCCCAAACAAGATCAATGGCTGTTCTTGTCGCGTTCTCCGTACGAAGAGAGCCAGGCGCAAGGCAATATAACGTATAAGGTTGAGCCATCAGGAAATTGGAATACTCAGTATCCGAACACTGACTTCGCACGCGCCACTCATACGTTGCTCCAGCCTGTAGACCTGTTAAGAGGTAGTTATTTCCGGTGACGCCGGTTACCGACGACCAACTGGTTGCACCCACAATTCGCCATTGAATTTCGGATAAATTACCGGAAGGCGAATTCCAGGTGAGGTACAGGCCGTTCGATTGTGATGTACTAGTAAACGTATAGGTTGGGGCTGTGCATCGCGTCGTTATTAATTGCGCTGGTGTAAAGGCCGATGATACCGATGGCGAACAAACCGTTCGTACACGCCATTCATACGTTGTGTTGTTTGTCAGGCCCGACAGGCTATATGGAGATTGTACGTTCGAAACAACGTTCCACGTAGCAGTTCCAGCGGCTCGCCATTGCAACTCACCCGCAAACGTTTTCCATTCCAGCACAGCCGAGTTATAGCTTACAGATCGTGTCGATACGTCCGTAGGCAATGGGCAACTTGTCTGCACTAACTGTATATCGGTGAAAGTCGATTTGTCCGTCGACGAGCAAGCCGTACGTACCTGCCATTCATACGTAGTGGAATTCGCCAGGCCCGCTAATGTGTACTCCGTCGACCCGATATTTTCTACCACCGTCCAGGCTGACGTTCCGGCACGTCGCCATTGGATGTCAGATGATACGTTGGTAGTGGGGCTATCCCAGGCTAATTCTACGGCATCAGGATTAATTCCCTTCGTACGTGCATTGGTTGGCGGCAGGCAACGCGTACGGAAAGAACTACCTATTAGAAAATCAGAGCTTTCGGTGGCTGAACAAATTGTCCGAACTTGCCATTCGAACGATGTTTCTTCGGGTAAACCCGCCAAGTTGAGAAAGTCTGTTGTCAAACCGCTGACAATAGTCCAGTTGGGCTCGCCAGCCGCTCTCCAATACACTTCAGACGTAGCACCGCTTACCGGCTGATACCAGCTTAATTGAGCCGACTGATGGGTAATATTTGTTACGTTCCTTGTATAAGGAGTCGCGCATTTTGTCAGAAAAGGAATTCCATTTATAAAAACCGACGTATCGCCGGCAGCACAAATTGTACGCGCACGCCATTCATACGCCGTATTATTAGTCAGGTTTGTCAGGCTAGTTGAGTATGCAGTTAATACCGGCGAGGTTGTCCATCCTGTGCTTCCAGCAGCTCGCCACTGAACCTGGAACTTGAATGATGGATCACCACTGAAATAACTCCACGTCAACGAAGCCGATTGATACGTAACATCGGCAGCAGCTAATGATTCAGGGCCTCTACAATCTGCAAACGCCGACGTAGTGAATACAATACCCAGCAAAATAAGTAAGTAGCGAAATGGCATAGATGGATTTAGGAAGGGATTTTAATACGATAAAAATGCAGCAAAAACTCCGCCAAATCGTTACGTGATAATTCCCCTTTTTCCGCCCAAAAACGTTACGTTCCGGACTGAAAATCAATAGCCCAACCAGAAAAACTCTGGTTGGGCTATTACGTTCTTGAGTAGTGATTTTACTGGCCAAAACTCCGGCTTACACCAAAACACTATCGACTGTTGTCTAGCTATTCTTTTTACTGTTTCTTCTCCGGCATCAGCACCAGTCGAATATAATTTGAACCGAAATACTGGTTGGCGGCCGCCTTCGTGCTTTCGACGGTGACTTTGTCTAATTGCTCTTTTTCATGCAACACTTCGTCGGGTGCGTCGCCGTTGTAGTATTGATTTTGCAGGTAGCCAAGCCAGAATTGATTGTCTTTCAGCTGTACTTCGGTTTCGCGACGGGTTTCGGCTTTAAATTTGGCAATGTCGGCAGGCAGCGCACCTTTCTGCTTCAGGTCGTTGATTAATTCCTGCGTTTTGGCGATCAGTTTTTCAACATTGTCGGGTGAGCAGCCGAAATTGATGCGGAATGTATAACGGGGAACGGGGTATTTTGCATAAGCCGCACTAGCACCAACGCCATAAACGCCCCCTTCTTCCTCCCGAAGCTTTTCCAACAATTTGATTTCCAGCACTTCGCCCAACGCGTCGAGCTGCGTAGCCGTTTCCGGCGACCACGTAATATCTCCGCTATAGACCAGTTGTACCGAAGCTTTGGGGTCTAGTCCGCGATAAACGGTTTTGCTCAATTGACCTTTTGGCGCACGAATTTCCAGGTCTTTAAACTTCTCGGTTTTGTCGGAAGCGGGTAAACCACCCAGGTACTTTTCTACCAATGGCTTGAGTTGTTCTTCCTTGAAATTCCCGACGAAAAAGAATGTAAAGTCCCCCCCGTTGGCGAAACGTTCTTCATAGATTTTCAGCGCACGGTCGAGGTCAATTTTGTCGAGATCGTCTGGTTTGAGCGGCTGCCGACGCGGATTGTTATTGCCTAACGTAACGGCTACCGTATCCTGAAACACTTTGGCAGGTGTTGGTGTATTGATCTGATTTTGCAGCCCACTACGTTGGTTCGACAAAAATCCTTTCACTACGTCAGCATCTTTCCGAGGCTGAGTGAAATAGCTGTAAATCAACTGGAAAGCCGTTTCTAAATCTTTCGGAGCCGCGCTTCCATTGATTCCCTCGCTCAACTCGCCCACATACGGGTAAACGCTCACCTGCTTACCCGATAGAAACTTGCCCAATTGAATCTGGCTGTACTCGCCCGTGCCGCCCATGGCTGCCAATGTAGAGGAAAAGCGTGCCGATTGAAAATCCTTAAAGTCATAAAGGGACGTACCACCGAGACTATTGGCTGAAAACAAAATCTGGTCGTTTTTGAAATCGGTAGGCTTCAGGATAACTCGAACGCCATTTTTCAACTTCCATTCTGTTACGTTGATATCGTTGATTTTCTTTGCATCTACAACCGGCGAACCCGTTGGCATTTTGGCAATCAGTGGACTGCTGAGGGTTTTGTCTTCGTAAGCTGTCAATCCCTTGCCGGACTCGTCTATGTAAGTTAAAATCTGCTCTTTGGTCGGAAGTTTGGCTTTGTCTTTTTCGGGAGCCATGACAATCACAGCCCGGTTATCGTTGTGGATGAACAGATCGACCAACGTATTCACCTCGTCCAGCTTGATGCCATCCTGCACTTTTTTCAGGAAATCGTAGTAGAATTCGATGCTTGTGTAGGGCTCCTTATCCGTAAAATTCTGGACGTACTCGTTCACGTAATTGGCCGAACGGGTTTTGTTACGTTCGCTATACGCCTGCTCTACGTTGGTCATGAATTCCTGTTTCGCCCGCGCCAGTTCAGTAGCTGTAAAGCCAAACTGTTTCACGCGTGCATTTTCGTCCAAAACTGCTCGAATGGCTTTCTCTACGTTGCCTTCCTTCGCCACCGCAATCGACGTAAAGGCGTCCAGATTACCCAGAAAATCGCTGTAATTACTGTAACCGCCCAGAAATGGCGGGTCGGAACGCTGGGTCAACTCCTGAATCCGGTTGCCCAGCATAGTGTTGAAAAAACCGCGCTTGATGCCCTCACGGAGGTCGTTCAGGTTCTTTTCCTTGATTTCAGGGCGTTTGTAAATAACCTGAATGACCGTATTTGGCTGCTCCGGATCGGTAACAATAACCACTTTCGTGTCTTTATGCGCCGGAATTTCGTACTCGGTACGTGGTTTCGGATTCTTTACGACTGGAATCCGGCTGAATTTCTCCCGAATGATCCCTTCCACTTCTTTCGTATCGAAATCACCCACGGCGATAACGGCCATCAGATCAGGCCGGTACCAGTCTTTGTAAAATTCACGTAGCGTTTCGGGCCGGAAAGTCGTCAGCACCTGTTCAGTACCGATGGGTAGCCGTTTCGAGTACTGCGAATTGTTCAATAAAGCCGGAAAATACTGGTCGCGCATCCGCTGACCGGCCCCGCGCCCAAGCCGACGTTCTTCCAATACCACACCCCGTTCTTTATCGACTTCGGTCGGATCGATGGTCGCGTTGTGCGCCCAGTCTTCCAGAATCTGAAACGCTTCCCGAAATAGTTTAACCGAATCGGTGGGAACGGGTAACTGATACACTGTTTCGTCGAAACCGGTATACGCATTCAGGTCGGCACCGAAACGAACGCCGGCTGTTTGCAGAAAATTAACCAGTTCGTTTTTGGGGAAATTTTTGGTGCCGTTGAACTCCATGTGTTCCATGAAGTGCGCCAATCCCTGTTGATTATCCGTTTCCAGCACCGACCCCGCCCGAATCACCAGCCGCAGTTCAGCACGATTTTTCGGCTCCACGTTTTTGCGGATGTAATACGTCAGGCCGTTGGGCAATTTTCCGACCTTAACGGCTGGATCGACGGGAATAGGCAGATTTAGATTAAGGGCACTAGAGGAGGCTTTCGAAGCCGATGTTTTCGGTTTAGGAACAGGCTGTGCCCAAACGAACGTAGCACTCACTAACAAACTCAGAAAGAGCGGGAAACGTACCATTAGTGGTTTAAAGAAATTGATAATTAGGACGAAGTTATAGACTTACCTGCGATTTACGAGGAGTAATTGATAAACGGTAACCGACGCTGAATATCACTACGTTGCTCCGGGAATCGGCGTACAGTTTTCATTTGATTAATAACGTTGCTGACCGGCGAATCGTCTATCGTTTCCAGATGAGTAAGGCTGCGACTACGATTGAACCAATTACCGATAGCCAACAGATAGCAATGACCCAACGTATCGGAATTTCCCACATGGGGGCATGGAGCAGTTGTGTTTCTTCATCGAGCGTTACGTCTCCGTAGAAATTTCGGTCGCAGAAATCCGTCCAGTCATCATAGTCAGCGAAACGGGCCAGCGCATCGAGCAAGCCGGACGAAGGTTCAGCCGAAGATTGCCAGAACAATTGCAGTTCCTGAGCCGCTACGTACTGCTGCGTATGCCGTTCAATACGTTCGCTCAGTTGCGCAAAATCGCGGGGACGCCAGTGCCGGGAAGGCTCCCAGCGCAAAATTCGCTCGATTTGCTGTTTAAGGTCGGCGGTCTGACGGGTCATGCATTAAGAATACCATTTTTTTCAAATATCCACAAATCAGGGTATTGCACCTATCATCCAATTTCACTGGCTACGTATTTAGATAGATTAGTAAGTTTGTAGATATACCCTCGTATTTAGCAGTACGTATTTTCATGAAAAAACAGACGCTTTTCTTCTTACTAATTGCCTGCTCGCTAACTTCAGCCGTGTGGGCGGTTCCCCCATCGCTTCTTACCTACGAAGTAAATTTGAACGACCGTGCCGACGATAATTTTAAAGTCACCTTACACGTAGATGGCCTGAAACCCGAAAACGCTGTGTATCAGTTTGCGGCTACGGCCCCCGGCACGTATCAGGTGATGGATATTGGTCGGTTTGTACGTTCCTTCCAGGCATTTGACAAGAAAGGCAAAGAACTAAAGACCGAACACGTATCGACCAATCAGTGGAAAATCGAGCAGCCTGAACAGGTTCGCGAGATTCGCTACCAGATTGCCGAAACATGGGATACGAAGGTTGATAAAGACGTGATTTACCGCATGTGTGGTACGTCGATAGAACAGGATCACGTCCTGATTAACGGCCAGGGGGTATTCGGATTTCCGGCAGGCATGCAGGGCGCTCCACTCGCGGTGAAGCTCACGTATCCGGATGGCTGGGAAGTGGGAACAGCGCTGGACAAAAATAAAAGCGGCTATTATCTGGCTGATAATTACGACCGTATCGTCGATTCGCCAATCCTTTTAGGTCGTCTGACCAAAGCACAAACGACGGTGGGTGGTGCGGCTGTCGAACTGTATACGTATTCAAAATCGGATCAGGTTACGTCGAAGCAGTTGCTCGACGGGATGCAGGCGATGCTCAACGCGGCTGGCCAGTTTTTGAAGCAGTTACCCGTAAAACGCTACGCATTTCTGTATCATTTCGAGGACGAATCATGGGGCGCGTGGGAGCATTCGTACAGTTCGGAATACATTTTTAAGGAAGAACCTTATTCTGCTCGATTGGCAGCTCGCGCGACAAACATTGCGGCTCACGAGTTTTTTCACGTAGTAACGCCCCTCAACATTCATAGCGAACTTATTCAGCAATTCAATTTCGTAACGCCCACACCTTCAGAACATTTATGGCTCTACGAAGGCGTAACAGAATGGGCAAACGGCGCAATGCGGCTTCGTGGTGGACTGATTGACTTACCCGAATATTGTCAGGAAATGAGTCAGAAAGTGCAGGTTGATAAGCAGTTAGACACTACGTATAGCCTGTCGAAACTCGCGCTGACTTGCTATACGCCCGAAGGTCAGCGACAGTACGTTAACATCTACAATCGGGGCGCCTTGGTTGGTGCCCTGCTTGATATTCGCTTACTGGAATTATCGGGCGGTAAACGTGGATTACGGGAAGTAATTAACGAATTCGCCACTACGTATGGGCCTAATCGTCCGTTCCCGGAGAAAGAGTTTTTTACCATTTTCGCGCAGAAAACGTATCCCGAAATCGCCGATTTTTTCAATCGCTACGTTAAAGACGCCCAGCCGTTGCCCTTGAAGGAGTATTTCGGTAAACTTGGGATTCGCTATGAGCCTGTAGTTAGCACTGGCAATAAACTTCCTTCGCTCGGCATGCGGCTGGTTGCCGTGAGTGATACGATACGGTTGAAGCAGTTGAGTGAGCCACTACGTCAGGCTGGCCTGCAGGACAATGATGAATTGGTAAGTTTCAATCAGCAGCCCGTTAGCCCCACTACGTTCGCCAGCCTTCGGAATCAAATCAACAATTTAAAGGCGGGTGATACGTATGAAGTAACGGTTCGACGAAACGGTCAGTCAGTAACCGTAAAACCGGTGATGCAGGAAATCGACGAGACCAAAAAGTACACGTTTGAGCCTGACGCTCAGGCTACCGCGCAGCAGCTTCAGCTTCGTGGGCAGTGGTTGAAGAATTTGTAGGATGGTGTGCGTGCTACATGGCAAGTTTTTGTCATGCTGACGAAGGAAGCATCTTAACGTATCCGAATAGGTGAGTGATGATACGTTAAGATGCTTCCTTCGTCAGCATGACAAAAATCTCATTTTTGATCAATTTCCTCGGTTAAAGCAACTATCATATAGGCAAAAGGGCCGCGTTACGTTCCTGCATTTCGTGCTTAGGCGCATCACAAGTTGGGCAGGTATAATCGCCGGGCAGTTGGTAGAAAGGGGTGCCAGGTGCCATACCGTTACGTTCGTCGCCGTATTTTTCATCGTAGATTGTAAAGCAATGCGGACACTGATGTACCACTGCTACGTTAGCCGAAACCGGCTCAATACGTTCCGGCTCCAGACGTATCGTTTCGCCGGTTTCGATGGCTCGTCGGGCGTTGAATTTCCGGCAAAGGCGATGCAGTTGATTCGGTACGTGCAGTTTGAACAGCCCTTTTTCGAACAGGTGATACGTTCGGCTGTTGGGATTGAAATTTTCGGTGAAATAGATATCGTAACGATTGAACAGCGCCAGTTGACCGATACGTAGCAACGGTCGCTGACGTATCAGCACGGAGCCAAAAACTTCCGACTTGGGCCGGGTCTGCACGCCGAAACAAAGGCCAAATGTGCGCGTATCGTTCTTCTCGAAATACCGGACGATGTAGTTTTTGAGTTGTGCGCCTTCCTCGGTATGGTCTTCGGTTTGCCAGCCTAGTTCGTTTGCCGCATGTCGCACATTGATATTATGTTTCCCAAGTACGTATGACCAGGCCGTTCGATCTTTCTCCTCAATTCCTTTGATAATAAGCGATTTCCAGGGTGTTGTACAGATTTCGCCGATACGTGTTTTCAGGCAAAGGCCGCAAACATCCAGTAGAAACGCTATCGAAAATTGCTCGTCCCGACGATACAATCCTAACCACGACCGCTGACCGTAGCGGTTAAAGCCTTCGTAGTACGGTAGCGAAAATTCCGGCAGATCGATTTCCTGTGTAGCAGGCTGTGTAATGAACGACTGACCCAACGTAACAGCTTTGTAGAGTGTATTTTCGTCGCGATATTGCTTTTCAAGTAAGACTTCTTCGACGGCTTTAGCGAGTCGACCAATATCATTTGTATAAATCAGTTGCGGCCAGCGAAACACTACGTTGGTTTGCTTCGGGCGAACGTAGAGATACCAGAAATGCGGCTCAGATGAAGCAATAAAATTCAGATTACCGGTAAAAAACGGCGTGAAACTCTGGCTCGAATCGGAGAGATTCACTTTCAGTCTGGGTTCATAATCAAACTGATCGAGAATAGTATGATACTCACTCTCGCGCAGCCACGCTCCCGTTCGAAATACATCTTCGCCACAATAGGAACTGATGATGTTGGGATACTGCTCGGTATTGACTTCGTGAGGTATCGACTGCTGTTTCAGCTGTTTCTCCAGCAACCGCATATCTTCATAATGTACCGTCATCAACAATTGCTGACGTGCGCCAAAACGTACCTGCCGAATGCCTGATTCATAGGCCAGCGTTAGTACGTTCTGCAAAGCTCCGGGCGCAACAATTCCGCCGGGCAGGTTGATTTTCAAGGAATAATAATCGCGCATCGTTTTTATGTAGAGACAGGGCATGCCCTGTCTCATGACCGGATGGTTATTGCTGACGCATAGGAGACAGGGCATGCCCTGTCTCTACAGTTATTTTCTCCAAAATACTCCGTACCTCCGGCCTACACGAGCCGCAGCCAGTACCAGCGCCGGTTTTCTGGCAGAGCTGTTGGAAATCAGTGCAGCCCGCTTTGATGGCGCGTTCCAGATTTCCTTGTCCGACAGTGTTGCACGAACACACCAGTTTGCCTTCGACCGGATCGACTTTTTTGCTGGCACATAGCAGTTGCAGTCGTTTTTCGGATAGCTCGATACCATTTGCGATCAGTTCGCGGAACTCGGCGAATTCGTTTTTATCGCCGATCAGAATGGCACCGACCAGCTTATCCTGATGAACGATGCACTTTTTATAGTATCGCTTCGCCTTGTCGATGAAAACAATTTCTTCGTAATCGAGGTCTGGTGTTCCCGAAGCAGTTACAGGAGCCTCAGTTAGGCCCATGCTACACAGGTGCAGCCCTTCCATTTTCAGGATACTGATGGACAAACTGCCCCGGTATGGCTGCGAAATATCACCAGCGATGTACCGGGCTGCTACGTCGGCCTGTTGCTCGGCGGCTAACGTAATGCCCCACATCTGTCCATTCCATTGAGCCACCTCGCCAGCCGCAAAAATGTTGGGGTCGGAGGTTTGCATGTAATCGTTTACCACTACGCCCCGGTTACAGACAAGCCCTGCATTGCGGGCGAGATCAATAGTTGGCACGGTCCCAATAGCTATGACGACTGCCTGACAATCAATACGTTTACCAGAATTCAACGTAATACCTTCGACGCGATTGGTGCCGAGAAACGTCTGTACTTCTTCGTTAAAATACACATCGATGCCCCGATCCAGCAATTCCAGATAAAGTAATTCGCTGGCCAGTGGATCTAGCTGGCGTTCCATGAATCGCCCTACCCGTTGAATCACCGTTACGCGAACGCCAATCTGACGTAGCGACGCGGCCAGTTCAAGACCAAGCAATCCGCCCCCCACAATCACCGTATGCGGCTCACCCGAAATGCCGGAGCGTGGACTCAGAAATGGCATTAGCGAATCGGCATCGAGCCTTGACCG
The DNA here is from genome assembly GCF_014699005.1 of Spirosoma profusum. GTDB lineage: Bacteria > Bacteroidota > Bacteroidia > Cytophagales > Spirosomataceae > Spirosoma > Spirosoma profusum. The sequence continues at coordinate 124,899 of NZ_JACWZY010000023.1, forward strand.
CATGTTAAAAATCCCCGGTAACTTCGGAATGCCTTTGGGCATAAACGCACTACTGCCAGTACCCAACAATAGTTTGTCGTAATGGTGTTCAACGCCGTTCGTATCGACTACTACGTTAGCATTTCGGTCAATATGCGCGATGCCTACGCCCTTGTGAACGATGATGTTAGCTTCTTCGAATTGTTCTTCGCGTAGCTTAACGAGTTGCTCCCACGACTGCGCCCCACTAATATAATCGGGCAGCAGCACGCGGTTGTAGAATGGATAAATCTCTTTGGAAAAGACATGAATTTCATCGTCAACTGGGGTCGCGGACGACTTTAGCGAGCGATACGTATTGATGAAACCCAGCCCCGCCGAACCAGCCCCGATAATGATAATTTTCTCTACTGGCTTCCGGTAAAGCACTACGTCCACCGCCGAAAATTTAAAATCCGGCTCTTTAGAACGGGGATCGACAAGCGCATTCGTTACGTTGTTGGCCCGATTGAGGTTATTATTTAACCGTTTTCCCCAGTGCATGGGTAGAAAACAGAGACCGGGTCGTACATCTTCCGAAATTTGCGCTTTCACCCGCACCTCGCCCCGTCTGCTACGTACTTCCACCAGTTGCTCATCCTGAATACCCCGAATACGAGCATCGTCAGGATGAATCTGTAAAAAGGGTTGTGGAATGTGCTGGTTTAGCTTTGCCACCCGACCCGTTTTAGTCATGGTATGCCACTGATCGCGAATACGTCCGGTGGTGAGCACTAACGGGAAATCGCTGTCCGTCGGTTCCGACGTATTTTCATCGGGCAGCGCGTGAATCTGCGCCCGGCCGTTCGCTGTGTAAAATTGGTTGTCGCTGAATAGCCGTTTGGTACCCTGCCCCGCGCTCCCTGCTCCCTGCGGAAAAGGCCATTGAATAGTACGTTTTTGCTTCAGCAGCTCGTGGCTGACACCGGTAATATCAATATTAGTACCAGCGGTGATTTTGGCATATTCGTCGTAAACCTCTGCTACGCTGGTGTAGCTGAAATTGGCTTCAAAACCCATTTTTTGCGCGAATCGCCAGATGATTTCTGAGTCGGGCAGGGCTTCGCCGGGAGCATCGATTACTTTGGGCAAATACGCTATCCGACGCTCGGCGTTGGTCATCGTGCCTTCTTTCTCAAGCCAGGCGGCTGCCGGTAACACTACGTCGGCAAACTGCACCGTGTCGGCCCGGTTCGATACGTCCTGAACGACGACAAAACGGGCTTTTTTTAGCGCAGCTTCTACCGTGTTCACGTCGGGCATACTCACCATCGGATTCGTATTGATAATCCAGATAGCTTTCAACGTACCGGTGTTCAGCGCGTCGAACATTTCAGTAGCAGTGAGGCCGGGTTTGTCGGCGATACGTACCGGCGTGTTCCAGAAGGCTTCGACTTCAGCACGGTGATCGGCATTCGTTACGTCGCGGTGGGCGGGTAATACGTTTGCCAGACCACCCGTTTCGCGGCCACCCATCGCGTTAGGTTGCCCTGTGAGCGAAAAAGGGCCGTTGCCGGGTTTGCCGATACGTCCGGTAATGAGGTGTAAATTGATGAGCGACAGATTCTTGTTGACGCCAACCACCGACTGGTTCAGGCCCATTGTCCAGAGCGACAGGAAGCCTTTCGAACGGCCAATCCAATCGGCAACAGTACGTATGTCTTCTACCGAAACACCACAAATTTCAGCGGCTTCCTCCACCGAACGTAGCATGACCTGTGTATGATACGTAGTGAAACCGTCGGCATGATTGGTAATGAAGTCAAGGTCAATATCGCCGTTTTCAATCAATAGTCGACCAATAGCGTTATTCAGGACAATATCAGTGCCGGGTCGAATGGGTAAATGCAGATCCGACGAACGAGCCGTATCGGTACGTCGCGGGTCGATGCAGATGATTTTTACGTTGGGGTTGGCGGCTTTATGGGCTTCAATACGACGCCAGAGAATCGGGTGGCACCAGGCCGGGTTTGCCCCCTGCACCAGAAATAAATCGGCTTCTTCGATATCGTCGTAACAGACTGGCACTGAGTCTTCGCCCAGTGCCAGTTTGTATCCAACCACCGCCGAACTCATGCATAAGCGTGAATTGGTGTCGATATTGTTGGAGCCAATAAATCCTTTGATAAGCTTATTAACCAGATAATATTCTTCAGTCAGGCACTGGCCCGATACGTAGAACGCGACCGAATCGGGACCGAATTTCTCGATAAACGTTTTGAAAACAGCAGCCGTGCGGTCCAGCGCCGAATCCCAACTTACCCGCTGCATGGGCATCGACCGATTAAGCCGCATCTGCGGATACAGCAATCGGTCCGACTGGTCCATGACCGTATAGTGCAGATTCATGCCTTTCGAGCACAACATGCCCCGATTCGACGGGTGCTGCTTATCGCCTTCGACGGTCAATCGGCCATTCGACTCCTGTTTGACTACGATTCCACAGCCAACACCACAATAACAACAGGTCGTTTGCATAAGTGATAAGTGACGAACGATAAGTGATGAACGATAAGTGATGAGTATTGCTCGCGTCAACCTACGCGGTCCACTCATCGCTCATCGTTTATCACTCATCACTAGATTACGCTGTTTGCAATTCCGTTTCGGTCGCTTCTTCCACCACCACGGCTTTGTTAAAGTTTACGAGAAAGAGAATCAGGCCGACGACGGCGACTAAGGAACCGATGTACATGAACGCCTGACCGTAGCTAATAGACTGCGATTTGAACAGGAATCCCATCAGCATACCACCAACATTGCCGCCTGCGCCAACCACACCCGAAATGACACCCACCGCTTTCGGATTCACGAAAGGCACAATGGCATACGTACCACCATTCGACATTTTCAGGAATAGTGCAAAGGTCAACATGGACGCAATGGCCATTGGCAAGCTACCGGCCTGTGCGAACAACATGATGCCTAAACCTTCGAGCAGTAGCATACTTGCCAGCAAAATTCCTTTGCCGCGCATGCCGTATTTGTTTCCCACTTTATCGGCTACGATACCGCCCAATGCGCGGGCAAAAATGTTCATGAATCCAAACAGCATCGCCCAGAAACCCGCTTCGGTTTCGGCCATTTTAAAATTGTCGAAGAAATAAAGAGCGGCTACCCCATCGAAGGTAATTTCCATACCGAAGCAGCAAGCGTATGCCAGCGCCAGCGCCCAAACGCGAATGTCGGCGCAGGCTTTCCAGAAACTTACTTTCTCGCCAGTTGATGTGGTGCGTTTTATTTCGTCGAAATTGCCGTTTGGTGTATCGCTGGTGAACCGGTAATACACAAATGCCATGATGAGCATGAGCATACCTGGAGCAATCATCGCCAGCCGCCATGCTTCGGATTTCGTGTAACCAAATCCAACGATGGCCGCCATAATAACGGGCATCGCCAACTGCGTGATACCACCGCCCAAATTACCCCAGCCACCCGCTACTGCATTAGCCGTACCTTTAATTTTCGGTGCAAACATGACCGACGTGTGAAACTGCGTAATCACGAACGACGCACCTATGACACCAATCGCCAGCCGGAACAGCAGGAACGTAGTATAATCATGCGCCAGTCCCACCAACATTACCGGTAGTGAACCAATCGCCAGCAACGCTGTGTATGTTTTGCGCGGCCCCCACGTATCACACAGTTTTCCAATGATCAAACGGGCAAAAATCGTAGCCGAAACAGCTGCAATGATGGTATTTCCAACTTGTGGTTTAGTCAGTCCGAGGTCAGCGCGAATGGCGGGCATCAGCGGGGCCAGCCCGAACCAGCCGAAAAAGCAGACAAAGAAGGTGAACCACGTAATGTGGAACGTACGCATCTGGATGCCTTTTACCCTGAAAATATTGAGAGAATCAAGCGGTTTATTCGTTGTCAGATTCATGATTGTATGTGTTTGTCAGATGTTAGAAATGTGTTTTAGTGGAGCCATTCCGGCGTTTTTGTCACTTCTTCTCCGCCAGAAAATCCGGGCGGATATTGATCATCAGGTAGGCCCACGTACCAATTTTATCTTTCTGATTCATAGTACCTTGCTTGGTATATTCGAGCGTATTGGTGCCGTTCATGATGGCGTACCCCCCTTCCAACGTCGTGAACTTGTTGAGGGCATACGTAGCGATCAGGTCGTATTCGACGCCCAGTTTCGAGGATATGGGCGTAGCGGGAGCTGCATCGGGCATTTTGTTGAACGTAGTGGCCGCCAACGCGAAATAATGCACATCGAACGTAGTAGTCAGCCGCTTTCCAGCGTATTTGAACTTCAAAAAGGCATCCTGCAAACCACCCGACGGTGAACCCGTTCCGACGTAGAAGTAATCCATGTAGCCCCAATGCCGGTGTGGCGTCCCATAAAGTGGATCGAAGCGGCTGGTTTCGCCGGATTTGATACGTGCATCGTCGTTACCCGACAATACTTCGTAGCCAGGCCCCACGCTGAACACGCCACGCTGGAACATTACGTTACCGCCATAGTGATACGCATTTTTGAGTTGAAGGCCATCCCGGTCACGGCCGCTTTGTCCGTAGGCGAACACCTGCCATAAAACGGGCGTCGTTTTACCCGCTTGCCCCGTCAGCATGGCCCCATACGTAACGCGGGAGTTCGTGCCCGACTGGTCGTAACGGCGCCCATATACGTAACCCATTGCCGACGTACCAATGGAGTCAATCCGGTATTTCTGGAAATCGTCTTTAAAAACTAGTGCCGAGAATTTGGTGCTTTTAAACTTGCGCGTCAGGTACGCCATCTGAAACGACTTGAACTGCTGATTCTGGCCGTTGGTACTCACCGCATTGGCAACTATAGGCGCACCGCCTTTGCCGCTGGTCGGGATAAATCCGGCAGGAACTGACAACGTAACGTTTTGCGTCGAAAGAGCCGAAGTCGGTACGTTGGTGGGCGTGTAATACGTTCCGGCCACGCCAAAAGCATCGGTATTCTGGTTGAAACCCAGACCCAAATCCAATACCCAGCCTTTGTGCTGTGCTTTTAGCAAAGCCGCATCGAACCGACGTCCCTGCTGGAGCCAGTCAAGGTTGCCGAGCAGTCGGACATCGTCGTAAACCAGTTCCTGCCGACCAATTTTAAGCGACAGGTAATCAATGGCTTTGGTAGCAATGGTCGAATCGGCCCGGTTGAGAAGCGTGAGATCGGCCCAGGCTTCGTGAACCATCAGGCGGTTGCCATCGCTGTTCGAGATGGAAGAGGCATCCTGACCCCACACCCGTACGTCCTGAACCGCTACGCTGAACGTAACACGGTCCCATTTGTAGCCAAACGTAAGCCGCGCCCGTTGCGACGTAAAGGCCGCCATCGGACTATCTTTTACGGGCAGATTACCGACGCCGTTACGTAGTTCCGTGCGGGTACGTAACTGACCGATCAAGGAAAACTGAGCATTAGCTGGCCGGCAAAAATCTAGTGTCAGCCCGGTTATGAGTGCTATAGAGAGAAGAGAAAATTTCATCGAAAATGACGGTTGACTGAAGAAAATCGGTGAGGAAATCGCACAGTACACCCAACCCACGTTAGCGTGTTTCTAATCAGCGAGTTAGTACGTAGAAAAGCAGAGACCGGGTAATGAGAAGAGCGTCGCTTGTCAAAGCGTTATACCCGACTGGCCAGAGAAGCAGATTTGCTTTACGCTGTTTTTTTCATTTTCTTTGAAACGTTTGTGTTTTTCGCATAGACAAACCCTGTTAGCCGGTCCAAAGGTGCCCCCACACCGGACCGGCTTTTTTGTTTTAATAGGTCACTCCAGCGGTTCGCAGGCATTCCGCCAGATACGACGGATGCAACGTAACGACCTCGCCAATAATGAGCACGGCGGGTGCCCCCACACCCTGCTGCGCCACTACCTTTGGCATATTCCAGACCTGACCAACCACGCACTGTTCATCAGGGCGCGTTCCGTTCTGTACCACCGCCATCGGCATATGAGCCCGGCCGGCCTGGCAGTACATCGCACAAATTTCTTCCAGTTTACTCATGCCCATCAGCACCACAACGGTCGCCTTCGAATGAACGGCAAGTTGAAGATCATCAGACAGTTCGCCGGTTCGGGTAGTTCCCGTAATGACCCAGAAACTCTCACTGACACCCCGGCACGTAACGGGAATGCCCTGCGAAGCTGGTACCGCAATACTGCTCGATACACCCGGCACTACGTCGCACGGAATACCATGCTCACGCGCATAGGCGAGTTCTTCAAAGCCGCGCCCAAATACGTAGGAGTCACCCCCTTTCAGGCGTACTACGTGCCCGTGTTCCTGCGCCAGCCGGACAATCAGGTCATTGATTTCAGCCTGCGAAAACGACGCTTTTCCAGCCCGTTTTCCTACATACATCGTCAACGCCTGTTCGGGCGCAAACTCCAGTAAACTGTTGTTGGCGAGGTCGTCGTATAATACTACGTCGGCTTGCCGAAGCGCCCTGATTCCTTTCAAGGTAATCAATTCGCCGTCGCCGGGACCCGCCCCCACGAGTGTTAGCTTTGGCTGCATTGGACTCTCTGGTTTAATAGGTTAATAGTGGTATTGTACTATTATAGTAAAAACTAACTATATTCTGTTTTCGCTTCAAAAGTAGAGTGAAAATTCTTAAAAACAAGCATTTCATAAAAAATTATCTTCCAAATTAAAGTTATTGGCAAATGTAATGTTAGGAATTATAAAAAATACCGTTTAGTTTTGACCTGTCTTTTTGGGGAGGAAAAAGGCAATATTATTAGAATAGTACAATAATAAAACAGGGTTTTCACAATGTTATAGTTACTAATAACTATGAACACAAACACCAGCAAGCATGTCGTTGTGATTGGCAATGGCATGGTGGGCTACAAATTCTGCGAGAAACTCGTAGCCAAACAAAAAGACAGGCAACTTTTTACGCTGACGGTTTTTGGGGAAGAACCGCGCGTTGCCTACGACCGTGTTCACCTGAGCGCTTATTTCGCCGGGAAAACCGCCGAGGATTTGACCCTTGCCCCCACTGAATGGTATGCCGAACATGGCATCACACTCCACCTCACCGATCCCGTTGTCGACATCGATCGCGACCGTAAAGAAGTACGGTCGCACCACGGTCTGGTAGTGCCTTACGACTACCTGGTTATGGCGACCGGTTCGGGTGCGTTTGTGCCCCCGTTGGCTGGTGTCGAAAAAGATGGGGTTTTCGTGTATCGAACCATCGAAGATCTCGAACTCATTCAATCGTACGCACGTCGCGCGCGGAAGGGAGCTGTTTTGGGTGGTGGGTTACTGGGTTTGGAGGCCGCCAAAGCCCTGCTCGATTTAGGATTGGAAGAAGCTCACGTAGTAGAATTTGCTCCGCGATTGATGCCCCGGCAGATTGACGACGCGGGTTCGGGGATTTTGCAGCGCCAACTCGAATCGCTGGGATTAAACATTCATCTGTCTAAAAGCACACAGGAGATTACGGGCTACGATTGCATCACGGGGATGAAGTTTGCCGATGGTACGCATCTGGAAGTCGATATGCTGGTGATTTCGGCCGGCATTCGTCCACGCGATGAGCTGGCCAAATCAGCCGGAATTGACACGCATCCACGCGGAGGCATTCTTGTCGATAATTCGCTCAAAACATCAGATTCCAGCATTTTTGCCATTGGCGAGTGCGCCGTGGCTCACCACATGATTTATGGTTTGGTAGCACCCGGATACGAAATGGCCGACGTAGTGGCGTCGCAACTGATGGGCGAGACGAAAGAATTCAAGCCCTTCGACATGTCGACCAAACTCAAGCTGATCGGCACCGACGTTGGCTCTTTCGGTGATCCATTTGCAGCTGAGCCGTCTTGCCGAACCATTGTTTACGAAAACAAAGCGAAGGGCGTTTACAAGCGTATCAACGTATCAGCCGATGGGAAAGAATTGCTAGGCGGTATTCTGGTGGGCGATGCCGAGCAGTACAATATGCTGCTGCAAACCTGTAAGAACAAAACCATCCTTCCACCTGACCCTGAAGATATTATCCTCGGTTCGCGAGGTGGCGAAGAAGCTGGAGCCGGCATAATGGGACTGCCCGACGACGCCATCATCTGCTCCTGCGAAGCCATCACGAAAGCGATGCTCTGCCACGAAATCGGCGAAAATGGTAATAATTCAGTCGATGCGCTAAAAAAAGCGACCAAAGCCTGTACGGGTTGCGGAGGATGCACGCCAATGGTAAAAGATCTAATTCAGGGCGTGATGAAGGAGAAAGGCGTTTACGTACGCAACATTCTCTGCGAGCACTTCAACTACACCCGTCAGGAATTGCTGGATTTAGTGAAGATGAACGGCTTGAAAACGTACACTGAAACACTGAATCAGTTTGGTCATGGCGATGGTTGCGAGATTTGTAAACCCGCCGTAGCGTCTATTCTGGCAAGTTTGTGGAACGAGAATATTCTCAAAAAGGATAGAGCGACCATTCAGGATTCGAACGACCGGTTTCTGGCTAATATCCAGAAAGGTGGTACATATTCGGTGGTACCGCGCGTGGCCGGTGGCGAAATCACACCCGAAAAATTGATCGTACTGGGGCAGGTCGCCCAGAAATACGGCCTGTATACCAAAATAACAGGCGGGCAACGTATTGACCTGTTTGGTGCGCACGTCGGCGATTTGCCCAAAATCTGGGAAGAATTGATTGCGGCTGGTTTTGAAAGTGGGCATGCGTACGGCAAATCGCTACGTACCGTGAAAAGCTGCGTGGGTAGTACATGGTGCCGATTTGGTGTGCAGGATTCCGTTACATTCGCCGTTGAGTTGGAAAACCGATACAAAGGATTGCGGTCGCCCCACAAGCTGAAATCGGGCGTATCGGGTTGTACACGCGAGTGTGCTGAAGCACAAAGCAAAGATTTCGGCATCATTGCGACCGAAAAAGGATGGAATCTCTACGTCTGCGGCAACGGTGGCGTTAAACCCCAACACGCTCAGCTGCTGGCGTCGGATGTCGATAAGGAAACCTGCGTCCGGTTGCTCGACCGGTTTCTAATGTTCTACGTGAAAACGGCTGACCCACTCACTCGTACTGCTACGTGGCTGAACAAACTGGAAGGCGGTATGACGTATTTGAAAGCCGTAGTAGTCGACGACGTACTGGGCATTTGCGCTGACCTGGAACGCGAGATGCAACTCATTGTCGATACGTATGCCTGCGAGTGGAAAGAAGTTGTCGAAAGCCCCGAACTCCGCCGACGCTTCAGCCATTTTGTGAACGCTCCCGAAGTCAAAGACCCTACCGTCCAATTCGAGTCCATGCGCGATCAAGTGCGCGCGAAGGAGTGGGCGTAGTAGTCGATAGTCGTCAGTCAATAGTCATTTTTGTCATGCTGAGGAACGAAGCATCTTAAAGGTTAAGGACTCTCAAGTTGGGATGCTTCAAGATGCTTCGTTCCTCAGCATGACAAAAATGGTTACTTATTATCAACCTGATAGTTAATTTACTAACAATGGAAGCTATTGCCATAAATACTGATAAATTAACCTGGCACGCAGCTTGCCGGGTCGAAGATATTCCTCAGGATGGCGGTGCCTGCGCGCTGATCGACGGGAGGCAAATCGCGATCTTTAACTTTGCTCGTCGGGGTGAATGGTACGCTACTGACAACGAATGCCCACACCGACAGCAAATGGCCATCGGACGGGGGATGATTGGGAGTCAGGGCGAAGAGCCAAAGGTGGCCTGCCCCTTTCACAAACGAACGTTTTCGCTCAAAACCGGCCATTGCCTGAACGACGATGGCTATCGAATCAATACGTTCCCTGTAAAGGTTGAACAGGGCGTTGTATTCGTTGGTGTGTGAATAATCCAGAACGTTTATGAGTCAGCTCGATCAGCAGGTAGCCAGCCGATTGACGCGGTTTTACATGATAGCGCTTGCCGTCATTGCCGTGCTGTCGTTGAGCGGGCTGCTGTTTATCAAACGTACCATCAGCAATCACTACGACGATAGCCGGGTTGTGAACGTAGCGGGTCGTCAACGGATGCTCAGCCAGCGATTGACGAAACTCGCGCTGATGCGCAGCACCGGCCTGTCGACAGTCGATACGGCGTCGTTCGACTCGCTGCTACGTAGCTGGGGGCAAACTCACATTCAGCTACGTAACGGTACGTTGGTGATGGAAAAAGCCTATACTGTGCGAAAAAGCGCACGGCTGGACAACATGTTCGTCAGGATAGAGCCTTATTTTCAGTCGATGTATCAGGCGTTTGAACGTATCGATAAGTTGGGGCAAACAGCCGCTGAGCGGCAGGAAGCGCTACGTAGCATTCTCCGCAACGAACTTCCGTTTGTTCAGCAAATGGACGACATTGTATTTCAGTTCGATACCGAAAGCTTTGAACGGGTACGAACGCTGGAACGTATCGAATGGCTACTGACGGGTGCTACGTTGCTGGTGCTGCTCATCGAAGGCTTGTTCGTTTTTCGACCGGTTGTGAGTCATACTAAACATGTGATTCATAAACTGACCAAATCCGAAAAAGCATTACAAACGAGCAACAACCAGTTGGCAATTGCCAATCACGAACTGGAAGCTACAAATCAGAGTCTTGCTACGTCGAATCGAAAACTTGTTGATACACAAGCCGAACTGCTACGTACCATTGAAGAAAAATACGAATTACAACGGGCAGAAGACACGGTACGTTCGGCGGCTCTGCTCGAAGGGCAGGAAGAAGAACGACGACGGTTTGCCCGCGAACTTCACGATGGTATCGGTCAGATGCTGACGGGTCTGAAATTACACGCCGAAAAGCTGAAGTCCGTTCCGTTACCAGACGAAAAACAACGCGCCCGCTTCGCTGAACTCTGCGATTTGATTTACGAAACCATTCAGACAACCCGGCAGATTTCGTATAACCTTATGCCATCCACCCTCAGCGATTTTGGGTTAGATGCTACGTTGCAGTTGCTGGCCGAACAAACCGCCCGTTCGTCGGGCATCGATATTGTTTTTGAAGGTAGTCCACTGATCCAGCGTTACGTTCCAGCTATGGAAATTGGCTTGTATCGTATTGCCCAGGAAGCCCTAAACAACGCCATAAAGTACGCTGGGGCGCAAATGATACGTATTACGTTGCAGCAGAAAGCACAATGCCTGATTTTGTCGGTGACTGATAATGGGAAAGGGTTTTCGGTAAAAAACGCTTCTGATACGAATCGACCATTGTCAGTGGTCAATGGTTTAGATAACATGAGGACGCGCGCCCGATTGCTCAATGCCGAATTTACCATTACGTCTAAGCCCAAAAAAGGCACAACCGTTCAGGTTATTGTCAACTTTTCTGCTAGTTTACAATGAGAATTTTTGTCATTCTGAGGAACGAAGAATCTTAACGTATCCTAACACCCAAATGAGGATACGTTAAGATTCTTCGTTCCTCAGAATGACAAAAAAGTTAAAAAGAAGCAAATCTATGTCGATACGTATTCTTGTTGCCGATGACCATTCTGTGGTGAGGAAAGGCATTCGAACCCTGCTCGAAGACGAAGCCGACATACAAATCATTGGCGAAGCGGCCGATGGCGATGAAGCGATTGAAATGCTATCGCACACCGAACCAGACGTATTACTGCTCGATATTACCATGCCGCGTATGTCGGGCATCGAAGCGTTGAAAGTTGTGTCGCAGCAATACCCACGTGTTCGGACGCTGATGTTCAGCATGCACAACAATCCCGACTATATCCTGAAAGCGGTACAGCACGGTGCGGCTGGTTATATCCTCAAAGACACGAATCAGGAAGAAATATTGCTGGCGGTACGTACCATCGTCAACGGCGATTTGTATTATCCGCCGAATGCGTCGTCGGTTATTATCCGTAATCTGATGCAGGTAAGCAATACAATATCCAAATCAACTTCCCCAACACTACCTAAAAGCCCATCCGTCTGGAAAAAGATAACCTCCCGGGAAGCGCAGATTCTGGCCTGCCTGATCGACGGTCTGAGTAGTATCGAAATCGCCGAACGTTTCGGTATCAGCCCGAATACAGTGGCGAATCAACGAGCCAGTATTATCCGCAAAGCTGGTGTTAAAAATACGATTGATCTTATACGGATTGCCCTGGAGGACCGAAATCAGGCATGAAAAGGTTATAAATCGGTAAGGATATAGAGTTGTAAAGTTCACTACATATGTGACTAGCTTTACAACTTTATAGCCTTACCACTTTGTAACTTCTGAAAAATTAATTTATCATTTGCAAGAAATTTTTGTACGAAACGCAGACTTACTGTATGTTTATCTCCAAAGTCAACAATAGGCATTCCTGTTCACTAACTTATAATCGCATATGCGCAAAATAGTTACTAAATCTTTACTTTTGGGGGTCTTTTTCTGCCTGCTTGGCTTATCTGCCTTCGCACAGACACGTATCGCCGGAAAAGTAGTCGACGAGAAAAAAAATGAACTGGCTGGTATTAGCATCTCCGTGAAGGGAAAAGTAATTGGAACCATCACCGATCAGAAGGGGAATTTTTCGCTAACTACGAACACGGCAACGCCATTTACCATTGCCATAACGGGTGTCGGTTTTCAAACGCAGGAAGTTGCGATCAACGGCAACCAAACCGACCTGAATATTAGCCTGAAAGAGCAGGTAATCCAGGGTCAGGAAGTTGTGGTATCGGCGTCGCGGGTGGAAGAAAGCGTATTGAAATCGCCGGTGTCGGTTGAGCGGTTAGATATTCGCTCATTTCAGAATACACCCTCGGCTTCGTTTTACGATGCGCTCCAGAATATCAAAGGCGTCGACATGAACACGCAGAGCCAGACGTTCAAATCGGTTAACATACGGGGGTTTGGCTCGAATGGGAATACGCGGGTTGTCCAGATGCTCGACGGAATGGATAACCAGGCACCTGGCTTAAACTTTTCGGTGGGAAATATTGCCGGTGTTTCCGAACTGGACCTCGAAAGCGTGGAATTGCTACCGGGCGCTGCGTCGGCTCTGTATGGCCCCAACGCCATCAATGGCTTATTGTTGATGACCTCGAAGAGTCCTTTTCTGTATCAGGGTTTGAGCGCTTACGTGAAAACGGGCGTCATGAACGCCAGCAATCGCTCTACAGCCTCGACGCCTTTTTACGATGCTGCTTTCCGATACGCCAAAGCCTTCAACAACAAGTTCGCGTTCAAGGTTGGGGTTTCGTACATAGCTTCGAAAGACTGGCAGGCTACGGATTACCGCGATCAGAGTTTTTCGAACGGTTTTACGTTGGATAATGGTACCCGCGACAATAATCAGGGTTATGATGGTGTCAATATCTACGGCGATGCCAGTGCCAATATTTATTCGTCGCTTTTAGGAAATGGAACGCCCGGAACCGGTGCTAACGGTACGTCGGCTTTGTTGGGAGCGATTGCCACAACGCAGATTGCGCAGGCGGGCAACCGGACATTGCCACAACTTACGGGTCTGACTCCGCTGCAAATCTTTAATAACCTTATTCCTAACCTGAATATTTCCCGGACGGGCTATCTGGAGCGGGATCTGGTGAATTACGATGCACAGAACCTGAAACTAAATGGTGCGCTGCATTATCGGCTCAATGAGAACGTAGAAGCCATTCTTCAGGCCAACTGGGGAACGGGAACAACCGTGTATACAGGTGCCGACCGGTACTATATCAAAGGATTTGTATTAGGTCAATACAAACTCGAATTACGGGGCTCTAATTTCTTCGTTCGGGCCTACACAACGCAGGAACGCTCGGGCGACGCCTATGCTACATCGATTTTAGGGCAGGGCATTAACGAAGCCTGGAGCGGAAGCGCAGCAAAATGGTTCCCAACTTTCTTTGGGGCATACGGTCAAAACGCATTAACAAGCTATGCTGGCGCGTATCTGACCGCTTTGGGAGCTGGTCAGGCACCGGCTGCTGCATTAGCGGCTGCCAACAGCTATATTGCTGGTCAACAAACCGCCTTATTGAATCAGGCCAGGGGCGCGGCTGATCAGGGACGCTATTTGCCCGGAACTCCCGAGTTTGACCGTGCTCTGAATGACGTAACAGGTCGTCCGATTCCGGGAAATGCAAGTGGCGTAGGTGCCCGGTTCCTGGACAAAACGAACCTCTACCACGGCGAGTTTATGTATAATTTCAGCAAAATACTGAGCCCAAAAATCGCTGAATTGATCGTTGGTGGAAACTTCCGTCGGTATGCACTAAATTCAGAAGGTACGTTGTTTGCCCGCGACGAGGGAGGCAAAGAATTTACGATTGATGAATATGGTGCCTATGCACAGGCGTCTAAAACCATAGCCGACGTATTGAAATTGACGGGTTCGTTACGTTACGACAAGAACCAGAATTTTAAAGCACAGGTTAGCCCTCGCTTATCGGCCGTATTAACTGTATCTAAAGTACATAACTTCCGGGCGTCGTTCCAGCGCGGTTTCCGAATTCCGACCAATCAGGATCAATACATCGATCTGAATACCCCAACAGCCCGTTTAATCGGTGGACTTCCGTTCTTTAAGCAGCGGTATAACTTTACCAACAATCCAACGTTTACCCTTCAATCAGTACAGGCGTTCGGTGCTACGTTGCAACAGGGCGGTCAGGCTGCGTTACCGCAGGCCATTGCGTTGCTAAGGCCGACGACAGACCCCGGTTATGATCCAGAGCGCGTAGAGACGTATGAAATAGGCTATAAAGGTCTGTTAGGCAACAAGTTATTTATCGATGCCTATTATTACTATAATCGGTTCCTGAATTTCTTAGGCAGTCAGGTAGTTGTGCAGGGCGCTCAGCCGGTTTCGCTCGCTAACCCAGCAACAGTGCTTCAACTCATAAGCAGCAATACACGTAACGTATATTCTTACCCTGTCAATTCGCCAACGCAGGTGAAAAATGCAGGCTGGGCGATTGGTTTAGATTACTTGCTACCCGCTAATTATACCATCGGTGGCAACGTATCGTCGAATTATCTGGTCGATGAAGCAGCACTTCCAGTTGGTTTTGTTACGTTCTTCAATACGCCTAAATACCGCTATAATCTCTCATTTGGTAATCGCAATGTGGGCGGATCTGGATTTGGGTTCAATATCGTTTACCGGGCGCAGGATGCTTTCTTGTGGGAGGGTAGCTTTGGTAATACCGAAGCTACGGGGCGCAAACAAACCATCGTACCCGCCTACAGTACGTTGGACGCTCAGGTCAGCAAGAAACTTTCAGGCATTAAATCAATCCTGAAAATTGGTGGCACTAACCTGACAGGCACACTATACCGTCAGGCGTGGGGTAACCCTCTTGTTGGCTCCATGTACTACATCAGCCTGAGTTTCGATCAGTTGATGAATTAATCTGTTAATAAAAGCGGAGTCTAAATATAAGAAATCGGGTGAACTGGATTGACCAACATATCAATCCAGTTCACCCGATTTCTTATGCATACCAAACTACTGTGTCGAACTTGTTTTTACACTTACCGGGTGAAGATGGATCGATACGTTGAGCCGTGGGATAATTGGTCTAAAAGTTAACGTTATAGGTATTTTTAGTTTCGCTCATAACAAAGGTGCTGTGTGTACTGCCAATACTGGTCACTGAACCAAGTTTATTAAAGACAAAATCCTGATAGTGTTTCATATCTTTCGCATACACTTTCAGGAGAAAGTCGAAATCCCCGGAAATATTATAGCATTCAACTACCTCGTCCAGCCGAAGAATGTCGGTTACAAACTCGTGACCGATACGCTTATCGTGCTGCTTGAGCTTAATATTACAAAAAACAATTAGCCCATAATTGAGCTTTTCGGCATCGAGCAGAGCGATGTATTTTTTAATATAACCATTCGACTCCAATCGTTTCACCCGTTCAAAAACTGGCGTATGCGATAGGTGTACCCGATCTGCTAACTCTTTAATGGTCAGTTTAGAATTGTCTCCCAGCAATTTGAGAAGCTGCCCGTCTATCTCATCGAGTTTTTCCATAGAATAATTTCCTGTTATTTATAAAATAGCTTCCGCTAATAGAATTATTACCTACCAACACAACAATACTAGATTTTTAATCCGAATTAATACTATAAAAATAGATAATAAATCTTAATATATAGTTTTGTGCAGAATTTTAATCCCTAAATAAATTCGATTCATCTCTTTTTCTGAATCAACTGGAATAGCTTTTCGGTGAAAACCGGAATGGAAAGCGAATCGGTGATCAGACCGATTCGGTGTAAATCCCGATTGTCGCGCAACTGTACGTAATGTACCCAGTTTCGTCCGGCACGTTTAAACGGTTTTTTATCAACTAATCAACGATAATGCGAACGCAGAACCTGGGCTACCCACGGATTGGTGGTCAACGACAACTAAAAAAAGCCAACGAACAGTATTGGGCAGGCAAGATCAACCTGACGGAATTGAACCAGGTTGCTCAGAAAATTAAAGAGGAAAACTGGCGAACTCAACTTGACGCTGGTATTGATCTGATCCCCTGCAATGATTTCAGTTTTTACGATCAGACGTTGGACACGAGCCTACTTCTGGGCGTAATTCCACAACGGTACGCCCCCGTGCTGTCTCAGGTAAAGAGCAACCAGGAAATGGATCTCTATTTCGCGATGGCCCGTGGCTACCAGAAAGATGGTCTTGATATTACGGCCATGGAAATGACCAAGTGGCTGGATACCAATTACCATTACATCGTACCAGAATTCACTGCTCATCAGGAGTTTCGCATTTATACTGAAACCGTGTTCACTGAATACATGAGCGCGAAGCAGCTACTCGGCCAGAAAGCCAAGCCGGTACTGGTTGGGCCGATCAGTTATTTGCTGCTTGGCAAAGAAAAAGAAGAGGGTTTCGAACGTATCGATCTGATTAATAAGCTAATTCCGGTCTATGTCGAGATTATTAACCGTCTGGGTCAGTTAGGTGCTGAGTGGGTCCAACTCGACGAGCCATATCTAGCCCTTGATCTGTCAAAGAAAGAGAAAGAAGCCTTTACGTTAGCGTATCGCAACATTGCCGACCAGGTAAATGGCGTTAATCTATTGGTTGCTACGTACTTCGAAGCGTTACTGGATAATACGGCGTTAGCAGTAAGTCTTCCAATCCAGGCATTGCACATTGATCTGGTACGTGCGCCCGAGCAATTAGATGAAGTCCTGGCGCTGGTTCCCGACCAGCTTCAGCTTTCGCTGGGTATCATTGACGGACGTAACGTTTGGAAGAACGATTACGAGCACTCCTTGAACCTGATCAATACGGCTATTGAAAAACTCGGGACGGACCGCGTGATTGTTGCGCCATCCTGCTCGCTGCTGCATAGCCCGATCGATCTGGATGGGGAAACCGCACTTGATCCGGAGATCAAAAACTGGATGGCTTTTGCTAAACAGAAACTGAATGAAATCAGTGAACTTAAGCAGATTGTTGAGGGCAACAATACGTTGCTGGAAATCAATAAAAAAGCGCTCGAAAGCAGACGTTCGTCCCAGAAAGTGCATAAGCAAGTTGTAAAAAACCGGGTGGCAGCCATCAC
Organism: Spirosoma profusum; assembly: GCF_014699005.1. Lineage (GTDB taxonomy): Bacteria > Bacteroidota > Bacteroidia > Cytophagales > Spirosomataceae > Spirosoma > Spirosoma profusum. The sequence goes on from NZ_JACWZY010000023.1 coordinate 142,435, forward strand.
CGACGCAACACGTATCAGCGCTTTTCCGATTCGTCAGCAAATTCAGCGTGCGCGTTTCAACCTGCCTTTCTTCCCAACCACAACGATTGGCTCATTCCCGCAAACGGAAGATATCCGTCAGTTGCGGGCCAAATTCAAAAAAGGTGAACTAACCACTGATCAGTACGAACAGTCGATTGAGCAGGCGACCATCGATGCGATTCGCTGGCAGGAATCAATCGGAATCGACGTATTGGTACACGGTGAATTTGAGCGGAATGACATGGTGGAATATTTCGGAGAACAGCTCGAAGGATTTCTGTTTACTAATAATGGTTGGGTGCAGAGTTATGGCAGCCGATGCGTAAAACCACCAGTGATTTTTGGGGATGTTAGTCGTCCGAACGATATGACCGTGCGCTGGACTAAATTTGCGGCTGCCCAAACCGATAAACCGATGAAAGGCATGCTGACCGGTCCGGTAACCATTCTGCAATGGTCATTTGTACGTGACGACCAGCCCCGTGAGGTGACTACGAACCAGATCGCGCTGGCCATTCATGATGAAGTGCTGGCACTGGAAGCCGCTGGGATTGGCATCATCCAGATCGATGAAGCGGCTATCCGGGAGGGGTTACCCCTACGGAAAGCCAAGCACCCGCACTATCTGGACTGGGCCGTGAAAGCCTTTCGGGTAACGACAAGTGGCGTTGCGGACAAAACGCAGATTCATACCCACATGTGCTATAGTGAGTTTAATGATATCATCGAACACATTGCTGCTATGGATGCGGATGTAATCACGATTGAGACATCCCGTTCACAGATGGAATTGCTACACGCATTCGCTCATTTTGAGTACCCAAACGAAATTGGTCCCGGTGTTTACGACATCCACTCACCACGGGTTCCCAGTACGGACGAAATGACGTCGTTACTGGTTAAAGCATCAGACCTGCTGCCTGCACAAAACTTATGGGTGAACCCGGACTGCGGTTTGAAGACCCGTAAATGGCCAGAAACCAAAGCAGCCTTAGAGAATATGGTGGCTGCCGCCAAACAAGCCCGGGAACAAATCAGCACAGTAAGCATACGTTAATAACAAGAATGGCGGGCGGTGTCGTCTGCCATTCTAACTTTAACAAGCTATCAATGATTATATACTTAACACGCCGGGAAACGTTCAATGCTGCACACCGGATGTATCGGGAAGACTGGAATTCCGAAAAAAACGAAGAAGTATTTGGTAAATGCGCCAATCCAAACTGGCATGGTCATAACTATAGCCTTTTCGTGACCGTCAAGGGGGAAGTCAGTAATGCAACCGGTTACCTGATCGACTTGAAGCTCCTCAAGGTGATCCTACAAGAGCATATAATCGAGAAGCTCGACCATAAAAATCTCAACCTGGACGTCGATTTTATGACCCGTAAAATGGCGACGACCGAACTGCTTTGTATCGAGATCTTTTTTCAGCTAAAAGGGCCAATAGAACGTAATGAAGGCGTTTTTCTGCACTCCGTTCGCTTACATGAAACCGAGAATAATTATGCAGAATACTTCGGCGAGTAACCTGGCAAATCAGGCCATCACTAAGACACTTTACTGAATTTTATTGAAATACGAGTGATAATGGCAGCCTATCCATTATATACGTAGTATCTTAAATGCCCGAATTCGTAGCTTAAGTACCTAAAATGTTTCTAGAAAAGATCAAATCCAGAGAATCAGGCGTGCTGCTTTATGGCATCGCTCCGCCCAAATTCGGTAATCAACCCGAACGCGTTGCCGAGATTGCCCAAAAAACAATAGAGCGACTATCCACACTGGATATGGATGCCCTGGTAGTTTATGATGTCCAGGATGAGTCAGCTCGCACAAAAGAAGAACGGCCATTTCCGTTTATCAATGCACTTGATCCGCTTAGCTTTGCCGCCAGCTATCTGAGTAATTTACCCGTTCCGAAAATAATCTACCGTCCCGCCGGTAAATTTTCTACCGACGAGCTATCCGCTTGGCTGACAGAGCTTCATAAACAAAATTTCTACCCCGTTTTTGTCGGCATACCAGCTCCAGGTCTCCCGGTTAAAACCAGCCTCCCGGAAGCTTACAAATTATGGAGCAGGAATCAGGATACATCGGTTATTGGAGCTGTAACTATCCCTGAACGACATCAAGTGCTGCAAGATGAGGATGCCAGGATACTGGATAAAATGAACTGCGGGGTATCTTATTTTATCTCACAATGCGTTTTCAATCTTGACTACGCCAAGCAAGTTATCGAAGACCTTTACATCAGTTGTAATAAGCTGGTTATAAAACCGCCAACCATCATTTTCACGCTTACCGCCTGCGGCTCGGACAAAACGCTCCAGTTTATGGAATGGTTAGGTATTCACGTACCGAATGAGTTGAAAGAGGAGCTGAAAACATCGGAGGATATGCTTGAAAAAACGGTGAAGGTATGTCTCGACATTGCCTCAGCGCTGACCACATTCTGTATGGAACGATCTATCCCCTTCGGTTTCAATATCGAAAGCGTCGCTATTCGCAAAGCCGAGATTGAAGCTTCGATTTACCTCGCGAATAGAATAGGGCAGATTTTGAAGGATAGTGGGCTACGAGTGGTACGTTGACGCTCAATATACCAGCTGTTTGTGTGCTGAATGTTGCCAGCACTATTAGTTTCCATCAGCCATTAGTGTGACTTTCGATGACTAATGACTGATGGAAACTAATAAGCTAATAACTACTTTATTAGTTTCTTACTGCCCTGCGGTTTGAGCCAGAACCGGGCGATCACAAGTAGCGGAATACCGAGCGTAAGCCAGGATAATACGTCCCAGATATCGTCGCCGACCAGCGCGGAGATAAGTCCGCCAAGACTGATAATGCCTAGTAATAACGGGATAGTCCAGATATGCCAGAATCGGTTAATCATTTTTCTCCCCCTCCTGTAGGCTAAGTGTCAATATTTCAGCATCTTCGACCTGCTGACTGGTCTTAGTCGATTTGCTTTTGTCCATGCGGGCAATCTGCGCTTTGGTCGCTTTATTTCGGGCAAACCATAGATAGAGACCACTAATCAGCACGACAATCGTAATCATGTCGAACAGCGCCCAGATGATTTTTAACGGCAGTCCACCATAATCACCAAAATGGAGCGGCTGGGAAATAAAGAGCGTATTAACGTACCACGGCATATCACGCATATCGGTTAGTTTGCCGGTTTTCGCGTCGATGAGCGCCGGTTTGATTAATCGTTCCGTCAACGGAGTTTTCCCTTTGGCGAAAACAGCGTAGTGGTGTTTGCTCGTGAACGCCGTTCCCGGATAAGCCACCAGATACGGTTCCATTTCGGGGGCCGCTTTCCGTGCTACGTCGAAAGCAGCATCCAGTGAACTGAGTTTGCCGGTCAACGGAGCGGCATTTTTGTAGGGAGCTGTCATCTCAGACAGTTGGTCCAGTTGCCATAACCCAAGCACTACCTCCGACAACGTATTGATTACTCCCGTAAACCCAACAACCGTGGCCCATGCGATGGTCACTACGCCCAACAGATTGTGTAAATCAAGCCATTTCAACCGGGTCGATTTTTCGGAACGTACCATCCCGAAATCAAACCGTTTCATAATCGGGCCGTAGAGCATCAGTCCCGAAATAATGGCCAGCACGAACAGTATACCCATTAATCCCAGAAATAGCTTGCCCCCGATACCCATAAACATATCGGTATGCAATTGAAGCATGGTATACATAAACCCTTCCTGAATGTTCGGCGCTTCCAAAACGTTGGCGGTACGTTCGTCAAGTACGACTAGTTTGAAGTTACCGGGCGGAGCCATCAACGAATCCGACAAACTTAACGAAACGGTATTCGGCTGATGATCATCCCAATACAGAAAACGAATCACTTTGTCAGGATTCAGCTTCAAACCCGTTTCAACTAGTTGGTCTAAACTAGCTTTGGGCGTGTTTGCGGGCATTTCCGGCGCTAGTTTGGGGTCCAGACTTTCAAATTCTTCATGAAAAATCAGCGGTAAACCTGTCAGACATAGCATCAACAGAAAAGCCGTGCAAATTAGACTCGTCCATTTGTGAATGTTAAACCAGGTTTTTACCTGTTTGGTCGTGCTCATAATAAGTTCGTTTAGAGCGGTTTCACTACGGGCAGAATCATTATTGCAACTTCACGAGCCCCCAGATGCTGCCATCGTGTGCTACGTTGAATACCTGTGTGGCTTTGGTGCCATCCAGTACGTAATAGCCATCAATTTTCTGGCTCGGATTGCGTACCCAGAAATAGATTTTACCATCGATTTCGGTGATTGAATAATCGTTGGCATACGCGAAATCGTGTTGCGGCATCCCCTCGATTTTCGTTTTTTGGCCGGTAGCCATATCGATCACGTAATAGTCGAAAATTGGGCTCTGTAGATTTGAAAAGTTGGCTGCCAGGGGTTCGGATGGTAGTTCAATGTACATCTTGCCATTTTTCACAAACGCGGTCACAATCGATGCACCTTTTGCTAAATCATTGGCTTTCAGAATCCACGTACGGTCGAAATCCGTCTCGCCTTTCTTGATACGTAGCACCGACGAGTTGTCGAAACCTGTTCCTAGCGACGTACTATAGAGATACAACGCACCATCATCGCCGATGCTCCACATCTTATTGCCCGACGATCCCCAACCGACGCTTTTCAATCCGTCGTATTTGATGGTTTTGTCCAGTTTATCGGTAGCCATATCGATCACGGCAAACTCGATGTAGTTGTAAAGATCATCGCCATAGCCTTGCGCCGTTTTCGTGCCGTACGTAATACCCGCATACAGTTTTCCTTCTTTAGCCGCCAGCGTATGCTTGCCAATCACCTGATAGTCAACACCTGCTTTCTGAAGTGACGACAGATCGATTTCGCCGGTCCGCTGCATGGTAGTCGGGTTGAATTTTTGCAGTTTTAGCGTGCCACGGGTTTCGTCGAGATAATAACCGCTGGTTTCACTCACCACCAAAAATTGCGTCGAGCCAGCAATGAACCCACCATTGACAATACTGCCATCGTCGGCGACCGTATACTTTTGCAATCCGATATCACCAGCCGCATTACTACGGTTAAAGAACCACTTGCCAAATGCCCGAAACCCAAACGCTTCTTTGATTTGCAGGGCTTTCGACGAGATCGGATTTACCGTTCCAGTCGGCATACCGGTAAACGCGGTGAAATAACCCGGCGACGAGAATTTCACTACGTCGGTCATCAGGACGAATTTGGCGTCGGCGGTGGGCGTCGGATTCGGGTTATTGGTGTTGTCTTTGCTACACCCGGCAATCAGGGCGATGGTCAGACAGACAAAGGCAAACTTGGAAATAATCGTTTTCATGGGTAATTCAATTTATTGGAGGATGTAATTCAATTTCAGGTGTAAGCTTCGGCCCGCATTCTGGATCCGGAAATTGTCGTAAACAGGCGTATTGAGCAGATTTTTGACTTGTAGGCCAATCGCAAATCGGGTGTTGATTGGGTTATAGGTAAACCCGATCGTATGCAGGGCCTGATTGGGAATGATGTTCGGCGCATCGAATTGGGCACGCCCCCAAAGCCCCAGAAAACCAGTCGGTTCCTGCGCTTTGGGTATGTAATCCAGATAATATTCCCGGACAAACATGTAGTAGTAATACAGATGCAGTTTGTCGCGCGAGGAGAGGATGTGGCTACGGGTGCCGCTCAGGCCCAGATTGGCGAAGAAATATGGTGTGTTACGTAATCGCGAGCCTTCGGCAATGCGGTTGCCCGTGTTGAACAGTCGAAAATCCTGATACGTAAAATTGCCATTTGCCCGCAGCCATTTCCAGAGAAACACCGTTACGTCCGACTCAACGCCCAGACCACGCACGCTCGTTACGTTCTGGTTCTGACTGAAGAGAAAGTCGACCGGAACGCGCAAAATCATGTCCTTCGTTACGCGATAGAACGTATTAACTTCGAGGCTGTAGCGTTCAAATTTCTCGGTACGAAAACCCAGGTTGACGTTGGTGCTACGTTCGGGAAGAAGCGCGAAATTGGACCGGTTAAAATTGCCATCGCCAAACATTTCGTCCTGTTCGGGCAGCCGCGTGGCGAATTCGGCAGAAGCCCGGACAAACGATGAAGGTGTCAGCGAAAACTTAAGCGCTTCGGCCACGCCCCAACGATTAGTCGATGCGGCACGCGGCTCTTCAGTACCGTAGTAATCAGCATCAATGGCTTGGGTATCATAATGATAGAACTTAACAATCAGGTTGTTAACCATCCGCTCATTAGCCAAATCTGACGTTAGTCCAAGCGCAGCAACGGCTTTGTAATAGTTCGCTTTTACAGTCAATACGTCACGCCCCGAATCCCGGAACGTAACGCCCAGCGGGTCACGCCCCAGTCGACTCATATTCGCCGACACTACGTTCAGTTCCAGTTTGTGCCGGTCGTTGACCGACCAGGCGAGGTTCGTGCGTGAGGTGAAATACGTGAAATCAAGCGACGACAACGTACCACGTACGATAGCCTCACCCGTCCGCGATGGACTCGGAATGAAATTGCCGTACCAGTCATACGTACCTTTCGCCGTATCGGTCTGCGTTACGCGAATTGTACTCGTGGTCAGAAACTGGTCGATACTGAGCTTGTCGAATGCCTTCCGGTAACGTAGCGTCGGAATTATGGAATACTGACGGCTAACCGACGCCCCAAACGGCTGCGACATGGTAGCTCCGTATTGATTTTGCCGGTCGATGTCGAAGCCCGTCACGCCAATTCGTAGTTCATCGGCCCAGCGCGTGTTGGTGATTCCACCGTAGAGTTCGGCGTAATAATTCGTAAACCGGTTGTGAAACAGACGTACCGTGGCGGGTCGCTGCGTGGCCGTTTCCCGATCCGTTACGTTGACCGTTACGTCGTAATTATTATCGGAACGATTGAGAAACGCGTCCGCTCCGACGAAAAATTTCAGGGTTGTGTCTGTATAAAGCGCATTCAGCGATAGGCGATGGGTATTGAATGAGCCAATCTCATAAGACGCTTCGGCATAGCGATAGAGCGATTTTTTAGTGATCAGATTCACCGCGCCCCCTAGTGCATCAGCTCCTAAACCCGTGGGTAATACGCCTTTATAGACCTCTACCCGTTCAAGCATGTTGACCGGAACAAGCGCAATGTTGTAGCCCGCCCCAAGGTAATCCATCGGAATACCATCTTTAAAATTCTTGATGGCCCGTCCCTGAAATCCGTTCATCATCAGCCCCGCATCGGAACCTAATCCACCCGTTTGCCGAATACGAATGCCCGCCGAACGATTCATCAGCTCAACCAACGTAGCGGGTTGCTCCTGCACGGCTTTGGTATTAATAACTTCGGCTTTAATGGGTTGCAGTTTCGCCTGTTGCGTTTCGGTTTTGCCAACTACCTGCACTTCCGAAAGCTGGCTGGCGTCTTCCTGTAGCGTCAGATTGAAATCAACAATCGACTGATTACGAGGACGTACTATCTGTATCAGTGTTTTGTAACCAAGGTGCGTTACCTGAATATGATACGTTCCTTTTGGAATCGCTGCGAATTCGAAGCGACCTTCGCCATTAGCCGTTGTATATTTCTTAAATTCTGTCAGACTAATCGTAGCGCCGGGTAAGCTGCTCCCTTTGCTATCTTTTACAGTCCCTGTCAACGTCCACGACTCTGATTGTGACCAGACATTCAGCGAGATAAGAAAGGCCGAAAGGAATAGCATTCCTTTGCTCATTCGTTTATACATTTGCTTATTAAGACCAATTCTTAATAACTTACAAAAGTACAGGCAACTGAAAGAGTCGGAGTAACGCGATAAACAATATTAATGCCGCGATAAGCAGCCTTTTTATGAAAATAGTATTTAGCTCAGATGCTATACAGGAACATAACCACGTTCGAGAGTACACCGAAGGCTATCGGGTAGGCAATGCCATTGGTCTTCGCGAAGTAAAATCGGAGTTTGCGTTTGATGGTCTCTATTCAAAATCGCATCGGATTTATATCGATGGCGTAATGGCTAGTTTCTTTCAGGTTAGACATGATTATGCCTTCACCTACAACATAGAAAGCGATTTTCCATATCTGCAAATGCATTTTGAGCTGACAACACAGGGATGTTTATATCAGCCCAAAGGACGTTTCGAGCCTGATACGGTCATTTCGCAGGGGCAACATTCGCTGCTATTTTACCCCGCTCTTAAAGGGCCACTAACGTATCAGAAAACGTCTAATGCATCAAGCGTCGAAATTGAATTATCGCTGGATTTTCTTCGCAGGCTGTTTAATAATGATCTGGAACAACTGGGTCGATTTGGCTACTTAATCGAGAAAGCGCAACCGGCTCTATTGGGTAATAAGAGTTACCCGGTAACCTTCCGTATGTCGCAAATAATTTTCGATATTAAGAATTGCCAGTATGTTGGTTCGCTAAAAAAGATGCTCGTTGAAGCCAAAATCATTGAACTATTGACGCTTCAGATTAGTCAGATTCAGACATTAGAGACGGAAAGTCGGCCAATTTTAAAGAAGCAAGCACAGGATAAACTTCATGAAGTAAGAGCCTTGCTGCTAGCCAACCTGGATGCGCCTTATTCCATTGAGACGCTGGCGAAAACGGTGGGGATCAATCGAACGAAATTACAGGAAGATTTTAAGCAACTTTTTGGGACTACGATCTTCGGCTACATCTCCGATCAGCGGATGGAACACGCCCGCGAGCTCATTCTCAGCGGCCAGTATGAAACTCTTGCCGAAATATCTGCTCTGATTGGCTACAAAAATCCCCAGCACTTTACAGCGGCCTTTAAAAAGAAGTTCGGCTATTTACCCAAGAATTGCTGAGCAGGCAATGCAAAGCTATACTACCCTTATAATCAGTATTTTATCGCCTATCTACAATTACTACCTACCTGGAAATCGCCTTTGTGACCGTTGAAAGAAAAAGCTCTATCATGAAACAGGACTTTTAAGTAATTGAATCGAGTGGAAGCCGACTTATTAACTAGTCTGGGAGTAGATGCGGCATGATTATCAGATGGTTATGGTTACTGTCGGCACGGTGCTACGTCCGTCAGATGGGCGAGCGGCTGTGGACGTGACTTGGAGCAATGGGCAAACGGAAGAACGAGTGACCCGACTGAAGCTCATTAAGCAGCAGATGTATGGATGAGCCAAGTTGAATGTACTGCGACAACGAGTGCTTTACCGGTTTTGAGTCACATTAAATGCGTAAGAGCCAGAAATTGGGGGAGCTCATCGTGTTATTGTTAAATTACCTCCTTTTTACTTATATACCCTCTTCTGCTTTACTATTTAAATTTTAGTAACCGAATTAAGCTATTGATACTACTATTTGATGTTGAATGAACCTTAATAGTATAATTGATAATGCATAGTCTTTAGTCGATTGTATATTCTATATCCACATAAATACTGGCTTTATGCTTGACACACTTAAGTCCTTTTTTGAATCTGTAAAAGATTTTTTACTCTCACATTATCCAGGAATTGTTTTCGGAATTCTCTTCCTTGTTGTCTTACGTATACTTATCAGATTATTTGTAACATATAAAGAGGAAACAATAACATTGCCCTCAGGCGATCAAAAAATAGTCATTCGAAAGACAAAAACATTCGAATGGTTAAGTAATATATTTGGCTTTTGGAAAAAATATTTACCTGCTGAATTTCGTTTATTCCTTGAAAAATACGATACAATTACGAAAGAAAATAATTCAGAGGATGACGATATTATTACGCCATATCCGAGGCTAATGTTAGGCATCTATTTCCTCATTATAATTGTAATCTTTTTCGCTATCTTACGATATTGTTTTTTCTGGATTCCAGAGGCATTTGGTGGTCATGAATCACGCATGCGCGTTTTAACCGAGCATATTGATGTAGCAGGGCTCATAAATGGTATACTAGGATTACTGGCCGCTATTATGATTGCCAGAATTGTAGAAGCTGAAAACAAAAAGAATAAAGACAAAGTAGAAAAGACAACGCAAAATATTCAGACAGCAACCGATAAAATAGAGATATTAACGGGTAAACTTTCTACTAGTGTTAGCGATATCATTGCTAATTTTACCGCCTTAAAACCTTCTATTGATCCGTGAGTTAATTTGTAAAGAAGGCAACTTCTTTTTTATGGAAGAAAACTTGAATCAGCCTTCGATCCCT
>NZ_JACWZY010000024.1 GCF_014699005.1 Spirosoma profusum
ATATACGGTAGAACAATAATTTTCTGTCCGTCTTTGGTCTGCGACTGCACACGCCATTCGATTTCCTGCGTAGTGATCGGAGCGGTTAAGATGTTTAATTCCATTAGTAGATGCGTTAAGATTGCCCTGTAAATATACGAGGTTTTTATATTTTTACAATGTTTTGAAAAATGTTTTGATTAAAAATATTAAAAATGTTTTTATAGCTTTGAGTCATGGAACAGGAAACTAAGCGCAGAGGTCGGCACAAAAAGCCCGATGCCTCTAAAAAGAAAGCTCACCAGGTATACGCTACCGATAGTGAATGGCAACAGATCGTTAGTCGGGCTGGCGAGGCTGGCAAAGAAATAAGTCCTTACATTATTGAAAAAGCCCTCACCTAGTTGCGTCAGGAATAACCTTACCTTTGCTGAATAATTAACGGACTGTCGTTCGGGTTTCGCCAATCGCTTACATAACGATTACAGTAGCCTAAATTAAAAACAAGGCTAATCTACTATGAATCAATCAGTTATTACCTCAAATCTTGACCTTACAAATAAATCTCTTCTGATTACGGGTGGCACCGGCTCATTCGGCAAGAAGTTTGTCGAAATGGTGTACCAACGTTACCCGGATGTTAAACGTGTCGTTATTTACTCGCGCGACGAGCTCAAGCAGTTCGAAATGTCGCAGTATTACCCACAGTCGAAATACAAATCCATCCGTTTTTTTATTGGTGATGTGCGCGACGGTGAACGGCTCAAGCGGGCCTGCGAAGGCATCGACATCATTATTCATGCTGCCGCGCTGAAACAGGTTCCAGCCGCCGAGTACAATCCGATGGAGTGCATCAAAACCAACGTATTCGGAGCAGAGAACGTAATTAATGCCGCATTAGACAACGGCGTTCAGCGCGTAGTAGCTCTCTCGACCGACAAAGCAGCCGCGCCCATCAACCTCTACGGAGCGACTAAACTTTGCTCCGATAAACTATTTGTTGCCGCCAACAATATGAAAGGCCGACGCGATTTGCGCTTTTCGGTGGTACGTTACGGCAACGTAATTGGGTCGCGGGGATCGGTTGTTCCGTTTTTTCTGGACAAACGGAAAGATGGCGTTTTGCCAATAACCCATCCCGACATGACGCGGTTTAATATTTCACTGGAAGATGGTGTCGAGATGGTACTGTATGCGCTCGAACACGCCTGGGGCGGTGAGATTTTCGTTCCGAAGATTCCGTCGTACCGCATCACCGAAATGGCCGAAGCCATTGCTCCCAACGCCGAGCAACGTATCGTGGGCATTCGGCCGGGCGAGAAACTGCACGAGGAAATGATTACCGAAACCGACTCGCTGAACACCATCGAAACGGATAAGTACTACGTCATCACGCCCGCAGCTCCGCTTTGGTGGACAATGGAAGAATATGCACAGGCTTTTAACGGAAAGATGGTGGAGATGGGTTTCAAGTACAATTCTGGCACCAATACCGACTGGCTCAACGTAGCACAACTGCGCGATCAGATTCGGGAGCATGTTGACGCTGATTTTAGTGTATAATCGGGGCCGCCCGTGCGGTTGAATGTAAAATGAATAATGACTTGCACCTCATTCTACATTATTCATTAACCATTATTCATTTATGAACTCAATTCCCTACGGACGCCAGCACATTACCGACGATGATATTGCCGCCGTGAATGCTGTGCTACGTTCCTCGCACCTGACGCAGGGCCCGAAAATTGGCGAACTCGAAGAGGCATTTGCCCGCTACGTTGGTGCTACGTATGCCGTTGCTGTTGCCAATGGTACGGCAGCCTTGCACTTGTGCTGTATGGCGCTGAATGTCGGGCCTGGAACGCGGGTCATTACGACGCCTATTACGTTTTCGGCTTCGGCCAATTGCGTGCGCTATTGCGGTGGTGAAGTTCATTTTGCTGACATAGACCCTGACAACGTACTACTTGATCCCAAAGCAGTACGTTCGCTACTTGAAAGTCATCCGAAAGGTTATTTTTCAGGGATAATTCCGGTCGATTTTGCGGGATATCCGGTCGATATGGCTGCTTTTCGGGAATTGGCGGATGAGTTTGGGCTTTGGATTATTGAAGATAGTTGCCATGCGCCGGGTGCTACGTTCGTTGATAAAAATGGAGTGACGCATCGTTGTGGCGACGGGTCGCTGGCGGAACTTGCCATCTTTAGTTTCCATCCTGTCAAACACATCGCGGCTGGCGAAGGAGGCATGATTACAACCAACGATAAAGAGCTTTATCATCACCTGCTTCGGCTTCGAACCCACGGTATCACAAACAAACCTGAAGAACTGACTCAGCCTTACCCCGACGAACCCGAACGCGGAGGCTGGTACATGGAACTTCAGGAATTAGGTTATAACTACCGCCTGACTGATATACAAGCTGCCCTTGCACTGAGCCAAATGAACCGCGTCGACGCCATGCTCGACCGTCGACGCGAGTTGGCTGCCCGCTACGATGCGGCTTTTAGTGAAGCCGCTACCAGTGGACTTCCGATACAAATTATAGTTCCCCCGGCTGGCATCGGGCACGCTTACCACCTGTATGTGATTCAAACGCCAGACCGCAAAGGTTTGTACGATTCGTTACGGACGAAAAACATCTTTGCGCAGGTGCACTATATTCCGGTTCACCTGATGCCTTATTACCGGCAGTTCGGCTGGAAACCCGGCGATTTTCCGCATGCTGAGCATTATTATGCGCAGGGTTTGAGCCTGCCGCTGTTTCCAACATTGACAGACGACGAGCAGAATTATGTAATAAATCAGGTTTTGGGATTTCTACACGTTAAATCATTTATAAACCCGAACTGAACCGATGCGCACGTACCAGAGTCATCTTCAGGCCACCCAAAGTGCGGGCGAGACGTTAGTGGCAAATCGAAAGCCAGTGCTACGTTCGTCGGCGATTTTTCCGGTGCTGCATACCAATGTGTATTCCAGTAAAGTCATCTTTATGGGGTATTGGCTGCTGAAACGTAACATTCGCGAAGTTGGTCTGCTCTATACGCTACGTAATCAGGCTGGTACGTTGCTTTCGCGAAAATACGTCCTGATTGACTCTGCCAAAGCCTGGTCGGTGCAAATGAGCGAATACGCTGATTTACTACGTAAAAATGATGAGGCCGAAAACTTTACAGGTTCGCTCGAACTGGAGATTTTCTCGACGCAAGATTTAGTATTCCCATATCCGGCCTTTGTGCTGGTTTATTATAATGCTACGTCCAGCAGTGTGGTGCATACGGTTGGACGCGTCTACAACGACATTGAAGACCTGCAACAAAACACTGAATACCAAGTAAGTGAATCCGGTTTTGATATTTATGGCCGGGATGAATTAGCCCCATTTCTCAGTTTTACGAACGGACCACTACCTTCTGAGCAGCCAACCGTTACTTACGAAATCGTTGATACCCAGCATCGCACTACATCTGGTACGTTCACTTTACCTGATCTTAAGCCCTACGAAACTGTTTTTTTATACCTAAAAGAATATATCGACCTAAAATCGCTGCTTGGTGACGAGCCGGGTATGATTCGGTTTGGGCATAATTTTTCGGGATTTTTCCCTCGTTTTCTGGTGGGAAATCTGGACCAGAAGGCACGTAGCGTGAGCCTTACGCACTCCTATTACGACAGTTCGAGCGTGGCCGATAGCAAAGCGTACTGGCCCCGACAGGACGACCGTTTTTGGGATTCGTCGATGTCCATTCCCTTGTATTTGACCGATGGCTTTTTCACCAAATTGGTCGTTTATCCTGTTTTCTCGCCCTCCGATTTTTCGCTGTCATTCCGATTTTTCGACGCAGATGGAAAGCTTTTGGGGGTAGTGTCTGACGCAGAACATTTCCATTCAGGTAGTAATCAGTACGTTCAGATTGATTTGGGCGATCTGGCAAATCAGGCGAACGTATCATTCGAACGGGCCAAAACGGCACAGATAGTTGGCCATTGGCCGGATGAAACGCGCATTCCAACCCGGCTCAAATTCGGCCTGAACGTAGGACAAAACGGGCGTCTGTCGGGTTTGCCGAGTAACGTTTGTTTTTCGCCCCAAGTGGGCAATCCGAAAATTCTGGACAAACCCGGTACGTTCAAATGGGCACCGTTTGTGAATGTAGGAAACTCAGAAATCGCTCTGACCAACTCGGCTCCCTTACGCGACTACGACCGGCGGGCCAACGTAACGCTGTCGTTTTATCGCGAAGCCGACGAAACGGTGTTGGAACGTAGCTGCGTCGTGCCGCCAAACGGTCTATACACCATTCGATTGTATGACGACAATGAACTTCGACAATTTTTCGGAGACACCAGTGGCTGGATGACCGCCCGCGCCGACAACCCGTTTCTAAACGGCTATTACTTTGATTTCCACCCAGAAGGCGCTGTAGCCGCCGATCATTTATTTTAAATTCATGATTCAACTGCCCGATTTCTCCCGCTCATTCGAGTACGAAAATAATTATTACTGGTCTTCGGACGTCAACCGAATGGCGAAAGTGATGGCCCATTACGAACTGTATAAACAGACAATCGACGTACCAGGTGCCATCGTGGAGTGTGGTGTGTTTAAGGGCGCATCGTTGATTCGACTCGCTACGTTCCGGCAGTTACTGAATAATCCGGCTGCCAAGAAAATCATCGGATTTGACGCCTTTGGCCCATTCCCTGAAACTGAATTTGCGGATGACAAAGCCTGGCGCGAAAAATTCATCAGCGATTCGGGCGACGAAGGCATTGATACTGAGCAACTCATGACTGTGCTTCATCATAAAGGCATTGGCCAGAACGTTGATCTGGTTCAGGGCGATGTTTGTCAGACCATTCCGTCCTATCTGGAAAAGCATCCCGAACTACGTATCAGCCTGCTCAACATCGACGTCGATGTATACGAACCGACGAAGGCCGTTCTCGAACATCTTTACGACCGGGTTTTGCCAGGGGGCGTGATTATGCTGGACGACTACGCCAACGTATTTCCCGGTGCGAATGCGGCTGTTGAAGAGTTTTTCAAAGATAAATCGGTTGAAATCAAGCGTTTTCCTTATGCCGTAACGCCCTGTTATCTTGTCAAAAAATAATCCAAACCATCCGGCATGAGTAACGTAGCGATCATTACGGCGCGGGGCGGCAGCAAACGGATTCCGCGCAAAAATATTCGCCCTTTTCTCGGAAGGCCCATCATCGCTTACGTCATTGAAACCGCTCTTGCGTCTCATCTTTTCGACGAAGTCATGGTATCGACCGACGACGAGGAAATTGCGGACGTAGCACGCCAGTACGGTGCCTCGGTTCCGTTTTTGCGAGCGGCCGTAACCTCTGATGATTTCGCTACGACTGGTGACGTATTGAATGAAGTACTAAGTGACTATAAACAGACAGGTAAAGTGTTCGATTTTGCCTGCTGCCTCTATCCTACTTCCCCTTTCATAACGTCGGACCTTCTGCAACGAGCTTTTACGTTACTTACTGAAAAGCAGTTTGATACGGTATATCCTGTGCAGCATTTTGGATTTCCAATTCAACGGGCAGTGATGCTAAAGGATGGGCAAGTAGAATGGTTTCAGCCTGAACACGCCCTGACACGCTCGCAGGATTTGGAACCGGCTTACCACGATGCCGGTCAGTTTTATTTCTTCAACGTAGCAGCGTTCCAACGAAAGCAGCTACTCATTACAGATAATTCCGGAGGTATTGTCATTTACGAAATGGCGGCACATGATATTGATAATGAGACCGATTGGCAAGTTGCGGAACTCAAATACAAAATAAACAACGAATCTCGCTAGTTTTCGAAAGCCCATGTCCTCATGAAGAAACTCACTTTTCGTGCTGATGGGAATGCGCAGATTGGAATGGGGCACGTTATGCGGTGCCTGGCGCTGGCCGATATGCTGAAAAGTGAGTTTTCGATGCAGTTTGCAATCACGGAGCCTGACCATTCCGTTCGTTCATTGGTCGAGCAAGCCGGCCTGAGCGTTGTTACGTTACCTAATTCAGAAAATCAATCCTTTTTTTTGAGCCAGATTCATCCGGAAGATATAGTCGTTGTGGATGGCTATTCGTTCGATGAAACCGCTCAGCGTTCTATTCGGGGGCGAGCTAAAAAATTAGTCTTTATCGATGATTTGATCACAGGTCATCAAGTGGCCGACGTAGTAATTAATCACGCCGGTGGCGTTACGTCGCAGGATTATGATGCTGAAGCGTACACACAGTTTTGTCTAGGGCCTTACTACGCATTGCTACGTCCCGAATTTCTACGTAGCGAAGGCTTTGGTACGTTCCCCGATGATGGTCACATTTTTGTTAGTTTGGGCGGTGCCGATTCACAGAACGTATCGCTCACAGTTTTAAAAGCTATTCAACAGGTCAACGCCGGCTTGCCCGTTCATCTGGTTTTGGGGCCATTTCACCCAAATCGCCCAGCTATTGAAGCCTTTCAAAGTCAGTTAACGAACCTTACAATTCTGCAAAATCTTACGGCGAGTCAAATGGTCAACGAGATACAGGGGTGCCGACTGGCTATTACGTCTTGCAGTACCATTAGTTATGAGGTTTGTGCGGTAAATCGACCTCTAATCGGCATTGTTACTGCCGAAAACCAAGACCGGCTAGCAGGGTTTCTAGCCGAAGAAAAACTGGCGCTATCAGTCAATTTCCCGACTCTGCTAACACGACTCACACCTGTGCTGGCTCTCGACCAGATGCTGAAATTAGCCATTCAATCGTTTACGTTCTCACCCGAAATGATCGCCCAAACAGTAACCAATCAGGGTCGTTTTTTTGATGGTCGTTCACCAGAGCGATTTCGGAAATTATTTCAAGAATTAAGTGCTTAATTAGTCGGGCAAAATCACGAGCCCTGTCATGTTTACCTACCGAACCGCTCAACCTGCCGACTCCCGTCTTTACTTCGCCTGGGCAAACGACCCCGATACGCGAAAATGGTCGTTCAATTCAACGCCAATTTCGCTGGAGACACACACGGCCTGGTTCACCCGTAAACTCACCGACCCAAACACGCTGTTGTTTCTCTTTTTCGATGAAGCGAAACAGCCTGTTGGTCAGGTACGTTTCGAGCGTAAGTCAGTAGCGGATATGCCCGACGAAATTATTATCAGTACGTCTGTCGATGCTCGCCAGCGGGGGAAAGGTTATGCCACACAACTCATTTCACAGGGTTGCGCTATTTGCCGGAAACAGTGGGGTGTCGTTACCATTCACGCTTACATTAAGCCTGAAAATCAGGCGTCGATACGTGCCTTTGAACGGGCAGGTTTCAAATTGTCGGGCGAAAGCAGTAAATTTGAGGATTCTGCTTTGCTTTACCTTAAAACCTTTTAGCCGGGCCGCCATAGCGGTATTTGAACCGCAAAAGGTTTGTTGAATATGACACATTCTCAACCGATTCAGGTTGCCCAGTTTACCATAAGTCCGTCGCATCGGCCGTTTGTGATTGCCGAAATGTCGGGAAACCATAACCAGTCGCTGGAGCGGGCGCTGGAAATTGTAGATGCCGTTGCCGATGCCGGTGCGCACGCGCTCAAACTCCAGACCTACACCCCTGATACCATTACGTTCAATGGAGCGTCGGAGGAGTTTTACATTCGGGATGCCAAGTCGCTTTGGGCCGATAAGAATCTTTATAAGCTGTATCAGGACGCTTATACGCCCTGGGAATGGCACAAACCGATTTTTGACCACGCCCAGAAGCGGGGCATGATTGCCTTCAGCTCGCCCTTCGATACGTCCGCCGTCGATTTTCTGGAGTCGCTGAACGTACCATTATACAAGATTGCCTCCTTCGAAAATACCGACCACATTCTGCTTAAAAAGGTAGCGCAAACGGGCAAACCGGTCATCATGAGCACGGGTGTAGCCTCTGTAGCCGACCTTGACGAGTCAGTAAAAGTGCTACGTGCCAACGGCTGCAAAGACCTCGTTTTGCTCAAATGTACCAGTACGTATCCGGCCACGCCCGAAAGTACCAATCTGCTCACGATTCCACACATGCGGCAATTATTCGACGTACCGGTGGGTCTTTCCGATCATACGATGGGTATTGGTGCAGCCGTAGCAGCGGTGGCACTCGGCGCAGTCGTACTCGAAAAACACGTAACGTTACGTCGGGCTGACGGTGGTGTCGATTCGGCTTTTTCGCTGGAACCCGATGAGCTGAAAAACCTTGTCATCGAAACCGAACGGGCGCATCTAGCCATGGGGCAGGTTAATTATACCCTAACCCCCAAAGAAGAAAAAAGCCTGCAATTCAAGCGGTCTCTCTACGTAGTGCGCGATATGAAAGCGGGTGATACGTTCACACCCGATACGGTACGTAGCATTCGTCCGGCCAATGGCCTGCACACCCGCTATTACGACAACATCCTCGGCAAAACCGCAACACAAGACATCCCCGCCGGCACTGCGCTGGACTGGAATCTAATTGCGAATGAGTGAATGAGTGAATGAGTGAATAGGGCTGGCGCAAGAATTTCTGCCGAACTGTATTCACTCATTCACTCATTCACTCATTCGCTCATTGAAAAATGGGTATCATAAAACGGCAAACCATTCAGAGTTCGATTTACGCCTACGCGGGTGTAGCCGTTGGTTTTTTTACGCAGGGAATTTTCTTTCCAAATTTGCTTAGTGAAGCGCAGGTGGGGCTGCTTACGCTCTTGATTTCGCTGTCACAAGTACTGTCGCAGGCGTCGAATCTAGGGCTGAACGGCGCGGGTGGACGTTATTTTCCGTACTTCCGCAATGCAGATCGACAACATAATGGGTATCTGCTCATTACATCGCTCATTACATTGCTGGGCTTTGGTATATGCGTGCTGGCACTTTGGCTGGCACGTCCGTGGGTTGTCGATTTTTACCAGAAAGAGTCGTCACTATTTGTCGAATACTATTACCTGCTTATTCCGCTGACGCTCTTTACCGTGTATTTCACTGTCTTTGACAATTACGCCCGATTACTCTATGATCCCGTCACCGGTACGTTATTGCAGCAATTTGTGCAGCGCGTATTAGTTCTAATTGCTGGTGGGCTATACTGGCTGGGCTGGGTTACGTTCCCGCAATTTCTGGGCTTTTGGCTGTTCGCGTTTTTTATGCCGCTTATTCTGATTATTATCAGCGTAGCACGCGACGAAGCTTTGTTTTTCAATCGAACGTTTGTCTCAATCAATGCGAATTTGCGCCGGAATCTGATACGTTACGCCGGGCTGACGCTTACTTCGGCCCTATCGACCCAAATCGTATGGACGATTGACAAGGTGATGATAAACAGTAAACAAGGCCTGGGCGATACGGGAATTTATGGTACGGCGTCCTATTTTGCTGCGGTTATCGCCATTCCAGCGACGGCGCTGTACAAAGTGTCGGGTACGCTCATTGCTGAATCCTGGAAGAGTAACGATTTGAAAAACATCGCTACTATTTATCGCAAAAGTTGCCTGAATCAGCTAATTGCGGGTTGTCTGGTGTTTGTCGGCGTAGCAGCTAATTTGCCCAACGTGTTTCGGTTTCTGCCCGAAAGTTATGCTGCCGGATACTACGTTATCCTCTGGCTCGGGCTGGGCAAGTTGATTGATATGGCTACGGGTGTGAATGGCATAATCCTGTATACCTCGCGGTTTTATGCGTATGATTCGCTTTTTTTTGTGATTCTTATTTTCATTACAATTGCCGCCAATCAGTACTTAATTCCTCTATATGGCATCAACGGGGCCGCTATTGGTGCTGCGTTCGCTACGTTCCTCTACAATCTGGTTCGTACTTTGTTTGTGGGGTTTGCCTTTAAGTTGCAGCCGTTTACCTGGCGGAACGTAGTGGTTATCGCGTTGGCGCTTGGTGTCTGGTGGGTGGCCGTCCAGTTTTCCTACCCGGAAGCTGATTCCCCAAAATGGCGTACGCTTGTCGATATGGGCTGGCGTTCCATGTTGATTACTGGGTTATTTGGTGGTTTAGTTGTCGTTTTGAGATTATCATCGGATATTAATGAGACGGTGGCGGGGTTACGAAAACGTTTTAAAAAATAATTGGGACACAGAGATGCACTAAGACACACGGAGACACACAGCGGTTTTCTATAATTTTCTCTGTGTATCTCCGTGTGTCTTAGTGCATCTCTGTGTCCTAGCAAAACATCATGTGGTTCTTTAAATTTTTATTCACCGAAACCGCCCGGCTGCTACGTTCAGTAGAAGGCCGTCGATTGCTGTGGATGGCATTACGTTACGGCGATCAGCCACGAAATCAGGCGCTCGACGTAACGTTTGGAGCGTATCGGTTTCGGGTGCCGGATGCACTTTCGTTTATCTGGCAGTATCGGGAGATTTTTGTCGATGAGTTCTACCAATTTCCGACGACCAATCCGAATCCGGTGATTTTCGATTGTGGTACTAACATTGGCACCAGTATTGCTTATTTCCGGCAAACGTATCCAAGTGCACGTATCATCGCGTTTGAAGCCGATGAGCAAATCAGCACCATCCTGCAGAACAACCTGAAGCAGAACCAGATTACGGGCGTAGATATTATTACAAAGGCGGTTTGGACTAATGAAGAAGGCATCTGGTTTGGCAGCGATCAGGCTGATTCTGCGTCGATTTACTCGCAAACCGACCGAAAACTGGTTCCTTCGATACGTCTGCGCGATTATCTGCTTCGTGAAACACGCATCGACATGCTCAAAATGGACGTCGAAGGAGCTGAAACCGACGTATTAACCGACTGTCAGGATGCGTTGTCTCATGTCCAGAATATGTTCGTCGAGTTTCACGCTTACCTCGACCATCCGCAAACGCTGGCTGACGTAGTGACTATTCTGGAGAAAAGTGGTTTCCGGTACTACGTCAACACCAGCCAATATCGACACGCACCGTTGGTAAACCGTCGCTACAAAGGCAACGACAGTATGGACCTGCAATTGAATATCTTTGCGTACAGAAAATAGTCGATAGTCATAAGTCGTCAGTCAATAGTGTTATTAACACCACCATACAACTGACTAGTTATTGATGACTGTCGACCGCTCCGGCGGCCCGGTAACGACTCTTTTATGATCGACAAAATTCTTTCCCGTCCTGAGTTTCAACAAGAGCCGCCCGTGTTGGTGGATATTGGGGCGTCGGGACAGTTACATAATCGCTGGAAAACGTTTGCCAAATATTCAGTCTGTATCGCCTTCGACGCCGACGACCGCGATTTTGGCTACGTTGAAAGTGAGTCAGGGCATTTTCGGAAATTGTATACGTTTAACCATATAGTTACCTCGACCGACACGCCAAATGATACGTCCGATTTTTACCTGACCGCTTCTCCCCACTGCTCCAGCCTGCTACGTCCGCGACCTGATTTAATTGAGGAATACGCCTTCGCGCCCAAATTTGAGCCGACAAAAGTTGTTCAACTGAAAACGCGTAGCCTTCGATCGACGCTCGACAGCCTGAATATTGCTCAGGTCGACTGGTTCAAAACCGACTCGCAGGGCACCGACCTCCGTTTGTTCCGCAACCTCGGCGATAATCGTATGAAAAACGTATTGACTGCCGAATTTGAGCCCGGTATTACGTCGATTTATGAGGGCGAAGATAAGTTGTATACAGTGTTGCAAGTCATGGAAGAGACGGGCAGCCACTGGCTGGCTGAATTGCTGCCAAAGGGGTCGCCACGTATTACACCAGCGTTGCTGGATAGTTTTACGGCGAATCCACTGTTGAAAAAATTTGTGCTCTTTTCGCTCAAAAACAGTGCTGTTTGGGGTGAGATGACGTATCTGAATCGCTTTTCGGGCGAATCGACGCTGACATTACGTAACGTATTGCTGGGTTGGGTGTTTGCCACTACGTTGAAGCAACACGGTTTTGCGCTGATACTGACACAAAAGGCAAAAAGCTGTTTCTCAGACCCGATTTTTGCCGAAATGGAAGCTTATTCACGTCGGCGCATCTGGGGACGTGTATTCGGGCTGGGCTTCTGGCCTGAAGTGGTCAAGAAATTCGATAAACTTCTGGGGCGGTGAGAGTTACGCACCTTAGCACGTATCACTTGTTTGGCGGGGCGGCTGTGGCCGCAAACCGGCTTCATCGGGCTTTGCAGAAACAAATCTGGAAAACTCCGTCAGTTGAAAGTACGATGCTGGTTGGTACGCCCAATCGACTGGAAACGCATCGTCCGGAACCGGGTGTTACGTATTTGGCTAACAACTTTCTGGCTGAACAAACTGCTTTTGGGCGTTTCGTAGCCGAACGGCTGTATTTTTTGCCCCACGAACGGGATAATTCCGTTCGTTTTCAGTTTTCGCCAGCACAGTTTGGAGCCAATTTGAGTTTTCATCCGGCTATTCAACAGGCCGACGTATTGCACCTGCACTGGATTAATTTCGGCTTTTTATCCATCAGTACGCTACGTTCACTGTTCGACTTAGGGAAACCCATTGTCTGGACGCTGCACGATCAATGGGCGTTCACAGGTGGCTGCCACTACGCACGCGGCTGCGACCATTTTCTGACGCATTGTCGCCAATGTCCCTACCTGAAAAATCCAGCTGACCAAGATTTATCGTACCGCGTTTTCGAGAAGAAGTTACGTCTCTTTAACAGTGCCAACGTACATTTTACGCCACCAAGTCAGTGGTTAGCGAATGAAGGGCAACGTAGCGCGTTGTTACGTAGTTTTCCATTTACAGTCATTCCGTACGCAATTGACCAGAGCATTTTTCGCCCCATCGAACGTAGCGAAGCCAACGCCCGCTTCGATTTGCCGTCGGTTAATCAACCACGTATTTTATTTGGGAGTGCCAACGTAACGGATACTCGTAAAGGCTTCCGCTATTTTGCCGAAGCCATTACGTTATTGCATCAACAGCAACCGAATCTGAAGCCAGAAATTCTGGTGTTTGGCAAAGGGCGGTCGTATTTGTTCAATGAATTACCTTACCCAATCCGACATCTTGGCGTTTTAACGTCAGAAAATGATATTGTGGCTGCTTACAATGCCGCCGACGTAATGGTAGTACCATCACTGGAAGACAACTTGCCTAATACGGTAATTGAGTCGTTGGCCTGTGGTACGCCTGTCGTTGGTTTCCGGACGGGCGGTATTCCTGAAATGATTGACCACGAGCAAAACGGTTATCTGGCCGACATGCACAACGCTCAGCAGTTAGCCGACGGAATGGCATTTGCACTCACTCACGATAACCCTCAAAATCTACGAAATAACGCACGTCAATCCGCCGAAAACCGCTTTTCTGAAGACGTAGTAGCCCGTCAACATATTGAGTTGTACCAACAAATAATGAGCGAAAGAGTGAATGAGTGAAATCGGCCCGCCGAAGCGGAACGAAGCCATCCGGATGGCTTTCAACATCCGTTACGGCACTCTTTCACTCTTTCACTCTTTCGCTCTTTGCAACATGCCAACCGTCTCTATCATTACCATTACGTACAACGCTGAGCAGTTTCTGGAGCGCACGATTCAGAGCCTTGTCGCTCAGCAGGCAATTGATTATGAATACATTATTGTGGATGGAGCGTCGAAAGATGGTACGTTGGATATTGTTGGAAACTATGAGCAATACGTTACCCGCTGGGTTTCGGAGCCGGACAAAGGACTGTATGACGCCATGAATAAAGGCTTAGCCCTGGCAACTGGTAAATACGTCTGGTTTATGAATGCGGGCGATGAATTGCACGATACCCAAACGCTTCCAAATCTGTTGGCCCGGATAAAAGCCACCCAGGCCGATGTCTATTACAGCGATGCGTTATATGTACGTAACGATGGCACAACTGTTGGGCTACGTAGCAAAGTCACTCCGCATACGTTGCCACAGCAATTGACCTGGCGCGATATGGCGCTCGGCATGAAAGTCTGCCATCAGGCCTTTGTGGCTAAACGCGCTATTGCACCCGATTATCCAACCAACAATCTGAGCGCTGATCTCGACTGGGAAATTCGGTGCCTGAAAGCAGCCAAAACGATTGAGTATCTGCCGTTTGTTTTATGCAAATACCTCGTCGGTGGATTATCTGTGCAACAGCATCGCCGGTCGCTTACCGACCGTTTTAAGGTATTGGTAACTCATTTTGGATTAATGACTACCCTCTGGAACCACTGGCGAATTATTCAACGAGCGAATCGATTCAGCAGAAAATAATTTTGTTCAGCTATTAACTGTGCCGAAATAGTCGTTAATGGCATTTATTCCAGTAGCACATTTTAAAAGACAATGTTGGCAAAACATCATATTGTGCAATTTTTAAATTTTGTATGAAATAGAAGGGATAATTGCAAAACGGATACCTTTAGATTGGGAAATGCGGATAAATTTGCGGGGTTTAATATGACTACCTACTGACCTTTTTGTGATATTTCTTTAAAAAATTGAATTGACCTATGAAACGAATAGCTGTTTTTACCTCGGGTGGCGACGCGCCGGGTATGAACGCCTGTATCCGAGCGGTTGTTCGGGGGGCTGTCTACCACGGTATCGAAATATTCGGCATCCGCCGGGGGTACAGCGGAATGATAAATGGTGATATCTTTCAGATGACCTCGCACTCGGTGAGTAACATCGTCCAGCGTGGGGGGACCATTCTGAAATCGGCCCGCAGTAAAGAATTCATGACGCCCGAAGGCCGCGCTAAAGCCCACGAACAACTCAAAAAGTTTGATATTGAAGGACTTGTAGCTATTGGCGGTAACGGTACGTTCACCGGTGCTACGCTTTTCTACGATGAATACGGCATCCCGACGGTTGGTGCACCGGGTACCATCGACAATGACCTGTATGGCACGGATTACACGATTGGCTTCGATACAGCCGTAAATACCGCTCTGGAGGCCATCGACAAAATTCGTGATACGGCCGACTCGCATGACCGTATCTTTTTCATTGAGGTAATGGGACGCGACTCGGGCTATATTGCCATTCAGTCGGGTATAGCCGGGGGCGCTGAAATGGTGATGGTTCCTGAAGTATTGACACCTATTTCAGAGGTTGTCGAAGCCTTAAGATCGGGCTGGAGCCGACAGAAATCATCGTCTATTGTGGTGATTGCCGAAGGCGAAGAAGCTGGTAATGCGGTGGTTATCTCAGAAAAAATACGCCAGCAGATTGATACAGATATCGATATGCGGGTCACTACGTTGGGGCACATTCAACGGGGCGGCATTCCAACCGCCTACGACCGGATTCTGGCAAGCCGGTTAGGTCTGGGGGCACTGGAAGGACTCATGAACGGCGAGAAGAACGTAATGGCGGGTATCGTCAATAACGAACTCATTTACACGCCTTTCCGTGATACTATTCGCCTACCCAAACCGATTAACGAGGACTTACTGAGAATGGTGAAGATTTTGAGCGTTTAGCAGATGCATGATTGTAAGTTTAAAATGAGTTAGCCCGCTGATGCGGGCTAACTCATTTTAGGGCAAGTTTGGAAAACTAAATTTAACTACCCACCTTTATCCATGAATTTACAAGACTACTAACTATAACTGTTCGTGTGTTCCTCCTGATAGCGTTGTTATCTGCTTAAATCTGTTTCCCAGCATGGCTTCATCAAAACCATCGCCTGTCACCAATTCACCGGAAAACCTAACCCACGTAACGTATCAAATCGCGGGTTTCGACCGGCTTAATTTCGTCAGTGATATTACCCAGGCTGTACCTCAATCTGATAATTACCTCATACGAGCCATTTGTTTCGAGGCTGATGGCGTGCAGGCTAACGGTTTGTTAACCGTACAAATGCAGGGCGATACGTCTTTTGCCGACAAGCTGATTCAGCGGTTGCAATTGGTACGGGGATTAGTGAGCGTACGAACACTGGTTCAGTAATCTAACTTATTTGTTTAGTTTCTTGGTTTTCCTGGCTCGCGTCGGCTAGTTTGCGTAGAGTTGCCGGAATACGTGTTTCATGAATAACAAACAAACGTATGATGCCGTTGTAGTAGGGTCTGGCCCTAACGGACTCAGTGCGGCTATTACGTTGCAACTAGCTGGACTTTCAGTATTATTGCTGGAAGCTAAAGATACCATTGGTGGGGGCCTCCGTTCGGCTCAGCTTACTCAGCCCGGTTTTGTGCATGACGTTTGTTCGGCCATCCATCCGCTGGCCGTGGGCTCACCATTTTTTCAGAAGTTGCCGCTGGCTGAACATGGTCTGGAGTTTATCAATCCCCCAATTTTAGCGGCTCACCCGTTCGATGACGGAACGGCTGCTGCACTCAGGCAATCGCTCCCGGATACGGCCAGTTCGCTCGGAACAGATGCGCTGACGTATTATAGCCTTCTTGAGCCATTAGTACGTAGCTGGCCAACGCTGGCCCCTGATGTGCTGGGACCACTACGTTTCCCCAAACACCCCATCGATTTGGCCCGGTTTGGTTTGGATGCTCTGCTTCCGGCCACGCAATTACTGAAACGATTTACGACTAAAGAAGCCCGTGGACTTCTGGGTGGTATGACGGCTCACTCCATTCAGCCACTCACGAACCTTACTACGTCGGCCATTGGGCTGGTTCTGACTGCTGCCGGTCATCTATACAGCTGGCCCATTCCGAAAGGTGGCTCGCAGGCAATTGCCAATGCGCTGGCATCTTATTTCACTACGTTAGGTGGCGTCATTGAAACAGGAAGATTGGTTCAGTCAATGCAGGATATTCCAAAGGCGCGGGCAGTGTTGTTCGACGTAACGCCTAAGCAACTTATACGTATTGCGGGCGACCGCCTGTCTGCTACGTATCAGAAGCGTTTGGAAACGTATCGATATGGCATGGGTGTATTTAAAGTCGATTGGGCGCTTAGCGAACCTATTCCGTTTACAGCTCCCGAATGTCGGGAGGCTGGTACGGTGCATATTGGTGGTACGTTCGAAGAAATTACGGCGGCTGAACAGGCAACTTCGGATGGTCAACACCCCGACAAACCATTTATTTTATTAGCACAACAAAGCCTTTTCGACACAACCCGCGCCCCCGAAGGTAAGCATACGGCCTGGGCGTATTGCCACGTTCCCAACGGCTCCACCGTCGACCGAACCGACGCGATTGAACAGCAGATTGAACGGTTTGCGCCCGGATTCCGCGATTGTATTCTGGACCGTCATACGATGAATTCAGTACAAATGGAAGCTTATAACCCGAACTACATTGGTGGCGATATCAACGGAGGTATCAGCGATATCGGTCAGTTGTATTCGCGCCCAATCGTTAGTTTTTCGCCTTATAAAACCTCAGCGCCGGATATTTTCATCTGCTCATCATCTACCCCACCGGGTGGTGGCGTGCATGGCATGTGTGGGTATCATGCCGCTCGAGTAGCGCTACATAGCGTTTTCGGTTTGCACGTTCCTGTTACGATTTAAAGAGCGAAAGAATGAAAGAGCGAACCTACCGAACGGCAAATCGTGCCGGATAGCTTTCGCTCTTTGAATCAGTACTTTATCATCAACTCGCTCAGGTTTGTATCTGCATCCAGATTGAGTTTTTTGCGGAGTCGATATCGCTTCAGTTCTACGCTACGGTGGGTGATGTTCAGCAGCTGCGCAATTTCTTTAGTCGACAGGTTCATGCGGAGGTAAGCCGCCAGCTTTAAATCGCCCTGCCCCAAATCGGGGTATTGTTCGAAAAGCCGTTTCAGAAACTGCTCGTGTACTTTATTGAAGTTCGTCTCAAAGATTTTCCAGTCTTGCTCGCTTGATATATTGTTGTCAATCAGCGTATTTATTCTGCCAAAATCATCGCTGGGCAATCGACCGCTCACCTTCGCTTTTGTCTTGTTCAATTCTTCCTTGAGTTGCAGCAGTAATTCGTTTTTCTGAATCAGTGCCATTGTCGAATTGGCTAACTCTTCCGACTTCTGAATCAAGCCCTGCTCCAGTTGTTCTTTTTGCAGGAGAATAATTTCGCGCTGACTTTTTTCTTCCTGCCGACGCAATTTCGTTTCCATCCGCTTCTTCAAACGGCTTTGCTGACTAGCCACCCGACGCAGATGCAGTACATACATCAATCCGCAAAATCCAGCCAACAGCATCAGATACAGAAGTTTACTCCAGGTTGTCCAGTACCAGGGCGAACGTATTTCGAACGAAAGCACACTTTCGGTAGGGCTCAGGTTCGATTTTAAGTGGAATACGTAGTGGCCGGGTGGCAGACTATTAAATTCTTTCTGATGGCCAGTCGTGTAGGACGACCAACCTCTTGTACTGTTTTCAAGCCAGTAACTATACTTGACAGGCTGAGTATAGTAAGGTGTCGAGAACGTAATGAGCAGATTCGATTGGTCGTGGGCAAACGACATCTGAGTAATTAACTGTGTACCCCAGAACATATTACGTTCCTCTTGCTCATCTACGGTTGTGACCATACGAATAACGGGTGCCGGTACTGAACGTAGCGGTCGATGCAATTCGTTTCGGGGTACTAAAGCAAATCCATTCTCACGGCAAAATGCTACGTAGTCAGCATCCAGCTCCGCTATTTTTTCGTAATCCTCGACCCATTGATTGATTTGCACAGGCACATCCGCCGAAACCCGACCATTTGTTTTTGTCCATCCGACCGTACCATCCTGCCGAAGTAGAAATAGACTGGAGTCGGACATGGGGAAGATTTTTCGAATATTATTTTCTGCCCACGGGAACGTACTGGAAGCAGATATGAAACGGTCATTGGGGCTGTCGTAGAGTTGCAAACCTTCCGTCGACGTAACGATAATCCGGTTCTGCACACGGCAAAGATTAAGCGCAGAACCGTGTATCTTATCGTTGCCATAATCTTTGGTCGTTACGGCTCGGGACAAGTCATCGGATAGCCGAATCCGCTGCAAACCCAGATTGGATGCTTTATTGACCCATATAATTCCGGAACTGTCTTCGTTTAACTGACGTACTGGTCCCGAAAAGTCAGCAATTTTATTCAGAAATGCCCATTTTCCCCGCTGGTCTTTCTGATAGAGGCAAAGGCTCGTGTACGTTCCCTGAATAAGCTTATCGGGGTGTTGTTTCATGCGATCTAACACCCATCCCCCTGTTACGTTGGAAAGGAGTTGCGCCTGTGTTCCTTCAATTCGATACGTTCCTTTATTATGACCACAAAGCAATTGATTATCAACCACAGCCAGATCCCAGACTTGCCCCTGCGTTCCCTGAATGAGCGAAAATGGCGTATTAGAGCGCTCCAGAGGCTTTTGGTATAAACCCTGATTTGTTCCCAGATAAAGCGTATTCCCATGTCGGGCAATATCGTAAGGTGTCCCTAAACTACCGTCTATGTCGGAGAAGTAACGTACCGGCGAGCTTAAGTTGATCATGTCGATACCTTTATCCAGCCCTACCCACAAATTGCCATCAATATCAGTACGTAGCGATAAAACCGTATTGTTTTGCAGGCCGGTTTTCTGGTTGATGTGATGCCGTATCTGGCCAGCCGCATTGGTGATGAAAACCCCATTCAGCAACGTACCGAACGCATACAGACCTGGCTTGATTAATACACCCCTATTAAGCTGATCATGCTGTAACAAGGTATTAAGTTGCTGATTGAATGGTTTGAACTCATTACCATCGTAAGAATAAACGGCTCGATCGGTCCCGATGAGCATCTTTTTATCGTCCAGCGGGAGTATTGTCGTGACGGTTTCCCGTCCCAGAAACCCGCTCCCCTTTATTAGCTTATATTCATTACCCCGCAACTCGTATAGCCCCCTGCCCATTACTTCAAGCAAGAGCCGATTATGTACCGGGTGAATAAAGAGAATAGTGGCTGGTGGTGGTAAAAAGTGCATCTGGCCAAGCTCGTACCGATACACGAATGCGAAAGACTGGAACAAAACTCCCTGTTTCGTAATCAGAATATTCCAGATTTCTTCCTGCAAAAACTGCTTTTCCCGAATCAGTGGCACCAGCGAGTGATACGTTAAAGCACCATTCGGGCCGGGAAACCAGTACCCAAATTCGCCCAGTGCGCCTGTAAAGATCCGTCCCTCCGGGTCGATGGCTACCGATCGGACACGTTGTTTTCGAGGCAGTTCGTACACTTTCCAGTTACTGCCATCAAATTCAAGTAATCCTTTCGAATTGGCAAAGTAGATAAACCGGGTTCGTGGATGTTGTGCGGCTCCCCAGTTCTGATTATATGCCCCGTAGCTCTGGCGAGTGTACTGGATTAATTCAGGCTGGCAAAAACTATAGTTTGATTGCGCTGATCCTGGTACCTGAGCGGTAATGAATAGTAACAAAACAAAGCTGAGTAGCCGCCCGGAAGTGCACAATTTACTACTCTTACTATTCTTCATAAAATAGGGCCGAAAGAACGGCATGATGTAATAAAATCATCAAAAACAGGCTAAAAAAGCCGGTATGATGTGGTAATGATGTACCCCTAAATTCACCACGAATGTACTTACTACGTACTTTTGTACAAAAAAATAGTAGAAAAATGTTGCGAATTTTCGTTAGCTATTTTAGCAATCACTTGATGCTGGCTAACTGATGTTACGCGAAGCAACACGAATCTTAACCTGACAACTTATGGAATTTCTTCATCTACCTCTAAAAACAAAAAGGCTGGTGAGGTTGCTCACTACACTTTTTTTCTTTGCATATGCTCAGATGGCCTGGGCTGCACATGCGCCTATTCGGATAGCTGGTAAAGTTACTGAGGCAACTGGTCAGGGGCTTCCGGGCGTTACGGTGCAGGTAAAAGGCACCACGACGGGTACGGTGACCGATGGCACTGGGGTTTACTCGATTCAGGCTGACGAAACCGCTACGTTGGTTTTTTCGAGTATCGGTTTTCAGACAATGGAAGTCGCCGTGGGAGGACGTACTGCTATCGACGTAACACTGGTTGAAGACACCAAATCACTGAGTGAAGTAGTGGTAGTGGGATATGGTACGCAACGTAAATCGGACGTAACGGGTGCTACAGTCACAATCAAAGGTGAAGAACTGGTAAAACAACCTGTCCTGACGGCCACGCAGGCTCTTCAGGGGAAAGCTGCTGGTGTTCAGATCATTAGTAGTGGTCAGCCCGGTACGTCGCCAGTCATTCGGATTCGCGGAACCAGTACGGCGCTGGCTGGAACGGCCGCTCTGTTCGTCGTGGACGGTGTATTGACCGACGATATTTCCAACATTAATACGGCTGATATCACCAATATCGACGTATTGAAAGATGCTTCAGCAACAGCCATTTATGGTGCTCGTGGTGCCAATGGTGTAGTGATTATTACGACCAAGCGCGGCACTGTGGGTAAAATGACGGTGAATTATTCGGGTAATGCGGGCTTTCGCTTACCAACTAACCTGGTTCAGATGGCGAATGCCGCCGAATATGCCAACTACGTCAGTACGGCAAGTGGTACTGTTGTTAGTCCCGGTACTACGTCGACCGACTGGTACGGGCAGATTCTACGTACCGGCTTCCAGCAAAATCATGGCTTGTCGGTGAATGGCGGTACGGACAAATCGACGTACTTCCTGAGCGCGGGCTACTTTACCGATCAGGGTATTGTCCTCAACAATGTCTACAAACGCTTTACGCTACGTGCCAACAACGATTTCACATTCAATAAATTCGTAAAAGCGGGGATAACAGCATCGTATTCAAACGGAAATAACCAGATTGCCAATTTAGGGTCGGCCTACAACAATGCGTATCGGGCCGCTCCCATTATTCAATCGAAAGTTGGCAATAAATACGGCAATACGTCTGTCTATCAAAATGTTGGCAACCCGATTCTGGACATTGACAATAACGATAATAACGAAAAGGATAACCGCCTGTTGGGATCAGCTTATCTGGAACTTAAGCCGGTTGAATGGCTCACGCTACGTAGCAACATGGGGGGTGACTGGACTAACCTGAACAGTCGGGTTTATAATTATCAGTTTAACAACGATACCACTACGTTCATCAATTCCGGTGGGAATCAGCGCAATCCAGACAGTAACCTAAAGTTTGAGAACACGCGTACCTTCCACTGGACCTGGGACAATCTCATTACGTTCAGTAAAAAGGTTAATAAACACGCCATCACAGCCTTAGTTGGAACGACTGCTGAAGAGTATACGCAGGTGAAATTTTCGGCTTATCGAAAAAATGTACCAGCAACCCCCAGCTTATGGTATATCGGTACGGGTAACGCTAATACGTCAACCAACGACGGTACTGGCGACAAATACACCCGAAACTCGTACATCAGCCGGTTAAACTACAATTTCGACGACAAGTACCTGTTTACGGCTACGCTACGTATCGACGGTTCGTCGCGGTTTCCGAGCCAGAATCGCTGGGGCTATTTCCCGTCGGTGGGCGCTGGCTGGTTGATCTCCAACGAGTCGTTTATGCAGAACCAGAACGTGTTCGATGTGTTCAAACTGCGGGCCAGTTGGGGACGGGTAGGTAATGACCGGGTTCCCTCGGATTCGTACACCGTAACGGTGCAACCGAATTTAGCTTATCCGTTTGGCGGGGGCATAGCGACACCGGGTAGCGCGATAACCCAGATTAAAGACCCCAACCTGAAATGGGAAACGACCGAAGAACTCGATTTTGGCGCTGAGTTCTCCGCTCTCAACGGACGCCTGACGGGCGAAATCAACTATTACGACAAAAAAGCCCGTGACCTCCTGATCAACGTAAAAGTGCCTTCAGTAACGGGCGATGCTGATGGTGTAGTGTTAACCAATGCGGCATCGATTGCAAATACGGGTTTGGAGGTGACGCTGAACTGGCGGGGCAAAATCTCGAACGACCTTTCCTATCGTGTGGGTGGAAATGCAACCCTGAACAAAAACAACGTAATAGGTCTGAACGGTGGCCAGCCGATTCTTGACGGGGGCGTTGGAGCTAATCAGCAGTATACGACCCGCACCGATAATGGGCAGCCAGTTGGTAGTTTCTACGTACTTCAGGTGCTCGGTGTTTTCCAGAGCGACGAAGAAATTGCCAACTACAAAAATACGGGTGGTCAGGCAATCCAACCTACCGCTTCACCAGGTGATTTCCGCTATCAGGATACCAATGGCGACGGCCGAATTGACGATAACGATCGAGTATTTGTGGGGTCTTATCAACCCAAAGCTTACTTCGGCCTGAATCTGGGATTGACCTTCAAAGACCTTGATTTCAGCGTTGATTTTTACGGAAACGTAGGCAATCAGGTGTACAATGGTAAGCGGGGTGTCCGGCAGAACGTACTCGACAACGTAGAGCGCACAATGGCATACAATCGCTGGACCCGCTCGAACGCTTCTCAGACCGAACCAAGAGCCAACAGTGGGAATCTGGCTCCGTCGACCTACTTCGTGGAATCTGGCTCGTTTGCCCGGATTAACAACGCTACGTTAGGCTACAAGCTTCCAACAACCTGGCTAAATAAAGTTCATGTGAGTAGCGCGCGGGTATTCGTAACAGCGCAGAACATTCTGACGATGAAGAAATTCAGCGGTTTTACTGCCGAACTGCTATCGGATTCACCGACGAAGCAGGGTATCGAGCTGAACGCGTACCCGACTACACAAACGTATGCCATTGGTCTTAACGTAGGCTTCTAAACTCAACAAACATGATACGTAATACATTCTTTCTATCCGGTATGTTCGTGGCTGCTACGTTGCTGATAGCTTCCTGCTCGAAAAGCTTTCTGGACGTACCGGTTCAAGGGCAAGCGACTACGGCTACTGATCCCAATTTAGCAGTCAACCTGGTGACAGGCGTTTATAACAGTATGTACAACAGCGAAGCGTTTGGCGGGGCTGGGGGCGACGTTCACGGAATTAGTTTCATTGCGGCTACCAACATCATTTCCGATGATGCCGACAAAGGCAGTACCGCTGGTGACCAACCCTCACTGGTTGACATTGATAATTTCGCTACTACGTCCACCAACAATTTCGTAGCGGCTCTGTGGAACGGGTACTATAGTGGAATTTCGCGGGCTAACCAGGCACTAGTCGCTTTAGAAACTTCTTCGTTAACGCCAGCGACAAAAAACCAGTTGATTGGCGAAGTGCGGTTCATTCGGGCATACTATTACTTCAATCTGGTACGTTTCTTCGGGCCGGTACCTAAGGTAATTCGGGTTCCGAAAGATGCGCAGGACGCCAATAATGACCCGGCTTTCCAGACGCGGGCTCCCCTCGATACGATTTATAATGTAATTACACACGATTTGCAGTTTGCGATTGCTAACCTACCGTTACGTGCGCAGTCGGCGGTGGGGCATGCTAACAAGGGAGCGGCTCAATCGCTGCTGGCCAAGACGTATCTATATCGCAAAAACTGGCAGCAGGTACAGGCACTTACGCAGGAAGTGATCAATTCTGGCCAGTATTCGCTGGTGCCCGATTACACGACCATCTGGCGCTACGTCGGCAACAACAATGCTGAATCCATTTTCGAAACACAGAGTGGTACGTTCAACAATGGCGACATTGCCGTTGGCGGCTACTCCACCTGGCAAGGCCCACGGGTAGGTCCGCTGGGCGGCTGGACTGACCGGGGTTTTGGCTTCTGTACACCTTCTACCGATTTGGTCAATGCCTACGAGCCGGGGGACAAACGGAAAGAATCGACCATCATTACTATCGACCGGAGTGGTCGTGGTGTCGGTACGGTATTGTATGACGGCTTCCGCATTCCGAGTGGTGATTCGGTGCAGAACAATTATTACAACTACAAAGCTTACGCCAGCGAAAATCCCAGCATCGAGCCCTATCTGGGTAATCGGGATAAAAAGCAGAAAAACGTCCGTTTACTACGTTTTGCCGACGTATTGCTGATGAATGCCGAGGCCAACAATGAACTGGGACAGACGGCAACAGCTATTACACAACTAAACCGTATCCGTACCCGTGCCGGTTTAGCGGCCACCAAAGCAGCTTCGCAGACTGACGTTCGCGAAGCTATCTGGAAAGAGCGACGTATTGAGCTAGCGATGGAACACGACCGTTTCTTCGACCTCGTCAGAACGGGCCGGGCCGCTCAGGTGATGCGAGCCGCCGGGAAAAACTTTGTGGCTGGCAAGAATGAGTTACTGCCCATACCGAGTCTGCAAATACAGCTCAGCGGTGGTCAACTGACCCAGAATAGCGGGTATTGATTGTTTGTCATGCTGGCGCAGGAAGCATTTTAAGGCTTCCAAACGAGCTAGCAGGGATACTTTAAGAGGCTGCATAACAAACAATCGAAATAAAGTGCATTAACCTGATTATCTAATAAATACAATTCAAAACCAATAAACCATGAAAACCAAACAAATCACAGCGTGGGTGGCGGCTGCAGCAGTAATGAGCACTGTGTTCACTTCATGCAAAAAAGATGACGGCACTGCTACGTTGCCAGACATCGGAGGATACCAGAGTTCGAATGACATTGCCAGCGCTAATCTGCTGGCTCGCTGGACGTTTGAAGGGACTCAAAATGAATTAGTTTCCAGTACTGCTCCGAGCAATACCTATGGTACAGTAAATTATGTCACAGGATCTTCAGGTTCGGGTCAGGCTCTTAATCTGGTTACCGGAGCGGTGGTTTATCCGGCTATACCTAAGCTTAACGCAGCTGACGCGTTGGCAAGTTATACGCTAAGTATGTGGGTAAATGTTAAAAACAACAAACAGTTCTTTACCTCATTCTTTGGGCTTTTCCCAACGGCAAAAAAAGATGCGTTTGGAAACTTAAGTGGTGGTGCTGAAACCGGTTGGTTCGCTGCAAGTGCTACCCCTGATACGTTGGTTCTAAAAGCAAATTATAGTTCCTTGCTTGCAAATGGCAACTTTAATGGGCAAGACAATAGACCTGATCCGAGAGGTAAACCTCCAGTTGGCGTATTTAAAGGTGCAGGTGTATGGAGCCATTTTGTGATACGGTTTGACCCAAATACGCATCAAATCAATGTCTTTGGAAATGGGCAATCAATTGGGGCCTATAATGACAGAGGTGTAAATACGGTCGCTCTCAACATGATGACTCCATGTCAGGCAGTAATCGGAAGTTTAGCAAGTTCTGAGATTGGCTTTGCCGCTGCAGGGCCTTTACCATCCTACACAACAAGGGGGACTTTCGCAATCGATAACATCAGAGTATATAACAAGCCTTTATCTGATGGCGATATCAACTCCTTGTACCAGCTTGAGTTAGCAGGTCGATAAGCTTCAATTAAAAATCAGGGGCTGTTTTCTGAGTGAAAACAGCCCCTGTTACTAACGTTCTGAAAAACGAAATGAATACAACCAACATAGTGGTAATGCTACTGGTTCTCCTTAGTTTCTCGTGCAAGAAAAACGAGGACGTTGAACCGCCAAAACCATTTAATTTCCGTACTGTACAGGTAAACGGTCAGTCGTTGACTACGACTAATTTTCGAAATCTGGGACTGACTCCAACGATCACGGTGTCGTTTTCGGCCCCAGTTCAGAAAGAGAACGTAGCAAACCATATTAAGCTAACGCAGGGCACTACGTCGGTGCCGTTACAGATTGCTTTTTCGGGTGG
The DNA here is from genome assembly GCF_014699005.1 of Spirosoma profusum. Taxonomy (GTDB): domain Bacteria; phylum Bacteroidota; class Bacteroidia; order Cytophagales; family Spirosomataceae; genus Spirosoma; species Spirosoma profusum. The sequence goes on from NZ_JACWZY010000024.1 coordinate 26,537, forward strand.
TGATACGTTGCTAACCATTACGCCCCAAAATCCGCTCAATCCACTGACGAGTTATTCATTCACAGTCTTGCCAGCACTTACTTCGCAGCAGGGTGCCCTATTCAGTTCTACACTTAATCTAGACCTGACAACGGCCCCTGACAACACCGACAAATTTCCACGTATCAGCGACGAAGCTCTGCTTGATCTGGTTCAGAAACAGACGTTTAAGTACTTCTGGGATTTCGGTCATCCGGTGTCGGGGCTGGCGCGTGAACGGGATGCGTCGGGCGACGTAGTGACTTCGGGCGGAACTGGTTTTGGTATTATGGCTATCGTGACCGCTATCAATCGCCAATTTATCAGTCGGGCAGACGGACTAGCGCGGTCGCTAAAAATAGCTAACTTTCTGAAAAACAACGCAAAACGATATCACGGCGCCTTCCCACATTGGCTTAATGGTGCTACGGGCGCCACGGTTCCGTTCAGTGCCAAAGACGACGGCGCTGATTTAGTCGAAACGTCATATCTGATGCAGGGGCTACTCACGGCCCGACAATATTTCAACAGCCCGACCAATGCCGACGAAATTGCGTTTCGTCAGGTGGTCAATGAGTTATGGGATGGAGTCGAGTGGAATTGGTTCACCAAAAATGGCGCGGAAACAAACCTGTACTGGCACTGGTCGCCCAACTACAACTGGGACATGAACCTGCCAATTCGCGGCTGGAACGAAGCCCTGATTACTTACGTATTGGCGGCTTCATCAAATAAAAGTGCCATCGCCAAAACCGTTTACGACAATTCATGGGCGCAGAACGGAAAAATGGCAAATGGCAACAGTTATTACGACATCAAGCTTCCGCTTGGACCCGCTTACGGAGGGCCGCTGTTTTTTTCGCAGTATTCGTTTCTGGGAATTAATCCGCACGATTTAAAGGATGCTTATGCTGATTATTGGGCGCAGAACACAGCGCACTCGCTTATCAACTATACCTACTGCAAAACCAATCCCAAACAATTCAACGGGTACAGTGCCGACTGCTGGGGCCTCACCGCCAGCGATCAGCAGGACGGTTACTCAGCCCGCGACCCCAACAATGATAACGGCACCATTGCACCGACGGCGGCACTGGCAGCCATGCCGTTTACGCCTACTGAGTCGATGCAGGCGCTTCGATTTTTCTATTACAAACTGGGCGACAAAATCTGGAAGCAATACGGCTTTGTGGATGCTTTCAACCTGACTACTATCTGGTTTGCCAACTCGTTCCTGGCCATTGATCAGGGACCTATCATCGTGATGATAGAAAATCAGCGTTCTGGTCTACTTTGGAACTTATTTATGAGTTGTCCCGAAGTGAAAAAAGGTATGAAAAACTTAGGATTTCAAAGTCCGAATCTGAATTGAATGTAATGCGGCCGGGCTAACATCAACCTCTTGTCCGCACAATCACTGAAGTTGCTTAACGATGTAGACAATACGTCCGTATTAGCTTATGAAAACAACGTTATTCTTCTTTTTAGCCCTTTCCATTGGCTTTGCCCAACCGAAGCCATACACGTTAACCAAAACCGATAACACGTTCCTGGATAGCCTCCAGCGCGATACGTTCCGCTTTTTCTGGGAAACCACGAATCCAGAAAACGGGCTTGTACCGGACCGGGCTCCCCGAACAGGCTTTGCGAGCATTGCCGCTGTTGGATTTGGACTAACCTCGTATCTGGTCGGTGTGGAACGTAGCTATATTACTCGCCAGCAGGCCGCCGAACGTACCGTGAAAACACTACGTTTCTTCGCGAAGGCTCCCCAGTCCGACAAAGCGACGAACGTAACGGGCTACCAAGGTTTTTTCTATCATTTTCTAGATATGAAAACTGGCGAGCGGTTCAAGCAGGTCGAACTTTCAACTATTGATACCGCCCTCCTACTCGGCGGAATTCTGAGTGCGCAGACGTATTTCGATAAGAATACACCCGTCGAAACAGAAATCCGGCAGTTGGCCGAGCAGATTTATAAACGGGTCGATTGGACGTGGATTCAGCCCCGAAAACCTTTTGTGTCGATGGGCTGGCATCCTGAAAAAGGATTCATTGACGCTGATTGGAAGGGGTATAACGAAGCCATGTTGCTCTACGTACTGGCCCTGGGTTCGCCCACGCATCCGGTAGGGCCAGAAGTTTGGTCGGCTTGGACGAAATCGTATCCCTGGGCTACCTTTTACGACCAGACACACGTCAACTTCGACCCCTTGTTTGGGCATCAATATTCTCATTGCTGGATTGATTTCCGAGGCATTCATGACGATTATATGCGTAGCAAAGGCATCGATTACGCCGAAAATTCGCGCCGGGCAACCTACGCCAACCGAGCATATTGCCTGAAGAACCCCGCCAAATGGCAGGACTATGGCCCAACAATCTGGGGATTAACGGCCTGCGATGGCCCCAAAGACACAACGGTAGCTGGACGAACATTTTTCTCATATCGGGCACGGGGAACCGCTTCAACGCAAATCGTAGATGATGGGACCATCGCACCTACTGCGACTGGTGGGTCACTAGCGTTTGCGCCGGAGATTTGCCTGCCTGCCCTGCGAGCCATGAAAACAAAGTATGGGGCAAAGCTGTACGGAAAATATGGCTTCCGCGATGCTTTCAACCCAACGTATCGGTACAGATCCGAATTCGCAAATGGCCCAACCACCAAAGGCTGGTTCGATATCGATTACCTCGGCATCGATCAGGGACCGATTCTGATTATGGCCGAGAACCTACGTAGCGGATTCATCTGGAACCTGATGAAGAAGAATCCACACATTCGCAAAGGCTTGCAACGCGCCGGATTCACGGGCGGGTGGCTGAAGTAGGCTCCGACAGGCTCTGGCCGCTTCGGCGGTCCGATGTTGGAGTCGCGCTAGCGACTAATCCTGTAGCTATAACCGACAGCCAGAGCCTGTCGGGGCCTATCAGCGCGTCTTATTCTTCAGCAAAATTAAGGGCAGGTGTGTATCCCAGGTGGGCTTCAAATCCTTCTGGATAATGAATGTCTTTGAAAAATTGCCCAGCACTACGTCGGCGTCTCCATCCTGATCGAAGTCGTTTACGTCCATGCAAATCCAGCGACCATACGTAGTGATTGGTAACGTATGTGGAAGAAACTTCATCGGCTCCTGCTGCTCGAAATACAAGCAGCCCTCGGATGGATTATCCTGAAAGTCAGCGAAAAAAGCGATGGACATGATATCCAGGTCGCCATCTTTGTCGAAGTCGGTGGCTACGGCTTTGGTGCACCCGTTGATCGGATAAAAATACGCCTGCTTATACCGAAAATCGCCCTGATTCAGGTAGATGTAAACACCGTGGTAAGGTTTCAGTATGGGCGAATAATCGCTGTTATCGCCACAAGTGTAGAGAATATCCTGACGACCGTCTTTATTAAAATCCACCAGTTGAAAGCTGGTTGAACCATATACCGCCGGGAAACGTAGCACATTACGTTCGCTAAATCCTCCTTTTTTGTTGTTCAGAAACAGCCAGATGCCTTCGTCAGCATGGGCGAACAGGACCATCAGATCAGACCAACCATCGGCATTGAAATCATTAACGATTGTCTGAAGTGGTCCTGCTACGTCCCGAATGGATTGTCGACTAAATTTTCCGTTTGACTCTTGCTTCAGCCAGTATAAGCCTCCCTTTGAGTGGCCGAAACCACAAACTACCCAGTCGGTCAATCCATCTTTATTAATATCGACCGGAACGGATTGTAGCGGGCGGGGCAAATCAGTGGAAATAGTCGAAGAATCCGCAAGCTGGTTGTCTGAAAGTCCCAGCGAAACGACCTCTCCTTTCATTCCATCAATGGCCCGCATGGTACCCATACTGGTGAATACGCCCTGTCGATTCCCTTTTGCATCGGGAAGGAATTGCACATTTACCGCAGCGGAAGGCAATTGCCTGAACTTTGTCGGTTGAAGTTGTTGATTCCAACGGGTTAAATCACTACGTATACCATCACTGGAAAAGAGTTGATGCCCAGCCGTATCCATCGCAACCAAAGTCGTAATAGCTGTCTGCGACGTATCGACCTGGGGTTTTTGAAGCGAAAAAATCGCCCAGTCTTCTTCCGGATCAACAGGAACCTTAGCTGGTTTGAGTTTAATCGGGGCCAGTGCCTGATAATAAGCCACCAGTTTTTGCCAATCGTTAAATGAAATGGCCGCGTCCCTTCCTGCGTAGTACTGCCCGCCCGGATAAGACTCTAATCCAAGTTTAGGGGCCATGGCAGGTAGTATGTGTTGTATCCAGGTTTCTTTGTCCAGCAAATCAGGCGCTGGGAACTGATGACAGTTACTACAGTGCTTCTGCGCCAGTTGCTGACCTTCTAACAGAATCGGGTCACGTAGTTTATCCGAATTATCGACCCGGCAACTATTTATGACCAGACAAGCGATAATGAAACTAAGCAAATAGGGAGAATAGGAAGTAATACGTCGCTGGCGGATATTCATACACGAAAGTAACAGACTCATACTATTGCCAAACGATTATCCAAAGAATCCGCTAAACGTATCAAAATCACTTGCTTTCCGAATTCGGTACGTTTTCAGAAAAGCTTTCATCTGTGCTGGATTCGATAAATCTTTAATGTCTTTCCGGGTTGCCTTAATGTCCTGTTTTAACGCCCGCACATCGTTATTGAAACTAAATTCCAGGCTCAGAGCAGAACCAACCATCATGAGTGGCTTATTTAATGCTGCCGAAAGTTGACTTTGCAGTCCGTATAATTCCGCGTCAAGCTCCTCGGCCTGTTGTTTCAGGATTTTGTTATAATACCGTAACTGGTCTTCGGCCAGTGTTTCGAGATTCTGCTGGTCAATGCGATTGAATTCAAATTGGAGCCGAAACAAGGCGAGCAGATCACTTTTCTCGTATGCTTCCGTTACGCGCTTCATAATTTCTGTTTTGCGAACTTTCTCATCCTCATCGGGTTCCCGGTCAGGATGGAAAGCTTTCACCAAATCCATGTACAGCGTTCTGACCGCTTTTGTGATGTTACGTTCTTCCAGTTGTTTTTTTGCCTCGCGTTCCTGTTGTTTGGCCGATTTTGGCTTTTTCGCCTTACGTTCTTCAGCTTCCTGCTCAAGCTGCTGATGTTCTGTTTGCTTCGCCCGCATTTGTTCGTCCAGATAGGCCATAAACTTATCCTTCGTGCTGACGTCCACGTCTTCGTCGAACTGAATGCCATACATCGCACTGACCATTTCTTTCATTACTTCCGAAACCTGCTCATCGGCTTCAGCATCAGTAGCATCAAAACCATCGGCATCATACTTATCGAATATAGGCTTAAGCTCCTCCAGACCATGCTCACTAATGAGTTCGTAGGACAGATTCAGAATTAAATCCACGAGTTTTTTGCGTTCGGTCTTTGTGGTTTCGGGCCGATCATGCGCCCGGTCGAACACTCGCACGAGGTCGGCCCGAAGCCTGTTGAAATCACGTAGCAGGGGTTCATATTCCGTATAGATACGTTGCTGAATCTGGGTAGCGGCTGCGCGAAACTGAGTCAGTTCAAGTTCCAGATCGTCAATTTTTTTCGTCAGCCGATTGAATTCTTTCTGCGCTTTTGATAGGGGCGCTTTATCTTTTCCAGGTGTCGGAATACGAACTAGTTGAGGCATACAAGGTTGATTTACAAACGACTCACTTAGGAGCCTGTTTAAGCCATTTTTGTCATGCTGACGAAGGAAGCATCTTAAAGCATGCCAGCTAGTGAGTTAGGAAAGGTTAAGATGCTTTCTTCGTCAGCATGACAAAAATGGCTTATTGTCGAAAGATTAAACAACTAAAAATCAACTTACTGCCGCTCTCCAACCAGATTTAGCATGAAAGCGTATTCCAGAGCTATTTCTTTTAACGCCTGAAACCGGCCCGATGCACCACCATGTCCGGCTTCCATGTTGGTGTGCAGCAGCAGTTGGTTATTGTCCGTTTTCATCGTACGGAGTTTGGCTACCCATTTGGCGGGTTCCCAATATTGCACCTGCGAATCGTGCAAACCCGTGGTTACGAGCAGGTTCGGATAAGCCTGTTTCGTTACGTTGTCGTAAGGCGAATACGACAGCATGTAGTCGTAAGACGCTTTATTTTTGGGATTTCCCCACTCTTCAAATTCACCCGTTGTAAGCGGAATACTTTCGTCGAGCATCGTAGTCACTACGTCGACGAATGGTACGGCAGCCACTACGCCCCGATAGAGTTGCGGAGCCTGATTGACAATGGCGCCCATCAGCAAGCCACCGGCGCTACCGCCCATTGCAAACAACTTGTCAGAGCTGGTATACTTGTTTTTAATGAGGTATTCCGATACGTCGACAAAGTCGTTAAACGTATTTTTCTTCTTCATCATTTTGCCGTCTTCGTACCACCGGCGCCCCATCTCCTGCCCTCCCCGAATGTGGGCGATGGCAAAAATGAAGCCCCGGTCAAGCAGACTCAAGCGCGTGGAACTGAAACCGGGGTCCATCGAAATACCGTAGGACCCATACGAGTATTGAAGCAGGGGCGCTGACCCATCTTTTTTCGTCCCTTTCCGATACACCAAGGATACCGGCACCTTAACCCCATCGCGGGACGTAGCGAATACCCGCTCCGACACGTAGTTGTTCTTATCAAAGCCGCCCAGCACTTCCTGCTGTTTTTTCAGCGTTTTTTCCTTCGTGTCCATGTTATAATCGAAGGTGGAGTTGGGCGTGGTCAGCGAGGAGTACGAGTAACGTAGTACGTTCGTGTTGAAATCAGGATTGTAGCTGATGCCCGCTACGTAGGCCGGTTCACCAAAATCGAGGTATTCGTCGGCTTTCGTTTTCTGGTTGATGACGCGAATGTTAGTCAGTCCCGCTTTACGCTCACCGAGTACAAGATGATTCACAAATACGTCCATGTTGGCGAGGTACACATCCGGGCGATGAGCGATTACTTCTTTCCAGACGGTACGATCGGTGGTTTTGCCTTCGGGCACTTCCATCAGCCGGAAATTTTCGGCTTTCCAGTTTGTGCGGACGTAGAACTTATTCTGGTAATGCACGATATCGTACTCATGCCCTTTTTCGCGGGGCAGAAACACCTTGAATTCGCCCATTGGCTGGCTGGCTTCCAGCAATCGGTATTCGGTCGATACGCCGTTGTGATCAGAGCCGATGGTGATGTATTTCTTTGATTTTGAGCGACCGAGGCCCATATAAAACTGGTTGTCTTTTTCTTCGTAAACCAGTACGTCGGTTTTTGGGTCGGTGCCCAATACGTGCCGATACACTTGATAACCCAGTAGCGTTTGCGGGTCTTTTTTGATGTAAAACAGTGTCTTATTATCAGTCGCCCAGGCAAAACTACCCGCTTCGGTATCGGGAATGATTTCGGGATAAATCTTACCAGTTTTCAGATTTTTGATACGTAGCGTATACAGTCGGCGACTAACGGTATCTTCAGCGAAAATGGCGAGTTCGTCGTTATCCGATACTTCATAACCGCCAAGTTGGTAGTAGTTATGTCCTTTAGCCAGTACGTTCCCATCAAACATTACTTCCTCAGCGCCTTCCAACGAACCTTTTTTCCGACAATAAATCGGGTATTCGCCCCCCGTAACGTAGCGAGTGTAATAAAAGTAGTTGCCTTCTTTGTACGGTACCGATTCGTCCTGCTGCTTGATACGTCCTTTCATTTCATCGAACAGCTTCGTTTGCAGGTCTTTAACGGGAGCCATTACGTGGTCGAGGTACGCATTTTCAGCTTTGAGGTAGTTGATAACCTCCGGATTTTCGCGCTCGTTGAGGTAATAATAATTGTCGATACGTTTATGGCCGTTCGTAATGAGTTCTTTCGGTTTGACAGCCGCTTTAGGCGGAGTTGTTTGTCCGTTAGTCATTGTATAAATCGTAAGTGAAAGGAGAAATGATAGGTAGATTCGATTCATAGTCGTCGGTTGCTGAAATGAAGAAGATTTTTGTAAAATTAAGCTCTATCGAAACGAAACCTAAACAGTGCCAAAAACCTTTTGGGCCATTTTTGTCATTCTGAGGAACGAAGAATCTTAATGTATCCTTACTCTCAAATTAGGGAGCCTCAAGATTCTTCGTTCCTCAGAATGACAAAAATGGCTTTCGGAATATCATCCTGGCACTGTTGAAAAGCTTTTAGATGCTTGAACTTGTAGTTGCTCATTACACCGAAAACCTGAACTGGCTGGGCAATCTACCTGCGGGTTTGCCGGTTACGGTTTATGACAAAAGTCCTATCGATACGTTCCCCGGCGCGATTTCTCTACCTAATATCGGTCGCGAAGCGCATACGTACCTGCACTACATCGTTAGCCGCTACGATTCGTTGGCTGACTGGACAATCTTCTGTCAGGGCAAACCCTTCGACCATGCCTACGATTTCAAGAAATCACTACGTGCCTTTGTTGATGAACCGGAAGCGATTAGCCCGACGGGTTTCCGCTGGCTGGGCCATCTCATTGATACTGATGACAATCAGGGGCATCGACTGTTCAAACCGTGGAGTAAAAACGAGGACGGACGTGGACTCGATTTACAGAAATTTCATCATGCATTATTTGGAAACGACGGGCCTGATACGTACACATTTGTGTTAGGTGCTCAATTTGCGGTGCAACGCAACGTTTTGCGGCAACGCCCCGTATCGTTCTATGAAAATGCGCTGGAAGTTTCCAGTACGTTTCCTGATGCGGCTCACTGTTTCGAACGTAGCTGGGATCACGTATTTGGGCTGGTCGGTATTGATCGGGACTGGCTCGCAGGGCGCTCAACGGTTCAACTGAAACCGATGAAAAATCAACCAAAAACTGATACGTGGGTATAGTTAGTTTTTGTCGATTTTTTCCTATTCTTTTGAACGCTTTTTCTAATTCCTGTGTCTAATCATTCGGTGCTGAAAATCCAGTAAATTTTCCATATATTTAGCAAAGACTTCTACTACCCAACTCATGGCCCGGACACTCTACGTGCCTCTACACCGGCTCGTTCTGTTCTGCATCGGCACTGCCGGTTTCTTAACTGCTTTCCAACCCCCAAAAACTTCTTTCCAGAAAGCCTTTACCCGAATCAATAAGGAGGTATCGGATAATAGTCGCGCCTACGAGACGCTGAGTGATGTTTCGCAGAAAGTAGGTCACCGACTCACCGGTAGCCCCAATGGCACGCGGGCAGAAGCTTATGTATTTGACCTTCTGACTTCGTACGGCTTCCGTGACATTCGTTACGAACCATTCGAAGTAGAAGCCTGGATGCGCGACACCGTTACGTTGGCGGTAGTACCAAACCGGAGCGATAATTTTCGCGACGTACCCGTAGTTGCGCTGGCGCATTCGCCCGTCGATGCCCATGTACAGGGAGAAATTGTGGATGTTGGCAACGGCCTGGAAGGTGATTTCGCGGCCCTGAAAGACAAGCTGAAAGGTAAAGTAGCACTCGTAAATATCGGGCTGGCTGCGCCCACAAAAGGAGCCCGGAATTTGCATCGCTCTGAAAAAACGGCGCTGGCAATTCAACACGGCGCATCGGGCGTGATTATGGTCAATCTGGTGCCGGGTAACGTATTGCTGACAGGTACGGCTTCCGTAACAGGCAAGCTCATTCCGATTCCGTCGGTCTGTATTTCGCTCGAAAGTGGGCAGGCGATACGTGCCTGGATGCAGGAAGAACACGGGAAACTGCACGCGCTGATCAATATGACGAACAAAAGCCGGAAAATTCGTGCCAGGAACGTAGTGGCTACATTGAAAGGTTCGAAATTCGCTGATGAGAAAATTATTGTTGGCGGCCATCTGGACTCCTGGGATTTGGCAACCGGCGCCATTGACAATGGAATTGGCTCGTTCGCCGTCATCGACATTGCCCGTACGCTTAAAGCCCTGAAGGTAAAGCCGAAACGTACCATCGAATTTGTGCTGTTCATGGGTGAAGAACAGGGGCTTCTTGGTTCGAAGGCGATGGTCGAGAATCTAAAAAAAGCGAATCAATTAGACAATGTCCGTTGTATGGTCAATCTCGATATGACCAACGATCCGACGGGCCTTAATGCCTTTGGACGTAGCGACATGGTCCCTTTTCTGAATACTATTGGCGAAGGGATGAAAGACATAGAACCGACGTTTGCCAATCAGATGCAGAATCAGGCCGGCCTTCACTCTGACCATCAGCCGTTTATGCTCGAAGGCGTACCTGTAGTCGGGATGAATGGCCATTTGGCGCGTGAAGTACTCGACTGCTACCACGCCAACTGCGACCGTATCAACCTCGTCAACGCTGATCAGTTAAAGAATACGGTACGTTATTCGAGCATGTTGCTCTACGCCCTCGCCGATAGCGACGACATTCCGACCCGCCGTCAGACGGACACCCAAACCCGTGATTATCTGGTGACGCAAGGGTTGCGCACTCCGTTGCAAATCGCCAATGAGTGGCGCTGGAAAGAGTAATTCACTACGTTACGTAATGGACGTAACAAAAAGGGGTCGGCTAATGATCGACCCCTTTTTGTTACGTGTTACCCCTAAATCCCCTGGAGGGGACTTTACTAGCATTTGGACAAAGTCCCCTTCAGGGGATTTAGGAATTAAAGGCAGGTTTCATTAAAGGGTAACACTAGTAGAGAACGCTACGTAGTGCTGAATAGTAAAAATTCCCAGACTGACTCTTTATCTGTAAATCATCGAAAAAGGCTGCTGAAGCCGTATAGTGTATGTCACACGAAAAAAAATCAACCGTCTCGCGGAGAAATTTTCTCGATTTAACGGTCAAAGGAACGGCCCTTATTGCAGGCTTTCCGACTATCGTACCGGCTTCAGTTTTTGGCAAAAATGCCCCCAGCAACCGCATCAACGTAGCAGCCATCGGTACCGGACGTATTTCGCGCACGCACGATATGCCGGGCGTCTGGCGATACGATAATGCGCTCATCATGGCCGTTTGCGACCTCGACAGCAAGCGGGCCGAGGACGCCAAAAAACTGGTAAACGGATATTACGCCAAGAAATCCGGCAAAGATTACGACGGCGTTCGGGTTTACACGGATTATCGGGAATTACTGCTCAATAAAGACGTTGACGCCGTGATTGTCAGCACGCCCGACCACTGGCACGCGCCCATCGTGGTCGACGCGGTTCGCGCAAAGAAAGATGTGTACATGCAGAAACCGGCTTCACTTACCATTTCCGAAGGCCGAATGATGGCCGACGCCGTGAAGCAAACCGGTCAGATTGTGCAGGTTGGTAGTCAGCAGCGTTCATCGGAACAATTCCGCTACGCTGCCGAACTGGTACGTAACGGACGTATCGGAGACCTGAAAATGGTTTACGTTGGTTTGCCCGGCGACCCGTCTGGCAATGAGGAACCCCAGATGCCGGTTCCCAAAAATCTCAACTACGACATGTGGCTTGGTACTACGCCAGAAGTGTATTATACCGAAAAACGAGTCCATCCACAGGCCGATTACGACCGTCCAGGCTGGCTACGTTGCGAGCAGTTTGGTGCCGGGATGATTACGGGTTGGGGCGCTCACCACATCGACTGCGCACACTGGGCTATGAATACTGAGCATACCGGTCCAATCGAAATCTGGGGCAAGGCCGATTTCCCGAAAAGTGGTCTGTGGGATGTACACGGTATTTTCCGCACGGAAGCGCTTTACGGAAACGGCGTTCATATGGTAGTGAGCAACGAAATTCCGAACGGAATCCGGTTTGAAGGTACCAAAGGCTGGATTTTCGTATCGCGGGGTGATGGTTCAGTGACAGCTTCTGATCCAATTGCCAAGCAGAATGCCGCCAAGAAACTCGACGCCAGCGATCCCAAAATCATGACATCGGTAATCGGCCCGAGCGAAGTACATCTGACGGTCAGCAAAGAACACCACGGCAACTGGCTGGAAAGCATCGCCAGCCGGAAAGAGCCGATTGCCCCTGTCGAAATTGGTCATCGTTCGTGTACGGCGTGTTTGCTTCACCATGCAGCCATGAAGCTGAATCGCAAATTGTATTGGGACCCGAAAAAAGAGCAATTCAAAAACGACCCCGAAGCCAACAAGCTCCTGACGCGCCCACAACGCGCCGAATACGCCATTAAAGCTGTAGCTTCGGCCAAATAAACAATGAGCGAAAGAGTGAATGAGCGAATGCCATCCGGCAGAGTAATTTGCGTCAGCCACTCTTTCGCTCATTTACTCTTTCGCTCTTTAAAAACATGAAGTTATCCCCCATCGTAGGTTGCCTATTCATGGCTACGTTGCTTTCCGCTTGTCAGTCGTCCGAGAAGAACGCTACGTCTAGTGGCGAAATCCACCTGATTACGTTAGATCCTGGTCATTTCCATGCCGCGCTCGTGCAGAAAAATATGCTCGATGGCGTCGATTCGGTTGTGCACGTCTACGCACCCGATGGACCTGATTTACAGCTTCATCTGGATAAAATTCAGGGCTTTAATACGCGGGGCGAAAACCCTACACACTGGAAAGAAGAAGTCTATAAAGGCGACGATTTCTTCGATAAGATGATAAAAGACAAGTCAGGCAACGTAGTGGTGATGGCCGGCAATAACCGTCTGAAAACCGATTACGTTCAGAAAACTGTCGGGGCTGGCTTTAACGTATTGGCCGATAAACCGATGGTAATCAGCGCGTCAGAATTCGACAAACTGAAAGAGTCATTTGCGACCGCTGAGAAAAACAAGGTGTTGCTCTACGACATTATGACCGAACGTTACGAAATCTCGACCATGCTCCAGCGGGCGTTTTCGCAGCAGGCCGGTGTTTTTGGTACCTTGGAAAAAGGCACACCCGAAAATCCTGCTGTTACGAAAGAAAGTGTTCACCATTTCTACAAGAACGTATCAGGCAGCATCCTCACGCGTCCGGCCTGGTTCATGGACGTAGAACAACAAGGCGAAGGCATCGTCGACGTAACGACCCATCTTGTGGACCTTGTGCAGTGGGAATGCTTTCCAGAGCAAGTTATTGATTATCAAAAAGATATTAAACTCAACTCGGCCCGTCGCTGGACAACGGACATGAGTCTGAGCCAGTTTAAAGCGATTACTAAACAGGACGCTTTTCCCGATTATCTGAAAAAGGACGTAGTGAAAGACAGCGTTCTGAGAGTTTACAGTAACGGTGAAATAAATTACCAGCTTCGGGGTGTCAACGCGAAAGTTTCTGTTACGTGGGCCTACAAAGCGCCAGAAGGCGCGGGTGATACGCACTACTCAATTATGCGCGGCACTAAAGCCAATCTGATCATCCGTCAGGGAGCCGAACAGAAGTACAAACCCACGCTGTATATCGAATCTGCTTCGGGTAATAAAACGTTGGAAGCCGATGTAAAAGCAGCCCTTCCGGCCATTCAGCAGGAATTTCCGGGCGTTGAGGTGAAGAAAATCGCATCAGGTTGGGAAGTCGTTATCCCGGAAAAATACAAGGAAGGGCACGAAGCGCACTTTGGCCGGGTAGCTCAGAAGTACCTGGATTACCTGAAAGCGGGTAACCTGCCAGCCTGGGAAGTTCCGAACATGATTGCTAAATATTACACAACCACCCAGGCACTGGAACTAGCGAAGAAATCAAAATAAACTAAGTAGCCTGGACGTCCACGTTCGGGTACAAAAAACCTACTTTCCCCGGACGTGGACGTCCAGGCTACATCTTATGAACGAATCACAAGCCAACCGTCGTAACTTTATTAAAGAGAGCCTTGCTACTGCTGCTGGCTTAGTGACTTTGCCTTCCCTGTCAAACGAAATTATCGGCGCACCTACTATTATCCCAAGTCAGTCGCTGGATATTGCCCGTCAGCCGAAGGGTGCAGCCCGCATTCGATTTTCGGTCATTGGCATGAACCACGGGCATATATACGGACAAGTCGGTGCCGTTACACGTGGTGGCGGAGAGCTTGTATCGTTTTATGCCAAAGAACCTGAATTGGTGGCAGAATTCGCCAAGCGTTTTCCACAGGCCAAACAGGCCAAAAGCGAAGCGGAAATCCTGGACGATAAAAGTATCCAACTGGTGCTCAGTTCAGCCATCGCCAACGAACGTGCCCCGCTTGGCATCCGCGTCATGAAGGCCGGAAAGGATTTCATGTCCGACAAGCCCGGTATCACAACGCTCGACCAATTGGCCGAAGTCCGTAAGGTTCAGAAAGAAACGAAGCGGATTTATTCCATCATGTACAGTGAACGGCTTGAAAATAAAGCCACCGTGAAAGCGGGTGAGCTTGTCAAGGCGGGAGCCATCGGCAACGTAATACAAACCATCGGACTTGGGCCGCACCGCATGAATCCGAAAACGAGACCGGCGTGGTTTTTCGAAAAGAAACAGTTTGGCGGAATTATCTGTGATATTGCCTCGCACCAGTTCGACCAGTATCTGTTTTTCACCGGATCGACCAAAGCAGATATTGTGGCGGCTCAGGTAGGTAATGTCCATTTCCCACAGTACCCAAATTTTGAAGATTTTGGCGACGTAATGCTACGTGGTGATGGTGGTATGGGCTACATCCGTGTCGATTGGTTCACGCCCGACGGTCTGAAATCGTGGGGTGACGGGCGGCTGACAATTCTGGGTACGGAAGGGTTTATCGAGATCCGTAAAAACATTGACCCCGGCGGGCGTGAAGGTGGTAATCACTTGTTTATCACCGATCAAAAAGAAACACGCTACGTCGATAGCAGCAAAGAAAATCTCCCCTATGGCGAACAATTGGTAAACGACGTACTGAACCGGACAGAAACGGCCATGTCGCAGGAACATTGTTTCCTCGCTACGGAGTTATCACTGAAAGCCCAGAAACAGGCGCAAGTGATCAACCTAAAAAAATAACGTTGGCGGCTACCATTCTGATTATTGACGACGAGTCACGGTTGCGTCAGTTGCTGGCGCGTATTCTGGAACTCGAAGGTTATACCGTGCTCGAAGCCGAAACTGCCCGCGCAGGCTTGAAGGTTCTTGAGCGCGACGAAGTGCAGCTGGTTATCAGCGACGTAAAGTTGCCTGACAAAAACGGCATCGAGCTTTCTGCCCAAATCAAGGAGCTTTATCCGGCCACCGAAATCATCGTATTAACAGCCTACGGCACCATCGCCGACGGTGTGACGGCTATTAAAAACGGCGCGTTCGATTACATCACCAAAGGCGACGACAACGACCGAATTATTCCGCTCGTGAGTCGGGCGGTGGAGAAGGCAAATCTTCAATTCCGGATTAAACAACTGGAAGAACAGGTTCGGCGTCGGCACGGCTTCGAGAGCATTATCGGAAATTCGAAAGCCATTCAGCAAGCCATCGAATTAGCGCGAAAAGTAGCGGTTACCGATACAACTGTATTACTGACGGGCGAAACCGGTACGGGAAAAGAAGTATTTGCTCAGGCCATTCACCAGGCCAGTCCGCGACGTGGAGAGCCGTTTGTGGCCATCAACTGCGGGGCACTGGGCAAGGATATTCTGGAAAGCGAGCTCTTTGGTCACCGCGCCGGGGCATTCACGGGGGCCAGCCGCGACCAGAAAGGACTATTCGCCGAAGCCAACAAAGGCACTATTTTTCTGGACGAAATCGGTGAAATGCCGCTTGATTTACAGGCCAAGTTACTACGTGTGCTCGAAACGCATGAGTTTCTGCGTGTCGGCGATACGAAACCCACCCGAACCGACGTACGCGTTATTGCCGCCACCAACCGGAGTCTGGAGCAGGAAGCCAATCTCGGCCATTTCCGACTCGATTTATTTTACCGGTTGTCGGTATTTCAGATTGAACTGCCCCCGCTACGTAGCCGTCCCAACGACATTGTTGATTTAGCCCTCCAGTTTGCCAGGCAGTATGCTACCAAAATTGGCCGCCGGGACGTAGTATTGACCGATACATTCGTGCAGAAGCTCCAGCATCATGCGTGGAAAGGTAATATTCGTGAACTCAAAAACGTCATCGAACGGGCAGTTATTTTATCCGATTCACCGCAAAATAGCCCACTCGAGCTGACGGTTTCGCTGCTTCCTTATGAACTGCAACACGCTACATCGGCAATCGAAAATACGGACGTAGCGGCAATGGATTTAGCGACGGTCGAACGGCAGCACATTCAGCGCGTACTACGTCATACGAACGGCAACAAAACCGAAACGGCCCGGCTACTGGGTATCGGCCTGACAACACTCTACCGAAAACTACAGGAAATAGGATTGGGAGAATAGATATGACTGGACAAAGCTGGAGCGATCTGTTTTCGTCTTAAACTACGTTTATTGCCAGACTTTAAAATGCTTGATAGCAATGCTGATTGACTCAGTATTATCACGAATTCCACCACGGTGCCCAATGAAAAGGCCCACTTTACCCTTTCCGGCCGTTTCCAGAAATTCATCGAAAAGTACTCTACCGTTAACGCTGATCGTTAGAATTTTGCCAAACCGCTCAACACGTAGTAACTGAATATTTTCACTCGCAATCAGGCCACCCAGGTTGTAACTTTCTTCCTCCCCAGCTTCCACGTATAATCGATTGGGCGACGAATAAGCTACCTGATAGCGCGATGGGTTTTTAGTACCGTTTGGTTGACCATCCCAAAAAATTCCGGCATGACAATCTGTACCCCAAATAGCAATCTGTGTTTCAGCCACAAAATCCCCAAAATCACCACTTGAGCTAATAAAATAGTTCTGCGCATTTTGCCCTTTGGTTAGCAGGCCAGAAAATTCAAATTCATTTTTCCCAAATTTGAAATAGCTGATATTACCGTCATTAAAGGCTAGTTTTTCAAATCGGTTGCTGGCAAAATTCTCGTCAATTACGAGTTTGAGTAAGCCTTTTTTCCGTTCGATTTCTTTTCGGGCAGCAGCCTGTTCAATGAGAAGGGCAGCTTGCTTTTTTTCATCCTCTATTTTTTGGATTGCTTCACTAGCGCGTTTTTTCTGTAAAGCCTCAACATTTTCCGGTTTGTTTGCCCATTTTACAAACAGGTAGCCGAGTGCAATAATAACCAGAAGCGTGATGACAAAAATTTTCATGGATGATTTGCTACGTTGTTAATAAACATAAGCAAACCTACAGTAAGTAT
Source organism: Spirosoma profusum (assembly GCF_014699005.1). Classification (GTDB taxonomy): domain Bacteria; phylum Bacteroidota; class Bacteroidia; order Cytophagales; family Spirosomataceae; genus Spirosoma; species Spirosoma profusum. The sequence goes on from NZ_JACWZY010000024.1 coordinate 43,638, forward strand.
ACCAACGGCAACTGTCGATCTTACTGACCGGCGGCATCGGTATTAATCTGAAAGTTAAAAATCGGCGTTTTGAATTTGCCGTACAGACGAACCCAGATGGGTAGCAGCATTTCGGTTGCGCGGGCGTTTGTGATATCACCCAGGTCGATGATGGAAGCTGATTTCCAGCCAAAAACTTCTAATAGTTTAGCCGTTTCCTGCTTTGCGCCCTCATCATTACCACAGACAAAAACCGCATGATCACCAACTAACAGTGCAGGATTGACCATCAAAGCTGCCGTCATCGTATTCAGTGTTTTCACAACACGTAGCGACGGAAAAGCACGTTGAATTTCTTCAGCTAGTGAATTGGTGTTACAAACTGAAAGCGACGGCGGAAATCCATTCGAAAAATCCAGTGGATTCGCTACGTCGATCAAAATTTTCCCGTCAAGATTCTCGGCACCAGCCGCCGTCAATACGTCTACAGATGCGTCGCCTTTGGTGCAGTTAAACAGAATCGATGCCTGTTGCGCGGCTTCGGTAAAGGTAGCCAGACGTATCGTATTACGTTCCTCCAACCACGTAGTAAGTGGTACGTTGCCAGATGAATCGGTTTTCGTTTTGACCAACGTATCATCGACGTTACGTGTGCCGATTGTTACGTCATAACCCAATGAAGTTAAACGTTCGGCGAAGGTTCTGCCTACTGAACCTGTTCCCAGAATAGCTATTTTTTGTGCCATGATTGCTACTATAATTTTTATAGTGGCAAAACTATTTATAGCTTTCCGGTCATACAATAACTATCAAAAATGGTAGTACCACCTTTTTTTCAATTACTAACGCAACGTATCAGATGAAAATAAACGATCAGGAGGTGGCTTTCGAAATTGAGGGAAAACGCTACCACTGCGCCATGGATATTACGATGGATTACATCGGCGGAAAATGGAAAACGGTGGTGCTTTGGTATCTGCGTAACGATAAAAAACGCTTCGGCGAACTGCGTCAGTTGATTCCGCAGATAACCGAACGGATGCTGAGTATCCAGTTGAAACAATTGGAAGAAGATGGTCTGGTACGTCGGGAAGTATTCGCCACCAAACCACCTTTGAAAGTTGATTATTCACTGACCGATTTTGGCCGAACGTTGCTACCCGTACTGGAAGCCGTTGCCAAATGGGGACGCGAATTAGGTCACTCAAAAGGCGAATTGGTTGAGATTAAATCGGGATTAAATAAAGGCTAGACTGCCCCGAAACAGGCCACGAACAAAAACATAAATGACTTATCCTTGTAGTTTTAACGCGCCACATAAACGTAATCTATGATTCATGTCTTCTTCATCGCTTAATAAAGTTTCTGCTCAAGGCTTACTGGTAGCAATTGGTATTGTCTTTGGCGATATTGGTACATCTCCACTATACACATTATCGGCAGTGATGCGCGGGCGTGAACTGTCCGAAACACTGGTGCTCGGTACGTTCTCCTGCATTCTCTGGACGCTTACGTTGCAGACAACGATCAAGTACGTAATCATAACACTACGTGCCGATAACAAAGGCGAAGGCGGCATTTTTTCCCTATACACCCTCGTCCGGCGATTTACGGGGAAATGGCTCATGTACCCGGCGGTTATTGGTGGTTCGTTTCTGCTGGCTGATGGGCTGATTACGCCACCGATTTCGGTTTCATCGGCCATTGAAGGACTGTTGATTTTTTATCCGAATCTCGACACTGTTCCCATTGTTATTGCGATTCTGATTGTCCTGTTTGTCAGCCAGCAATTTGGTACACAGCAACTAGGCAAGCTGTTTGGGCCAGTGATGCTCATCTGGTTCACGTTTATTGGTGTTATTGGCCTATGGGCGCTGTGGAGCCAGCCATCGGTACTCAAGGCTATCAACCCGTATTATGCTATTCATTTTCTGCTAACGTATCCGAGTGGATTCTGGCTACTTGGCGGTGTATTCCTATGCACAACCGGGGCCGAAGCGCTTTATTCCGACATGGGGCACTGCGGACGTAGCAACATCCGCGTGAGCTGGGTCTATGTGAAAACAACGCTGGTGTTATCGTATGCGGGTCAATCGGCCTGGTTGTTACATCATCTGGGGCAGCGTCTGGGCGAAACCAGTCCGTTTTACAGCATCGTCCCGCCTAGTATTACGGTCTTCAGTATTGGCCTCGCTACGTTGGCAACCATCATCGCTTCGCAGGCTCTTATCAGCGGCTCGTTTACGCTCGTCAGCGAAGCCATGCGCCTGAATCTGTGGCCTCGGCAACGGATCGGTTATCCCTCTAACGAGCGGGGTCAATTATACGTACCATTTGTCAACTGGGGTCTGATGGTCGGTTGCTGTCTGATCGTCCTGCACTTCCGGGAATCGAAAAATATGGAAGCCGCTTTCGGACTGGCCGTTACGTTGACAATGCTGATGTCGACGGTGCTCATGAGCATGTACATGCGTGTGAAGCGGTTTAATGTGATTCTGCGGCTTGGCCTGACGGTTATTTTTCTGGCCGTAGAAACCACGTTTCTGATTGCGAATCTGGTAAAATTTGAAGAAGGTGGCTGGATTTCCATTACGTTGGGCGTACTGATTATGGCCATGATGCTGTTCTGGCGCGAAGGCGAAACCATCAAACAAAGCCTGATACGTTACGATTCGCTGCCCGACAACCTGCCCATTCTCAAAGCACTCAGCAATGACTTAAATATCCCAAAATTCGCTACGCATCTGGTGTACCTCACTACGTCCGACACGAGCCAACGTATCGAATCCGAAACACTTTACTCCATCCTGAACCGGGCACCTAAACGGGCAGATATTTACTGGTTTATTCATGTATTCGTGGAAGACGAGCCTTACGTCATGCGCTATAAAGTGGAAACGCTGGCCGAGGAAGATGTGTACGTCATTACGTTCTATCTGGGTTTTCGCATCGAGCCACGTATCAATCTGTTATTCAGGCTGGTAGTTGAAGATCTGGTCGAAAATAAAGAAGTGACTATTGACAGCCGTTACAAATCGCTCAATACGCACCGGGTTCCCGGCGATTTTCGGTTTGTACTGTTTCGGCGCTTTTTATCCTATGAAAACGACCTGACTACACGCCAGCAGGTTATCATGTCTGGTTACGCGTTACTCAAAAAAATCGCCCTTGATCCACAGGCAGCTTACGGGCTGGATACCAGCAACGTACTGATCGAAGATATTCCATTGGTTATTACTAAGCCCAAATCGCTCCCGCTGAAACGTATCAATATCAAAAACAGCTAGATGACGTGAATTATGGCCAGGTGAATGTATTGCTGACGCGAGGGGCTTCGACAGGCTCAGCCTGACAAACTAGTTTATTCAACAACTTTAAATAGACTGTCAGGCTGAGCCTGTCGAAGCCCCTCGCGTCAGCAATACATTTAAATGATTGTCCTGTAAATTATCCATAACTCACGTTAGATAACTCTCTCGCAGCAGCCAACCCTACCATTTTGAAAAGCCGACCCTACCATTTTGGTAGGGTCGGCTTTTCATTTATAACTATTGCAAAAGGCAACAACAATACCAATTTATTGAAAATCAGCAATATAACTACCTAATATGTACCATTAAGTTTTAGTGGAATAGAGTTTGGCATAAGCGATTTCACAACATTTAATCAACATGTTTTATGAGTCTTGCCCTGCTGCTCCTGATGTTGGCCCTGCTCTGCTTCGCCATCTTTTACAAAACCATCGACTGGTTCGAAAATATTTAAAGAGCAAAGAGGCTCAATCACTCTTGCACTCTTTCGCTCATTCACTCTTTCGCTCTTTAAAAATGCTCTCTTTCGTTTTTATTATCTCGCTGCTGGTCTTCGCCTACATGCTGTATGTGCTGATACGACCCGAAAAATTTTAATTAACTACCTGTATGACAACTGAATGGTTAGGCGTGATTGCCATGTATGCCGTCGCGGTACTACTGGCGATTCCGCTGGGCAAATACCTGGCCCGTGTGTTTAAAGGTGATCCAACGCTCACCGATTTTATGAAACCGCTGGAGCGATTTATTTATCGGCTTGGCGGTGTTTCGGAAACAGCCGACCTGAACTGGAAGCAAAACCTGGCTGCGCTGCTGACTATCAACGTAGTATGGTTTCTCCTCGCCTTCGGATTCCTATTATTTCAAGGCATTTTACCGTTGAATCCCGACGGAAACCCATCGCAGACGCCCGATTTGGCGTTTAATTCAGCCATTTCGTTTCTGGTCAACTGCGATTTACAGCACTATTCCGGCGAATCGGGTGCTACGTATCTGACTCAGTTAGCGGTGATGATGTTTCTGATGTTTGTGTCGGCGGCTACGGGCATGGCGGCAGCGGTGCTATTGTTTCGCTCTTTTCTGCCGGAACGTAGCGAAACGGTTGGTAATTTCTACGTACTGTTTACCCGTTCAATTACGCGTGTTTTTCTGCCCGGTTCGCTAGTTATTGCGCTCATTCTGGCCTTCAATGGTACGCCCGCTTCGTTCGACGGTAAAGACACAATCGTTACGTTGCAGGGCGACACCGTCAACGTATCACGCGGACCGGCGGCTGGCATGATTGCCATTAAACACCTGGGGACCAACGGCGGTGGCTGGTTCGGTGCTAACTCAGCCCACCCGCTCGAAAACCCGAATTACCTGACTAATATGGTGGAGATGATCGCGCAGATGGTGCTACCGATTGCCATGATTTTCGCGCTGGGATTTTTCATCAACCGCAAACGATTTGCGTGGGTGATTTATGGCGTCATGACGGTCGGTATGCTCTTACTCCTGATTCCAACTATCGTTACCGAACTGCATGGAAATCCGGCCATTGCTCAATTGGGTATCGCTCAGCCAACGGGTGCGATGGAAGGTAAAGAGGTTCGGTTTGGGCCACTGGCATCGGCCTACTGGAGTATCATCACGACCATTATTTCAACAGGTTCCGTCAACTCGATGCATGACTCATCGATGGCTCTCTCGGGTGCGATGGAACTCCTGGGCATGATGGTCAATGCGTTCTACGGCGGTGTCGGTGCGGGCTTGCTCAATTTTTATTACTTCCTGATTATCACGGTATTCATATCCGGCCTGATGGTCGGTCGAACGCCTGAGCTTTTCGGACGAAAAGTAGAAGCACGCGAAATCAAGATTGCCTCACTGGTTGCTCTCCTGAGCGCCCTACTAGTGAAAGGTGGTACGGCACTGGCAGCCTGGGTATTTATCCAATACAACAACGTCGATTGGGTTGTAAAACCGTCTGCCTGGCTCAATAATCCAGCTTTTCATGGTTTCTCAGAAATGCTCTACGAAATGACGTCAGCCAATGCCAACAACGGCTCCGGCTTTGAAGGGCTAGGTGACAACAACATTTTCTGGAACGTATCGACAGGGTTCATTCTGTTGCTGGGACGCTACGTTCCGATCATTGGTCCAGTAGCCATCGCGGGTTTGCTGGCGAAAAAGAAATACGTCCCTGAATCGTCTGGTACGTTGCCAGTGGATACTGCTACGTTCGGCCTGATGATTTTCGCGGTGATCGTCATTCTAACAGCGCTGTCGTTTTTCCCGGCGCTGGCGTTGGGCCCACTGGCCGAATACTTTAGTCTGAAATAATCTGAACCAAGATTTTAACAAGATTGAAAGGATTAGCAGGATTTTACTTTCCGCTCCAATCAATCGCTGCCACATACATAATCTTGTAAATCTTTTAAATCCTGAAAATCCTGGTTCTGAAATAAATTAACCAAAATGGCAAAGCAATCTTCTTCCCCAGCTCTTTTCCAGCGTGAACTCGTTGGAGCAGCCATTCGGGAATCATTCATAAAATTGAATCCCACTATACTAATTAAAAACCCAGTCATGTTTACCGTCGAAATCGGTACGTTCATCATGATTTTGGTAACGCTATACATCGCTTTCTCGGGCGATACGTCGCAGGGGTCGCTGATTTATAACCTGACTGTTACGTTTGTTCTGCTTATTACGGTTCTGTTTGCCAATTTCGCGGAGGCCATTGCTGAAGCACGAGGCAAAGCACAAGCGGAATCGTTACGTAAAACCCGGCAGGAAACACCCGCCAAAGTGATTCGCCCAGTTGGCGAGTACAAACTCGATGAGGTTCAAACCATCTCATCAGCGCAGCTCAAAAAAGGCGACGTATTTCTCTGCGAACCGGGTGACATTATCCCTTCCGATGGCGAAATCATCGAAGGCTTAGCCACCATCGATGAGTCGGCCATTACGGGCGAATCGGCGCCGGTGATACGTGAAGCGGGTGGTGATAAATCGTCGGTAACGGGCGGTACTAAAGTGCTGTCGGACCGTATCAAAGTGAAAGTGACTACACAACCGGGAGAATCATTTCTGGACAAAATGATTGCGCTGGTTGAAGGGGCATCTCGCCAGAAAACGCCGAATGAAATCGCACTGACGATTCTGCTGGCTGGCTTTACATTGATTTTCATCATCGTCTGCGTGGCCTTAAAACCCTTCGCCGATTACGCGAATACGTCCATCACTATTGCCGCTCTGATTTCGCTGTTCGTCTGCCTGATTCCGACCACGATTGGCGGACTGCTCTCGGCCATCGGTATTGCTGGTATGGACCGTGCGCTACGTGCCAACGTAATCGCCAAATCGGGTCGGGCGGTGGAAACGGCGGGCGATGTCGATACGTTGCTGCTCGATAAAACGGGGACAATTACCATCGGCAACCGGAAAGCAACGAATTTTTACCCGGCTCCCGGTATAAAACAAGTCGACATGGTACGTATTGCAGCACTCAGTTCATTGGCCGATGATACGCCAGAGGGCAAATCGATTGTTGAACTGTCTGGTAATGAGGTAACCCGGAATCTAAACACAAACGGCGCCAAACTTATCAAGTTTACGGCCGAAACGCGTTCATCGGGAATCGATTTACCGACCGGCGAACGTATTCGCAAAGGCGCTACCGATTCGATTCGAAATATCGTCGAACGGGCTGGAAATCAATTTCCGAAAGAGACAGAAACGAAAGCGCAGGAAATTGCCGCGAATGGAGGTACTCCGCTGGTAGTTGCCCTTAACGAAGAAATTAAGGGCGTTATCGAATTGCAGGATATCATCAAACCGGGCATCGCCGAACGCTTCGACCGACTCCGCAAAATGGGCGTCAAAACAGTAATGGTTACGGGCGACAACCCATTGACTGCCAAATTCATCGCTGAAAAAGCGGGCGTCGATGATTTCATTGCCGAAGCCAAACCCGAAGACAAAATGAACTACATCCGTCGCGAGCAGACGGGCGGCAAACTGGTAGCGATGATGGGCGATGGCACGAACGACGCTCCCGCGCTGGCTCAGGCCGACGTGGGCGTAGCCATGAACTCAGGCACACAGGCCGCCAAAGAAGCCGGCAACATGGTCGATCTCGACAACGACCCAACCAAACTGATCGAAGTAGTCGAAATTGGGAAACAGTTGCTTATCACGCGCGGAACACTCACTACGTTCAGCATCGCCAACGACGTAGCGAAATATTTCGCCATCGTTCCGGCGCTGTTTGTGGTCAGCATTCCAGCTTTGCAAAGTTTGAATTTAATGCGTTTGCACAGCCCGGAATCGGCCATTTTATCGGCGGTTATTTTCAACGCAATCATCATTCCGCTCCTGATTCCACTGGCGCTACGTGGTGTAGAATACAAACCGATTGGAGCCAGTGCACTGCTACGTCGGAACCTGTTCATCTACGGCTTTGGTGGCCTCGTAGCGCCCTTCATCGGCATTAAACTAATCGATTTACTCGTCGGAATATTTGTATAAAAAAGTAGGCTCCGACAGCCAGAGCCTGTCGGAGCTTTAAAATCTTCAAAATCATGAAAACTCATCTTAGTACAGCCATTCGACTCACGTTGGTCATGCTGGTTTTATTGGTCGTTATTTATCCGTTGGTTGTTGCAGGAATTGCGCGACTGGCTCCCGGAAGTGGGAAAGGAGAAACTGTTACAGTTAACGGTAAAATTGTAGGCTACAAGCTTATTGGACAGGCGTTTACGCAGGATCGCTATTTTAACGGACGTCCGTCGGCGGTGGATTATAATGCGGCCGGATCAGCCGGTTCCAACAAAGGGCCGAGCAATCCCGATTATCTGAAAACGGTTCAGGCACGTATCGATACGTTTTTGGTGCATAACTCAACCGTTCAAAAATCGGCCATTCCCGCCGAGCTGGTAACCGCTTCCGGCTCCGGCCTCGACCCCGACGTATCGCCCACAGCGGCCAAAATTCAGAATGCTCGCATTGCTAAAATTCGCGGTCTTTCGGCTGAACGACTGAATCAACTGGTTGACGAACAAACTAAAGGCCCGCTGCTGGGTTTATTCGGTCCATCGACGGTGAACGTATTAGCATTGAATATCGCGCTGGATACGCTTAAATAAAGCGATTCGATTTCGATTACTACGTACAACAAAACATTCATGAAAACCTTTCTAAATCTGTTGCTCAGTACGTTCGGTTTAACAACGATTTTGCCCACGATGGCGCAGTCTTCCTCCGATTCAACAAAGTCGGATGCTACGTCGGCGCTAAACGTTAGTGGCTATGTCGAAGCGTATTATGTACACGATTTTACGTCTCCGAAAACCGCGCAGGAACGGCCGGAATTTCTTTATAATCACAAGCGCAACCGCGAAGTAAATGTGAATCTGGCGTTCATAAAAGCCGCTTACTCAAACGAGCGCGTGCGGGCGAATCTGGCCTTACAAGTCGGTACGTATGCTCAGTATAATTATGCCGCCGAGCAGGAACTACTGAGGCACATTTTCGAAGCTAATGCAGGTGTGAAGTTGTCTAAAAGTCGCGATTTGTGGCTCGACGCAGGTATTTTCACATCGCACATCGGTTTTGAAAGTGCGATATCGAAAGATTGCTGGACGCTGACACGTAGCCTGTTAGCCGAAAATTCGCCCTATTATCTGGCAGGCGCAAAACTGACCTACAATACGCCGAACGGCAAATGGACATTGTTAGGTTCCATCCTCAATGGCTGGCAACGTATCAAAAAAATGGACGGATACAGTGGCCCCGCCATCAGCACACAAATTCAGTATAAACCGAGTTCAAATCTGATCCTGAACTGGAGTACGTTCATCGGTTCTGATCGGCCGGATTCGCTAAAACAAGGGCGTTTTTTCAACAACCTCTACGCCATCATCAATCCGACTGGTAAGCTGGGCGTTACATTAGGTTTCGATATTGGCGCTGATCGTAAACCAATCGCTGATGGGCGAACGGGTCGACGTATGGGCGATGGTTCGTATGTATGGTATTCGCCTGTTGTGATTGCCCGGCTACGTACGGGCGAACGTAGCAACATGGCCGGACGTATCGAATATTACGACGACAGAAATGGCCTGATTATCAGCACAGGAATCGCATCGGCGAACCGACCAAATGGTTTCCAGACATGGGGCTATTCGCTCAATTACGATTACGCTATTTTGCCAAACGCACTCTTCCGAATTGAGGGAAAACTGTATTCCAGTAAAGACCCTATTTTTGAAACCCGGAGCGGGTTGAGCAAAACAAATACGTCGCTGACAACGAGTCTAGCGGTTAGTTTTTAATTATTAGGCCCCGACAGGCTCTGGCTGTCGGGGCCTTTTCACGCTACGTTTCAATGACTTCCAACGACCAATCGGCAGAGAACTTTCTTCGGCTCATTCAGGAGTCGCGCCGGGGTAAATTCAAGATTTACATCGGTATGAGCGCGGGCGTCGGTAAATCGTACCGAATGCTTCAGGAAGCACATGCCCTGCTACGTAGCGGTATCGACGTAAAGATTGGCCTCATCGAAACGCACAACCGAACCGAAACACTGGCCCTTACTGAAGGATTGCCAATTATTCCGCGCCGAAAACTATTTTACAAAGGCCGTGAACTCGACGAAATGGACGTACAGGCCATCCTCAACGCACACCCCGAACTGGTTATTGTGGACGAACTGGCGCATACTAACATCCCCGGTTCGAAAAACGAAAAACGCTGGCAGGACGTACTGGAAATTCTGGACGCCGGTATCAATGTAATCAGCGCCGTAAATATTCAGCACATCGAAAGCCTCTACGACGAGGTTCACAGCATTACCAACATCGACGTAACGGAGCGCGTCCCCGACCGCGTTTTGCACGTAGCCGACGAAGTAGTAAATATCGACCTGACGGCTGATGAGCTTATTAATCGACTCAAAGAGGGCAAGATTTACGATAAAGCGAAAGTGCAAACGGCGCTGGCGAATTTCTTCCAGCCCGAAAAAATTCTGCAATTGCGCGAACTGGCGTTACGTGAGGTAGCAACCGCCGTCGAACGTAAAATCGAAACTACGGTTCCCACAAACGTTCAAGCCAAACCCGAGCGATTTCTGGCCAGCATTAGCACGAATCCGGAAACGGCGCGTCGGGTTATTCGCAAAACGGCGCGGTTAGCGGCTTATTACAACTCGCGGTGGTACGTCCTTTACGTGCAAATGCCTGCCGAAAGCCCCGATCGCATTCGACTTGATTTACAGCGGCATTTGATCAACAACCTCAAACTAGCCACTGAATTAGGCGCTGAAGTGATTCAGGTGAAAAGTTCGAGTATTTTTAAGAGTATTGTCGACGAAGCCGAAAAACGGAACGTAACAACTATTTGTATCGGTAAACCGCATTTTACATTACTTGAAGTTATTCTCCGAACAAATGCATTTAACCAATTATTAACCAAGCTCTCAGCCTCTGATATCGACCTGATTATTTTATCGTGAAATGAATAATGAACAATGCTCTTACAACTGATTATCAAACGAATAATTATTCATTCCACCGGACGGGCGGCCCGATTATTCATTAAATCCTATGACACTCAAGTCCAAAATATCGCTCTCTCTTACGTTTCTGTTCAGCATCATTTTGCTGCTTGGCGGGCTGGGTGTGTATTACCTGAATCGCCTTTCCGACGATTCGCAGGCTATCTTGAAAGACAATTACATATCGGTTGAGTTTACGGCGAATATGCAGAAAGCGCTCACTACGCCAAACGACCGCGACGCCCTAACCGACTTTGAGGAGAACCTGACAAAACAGGAACGTAACATCACCGAAGTTGGCGAGGAAAAGATAACTCGAATGATACGTCGGGACTTTGATCGACTACGTATCAACAACCGTGATTCTCTGACAATCAGTCGGATTCAACAGAATCTATTCGCGCTGGATGAGTTGAACAGGGAAGCCATTGTCCGGAAAAGCGAAACCGCTAAACAGACCGCCGACGATGCGTTGCTCTGGCTGACGGTGGTTGCTACGTTGTGCGTGCTGATTGTGTTTTCATTCGTGGTGAACATTCCGAGCTACATTGCCAATCCGGTCCGTGAATTGACGCGGGGTATCAAACAGATTGCCAGCCGCAATTTCGAACAGCGGCTTCATTTTAAATCAAGTGATGAATTTGGCGAACTGGCTCGCTCGTTCAATTCGATGGCGCAGAAATTGGATGAATACGAACACTCGAATCTGGCCCGCGTGCTGTTCGCCAAGAAACGTATCGATACGTTGGTTCAGATTATGATCGACGGTATTATCGGACTTGATGAAAAACGTAGAATTCTGTTTGTCAACCCTGTTGCCAGCCGACTTCTGGGCGTTTCGGAAGCGCAGTTAATCGGCAAATACGCCCCCGACGTAGCATCGACCAACGATTTGATGCGGACACTCATTCAGGACATTATGCTGGATGAAGATGATGAACCGTTCATAAATACGCAACGTAGCGATACACCTGCTACGTTGCTGAAAATCTACGATCCTGGGATGTCTGGTCAGGGGAAAGAAAGCTATTATACAAAACAGATTCAATCGGTTGACGTAACGCCGACGGGCGAACAGCAGTCCGTTCAGGCGGGCTACGTCATTGTTTTACAGAATATTACAGCGTATAAAGAACTCGATCTTGCCAAGACAAATTTCATTGCAACGGTATCGCACGAGCTAAAAACGCCGATTTCTGCTATCAAAATGAGCCTGACGTTACTGGCTAACGAACGTGTCGGGACACTGAATGAAGAACAGCAGCAGTTGGCAAAAAGCATCCGTGAAAACGCCGACCGGCTACTGTCAATTACGGGCGAACTCACCAATATGGCGCAGGTAGAATCGGGGCAGATTCAATTGCAGGTTCAGGCAGTGTTACCTAACGATTTGATTCAGACGGCCACTAACGCGCTACGTACGCAGGCCGAGCAGAAAAACATTCGTTTTAACGTAGCGCTACCAAACAATCTCCCCCCCGTAAAAGCCGACCCCGACAAAGCTTCGTGGGTGCTCATCAACTTTCTCTCCAACGCGATACGTCATAGTCCTGATGACAGTCAAATCGATATTTCGGCGCAACAAGATGACGCTCAGGTTGAATTTTCGGTACGTGATTTCGGTCCCGGCCTGCGTCCCGAACATCGCGAACGGGTTTTCGAGCGGTACTTCCGCGCACCCGGCCTAAACGGACAACTCAGCGGTACCGGACTAGGGCTGGCGATCTCCAAAGAATTCATTCAGTCGATGGGGGGCGAGGTTGGTCTGCACAATGACGCAACACCCGGTGCTTCGTTTTTTTTCCGGCTGAACGTAGCGTAGTAAATGAATAATGGACAATGAAAAACAGGTTGGATAGCAACACCTTACATTCTTCATTTTAAAGTATCCATTATTCATTTCCTGTAAAGCGTAGATTGATCAGCTTCCAGACTTATAGAAGCATCAACTTCTTTCAGAAAATGGCTCGATTAGTCAACGTACTCATTTCCAGTTTTACAATTTGCTTACTTACGCTAACAGCAGGCTGGAGCCAGGAGGTAAACTGGAAAAATGTTAGAGTGCTGGTTTACACCAAAAATGGCAAAGGCTACGTTCACGACAACATTCCAAATGCCAAGTTGTGCATTCAGAAACTGGGCCAGCAATACGGTTTTGGCGTCGATACGTCGGCACAACCAACTGTCTTTACAGAAGCCAATTTGAAGAAATACACCCTGCTCGTTTTTGCCAGTACGAATAACGACGTTTTCGACACCGACGAACAGCGACTGGCGTTCCGGCGCTACGTTGAAGCGGGGGGCGGTTTTGTGGGTATTCACTCGGTCATGGGCACCGAACGTAACTGGACGTGGTTCAAACGGATGATCGGTGGTACGTTCGCCTGGCACCCGAAATTCCAGAAATTCCGTATTGAAGTGCTCGATACCAAAAATCCGTCGATGCAGTCTATTCCGAAAAGCTGGGAGCGGGAAGACGAATTTTATTTCACCAAGAATATGTCGCCGGGGCCAACGGTTATTATGGCGAACGACATAACGACACTCAATCAGGACGAACCCGAAAAAGTGAAAATGTTCGGCGGCTCCTACACTGAATTATACCCTTCGGCCTGGTACTATAATTTTGATGGAGGCTATACGTGGTGCACAACGCTCGGTCACGCCAAAACCGATTATCTGGGCGACGAGCTGTTTATCAAGCACATTTTTCAGGGCATTCGCTACGTAGCGGGGCAGGTTAAAAAAATCGATTTCAGCAAAGCTTACGCCGATTCGCGTGATACGCCGATTCGATAAATGGACGTAGCAATTGGTATCGTTGCCGGTAACGATTGCGTAAAAAAAGAGCCGTATTCACTTGAATGCGGCTCTTTTTTTGGGTCAATTTATGGTAAAAAAACAACGACAGACGAACTGCCATTCAGGCGTTTAGCTTAAAAATTAGTCGTTTTATTTCCTAAATCCAATGAAACTGATCGCTGGCTCTGCCTTATTTCTTATCCTGACTGCTTTTTACCCCGCCCCAACCGATAAATCGGCAGGGAACGGTGTCGATTTACCCCAGGTTCAAACGCCCACTTTTAAAAAAGATACGGTAAGTATCAGCAAATTTGGGGCGGTGGCCGATGGACTGACACTCAATACGTCGGCGATTAACAAAGCCATCGAACAATGTAACCGCATCGGTGGAGGTGTGGTTCTGATACCGCGCGGTCTCTGGTTAACCGGCCCTGTTACGTTGAAAAGCAACGTTAACCTGCATCTGGCCGAGGGCGCTCTACTCCAGTTCAGCGACCAACGTAGCATTTATCCGCTGGTCAGTACAAACTGGGAGGGTGAAGATGCCGTTCGGAATCAGGCTCCGATTTCAGGGACCGATCTAGAAAATATTGCGATTACGGGCAAAGGCATTCTCGATGGCGCAGGCGATGTCTGGCGCATGGTGAAACGTAGCAAAATGACCGACGACCAATGGGCGAAATTAGTCGCATCGGGCGGGGTTGTGAACGACAAAAAGGACATGTGGTATCCATCGGAACAGTCGTTTAAAGGTGCAAACATGGCGGTTAAGAAGTCGGGCCAACCGATGACGTATTACGAGGGGATCAAAGATTTTTTGCGGCCCAATATGCTTAGTTTGCTACGTTGCAAACGCATTTTGCTCGAAGGCGTTACGTTCCAGAATTCGCCCGCCTGGTGCCTTCATCCGCTTCTGTGCGAGCACTTTACGCTACGTAAAGTAACCGTTAAAAATCCGTGGTATGCCCAGAACGGCGACGGCCTCGACCTGGAATCCTGCCGCAACGGACTGGTGGAAGATTGTACGTTCGACGTAGGCGACGATGGTATTTGCATCAAGTCGGGGCGGGATGAGCAGGGTCGTAAACGCGGTATTCCGACGGAGAATATCATCGTACGGAACTGCCGGGTTTATCATGCTCACGGCGGCTTCGTGATTGGCAGCGAAATGTCGGGTGGAGTTCGCAACCTCTACGTATCAAACTGTCAGTTCATGGGCACCGACGTAGGACTTCGTTTCAAAACGACGCGTGGTCGCGGTGGCGTTGTCGAAAACATTTTCGTAGATGGTATCGACATGACTAACATTGCTGGTGAAGCCATTCTGTTCGATATGTATTACGCGGCCAAAGATCCGGTACCGCAGCATGGCGAAAGTAATGAACTTCCCGAAATTCCTGTCCAGCCGTTGTCTGAAGGAACGCCCCAGTTTCGGTCGTTTCAGATTCGGAACGTAACGTGTAAGGGCGCTGAAACGGGCATTTTGGTACGCGGTTTACCCGAAATGGCCGTGAAAGATATTCTAATCGAAAATGCGGTTCTGCAAAGTCGGAAAGGGCTTGTCTGCATTGAAGCCGAGAATATTCGACTGAAGAACGTAGCGCTACTCACGCCCGCCAAAACGGTAATGCAGCTTCAAAACAGCCGGAGCATCACACTCGACAACATTCGCTACGTTGATAAAGCTGACCTGCTGATGCACGTATCGGGCGACCGTACTAAAGAGATCCGTTTGTTAAATACTGATACATCTCGCGCCAAAAAAGCCGTCGAAACAGCCAGTAACGTACCAGCTAATGCGCTGACGATGAAGTGAGATAATGATTTTCTGATTTTAGTTGGCGGTAAATTTTCCAGATATTGCCATACAAACCCTGTTTTGTATGATTTACTTTACACAGTTGATTTACGTCAAAGAAGGCCAGGAAGCCGTGTTTCACGAATTCGAAGACGTAGCAATCCCTCTGATTACGAAGTACAATGGCCAGCTTCTGCTACGTATCCGGCCCTCCAACGATGCCTACATTGAGCACCAGATGGATAAACCATATGAAATTCACTTGGTGAAATTCGACACGGAGCAGGATTTTCACGCCTTCAGTCAGGATGAAAGCCGGAAGCAGTTTTTGCACCTGAAAGAGCAGTCGGTCAAAACTGCCATTCTCATTCAGGGAGTGAAACTCTGAGAATTGTGGTAGTTAATTTTTGTCATCCTGACGCAGGAAGGATCTTAAGGTGTCCTTGCAAGAGTGCCTGGGAACGTTAAGATCCTTCCTGCGTCAGGATGACAAAAATCGGAATGACAAAAATAATTACTTCCCAGCCGGCTGCGATGATGCGCGTATGACCATGGTTGTTGGAATTCGATTTGTGCCGGGCTGAATGTCTTTTTGCTTGCCTTCAATCAGATTAATAAGTTGCTCGGCAGCCATCTGACCAATTTCCAGAGCGGGTTGTTCGACTGTACTCATCGGCGGAGCCAGCAAATCGGCGACTGGTAAGTTGGTGAAACCAATCAGTGAAACCTGCTCAGGAATGGCTATATTTCGGCTTTTCAGCGCGGCCAGACAACTGGTTGAGAGCCGGTCACTGGCAGCAAAAAAGGCGTCAGGATTATAGCTAAGTAGCTCATCGATAATTGGTTCTACTTCATTCTGACCGAAACTCGCATAACGTATCAGATTCTCGTCGTAAGGAATTTCGTATTTTTCAAGAGCCGCCCGATAACCCGCCAGACGCTCCTGCGTGATGGAAATATGGGGCGGAATCGCAAGATGGGCAATACGTCGGCGTCCCGTCTGAATCAGGTGTTCGGTAGCAGCAAAAGCGCCCCCAAAATTATCGGCCGTCACACACAAAATATCCAGGTCATTTACCACCCGATCAAAGAGCACGATGGGCAGTTTCCGTTGCTGAAGCTCCTTAATCTGCGACACATCGGACGTACTGCTTGACAATGAAATCAACAAACCGTCGACCTTCCGGGCGACGGCCTGTTGCAGTGTTATCATTTCCTGTTCGTACGACTCGTGACTTTGAAAAATGATAACGTGGTATCCCCGATCATGGGCAGCGGCTTCGATACCGTTGATGACCTGCGAGAAGAAGTTGTTGGCAATCTGAGGAACAATCACACCAATAACCCGACTTCGGTTCTCTTTCAGGCTAAGTGCAATAGGATTAGGACGATAGTTAAGCCGTTCGGCGTACTCAGTGACTAATCGTTTGGTTTCCGGATTGATTTCATAGCTATCCCGCAACGCTCTTGAAACCGTCGACGTAGAGAGATTTAAATCCCGGGCAATATCTTTTATGGTGACAGTAACCAAAATAAAATATTAGTAAAATACAAAAACACTAATATGATTGCAGCTCGGGCGGTGGATAAATGGCTGGTCAAATAGCCGATTGGCACACATTACTCATTTCTAAAATGAAAAACTGACAACGTTCCCGATAACGATTGCGTGAATAAATATCTTGAAAAATTTCAATATAAAAAACATCCTCAGTAGTCTTACTTCCTAAGTTTAGAAAAACAACTGTAAATGATCCATTGTCTTTCCTACAAAAAAGACAATTTTCGTCTATATTTCTCTGCATCAGGTTTCATAATGAATTCAATAGCTGCGCAATCGCTCATTCCAATAATACCATCATGAAAAAGCCCTTTCTGAACGATGATTTTTTGCTGCAAACCGAATCGGCCCGGCAGCTCTATCATGATTTTGCGAAGTCGATGCCGATCATCGATTACCATTGCCACCTCCCACCCGACCAGATTGCCGAAAACAGACAGTTCGACAATATCACGCAAATCTGGCTTTACGGCGACCACTACAAATGGCGGGCCATGCGTACTAACGGCATCAACGAACGCTATTGCACAGGTAACGCCGACGATTTCAGTAAGTTTCAGAAATGGGCCGAAACGGTTCCGTACACCCTTCGGAACCCGCTTTACCACTGGACGCATCTGGAATTACAACGGTATTTCGGAATCACCGAACCACTGAATGGTAAAAACGCCCGACAGGTGTATGATGCCTGTACCGAGCAGTTGCAATCGCCCGATTTTTCGGTTCGGAATCTGCTACGTCGGATGAACGTCGAAACGGTTTGCACGACCGACGACCCCGTTGATACGTTGGAACATCATAAAAAACTGGCCGACGAAGGATTTGAAATTGGCGTACTGCCGACGTTCCGTCCTGATAAATCGATGACGGTGGAAGACAGTGCTACGTTCAATCAGTATGTTAATCGGCTGGAAGCGGCTAGCAACGTAGCAGTTACTACGTTCGATGATTTTCTGGCTGCGCTACGTCAGCGGCACGATTTCTTTGCTGGGATGGGCTGTAAACTCTCCGACCACGGTCTTGAACAGATTTACGCCGAAGATTATACCGAGAGTGAAATCAAAGCGATTTTCGGCAAAATTCGCTCGGGAGCGGAACTGACGAATACAGAAGTGCTGAAATTTAAATCGGCCATGCTGGTATATCTGGCGGAGATGGACTGGGAAAAAGGCTGGACGCAGCAGTTTCACCTCGGCGCGTTACGTAACAACAACAGTCGGATGCTACGTCAGCTTGGCCCCGACACAGGCTGGGACAGCATCGGCGATTTCTCGCAGGCCCGTGCCATGTCTCGCTTCCTCGACCGACTGGACACCAACGACAAACTGGCCAAAACCATTATTTATAACCTGAATCCTGCCGACAATGATCTGATTGCCACCATGATTGGCAATTTCAATGATGGTTCGGTAGCCGGTAAAGTACAATTTGGTTCGGGCTGGTGGTTCCTGGATCAGAAAGACGGCATGGAACGCCAAATCAACGCACTCTCGAACATGGGCTTGCTGAGTCGATTTGTAGGAATGCTGACCGATTCGCGGAGTTTTCTGTCGTATCCACGTCACGAGTACTTCCGCCGGATTCTGTGCAATCTCCTCGGCAATGACATCGAAAACGGCGAGATCCCTGACGATATGGAATGGACCGGCCAGGTGGTGCAAAACATCTGCTACGGCAATGCAAAATCGTATTTCGGATTTACGAGTAAGCCACAGGAATTAGCTGTTTAATTTTAAAAAGTTGTAGAGCTGTAGAGTTATAGGGTTATAAAGTTTAAATACGAACCTGTTTACACTTTTAAAAGAGCTGAAAATGAGGTTTTTTGTCATGCTGACGAAGGAAGCATCTCAAGGCATCATAAGACTCAACTAAGTAATCTTTAAGATGCTTCCTTCGTCAGCATGATAAAAATGGCATCGGAGCAAAAGTTTAAACAGTCTTTACTTATGATGCCAACTCTATAACCTGAGCCTGTTCAAACGTTCAGACGCAATTCTAAAAGGAGTGTTTTTGTCATGCTGACGCAGGAAGCATCTTGAGGCATCCTAAAGTACTAATGAGGAAAGTTTAAGATGCTTCCTGCGTCAGCATGACAAAAACCGCACTCGAATTAAAGTTTAAACAGGTTCCCTTATAACTCTAAAACTTTACAACTTTTAAAAAATGCAAGTTTGTTGTTTTGGTGAATTATTGTTGCGGTTTTCCCCGATTGCTCAGGGTGAGTGGATTCGTCAAACGTCTATGCCCGTATTTGTGGGCGGAGCCGAACTGAACGTAGCAACTGCCCTGGCCACTTGGGAAATCCCGGTAAAATACAGCTCAGTACTTCCGCAAAATTCACTGGCCGACGACATTATCAGCTACGTAGCGAATAAAGGTATCGACCCATCGGGCATTGTTCGATTTGGGGAGCGTGTCGGTTGTTATTACCTCCCGCAGGGTACCGATTTGAAAAACGCAGGTGTCATTTACGACCGCGCTTATTCCGCTTTTTCCGAATTAAAACCAGGTAAGGTTGACTGGAACGCCGTTCTGGAAAACACAAGCTGGCTTCATGTCAGCGCCATTAGCCCGGCTTTAAACGCAGACGTAGCAGCAGCCTGTGAAGAACTGGTAGCCATAGCATCGGCCAAAGGAATTACCGTTTCGATAGATCTGAACCATCGGGCGCGGCTCTGGCAATACGGCGTTTTGCCAGTCGATATGATGCCGGGAATTGTGCAGCACTGCGACGTAGTGATGGGAAATATTTGGGCGGCCAACGCTTTATTGGGCATTTCGGTCGATGACGACATCCATGCTAAAGGGCAGCAGTCAGACTACGTAGCACACGCCCTCGCTACATCGGAAGCGATTCAGACACGTTTCCCAAAATGTAAAGTTGTCGCCAATACGTTCCGGTTCGACGTAGCACCGACCGGCCTTCGGTATTATACTACGTTATATAAAGATGGTGAGCAGTACGTATCGCCGGAGTTATTGACCGATTCTGTGGTCGACCGGGTTGGCAGTGGCGATTGTTTCATGGCGGGACTGATTTATGGGCTTTATAAGCAACACAGTCCACAGGAGGTGCTTAACTTTGCGGCCGAAGCCGCTTTTGGCAAATTGCAGGAAATGGGCGATGCCACTAATCAGACTGTCGACACAATTAAGCGACGTCAACAATTGCTCACTTCGCTAATTTAAACCGATTATGCCCGCATTTTCTTCCGATACTATTCTCGATCTGGTTACTAATCATCCGATTGTACCGGTTTTTTATCATGCCGATGCCGCCCACGCGCAAAGCATCGTACAGGCCTGTTACGACGGTGGCCTACGTGTGTTTGAATTCACGAACCGGGGTGACAGAGCCCTGCCGGTATTCACACAACTCGCCGGATACGTAGCAAAAAACTGCCCTGATATGGCCCTGGGCATCGGCACCATCCTGACGCCGGAAGATGCCACCAAATTCATCGAAGCTGGTGCTGCGTTTGTGGTCCAGCCGGTTACGACAGCTGCTGTGGGCGATGTTTGCCGGGAAAAAGGTGTCCCCTGGATGCCCGCCGGTTCAACGCTCAACGAAATTTATCAGGCTACGTTGCTGGGCGCCAGGTTGGTGAAAGTGTTTCCCGGTAACGTAGTAGGGCCAGATTTCATCAAAGCCATCAAAGGTCCAATGCCCTGGCTGCAACTGATGGTAACTGGTGGCGTTGAACCAACTTACGAAAGCATCAACGCCTGGTTTAAAGCGGGCGTAACGGCCGTAGGTATGGGGTCTCAATTATTCGCCGGAGACGGTGCCAATCCAGACGTGTTACGTGAACGCGTGGATTCCCTGGTTCAAATTGTCAGGCCTTTTATTAGTAAAGCCAAATAGGCCCCGACAGGCTCTGGCCGCTTCGGCGGTCCGACGCTTCGGCCCGTGCCTGTCGGGGCCCACTATCACTACATTTTACTCGTTTCTCAGAATACGCGCTCGATGCTGGATGCCCCAATTTCGTAGGGCTTCAATAATATCATCCAGCGAGCTGCTGTATTCCGTCAGTTCATATTCAACCGTAACGGGCGTGGTTGTATACACGTTACGTATCACGAACTGATTCATTTCCAGCTCTTTCAATTCTTTGCTCAGCACTTTGGCCGTAATGCCCGTCACGGTCCGCTGCAACTCACGAAATCGTTTGGGTCCGGTGCTCAAGCCAATAATAATCGGCAGTTTCCATTTTCCATTCAGGACGTAGAGCGCGTCCTGCACCGCCATCAGACTTTGCGAACATTCCCGCTCGGTATGCGGGTTATGGAGTCGCGTCACGAGCGATGGTTCTTCAACGAGTGTGCTCATAGAATAAAGATACTACACCCTAACGAATTGATAATGTGGTATCCTAAACGATACTGGTATCCTTTGGTATACTGCTACCAAATGGATACTTCCGTTGAGTAGGTTTGCTTCATCAACCGCAGCGCAAACGGCTGCCTTAAATCACTCTAATGATGAACTCGAAAAGCAAACGTATCATAACCATCGTTGTTACAGCACTGGCGGCCGGGATGGTTGTTCTTAGTGGTATTATGAAGTTAACACAATCGGCGCAGGTCATGGAAGGTCTCAATAAAGTGGGCGTTGGGCCGTATGTGATTCTGCTGGGTTGTATGGAGATTGGCTTCACGCTGCTCTATCTCTACCCCAAAACGATGAAACTGGGTTTTATTCTACTATCCTGCTACTTCGCCGGCGCTCTGGCAACTGAACTCTCGCACGGAACACCGTTTAACGCCATTACACCAATCGCGTTAGTATGGATTAGTGCTTTCCTGCGCGATAGAACGACATTTTTGCCAACGACATAGTCAACTTCACTTCTTCCACAACTTATCCGACAGCACCTGATTCATAACCTGGTCGCGGTAGTTGCGACTGATGGGAATACGGTGGGTCTGGATGAAAATCTCATTACCTTCAATGCCTTCTATTTTGGGAATCGAAACCATGTAGGATTTATGCACCCTAAGAAACCCATGTCCATCTAGATTTTGCTCTAAGCTTTTCATATTCAGCAGCGTTACGTATTTCCCTTTGCTCGTAAAAATCGTTACGTAATTCTGCAAACCCTCCACAAACAGAATATCATCGAAGAAGATTTTCTCGTACTTATTACCGCATTTGACAAAGAAATAATCGTCGCTGGTTTCTGATTTCGGTGCGCCCAGCGCAGTCGATTGGTTCAGAAGTTTGTGGTATTCTCTGGCTTTATTGGCCGACTTAAAAAACCGGTCGAACGTAATGGGTTTCAGCAGGTAATCCAGTACGTTGAGTTGAAAACCTTCCAGCGCAAAACTCGGATAGGCCGTTGTGAGAACAACCATCGGCGGTTTGGGTACCATTTTCAGGAAATCAATCCCACTCATTTTGGGCATCTGAATATCCAGAAAAATCAGGTCAACCGATTGCTGTTCCAATACGTTGATAAGCTCCAGCGGGTTTTCGCAGGTACCAGTCAACTGCAGAAAATCAACCTCCCGAACGTAGCTGGCCAGCCCCTCGCGCGCCAACGGTTCATCATCGACAATAACACAGTTCAGCATTGTTATGGAGGTTAAATTATCAGGCAACCTGCAACGTAGCAGCTTGCGCTATTTCGGTCAGTTTCAGCCGTAGTGCTACGTTGAAACTCATCTTATCCTGCTGAATATCCAGTTCATATTGGCCAGGATACAGCAAATCCAGTCGACGCTGTACGTTCTTCAGGCCAATACCTCCGTAGTGAACGGCTTCCTGATGTTGACTAAACGTAGTACTATTCGATACAACCAAATTCAACTGCTGGCCTTCCAGCGCCAGTTTGATACGTATCCAGTTTGGTCGGTCGCTGTCTTTTGATACGTGCTTAAAGGCATTTTCGACAAACGTCATCACGATAAACGGCGCGATGCCCAAGTGATCGGAATAACCCGACTCGATGTCAACGGTAACCGTTACGTTGTTATTCTGCCGAAGTCGCTCCAGTTCAATAAAATTTTCCAGATAGGCAATCTCGCGACCCAACGGTATCTGCTGATCATTACACTCATAAAGCTGATACCGAAGCAGTTCCGAAAATTTAGCCAGCGAATTCGACGCCATATCCGGGTTTTTGTGAATCAGAAAAAAGATCGAATTGATCGTGTTGAACAGGAAGTGCGGATTGAACTGATTTTTCAGGAATTTAAGTTCAGTTTCCAGTTTTTCTTTTTCCAGCAACTGCTGTCGATTACGTGTCTGAATCCAGCTTTTCGTCAGCTTAATGCTCATTGCCAACGTCATACTGGCCATCGTCGAGGGCAATGCATTTCCCAGAAACTGATAATAGCAGGCCGATTCACCAAACAATTCCTGTATGGTTTTCCCACTGACAAAGGCACTAAAATAATACCCACCGGCTATGCAGAACGTAGCAAACAATATCGTCAACAGCAAATAGAGAATGTACGGGGTAAATCGGCTTTTTTCCAGGTATCGGGGAATCAGGAAATACAAGTTGAAGTAGACGGCCAGCGCCTGAAAAATGACGTAGAAACTGTATTTAAGCGTGTAAGGCAGGATTACAATCGTCTGAAGAACCGCTACCGGATTTCCCCACGTAATGACCCACGAGATATAATGATACAAAAACCAGAATGGCAGGTGGTAGAGTTTGTACCTAAAAAACCAGCTCTGACTCAATTGATTATAGGATAAGGCACGCATGTCCGTCAGCACGATTTACTCGATAACAATTGCCACAAGTTACGTGAATCAGCCAGAACTATGCTGCTCCATTCTATGAACGGCCAGAACTAATTGACCAATTACCCAGCCTGAAGGACAACCTGCACGTCAACAACCATTTCTAAAATTCCGCGATTTTCCTGCTGTTCGTCAACTAAATCGAGTCAGTTGTCAATCCATTTTTTTATTCAGCTAAGCCCATTTTTTCTTTGATACGTTGGTCTAAATACGACTGTTATGCCTTTGTATCAATTATCCATCAACGGAAAAAAGTATAGGGTTAACGCTGATGCTCAGATGCCTTTACTTTGGGTCATTCGGGAACTGGTTGGCCTTACGGGTACGAAATATGGCTGTGGCATCGCTCAGTGTGGCGCTTGTACGGTGCATCTTAAAGGTGCTCCGGTACGTTCCTGTTCCTTTCCGGTATCGGCTGTACTGAATCAACCCATCACCACTATTGAAGGGATTTCGAATGATAATTCTCACCCGGTGCAAAAAGCATGGATTGACGAGCAGGTGCCGCAATGTGGCTATTGCCAAAGTGGGCAGATTATGTCAGCGGTTGCACTGCTGAGAGATAATCCTCATCCTTCCGATGCTGACATTAATGCGGCCATGCAGGGAAATATTTGCCGTTGTGGCACGTACCCGCGCATCCGAAAAGCCATTAAACGAGCCGCTGCTACGCTTCCTAAAACGAACGGTCAATGAAAATAATGAAGGAAATTTCTCGCCGAAATTTTATCCGCCAGACGAGTCTTTCAGGAATTGCCTTGACCCTTGGGGCTTCGGTTTCAGGAAAAACAGCGGTGGAAATCATCAATGCCCAGACGCCCGACAAAATGGGTACCGAATTGATGTCCTGGATTTCCATTGACAAGTCCGGAAAGGTAACGATTGTGAGCCATCGTTCGGAAATGGGACAGGGAACGTACCAGGCCATTCCGCAGATGATTGCCGAAGAACTGGAAGTCAATCTGGATCAGGTAACCATTTTTTTCGCACCGGCGAATCCGAAAAAATACGGCCCGCAGCCGCAGGAAGGCAGTTTTTCGGTACGTGGCTGGTATAAGCAACTGCTACAGGTTGGCGCATCAGCGCGGGAAATGCTCATCGACGTAGCGACCAAACGATGGAATGTCGCTACGTCGGAATGCTACGCGAAGAACGGCGACGTCATTCATAGACCTTCCGGCAAAAAGCTTGGCTATGGACTTCTGGTTGAAGAAGCTGCTACGTTAACGCCCCCTCAGAACGTAGAACTAAAAAGTCGGAAGGCGTATAAAATCATTGGGAAGCCGTTGCGCCGTCAGGATATTCCACTGAAAATCAACGGCACGGCTCAATTCGGACTCGACAAAAAACTACCGGGAATGCTGTATGCGGTGGTCGAACGGAGTCCGCGATTTCGGGGGAAAGTAAAACGATTCGACGATTCCAAAACGAAAGCCATACCGGGTGTAAAACAGGTTCTGACGGTCAAGCGAGCCGTTTTTGGCAGTTTGTTCGAAGGAGTCGCTGTTGTAGCCGATTCGCTTTGGGCCGCGCTGCAAGGGCGAAAAGTGTTGGTAGTCGAATGGGATGATTCGGGCTTTGATCATCCTGGTTCTGAACAGCTTGCTAGTCAGATGCGGGAGAATCTTAAAAAACCTGGGCCGTCTCCCCAATTCGAAGCTGCTTTTGAAAACGCGACTAAAAAGCTGGAAGCGGTTTACGAAACGCCTTACCAATCACACAGTTGCATGGAACCGCTCAACTGCATTGCTCACGTACAGGACAATCGCATCGAGATTTGGGGGCCCATTCAGGAAGCGAACTGGATCCAAGCCGATTTGAGTGAACGAATGGGCATTCCGAAAGAAAATGTCACCGTAAACATGACTTTTCTGGGCGGTGGTTTCGGACGTAAAGCCTTTCCCGACTACCCCCATGAAGCGGCTTTAATTTCCAAAGCCATAAATGCACCTGTTCAGGTTGTATGGACGCGGGAAGATGATATGCGTTTAGGTCCGTTTCGTCCGGGTGCTTTTTACGCATGTAGAGGTGGGATTGATAACAAAGGCCAAATCCAAGCTTTACAGACAATAACGGCCACACAATGGCTTGGCGAGGGCTGGAGTCCCGAACCCTATCCTGATCCGAAACCAGCGGGGTATAATTCAGGAAGTTTAGAAGGAATGCCAAGCCCTTATTTCAAGGCAATTCCGCATTACAGTTTTGGTGGCGTGGGGACCCGTTCGCCAATACCGGTCATGTGGTGGCGTGCCCCGATGGCCAATACAGCGGGTTTCGCGGGCGAAAGTTTCGTAGATGAACTCGCTCATCTGGCTGGTCAGGACCCGATGGATTTCCGCCGAAGTCATTTACCTGACAAACGATTTCAAGCTCTTCTTGACCAGTTGGAAGCTATTAGCAACTGGAAATCAAGAGGTAAAAATGCGGGTTGGGGCGTAGCGATTACGGAATGCTTTGGTGGTATCTGTGGTCATATCGTTCAGGTCGTTCGCAAAACCGATGGCAAACTCAACATCAATAAAGTGATTGCCTTAATCGATTGCGGCTGGTATGTCAATCCCGACATCATCCGCGCTCAGGTAGAAGGAAGCATCATTATGGGTCTGGGAGCGGCCATCAAGCATGCCACTACGTTCAACGACGGAAAAGCTGTACACCAGAATTTCAATACGTACGAAATGCCCCGCATGACCGATACGCCTGAGATTGAGGTGCATATCATGGAAAACGATGAGCCTGCCGGAGGTGTCGGCGAACCCGGCCTCCCTCCATTCGCCCCTGCCCTATGCAATGCCATTTTCGACCTGACGGGCAAACGCATCCGCACATTGCCGTTCAAACTGGAAGAAGTATAATTATGAGGCTATTTAAGGAATCAAAAGAAGCTGAAAATGAGCCTTTTTGCAACAGGAACTATCCAACGTAACGACGAAGCGATCCAATGAACAAAAACGGTCAGATAAACCGTAGAGATTTTCTAAAAATCGGTACGTTCGCCACCGGAGGTCTTTTGGTTGCTTTTACCGTACCGGATAAGATTCCTTTTGCCAAACCGACTGCTACGTCCGAAGCCGCCCTGAATGCGTTCCTACGCATCGGTACGGATAACAGCATTCACATTACGTTGTCGAAGGTTGAAATGGGGCAAGGCATCTGGACGACTTTACCGATGCTGATTGCCGAAGAACTGGATTGCGATTGGAGCCAGCTACACGTAGCACACAGCCCGCCGGGGAAAGCGGGGGATTTTCTGGAACCACCAGTCTATAAATCCACCGGCGGTTCCGAAACAACCATTCGGGAATTTGACCGCTATCGCATGGCCGGAGCCATCGCCCGAACGATGCTGGTAGCAGCCGCTGCGAAACGGTTTGGTGTACGGTCCGAAGATTGCCGAACCGAAAACAGCTACGTTATTGCTGGTAATCAACGTATCAGTTACGGCGACGTAGCAACCGAAGCGGCCAAACTACCGGTTCCGAAGGTGACACTTCGTGATCCTAAAGATTGGAAATACATTGGCAAATCGCGGAAACGGCTGGATGCACCCGAAAAAATTAACGGCAAGGCCCGCTACGGTTTTGATAGTCAGTTTCCGGGTTTATTGACCGCACTGGTGTCGCATCCACCGATTTTCGGCGCAACCGTAAAAACACTGGATGCTACGCAGGCCAAAGCAATCAAAGGCGTTCGGAACGTAGTACAGATTCCGACCGGTGTAGCGGTACTGGCCGATCATTTCTGGGCTGCCAAACAAGGTCGCGATGCGCTGAAAATCGAGTGGAATCTGGGCGAGAACGCCAATCTGGACACAAATATGCTGACTGATACGTATCGACAATTGGCCAAAACGGAAGGGTTGACCATTCAGAAAAAAGGCAACGTAACGTCGGCGCTGGCTAAATCAGAACGTAGCATTGACGCCGAATACAGCTTTCCCTACCTCGCTCACGCGCCAATGGAACCGCTGAATTGTACCGTAAAAATCGGGAAAGATTCCTGCGAAGTCTGGGCGGGTACACAATCGCCTTTGCTGCATCAGGCAGAAGTAGCAGCTTTTCTGGGACTAAAACCCGAGCAAGTCCAGTTCCATACGCCCTGTATTGGTGGCAGTTTTGGCCGACGCGGTTCCTTTAGTTCCGACTGGGTGATGGAAGCGGTACACATCGCCAAAGCCAGCGGCAAGTTTATTAAGCTTGTCTGGACACGCGAAGACGATATCAAAGGTGGCTATTACCGACCGATTTACGTGCATAATGCGCAAATTGGGATCGGTGCGGATGGCTTTCCGACTGCCTGGCAACACCGGATTGTTGGGCAATCGCTGTTCGTAAATACACCTTTGGCCGATGTCATCGCGCCTAAAGGCATCGATTATAGTTCGGTTACGACCGGCGCTCCCTATTCCAAATCCATTCCTGATTATTCGTTTGAATTGCATACTACGTCGGTAGGAGTTCCGGTGCTTCCCTGGCGATCTGTAGGCAGTACGCATACAGTTTTTGTTGTGGAAACGCTCATCGACGAACTTGCTTTCCTTGCCAAAACTGACCCGGTTGTTTATCGCCGTGCATTCTTTAAAAACTCCCCAAGGCATCTGGCCGCCCTCAATCTCGCAGCCGAAAAATCAGCATGGAGCAAACCTTTACCCAAAGGCCAATTCAGGGGAATTGCCGTTTGTGAAGCGATGGGAAGCTACGTAGCACAGGCTGTTGAATTATCCGTTGAGAATCAGGCGATCCGTGTTCATCGGGTTGTCTGCGCAATTGATTGCGGACTAGCCGTCAATCCCGATGGCGTTCGCGCCCAGATGGAAAGCGGCATTGTTTTCGGGCTTACGGCCGCCCTTTACGGCGAAATCACCATTCAGAACGGCGTGGTTCAGCAAAGCAATTTTCACGATTATCCAATGCTACGTATGAACGACACGCCCATCATCGACGTACACATTGTACCCAGCACCGGAAAAATGGGTGGGGCCGGCGAACCCGGAACAGCGCCCATCGCCCCTGCTTTGGCCAACGCCATTTTTGCCGCAACAGGTAAACGATTCCGGCAGTTGCCAATACCTGCGTTCTGGTAGAGACAAGGCATGCCTTGTCTCATTGGCGTCAGCAAAACCATCCGGTCATGAGACAGGGCATGCCTTGTCTCTACATAGCTATAGGTTAAAAAAATCACATATTTTTTGCCTATTGTTCTAAACCCACTACATTGTTGGCAGCGTTTTCTTTAGCCTAGCCAACATGCTCACTATTAAACCGATTCTACTGGTCCTGCTTATCTGGCCTGCTACGTTCCTGTTTGCCAAACCGACGTTTTCAGTCACGTCGCCCAACGATGCGCTTCGGTTATCGGTCGCCAATGGGCCAACGGGCAACGTAACGTATCAACTGACCTACAAAGGCAAAAAGGTAATTGAGCCGTCGAGCCTTGGCTTTGTGCTGAGCAAACCCAAGATATCGCTCACTCAGTTTACGATTACCGCAGCTGACTCATCCTCTAAAAACGAAACCTGGAAACCAGTCTGGGGCGAAGTCCGCGAAATTCGAAATCACTACGACGAACTGGCTCTTACGTTGACCAGTAAGGATACGATGGCAATCAAAGTAGTCGTTCGATTTCGGGTATTTGACGATGGCGTTGGTTTCCGCTACGAATTCCCTGAGCAGAAATCACTGACCCATTTTATCGTTGACGATGAGAAAACGCAGTTCGTGCTGGCCGGCGACCATAAAATCTTCTGGATACCGGGCGATTACGAAACCAACGAATATCTCTACAACACGACCCGAATAAGTGAAATCGACGCAAAAACAGCATTTGACAAGGAGAAAGATATTGCGTTAACGTCCTTCATCGGCCCCAACGCCGTCCAGTCGCCGTTGCTGATGAAAACTGGCGATGGATTGTACATCAGCATCTACGAAGCGGCCCTGATTAATTACCCGGTCATGCATTTGCAGGTGGATAAGCGTAAACTTGCGTTCACGTCGCAGTTGACGCCCGATGCGGTGGGCAATAAAGCTTATCTGCAAACACCCGCCCAAACGCCCTGGCGTACGATTCTGGTTAGCGACAGAGCTACGGATTTGTTATCGTCCAAACTGATTCTGAACCTTAATGAACCCTCAACCATTACTGACCCATCGTGGATAAAACCACAGAAATTTGTGGGTATGTGGTGGGAAATGCATGTTGGTAAAGCGACCTGGGAGAAAAAAGGCGGCAAGCACGGCGCGAACACCCAGAACGTAAAAAAATACATCGACTTTGCCGCTAAATATGGTTTCGATGGTGTATTGGTCGAAGGCTGGAATGTGGGTTGGGAAGACTGGTTTGGCAACTGGAAAGAGAACGTATTCGATTTTGTAACTCCCTACTCCGACTACAATCTGGACTCATTGACCACCTACGCGCAACAAAAAGGGGTACGTATCATCATGCACCATGAAACGTCGGGCTCCGTCACCAACTACGAACGGCGGATGGATGCGGCTTTTCAGTACATGCAAAAGGAAGGTATCAACACCGTGAAAACGGGTTACGTAGGTCGAATCATTCCGCGTGGAGAACACCATGATAGTCAATGGATGGTTGGTCATTACCAGCGCGTTGCGGAGAAAGCAGCTCAGTACAAACTCATGGTCGATTCGCATGAATCGTCGCATCCAACCGGGCTGCATCGTACGTATCCGAACTGGATGGCCAGTGAAGCCGCCCGAGGTAGTGAATTTAACAATGCGCCCACACTCGGAATCACACCTGAACACACGACCATTCTGCCTTTTACCCGATTGCTGGGCGGACCAATGGATTTTACGCCGGGGCTGTTCCGGTTCAAACTCGACCAGTTCGATTACAAACGTACCACACGGGTACGTACTACGTTGGCGAAACAACTGGCGCTCTACGTAACGATTTATAGCCCACTACAAATGGCCGCCGATTTACCCGAAAATTACGAGGCTCATCTGGACGCGTTTCAATTTATCCGTGACGTACCAGTCGATTGGGATGACACTAAAATCATTGCTGCCGAACCCGGCGATTATATCACAATTGCCCGTAAAATCAAAGGAAAAGACAGTTGGTACGTGGGCGCCATCACCGACGAAAACAGCCGTGACATCGCCATTGGACTGGACTTCTTAGAACCGGGCAAAACCTATCAGGCTACCATTTATCGAGACGCCCTCACCGCCGACTGGCAAACTAATCCAGAAGCCTACGTCATTGAAAAGAAGCCGGTAAATAGCAAAACTAAGTTACCAATTCATCTGGCCAAAGGTGGTGGTTGTGCGATTCAGTTTATCAGGAAATAAAGGGCATTCCAACCCTGATAGCTGTTGCTGAGTCTATCCGGTAAAATCGCAATAGTTATGAAAAATTTACTTGGATTTATAAGCTTATTGTTCTGTTTTTTAGCCTGTTCACGCTCGGACAAAGACCTGCTTCTCACGCCAGATGGGCCTGATGGCTCCAAGAACGTAACGGCTCTATTAAACGATTCTACCTGGTACGGGCGTGGAAATGCGTCTAAAGTAATAGCCGTAGCAGGTGATGCCTGCCGATTGAATCGATTCAACCTTTATGTCTCGAATGAACTTCCTTATCCTAAAGGA
This sequence comes from Spirosoma profusum, assembly GCF_014699005.1. GTDB lineage: Bacteria > Bacteroidota > Bacteroidia > Cytophagales > Spirosomataceae > Spirosoma > Spirosoma profusum. Next base: position 75,008 of record NZ_JACWZY010000024.1, read on the forward strand.
GCCAGAGAATCAGCGCCATACGACTGCATCGGCCCTTGTAATACGACTCAGCACCTTAGTTTTGAGAAAGTCCCCCTAGCAGTTGGCAAATACAATATGACCGATTTGACGGCCTGCTCACCCTATCCGCTGACAGGGGCTAGTTACGGCCTGTTGATTGGTGGCGACGCAATATTTGCCTCGTATACAGCAAAAGGTACAGATAGCGGCTGGATCGAAGTGACTAGGGCTGATACGGTGGCTAACGTAGTAGAGGGCAATTTTGAGCTGGCGCTTACGTCGCAATCAGCGAAATCGGTTCGCTTTCGAAATGGACGTTTTGCGGTTCGTTTGCAGAAATAATGTAAACGGTATCTACGATGAATAAGTAGCCGGACAGTAGGTCGTTGTAAAAACGTTTGATTTATCCAACAAAGTCGCGCTATTTTGTCCCACTCAATTCGAGAACGACAATAGTTTCGACAATCACTTAACATTCAGTTATTATGCCAATCAAACGGAATGCTTCCGCTCATTGGGAAGGCTCAGGCAAAGACGGCAAAGGAACCGTATCGACTGCCAGCACCGTACTTAATCAAACTCAGTATTCCTTCAACACGCGCTTCGCCGACGGCGTGGGTACTAACCCCGAAGAACTGGTAGCCGCAGCACATGCGGGTTGTTTTTCCATGAAACTGGCCTTTAACCTTCAGGGAGCCGGTTTTACAGCCGATTCGCTTGATACAAAATGTACAATCACGCTCGACACTGACAGCGGTAGCATCAGCGAATCGCACCTGGTTGTAACAGCAAGTGTTCCAGGTATTGATCAGGAAAAATTTCAGGAACTGGTTGATGACGCCGAAGCCAACTGCCCAATTTCCAAACTTTTCAACACGAAAATCACCGTTGAAGCGAGTTTGGCGTAACGGAAGAAGTTAGATCATGATAAAAGTAAAAAGCCGGGGCGACCTGGCTTTTTCGTTTCAAGTCTGTAGGTAACGTAACAACGTATGAAATTCCGCAAAATCTTCCCTCAATCGATACGTTGGCGGCTTTGGCAAGTCGTCGGATTAGCAGTTTTGTTGCTGCCAATTATGTCCCAAGGTCAATCCGGTTTTTCCAAATCGCTCGCTTTTCCGGGCGCAGAAGGGTTTGGCCAATACACCAGCGGTGGCCGGGGTGGTAAGGTCTTGATCGTCAAAAATCTGGATGATAGTGGGCCTGGAAGTTTCCGGGAAGCCATCGAATTTCGTGGACCACGTATCATCGTGTTTGCCGTATCGGGTACCATCGCCCTGAAATCAAAAATCCTTATCCGTCAGGGTAATCTTACCATTGCGGGCCAATCGGCGCCGGGGGATGGTATCTGTCTGAAGAATTACAACGTATCGATTGAGGCCAATAACGTTATCATTCGCTACCTGCGTTTCCGTCTGGGCGACGAAGCCAAACAGCAGGACGATGCCATTACGGGCCTTCGGCAGAAGAGAATTATCATCGACCATTGCTCCATGAGCTGGGCCACCGACGAATGTGCTTCGTTTTACGATAACGAGAATTTTACGATGCAGTGGTGCCTCATCTCCGAAAGTCTCAATAAGTCGGTTCACGAAAAAGGGGCGCACGGCTACGGCGGCATCTGGGGCGGTTTGGGCGCTACGTTCCATCATAATCTGATCGCCCATCAGCACAGCCGGACACCCCGTTTCTGCGGTTCGCGCTACCACAAGCAGCCCAAACGCGAGATAGTCGATTTCCGAAATAATGTCATTTACAATTGGGAGATCAACAGCGCGTACGGCGGTGAACAGGGTAATCATAACATGGTCAACAACTACTATAAAGCTGGCCCGGCCACACGCGATACGTTACGTAGTCGCATCATCAATCCCTTCAAACCGTATGGAAAGTTCTACGTAACAGGCAACGTAGTAGCTGGAAACGAACGTATTACCAGCAATAATCTGTCGGGCGGAATTCAGGGCGCACCTCTCGATTCGGTACTAGCGAAAACTCCCTTTTTCGTCGAACGTATCACCGAGCAAACAGCGCAACAGGCTTATGAACAGGTACTTGCCAAAGTTGGGGCCAGCCTCCGGCGCGATGCCGTCGATAGCCGCATTGTGAACGATGTCCGGCAGGGAACCGCTACGTTTGGTCGGGATCATAAAGGGATTGTTGATTCGCAAACCGACGTTGGTGGATGGCCCACACTGAAACAAACTTCAGCACCAACCGATACCGACGCCGATGGTATGCCTAATATGTGGGAAAAAGCTAAGGGATTGAACCCGAATAGTGCGGACGATGCCAGCTTGTTCACGCTGGACGAGCAGTATTCGAATATTGAGATGTATCTGAATAGTTTGGTCACTACGCCCTAACAAGTAATAAGCCTATATATTGATTGTTTTTGTCATGCTGAGGCACGAAGCATCTTAAAGTTCCTAAACCTGAGGGTAAAGAAACTTTAAGATGCTTCGTGCCTCAGCATGACAAAAACTACGCATCAATCACCGTCTGCATAAGTAAAGGGTAGAAGCGTTTAGCCTTCGTCTTATCACAACCGAATCCTCAAACCAACCTTACGCCTTAATCTGATGAAACCACAACTCGCTCTGGTAGCCCTGCTGAGCCTAAACGCCTGGAAGACGCCTGTCTTTTGCCAGCAGATTTCGAAAGAAGAACTCATTTTCTTAACGCCCGACTGGAAAGGCGAACGCTTCCCCGATGGCCGCCCAAAAGTGTCCGACGCGATTCTGAAACGAATGAAACTCGTTACGCAGGAAGAAGCCTGGGCTGTATTGAAAGGTGAGAAATACCGGTATCAATTCGCAGGAGGCTGGCAAACCATCAACCCCGACAGTGTGTTGGTGGGTAGAGCCTTGACCGCTACATTTATGCCTGGACGCCCTGATGTTCATCGGGTTACGGACGACAAAGGGCATAACAAAGATGGGCGCGTGAAATCGCAGAATGCCTGGCCTATCGATATGCTGGTGAAAGGCGATGTATACGTAGTAGATCAGTTCGGTATGCACGAAGATGGCCCCACCATCGGCGACAACCTGGGCAACTCGATTTACGCAAAAACCGGCAACGGCATCATCTACGAAGGGGCCGTCCGCGACGTAGCAGGGTTGAAAGAAATTGGTGGTTTTACGTCCTATTTCCGTAGCTATCACCCATCTCACCACAATCCCGAAGGCGATTTGAACACTACGTTGGTAGGTATCAACCGCCCGACACGTATCGGCAAAGTGATGGTGATGCCCGGCGACATAGTGCTGGGACGCGACGGTGGCGTGTGCTTCATTCCGCCACATCTGGCCGAAAAAGTGGTCAAGACCTCCGAGATCATCCGTTTGCGCGATATGTTTGGGCATCTACGCTTGCGGGAGCAGAAATATACGCCCGGCCAGATCGACTCGCGCTGGTCGGACGAGATTGAGAAAGATTTCTCGCAATGGCTCAATGCGCATCTCGATAAATTACCCGTTCCGAAAGAGCAAATTCAGGACTACTTGAAAACACGTACTTGGTGATTTTGTCATTGCTGACGAAGGAAGCATCTTAAAGCTTCCCAACGAGCTAGTAAGGTAACGATAAGATGCTTCCTCCGTCAGCATGACAAAAATTGTTTCTGACAAAAAGTTAAACAGCTTCCTGGTTTTACTCCTTTATTCCTGATAACCTTCTGACCTAATTTTATGCATACCTCTCGCCGATCTTTTTTAACCAAGAGTGCTTTAGCCAGTGTTTTCAGTGCCAGTGCGTTATCCAGTTTTGGTGAAGGGCTGGAAACCGCCGTCAACCACGCTCCGCAATCTTCAGCGCCATCCGATCTGAAAATCACCGATATCAAATGCGGCTACATACGTAACGGTCACAGTTTGTTCGTAAAAATCCATACCAACCAGGGCATCTGGGGCTGTGGAGAAGCCGTCGACGCGTCGGTTGGTACGTATCACCTGGTAAAAATGATGGGCCAACGTATCCAGGGAAAAAGTCCGCTCAACGTGCATCGGCTGTTTGAAGACGTTCGGAAGTCAGGTTTTTTCGAGGGAGCACAAGCAGGTATCTACATTTCCGTGCTGTCTGCCATTGAAACGGCTCTTTGGGATCTGGCCGGGAAAGCGCTCGGTCTGCCGGTTTATCAACTTTTAGGTGGAAAATTCCGGGATAAGGTTCGGGTTTACTGCGATACGGGTGCGTATCGCGAAACCGATACCAGTCCCGACGCTTTCGGGAAAAGTGCAAAAAAAGCCGTCGATATGGGTTTCACAGCCGTGAAATACGACATCGATGAACGTAACGATCCCAACAAATATGACCCGTATAACTGGACCGCCAGCCAGGGCGAACTGGAGCGGATGTACAACCAGATTGCCGGTGTTCGGAAGGCGGTCGGCCCCAAAATCGACATCTGCGTGGATATGCACGGTCGGTACGACGTAACAACCGGTCGGCGGGTGGCCAAGATGATGGAGCCGCTGAATCTGCTGTTTCTGGAAGAGCCCATTCCAGCCGAAAACCCCGAAGCATACCGGCAAATTCGGGAAGCTTCAAATACGCCCATCTGCGCAGGCGAAAACCACTACCTGGCTCACGGTTTCCGTAAACTACTCGAAATTGGTGCTGTCGACATCATCATGCCCGATTTGCAGAAAGCCGGTGGTTTGGGTGAAGCGCAACGTATCGCCAATCTGGCCAATCTTTACTATGTACCGTTTGCTCCGCACATGGTGGCGTCGTATCTGGGTGCCATGGCGTCGAGTCATGTCTGTGCGTCGGTGCCTAATTTCCTGATTCTGGAGTGGCAAATTTATTTCCACGAAGAGCCCATGTTTAAAGAAATCGTTACGTTCGATGGTCCGATGGTTGAAAAAGGATTTATTCCTGTATCGAACAAACCGGGTATTGGCGTGGAAATCAACGAAGAAGGCATGAAAAAATACGCTCCTAAAGACGTACCATTCTTTGTTTAGAACCGAGCTTCGGTCAATTTTATTCGACCATTCCATTGTTTGTAGACAGTAGCTAAACGGACTACCTGTGTTTTAACGTAGTAAGCCAACATTTTTTTAAATCGAGTTTCGCTCAGTGACTTCAAAACCGACCTCCTCAGCCGCTACGTCCAGTCCAGTAATGGGCAACGTATCAGGCCCTAAAACGAATTATCGCTGGATAATTGCTACGTTGCTTTTTGTGGCCACGACTATCAATTACCTCGACCGCCAGGTAATCGGTCTGCTGAAACCCATTCTGGAGCAGGAGTTCGGCTGGAGCGAGCTGGACTATGGCAATATCGTCGCCGTATTCACATTTTTCTACGGCGGCACTACGTTGCTGGCTGGCTACATCATCGACCGCATTGGCACCAAGATGGGTTACATCTGGGCCATTCTGATATGGAGTATTGCAGCTATGGGTCATGCGCTGGCCGGTGGCACGTTTGGTTTCATGGTGGCGCGGGCGCTGCTGGGTATCGGTGAGGCCGGTAACTTTCCGGCTTCCATAAAAACCGTTGCCGAATGGTTTCCGCAGAAAGAACGCGCACTGGCCGTTGGCTTTTTCAATTCGGGGGCTAATATTGGAGCGGTAGTTGCTCCGGCTATTGTTCCCCCGCTGGCATTGATGGCCGGTTGGCAAATGACATTTATTCTGACAGGAGCGTTAGGTTTTCTCTGGATCGTGGCCTGGTGGTTCTATTACGACATACCAACCCAACACAAAGGTATCAATCAGGCGGAGTTGGCGCACATTACCGAGGAAACAACCATTACCGATGCGGCTCCTGTTCAGCTACCCAGCGATGATACGGCTAAAGGTTACCCTATTTTCTCAAACAAAGCCATCTGGGGATTTATGGGCGGCAAATTCATGACTGACCCCATCTGGTGGTTTTTCCTGTTCTGGCTGCCTACGTATCTGTCGAAAATCTACAACCTCGATCTGAAGAAACTAGGCGCCCCGCTCATCGTGATCTACCTGGCCGCGACCGTCGGTAGCGTAGGCGGTGGCTGGCTCTCGTCCAGGCTGATTCAGAGCGGATGGCATCCGACGCGTGCCCGTCAATGGGCGATGGCTCTGTTCGCAATCTGCGTAACGCCCGTGATGCTCATTAGCCAGATGAACAGTTTGTGGCCCGTTATCGGCATTCTCTCGCTGGCGGTGGCTGCTCACCAGGCATGGTCGGCCAATATTTTCACCGTAGCCGCTGACCAATTCCCCAAAAGCGTACTTAGCCGCGTCGTTGGGCTGGGTACTATGGCAGGAACAATTAGCGGTTTCTTCTTCCCGCTGCTCGTTGGACAGATACTGAACCATTATACGAATCTTGGAAATCTATCGCAGGGGTACTACATCATTTTTTACATTGCCGGCTTTGCTTACCTCATCGCCTGGAGCGTCCTTTACTTCTTCATTTTCAGTAAAGTGAAAAAATAGGTTAATGAGATATGAAGTAGGATATATGAAGTATGGTATGGGTACTATACTTCATATATCCTACTTCATACATTGACAACCACACTACACAAAGTTCCTTATGTTACAAACCATGCGCTGGTTCGGGCCGAACGACCCGGTTTCGCTAATGGACATCCGCCAGGCGGGTTGCGCGGGCGTCGTGACGGCGCTTCACCAGATTCCGGTGGGCGAACTTTGGACGGTCGAAGAAATTAACCGGCGAATTCAACTAGTTGAAGCGGATAATCACCGCTATTCGCACCTGCACTGGGCCGTTGTTGAAAGTTTGCCGGTGCACGAAGACATCAAAAAAGCGCGTCCCGGACACGAGCGCTACGTTGAGAACTACAAACAATCAATTCGAAATCTGGCTTCCTGCGGCATCACAACCGTTTGTTACAATTTCATGCCCGTGCTCGATTGGTCGCGCACCAATCTGAGCTATGAGATGCCCGACGGTTCGCGCGCACTTCGGTTTGTGTGGGAAGATTTCGTCCTATTCGATCTGTTCATCCTGAAACGCCCCAACGCCGAAGCGGATTATGAACCCGAATTGATTGAAGCCGCCCGTCAGAAATTCGCCCGTTCATCAGCCGAACAGATTGCCCAGCTGACCAACACAATTCTGTTAGGTTTACCCGGTTCCGAAGAAGCGTTTTCGCTCGCTACGTTCCAGGGCTTACTAAATGAATACGCGACCATCGGCGACGAGCAACTTCGGAACAATTTGTATGCATTCATTCAGCAGGTAGCTCCGGTGGCAGAGGAAGTTGGAGTTAATCTATGCATCCACCCCGACGACCCGCCATATCCACTATTGGGCCTACCCCGCGTCGTCAGTACAGAAGCTGATTTGGCTCAATTGATGGCTGCCAGCAATGTAACGGCCAATGGTATTACGTTCTGCACCGGCTCGCTGGGCATTCGCGCCGACAACGATCTGCCCGGTATAATCGAGCGATTCGGTGAACGGATTCACTTCATTCACCTGCGAACAACCAAACGAGAAGAAGAGAATGTAGTAGGTGGCCGTCATAATTTCCACGAAGCCGACCACCTCGAAGGCGATGTCGATATGTACGCGGTCATCAAAACCATTGTGCTGGAACAGAAACGGCGGGAGATGGTCGGTGTTGGCGTTACGTCCATTCCGATGCGCCCTGACCACGGCCACCAGATGCTCGACGATTTACACAAAAAGACGTATCCGGGTTATTCGGCCATTGGTAGGCTACGCGGTTTAGCCGAACTACGAGGTCTGGAACTGGGCATACTACGTTCGTTAGATTAAAGAGCGGAAGAGCGTTAAACAATCGGATGGCTTTGCTCTTTGCTTACTTTTCTGCACAAAATTCAACAACGAATCGTTGTTTATAAAACAGCTATTCGTTATGAAAAATCAACTTGGAATTAGCATCGTCTGCCTACTTCTGGGCTTATTAACTTCCTGTTCCTCTTACCGAATTACTCGTAATCAATCGGATAACACAGCTACCTGGTCGGATTACCGCACCTATGCCTTCCTGGATACGACCCGCCTAAGCGATAGCCCTCGGACGATAACGTACCGGACAGCTATGGAGCAGCTTAAGCAGGCTGTGGCGGCTGAATTTCGGAACCTGGGTTACCAGCCAACAAAAGATAATCCTGATTTATTGGTTAATCTTGGCGCGGTGGTACAGGAGCGAACGCAGACCCGTACGACAACCATCCAGGAGGCTCCGCGCTATATCGGGCAACGACGTTATCACTGGCAAAGTCAGGAAGTGCCCGTTGGTACGTATGAGGAAGGAACTGTCAATCTGCATGTGGTCGATGCGCAGAAAAACGCGTTGGTGTGGGATGTTGCCCTGTCGAGCGTGCTTAACCGGCAGGGCCTTTCGTCTGAACAGATTAACAAGGCTGTGGCAAAACTTTTCGAGAAGTTTCCGGGACAACAGAAATAAGGCTACAGCAGATACCACACACGCAGAAAACGATCAGCTTGAGCTTGCGAGTCCGAGTTGATCGTTTTTTGGGGCAGCCGCTATAGATCGGTAAAAAAGCTTAAAGAACTACGGATTGATACGTTAATTTGCTAGCATGGCGGCCCGTTGTGCGGTACCATTCAGGAGCTTTCATCCAATCTTCTATCCAGATATCCGGCTTACGCCTGATTCCGCTCTGGTTTAAAACGGTACGTACCACGCTCCCATCTCAGTATATAAGCTCCCTGATAGCCTTCCATACGTAAACATTTACATACAGCTTTGGTTGCTGACCAATCGCCTTATCGTTCCCTTGAATTATGAAAAAATCGTTTGCCTGGCTACTCTTTCTCCTACTATTTGCCGGACGTAGCAACGCAGATGATGGGTATCGGTTGTGGCTGAAATATGACTTGATTCGCGACGCGGCCAAACGTACTACGTATGCTCAGTCGGCGCAGTTCATTGCGCTTACGGGTAACAGTCCAATTTTGCAAACGGCGGCTAATGAATTGCAAACGGGTTTGCAGGGACTGCTCGGTAAAACCATTCCAATTATTGCCAATGCAGGAAATCGGACGGGAGGAATAGTTCTTACGCTACGTAACACTCCCGACGCCGGGGCTGGTACGTTGAACGATGAAGGATATCAGATTGAACAACGTAGTAATATTCAGATTTCCGCTAAAACCGACCGAGGTGTGCTCTACGGCGTTTTTGCGCTGCTACGTTACGTTCAAACCGGCCAGTCGTTACACCGTATCACGCTGACCAGCAATCCTAAAGTTCGGTATCGATTACTCAATCACTGGGACAATACGAACGGAACCATCGAACGTGGCTACGCGGGTGAATCGCTCTGGAAATGGTTCGAACTGCCCGCTACGGTCGATTCGCGTTACCGCGATTACGCCCGCGCCAATGCGTCGCTGGGTATTAATGGCACGGTAGTCAACAATGTGAATGCCAGTGCGCGGTTTATGACCGACGAGTACATCGAAAAAGTGGCCGCGCTGGCGAACGTATTTCGCAACTACGGCATCCGTCTTTACTTATCGATTTATTTCCCCGCTCCTAAAACCATCGGTGGCCTGAAAACAGCCGATCCACTAGAGCCGGAAGTGAAAAAATGGTGGGCTGATAAGACCAAGGCGATTTACAAAGCTATTCCCGATTTTGGCGGTTTTCTGGTCAAAGCGAACTCCGAAGGCGAACCCGGCCCGCAGGATTACGGCCGCACTCACGCTGACGGAGCCAACATGCTGGCCGAAGCACTGGCACCCTACGACGGCGTAGTGATGTGGCGGGCATTTGTTTACAAAGCCGACCCCAAAGCCGATCGTTTCAAAGCTGCTTACGAAGAATTTGTCCCGCTAGACGGTAAATTCAACAAGAAAGTGATCATTCAGGTGAAGAATGGACCAATTGATTTTCAGCCTCGTGAGCCGTTTTCGCCCATCTTTGGCAACATGCCTCAAACGCCATTGTCGATGGAGTTTCAGATTACGCAGGAGTACATGGGATTTGCCACGCATACTGTTTTTGAAGCACCGTTGTTCAAGGAATGCCTCGACAGTGATACGTTCGTAAAAGGCAAAGGTTCGACGGTAGCGAAGGTAGTTGATGGGAGTTTGCATGGCTACAACGTAACAGCCATGGCCGGGGTCGCGAATACGGGCTCCGACCGAAACTGGACCGGCAATCCGATGGCGCAGGCCAACTGGTATGCTTTTGGACGGCTGGCGTGGGATCATACGCTTTCCGCCGAAGCCATCGCCCGCGAGTGGGTGACCATGTCATTAACATCAGAGCCCAAATCGGTACAGACGATCATCAATATGCTGCTAAAATCACGGGATATTTACGTAGCATATAACACTCCATTAGGTTTGTCACGTCCGTGGACGGGCGCACACTTCGCCCCCGAACCCTGGCAAAATCGAAGCTCGCGCCCCGATTGGACAGCCATTTACTACCACCGCGCCGATTCAGCAGGATTGGGTTTCGACCGAACGACAACAGGAAGCAACGCTCTGGCTCAGTATCGCCCGGAAGTACAGCAGCAATGGAACAACGTAGAGACTTGCCCCCTGCCCTATCTGCTCTGGTTTCACCACGTTCCTTGGACGAAGAAACTCACTAATGGCCGCACACTCTGGGACGAGCTTTGTGTTCATTTCTACAGCGGTGCCGATTCGGTACGTTGGATGCAGCAGCAATGGGTGCAGGTGAAACCAGCCGTTGATCCAGCGATTTTTGCCGACGTAGCAGGCCGATTATCAACGCAGTATAAAGAAGCCATCTGGTGGCGCGATGCGTGGGTGCTTTACCTTCAGCCGTTCGCCCGACAACCAATTCCAGCACCTTTCAAGAAACCAGACCGAACGCTGGATGAGGTTAAAAATCTGGTGAATATTTACCAAATGCGATAATGGAAGAACAAATCACAGAAACCCAAAAAAATCTGACTGTTTTCTCACTTGAAGGCAAACTCGCCCTGATCACTGGTGGTGGCAGCGGCATCGGTTTCGACATTGCCCGCTGTATCGTACAGGCCGGGGGGCGTGTCGTTATTACGGGTCGGCGGGAGCAGCCGCTTCAGGAAGCAACCAACGTACTGGGCGAACGTGCTACGTATCAGGTCAATGACGTAACGGAACGAGCATCGCTGAACAAGTTGGTCGAACGTATCGAAACGACGGTGGGACCGATTGATATTCTGGTTAACAACGCAGGTATCAACTTAAAAAAACCGGCTCTCGACGTAACAGATGAGGATTTCGACCGGATTGTACATACTAATCTGAACTCCGTTTTCAGCCTCACGCGGGCCTGTGCTCAACAGATGATGGCGCGTAAAAGTGGTTCGATCATCATGATTTCGTCGATGGCTGCTTACTATGGTATCGACCGGGTGGTGGCTTATGCCGCTTCAAAATCAGCTGTTGAAGGGATGGTAAAAGTATTGGCTTCGGAATTTTCGGGCAACGGCGTGCGGGTGAATGCCATCGCACCCGGATTCATCGAAACGGCCATGAGCAAAACCGCCATGAGTGGCGACCCCGACCGGTTTGCGCGCGCCATGCGCCGGACTCCGATGGGCGCTTTCGGCAAACCTGAAGATATTGGGTGGGCAGCTGTGTTTCTGGCATCTGAGGCTGCTCGCTACGTTACAGGCGTTTCGCTGCCTGTTGATGGGGGCAATTCGATTGGTTTTTAACGTAGTGTTTGCTCTTCGAATCAACCTGTAACGCTTTTTTGTCATTCTGAGGAACGAAGAATCTTAACATATCCTTACCTGAGTGGTAGGCGTTTTTAAGATTCTTCGTTCCTCAAAATGACAAAAAAGCGTTACAGGTTGATAGCTACAATTTTCTACTTCACCCGTGTCCAGGTACGCGTTTTTCCTAACATACTGATGCCCATTACGTAGCCGCGCATATCAATCGCATTTGGGTCTCTTAGGGTGATTTCGCAGCCGTAGGTTTTCCCATCTTCGGGATTATAAACCTCTCCATCGCCCCAGACATTATTGCCTTTATAACTTAAATTAGAAACCAATATCATCTGCATCAGCGGTCGGCTCCGAAGGTTTTCATCAGGATTTTCGCTATCGACTTTCGGCTTTTTCGTGACCGGGTCGATGGGTTCCTGCATCCAGACGAGTTTGCCGTAATATTTATTTCCCTGTTTATAAATCTGAACCTGGTTCCGTTTTTTAGAACTCAGCCATCGCCCCAATACGGCATCAGGGTCGTCAGATTTCGGCGCCAGGGAGGATAATGTCATACCCAGAATCATCAATAAAGCGCCAACTCGAAAAGCATTCATAAGGCAGTTAACACAACGTTTGGATATATAACGAATTACAAGCCCATTTGTCGATTCAACCTGAAAATTGCCCGAAGGTTCTCTAAATTTGGATGGGTTCATCACACCTGCGCCCTTATAGAAAGTGTTAATAAAATCCGCTGTGTCAACGCTCTACACGCAGCGTAATTTAAAGACCAATTAGCTCATCTAAAGTTTAATACGTAGACATATTTCTGCAAAAAAATTTGCCACAGAAAGTAAGTTGGCAATACCTTTTTCTTTTCTCAGGAAACACTGCTCTGGCCATCCATCCTACTCCTTTTACAAAAATGAAACAACTGTTTTTTCTCATATGGGCAGTCCTATTCTGGTCGTCTAATTTGTCAGCATCGGCCCAGCAAAATCCGGTGGGTATTTTTGACGGACAAAGCAGCAGCGGCCCGGCAGTACGTCCCGGCACAGCTACGTACAAAGCTGTTAATCAGACGTATGAGCTGAGCAGTTCCGGCACAACAGTGGGTGGTACGCAGGACGGATTTCACTTTCTGTGGAAACGTATCAAAGGCGATTTCATCGTGTATGGACGAGGGCAACTTATCGGCAAAGGCACTAATTCCGGGCGAAAAATGGGCTGGATGGCACGTAGCAGTTTATCGGCTGATGCCGCTCAAGTGAGCGCTGTGGTTCAGGGTGACGGCGCTACGTTGTTGCAGGTTCGGAAAACTGCCGGTGCTACGTCCGAAGAAAATGCTACGTCTGTAAAAAACGCCGATATCATTCAGCTTGAGCGTCGCGGTACTACGTTCACCGTGCGGGTAGCTCGTTTTGGCGAACCGTTTCAGACCCGCGACATAACGGAGCTCGATTTGGGCGAAGAGCTTTACGTTGGTTTGTTCGTCTGCGCGCCCAATCGGAACGTAACAGAAAAGGCACAGTTCGAGGATGTACGTATCAGTGTTCCAGTGAGCCTTACCGAACAGCCGAATCGCATGAATCTGGGCAGCCGACTCGAATTGCTCGACGTAGCGACGGGTAAACGAGATGTCATTCATACCGAAACTTATTCCATTCAGGCTCCTAACTGGACAAGTGATAACAAGTCATTGATTTATAATGGACGTGGCTTGATACAGGCGTTTGATTTCGCTACCAAACAGGTACGTACTGTGAACACGGGCGATGTAAAAAACAACAATAACGATCATGTCATCTCCTTCGATGGTAAACAAATAGGATTGAGCAGTGGTGTGACCGCACTCGGTGGTTCTATTATTTACACCGTACCCGTAGAAGGAGGTACGCCGAAACAGATTACCCCAAAAGGGCCTTCGTACCTGCACGGCTGGTCGCCCGATGGCAAACATCTGGTTTTCTGCGGATCGCGCGATAAGGAATTTGACGTATATAAAGTCCCCGCTGATGGTGGTCCAGAAGTTCGGTTGACCGACGCGCAAGGTCTGGACGATGGCCCCGAGTATACACCCGATGGCAAATGGATTTATTTCAATTCCAACCGCACCGGCACCATGCAAATCTGGCGCATGAAACCCGATGGCAGCGGTCAGGAAGCGGTTACGGACGGCGAATTTCACGACTGGTTCGCCCATATTTCGCCCGATGGCAAATGGATTGTTTTTCTGTCGTTTCTCAAAGACGAAGTCAAACCCGGCGAACATCCGCCCTATAAACACGTTTACCTACGTCTGATGCCCATGTCGGGCGGCAAACCCAAAGTTATTGCGTATATCTATGGAGGTCAGGGCACGATCAATACGCCATCCTGGTCGCCCGACAGCAAGCGCGTGGCGTTCGTCAGCAATACGGATGCGAGTGTCCTGAATCCGGTGGAGGTTAAGTGAGTTGGCAGGGATTGCAGGGTAGCATAGAACGCGGTACAATCCCCGCTCTGCGCTACCCTGCAATCCCTGACTAGCTAGTGCATTTCCTTCAGTGTCGTCCAGTATAATCCGACGAAAAGCAGGCTAAAAAATACACCGAACGACGTAACAAGCGCTCCAAATCCGTCCAGCGCAACAGGTAGTAGTAGTCCAGCAGCAACGCCTGCTACGTATATCCAGAAACCAACACGTAACAATCTGAACATCAGAATAGCTCCAATAAGCGTCAGCAACGAATAGGCAAATTGCGCAATGGCCAGCGACCGTACTTCGTCGGGGTCATTTGATACCGGTACGTCGCCAGTGGAGCGGTCTTCGTAATATTGTTTGGGTGTTTTTTCAGCTTCTGGAGTTGGGCGATCGATACGTTGGGTAGTAGAAACAGCATCCGTTTGCAGAAACGATACCGTAGCATCGAACAACCCCAGGGCGCAACTTAGAAAAGTAAGAATGCAGAGTACTGTTAAAAATTGAGAGCGCATAAGTAAGGCGGCCGGGCTGGCGTTCCAGCATCATGTCTGCAATAGAAACTTTATTGACTCGGTAGCGTTTTCTGAAAAACCATAAGCCAATCGCTATGACTCTTCAGGAACTGACCGACCAGATTCGGAACAAATTTACGAACGCCGACAGCATAAACGCCACCATTAAAATCGTAACCGAGCAGGGAAACATTTTTATTGATTCCAAGCAGTCGCCTGCCCAGGTCACAAATGACGACAAACCGGCCGATTGCGAACTGCACATCTCTGTGGATAACCTGGTTAAGTTAGGTACTGGCGATCTGAATCCTATGATGGCAGTAATGACAGGCAAACTGAAAATAAAAGGCGATATGGGCACCGCCATGAAAATGGGGCAGGTTATGGGATAAATTAAAGAGCGAAACACTGAATGAGTGAAAGAGTGAATAAGTAAAAATCTTAAGTTTGTATACATATACAATTATCCGCTCTTTCACTCTTTGGTTATGTCTAAACCCTCTCGCCGTAAATTTCTGGAAGGTAGCGTACTAGCTACTGCTGGCTTCTTTATTGTTCCCCGTCATGTGTTGGGCGGAAAATCTCCAGATGGTTCACGTATCATCGCACCGTCCGACAAACTCAATATCGCGGCTGTCGGTTGCGGTGGCAAAGCTGACGTCAATATCCGCCTATCGTTTAATAATGGCTCCGACAATATCGTCGCTCTGTGTGACGTAGATGATCGGCAGGCTAAAAAATTCCGGGAGCAGTTTTCCAGTGCGCCTTATTTTCAGGATTATCGGGAAATGTTCGACAAAGCCGGAAAAAGTTTCGATGCCGTTATTGTCAGCACACCCGACCACATGCACGCGCCCATCGCAATGGCGGCCATGCAGTTGGGTAAGCACGTATACGTAGAAAAACCGCTGACGCACGACATCTACGAAGCCCGCATGTTGACCGAAGCTGCTCAAAAGTACAAAGTGGTGACGCAGATGGGCAATCAGGGCAGTTCGGGCGATGCAACCCGCGTTATCGAAGCGGTCATTCAGAAAAAAATGATTGGCCACGTGCATACGGTTTATTGCTGGACAAACCGCCCAGTGTGGCCGCAGGGTGTTAAATCACCGAAAGACAAAGGTGAATCGCAGCCGGTTCCGGCCGAAGTGAACTGGCCACTTTGGCTTGGTACGGCCCCCCAGCGCGAGTATCATTCAGCCTATATGCCTACCCGCTGGCGCGGTTACTGGGATTTTGGTACGGGCGCCCTGGGCGATATGGGTTGTCATTTCATGGACGTACCGTTCCGCGCCCTCAATCTGAAATACCCAACTTCAGTCGAATGCAGCGTCGGATCGGTGTATTCTGACTTTTTTCAGGAAGCATTTTATGACGACGTCTGCCCACCTTCGTCGGCGATTCACATAACGTTTCCATCTGACAATAAGAAGGTTAAGGAAATAAAATTTTCCTGGTTCGATGGCGGCATCCGCCCCCAGTTACCTGATGGCGTGGAGTACAGTGATGTCTTCCGTGATATCGATGGTGGTATTCTCTTCATCGGAACAAAAGGCATGTTGACGGGTGGACTGTTCGGAAATAACCCGAAACTACTACCTGTGGATAAGTTTGGGGATAAAACCCTGCCAGCACCGGAGCGGCCGCTCGTGGAGGGAAAAACCGAAGGCCACCAGCAACAATGGGTAAAAGCCTGCAAACAAGGATTTGGCGCCTATACGTCCTCCTCATTCGATCAGTCCGGGCCACTCACCGAAACCGTTCTGATGGGTAATCTGGCCACACGTTCCTATCTAGCGCGCGAAGACGGCAAGTTTACGGGCCGTAAAAAGCTGTTATGGGATGGTAATGCAATGAAAATCACGAACTACGACTATGCGAATCAGTTCGTGAAGCGGCAATATAACGGCGGGTATACCTTGTAAATAGGTTGTTTAAACTTTTATTCGTGAACGGTTTTTGTCATTCTGACGCAGGAGAAATCTTAAGGTATCCTTGTTTGAGAGTCAGGATATTTTAAGATTTTTCCTGCGTCAGAATGACTAAAACGCTCGCTTGTATCCTGTATTCAAAAGTGTAAACAGGTTCAATACAAACCTTAATGTTCTATTGGAGTCAGGTTCAAGAATTAGACTCCAATAGCCCGTTACCAATGTCACGCCTTTCTGTCTTATAGGAAATCGTAGTTATGTAAAATCCATGTCAATAAAAAAGCAAGAATCAGTTTAGTGAATTTAATTAACATTTCAGTATATTTATTTGTATCATATTTGTTTGTAAAAGATTATTTTATGTATTTCAGGGCTGACTATTCCTAAGCTCTGCAAATACGCTATGAGAAAACGATACGTTGCTGCTACACTTTTCTTAAATACGTTATCCCTGATTTCGGTTGCGCAGCCTTCCATTACTCCCGCATCGGGTTACGTTTGGCAGGCCGTTAGTTCCAGTACATATACAACAGGTCCGCAGCGAACGGGCTGCAAATCTGGTACGGGTAGCTGCGGCACAAATGATAGTTCTTTTGGATTGGATCTAAAATGTCCGCCCGATTTACCCTCAACCGTCGTATCCGGTTGTCCAATTATTCAGAAGCAAATTTTCGGCAACATCGGCGAAAGCGGCAGCAACTTGAGCGGACTGACTATATCTCAAAATCCCGGTTGTGGAGGCACTACGTCGGGCAGCAACTGGCCCTCTTCCTCAACTGCTACCCGGCGCGTCACCCTGACCGAATGGACAAATCTCCACCCAGAATCATCTGTTCCAAACGGAGCTACCGCCGGAACAGTCTGCCTGCCAACTGCCGCCCGGATTGTCATCGACGACGGTTCCGTCTGCGACGGCTCGGGTGTAGGCGCGGGTGAACTTCGATTTCTGGTGATTGGTGGAAACTCAGGCGGGCAATCCAGTTTCAATATCACGGCCAACTATCAGTTAAACTGGTTGTCGAGTAAATATGGTGGTAGTGGTTCAACAGGGAATCAGACAGTTACGCAAAATCTGGTAGTGAACGATGCCGGAAATGGTAACCAGTACGATTGGGCACTACAGCAACCCAACCAGTCGTGGTATTACCCATCGGCGGGCAACAACGTAGCATCGTTTGGAACTGCTCTTCAGCAAACGTCAACCGTTCCTATTGGCAGCATCAGTCAGACTGGCGGTACGTTCACCATCGACTTTTCAGCCACAGCCGCTATTGATCTGGGTCGGGCGTTTGGCAATGCAGATGCCCGTGTAACAATTGGGCCGGGATTTCATGGTCGCGCACGCTACGAAGTTGATTACCAGTGCTGGCAGATTGTCCCGAATCCCTTGCCGGTACGTATCGTTTCGTTCAGTGCAAAAGCAGGCGATGGCCTCATCAACGTAGTATGGGAAAGTTCAATCGAGCAAAATAATAGCCATTTTATCATCGAACGTAGCGCTGATGCTACGTCATTTGAAGCGATTGGTCAGGAAAATGGCAAAGGCACTACATCATCGCGACAACAGTACGTTTTCATTGACAAATCACCCTTGAATGGGGATAATTACTACCGCTTACGACAGGTTGATACAGATGGTAGTACGTCCTATTCTAAAACTATCGGCGTCGTGTTTAACGAAAAGCAGCCTCTTTTGGAGATACTAGGAAACCCCGCTGAAATGCAGCCGATACGTATCCGTCTAAAAAACGTACGCCCCGCAAACCTCCGATTAACTTCGCTGAATGGGCAATCCGTTACGTTCGACCTTCAGGTTGAATCCGGAACCACCTATCGACTTATTCCCAAAACTTCCCTTTCAACAGGCGTGTATCTGCTAACGCTACGTGAGGGGGTGATACGTCTCAGCCAGCGCATTGTTCTGAAATAAAAGTTTCAGCAGCTTTTTAGTAGCCTGGACGTCCGGGTGAATTACTTCTTTCCGCTCCTGGACGTCCAGGCTACTAAAACTCACCTAAGAATCCAACCAGCTTTCTCAGCTAATAAAAACTAAACCCATGAAATTAGCGCACAACTTTCTCCTCCTAATTACTGGATTTACTAGTATCATGAATTCCGTAAACGCCCAGCAAGTATTGATGCAGGGGTTTTACTATGATATACCCAAAGCCCAGTGTGGAGCTGTCTGGGCTGATACAATGGGGGCCAAAGCGGCTCAATTGGCCGGATCTGGTTTCACTCACATCTGGACACCACCGTTTCAGGGAAACGGCCCAAACAGTGGCGGCTACGACCCGAAAGACTTGTACATCGGCACCAACAGCACGCTTACGGCCCTCGGCACAAAACAGCAGATTCTGAATATGGTATCCACATTTAGTAGCGCGGGAATGCAGGTCGTGGGCGATATGATTTACAACCACCGCGATGGTGGCGCTCCTGAAACCAACGATCCGGTGCTGGATTATGTCATGAACCATTCGGGCAATATGAGCAATCAGAATTGCTATCAATACGCCATGCCGTCGGATCGTTACCGACTAATTTTGCCTGTGGGTGGTTCATCAGGTAACGGTATCGGTAACTACTATGTTAACATCAGTTCCCGAACCAATACGTACTCAGGAAGCCAATATATGCTCTATGTTACTACGAACAAAATAGGTGGTTCGCGCTGGTCGCCCGTTAATCCGACAGCGGTCGTAGCTCCTGAGCAAGGCCCTGCTTACGCGATTCAGTTGGGAACAAATTACCAGGTTACGATTGATTCGAATGGCGATAATGATGAGTTTCAGATTGCACTCAATACGTCCGATTTCAACGCGACCGATACGTTGTTTATCCAGATGATCAACATCAATCCGGGCGATATTACGTCTTACTCCAATCATCGCCCCTGGAAAATCTGGTACGACCCCTTAGGTGCGTCAGGAAACGGTTCGGCGCGCGATTTGGCGGAGGTAGGTACTATGTTTTTGAGTGGCGGCATCAACCCCAGTTATAAACTTCGGGCGCAGACGTTTACCAATTTCTGCGGTTTGCTGGGTGGTGGCCCCTGCATGAATGGCAACAACTTCCGGCCCAACTGGTCGGGCGACCCGGCGTCAGATGTAAGCGCTACGTGTCTGGGTCCCGCCTGGAGTCAACAGAGTATGGATTATTTCTATGATTATGACCACCAGAATCCCGATACAAAACAAAAACTAATCGACTGGACGCTCTGGAGTTGGGATCAGGTTGGCATTCGAGGGCTGCGCATGGATGCCATCAAGCATTTTCCGGCGTCGTTCGTGGGCGATTTGCTCTGTGCCATGCACGCGGCTGGTAAAGATCCCAGCCTGATTGTAGGCGAATGGTATGGACAAGACCCTGGTCCACAGGGGAGCTGGCTTAATGAGGTATACAACAAACTAAACGCTTGTGGAGCAGGTAATCTCAATCCGAAAGTATTTGATTTTAACCTCCGCGACCAGTTGAAAAAAGCCAGCGATGGTGGTAACGGCGTCAGTACGTCATCCGATTGTAATGATTCGAACTCGTGGGATGTACGTAGCATTTTTACAGGCAGCCTGCACGATGGTAGCGGCTTCAGTCGAAACAACGTAGTGACAATGCTAAACAATCACGACTTCCGTAGCACCGACCCAACGTTTGGTGATGCGCTCATACACGACCGGGCCGACGCGATCAACAGCTACGCGTACTTACTCACCAACAATCACTTAGGCGTACCAACGGTATTCTGGCCCGACTACTACGGCTATCCAGCCACGGTAACGACCTGGAACGGTTCGACCTGTGTACCGCAGACATACATCTATTTCCCGAACTGGCCTCAAGGTGGCTTAAAAACCGAAATCGACCAGTTACTGCATGTACTAAAAACGTACATCAGCGGCTCGACCGGAATCGATTACCTTAATAAATTTGGTGGCCCTGCACTCAACTATTTCACGGGTTGCTACAAACGGACGCTCATTTATCAAAACAATGCTTCAGGTAGTATCGGTGGTAAGGAAGTACTCAACGTGATTAATTATAGCGATCAAACTGCCGATGTAGAGGTGCCGGTAGTGCAACGTAACGGTGTGGCTTCGGGTGTGATATTCAGGAACGTAGCAGGCACAACTTCAACTACTCAACCGATTGTGTCGAGCAGCGGTATGCTACGTGTTACGGTGCCTGCACATAGTTTCGGCATCTGGGTCCAGGGAGCGCCTTTACCAAGTCCGGCTATCTATACGGTACGTAACGGCTTGTGGAATGAGCCTACCACCTGGTCCTGTAATTGTTTGCCAACCAGCAGCGATGTTGTTCAGATTAAACACAACGTAACGGTACCGGCCAGCTACATCGGCGTGGCCCTTCAGATCAATTTTGACCTCGGTCAGAAGCTGATTTTTGAATCCGGCGCTAAAGTAAATGTAGGTCAGTAAATTAGTTATGCAACGTAGCGCAGTCTGTTACGTTGTAGCGCAGGTAGAAACCCTCTTTTGCTACACCATACGCTCAGGTTTCCAACTGCATTACGTTACATTATCGCCCGAAGAATCCATAAATTACCTACATTCGTGGTATTCAGAAGCACGAATGAGACATTCTCTGTACCGGTTTATATGGCTACTGAGCGGTTGCCTGATCGCTTTCCAACTGATGGGGCAACCTGTAGCCGACCAACCGATTCTGGTGCTCCCGACCGATAATCAGCCGCTTTCCCTACGCGGCCACATGGCTTATTTTCTGGACTCGCTACGTATCCGTAGCCTCGACGACGTAATGCATCCGGCCATCAGTTCTGCTTTTCGTCCCGTCGATAGCCCGGTGCCCAATTTTGGCTATATCAGTGGTATTCAGGCATCGCGCCCTATCTGGCTACGTTATCGATTACACAATCCTACCACAAAACCGCAAAAATGGCTGACTGAAATAGACTTCTGGAGTTTCGACCAGCTACAGCTTTTTGTCGTCGATGACCAGCAGAGAATTTTGTCGATTTCGCCGGTCATTGGGTGGAAAACACCAGCTAACCAACGTATCAAAAATCACCGGCATTACTGGTTCCCGCTAACAATACCAGCCGGACAGAACGTAACAGCATACCTGCGGATTTACAAACAACGGGGTGCGCAGCTTATTCCGATCAACTTCATTCCCGAATCTTCCTACGAAAGTGAGGTTCAGAAAGGGTATTTATTCTGGGGAGGGGTTTTGTTCACGCTCACGTTTGTAGCGATCATGAGCCTGATTTTTTTCCTCACTACGTTCGCGCCTATTTATTCCCGATATATTTTCTGCCTGCTCGGGCTGGTTGGTTTTTTCGTTATCAACGACGGTTTTCTGAATCAGTTCGCCTTTGATGAGCAGTTTCTGCTTCCCCGGCAAAACGTTTATTTTCTGTTTCCACTCATTCTGTTCTATTCACAGCTCACCTTTGTTCGTACTTTTTTGCCCTTGCGCCATACACCCTCGCATCGCTGGCATACCGTCGGGACGGTGGTGCTGTGGTGCTGTGTAGTTGGGCTTATTGCCCTGACGATTGAACGTTTTGTTCCGTTCACCCCGCTGGTTGAGTTGGTTGCCGTACGTCTTTTTACGATTATATACTGGATTCCGATGCCCATAATCGTAGCGTATATAATCATTAGTATTGTTCGGCGGTATCACGTTCGTGAAGCCTGGTTATACCTGATTGCGGTATTACCCTATTATACCCTCAATCTCGGACAGGTATTTTCAAATTTCGGCCTTATTCCTACGTATGAGGCTGTTGCTAATTTTGCGTATTACGCCCTTGCTGGTCTGTTTGAGGTATTTGTCCTGACCATTGGTCTAGCTTACCGCTATAAAGTGGAGCGCGACAAAACCGAGCAGCTCATTAAAGAACACACTGCTCAGCAGCAGCGAACCTACGAAGCCGAGGTCCAGACATTGGCCCTCAAAAACAACTTACTGGTTGAAAAAGAACGTATTGCCCGCGATTTACACGATAATGTCGGCGCCCACCTGGCTTTCGTCGTAACGAATCTGACCCATATCAGTGATCAGGCCGAACGCCAACCGGTTAAGGACGGTAAAAAATGGGCGAATCAGTTACGGACTATTGTGCTGCATACCCGCGAGGCCGTTAAACTCCTGCGCGAAACGATCTGGGCCATCCATCAGGAAAGCTTTACGGTAGAAGAGTTTGGTGAGCGACTCAATCAATACATCAACCGCTACGTTCACGAAACCGATGGCCTGTCGGTCGATGTGCAGTTGACGGGCTCAACAACCAAACGGCTTACGTCGTCGCAGGTGCTGAACCTATTCCGAATTGTGCAGGAAGCGCTTAATAACGTAGTGAAACACGCCCGCGCAACAGAGGCTATCGTGCAGCTAAACGTACAGGAAACCAAAGGTATAAACCTGAGTATTCACGATAATGGGCAGGGGTTCAAATTACCCGATGCAACCATTTCTGAACAACATTACGGCCTGCAAAACATGCAGAAGAGGGCCCAGGAATTGGGCGGTACGTTCCGCGTTATTGCTGATAAAGGAACCACCATCGAAGTGAACGTCTGATAAGCAGCGTCTTCCCAAAACATCTGACGCCACGGAAATCCTGATACCCCGAAACGTTTTTTTCATTTCTGCTAACACAACTGACTGATGCATAGTTTGATGCATAACCACTGATTCAACCTATGCATCAAACCTTAATTAACCGTCGAACTCTCGGCGTTACGTTCTCACCAGAAGGGGCTTGTGTACGTGTCTGGGCTCCTTTTGCACAAAGTGTCTGTCTTCGCCTTCATCAACAACAGCAAACCATTCATCTACAATCGGATGGTACGTACTGGCAAACCTCTACCCAGCAACTCCAGCCCGGCGATACGTATACATTTATTCTGAATGATACTCTCGACAGGCCCGACCCGGCTTCGCTTTCACAACCTGAGGGTGTTCACGGTCCCTCGCAGGCCATCGATACGTCGGAATTTAACTGGACGGATGCCGACTGGAAAAATCTACCGCTCGACGATTATCTGCTTTATGAACTTCATACCGGTACGTTCACGCCCGACGGTACGTTTGCGGGCATCGAAAGCCGGCTCGATTACCTGATTGAACTGGGTATCAATGCCATCGAAATCATGCCAGTTGCGCAGTTTCCAGGTACACGTAACTGGGGCTACGATGGTGTTTGCCCATATGCCGTGCAAAACTCATACGGTGGTGCAATCGGGCTGCAACAGTTAGTCGATGCCTGTCACCGAAAAGGTTTGGCAGTCGTTCTCGACGTAGTGTATAATCACATGGGTCCTGAAGGGAATTATTTTGCCGATTATGGCCCCTACTTCACCAACCGTTACCAGACGCCCTGGGGCCATGCCCTCAATTTCGATGATGATTACAGCGACAGCGTACGCCGGTATTTCATTGAGAACGTATTGATGTGGTTTCGGGATTTTCACATCGACGCGCTACGTATCGACGCGGCCCACGCCATTCACGATGCTCGTGAAGTGCATTTGCTACGTGAAATTAAGGAATATGTCGATGAATTGATTCGCCAAATGGGCCGGCAGCATTACCTGATTATCGAATCGGACCAGAACGAAACCAAATTTATTCAGGCACTGGCGCAGCAGGGTTATGGTATGGATGCTCAGTGGAACGACGAATTTCACCATGCCCTCCGGGTAACGGCTACCGGTGAGCAGAAAGGCTACTACGCTGATTATAACGGAGTTCAGCATCTGGCAAAATCCTACAAAGACGCTTACGTATACGACGGTACGTATATGCCCCGGCGGGCACGTATCGTCGGAAAATCGACGGCGGGTCATGCGGGACGACAGTTTGTGGTTTTCTCGCAAAATCACGATCACATTGGCAACCGAATGCTGGGTGAGCGACCTGCTCAGCTCGTGAGTCTGGCCATGCAGAAACTCATGGCGGGGGCCGTTATGAGCAGCCCTTATCTGCCGATGCTGTTCATGGGTGAAGAATGGGGTGAGTTGAACCCGTTTCTGTATTTCGTGAGTCATACTGATCCAAACCTGATTGAAGCTGTTCGGCAGGGGCGTCGTCGGGAGTTTGCCGCGTTTCAGGGCGTGGCCGAAGCCCCCGATGCGCAGGATGAGCGAACCTTCGGGAAATCGAAACTTAATTGGGAACTGCGCGATCAGGAGCCGCACGCTACGTTGTTCCGTTATTATCAAACCCTGCTGGCTCTCCGAAAACAATCGTCGCTACGTCATCCAGACCGTGAATCAGTAGCTGTTGTTGTTGACGAAACCAAACAAACGATTATGCTGCTGCGACAACACAAACAGGTCGATTGGGTAGCTACGTCGGGTATGGAAACGGTCGTTTGTCTCCTGAATTTTTCGAAAGAAAGTCAATCATTTACGATGCCTGTTTGCGACCGTCCCTGGCAAAAACTACTCGATTCGGCCGATCCGAAATGGCATGGGCTTGTTGCGGCTCCTGAAAATTTGAACGGCTGCGATTCGGTAGTCGTGCAGGCCGAATCCATTCTGATTTACACCAATAAATAGCCTTTACATTCGATCCAGTATTCTGAAAAAAGCGATAGGCTACCAAATTACTGGTAGCCTATCGCTTTCGGGAATATGTGGCCAAATTATTTTACGATTTTTCTCAGCATAGGTTATCGCCAGTCAGACGCAACGCGAGTAGGAGTTTTCTTAGTTAATTAACGAAAGTCGGAGGATATTGATACGTTCTAAAGTGCCGGAAAAAGTCAATATCTTATGCCTATCCTGCTGATAAACATTTGTTTTCTACTAAATAAAGATCGTTCACAAGTCACCAGTCAGGTAGTTAGTTAACTGCATGAATCGTTTGGACAGAATAACAGGAAATGCTACGTATATCCTTGCTGTAGAGAGCGTTTTGGTAGTCAGACTGACGCTACTGACAATCTGGAACGACGTAGTACTGAAATCAACTGAAGCAGGCTAACCACATGACTGAATAATACCACCGGCACAATGAAACCCGGCAACCAGACATAAGGAGCCTTCAACACGCCCACGTTTGGCTGGCCGAAAGCAAGTTGCTGGAACGGAAATGGAGCGGACAAAATCGCGTGAATGACAATATTCAGCACCAGCCCCAGCGCTACTACGTTCCAGAGAAGCAGCCAACGTAGCGAAATAGATTTCTGACGAAACACCAGCCAGGCCATCACGGGAGCCGTTAGCCCTGACAGTACGTCGAAATTGCGTCCTGCAAACGTCATCAGTTCGGGAATCTGCTGATAGAGAAACAAACTGTATAATGTCAGCTCAACCGGCACGCGCACTACGTGTACAAGCGTGAGTGTGGAGAGCGGCAACCCACGTATCCAGGCGCGGCTTTTTGGGATAATCAAAACGCCAATGATCAGCCCAAACGGCGGGCCGATTGCCAGCAAAAAGTGGGGTGGGAAGCCAGCAAGTTGTTGAAAAAAGTGTTGATAAGCCAGCCAAATTAAAAAGGTCAGCCAGCACATACAGATTATTAGCAGACTTGTAGCTTTCCGTTTCGAAACGCGCCCGACTGCTACGTAGAGAAAATACAGTGTTACAAACGTAGTGAGTACAAACTCTGCCTCTAACCAGGGAGGTGTTGATTCATGTAAGTGTGTTAAATTGGGTTGCATAAGGTTGTTGTTTTCAGGCAAGCATCAGGGCTTGCAGCTACAAAGGAAAACCCCAACCAGCTTCAAAAAACGGTATTTGTTGTGGCAAAAAATGAATGGTAGCCCAAACAACGATGAGTGGTCGCTATTCGACAGACTGCATCCATTTGTGCAGGTCAATACGTCGGTATCGGCTCACGACAACCTCCTGATGCGATTCCTGGCGGTGCAGGGCGGGTACTAACGTAACGATCAGTTTACGATTGACGTCATCCTGAACAGCGCGAACAGCTCCCAGGCTCACTATAAACTGGCGACTCAACTGAAAGAAATACCGGCCGTCAAGACTGGGAGTCAGTTGCGCAAACGATGCATAGCGCGTAGCAATCTGTAGTCCATCGGTTTTGACCAATAAAATCAGTCCACCTGCCGAATAGAAATACGCAATTTCCTCCGGGGGCAAGCGTAACTGCCCATTGCTTACGTCTACACTGACCAGAGTTTGAGAATTTGGTAACGTATTGGCATCGGCCAGAGCCAATTTACTTTCAGACGTATTATTCTGACGTTCAGCCCAAAATGCCTGCATCAGATAAAAACCAACGTAGCCCCCGTTGACAAATGTGGCTAACGTAACACAAACAACTACGCCCCTTGTTACCATAGCTGGAGTGGGCCAATGCTGCATGTATAAGCGCTGTGCCAGCGGAAACACCACTGCGAATGTTAGCAACGTAGCAACGCCACCGAGTATAATCTGAAATATAAGCCGACGAGTGGGATTCTGCCAGAAAGGCAATCGATCATCGAGCCATCTGAAAATGAACAGGTTAACTTCCCAACAGGAAAACATCACTGTAGCAACGGTCAAGAAGTACGACCAGGGAAAGTGATAGCCAGGCTGGCCGGGAAAGATCTGACTAAAAACGACATGCGAGGCTACTAATGCTGCTATGGGAATAACCGCTAATCGAAGAAAGATGCTTCTTCTGTAAGAGATAGTAGCGTTAGTAGCCACAGTTTTACGGCTTAATCATCGCAACAAATATCGTTCTTTATGGAAATTTTATTTTGTAAGTACATCTGAAATGATTTGAGCCATTACTTTATTCCCTTTTATAGTCAAATGGTCCGTCTCATCTAATAGTGTTGTTGTATTTTTACTATATTCATTAACAGGACTGACGTAACGAATATTCTCTTTTTTGAGGAACTGTTCAATTTCATCTGTCATATCAGCTAGCTCATACGTATTATTTTTATAACCAATTCCAGCTGGTAGAATAATTACACTAAATGGAACAGTAGTTTGTTCTTTTAAGGTATGTAAACTTTCAAATATTTTATCTTTTGTACCGTTAAATGCCCAGTGATAGTAGGCAGAATTATACATCACTTCTCCTTTTTTCTTTATCCGATAAATCAGTTTTCGCAAAAACCATAGTGATTTAAAAGTAGGTGGATTAAAGTAACGATAAACGCCGTTATCGGCCCCTTCATAGATCGAATTTCTTAGCGTAAAATCATTGAGATTCAGCAAATAAACAACCTCATCAAATTGATACGTTGGCTGGTATTTTTTTAACTGAGGAATCATTTGTGGAGTAGCATAACCAGGTACACCCAGATTAATCACCTGGATGTTACCTCCTCTAATATCTTCCGTTAGCTCACTTAACGTACTATCCTGACTCTGATTGATACCAAAAACAACTGAATCTCCCAGCAGACCGATACGTCGTTTTTGCTTTTGTATCGTGTCTGATTTTTCACGAACGCCCAACGGATTAATTAGCAATAGTCGTCCATCATTTATAAGATTTACTGTGGGTCTAAGTTCATAGCCCAGTTCATCATTACCTGATTTTTGGAGATAAAAAAAAGCCGAGGTTTTTACAGAATCCAGTTGCCTTTTTACAACAAAAAAGTAAAAAGCCTGGGCCACTAATTCAACCATTATAACACACAATAACAAACCAATTAGCAAAGCAACTATTGATGCTTTACGGGAGGTAGCCTCTGGCTTTTTAGAGACTGTTACGTTATTAGTGCGGACGTATTCACTATTCATATACCGATACTTGCTTACTAAATGGCTATGAACCTAACTATACAACGAAATTTAACCTAGTTATTGGCTATCGATCAGTTATGTGCCTGATTTAAAACCATGCCCAGGTCACCACAAAGATTTAATTACAGAAAACTATCAATAACAAAAATAATAAATCTTCAGAATGAGTCTGCAAGATTTATTATTTTTTTATAGGGCACTTTAGTAAAATAAGTGACGCCTTAATGCCTCATTTACTTACCTACAAACCAGAATTAATATACCTACGCCGACAGCAGCATATCCAGACGACGTATCGACTGAATTACCGAACGTACTGTGTGATAATTGATTTTCCAGGAATGGCTCATGTGCGTCCAGATGGGTACACCTTGTCGGGTCATTAGAGGCCACCACTCGCCAATTGGATGGTTAATCATTTTATCTATTACAAATCGATGAACGTTTTCATAGGCATTTCCGTATTTCTCGTCGCCGAAAATTCGATACGCATCTAAAAGACCGATGAGCACTTCGGCCTGCTGCCAGAATTCTTTTTCCCGATCATAAACTACGCCGGCATGAGAACCTTCCACAAAAACGCCCCCAAATTCCCAGTCGATTCCAAAATCAACAGCGTGTGAAAAGGATTTCAAAAGCTGTTCCTGATATTCGCTATGAGGAATGCCCAGTACGTGCAGCGCGTGCAGCAACAGCCAGGCGAATTCAACATTGTGACCATAACTGGTATTATCCTCGGCCTCCCGTTTCGCGCCATCTTCCGTGAATCGATCCCAGCCCCAGATCACGTCGAATTTTATCTGCGGTGCCACGCGCCAATCGGCCCAGAACTGTGGAATCCCGGTGCCGTGTATGGGGTGCATGATTCTCTCCGTCAGTAACGTAATGACTTCCAGCAGCTTCCGGCGATGTAATTCCTGCTGCGA
This sequence comes from Spirosoma profusum, assembly GCF_014699005.1. Classification (GTDB taxonomy): domain Bacteria; phylum Bacteroidota; class Bacteroidia; order Cytophagales; family Spirosomataceae; genus Spirosoma; species Spirosoma profusum. The sequence continues at coordinate 104,186 of NZ_JACWZY010000024.1, forward strand.
GCATTCGTACAACGTAGTGAAGGCTTCCATCAGGTGCATGTGCGCATCGAGCGTTTTCCGATCTCCCCCGGCTGCACCCGGCCCTTTGAGTGTCCAGTTGCGGTGAAACATCTCGAAATAGCCACCGTAGCACGTATCAACAGCGTATTTCTGCAACAAATCGAATACCCGCTGTGCATACTCGATACCACGACTATCGCCCGTGGCAAGGGTATATTCACTCAGACAGTAAATAGCGAAACTTTGCCCGTAAACGATTTTCTGGTCGATAATTACTTCACCTTTTCGGTTGGTCATCCAGTAAAAACCACCGTGCTCTTCGTCCCACATCCGCCCAATAAGGTAATCGACTCCATGACGAGCCATTTCAGCCAGTGCACCATTGCCATACCCCGCCCGATGCGCTGACGCATACGTATAAATGGAGCGTGTTTGCGCAATGAGCGACTTTTCATCCTCACCCGAATCGTTTCCGTCTTTATCAAAATGCGTGATAAATCCACCGTTTTCCCGGTCGACCGCGCGATTCATCCAGAAAGGCAATAATTCGTCGATCAGGTGGTCATGCAGTTCCTGACGGCACTGCTCAAGGGTTTGGTTAGTCATTAGTAAAGAATTGTTTATGAATGGTAAGGATTTCGGGCAACGTAGCAGTACCCGTCTGTTGGAGTTTCTGAACCGTAACGGCGGCTGCCAGATTCGCCATTTCCAGCGCCTGATTAACCGTAGCACCAGCGCCCCGGCAAGCCGACCAGGCGGCAACCACCGTATCGCCCGCGCCAACTGTATCCAGTTCGCCCGATAAATGTAAGCCATCGACGTATTGCGCACCGTGTTGGTCCAGATACAAAATGCCAGCAGGGCCACGGGTAATTAGTAACGCTCCACCCAAATTTTCCCGCAACGTATTGCCGTTCTCCACGCACCAGTTTAGTTCGGGATGCTCTGGGGCTGCTACGTTCAGGAAACGAGCTAGTTCGTTCGTATTTACTTTCAACGTAGCACCCCGAACATACGTACCAACATCGCGCATGTCGGCCACGAATTGTACGTTTGGAAAGCGTTGAATTAAGCCATTTATCGCCGACACACGTTCCTGCGTAAGAAGTGGTTTAGCAAATTGCTGGTTGATGATCAATACGTCCAGGCTCGTTACTAACGACTCTAAACCGGTCAGCAACGTATCAAAAAACGTATCAGAAAGCGAATTGGCTGTTCCGAAATCAATACGATTGGCTTCTTCGCCAGTTTCGTTCGGTTTGGTATAAACGCAGGTATCCCAGTTTTCAGAAGCCTTCAGCAAATGTTGCGAATTGACGTTCAATGTCTGGAACAAATGCTGCATTTCGCGCCCATACAGGTCATCGCCTACGCAACCGACGGCATGAACAGTATGGATACCAAGCGCGGCCAGGTTCTGAACAACATTGCCAGCCGCGCCCAGCGACGCCTTTGGCTGGCTTCCCCAGAAAACGTCTTTTTTTGTTTCCAGCGATTGCTCGCCCGTCTGGGTCTGCAGGCTATAATAAAGATCTACGGCAAAGTCGCCGATAACGCCAATCTTCACCTCTTTGATTTGCTCAAAGAGAACCTCAATTTCGTTGGTTGTCATCTGGGCAACCCGTTTACAGTATGGTTTTTCATGTTAGCTGCAATTTTATTCGATACGCGGCTTAATCAAAAAAAATTTGCATTATTTAGCGAGAAATAATCACGGATTAGTTTTGTCATGCTGACGCTGGAAGCATCTTAAGGTGCCCAAGCGAACTAGTAAGGATACTTTAAGATGCTTCCGCTCCGGCGGCCCGGCTGCGTCAGCATGACAAAATACGCTTCTCCTCCTTCAACTGCTCATGACGCACTATTCTCATTCGAGTCGAATTTTAGTGGCGCTCGACTGCATTATTTTCGGTTTCGATGGCAACGAGCTAAATGTTTTGCTGATTAAGCGAAATTTTGAGCCTGAGAAGGGGAATTGGTCGCTCATGGGTGGGTTTCTGAATGAACAGGAAGACCTTGAACACGCTGCCCAGCGCATCTTATTCGAACTGACTGGCCTGAAAAATAACTACCTCGAACAGCTACAAACGTTTGGTGCCGTCAACCGAGACCCCGTCGAACGTACCGTTTCAGTAGTCTATTATGCCCTGATTAACAGCCAGCAACAGGATACCAACGCCCTGAAAACGCACAATGCCTATTGGATTAGCCTGACTAAAAAGCCCCGGCTCATTTTCGACCACGACCAAATGGTTGAGCAAGCGATACGTCAGCTTCGTTACAAAGCAGCCCTACACGCCATCGGTTTGGGACTAATGCCCGAAAAATTTACCATTCCGCAGTTGCAGAAACTGTATGAAGCCATTTACAACACCCAACTCGACCGCCGAAACTTCAGCCGCAAAATCATGTCGACCGATTTGCTGATTGACACTGGCGAAAAAGACGCTAATTCAGCGACCAAAAAAGGAAAGTTATACCAACTGAATACAGAAAAATATCAGCAGTACCTCACCAATTACGTTAGTTTCTTCCCGGAACTCACGCTAACGTAGCGAATCGCCTTTTTCAAAAAATAATTACGTTTCTCATTGAAAAAGCACAAGTAAGCCCTAATATTGTGTCAAACAAACACGATACGTTGACTAACTGTTAAACATGCATAATAAATACGTTATCGGCGTCGATTTTGGAACCGATTCGGTTCGGGCGCTGGTTGTGAACGCTCAAACGGGTGAGGCCGTGGGTACACACGTACATGAATACGCTCGCTGGAAACGAGGACTTTACTGTAATCCGGCAACGTCGCAGTTTCGCCAGCACCCGCTCGATTATCTGGAAGGGCTGGAAGCGGCCATCAACGGGGCATTAGCCCAGACCTCATCGGACGTTCGGCAGCAGGTGATTGGCATTTCGGTCGATACCACTGGTTCTACGCCCTGTGCGGTTGATGAAACGGGGCTACCGCTGGCACTACGTCCTGATTTTGCGGAGAATCCCAACGGCATGTTTATTCTCTGGAAAGACCACACGTCAAACGCCGAAGCGGAGGAAATCAATACGTTGGCGCACCATTGGGATACCGATTACACTAAATACGTTGGCGGAATTTACTCGTCGGAATGGTTCTGGGCGAAAATCCTTCGGACGCTACGTGTGGATGAAGAAGTTCGTCAGCACGCATTTTCCTGGATCGAACACTGCGACTGGATTTCGGCGGTATTAACAGGTAATACAAATCCGCTGACACTACGTCGCTCGCGATGTGCGGCTGGCCATAAGGCGCTCTGGCATAGCGAATTCGATGGACTTCCTTCCGACGAATTTCTGACCCGACTTGATCCATTGCTCGGTGGACTACGTAACCGACTCTTCACCGATACGTTCACCGCCGACCAGTCGATGGGAAATCTTTCAGCGGAATGGGCTGAAAAACTCAATCTTTCGACGAACGTAGTGATCGGCGTTGGCGCGTTCGACGCTCACATGGGTGCCGTCGGTGCCGAAATTGAGCCGTATGCCTTTGTACGTATCATCGGTACGTCGACCTGCGATATTCTGATGGCTCCAAATGAAGAAATCGGTCATCAGTTAATACGTGGTATCTGCGGTCAGGTCGATGGGTCAGTAGCGCCGGGAATGCTCGGTCTCGAAGCGGGGCAATCAGCTTTTGGTGATTTATATGCGTGGTTTGCGAGGCTGATAACCAATCCGGTACGGCAATTATTGGGTGATGAAGCCGCTGATACGTTGGAACGCCAGCTTATTCCACATCTGTCGGCGCAGGCTGCTACGTTGCCTGTTACCGAGAACGATGTAATTGCTCTCGATTGGATAAATGGTCGCCGAACGCCGGACGCGAATCACACATTGAAGGCAGCTTTGTTGGGTTTGAGCCTGGGTACAAATGCTGCTACGGTTTTCAAAGCTCTTGTCGAAGCAACCGCTTTTGGCTCGCGCAGTATTGTTGATCGGTTTTTGGAAGAAGGCGTTCCGATCAAGAAAGTGATTGCGATTGGTGGCGTCGCTAAAAAATCGCCGTTTGTGATGCAAACCCTCGCTGACGTACTGAATAAACCGATTCAGGTAGCCCGCGCCGACCAGGCCTGTGCGCTGGGAGCAGCCATGTGTGCGGCTGTAGCAGCTGGCGTGCATCCGACCCTGGAAGCAGCTCAGCAGGCTATGGGTTCCGGCTTCGACGCCGAATATCAACCTCGCCCTGAGACAGTTGCTACGTACGAAAAGCTGTATCAGAAATATTTGAAGTTAGGTGAATTTGTAGAAAAGGATTTTGTCATGCTGAGGCACGAAGCATCTTAAGGCCCCCAAGCTTATAAGCAAGGAAACGATAAGATGCTTCGTGCCTCAGCATGACAAAAAAATATAAACAACATGATTGATTTAAAGCAGTACGAAGTTTGGTTCATTACAGGCAGTCAGCACCTGTACGGCGAGGAAACGCTGAAACAGGTCGATGCTCATTCACATATCATTGCCGATTCGTTTAATACGTCGCCAGCCATTCCGGTCCGGGTTGTTTTCAAGCCAGTCGTCAAAACGCCTGACGAAATTTATACGATCTGTCAGGAAGCGAACGTAGCGCGTAACTGCGTCGGTATCATTACGTGGATGCACACATTTTCGCCCGCAAAAATGTGGATTCGGGGGTTAAACGTCCTGAAAAAGCCGATGCTTCACCTGCACACGCAGTTCAACCGCGATATTCCCTGGAACGACATCGACATGGATTTTATGAACCTCAACCAGTCGGCCCACGGCGACCGGGAATTTGGGTTCATCATGTCGCGGATGCGCTTAAATCGGAAGGTAGTTGTCGGCTACTGGCAGGAGCCAGACGTGATCACCAAAATAGCAGGCTGGACGCGTGTGGCCGTGGCAGCCTATGAGTTAAAAACCATGAAAGTGGTTCGATTTGGCGATAACATGCGCCAGGTCGCCGTTACCGATGGCGACAAAGTAGCCGCCGAAATGACGTTCGGTATGTCGGTAAATACGCATGGCATCGGCGATCTGGTAGCGGTCATCAATCAGGTTACAGATGCTGAAATCGACCAGTTAGTAGCCGAATATTCCGACAGTTATACATTGATGGATTCGCTACGTAAAGGCGGTGCCCAGCATGGTTCACTACGTGATGCCGCCAAGATTGAAATCGGTTTGCGGGCGTTTCTGAAAGATGGCAATTTCTCAGCCTACACCGATACGTTCGAAGACCTGCACGGCATGACCCAATTACCGGGCATACCATCCCAACGACTCATGGCCGACGGCTACGGTTTCGGGGGGGAAGGCGACTGGAAAACATCGGCAATGGTACGTACGCTGAAAGTGATGGCGGCTGGACTTCCGGGTGGCAACTCGTTCATGGAAGATTATACGTATCATTTCAATCCGGGAAATCCGCTGGTGCTCGGCTCGCACATGCTCGAAATTTGTCCATCGATAGCGGCTGCAAAACCTACCTGCGAGATTCATCCGTTGGGTATCGGAGGAAAGGCTGATCCGGTACGTTTGGTATTCAACGCTCCGGCGGGGCCAGCGATTAACGTATCGTTAATTGATATGGGTAATCGGTTCCGGTTGCTGGTCAATGAAGTCGAAGCGGTGGAAGTACCCGAAGCACTCCCCAAACTGCCCGTTGCCCGCGCCATCTGGAAACCCCTTCCCGATATGCAAACGGGTTGCGCGGCCTGGATTCTGGCTGGCGGTGCTCACCACACGGTCTACAGCCAGAATCTGACCACCGACCACATCGAAGATTTTGCCGATATTTTTGGCGTAGAACTGGTCGTGATCGATCGCAATACAAACCTGCGTCAGTTGAAAAACGAGCTTCGCTGGAGTGAAGCCGCTTATCGGTAATTTCCTAATTAAACTGTTTTTGTAGTGCATTTTTGTCATTCTGACGAAGCCGGGCCGCCGGATCGGAAGAATGACAAAAATATTGCTCAGCCCAACCTTAACGTAGCAACGTAACAACACCACGGCGGGAGATTGTAACGTTGTTGATATCGACGTATTCGAAATAATACGTATAGGCTCCCGCATCGGCTACTACGCCCTGGGACGTACCATCCCACCAGCCATCTTTTTCAAGTATCGAGAAATTTTCCCTGGAAAACATCACTTCTCCCCAACGGTTGTAAATGGCTAAGTTCCGAATGGTATAATTGATTTTATAACCGGATACCAGTTGAAAAAAATCGTTTACTCCATCACGATTCGGGGTGAAGGCATCGGGCACAAATACGTAGCAATCGCCTGATGCGCTGATACTTACCTCCCGTTTCACCGTACAGTTGGCAGCGTCTCTAACAGTTACTGTATAACTACCGACGGCCAGATTCTGAAACGTAGTGCTCGACTGATACGTTTGCCCATTCAACGAATACTGCCGGTTGCCGCTGCCCCCCGATACAGTCAGGATTAACGTACCATCCTGTTGTCCACAGGTAGATTCGCTGGTCTGCATACCGTCGATAGTTGGGGCAGACTTCGCACCCACAGTAGCTGTCTGGCTGGCCGTGCATCCGCCATCGGTCACTGTAATTGTATAGTTTCCACCGGCCAGATTCTGAAATGCAGGGCTGCTCTGTGAGGCCTTTCCATTCAGTGAATACGTCTTCGTTCCGTTACCTCCCTGAACACTAGCCGTAATGCTTCCGTTTGCCTGATTACACGTAGCATCCTTGATTTGAAAAGTATTGAAAGTAAGTTTTTTAAGACCTACTTTCACGGATCTATCCACAAGACATGCCCCATCTTTGACTGTTGCCTTGTAATCGCCACTTGCCAGATTTATAAAAACAGGTGTCAATTGATACGTTTGCCCGTTCAACGAATACTGACCCGCCCCGCTCCCACCCGTCACAACTAATGTTACTGTTCCATCGGGTTGGTTGCAACTGGCATCTGTAATCTTTACGTCATCGATACGTGGTAAACTTTTATTGCCAACCGTTATTGAGTCCGAGACAATACAATCCCCGTCCTTCACGGTCACTTTATACTTTCCGCCTACCAGATTAAAAAAAACGGGCGTAATCTGAAACGGTTGACTATTCAGGGCATATTGACTGGCCCCACTCCCACTGGCTAAAGTTAATGATATGGCTCCATCGGCGCGGCCACAACTGGCACTTGCTGAGTTTACTCGATCTAACTTCGGTGGATTTTTAGTACCTACGGTAGCCGTTTGGCTTTGCACGCAGCCGCCATCTTTTACCGTAACCGTATAGTTTTTACTGGCGAGATTTATAAAAGTAGGGCTTGGCTGAAATATCTGTCCGTCGATAGAATATTGTCGGGATGCAATCTGCGGGCCTGCGGCTATGCTCACCGATAGCACTCCGTCTGTACGACCGCAACTGGCCGGAAGTGCAGTTGTCGACGCTATCGTAAAGTTCTTTCCCTCGGGTGTTGCCGCTAGCGCCAGATCATCAAAATAAGCGTCATTAGTTGTTCCACTTTGACGGGTGCTACGTAGTCGTATTTTAATTTTTCGGGTTTTAACCGGCGCAATGAAGGAATAAGTAACCGGTGTCCACGTAGCATAATTATACGGACCAAGTTTATATGAACCTAGCACGACATCACCAGCATCCAGTACGTCAATATTAATAGTAGTCTGATCAGGCGGATTTTTGGCAGTAGACATGACTGACCCTATAAAGAAAAATCGCTGATTACCCAGGTCAATAGAACACGAATAATCATCTAAGGCAATAGTCTGGTTTAATTCAGCGTCGGCGGTATTGCCCGCGAAGAAATACCCCTGCCCTTCTTTTGGGCGTGGGTCAGTCGTACGCTTCGTCCACTCATTTCCAACCACTTCCACCCAGTTTGGTATTTTTCCATTTACCAGAGGCAATTCACAACCAGGATTTTTGATCAGGTTTTCTTGAGCACTGACAAGGGTAGATAATGAAAGAAATAGAATTACTATTTGAATTTTCATTATATGGTAAAAATTACATCAGAATCATTTCGTTATAAGTGGCCCAGCAAATACATAATAAATTGTTAATCAGGCCATTAATCCAAAACACATAAACTCTAATATACTACTTAATAAAATACGCGACTATAGAAAAAGCATAAATAGTCACTCCGGTATACAATTGTTACCAGAGCACTAGCAATGCACTGAAAATAGACTGCATCAATCTAAATTCTATGCAATTAGTATACCAGCATGTAATAGTTGGGAGAAGATCTTTAAGAGAAAGTAATTAAAATAGAGTCAGAAGGTAAATCTAGCTACAATAGCTGGAGCCTGACACGGCCCGCCTAATTACTCCATTTACTCAATCACTACGTCTTTAGGCGTTTGTAAAGGGGAACGGTGCTACAGGGTTCGCCAAACAGCAGGCTTTGCACCACCGGACGTAGCACGCGGGTCAGTTCGACGTAGGCTGCCGTAGGAACGGGCACTTTTGAGCAGCCTTTTACCACAACACGGGCGTCGCGATAATCATCGGGGTTGATTTGGGCGATGGCATCGAAATAAAGTTTCTCCTCCAGATCAGCTAACGTACCAAATACTACGTTGCTGGCGTAAGGCTGCAATTGCAACGTAAGCAGCATATAAGCCCAGGTTGGCACAATGGCATCTTCAGTGCAGGTAATCGCTACGTTCTTACCAGCATATTGCCCCCAGTCGTGCTCTTTCAGGAAAGCCCGAAAATCTTTCTCTTTCAGAATCAACCCCATATAGAGGTTATCTTTCAAGTCATACACCACACGCTCACCTGCGTGATAATAGTCTTCCAGATCGAGCGTAATCAGGCCGCTATTGGCCACACGATTGACAATTTCAGCTTCCATTTTTAATGAGCGAAAGAGTGAATGAGTGAAAGAGCGAATGGCTGACGCAAGCTACTTTGCGCTCTTTCACTCATTCGCTCTTTCACTCTTTACAACGGCTATTTACGGTCGAAAGGTTCTCGAAAAACTTCCATGGGCTGTCGGCTTTTTTTGCTACTTTTGTTCTTATATCCAAATACTAACCGACTTAACCGCCTGGCTAATGAAATTTATTGTTTCCTCATCTGTTCTGCTCAAAAACCTTCAGCATATCAATGGCGTCGTGGCTACCAACCCGATTGTGCCGATTCTTGAAAATTTCCTATTTCGTATTGAAGATGGCAATCTGATCGTAACAGCTTCGGACCTGCAAACGACCATGACCACGCAAATACCGGTTGAGTCGAGCGAAAACGGGTCTATTGCCATTCCTGCTAAACTTTTGCTCGATACGTTACGTAGCTTACCTGAACAGCCTGTCACGATTAATATCGATATCAATACGTTCGGCACGGAAATCCTGACCGATAATGGCCGCTATAAGCTTTCTGGTGAAAATCCAATTGATTTTCCCAAACTTCCGACGGTAAACAAGAACATGTCGGTGGATATGACATCGGACGTATTGCTGAGTGCTATTAACAATACTGTTTTTGCGACCAGCACCGACGACCTGCGCCCAGCCATGACGGGTGTCCTTCTGCAACTCACTGCAGACAACGCTACGTTCGTTGCGACCGACGGCCACCGGCTCATTCGTTACCGACGTACTGACCTCGGTTCGGCGGCTAGTACGTCCATTATTATTCCCCGGAAGGCCCTTCAATTACTCAAGGCGTCTTTGCCGGAGAATGTTCCGGTTACGGCCGAGTTCAGCCAGTCGAACGCTTCCTTTACGTTCGGCCCTACGCAGCTCATTTGCCGGTTGATCGACGAGCGTTTTCCAGATTACGAAAATGCCATTCCGACCAACAATCCGAACGTAATGACGATTGGACGTAGCGATTTGCTCAACTCACTGAAGCGGATCATGATTTACGCCAACCGCACAACGCACCAGATTCGGCTTTCCCTCAAAGCCGGCTCCCTGACCATTTCAGCCGAAGACCTCGATTACTCCAACGAAGCCAACGAAAAACTCCTCTGCGAGTACAACGGCGACGCAATGGAAATTGGCTTCAACGCCAAGCTGATGTCAGAAGTTTTAAGTAATCTGGCCGCCAAAATGGTTTCGTTGGAAATGTCAGCACCCAACCGGGCCGGTCTGCTCATCCCAGCCGATAAGGAAGAAAACGAAGATATTCTGATGCTGGTGATGCCTGTAATGCTGAATACTTACGCGTAAAAAAAATAATGACGGGGCCGCCCGTGCGGTTATAAACGATGAATGGTGGGTTTGCTGACGCCAACAATTACGTAGTGCGTCAGCAAACTCACCGCTCATCGTTTATAACCGCACGGGCGGCCCCGTCATCACTCACCTTCTCATGTCCAAACAACGTAACGCCCCAGCTCTCATTTTTATTTTTATTACGTTGCTAATTGACGTAACGGGGCTGGGTATAATTATTCCGGTTTTCCCGAAGCTACTTGAACAACTTATTCACGGCAATATTAGTCAGGCAGCCAGTTGGGGAGCTTTGTTGACGCCCGCTTATGCGTTAATGCAGTTCATCTTCGCGCCGGTTTTAGGTGGATTGAGCGACCGATATGGACGTCGGCCTGTTTTGCTGTTTTCGTTGTTGGGCTTTGGTGTTGACTATCTGTTTCAGGGATTTGCGCCCAGTATCGGCTGGTTATTTTTAGGTCGGGTTTTGGCCGGGATAACCGGGGCAAGCTTCACCACAGCAACAGCCTACATTGCCGATATCAGTCCACCGGAAAAGCGAGCGCAGAACTTCGGTCTGGTAGGGGCGGCTTTTGGTGTGGGCTTCATTCTGGGACCAGCCATTGGTGGGCTTTTAGGGCAATATGGGCCACGTGTACCGTTTTTTGTAGCAGCTGGCCTAACGTTGGTCAATTTCTTTTATGGCTTGTTGATTCTTCCCGAATCGCTTTCTCCTGAAAACCGCCGTCCGTTCAACTGGAAACGGGCTAATCCACTTGGTTCACTGCTGCGGCTGGGAAAATACCCCGTTATTCTAGGCTTAGTGGCGTCGCTGGTGCTGATTTACATTGCTGGCTTCGCCGTACAGGGCACGTGGACGTTCTACACCATTGAGAAATTCAAATGGGATGAAACAACGGTAGGTTTCTCGTTAGCTACGATTGGCGTAGCATTTGCGCTGGTACAGGGCGGTTTGAGCCGGGTACTAATTCCTAAATTAGGTCAGCAGCGGTCGGTGTATGTGGGCATGATGTTCAGTGCGATTGGCTTCTTCCTGTTCGGTCTGGCGAATCAGAGCTGGATGATGTTTGCCTTTATGTTTATTTATGCATTGGGCGGTATTGCCGGACCATCCATTCAGGGAATTATTTCCAATCAGGTTCCAGCTAATGAGCAGGGCGAATTGCAGGGCGCCTTAACGAGCCTAACTAGTGTTACGTCTATCGTTGGGCCGTTCATTATGGGGAATTTGTTTTCATTCTTCACCTCACCCAAAGCGCCTACCTACCTTCCTGGCGCTCCGTTTTTTTTAGCTTCGCTCCTGATTATCATTAGCGGCTTTCTCGCCCGGCGCGGGTTAAAGCGAAATCTGGTAGTCAGTTCAGACCCACTCCAACCAGCCCAGGCCGAAACTAACAGCGTTGCAGGTAAAGCCGATAACTAAGCTATATAACCAGGATGTTTTCCACAACGAACGTACCCACAGGCTTTCCACCAAAGCCACGATACCTTCAAGCAAAAAAATGTTACCACCGAAGCTATACCAGTAATACATCAGAAATGTCCAGGTCGATGCACTTATCAACATGCCTAACCATAGGATGTTGATAAACCGGTCTTTGTGCCTCAGAAATAGAAATAAAATCGGGATCTCAATCAGCCAGGTTTTTACCAGATAAATCCACATCAGCGCTTCCGATTACGCATAAACAAGGCGCTTAGAAGCCCGACAATTGATAACCCTCCGGCTACTAACCACCCTTCGCCCACAACCGACGCTTTTGATGAGGAGGCTTTCGGTTTCAAAGACGGTGAAGGGCGCATATCCTGCTCAGTATATGGTTTTTTCTCCGTAGTCCCATCGTCATACCTATACACTACGTTGTCGTAGTCAATTTGTAACGTACTACCCGACAGCTTTTTAACAGTCAGTACGTCCTCAATTGACTTGGTCGGGTTTGATTTCGACAGCGTCGATACTGCACTTATTTTCACATCCGACCGAATTAAGTTTGGGTTCGACTCAAAATAGCGCTGTAGTTTATCCCTGATGCTTTGATTTCGTGCCTGTTGATATGCTCTGAGACTATCTTCCCGAAAATGATTCTTGGCTATGGCACAAATGACGGGTCGGCTGAGGTGGTAGAAATGAACGCATTCGCCAGATTTGATAATCGCATAATTAGGTGTCGGAAACGGGTAGTAAGCGATAAATACGTACTTGGGATACTGATTGATATTCGCTAATCGAAAACAGTAGCTCACACTACGTCGATCATACGGAATAACATCGGCCCAGGCACAACGTATTACGTTAGCCAATAGCAGACTCAGAAAAATTAGTCGTTTGATTTTCATATGAGTAGCCAGAACAGCGTTTTTCAGAAAGGCGATTAACTATTTCGCTGCCTGCGAAGTTGGCGAACAAGTAACAGAACCGCCACAGCAACAATCCCAATAACCAATGCACTATTCAACATGGGAGAGCCTGTTGGTCTTGGATCAACAAGATCAGCAAACGTAGTGGAGCATGTGCTGAATAACAGAATCAAAAGGGCGTATTTTTTCATGGCAATAAGGGTTTAAAAGTTTGAATAAATCATTTGGTACGTAGTGAAAGTTCTTTATCCGTCGATAAAAAGACGTAGTATAATCCCCAGGTTAACAAGCCTAAAAGTAGCAATTGAGTGAACAGAGAAAAGTAAGAATCCAGCGGTAAAAACGAGACTGCTCCGCCTAACGCAATGGCCAGCCCGAACGTAGCACCGCTTACTGTGGCCGGTACGTTAGGTAAAAGGCGTTGCAAAGCCACTACGCTGATGGGCGTCAACGACTGAAGCAAGCCCGTTCCGACCAAAAGCCAGAACAGCTTTCGATACCCGAAACTCAGCGACGGGATAGCAATCGCCAGCGCGAACAGCGCATACACTCGCCACGGAATTCGGTCGGCCAGCCAGCCACCAACTAGTTTCCCGGTCATCGCTGCCAGTGCTACGTATAACAGCCAGTCGTACTGCTCGGCATGCAGCAATTGAATCACATTCCAGACCGCCGAACGTAGCGCAATGGCCACCAGCAACAGAATCATTACGTAGTCGTGGTTGTCCAGGTGCGGTTTTTCGGGGAAAATTGTTTGCTGAGTCTCCGTCGGGAACGTAGCGCTACGTAGTACAAGCCCGATGGTCAGCAATCCAGTCATGAGCAGATAACCGACGCCCTGCCAGTGCATCGCTCCCGACCAGCCACCCAGCGCAAGACCTAATACGCCAAAACCTGAGAATATCCCAACGAAGCGAGCCTGTTGCGGAAAGCTGATCAACGTAACGGCGCCCCCTGCTACATGGTAAATCGCTGAGCTAACACCCGCCAATACAACAGCCGCCCATACGTAGTGAGCCAACGAAAGGCCTAAAGCCGCCATCATCCCCACTGACGCCAGTATTGACCATTTTCGATACGTCCCAACACAGTCGAGCCAGATTCCGGCGGGCAGTTGGCCACCAAACGCCAGAATGTTGTATAGAAGAACGGCACTGCCTGTCTCAACAAAACGGGATGTATGGCTAAAGCTTCCGATTAAATATCCGGCTGCTGCATCCGAAAAACCATGCCCGAGCCCTAGCGTCAATACGGTGGTTCGGTAGTTTGCAACTTTTGTCGATACGTTTGCCCAGGTGCACATAATTTCTATAGCGTGTTGAACAGAACAAAGGTCGGATACGTATCACGCTTTTGAAATGGAGGAAAACCTATATTTTACTGTAAGATAACCTATATATTTTCAACACAGGTCTAATAAAACGTAAGCCTTTATTTTATCACTATTCCGGCTTACAAATTCAGTAAACGCTCTTCCAGAATATTCTTTTAAAATGATTTATAAGGCAAAGTTTCTTTTTGTAAATACAATTTCTACAGTTATTTTTGATGTTTATATGCACGCTATAATTTGCTGATGTACAGTGATTTGATCAAACTGAATTCATTTATTATTTCGGCTTGACAACATAAACAAATTATCAAGTTTGCATATTTTTTTAGTCCACACCAATCCATATAATTAATATGAATCCACACGTTTTACGTTCCAGAATTACTACGTCCTTTTCTGCGACAAAGTCAATCACACAAAAATTCGTTGCCATTATTCTAGCCAGCATTTGCATACCGGCTTTTGGGCAGGTGTCTATATCGGCCAATACCAATTCGTTGTGTGAAGGCCCGCCTGTTTCTATCTCACTAACCAACAGTAATCCCAGCTTCTTCACGACTGGAAGTTTGCAACGTAACGGTACAACGGTAGCTAGTACTACGAATGGTCAACTAAACTATACAACGACTCTGCCCGGAGCCTACCAATTTGTTTATAATGAAAAGAGCGGCTTTAGCGATGTCTACGCGGGCCAAAGCACGTTTTTAGAGTTTACCGATATGTATTTTTTGAATACATCAACAGGTTTTGTTTTATCTGGGCAAGGCATTCATAAAACGAGCAATGGTGGTAAAACATGGAGTAAGACAGCCGTAGGAAATAATTTCAACACAGCTGTTCATTTCAGTGATAGCCAAAACGGTTGGGTAGTTGGCTGGGGCGGTAATATCAACCGAACAACCGATGGAGGTGCTACCTGGGTTACACAACCCATCAATTTTGGGTATGAGCTCTATGATGTTTTTGCTACGTCGTCGACAACAGGCTGGGTTGTAGGTCGAAAAAATAAAGTGCTATATACCAGTAATGGCGGTGGCACCTGGACGGACGTTAACCTGTCTATTCCGTACGATGATGCATCTGTACAGGGCATATATTTCATCAATCAAAATACTGGCTGGATTGTTGGTCAGGGTGGTATTATCCGAAAAACAACCAACGGGGGAAGCAACTGGACATCCCAGTCCTTGCCGAGCCCTTATGCACAATTGTGGATCACGGATGTCTCTTTCGTAGATGCAAACACGGGATGGGTATCTACTGTATACGGAGGAGTGTTTAAGACGACCAACGGTGGTGCAAGCTGGACTTTACAACGAGCTGAAAGCCAGAATTCACCACAAGGAACCAGCAGAATTCGGTTTAATGACGCCAATACAGGTTTTTATAACTTGAATTCAGTGGTATATCGATCAACGGATGGCGGAACGAACTGGACGCCTATAGGCAATCCGACATTTTCTTACACACATCCCAATATTCTATCTTCCTTTTGGTTTTTTTCTGCCACCGAAGGTTTTACGGCGACAGCAGGTCACTTGTATAAATATTATGCTAGTCTTCCCGACCGAACTAATATTATTTCCATAACTCCAACGCCCACCATAAACGCAAATGCAACCAATATATGCGCTAATCAGCCAGTACAACTTTCGAGCAATTCGGTATTGCCGGGCACTGCCCTACAATGGTTAAAGGATGAAGTACCTGTTGCATCAGCCACCAGCCTAACCTATTCACCCAGCCAACCCGGTAACTATAAATTGCAAGCGACACAATCAGTTGATAGTTGGCAAGTTGCCGGTAATGGCTATTATTCATTCATTGATCCTACAAACGGCTGGACGCTCAACCCGGGTGCTGGAGGAACGAACAATCAGGTGCGTCGAACCACAGATGGCGGGCAAACATCTAATACGTATAGCACGGTAGATGGCTATTTAAGTAGTATATACTTTGTTAATACGTCGAATGGATGGATTACGGGTAGGGAGGATGGAGTAGGATATCCCCCCGCTTTCATTGCCAGATCGACCGATGGGGGCATGTCATGGACGAAAACACCTGTTAACATAGACTATTCAGTACTAAATGGTATCTATTTTACAGATGCCAGTCATGGCTGGATATTTGGTCAAAAATACGCATCGAATACCCCATATGCGGAATATCAGGCGTTAATCCTGCGTACTACAGACGGTGGTAATACCTGGATACAGCAATCGAGTGTGAACCAGTTTGTTAAAGCATCTAAAGCATTTTTCGTCAATAATACGACAGGCTGGATTGCCGGTAAGTATGGCGAGTCGGCTGTGGCCTTGCTAAAAACCACCGATGGCGGTAATACCTGGACACAACAACTGGTAATAGACGACGCATTTGATATAAATCTGTTTTTTAAAGATGCTGCTACGGGCTGGGTGTCAATTCCAGGTCAATTTATCTTAATGACAACCAATGGAGGTAGCACCTGGACCGCTCCATCTACACAGACTAATGCTGGACCATTATTTTTTGAGGATGTTCTAAATGGTGTAATGGTATCTGGTAGTAATCTGTTCAGAACATCCGACGGTGGGCAAACCTGGCAACATAAAGCTACTTCGCCCATTGGGCTAACTTCTGCAAAATTTTTCACTAGTAACTCGCTATATGCTTTTGGTGCCAACGGTGATTTTTACCGAATTGTGAACCAGCCTTATACCTGTATTTCTGCCCCAATCGCAATTGGGACGCTTTGTTGTACAAGTATGGAAACCGTAAAAACCGGCGTCTGGAACGACCCTACAGTTTGGTCCTGTGGGCGAGTTCCTAAATTTTCAGATACGCTGACAATACGTTCAGGCCATATTATTTCACTGAATGAAACAGGCTACGTTAAGAAACTAACGATTCTGGGAACGCTACGTAAAGGTTCCGGCGCACAGATGCGTATGTCGATCATACCTCCTTCGGCACTGAATCTGAGCGGTAATATGAACTTTGGACAAATTAATGTCGGGCAAACTGCCAGTCGAACGCTCGTTATTCAAAATACAGGTTCCGACGTAACGGTTACAGGACTTACTCTACCATCTGGCTTTTCAGGTTCCTGGAATGGTATACTGGCAATGGGAAGTTCGCAGTCAGTGGTTATTACGTTTGCCCCTGGCGCGGCTGGTACGTTCGATGGTCAGCTTACAGTAAATACTACGTCTGTCGTAACGGGTAACACAATTAGCTTGACTGCCTCTGCCACAGTGAATACACTCCTGAATGGTTTGGTTTTATACCTGCCTTTTAATGGAAATGCGAACGATGCCAGTGGTAACGGCAATCATGGCATTCTAACAGGTGCTGTGATTATTAATGACCGATTCGGCAATTCAAATCAGGCCTGTGGCTTCATCCGATCAAATGGAACCTACCTCCGCGTACCCAATAGTCCGAGTCTGGATATTACAGGTTCTGGCCTGACGATCTGTGCCTGGATAAACCCTGTTTGGAATGGTAGTGGCATTAATATGCAGGTTGTCTCGAAGGCGCAGGATGCTTCTAATCGTAAGTTTGGATTAGGAACCGGAGGTCCTTCACTCATGAATTTTGAACTTAAAACCACAACCGGTACAACCGATCAGGACTGGGGTTGTGGTAGCTGTAACCTACAGGAATCTGTTTGGCAATTTGTAACCGTTACGTACGATGGGAGCAATATGAGGTGGTATAAAAATGGCTCGCTTATTTACCAGACCACCAAAACAGGAACCATTGTCAGCACGAACACCGATTTAATTATCGGCAGCTTTGCAGACCGAACGCAGTCCTATTTCAACGGGTCTATGGATGAGATTCGGATTTACAACCGGGCGCTGACAAACACCGAAATTCAACAGCTTTATCAGTTATAAATAAGTGCTCTTTCTGCTTTTAAACCACAGAGGTTCGCAAAGTTATTCTTTGCGAACCTCTGTGGTTTAAAAGGCATTATAAACTAAACACAATATTGAAACGTAGCACCATACCATCTTCAACTTTCATACCCATGAGCGATGGCCGTTCAACACCGTAATCAGTCATATTTACCGGAAACTGACCCGTTAGCGTCATTTTCCCACCTGCCTCTTTATGCGTAGCCTGCAACGTAACAGGTTTGGGGACACCATGAAACGTCAGCGTACCCTGGGCCGATAACGTACCGTCTTCGGCAGTTTTAATAGTCGAGCTGGTAAACGTTACGTTCGGAAACTTAATCCCATCGAGCACCTCCATAGCGTGCGAATCGCGGTTGTTGTTATCGCTGTCGAACGAAGATACTTTTATCGAAACCGCAATACTTTCGGGTTGCTTGGTTTCGTCGTTGTACATCATGGCGCAGTTAACCTCCTTGCTTACCCCTTCCCAACTGTGAAGCGGGTGTTTAGCAGCATACGTAATGGTCGATTGTCCTTTGTCGGCCATCACTTTGCGTTTGGCCATTGGCGCAGTAAAGGCAAAAAAAGCCCAGGTGGCTAAAAGTAAGCCACTCAAAATCAGGTATTTTTTCATAGCTTAAAAAGTTAATGAAACAATTGAAGCAGCATAGGCACCGAACGTAGTATAAGCGGCCGCCCGGTGATACGGTTTAAGTTCTGGGTTACTCTGAATCATATGCGCCAGAATATTCGTGGTTACCATTCCGGTCAAATGCACAATAGCCAGGTATTTATGCAGTTTAATGGTCGTAAATCCCTTGCGGGCACCAACTACCGGCGGTGGTGTCGTCAGCGATAAGGCCAACGTAGTGCCATAAGCGATGTTGATATACGTAGCAGTACGTTCATGCCATTTTTTTGTATCGGTATATTCCTGACCTTTAGCGTTATAGAGTTTGGCTCCCAGCAAACCCTGCGCAATAAATCCGGCCAGTGTTACAAACCCGCCAATCTGGTGCATGCCGAGCATGGTACGTCGCACTTTAAGCTCCTTTGCCCGACCTTCGGGAGTAAGCGGAGCCACTTTCATACTACGTAGTAATCCCTTCGGCCCCCAGAAGACTCGTTGCGTAAAAATCATTTTATGCGGAAGCAACTCCTGTTTATCAGTCGAATCGGAAAGGCTGGCCAGCAGATCGTCATCCGACGATTTTGGTTCAGCCGCAGGCGCGCGGGACGAATCCCGGCGCACCGCTGTCGAATCCTGAGCCTGTAGCGAACCTACCTCAAGCCATAAAAGCGTGACAAAAATGATGTATTTCATCGCGTTGATTGTTGAAAATTAGGCAGTCACTGTCAGCGTATTTCCGTCTGAAGAGAGATTTGCTTTGTATTGAGTTAAAGCCTGGGTGGCTGGGCCCACTTTAACAGCACCTGTTACTGCATACTCAGAACCGTGATTGGAGCAGTAAATATCGTCCTGTGTAGCTCGATACTGAACCTCTGTTCCCTCATGGGTACAGGTTTTCGAAAGCGCAATAACGGACCCGCTTTTTACTTTCGCTACGATAATACCGCCAACAATAGCGTACTGACCCGCTGTTTTCAGTTTACTATACGTAGAAGAGGTCAGATCCAGCGTAAAATTAACGGCCCCTTTCGACGCATCAGCATTCCCGGTAAAACCACTTCCGGTGGGGTTACCGGTAGACGGCGTTGGATCACTGTTACTTTTTGAACAGGATGTCAACGTAGTACCCATGCAATAGAACGCCATTAAGGCTGCGCTACTCAGGCCTAGACTGCGCATAAATTCTCCGCGCTTCATTTGTTCGGTCGTTGGATTGCTTTTCATGGCGTTATAGTTAAATTTAGTGTATTTACATGAATTAACGAACAACTCGATTTCGCTTGTACACTCACGGGTTTTACAGTTTATAGCGAATCGAAAAAAATGCACCCGTACTCAATAAATCAATTTTGTAATAGCCGACCTTCTTTATCGGCACTTTTATGAACGGCTCTACCTGCCAGGATAATCGTTTACTTATAGACCGTTCGTATCCAATCGAGAAGTTGAGGTTGCTGAGGCCGTAGCCACCACTGCGGGCAGTGGTATCTGTCGGATTACCTGCATAAGAATGGTAATACTTATATGAGTAATCTTCCTTATTCATAATATAGCTTGTCAGTCCACTACTAATGAACCAACGGGTTGGCTGTCGGCCGTTATCACGAGGTTTTACTAAAACATCATAACGTAGGTTTATCGGGATGTCGAGCATATTACACCGACCATCTACTCCAGCGAAATTGGCCGGGTATCTTTTAATTTCAGACGGCAGATTGTAATAGTCATATTCGCCCGGCAGCGCCTTGTACACTTTCGTGCTCTGAATCACACCCGCCTGAACACTCCAGCGCGACGCGAATCGGTACTCCAGCAACAAGCCCACATTGGTACCCGGTCGTGTAAAGTTTTTCAGACCAATTGAACTCAAGTCCGGCGCTACTACGAATCGCACACTCAAACCGCGTTGAACCGTTACGTTGGGTATAACCTTACGTACTGTTGTATCAGGATGAGCTTCTACCGGTCGACCAACAAACGACAGGTTCTTGGGCCAACGCGCCGATTTACTGGCCAGCTCGTTTATGTTCATTAGCGCAACGGCTTCGGGTTCAGCTTCCACCGACTCGGCCAACGTAGCGCTACGTGGTTCATCGGCAGGTGGCATACCTGCATTCGACTTTCTGGCGGCATCCGGTTGGTTATCAAACGATACAGAAGGAGTCATTACATTCCCATCCCGGCGGGCATAGATCCGTCTGCGATTTGTAAAAACACTACGTTGTTGGGTAAAGGAACCGATAGTCGATACGTTGGTTTGCGATGAACGATTTACGCGTCCTTTTGCTTTACGTCCGGCCAAAGGTGCTACGTTACGTAACGACGACTTTACTACGTTGGCGCTCTTTACTGACTTATACGTCGATGTTACTGGTTTCGTTGCAGTCCGGAAGTCAGACGCGGACGAAGCAGGCGAGTTCGCAGGGGTAACCGCTACGTTATCAGCAGCTTTTGGCAAAATCTTTTGTTCATCGGTCAACTTTACCTGACTGGTGGAATTCGCTTCCGGTGTCCGTCCATCGGTCGATTCCGCCCGATTAGTCGATGGCTGAACGTCGCTGGCGGGCTGTTCTACGGCCTGTTTCTGCGGCTCAGTTGGCTGTTCAGTATCGGCTAATCGGGACGTTTCGATTTGATGTGACCCTTTAGCTGTTGTATTCCCTTCCGGCTGTTGGCTGACGACTGTCGATGACAAAGCGTTACGTTCGCCACTAGTTACCTTTTGATACACGAACCATCCTCCACCCGTCAGCAGCAACAGCAGCACAACAGGCAACCCCCAACGTAGCAGATTCTTCCAGAGCAGGGCTCCGGCAGGTCTGGTCTGGTCGGTCGAATCCAGCAGGGCGCTCATCTTAGGCCATGCTCCTGGATCGTGAGTAGGTTCGAACTCTTCAGCCGACTTTCTGAAGAGCTCATCCAATTGGTCATCGGTTAGCTCTGACATACTCGTCGTAGTTTATCTGCTTCAATAGTACGCGTAGGTTTTCCCGCGCCCGGGCTAAGTTTGACTTCGACGCCCCGACCGAAATACCAAGCTGGCTGGCAATTTCTTCGTGCGTGAATCCATCGATTACATACAAGTTAAATACAAGCCGATACGCGGGCGACAGCCGTTGAATCAGGGCCATTAAATCTTCGTGTGCCAGTTGACTATACGCGTCAGCCGCTTCCGAAGCCACCGTTTTCTCAACAAAATCAACTGATTCCTGATGATGATGCTTCACTTCCTGGCGGTAATGATCCACGGCTGCATTGATCATGATTCGCCGAAGCCAACCTTTAAATGGTTGGGCCGGGTCGTACTGATCCAGTCGGGTAAATACCTTCAGGAACCCATCGTTGAGGACTTCCAGCGCACCGTCTCGGGTGGGTGCATACCGCAGACAAACACTCATGGCATATCCATAGAATTGCCGATATAGCAACTCCTGACTTTGCCGCTGGTTACGTAAGCAGCCAGCAAGCAAGTCGGATAAAGCAGGTATGTTCGATGCGTTGGACAAGCTATTCCACGTTTGGGTTACATGTAATCAGGCAATCAATAAGATTCTGTCGGCTTAAAAGTATAACTTTAAGTGAATGAATAATGTAGAATGAATAATTAATAATGAATTCCAGGCCGATAATCCTCAAGATCATTACTCATTATGCATTATTCATTCTACATTTCATGCTGCTAACAGAATCGAAATTAACCCAGTTACTTTATTAATTCGGCGCTTCCACCGTTGTACTGTTCACTACAGGCCATACGCCGGGTTTCGGCACGCTCACCCCTTTTGTGGCACCCCGCTGATTATTATCGGGACCGAAGAGATAAAGCGGCCATCCTTTGTACGTTAGTTGCGTTTTGCCAACAGCCGTAATGGTTGCAAAATCAGACTTTTTAAGCGCCGACGGAATTTCACCAATCGTAGCCGACGTTTCGAATATCGGCCAGGTTGGGTTGTTACTCAAATCGGCCTTCGTATACGTATTTTTATTCTTCTTGTCGGGAGCGTAAGCGTAGAGTGTACGGCCAATACTGTCGGTCAGAAAAATGGAGTTGCCCGTTCCTTCTTTAGTATCGAAGGTGTAGTTTTTGCCATCCATCCCCACCAATTGCCGCGACGCCAGCATAACCGAATAGTTTGGTTTAGCTACTAACCAGACGTTACCGACGTTTTCGCCGTTTACATCACCCGTTTTGGCATCGTTCTGGTAATAGTAGAGCGGCCAGCCTTTAAACGTTGTTTGTTTCGCCCCGTCGGCGCGGGTAATGGTCGCAAAATCACTGGCTTTCAGGCCTGTTCCCATCGAAGGGTTCTCTTTATAAAATACCGGCCAGGTTGTAGCGCAACCACCCGAGCAACTCGAGGTACCCGTTACATCGGGCGCAAAGAAATAAAGCGTTTTTCCGTTTTCACCGGCAATAACGTTACCAAGCGTCGTTGTTGCGAGCGATAAATCCGTACCACCGCCAACGGTTGTCGGGTTTTCTTCCTTACAACTCCATAGCGCAATCATCAGTAAAGCCGTTAGCACAGGCAGGCGCTTCACAAAATAGGACGTTCTCATGTCAACTGTAGTTAGATATAAAAGATTGAACAGTTGAACCGGTTCGTCCGTCAATACGGAGGGTTTTGGGAAAGGGTTGCGTAGGATGTGAAAAATTTATTCTGAACCAGAATTTAACGGATTTAGGGATTTTCAGGATTTTGTCGTTCGCTTTTTTGAAGCGTATTGATTTAATCAAAATAAAATCCTGAAAATCCCTAAATCCATTAAATCCTGGTTCAGACAACTTCTTATTCTTTATCAGCCCGACGGTCGGCGCGAATTTCGGGAATGGTATCAGGATCGATCAATCCCAGCGAAGCTGCGTGTTCGGCTGCCGCTACTGTATCCGATACCAGCAACATTGGTACGTTATAGGTATCGGTTGTGCTAATCAGTTCACGAACAGCTTCATCGCGCACGTCTTCTGATACGTCACGAATGTAAATCGCCAGAATTCGACCGGGATTTTCACGAACTACCTGTGAATAAATTTCGGGGTCCTGCTGACCGCTGTCGCCGATGAGTACGAAAGGCAGTTGTGGATTCACATCCAGCACTTTACGTATCATGCCTAATTTGTGTGTATGATGCCCGCCCGATGAAAGCATTTCTTTGTTCAGGCCAAAATCACGTAGCAACAACGGGCCTTTAGGAATGCCCTGAATCCGGAAAAAATCAACTAACAAATCATACAGATTCCACGGACTACTGGATACAAAGTAAATCGGGTTGAACAACGTAGTAACCGGCCCGCTCTGCAAAGCCCGATAAAAAGCACCAATACCGGCAAATGGCAAGCGGCTATAAGCGTTACCCAGAAACGTTAGCCGGGCAGTCTGGAGTAAATTGGTGGCATCGGTTACCAGCACGGTATCGTCGATGTCGGAAATGACGCCAAACTTGCTGAACGGTGGCGAAATCATCATATAACCCGCTTTCTCTACCGGCTGTGCTACGTTGTCTGGGTTCAATTCCGTGGCAGGCTGTACTACGTTATCCAGCGCATATTGAACTGGAAACCAGGCCCGGCCCGGCGGCAGATCATCCGGCGGATTGATGGTGAGTTCAAAATAACCTTCGTTGTCAGTCACAGTTGTGTACGACGTACCAAACGCGTCAACCCGAACTGTTACGTTGGGTACTTCATCGCTTTCGAACCGTTGATACGTTGCCAGCAGATTCTGCCAGAACGTATCATGGTCGCTGGGTGTGCTCAGATCGCGCTGTCGCAAAACACGCCCTTTCAGCCAAACGGCCGTAGGGCTTCCAAAACCACGGTAGTAGACTATTTTATACGGTTTTTCAGCGTCCAGCCGACCAAAAAGCTTATTTTTCAAGCGATCAAATTGAGCATCGGCGTCGGACGCTACGTTGTGTAAGAAGTCTTTCCAGGATGCCATAGTTTATTTGATTATTTTTTGTCGTGTAGCGACCTAATGTTTGTAGAAACAGAGGAGTCCAGGTCTAACTTCCGTCGCGTAACGACCTAACAAAATCCCGCCTATTTGTTAGGTCGTTACGCGACGGAGCTAGATTAGGGACAATTTTGCTATAAACATTAGGTCGCTACGCGACGATTTATTAAGTCAAACAGTTTCTTAGTGATACCTTTGCGGTGTAATAGTTGGCAGTCGGCAGTCAATTTAGACTATCTCGACTGTATGAGTATCAGCTAATAGAAATTAAAATCATGAGCAAACAAATTGTTTATACGGATCAGGCACCAGCGCCCATTGGTCCTTATAGTCAGGCCGTAAAAATAAACGTAGCGTCTCCTGCGAGCATGTTATTCGTTTCGGGACAGGTAGCCATTGATGTAGCAGCCCAAGGCGACATTCAGGCCGAAACCCAAAAAGTAATGGAGAACATAGGTGCCATTTTGAAAGCGGCTGGCATGGATTTCTCAAACATCGTGAAGAGCAGCATTTTCGTGAAAGACATGAATAATTTCGCGGCTATTAACGAAGTATACGGCCAATTCTTCACCACCCAACCACCCGCCCGCGAAACCGTTGAAGTGGCCCGACTGCCTAAAGATGTCAATGTTGAAATTTCAGTAATAGCTATTTAAAGTGTGAAAGAGTGAATGAGTGAAAGAGCGAATATGTCGCGTCAGCCACTCTTTCGCTCTTTCACTCATTCACTCTTTATGTCAACTTCTGTTCGCGTTCGTTTTGCCCCTAGTCCGACTGGCCCACTGCACATTGGCGGGGTACGAACTGCGCTTTATAATTATTTATTCGCCCGAAAAATGGGTGGCAAAATGCTCCTGCGTATCGAAGATACCGACCAAAATCGATTTGTGCCGGGAGCCGAAGATTACATTCTGGAAAGCCTCCGCTGGGTGGGCATCGAGATCGACGAAGGTCAGGGGAGCGGTGGCCCACACGCACCGTATCGGCAATCGGAACGTAAGGACATTTACCAGAAAGAGGCCCAGCGACTAGTTGATGAAGGCAAAGCGTACTACGCCTTCGATACGGCTGAAGAACTGGACGCCATGCGGAAACGCCTTGAAGAAGCCAACGCGCCAGCCGCGCAATATAACGCCATTACACGGATGCAGATGCGTAACTCGCTGACGATGAAACCCGACGACATTCGCGCACGTATCGACGCCGGTGAGCCTTACGTTATTCGGTTAAAAACACCCCGCAAGGAAGAAGTTCGCCTGAACGATATTATTCGGGGTTGGGTAAACGTGCATTCGTCGGCCATTGATGATAAGATTTTACTGAAATCGGATGGGTTGCCAACGTATCACCTGGCTAACATTGTCGACGACCATCTGATGGGCATTACGCACGTTATTCGGGGAGAAGAATGGCTTCCGTCGGCTCCGTTGCACGTATTGCTGTATCGCTATCTGGGTTGGGAAGACACCATGCCTCAGTTCGCGCACCTACCGCTGCTGCTGAAACCAGAAGGAAACGGCAAGCTCAGCAAACGTGACGCCGATTTGGGTGGTTTCCCAATTTTTCCGTTGCAGTGGACCGATCCGGTTACGGGTCAGGTAGCGCGTGGGTTTCGCGAAGATGGGTATCTGCCGGAAGCTACCGTCAATTTTCTGGCGCTGCTGGGCTGGAATCCCGGAACGGAACAGGAGTTATTTACGATGGATGAACTGATCGCCAGTTTTGATCTGGCGCAAGTCCACAAAGCTGGGGCGCGTTTTGATATTCAGAAAGCGCAGTGGTTTAATCATCAATACGTTCGCCAGCGCCCCGATGCTGAGCTGGCTCCTATTGTACAGCAACAGGCTGAAGTTGCTGGATTTACTTGTTCAGCTGAAAAGGCCGAGAAGATTGCTGCGTTGCTGAAGGGACGTGTCAATTTTGCGCGCGACATTTTCAACGAAGCTACTACGTTATTTCAGGCACCTGCTTCGTACGATGATGCCATCGTAGCGGCTAAGTGGAACGAGGATGCCAAACGCGCCGTAACCGTTTTCCGCGACGCGCTACGTTCGTTCGAGGGCGATTTTGTGGCCGATACTATCAAGAACACCTTGGGCGACGCTATGCAGCAAGCCGGTATTAAACAGGGAAAAATCATGCAGGCAATGCGTTTGGCCCTAACTGGTCTGGGCGCTGGCCCCGATCTGATGCTGACAATGGAAATCATTGGTAAAGGGGAAACGATTAGTCGCTTGGAAACCGCGCTCGCGACACTTGTGGCACCGGCTAACTAAAAATTTTGAACCTAATAACTACACTCGTGTTTCGGTTTTAAGTTTGTACTCAAACGCAAAACTCATGGCAAAGAAAAAATCCAACCCCGACGAAAATGATAAACCACGCGTTCATAAAGAACTCGAAGGTTTTGACATTAAGATTAACTCGTTCGGTGAAATCACCACGAGTTTTGACATTGACCGTATCAATCAGTTTCTGAATAAAACCGTTGATGATAAAAAGCTCCGACACCGTACCGATCTGAATCTGAAGGGAGAAGCCGACTCCGACGAACCCGATGACAAAGACGACGATGACGAACGTCTGTTCGACGAGAGTGACAACGATTTGCCTGATGATATTAATCAACGCTAAAAAGTCCGACCTGATAAATTGCCCGGTCGGGCTTTTTTTGTGCCGTTTGTCAGAAAAAGTATCCGGAAAATGACCACGATTCTGTAGTTTTCGACTATAGTTCACTAAACTTTTGACGAATCACTAACGACTCCTAGCATGTATTCTCACGAAATCGACTACAAAATCATCGGCGAAGACATTCAAATCGTCGAGATCGAACTTGACCCCAACGAAACCGTAATTGCCGAAGCAGGTTCCATGCTGTTCATGGAAGACGGTATTACGTTCGAAACTAAAATGGGTGATGGTTCACAACCTGACCAGGGCTTTCTAGGCAAATTGTTAAATGCCGGTTCGCGCATGATTATGGGCGAATCGCTGTTTATGACTCACTTCACCAACCGGGGCGTTGGCAAGCGAAAAGTGGCTTTTGCGGCTCCTTATCCGGGAACGATCATGGCGGTTAACCTGGCGAATATCTACGGCAATACGTTGATTGTGCAGAAAGATGCCTTTTTGTGCGCGGCTCTCGGTACAAAATTGAGTATTCAGTTCAATCAGCGATTAGGCGCAGGTTTTTTCGGGGGTGAAGGTTTCATTCTGGAAAAAGTGCAGGGCGATGGCATGGCCTTTATTCATTCGGGTGGCGTAGTGGTCGAGCGGACGCTGAACAACGAAACGCTACGTGTCGATACGGGTTGCGTAGTAGGTTTTGAACCGAGTATCAGCTTCGATATTCAGCGGGCGGGTGGCCTACGTAGCATGATTTTCGGCGGAGAGGGCCTTTTCCTGGCTACGTTACGTGGTACCGGAAAAGTCTGGATTCAGTCGATGCCGATTTCCAAACTTGTACAGCGTCTGGCACCCTACAGCGCTCAGTCTCATAAAGAAGGCGGTTCGGTATTAGGAAATTTGGGGAATTTGTTTGAAGGTTAATCAGAACCGGGATTTAGGAGATTTGGGGATTTTCACGATTTTGTGTTACCAATTTTTTGAATTTTTCGGACATTTTTCCTCAAAATCGTGTTAACCATAAAAATCCTAAAAATCCATAAATCAGCTCAATCCCGGTTCAGACAATGGAAGTTATTTGCACCAACGACAGCTTTCCAGCGCCTGTGCTGGCTTTTTACGCTGAATTTGGCATACAGACGCCTAAACGTGATACGTTGTATACCATTCGGCAGGTAAAACGCCACACTACTGGCGAAACGGGTGTTCTTCTAAATGAAATAAAAAACCCGGATGTCCCTGTAAAACACCCGGTTATGGGCCAAGTATGGTTTGAGCCTACTTTCAATATCAATCGGTTTGCTACGTTGATGGGTCAGCCCGTTCGGCAGGAACAACTGGAAGATGTGAATGCATAAATACGTCAAAATCATTGTTTTGACCAAAAGCCTGACACCAAAATGCCGGGCTTTTGCGTTTTTCTAGAGTCCGAATTTGTCATGCTGAGGTACGAAGCATCTTAAAACTTCCTTACGCTCATGTCTGGATGCTTTAAGATGCTTCGTACCTCAGCATGACAAATTCACTCGCTTTTTTTTATCAAAAGTTTAAACGGCTTCAACGTATCATTCGTGTTCAAGCAACTTCTTTTTGTTTTTACTACGTTACTGGTAGCGGCCTGTAGCGGCAGTTCTTCCGACAATTATACGCCCAAACCGAAAGGCTTTCCCCGCTTCGATTTGCCCAAGCCCGTTTATAAACAGATCGAGGCAACGCATCCGTATCAGTTTGAGTACAATTCAGTTGCCCGCATTTTGCCTGATACGTTCGCCCGCTCCGAACCACACTGGATTTTCATCAATTACCCAGCCTGGCACGCCAGCGTTCAGTTGACGTATAAGCCCGTTCTGAACGACGTGAACCGGCTACGTAGCATGCTCGAAGATTCCTACAAACTAGCGGCTCGACATAATATTAAAGCGTACGCGATTGAGCAGCGAAAACTGCGGTTGAAATCCGGGCTGGAAGCTAGTATAATCGATTTGGCCGGTGAAGTTCCGAGTCAGGTTCAGTTCGTTACGACTGATTCGACGACAAACTTTTTGCGGGGAGCCTTATATTTTAACGTAGCAACGGAAAACGATTCGCTCCAGCCCGTTATTCAGTATATTCGGAACGACATTGTACATATGCTGAATACGCTAAAATGGCGCAAATAACGTATCGATTGATAATGAACGTCTTACAGAGCAAGATTTGGAAATTCTCACTTATTACATTGCTTCTGCCTGCCGCTGTTCTGGCGCAGGCGCCAGCCAAAAAACCAGCCGCTAAATCATCCGGACAGGTTATTTACGAACAACATTGCCTTACTTGCCACCAAGTAAATGGGTCGGGCGTACCTAATCTGAATCCGCCGTTACGTAACACCGATTGGGTAAACGGCGATAAAAACCGCCTGATTAACGTAGTGCTGAAAGGCTTGCAGGGACAGGAAATCGAAGGTGATATGTATGACAACGCCATGCCCGCTCACGATTTCCTGACCGACCCTCAAATCGCCGATGTACTGACTTATATACGTAGCAGTTTCGGCAATAAAGCGGGCGCCGTTACCGCCGAAGAAGTAAAAGCAACACGCAGTCAGAAATAATGTTACGTTTGCTTACCCTAATGAATCATCCCAAACTGATAAAGTGGAATCGCTTCGGCGGTAGGTTGAAAATGCACGGATTTCGATGAATTAACCAATGATGTGGATTTCTAGTTGGTTTACCCTTATCCTAACCTTACTAAAAAAGACAAAACCTATTTGCTTCAACCTGATAGGTTTCCTCCTCATTTTCTCCTGTTGCGGCTGGGCTCAATCGCCTACTGTTCCTGTTTCTTCTAATATTTTCTTTAGTCAGCTTTCAACGAAAAACGGCTTATCCTACAATCTGATCAATTGCCTCCATCAGGATCGTCAGGGTTTTATCTGGATCGGTACGTTTAATGGGCTAGATCGGTTCGACGGAACTCATTTTATCCCTTTTAAGCATAACCGCACACAGTCCAACTCGATTGCCCATAACAATATTATGGACATTTGCGAAGATAAAGCCGGTAACATCTGGGTGGCGACGGTGAACGGAGTAAGCCGCTATTCGAAAGACTCGAATACGTTCACTAATTATTTATTGGAAACAAATTCATCGGAGGCTTTTAGTAACAATGTTGTCAACAATATTCTTTGCGATCGAAACGGGACCATTTGGGCAACCTCGCTGGGCGGATTATTTGAGTTTTTGCCGGCCAAAAATCGGTTTAAAGCGTACCGGCATGATCCCGCCAATCCAGCAACCCTTTCGTCGAACCTGATCCATCGTAATTCGCTTGTTGAAGACCCCAATCATCCCAGATTGTGGTTGGGATCAGGAAAAGGGCTTAACTGTTTCGATCTGAACAAGAAGGTTTTTTACAATTACCGAAACAATCCACAACATTCGACCGCTTTCACCGATCACCGAATCTATCCGCTGGCTTTCGACCGACTTGGCCAATTGCTATTCGGTGATGAACACCAGCGACAATTACTGGCGTATAACGCAAAAAATAATCAAACTACGGCAATAACCCCTGTTTTAGCGTCGAACAAACAAGTTGAACTCGCTTCTATTTCGGCCATTTACATCGATCCGCAAAATGATATCTGGCTGAGTAGCTGGAATAATGAGATTTTCCATCGGACTTCAGCTACCAATACCTGGATCCAACTACAGCACGACGATGCCGATCCAGGTAGTATAAATTCAAACTTTTTCTGGGATGCGCTCCAGACTCGGGAGGGTGTTACGTTTGTTGGCGGTCTGTATGGTTTGTCTATTTATAAACCGAACAATGCCTATCAAACTATTTTTAATCCTGCTCTTGCTTTTCCCGAGCGCAAATCCCCGCTCCGCATTTTTTCTTTAGTTGAGGATGACGCGGGTACGGTATGGATGGGTACGAATTGGAATGGTTTGATCGCCTATAATGTAAGCAAGCAGACATTTACAACTCATCCGGTTGCTGGCCATGCTACGTTGCCTTTATCGGTAAGTACTGTTTTTCATCTGGCGATTGTCGATGATAATATCTGGGTATGCACACGTAACGGCATTCAAATTTTCAATCCCGTTACCCAACAGTATAAACCCTTCACCGGAATACCTGCGAAAGAAAAATTGCAGGAATCCTATGTCACCTGGATGTTTCAGGACAGCCGTAAAACGGTCTGGATCAGTGCTTCATCCAGATGGCTCTTCGAGTATCATCCGCAAACGAAAATATACAAACGACATAATTTAGACAGTTTATCGGGTTCTTCCGACGTAACAAACGTTACGTCCTTTGCGGAAGATAAACTGGGAAATGTCTGGTTTGGTACGTATCTGGGGCGATTATATCAATACAACAGCAATCAGCAGACATTTACGGTTCATTTGCCGAATCAGAATCAAAGACCCCGGGTACTGCAACAACCGATCAATGACCTTTGGGCCGGACCTGACAACAAAATCTGGTATGCTTCGGAAGGAGGTGGTTTGGTCCAGTATGATCCAGTGCGGAACCGGTTTAAATCCTGGATGGAAAGTGATGGTTTGCTGATGGATGTATGCAACCGAATACTGCCTGATCGTCAGGGGAATCTATGGGTCAATTCGTATGAAGGACACACCATCTTTGATCCGGTACGTGAGCGGATTGTAAATCCGCGTGTCAGGTATGGGCAACGGGAAAATAACTTCTTTTCAAATACGCAGTATCGACTTCGCAACGGTGATCTGTTATTTGTCAATACGGGTAATCTGATCCGGGTCAACCCCGACAAAATTGGTGGCGCACAAGCTGCCTCGAAGCCTGTCATCAGTAGTTTGGCCGTATTTGAAAAATCCCGCCCACTTTTTTCCGATACGTCCCCTATTGAGTTAACGTATAAAGAAAATTTTTTTACGCTGGCATTTTCGTCCCTGGCGGCTCCTGGCAGCGCTCCGATTGAGTATACGTATCGGCTGACAAACTATGACCCGGATTGGGTACGTAGTGAAAACCGAACGTTTGCTACGTATACGGGCGTAAAAGGAGGGCATTATTTGTTTCAGGTGAGAGCCCGTACGCAGCAGGGCAACTGGAGTTCGGTTCAGTCGTTACCGATTTATATTCAGCCTCCGTTCTGGCAAACAGGCTGGTTTCAGCTTGGCTTATTCGGTACGTTTATTGGCCTGTTTATCTTCATTGCCCGAAATCGGGAGAAACGACTGATGCTGCAACAAGCCGAGAAAAGTGAGTTTAAGGAACGACTTGCAGCCACGGAAATGAAAGCGTTACGTTCGCAGATGAATCCGCATTTCCTGTATAATTCATTGAATGCGATTCGGCTGTTTGTGTTGCAGAACGACAGTGATAATGCGGATAAATACCTCGTCAAATTTTCCCGATTAATGCGACTGATTCTGGATAATTCGCGTCAGGAATGGGTCACACTGGCTAGTGAACTGGAGCAACTTCAACTCTATCTGGAACTGGAGCAGCTACGTTTCGATCATAAATTCGAGTTTGTCATCGAAACAAATCCTGATCTCAACAAGGAAAGTCTGCTCATTCCGCCCATGATTATCCAGCCCTACATTGAAAATGCAATTCTTCACGGCATCGCGCATAAAACAGAAACCGGTACGATCTGGGTACGGGTACGTTCAACGCCAGACCATCTGGAATGCGTTGTGGAAGATGATGGTATTGGCCGACGTAGAGCCGCTGAACTCAAGAGCCGAACCCCAACGTCGCACCGAAGTGTCGGGCTTCAGGTGACCGCCGAACGACTTCAGCTAATTGGGCAACGTAACGGAAAACAAACGGGTGTTACGGTTATTGACAAAGAGAACGAAGACCATCAGGCAACGGGTACGCGGGTTGTGATCGAACTACCGTTAATGAACGCCTAAATCGTCAAATCATACTACGTTGTTACTACTGCGGAAGAGGCCTGTTTGAAGAACTCAAAAGCGAGTTGCAGGGCCTGCCGCGACGTTTCGATGCCATGACCCGTCTGCGGTAAAATCCGACTGGCACGCAATCCCGGAATATGAGCAGCCGCCAGTCGTTGGGTTTCTCGTGGTGGAAATAACAGATCATTTTCACCCAGAATCAAATAGATATCGGTTTGTATTCGTGCTAAATCGTGTTGAGGCAATGGAGCTGGATAATCGCCTTTGAACCGATGATTTCGCAATACATAAAGAAAATAGCAATCGATAAGATTACGATAGGCGCTGGATGGCTGATGAAAGGGCGCACAAAATATAGCCTTATTCAGAAATTTAGATATAGTGGTCGATGAAGGCCATACAACAGGAAGTATGTTGTAGAATAAATTCTGAATCGAGAGTGAAAACGGTTGTATTCCTGCCGGATTCAGCAGAATGGCTTTGTGAACCCGCTGCGGTGCTACGAGGCATAAATTGAGGCAAATCAGTCCTCCCAACGAAGCGCCAAGTATGGTTGCTTTGCTTATGTCGAGCGCATCGAGAAGTTGAGCAGCCCAATAGCCATAATCCCGACTTTTTATATTCAGGTACTGCCCATCGCTCAGGCTAGGTTGCCCGTTTACATCCACAATATAATACCGGCAATTATCGCGAAAGGGCGCCAGCACATTATCCATGTCCCAGAATAGGCCACAGGTACGGGCACCCGGAAAAAACACCAGCGTTGGTGCCTCTACCAGATGAGGATTCGCAGCCCAGACCCTGGTATTACCAAACGCTGTTTGAATAGTGAGTTGCTGATACTTGAACCCATTGAGGAGTTCAACCTCCTGATTCCAGTTTTCCAGAAACTGGACGGCTTCGTCAGGCTTTTTGAATGTGGATTGTCGATACGTCTTCATAGACTTACTGATTATAGTCAAAATTAACAGCGTTCATTGCCGGTAAAAAAATGAACTTAACAGCTGGTAGTTAGCAGCTTACAATAGGCTCTACTTATTTGATAATTGGAACTGGTTTGGCTTTTTAATTGCCGTTTGAGGAGCTAATAGCGACTTTCCTTTATTATTCCGGGAACAAAACTCACAAAATTCATTACCCCGATCTGCGATGATACGTAGCAGACCGGGGTAATGAATTTCGGATTCTGAAAAGCTAACACCAACGTAGTAGTAAGCTGGCAAAGAAGAACTTATTGTTTAATGACTTTGATAGACATGGTTTCTCGAGCAGTGCTGACACGTAGCAGATACATCCCACTGATTGCCTGACCGATACGTAATCGCTCCTCATGACGTAGCGTTGTTACGTTGATAGCCCGGTCGAGTAAGGGGCGTCCGTTCAAATCCGTTAAAAAGAGACGTACTGATTGGTCCTGCGCATTGTCAATCGTAACCGTAAACTCCTCCCCTACCGGATTTGGGTAAACCCCGGCTTTCAGACTGGCAATTGACTCCGTTGTTACGTTGGCAGCGAGTCGGGCACCAACCGGGCACTGGGCGCGAATGTCCCAGATATACGTTACTTCCTGACCACTCTGACGGGCACGTAGCAGCAAGGGTTGCGCATCGGCAGCGGTCCGTAAATCCAGGTCAACAAACTGGTTCGGGTTTGTCGTCCAATCAGTGATACCGATGGAACGGAACTCGATGGACGTACCATTTCCGCCGGTAGTCTGGAACGTAAAGGCGCCCGTCTGGCAGTTGTACTGGGGCGCTACCAGTTGCAGCCCATTACCACCGCCATTGGCCGGATTAACCGTCAGGGTAAATAGTCCAGCCGCCGACAACCCGCCCGAATCGGTGGCCTGAATGCTAACCTGAAAACTACCCGATTGAGTAGGTACGCCACTGAGTGTCATACCATTGAGTGAAATTCCATTTGGCAAACCCCAGGCTGTAAGCGTCATGACCTGATTTTCAGGGTCTGAAAATACGTTGCCCGGCAATACGTAGCTGAACGGACTATTTTGCTGAGCTACCTGATTAACCAGGTTACCCGTATAAAAAGGCGGGCTGTTGGGTCCAACCGGGCACTGAGCGCGGATGTTCCAGATGTACGTTACTTCCTGTCCGTTCTGACGGGCACGTAGCAGCAGGGGCTGTGCATCGGCGGCCATCCGAAGCTCAGTATCAACAAATTGGTTTGGATTGGTCGTCCAATCAGTGATACCGATAGAGCGAAACTCAATAGTCGTACCATTTCCGCCGGTGGTCTGAAAGGTGAAAGCACCCGTCTGGCAATTGTACAAGGGCGCGATCAATTGCAAATTACCCGGTTGAGGTGGGTTAACCACCTGTTTAACCTGAAGCATGTAGCTGGTCGAAGCAAATAATCCACCAGTATCGGTCGCCTTAATTGTAATTGTATAATCCCCTAGTGCCAGCGGAGGGCCGGAGAGCGTGTTGCCATTTAACGTAACACCATTGGGCAAGCCTGTTGCGGAGAGTGTGAGCGGTTGCCCTTCCGGGTCAGTAAACGTGTTGGCGGGAATAACGAAATTGTAGTTACTTCCAAATTGGACTTCCTGATTACCAATGGGCTGACTTACGTAAGGAGCCTGATTTGCAACGCTTTGGGGAGTGAATAAATAGGTCGTGCCTGCACCATATTTGTACTCTCCACCAGCAATATCAGTACTATTGTAATAAGCGCCTATCAACGCCATATCTCCTTCTAAAGCCACTTCCTGACCAAAGAAGTTGTAGTTTGTCCGGTCATTAGCCACGGTTTTGTTGGCCAGATTCCAGGAGCCGTTGGGCTGGCGTTTATAAAAGTAAGCACCGCCTGATCGATCAATTGGATTGCCACCCGAGGGATCGAACGCGCTACTGGGGCTACCTACCAGAAATGTACTACCCGACAGAGCCACCGACATCCCAAAGCGATCATTGGCCGCTCGATCAGGAGCAGTCACTTTACTGACTTGCTGCCATTGACCATTTATCTGTTCAAATAGATAGGCTGAGCCGGCATCCGTCAGGGCATTCCCATTTTGCTGATCAGTCGTGTTATAAGGGGCGCCTACCCCTATGTAATTCCCTGATATACTGAGCGATGTGCTAAAATAGCTACCAGCCGAGCGGTCGTTGGCCACCAGCTTTGCCTGTTGCTGCCATTGCCCGTTCGGCTGCCGGACAAACACATAAGCAGAACCGGCAGCTAGTGCAAAATTGTTGCCTTGAGCATCATAAGAATCTGTGGAACCAATCACTGCATAATTGTTGTCAAGAGCGACCGTTTTACCGAAATTAAGCCCCGATCTGCGGTCAGATGCCAGAAGTTTTGCGACCTGCGTCCATTGTCCATTTGGCTGGCGTTGAAACACAAAGGCCGCTCCCGCACCAGTTAATGGATTACCACCGTTGCCATCTGTCGTGTTGTTGTACGAACCGGCAATGATAAAATCACCGGAGATAGCAAGGGCATTGCCAAAATTATGATTAGCACCCCGATCTGGCTCAACCAGTTTAGCGACCTGCGTCCACTGCCCATCCCCCTGTCGTTCAAATATATACACTGCACCCGCGTTCGCAATTGGATTAGCGCCATTGGCATCGGTTTTACACCAATGGGCACCAACAGCCGCATAATTTCCCGAAATAACTGCCTGCTCACCGAAATAGTCCTGCTGTGCCCGGTCGCTGGCTACAAGTTTCTGTTTTTGGATAAATTGCCCGTTAGGTTGCAATTCGAAAATATAAGCAGCCCCTGCATCCGAAATAGGATTGGCATTGTTGGCATCTGTATCGGTATTCAGAGCGCCGATAATGGCGTAGTTTCCCGAAATGTCTAGTGAATTACTAAAGAAGTTAAAAGAATCACGGTCGCCTGCCACTATTTTCTGCTTCTGCGCAAACTGAGCCTGTACAGGCTGGAGCATACCAAGCAGCAGACATGTAGTGATCAGGAGTAATTGGTGAAGCTGGAACCGTTCGCGAATGGATTGAATAAACGTTAGCATAAACGTGAGGTTTGATTAAGATACAGTGACCAGGCTCTGAAACCTTGTTCAGATAGGCGACGGCGAAAATAGAAGACAGGAGGTAGGAGCTGCGAGCGAGACTAAATAGCTGGCGGCTTTACATAAGCAGTAGGTAGAATCGATTGTATAGTTGACAGCCTTATCATCTGTACAATCGGGGCCAGCTACGTTACTAAACCAACGCAAAAAGTGAATTTGCTACGTTTAAACGAAGCCTTTCCCAGGCAGATTTGGAACTGAACGTAATACGTTTGGAGAGGAGAAGAAACAACCGACGAGTTGCCAGTATGCAAAACGACTGTTTATTCTCGCTCGTAATGCATTGTTAATTGAAGGACGTAGCAGCAGTTTGGCATACGAACGTAGTGGTTTGACGTATCACTCTCGAAATAGATTGTTCGAGTTTTTGTATAAAAATGCTACGTCCGTGATTCAACAAAGACGCCTTTATAACTGCTACGTTGTTTAGGGAGAAAAACCACTACGTCTGAATCACCCCTACGCTGTATGGCTTTGTGATGGGTGCATGGTTGGCGGCCGCCATGCCCTCGGAGAGAATTGTCCGGGTTTGCAGCGGGTCAATAACTGCGTCGACCCAGAGTCGGGCGGCTGCATAATAGGGCGACAGTTGGGCGTTGTATTGATCAGTTATTTTTTTCAGTTGTTCCTGTTCTTCTTCAGGCGTCATGGGCTTGCCTTTCGCTTTCTGGGCCGCTACCTGAATCTGGAGCAGTGTTTTGGCGGCCGAAGCGCCACTCATTACGGCCATCTGTGCCGTCGGCCAGGCCAGCATCAGGCGAGGATCGTAGGCTTTGCCGCACATGGCGTAGTTGCCCGCTCCGTACGAATTTCCAATAACAACCGTGAATTTGGGCACCACCGAGTTAGCCATGGCGCTGACCATCTTGGCACCGTCTTTAATAATACCGCCCTGCTCAGCCCGACTGCCAACCATGAAGCCTGATACGTCCTGCAAAAACACCAGCGGGATTCGTTTCTGGTTGCAGTTCATGATAAAACGAGCAGCCTTATCGGCGGCATCTCCATAAATGACACCGCCCATCTGCATTTCACCAGCCTGTCCGGTACGTCCTTTAGCTTTCACCACTTTACGCTGGTTGGCCACAATCCCCACCGCCCAACCGTCGATTCGAGCGTAGCCACATAGTAGCGACTGACCATAACCTGGTTTATAGGCATCGAATTCGGAGTTGTCGACAATCCGCTCAATAATCTCCAGCATGTCATATGGTTTGACGCGGTCGGCTGGGAGAACTTGGTAAATCTCGTCGGGGTTTTTCGTTGGCGGAGCAGATTCAGTACGGTCGAAGCCAGCCGATTCGGTATGACCGGTTTTATCGAAAATCCGCTTGATAGCGTCCAAACAGCTTTTATCGTCGGGGTATTTGTTATCCACTACGCCCGAAATGTCGGTTTGCGTGGTAGCTCCACCCAGCGTTTCGGCGTCAACATCTTCACCAATAGAGGCTTTTACCAGATAAGGGCCAGCCAGAAAAATGGAACCGGTTCCTTCCACGATCAAGGCTTCGTCGGACATAATTGGCAAATATGCACCGCCCGCTACGCAGCTTCCCATGATAGCCGCTACCTGCAAAATACCCATCGCCGAAAGTTGGGCGTTATTGCGAAACGTCCGGCCGAAGTGTTCTTTATCGGCAAAAACTTCGTTCTGCAAGGGCAAATAAACGCCCGCGCTATCGACCAGATAAATAATCGGCAATCGATTTTCCAGCGCGATTTCCTGCGCCCGCAGATTCTTTTTAGCTGTAATTGGAAACCAGGCACCGGCTTTTACAGTCGCATCGTTCGCCACAATCACGCACTGACGACCTGATACGTAGCCAATCCCCACCACTACGCCCCCCGATGGACAACCGCCGTGTTCGGCATACATACCCTCACCCGCAAAAAGCCCGATTTCAACAAACGGTTTTCCGTCATCAGCCAGGTAATCGATACGTTCGCGTGCCGTTAGTTTTCCTTTCCGGTGCTGATCGTCGATTTTTTTGGGCCCACCACCGAGTTGAGTTTGGGTGCTTCGTTGGGTTAATTCGTCGAGGAGAGATTGCATGTAAATAGGCGTCAGTGGTAGGGCTAAAATATTAGCTGACTGCTAAACCTGTTGTACGGGCGTACGTTTTAGCCAGCGAAAGAGTCAGGCCGATGGTTTGAATGGTAAACTGATGAGCTAGATCATCGGTAGTCTGCTCAGCGAGTGTCCATTGGCTAAGATCATTTTTACGCCATACCTCTACAGCAACTCGTTGTGAATCAACCAATACGTATTCCTGAAACGTAGGAATGCTACGATAGCGCAGAAACTTCCGTCCCCGATCGAAATCTTCCGTACTTGCTGACATTACCTCAATTAAAACTGCTGGATTGAGTAAGTTGTCAAATTCATCGGGCACTAATTCGGGCTCATCACAAACAATCACAATGTCGGGATAGGCAAACAATTCCGTCGCGGGCAAGTAAACGCGCATATCCGACGAAAAAGACTGGCAAGACGCTTCTTCGAGAAAAGCACCAATTAGTACGGACAAGTTCTCAGTAATACGATTATGATTGCGGGTTGCACTAGCCATAGGAATTACTTCACCATTGAAAAACTCGCTTTTGTCGAGGGCCTGCCGTTCGGCGGAAAGGTATTCCTCGGGGCTCATTATCCGTTTTTCAACTGCTACCATATCCTAAGGAGTTTATTTTCTTAAAAATACACGCCCGTTCTCGAATTAACAACGTAGTTCCTCACCAACGTAGTGAAGACGTATTACGTTACGTTTGGTAACGTATCACCAGTGCGTTACGTTACTTTTGGGTTGAATCAGCCTTCGTCGGAATCACAGTGGCTGTCGTGATGGTCGTATTCGCAGGAAGCTCAGTTTTGGCTTTATCTTTTTTGCCGAAAAGTGAAAAATGAACGTAGCGTCTGGGGTTTTCGCGCAAGTCGGTCAGGAGTTTTTCAAGGCTGGCCGTCGTTTTGTTTACGTTGCTGTACAGCGCTTCGTCGGAGGTTAATTTACCCAGCGAACCTTTTCCCTGGTTAACGTCCAGCAGGATACGTTGCAGGTTATCGACCGTTTTGTTAACTGTCAATAAAGTTTGTTTCAGTTGCAGACCCTGAAGCGAGTCGGCAAACGTATCGGCTTTGGCCAGAATAGGTTTGAGTTGTTTTTCGGTTTCGACCAGCGATTTGGACAGGTTGCTCACGTTCGCCAACGTAGCACGAAGTCCAGCCCGGTTTTCGCCGATGGTCAGATCGAGCGTTTTCACACCATTATTGGCGCTACGTAGCGTCTGATTGAGCATCACGCCCGTCTGGTCGAACTGGGCTACTACCTTATTTAGTTGATACGTTAGCGAATCGACGTTGTTCAGAACAGGTAGCGTTTTTTCGCGAATCAACGCCGATAAGCCTGTCTCCTTCGCCGATACTAGATTTCCCCCGTCTTCGAGCAACGGTTTGCTGGCGTTAATACTACTGAGTTGAATCATTTTTCCACCCAGCAGCCCATCATCGGACAGGAAAGCTTTCGTACCCTGCGTGATACGTATGCCCTGGTTAATCTCTACCGTAACGAGTAGTTTATTTTCCTGATCCTGAAGGATTTCAATAGCTTTTACCCGGCCGACAGTTAGGCCGTTAATTTTGATAGGATTTGAAACGGTCAGGCCATCAATATTGTCATATACAACCTTGTATTTATTGGTTGTATTGAAAAAGTCAGAGCCTTTTAGAAATCGAAAACCAAAGTAAAACATCGCCAGTGAGACAACCGCCAGCAATCCTACTTTTACTTCCTGTGAAATTTTCATGCGTGAGAAAACGTGAACAACTCAACGAGCTGCGTCACTCCGTTGATTGACCATATAACCAACTTCGACGCCAGTTTGTCCCTTAATTTAGGGAAATAATTGATTAATCAGGACCCGACAGTGGGAGTCGCGCCAGCGACTAACTGGGTTGCAACAATGTCGCCGACAGCCGGAGCCTTTTTACTCTGCCGTTTCGATTTCTTCTTTATACCGGGCGAACGCTTTATAAATAGCATCCGCCATTTCCTCCTGTCCATCTTCGGAACGCAGGTAATCTTCCTCTTCGCGGTTCGACATATAGCCGGTTTCAATCAACACACTGGGCATCGTCGTTTTCCAGAGAACGATAAATCCTGCCTGTTTTACCCCGTTGCTTTTCCGGTTGGCGTTTAACCGAAAGCTGCGCTCAATTTTTTCGGCAAAGTTGATACTGCTTTCCATAAACGCGTGCTGATAATTAGCCAGCATAATAGTAGCGAGGGGCGAATTCGGATCGAAACCTTTGTACGTCTGCTGGTAATTTTTTTCCTGGAGAATTACCGCATTTTCCCGTCGGGCAACGTCCAGATTACTTTGCGTACGGTG
The DNA here is from genome assembly GCF_014699005.1 of Spirosoma profusum. Classification (GTDB taxonomy): domain Bacteria; phylum Bacteroidota; class Bacteroidia; order Cytophagales; family Spirosomataceae; genus Spirosoma; species Spirosoma profusum. The sequence goes on from NZ_JACWZY010000024.1 coordinate 145,515, forward strand.
TAAGCCCAACGTATACGTTTCGGTTCCATAAACCTTACTACTCGAAGGACTTGCGTTACAGTGAATCGAAATGAACAAATCGGCCTTATTGCGATTGGCAATAGCACCGCGTTCATACAAATCCACAAAGTGATCGGTAGTTCGCGTGTAAATGACCCGAACATTTGGATGGCGTGACTTAATTTTACGACCAAGAAGCAGAATTAGCTCCAAGTTGACTGTTTTTTCTTTGGCATACCGGCCATGCGTCCCTGGGTCTTTACCACCATGTCCGGCATCAAGCACAATAGTGCGTACCTGATTCGGAGCCGCCTGAGCCTGAGATGCCTGCCGAGTGGTATCCTGTGGCGGTGCCTGCAGGAGCGCGTCGGGCGTTGTCAGGGCAAGGAGGGGTAATACCAGAATAGCCAATGTTGTCACTATTCCGTGAGTTGACATCTTTATGGGTTTAATAATATTTAACAGCCGAAAACGGTTCAAAAAGACAGTGGGATAATCGTTCGTGAATACCTTTGTAAGCCATAGACTTTGCAGTCTTTAGGCAAATATAATTTTTTTAATAAACCTGAAAAAAGGACACTTTATTTTGCGGCCCTTGCAGATTCGACTTATTACCGCATTACGGGCCTTTCTGGGGCTTACTGGAATGCTATTGACATTCAGCGCATTGGCCCAGAATCCAACCTTACCCAGACTGCCCGCAAAGGGTGGCATCCCGCCCACTACGGTGCCTTCTCAGCGCGTTGCAGACCCATCCAAACCGGGGCCATCCAGTCCGGGACAATCCAGTCCGGGACAATCCAGTCCGGGACAATCCAGTCCGGGACAATCCAGTCCGGGACAATCCAGTCCGGGACAATCCAGTCCGGG
>NZ_JACWZY010000025.1 GCF_014699005.1 Spirosoma profusum
GCTCACTTCAAGATTGTTCTGGATGACAAACCCCGGAACGTAGCTAGTCTACGCGGTTATTCCTATGACACAGACGGGTACTTTGCCCAGAAAGTGATGGTGTTCGAACTCTATGACGAACCGCAGCAAAAGCCTGTACGTCACTTCGATTCTAGCCGCTTTGATGATATGGACGATTCAGGTCTCCTGTCCCGGATCGCCCGAATGGTGCAGGAGGCAGGTGAAGGTAATCGACACGCTACGCTGTTAAAAGCAGCCCGCTTAGCGGGTGGCTACGTAGCGGCTAACCGACTGGATGAGTCAACCGTCGTGTGTGCTCTGGAAACCCTTGCTGGTGAATGGCCCATGTTTTCCAAGTCTCAAAAGACAATAAAAGATGGTATACGCTATGGTACAACAGCACCGATCTATCCACAGGAGCGAACAACACCACTAAAAATAAAATCAAAAACGCTTAACCCACTTACCTACAAAACCTACAAAAGTAGCGTTGAACCCGTTGAGCGTATAGACACTACCGTTAGTTTAGTCGTAACAGTAGCCAATATGGAGGAGTTGCTGGCTGCTCAGGCCGGAACTACGATCCGACTGGATCCTGAACGCCTGAAAAGGCTGTCCATCTTACCACACTATACAGAAGACTACCCGGCTGATTGGGATCTCCCAAATCCACCGGACGCTATACCCTCCATCCGCCAGCACTTCACCGTAGAAAGCTATTTAGCCTGTTAGCGCAACCCCGAATTTCTCACTAAAACAAGAATCAATCATGAGACGCATTTACATTGACCTCAACTACGAGCACTTCGTAGACTACTATCAGGGTCGCGAGATTAAAATCAAGCAGGATCGAAAAACCGGAGAAATCCTGTTCGATGCCGAAAGCGTAGCGCCCATTCTGGGCTTTGCCTCAGCGGAGGAAATGTTCAGCAATGATGCCGTATTAGACCTGCTTAACGAGCAGATCACTAATGGGAAAGCCAAACCGATTCGTCGTATCTAATCTCACTTACAGCACCACGCAAAGCAGTAATGCCCAGCACGCTAGTGAGAAGCTAATAACCGCCAGAGTGATGCTGGCACTAATAAGATGTTGCTCGTTCGCCATACTCATCTAAAAGCAAACCCCGTGCCAGTATTCTCTGGCTCAAACAACCAACTAACCCATGCAAACCAATAGCAATAACCCAACCCAAACAATAACCGGCTATCTGGTCACTAACGCCCAACAGCCCCAGACGGCGGCTTTCTTCACCGACCCTAAACTCCTGCAAGCCCGACGAATGGCGCTGGACTACGTCGAACAACGCACAGCCGCCGATTCGCTTTCTGACATAGCCCTAGCCTATGAAATTCAACTGGTAGAAGCTAACCCACAAACACCTTTGACTCACTATCAACCCATAGCCCTGATTCACCAGCAGGAACTGGCCGCCCAGAAAGCTACGCCCAGTCCGGAGCGCCAAACCCGCTGCCAGCACGGTATGGAAGAGCTCCACCAGGAGTATCTGTATTACCTGGCTAACCAGCAGTCCATGGGCCTGGGCTTTTTTCGGCTGGCCTGTTACGATCCGGGTGAAGATGTTGCCAGTCTGCAACTCTCTATTCTGGCCGACGCTATGGCTTACAGCTGCATCCTGGATAGTGGTTTGAACCTATCGTCATTTACGCCCGATTTACCCGAGCGTAACACCATCACCACGTTCTACCCCGCGTACTTAACCTCCAACACCCAATAACATGGCTGCTCCCAAAGACAACGAGTTCTGGAAACTGCGCGCCAAACACGGCCGCGATAAACTATTTGAAACGCCCGCCCTGCTGGAAGAAGCCGCCTACGAATACTTCTCCTGGTGTCAGGATACGCCCTTGTATAGAACCGACTTCCGGGGTAAAGATGCCGATGAGGTACACATCCCACTACCCCGTCCCTTTACCCTGACAGGGCTGTGTCTGTACTGCGATGCCAGCGAACAGTTCTGGCGCACATTTAAGGCTTCTGGGCCTTCTGAAGATTTTTTAGCGGTCATTTCGCGCATTGAGCAGATCATCTACACCCAGAAGTTCGAAGGGGCGGTGGTGGGTCTCTTCAACGCCAACATCATTAGCCGGGATCTGGGACTGGTGGATAAAAAAGAAGTAGCGGCAGAATTGAAACTGGAGCCCATCACCGGCATGCGCATTCTGTCGAGCATCAACGCTGATCCAACCAAGTAAGAATGGAATTAACCTTTGATATCTACGGCAATCTCAAGCAACTGGAAGTGTGTCACCACTGGCAGGACAGCTCTGTGACTGATATTGTCTATGGCGGCTCCAAAGGATCAGGAAAGTCGTATCTGGGTTGCTCCCTAATCTTTGGCGATGCCTTTACGTATCCGGGTACGCATTACTTCATTGCCCGCGATTCCCTTACCAACCTGCGTAAGTTCACCATTCCATCCATTCACGAAGTATTCAATCACTGGCAAATTGGACCTGCTTATTACAACTACAACGGACAGGACAATTACTACCAGCTTTACAACAAAAGTCGGGTATATCTACTGGATGCCAAACCGCTGCCCTCTGACCCACTATACGCCCGTTTCGGTTCCATGCAAATGACACGCGGCTGGATTGAAGAAGCTGGAGAGTTCGTGGAAGCCGCCAAAAACAACCTCGCTGCCAGCATCGAGCGCTGGAAGAACGACACCTACAATCTTGCCCCGAAGCTCCTGCAAACCTGCAATCCGGCCAAGAACTACCTCTACAAACAATACTACCGGAAGCATAAAGAGAACAACCTGGAGGACTGGAAACGTTTTGTGCAAGCCTTACCACAGGATAATAAGAAGCTGCCACCGGGTTATCTGGAGAACTTACATAGAACTCTTTCCCCCAATGAGAAGCAACGTTTGTTGTACGGCAATTGGGAGTATGACGACGACCCGGCTGCGCTGATTGACTACGAGAAGATTCTGGATATCTGGAACAACCAGCACGTACCAAGAGGCAGCAAACGCTGGATCACCTTCGACGTAGCTAGGTATGGGCGCGACAGCACCAAGATTTGTGTCTGGGATGGGTGGCGGGTGATTGGCTACCAGACTCACCGGGGCTTATCCGTGCCCCAGGTAGCCGCTAAAGTACGGGAGGCCATGAACCGCTTTCAGATTCCGGCTTCTCAGGTGGTGGGCGATGATGACGGCGTAGGGGGTGGTGTAACGGATCTACTGGGCTGTAAAGGCTTTATCAACAACAGCCGCCCGCTGGAAGAACTGAATCCCGGCATTGGCTGGCAGCAGCCTAACTACTTTAACCTGAAATCCCAGTGTTATTTCCGGTTTGCGGACCGCGTAAACAAAGCCGGTCTGTACATAGAGCCTGGCGTCATGAGTGCCCCCGAGCAGGAGGAAACCATTGAAGAACTCGAACAGGTCAAACAGAAGGATATGGACACCGACAAACGGAAGTCCGTGGTACCCAAAGAAGAGGTGAAGGAAATCATTGGCCGCTCGCCTGACAACTCCGATGTGCTGATGATGCGGGAATATTTCGAACTGGCTTACCGGGAGCCCATGCGACGCACCAATCGAAAGTAGAGACCTGCAAATACCTGATTCATTTTCTGTAATAGTGTCAATAAATCAAACGTTCACTTGCGAATATATCAATTAATTTATCAAATAATTAGTAAATTTAAAACAGACGATTTCGGCATGAAAAAGAAAAACAAAGCGAGAAAACGGATTTCCAGGGCAGCACCCACCCGTCCTGCGCAGGCGGTTAGCGATCAATATCTGGACCGGGGGCAGGACTTACTGGCGCAGTTTCAGCATCTACCACCTGATTCCTCGCCTGAAGTACTGGCCCAGCGAAAGCAGCAGCTCGACGCGGCTCTTACTACCCTGTTGCAAGGTATTGCCCTGGGTGATATGGAACAGGCACAGGCAGATCACCAGCGGGGGAAGTTGTCCGATCAGCAAAAGCAGCGCCGTATCGATACGGCGCTGGATGAGTTTAACCAGGCCGTAATACCAACGCCACCTGAACCCGAGGAGTCCCGATCTTTTATCTGGGGAGCAAACGGCGAATTCATCTATCTCGGTTAATCTAACCCACTTACACCCATGGCAAAACAACGGATCGAATACCAGGACATGATTGACCTCGACGGCTATAGAAAGGCCGTTGGGGAATCAAGACAAGATTTTAAAGCCTTTTACGACGAGGTCATGAAGTTGCTGGCCGCTATGCAACAGCAATCAGCAGCGCTGAAAGGTGAACTCGCAACGCTTTTCAGTAAAAATCAGGGCAATAACTCCAATCAGCAGATGCAGGACTATGCGCAGCGGGTTACTTATCTGAGGGCGCAACTCAACGAGGCCAAGGCAGCCGAAGAGAGTCTGATGAAAACCCAACAATTGCACGGGCAGGTTACCGAGAGTTTGATTCAGCGACAGGAGCGGTTACTCAAGGAGTATGTTAGCCTGGAAGGCAATACGGCTAAGGTTATACAGACTAAGAAGCGTCTTGCCCGTGAAATGGTGGACGTGCAGAATCAACTTGACCGCGTTGCCAAATCTACCAAAGCAACTGTCAATGCCACCAAAGAAGCAGAAGGGCAATACAACCGGCTACAGAAAGAATTGTCGGAAGCTCGTCGGGAGTTAAAGGCGCTCGATAACGCTTTTGACAGCACTACGGGGCGCCTTAACAAAAACAATGCGGCTGCTGTATTGCTGGCCAACAAAATCAATACTGCCGACACCTCACTCAAGAAGATGAGTGCCACGATGGGTCAGCACCAGATGAAAGTCGGGCAGTACGAAAATGCACTGAGTGGACTGGCTAATGGTGGAGTGATGGGGTTGATTGGTAGTCTGGGATTACTTGGCATTGCTTTTACAAAGGCCATTGAACTTGCCGGTCAGGCGCTCGGCAAAATGAGCGAGTTCGAGCAATTGCGGGGCGGATTAAAAGCCGTTACCGATGGGTCGCGTGAACTTGGACAGGTGCAGCAGTTTCTGGAAGCCACCGCCGATAAACTAGGCGTAAGCTTTGTGGCACTGGCTACCGCTTACCGGGGTGTTAAAGTGGGGACGGAAGGCACAAAACTGGAAGGAAAAGAAGCCGAACGCATCTTCAAAGCCTTTGTTACCCGACTCGCTGAACTGAAAGTGCCTGCCGAAAAAGCAGAAAAAGCTCTCCTGGCATTGGAGCAAATGATTTCCAAAGGTAATGTCAGTGCTGAAGAATTGCGCCAACAGTTAGGTGACGCCATGCCGGGAGCGTTCAAATTGTTTGCTGATGCCGCTGGGGTAAGCACAATGGAGCTAAACGACATGCTCAAAAACGGCGAAGTGCTGGCCGTTGATATACTCCCTAAAGTAGCCGACCAACTGGAGAAAACGTTTTCCGGTCAGGCCACCGCCAATGTGGAGAGCCTGGCAGGCGCAACCGCCCGACTTGATAATCAGACGGGCCTATTGCTGGATACTTTCAACCAGCAGGCGGGTATTACCGGCTTTTTTGCTAAGATTAAAAACGGGATCGCTGACACACTGGCGGCTATGCGACTGGCCGTAAAAGATGGCGACTGGCTTACATTCTTTAATTCATTTGGTCGCCTGTTTAACCCTGGAGCGATTTTTACAGGGGTTGGTAGTTCGGATGCTTTAAGCCAGGAACAGCAACTACAGGCGTTTAGGGAGATGTCAGCCGGTATGCGTAAGGCAAAGCTGGATATACTCAAAGAGCAGGCGGAAAGTGCCAAAAACGAAGCTGATTTTCTGGCACAGACACCGGCTCAGAAAAAGGCAGCAATGGAGCGCTATAAAGCCAATTTGGAAGAATACAATAAGCTCTACCGGGAAAATATCAAACTACAGGCAAAAGACCGGGCCGATGCTATTGCCCAGGAGCAACGCGAAAACAAGGATGCTCACGATAAAAAATTAGCCGACCTAAAAACCCGCGCTGAAGAGCTGTCACTGGCCGAACGCAATGCGCTGATTGCCCGCTACCAGCAACAGATTAAACTGGATCAGGAACTGGTAAAAAAACGGCCCGATTTAGTCAACTCCCTGAATGCAGACATTGCCGCCAATAAAGAATATATAAAAGTACTGGAAGGCGTCAATAAGGCAAAGGCCAAATCCGATGCCGCTGACGCGAAACGTGATGAAAAAGACCGGGAACGCGATGCTGAGCGTAAAAAGCGGGAAGCTGAGCAAAAAGTACGACAGGATATTGCGGACAATAAAACCAACACCTCCGTTCAGGCGTCGGGTCTGGAAGCCTCGTTTGCATCGGGTGCCATGAGTGAAGCCGATTACATCAACCAACGGCTAGCCATCTTGCAGGATGGCGTACTTCGGGAACAGGCGATACTACGAGCGGCAGGTAAGGAGAATACCGCTGAATATGCCCAGACGCAACAGGAGTTGAACGATATTGCCGCCGACTACATCAAAAAACGGAATAAACTACAGGAGGAAGCATTTAAAAAGGCTGTAACAGGCGTTTCAAAGGCAATTGCCTCAACCAAAGGGAGTATTGAAGGGGAGTTATCTACGCGATTAGCTGACCTGCAAAAAGCCTATAATAATGAAGAAGCAGAAATTGCAGGACAGGTGTCTAAGCGTCAGATTTCAGAGGGCGAAGGAGAGCAACGCCTTTTTGACTTGAAAATCCAACTTCTTCAAGACATTGAAGCGGCCACTCTCAAATCAAACGAATCGATTCAGCAAATGTCCGAATCTCGTCTGAGAAAGGTGGAGGATTCATTGCGGGAATCGGGGGCTACTGAGGTACAGATTGCAGAAGCACTTGAAAAGGAGAGAGAGAATATTGAGAAGGAGCGATTAGATGGATTGCAGGAAATAGCTGATTTAGAGGTTAAAATTAATGATACTAAAAACGAGAAAAAGAAAAGTGGCGACAAACGAACAGCCGAAGAACGTTTAAAAATAGAAAACGCGGCACTTGAATTAATGAGAGCCTCCATTGCTGGTTTTTTTGACATACAAGCTCAGTTCAGAGACCAGGACTTGCAGCGACTGGAAAAAGATAAGGAACACGAGCTTTCTATGTCAGACCAATCGGAGTCATCTAAGGCGGCTATTGAAGAAAAGTACGATAGAAAAGCCCGTGAATTGAAACGTAAACAAGCCGCCGATGACAAGGCTGCTGCTTTGTTTCAGATTGCGATTGATACAACTGTAGCAGTTACGAAAGCGTTACCGAATATACCTTTGGCAATACTTATCGGGGCGCTGGGCGCGTTGAACGCGGGACTGGTGATCGCCCGCCCACTACCTGAATTTTTCAAAGGTACCTCTGATGCGCCCGAAGGCCCGGCGTGGGTGGGTGAACGTGGATACGAGCTAATTGAATCAAAAAAAGGAGGCAAACCAAGTTATCGATTGGCGGCTGAGAAACAGGTAGCCTACCTGAATGCTCACGACCGGGTTTATAATCATGCCGAAACCAAACGGATCCTACAGGTCAATCAGGATATTGCCCAGGACGTAAGAAGCGCACCGGGGGGGAGTTTGTACACTCCTCCGGTTATTCATGCTGGACTCACTGAAAGTGCCATGCGTCAGATTATGAAAGAAGCGTTTGAAGCACAGCTGTTATACCAGACAATTTTGGATGAGGATAAATTAAGGCACTTCATCCAGAAGGCAAATACTAGGACTGAGTACATGAATAGCTACTTCTCCCTGCCGAAGCCGAAACGGTAAGCGTAGCTTTTCAATAGAGTGGTTAAGGGTAGCAAAGGGTCTCGGTTTAACCGAGGCCCTTTCTTGTTGGTGCCTTCTCAATATGGCAGATCACAAATGAACAGCTACCGAACAGGCAATGATCAATTATACCAACAATTGAATACATAGGCTATTTGATGTTAGTATTTCTTAGGTAAGACCATACCGCTAAATAAAGCCAATTGGAGATGGGTTGATTCCAACTAACTTTGATAAACAGACACTTAACTCTTGATCGTATGAAATCACTTTGTCTTATACTCCTGTTTGGTCGGTTGTGCCTTCCTTTGCTAGCGCAGACCAACTATTTGGCCCGGACTGCCAACTCTGCTACACCTGGTATGCAAAATACCATGATTGGACATGGTGCGGGTATCACCAGCACTAGTGCAGCTAGCCGGAATACATTTGTGGGTTACTATGCGGGGCATGATAATACCTATGGTGAGGAAAATACTTTTATGGGCACAAACGCCGGAGAATCGAACACCAGTGGATCGCAGAATACGATTATTGGCTTTAACGCGGGCAAAACCAACACGTCTGGAATTTATAACACATTTATGGGGAGTCACGCAGGAACCAATAACACCACGGGTGGAGCTAATACCTTTATTGGCCTTAATGCAGGATACTCTAACACCAACGGAGGAAGTAATACCTTTATTGGCATCTACGCAGGAACTTCGAACACGACAGGAGATGGCAATACTTTTATTGGCCGGAGTTCAGGTGCGCAAAGTGGAACGTCTAATTTTAATACCGGACTGGGTTATTATACCGGTTATTTTCTGGAAACAGGAGAAAATAATGTGATGCTTGGCGCTAAAGCAGGCTATAGCACCAATACAGGGAGTAACAACGCATTCTTGGGCTTTGAAGCTGGCTACAAAAACACAACTGCCAGCAACAACGTGTTCATTGGTTACCAGACGGGTTACAGTAACACGACCGGCATCGCCAATCTGTACATGGGCCAACTCGCGGGTTATAGCAGCAACGGCTCCTACAACCTCTTCATCGGCAACTCCTCAGGCCAACAAACGACCTCGGGTGGGGGCAACACCTTCATTGGCAATGGCTCGGGCTATAGCAACACCACCGGCCAGAACAATACCTATATCGGCAATGGGGCTGGCTTCACCGGCAATGCCGCTGGTCAGAGCAACACCTTCATTGGCCAGAATGCAGGAGTGTCATCGGGAGCCGTCGTCAATAACTCGACCGCCATCGGGGTAGGTGCCCAGGTGTCGGCGAACTATGCGATTGTGTTGGGGGCTCCCAATCCTGCCTGGAAAGTGGGCATCGGCAACACCGCTCCCAACAATAAGCTTGAAATTACGCACGGCACGGCTGGTCAGTCGGGTCTGCGGTTTACTAACCTGAAGAGCACGGACGCGGCTTCGTTGACTAACCAAACAAAAGTTCTGTCTGTCAATAGTAGTGGGGATGTCATTCTGGTCAGTACCAATGGCTCGACTCGGGAGGGCGTGAGCGAGTCGCTGTGGCAGCGCAAAGGCTCGTTTCTGCAAAGTACCCAGAATGATGCCATTATCATTGGCGAGGGCGTGAGCAAGACCCCATCGGATTACAACCTGTTTGTCAGCAAGGGTATATTGACCGAGAAAGTGAAAGTGGCTGTGAAGAACACGAGCGATTGGAGTGACTATGTGTTCAAGTCAGGCTATTCGCTTAAGCCCCTTGCTGAGGTTGAGCAATACATTCGGAAGCACGAGCATTTGCCAGGTGTTCCCTCGGCAGAGGACGTAGTTGAAAAGGGCGTTGACGTAGCCAAGATGGATGCCAAGTTGTTGGAGAAGATTGAAGAACTGACCCTGTACAGCATAGAACAGCAGAAGGAGAATCAGGCGCTGAAAGATAGAGTTGTGGAGTTGGAAAAAGGTAATCAGGTCAATCAACTACAACAAAAAGAGATTGACGAGCTCAAAGCGCTGGTCAAACAGGTGCTGGAGAAGAAGTAAATCGACTGATTCAACCCTCTGTGGTGAGCCCTGACCTTAAGCAGTCAGGGCTTTTTTATGCTTGCCAACAAACCCTCCATTAAAGTATTACTTCAAGCCTGTTTTTCTCAATTACGCATGAAAACTCCACAAAATGGTTCAAATGCGCTAGAAATGGGTCAATCGTGTTAGTCTTTGGTGGGGTCAGGATCAGAATTTTGGAGGCCAATACCCTTCGATCTAGTGACGGGCAAAACCGGCTCAACCTAAGAAAATAAGCCCGTTCAGGCGAAAATGGAACACGCATTATAGTAGATGGAACATATGTGCTAGTTATTAAAACAATTAGCCCAGACCTTTGCGGGGTTAAAGATTGTCAACAGCTGGTTAGTTAGAAGAGACAGCACGTTTCGCTTAATGAATGATTCACCGCTTACTCTAAACTTCGTATGAAAAGACTTTTTACCCGCAGTTCCTGTTTACGGCATCCCGCTTCCCGCATGGCGGGGCTCCTGCTAAGCGGTCTGTTGCTGACTTTAGGTACAGGCCTCACCAACCGCCTTCATGCTCAACCATCCGCTGGTGAATCCAGTGTTGTAGCCAACCCGGCAAGACAGCAGGTTAATTTATTCGTCACTGTCACTGTCACTGTAAGGGATGATCAGGGAGCCCCCCTTGTGAATGTACCAGTTACAGTCACAGCCAACCCCAGGGGAGGAACAAAGTCAGGCAATACAAGCACTGGTGGTATAGTCGTTTTCTCGTTCACGTCTGATCAAGCGACCACAGTAACCTATACCGCCGTTGCACAAGGTGTGACTATTGACCAGACCGCCAGGGTCGTGTTTACACCGCGAGTATTCACACCCACCACGTTTACCGTAACAGGTGGGGGCAGCTATTGCAGCGGAGCTGCCGGGGTTAATGTGGGGCTGTCAGGGTCTGAGGATTTCGTTACTTATCAACTCTATCGTGATAATGTACAGTTACCGGAATATACTATACCTGGAACAGGAACCCCCATTAGTTTTGGCAACCAGACCATACCGGGCACCTACACCGTGCGAGCCCCTGGCTCTTCTGGAACAGTGACGATGAGTGGTTCAGCCGTCGTTAGTGTCATTCCCTCACCCACGGTGAGCATTACGGCCAATCCCTCGCTCACCATTACTCAAGGCCAGACTACTCAGCTGACCGCTTCGGGAGCCAACTCCTACAGTTGGTCGAGTGGGCAAAGTACGGCTAGTATATCAGTCAGTGTAGCGGGCCCCTATACAGTAACGGCCACTGCAGGAAGCTGTTCCTCGGTGAGTAGCGTGGTCGTTAACGTAACCCCGTTGCCCTGCGGCTCAGTGGTGTACGTCACTCCCAGCGGGGCGGGTCTACAGAACGGCAGTAGCTGGAGCAATGCGCTCTCGGGCACGGCCCTGCAAGAGGCCATCAACACGGCAGCGGGTTGCGGGGCTCAGGTCTGGGTGGCGGCTGGTACGTATAAGCCCACCACGGGCAACGATCGGAGCATCAGCTTTGCTATGCGCAACGGGGTGACCATTTTTGGAGGATTCCCGACCACTGGCGAGCCGGGACTGGCCCAGCGCAATCCAGCCAGCTTCTCTACCATCCTGAGCGGGGACATCGGTACCCTAGGCGACAATACAGATAACTCCTTCCACGTCATTAACAGCACGGGCTTAACTAATACAGCCATGCTGGATGGGTTTATCATCAGTGGAGGCAACGCCAATGGTAGCTCCCCCAATAATCAGGGCGGGGGGATATATAACTCTAGCGGTAGTCCCAGCCTGACTAACTGTAACTTCCAGGGCAATACCGCCTTTCAAGGCGGGGGGATGAAAAACTCAAACAGCAGTCCCAGCCTGACTAACTGTAGCTTCATAGGCAATACGGCTTCTCAAGGTGGGGGGATGGAAAACCAGAGTAACAGCAGTCCCAGTTTAGCTAACTGTAGCTTCATAGGTAATACGGCTTCTAACACTGGCGGGGGGATGTTTAACGTTGGCGGCAGTCCCAGTCTAATCAACTGTAGTTTTAGTGGCAATACCGCTTCTACTGGTAGGGGGTTGGGTAACAACGGCAGCCATGTCAGCCTGACCAACTGCGTGCTCTTCGGCAACGGGGGGCAGAATACGATTGCTAACGGTAATAACAGCGTAGTGGTGGCTACCTACTCGCTCTTCGAGCCGAGCGAGACCACCTACACGGGTGAAAACAACCTCACGACTACTATCAGTCCCTTTGCAGATGCAGGCAGCGTAGCGCTCAACGCCTGCTCGCCGGCTATCAACGCCGGTAACCCCGCCAGTGTCACTGTGGCCAGCCCTCCCTACTCAGCCACCGCTCTGCCCCCCACCGATCTGGTAGGCAACCCCCGCATCGTTGGTAGCCGGGTCGATATGGGTGCCGTTGAGTTCCAAGATACACCTAATACGCCCCTGCTCATCACCCAGCAGCCGCCCAGTGGCTCGGCGGTGTGCGCGGGGAGCAGCGTGATTGCCCCGGTAAGCGTAAGTGGTACGGTCCCCTACACCTATCAGTGGTACAAAGATAGTTTCAGCAGTCCGGTGGCTTCCCAGACCACGGCCGCCTTTAGCCTGAGCAGTGTCACCACCGCCCAGACAGGCAGCTACTCGGTGGTGATCACCAATGCCTGCAACTCCGTGACCTCAACGGCCTTTAGTCTGACAGTGACTCCCCTTAGCCCTGACTATCAGGCCCTGGTTGATCTCTACAACAGCACCAACGGGGCGGGCTGGATAAACAAAACGGGCTGGCTTACCGGCTGCTCGCCCTGCAACTGGTACGGGGTCACCTGCACTAGCGGCCGGGTAACCGGATTGAATCTGCAGAACAATAACCTGGTTGGCACCATCCCTGCCAGCCTGAGTACCCTGACGGGTCTGGTTAACTTGCAAGTCGGCAATAACAATGGGCTGACCGGCGGCATTCCCTCCGGCATTGGCAGCCTGACGACCCTGCAAGAGCTCAATCTGAGCCAAACCTCGCTGGGGGGCAGCATCCCCGCCAGTCTAGGCCAGCTGAGCCAGCTCCAGTATCTGTATCTCAATCAGAGTGGACTCACCGGACCCCTACCGGCTAGTTTGTCGAACCTGACCAGTGTGCAATCTCTTATTTTAGCTAACAACCAGTTAAGCGGCTGCTTTCCCAGCAGTTATACCGCCTTGTGTGGGAAAAGTGTAGTTTTATCGGGTAACCCTGGTTTGCCCGGCGAGGGTAACTTTGCGGCTTTCTGCGCCAGCGGGGCAGGCAGTGACGCCTTTCAGGCCCTGGCCACGGCCAGTCCCAATCCGGCCTGTGTGGGGAGCCTGGTCAGCCTGAGCGTGACGGCAGGGACATCCTATCAGTGGAGTGGTCCAGCGAGCTTCACGGCCACCACCCAAACGCCCACCATCCCATCTGCTTCAACTGCCAGCAGCGGGATCTACTCGGTGACGGTGGGTAACGGTAGCCCCACCTGCAGAGCTACCACCAGCGTCAGCCTGACGGTCAACGCCCCACCCAGCGCCACCATTGCTTACCCCGGATCGATTTTCCTCACCAGCAGTGCACCGGTAAATGTCACCCGAACGGGAACGGCGGGTGGTACGTATTCGGCTACCCCTTCGGGGCTGAGCATTAATGCCAGCACCGGCCAGATTACCCCCGCCAGTAGTGCGCCAGCCAACTACACGGTGACCTACACCGTGCCAGCTAGTGGTGGGTGTGCCCCGTTTAGCGCCAGCACGACCCTGACCATTCAGCCGCCGACACCTACCATCTCCCTGACCCCTTCCCCCAACCCGGTCTGTGCCGGCAATTCCTTTACCCTTACGCCTTCATTCACCAACATTCCGCCAGGTGAGTATTCCTTTCAGCTCTCCTTCTCCGATTATAGTATTATAGAAACTATTGTCATTGGTCCCAATTCGACGTCGACCTACAGCCGGACCCTAGTGGCTAGTCTTGATGGGCCCCAGTCTGTGACGGCCTCTATTACTTTATACGGGGAAGTGTTTTCAGCCGTCGCGAGCCTGACAGTCAATGTCTCCCCCACCCCGACGCTGGTCAGCAGTGGTACCATTACCTGCGCCAACCCCAGCGTTACCCTAACAGCCGGTGGGGGTTCATCTTATGTCTTTAGTGGGCCTGGGGTTGTTAGCCAGAATCCTACTTCGGGTAGCGCCTTGGTTAATTCCGGTGGCCTCTACTCAGTTACGGTTACTAGTGCTAGTGGTTGCAGTAGCGTCACAACCCTGACGGTGGATCAGAATACCACGCCTGCCTCGGTGAGTATTGCTCCTGCTTCGGCCACCCTCACCTGTAGTAATCCAGTGGTGAGTCTGTCAGCGGTAGGAACTGGCACGTATCGCTGGAATACCGGAGAAACAACCCCCACCATTAGCGTCTCCACCGCTGCTACGTATTCCCTAACGGTAACGGCAGCAAACGGCTGTTCCGCTTCGGCATCCACCCCAATTTCTCTTGATAACACTTCGCCACAGGTTAGTATCGCTCCCGCCAGCGCTACCTTAACGTGTAATGCCCCTACCATGAGTTTGTCTGCGGTGGGCAGTGGGAGCTACCGCTGGAGTACGGGGGCCACTACGCAGACCATTTCGGTGAGTGTAGCAGGGGCTTACTCCGTTACCTTGACGGGCGCTAATGGCTGTTCCAGTACGGCCAGTGCCGGGGTGATCTACCAGAACTGTGCCCCGACTGTAGTGAATGCAATTCCTCCTCAATCAGCTACCGTGGGTCAAGCGTTTAGTTACACGATACCAGCTAACACCTTCACCGATGCCGAGCCGCCTAATAGTCTTACCTTGGCCGTGAGTGGCTTGCCTGCTGGTCTAAGTTTTGTGGCTCCTAACACCATCACCGGTACGCCTTCCACCACCGTGGGCTCGCCCTTCTCTGTCACGGTGACGGCTACTGATCCGGGCGGACTCACGGCTACCACAAGCTTTTTACTGAATGTGCAGCCTCGCGGTTTTGCCATCACCGGAGTAACGATGCTCGACTGTAATCACATCAGCTACTACGAACGGCGCATCAACTTCACCGTCAGCTTCGAGGGCACGAATGGTCAGCCCATCAGCCTATCAGTAGTCAATGAAACCAGGACAATCACTATTGATGAGCCGTATCAATTGAACCTGTTCACTGACAACCCGGTGATCGTTTTCAAGGCTCGTCAGCAGGGTACACCGGGGGAGGCTAGCTTTGCCTACAACTGGCTGGCGTATTGTGCCAATGGCAACCCCCGGGTGGAGAATGCAATTCCTCCTCAATCAGCTACCGTGGGTCAAGCGTTTAGTTACACGATACCAGCTAACACCTTCACCGATGCCGAGACGCCTACTAGTCTGACGTTATCGGTAGTCGGATTACCCGCTGGTCTAAGTTTTGTGGCTCCTAACACGATTACGGGCATCGCTTCGGCTTCAGCCAGTGCGTTCTACAGTGTGACGGTAGTGGCTACTGATCCGGCGGGGGGGGCAGTATCGACGACTCTGCCCTTTAGTGTGGTGAATCCAGGCGGCTGCGGGAGTATGTTCACCCTGAAAGCAGGCGACTGGAATGACCCCGCCGTTTGGTCGTGTGGGCGTATCCCGGTGCTAACTGATGCCGTTACGCTCAATCATGCCGTGAGCTTGCCTGCCACTTATCAGGCACAGGCGTTGCGGGTGATCTACAGTGCAGCAGGACGGTTGATCTTTGGCTCGACTAGTCGGTTAAGGCTGGGGGGAAATTAGCGCCTGAAATGAGAGAGTAGTAGCTGTAAAAGCATTCTACAGCTACTACTTCAACTAACCCTAAGAAGCCCTAAAGTCATCTCTTCCCCCTGCTCCTGACGGGATCATGAAACCAACACCCTACTTAAAACCCCACCAACCCCATAGTCAGCCCCAGGTGAGCTGGACACTGGCCGATGGCAACTATACCCATATGTATTTTCACAACGGGGGCTACTACCTGTCGGCCATCACCCTGGGTACCATCTGCCAGCGGTTTCCCTATCTGATTCGACTGAGTAAACACATGGCGGTTGCTCCTAGTCTGATTGTAAGCTGGCATCGAAACCAGGCCCGACAACTGGTGGTAGTGTTGGCCGTGGAGGGCAGTCAGCAGGAAGTAGTTATTCCTCGTCGGCGCGTCCGGGAGATAAAGCAGCTCTTACGCCAGCGACAAGTGCAAAGGGGTGACTAGTTAGTGGAGTGACAAGGCATTTGATGAAGGGTATCGCCTAAAAGGATTATAGGAGGTGGAGCGCTATATCCAGGTTCATAAGCATTTGCCCGGCATACTCTCGGCGTCCGAAGTGGTGAAGCAGGGCGTTGACGTAGCCAAGGTGGACGCTAAACTGCTGGAGAAAATTGAGGAGTTGACGTTGTATAGTATCCAGCAGCAGAAAGAGAATCAGGACTTGAAAGAGCGAGTGGTGGAATTAGATAAACAGCAGGCTAAATTCTCCCAACTGGAAGAAATGTTAAAACGGTTCATGGAGAAGAAGTAAGAAACCCGGTCTTTATGACACGAAAGCCTGCTCGTACCGAGTGGGCTTTTTGTTTTGTGCATCAACCCACTGTCACGGCGAAAGGCAGCTAAAAAAACTGCGTTTTGGTGGCTTATTCTCTCAAAATGCGACATGAGTTACCACATTGGAGACATTTGAGTTCACTTCACAAGCGCCTTTCTCTCCATTTTTGCTCAGGGCTTTCCACTTCTGCCACCCGCCCTACTACGCTCTGTAATTCGCTTCAATTAATTTATTTCAAACCGTTAATCCGCATGAAAAAGCTTCACGTTATTACAATTTATTTACTACTGATAGGCGGCTCTGGTATGGCTCAAATGCGTATCAGTGACAAGCCCGCCAGCTCCACACTAGCCAGCACTACCTTGAACGCCAATTCGCTGTTGGAGTTGGAAAGTAGCACTCGCGCCCTTTTATTGCCTCGGCTCACTCAGACTCAGATTGACGCCATGCAGGGCGTACCCGCTGGGATGCTGGTTTATAATAGTACTACGAACCTACTCAACATCCGCTCTAATACTGGTTGGGTTACCCTGGCGCAGGCAGCCAACGCGGCTTCGGCTACCAACCCTTGGTCATCTTCAGGCACGGTAGCTTATACAAACCAGACGGTTGGTATTGGCATCAATAATCCTTTTTCGCGACTCGCCAATACCTCGGCCAATACCCTCGATTCGCAAGGCTTCGGCGCTAATCCTGAATCGCTTTCCTGGAGAGCTACTCAACCAGGCTACGCAGGCGTGTTTCAAAACAGTGGAACACTAACGAATAATAATGGATTACTGGTGAAAGTTACCGCATCTAATTCCACGGCATTAGAGGTTGGTCAAGGTACGCAGGGAGCCAATGCCACCCCTTTACTCGTGGTTAAATCTAATGGCCGGGTTGGCATTGGCACCAATAATCCTTTTTCGCAACTAGCCAACAATTCGGGCAATACAACAGGTACGGATGGGAATGGGGGAAATTCAGGTTCGTTTTCCTGGTCGGTAACTCAGCCAGGTTATGCTGGCCAGATTTATAATGGGGGTACAAGCGCAAGTAGTAATGGTTTGGTTGTCAAAGTCAATTCAAATAGTGCCACGGCTTTTGATGTAGCGCAGGGGGCGCAAAACGGAGCTGCAACTCCACTTTTGACGGTTAAGTCATCAGGTAGAGTTGGCATTGGTACCTCAACCCCCCAATCCCCGCTGGATGTGATTGGGACAATATCGGCTAGTACCCTGAATGTAAATGGGACAATATCAACTGGTACTCTGGATGTAAATGGAGTAATCTCAGCTGGTACATTGGGTGTAAATGGGGCAATATCGGCTAGTACATTAGGTGTAAATGGAGCAATCTCAACTGGTACATTGAGTGCGAGTGGGGCAATATCAGCTAGTAGCCTAGATGTAAATGGGATAATATCGGCTAGTACCCTGAATGTAAATGGGACAATATCGGCTGGTGCCTTTAATATGGGAATCCAATATATATATGAGGATTACACACAACAGGCTGGATACATTTTTAAATACGTAAAAACCTGTCCATCTGGCACAAAAGTAATAGGGGGTGGTGGTGGACATAGAGATTTAAATACAGCCGCTGATGATATAGTTGTTAACTATACGGGGCCAGACCCGGTAAATGCCAACGCTTGGGCTGTGATTGTTAAAAATATAGGGACTAGCGATCGGGGCGTACGAGCGTATGTAATCTGCGCCAAAGTACAGTAACCTTGTAGCTATCTGTTCATGACCAAGCCCTGTTTTTCAGTGGGGCTACACTAGCTCAAGAAATAGATTTAGAGTTGTATTTCGAAGTTAATGACCAATACCCTACATAAGTGGGGAATAAACGCCCCTTTTTTCTACAGACAGGAGGCCCAACCAGGTAACGACTCATAAATTAAGGCCCTGTATTTCTGTTAGTTACCTTAGTTTGGTCTTATTTGGCACAATTTCGGTAAGTGGATAAGTAACGCTATGAACTTGCTAGCTGCCAGAAGAAAGGCAGCATATATATACTCAACGCTAAGAAAAATGAAAGAAAGAAGCCTGATTTTGGTCGGGCTTCTTTTTGTTTTATGGGAATTGCAGGGTGTGCATCTTCCTGATAAATCCCTCTATTGCTGCTTCCGTACCTCCTTTAGTTTTTTATCAATTTTTGACGAAAGATAGACGCTACCCAGTATTCCCAAGCCAATCGTTGTCGACTCATCGCCTGACACAAAATTGGTAGTTGAAAATAAAAGGTAGTTCGTGCGGGTAATACTGCCCTCGATGAGCCTATCAACCATGTATCCTCCCATTAGCGCACCTAAACTAAGTCCTAACTTTTCCGCCACGCCGTTATCCCTCTTATTTTCTTCAAGTACGGTTTGCTGAATAATTTGGCTCATTTTAGCCTTGACAGCCGCTTTATGTTCTTTAGGGTTGGTCAGGATTAGTGCCAATACAGCAAAAAGGGAAATGATCAGGTAGAGAAGGTTACGGTTCATGGCATGAATAGGGATTACAATCAACTATAAGGTATACTGGTAACGAGTAGAATTGATGCGGATACACACAAGATTGCCGCTCTATAACAATCTAACTACTATTTTACCATAAATAATGGTATTTAAATATCTTTACATCTGTGTCAGACGAACTTAAAAACGCAGGTCAGATGATAAGAGAAGCCCGATTAAAGGCTGGCTTAACCCAAAAGGAATTGGGCGAAAAGCTAGGTATTTCTGAGTCAGCCGTCAATAAACTTGAAAACGCAAATCACGCCCCAACCCTTACAACCCTTAAGCGAGTTGCAGAAGCGACAGGGTTAAAATTGAAAATTGGGTATGAGTAAAAAAAATTGGACCACTACTTGAAAAGTTTCTCAAGTTTTCCTAATGTTGTATCTGTAATGCAAGGGAAAATCCCTTGTTAAAACATGAGAAACCCCAACGCCTAAGAGCCTGGAAAGCTGAGCATTGGGGTCGTGTAAACACTTAACTTCTTACATCAAATGTCAACGGGACAAAAGTACTCGGGGAAAGGGGATTCTACAACCCTTTTTCAGCCATCGGCGCAAATTACCCTACAAACCTCTTCTCTGGCGGATGAACGGCCAGAGCCTGTTATTAATCCGCAAATCTTCGAAGCACAAACCCAGTTGCTTCAATTGACCGATCGCTTTGCTGCCATTGGTGATGAGCCAGTCCAGCATATTGACACGCTGCTTACTCATTGGCTTAGTACACCTGCCGACGCGCTTTCTGTTTCAGTGGATGTTAGTCAGCTTCACCGCATTCACCTGCTGATTGATTTCCTTACTCAGTTAGACCATTCCCCTGCTCTTTCAAAAGCTTAGCTCTATTTCAATAATCCCTTTTACAAATGACTGCTATTCCCCAGTATAACAGCATGGCTGCATTGGGCCCTATGGCTCGTTTTTCAGCCCTTCACCCCATGACTCGGAAAAAGCGCTTACCGATATCGGTTCGATTCGCTCTACGTTCCCCTAAAAAGGGAACAACCTATTCAAATCCTCATCCGCTTCAGGTGTGGATTGCAGTCGACGGGAAGCGAATGCATTTTGGCGCATTCTGGATGGGGCAAAAATTGATGGTAGATCCTGCCGACTGGCGGGTAGTAAAACAGGTTTCAGGCCGTAGAGGAGACTCAGTCAATAACCAGATCGTACAGATGAAAGCCTACATCGAAAGCATTCATCAAAAACAGCTTGATTCAGGCGCTACGCCAACACTAAAATCCGTGTGCTTTGAGTGTCTATCTGGTTATTCGCCCGAGTGGAGTATTATTCATGGTTGGGTGTATCCTGACGACAAACAGAAGCGTAATAAGGCCAATCAATATGCAAACCGCATTTCGGCCGAAAGTCCAATAGATGAAGCTTATCAGGCCTATATCGCTCATCTCCGGAGCTTAGACAATACCGATCGGGCGCTCTCCAGAATTACCCTTGGCCGCTGGCAGCGCGGGTTAGTGTTGCTGCATGATTATGAATCTAAAACAGGGCAAAAACTGCCTACTGCTGGAGGACTCACAATTGGATGGGCAAAGCGGTATCACAGTTGGTTGCAGACCCAGAATGGCGGTCGGCATTTTCCGCAACCCGTCAGCGCTGGCCAGGCCAGTCGATTTGTACTTAAAGTAGCCAGTGTTCTAGACTGGATGATGGAAGAGGGTTGGCTCGAGCGAAATCCAATTCGCAGTCTGCGTTGGCCCAAACACGAAGACAAAGAAGTCCTGTTTCTAGAACCTGAGCATATAGCTCATTTACTAACACTGGATTGGAAAGGCACTAAAGGGATCGCTCTGTGGTGGTTCCTATTGATGTGCTGCACAGGTTTGGACTACCCAGATGCCGTGGCGTATGCACGAGACAGGAACACATATGAGGTTCAGGGTAGAGCTGGCTGGAAGATCGTCGGTAGGCGCAAAAAGCCCCCTCATGTTGAATATCACTTACCAAGACTTGATGAAGTAGAGCAACTGTTTGCTCTGTACCCCCAGGGTCCTGCTGACATTTCGGGAGGGGTCGTTAATCGCTATACGGATCAAATTGAAGCGGAGTTAGGCATCTCCTGGCGGATTACTAAGAAAACGGCCCGCAAGACGTTCGGGAGCTTAATGTTAGCGGCAGGACACCGGATTGCTGATGTAAGCCTGATGATGGGACATTCCTCCATTACGACCACAGAGCGCCATTATGTGAAGGTAAGAGGAACATCGATTGACCGTAGTATGGAACGGGTGAAAGTGAATATAAACCAATTATCTGGACATTTTGAGGCTATGGAGGGCCAAGGTCATGTTTAAAAGTATAGTCAATAAATTAACCTTCTGCTTTCGTATCCGCTCCAAACAGACCAGCGGGGAAGTGATGCTTTACTGCCGCCTTGGTCTCAATGGCGAACGAACGACGGAATATCGTACCGGTATCTGCGTAACCCTTGATGTGTGGAAGCGAAAGCAGGAACTATTGCAGGAAGCTTGCTCTGAAGCACTAAAACTACACCTGCAACTCGATCAGTTTCGTAGCCAGCATGAACAGATTCTACAATCACAAAAAATAATTGCCCCCTTACCTCGGGCAAATACCGTCCGCCAAGCCTGGTCAAGACAGCACTTGCCCAATCTAAGAGCGTCTGATGGCTTGAATGTACCCAATCCTCATCTTAGCCTGCGCGTGGTCTATCAGGACTACATCACTCACCTTGATACACGGCCTAAAGAAGAGCGAAAAGCCGACAAGACCCGCGCTAGTTATCGGATGGCGGGTCAGCATCTGAATACGTTCTTGAACAAAAAGCGTCAACCCGGTTTTTTGGCCGAGCAGATAACGCCGGGCTTTGGTATGCAGTTCTATGACTACCTGCGAGAGAAAAGTATCAACGCCGATACAGCAAACCGCTACCTGACCTTTGTAAAAGCTGCGCTGCATCACGCTTTGCTGTACGACCGGATTCAGGTAAATGGGCTATTTCAATTCAAGCCACCTAGGGGTAACCCAGCAAAACGTATTGTTTTTCTGAGCGAAACGGCGCTGGCTGAACTCAAGGTATTACCCCTAATCGGCATTCGGGATATAGTTCGTAAATGGGCCTTATTTATGTGTTACACTGGACTGGATTACAACGACGCCCTTAAAGTAGTCACTCATGAATCGGTTTTCCGTGTGAATACACCTTATGGGGATAAATGGGTGTACCAGCGCCTGAAACTACGTCACGCACCGGCTTGGGGGGAATGCCATATCCCGATATTACCACAAGCTCAGGAGTTATTCAGGGAACTAGCGAAAGGCAAGCGCCCCCGGCTGAAGGTAATCAATACCCATTTGAAGGAGATCGCACAAAAGCTACAGTTACCGTTTGAGTTCTGTAGTAAGGTGTGCCGTAAGACAGCAGGTGTTGTGTTTCTAAAGGAAGGATATTCCATGCCCAGCATTCAGAAGATATTAGGCCATCAATCACTGAGCATGACTGAACGTCATTACCTGACGATCCAATCGTTTGTTGTCGACAGTGATATGGCCAAAATCCGCCAATCTCCCGCGAATGGCAATAATGCTTTTACTCACATTTATAAAGCCTCTTAAGCTCATGAAACCAGTATCCGGAAACCCCAACGATTGCCACGATATAGATACGCTCAGAGAGTGGGTCACTGACTTGCAGGAAGTAGTCAGTATTCACCGAGAACTAGTTACCTGTAGCCGCCACCAGGTTGAGGTTGGTCATAAGCTCACTGAGCTGGCGGAACAAAAGACAGCGGCCTTGGAAGAGAAGATTGAGTTAATGCAAAAGCGTTTAAACCAGTACGAGATTGCCTTTTCAGCCAAGCATTACAATCATGTTAGGCGACTGAATTGATACCGTTAGCAACCTAGCCAATAGCCAGCGCTTATTAACTGAGCGCTGGCTATTTTTGTAAATGTACGCTTGATATAAAATTATAATGCCACCGAAAACGGTATTTACTGAGTGGCAAAGTGCTGGCTCCTGATTGATCGCCGAATAGAGGGAGGTAGACCTTTACCCTTCTTATAAGCGTCAACCAGAACCGCTTCTCGATGCCGGTTGAAGCGAATCCGCCGAATCACTCCCAAGGTAAGGATGGGCAGGCCAGGCAAACTAAACTTGAGACTAATTGAAGCAGATCCCTCCTCAAGGGGCATACCACTGGTCGCCTTTTTCGCCGAGTTTACCAAGGCATAACTACCCAGGCCGATTAAGCCCAAGCCCACCCCGACGCCAACTCCTGTCCAAATGGCTGTCTTGGCACTGCGACGTTTTCGAAGAAAAAGCTGGTGGATGGCTATCAGGCTATCAGAAGCCGGGCGAACCTGAAGCCGAATCGAGTCGGTGGGCGGTGAGGTTTGTGCATAGGTCGATGCGGGTATATTCGGACTGGTTAAAATGAGTAGTAGGAAGAACAGCCATAGGGGAGCTTTCATTTCGTGTATCGAATTAATGGTGGGTTTAGCAGCATCGAAAGGTAAACGAAAAAGCCAAGATGTGAGCGGCCAATTAGTTACCGGTCAATAAAGGTCACCATAGGAGCTGGTTTGCTAAAGCAGCCGAGCATTACAATCATGTGCGCCGGTTGAATTGAGGGTATAGAACGCAACCCATAGACGAAACGCTGGCTCTACTGGGCTGGCGTTTTTGTTGTCAATGGCTTCACGTACCGCTTACTCATTCACTTCCGATGAATATGAGGCAGTTATGTACATTTGTTAAAATGTACCCGACTCTTCTTATCAATCCTTTACGCTATGAAATCAATTCTTCTTCTGCTACTGGTAGTCGCCCTCGCTATACCTGCCTGGGCTCAGCAAACGCAAAGCATCTACTACACGGCCTCCACCAGTGCCGATGGTAAATCCAACATCACCCTGGGTGCCTACGCGGGTACGGTCGGAGGGGTCCGTACTGTAACGCTGGGGGCCTTTGCCGGGCAGAGTAACACGGGCACTGAGAATGTATTTGTGGGCTATGCAGCAGGTCTGCTAACCACCATTGGGAGTTATAATGCCTTTATTGGCAGTTATGCGGGTTATAAGAATTCACAGGGAGTGCATAATTCCTTTCTGGGCTATAACGCCGGATACAGTAATACCATGGGAAGGTATAATTCGTTTGTGGGGTCCTATGCGGGATACAGTAATACCACCGGCAGTTTTAATGCCTTTATAGGCTCTAGTGCGGGCAACTACAATACCACCGGGGACCAAAATTCCTTTCTGGGCTATTACGCGGGCACTTACAATTCGAGTGGTGATGATAACGCCTTTGTTGGCTATGCTGCGGGCTTCTCCAATAACACTGGCTTTTCGAACAGCTTTGTAGGAAGTTCAGCGGGCTACTCCAACACGACAGGGGCTTATAACAGCTTTCTGGGCTATCAGGCAGGCTACAACGGCACCGGTAGCACTGATAATAGCTTCGTGGGGGCTTATGCGGGCTTTTACACAACTGGAGACAGCAACAGCTTCTTAGGCTATTCGGCGGGCTATACCAATTCTACGGGAGTCAATAACAGTTTTGTGGGCCGTTCAGCGGGTTACAGCAATGGCATGGGTAGTAATAACGTGTTCATTGGCTACCGGTCGGGTTACAACAACACCAGCGGAGCTAACAATATTATACTTGGTCCCTCTTCCGGCACGGTCATCACGACAGGCAGCAATAATATCATGCTGGGTTCAAACACGCAACCCACCAGCAATAACCTGAATAATTCCGTAGCGATTGGCACGAATGCTACTGTAGCTTTAAGTAATGCCATCGTCTTAGGCGATCCCACCAACACCAGCATCGCTGTCGGCATTGGTACCAATGCTCCTCAATTCCCGTTGGATGTGCGGGGCACCATCAACCTACGAAACAATGGCCGCATCAAGTTTGCCCACCTCTCCAACTCAATACACCAGGGAGCAACCGATCAGTTCCTTACGGTTAACGAGCAAGGCGAAACCGTACTAGCCCGCTATCAGCTTCGTATCAATAGCCCCAGCGAGTGGAGTGACAAAGTTTTTGCCCCCACGTACCAACTCCGTTCACTACCTGCCGTTGCCAACTACGTAGCCCAGCACGGCCATTTACCCGGTGTTCCCTCGGCAGAACAGGTAACTAAAGAGGGGATCGATCTGGTCAGGATGAATGCGACGCTGTTAGAGAAGGTAGAGGAATTGACCTTGTACAGTATTCAGTTAGAGAAAGGTGATCAGCAGAAACAGCAGCAGTTGCAAGTACAGCAACTGAAGCTTCAGACGCTGGAACAAAAGCAGGCTGAGCTAGAACGGCTGCTTAATCAACTCTTGAAACAGAAGTAAGCTCGAGTGGTGAAAGTGATGAAAGTGGCGGTGAGAAAAAGTATTTATTTTCTTCTCGTACTTGATTGACCTTTTGTAGGTTTTGTAGGGTAGTCGACTGCTCGTTTTCAGAAATATGTGTAGCATTAAAGTGCCCGCCAGGTGAGGTCGGGTTACATGTTTGACTCTCGCTTGGGAATATATGGGGGATTAGGGAGGCCGCGTTTTGGTATCTCCTTTGGGGCGATGAGCCATCCCACTGCTAACTCGAAAAGAAATGCTAGTATTTCCATACAGTTACTTTAGGTTTCGTTACAAAGTATAGCAATTTACTCAACTAGTCAAACATATTAGTAAATGCCTGGCTCACTGAACAACTCGTATACTTTTGCAGCACCCACCTTTTGCAGATAAACCTAGCCACTTTTCGTTAGTGTAAGGTGCTGTCAAACTGAGTAAATAAGTTGTGCTCATATCTACCTACTATGTGAACCAAGACTGGAATCAACCACCTGCCTAATTTACAGAATGAACTACCTCGATTTTATACCAAATGCTCAATTACGGCCCTATATCGAGCGATATGCGGTTGTAGAGGCATCAGTACCAATCGGCGAACAAATTCTTTTTTTTGTGCCTCCATCCAGCACTGGCCAACTGGCCATTAATTGTGGACTGGCCAACCATAAACCCAACCCCGTCAGCGGGCGATTAGATCAGCATTTTGTTACCTGCCTAATCGGCCCATTCACCCGCCGACATCAGTACATTATACACGGTCATGTGCACACAGTGGTCGCTTATTTTACCCCAACTGGAATGCACACCCTTTTGGGGGTTGACCTAACTTCGCTGGCTGACCAAACCATTGACTTTCAGACTATACTCCCTGCCGATGCTCATACGTTGGCCGGTTCAGTACGATCAGCTGAAGGTGACAAGGCAAAAGTTAACCAACTTGAGCTGTATCTGATGAGTAAACTTATAGGAGTTAAACCACTCAAAAGAGGTCTTGATACAGCAGTATTACTATTACAGACCAAGCCCGACACGGTTTCTATTAGCGAGGTGGCAGCGGCAACTGGCTTGCCCCAACGTACGCTCGAACGCCGATTTAGGGAAGCAACCGGCTTACGTATGAAACAATTCAGCCGTATTAACCGCTTTCTGGTCATTCGTAGCGCCATAGTCAGTGGGCAGATTCGAAGTTGGGAAGACCTTCTTAATCAGGGCGGTTACTACGATCAATCGCATTACATCAAGGAGTTCAAACAATTTACAGGCCAACCCCCTTCTGCCTACTTCGCTCATAATATCGGCTTCGACAATTTTTTGCTCAAAAGCCCATAAGTCTATTCCTAATTTGAGCGATCGGCCGGTAAATGGCGATTTTTTCCTATATCGACGGGTAGGATCAAGTTACTTTTGTGCCTATAGTGGCCTTGTCAACAGCGTTTAAGATCAGGCAACAGCAGTATCCTCAGCTCCTTACCATGAAAGCACATCTCTACTGTTTGATCCTGCTTTGTTTGTTTACTAAAGCAACCCGGGCACAGATCGGTTTTGGAGGCACACCGCATCCTTCGGCAGCCATCGATGTACCCTCCACCACCAAAGCCGCTTATCTGCCCCGCATGAGCAGTGCCCAGCGCATAGCGATTGTTAACCCCCAGGTAGGTGCCATCGTCTTCGACTTAGACAAGACTACCCTTTATCTCTACGACGGCCAGAACTGGTTGCCCATGGCCACCACCTCTGCTAATGCACTCGCCCCCGTGTCGCGAACTGCTAGCGACGGAATGTCGGGGGATGGCATGGGCGTATTAGGCGATAGCTTTGGTCAAAGCGTATCTATATGGGGTGACTATGCCCTTATAGGAGCGCCCCAGGATGTTGTCAATGGCCAGTTAAGTCAAGGTTCAGCCTATGTATTTGTGCGAATCGGCAGAGCCTGGACTCAACAGGCCAAGCTTCTCGCCAGTGATGGTTCGGGTGGAAATGCCTTCGGTTCCAGTGTTTCTCTATCAGGTGATTACGCCTTTATAGGTACTGGCGTTAACTCCGCTTATGTCTTTTTTCGAAACGGAACCGCCTGGAATCAACAGCAAAAGCTAACCAGCAGCGCCAATAGCGGTTTCGGCCAATCGGTAAGTATTTCAGGCGATTATGCGCTGGTAGGAGCCTTTTATGAAACTGTGGGGGAAAATAGTCATCAGGGGTCAGCGTATATATTTATGCGCTCTGGGACGACCTGGACTCAACAGGCTAAACTTGTATCGAACGATGGGTATATTGACGATGCCTTTGGGAGTAGGGTAGCCCTGTCGGGTGATTACGCCCTGATTGGTGCGCCTCAGAACGATGCGAACAGTGCTACTAATACCAACCAGGGGGCAGCTTATGTGTTTTCCCGCAATGTGTTTGTGGGTTCAGGCAACACTTGGAGTCAGCAGGCTAAGTTAACCGCTTCTGAAGGGTCCCCCAACGATCAGTTCGGCTGGGGTGTTGCTTTATCAGGCTCATACGCGGTTGTTGGCTCTGTGTTCAATGACCTGGGAGCCAACACCGACCAGGGGGCTGCCTATGTATTCTCCCGTTCCGGCACTAGTTGGACTCAACTGGTTAAATTAACCGCTTTCGATGGGTCAACCGATGATCACTTTGGGGGGAGTGTCAGTATAGGGGGCGATTATATCATTGTAGGGGCGACGGGGGCCGATGGCGACGGGTATATCAATCAGGGAGCCTGCTACGTGTATCAACGAAGTGGCATAAATTGGGTTCAGGTGCGTAGGGTTGATGACAATTCCCCACCCAATACCAGAAATGGTAGTTCGGTCGGTATGTCCAATGGCACGTTTGTTATTGGAGGGCCAGGTTTTCAGCTGGGTAAGGGTAAAGTTAGCTTCGGCGTAGTCGAGTAAGTGGTTCTTAGTTTGTCCAACACCTATTTCTCCTCAATTGAATTATTGGCCCTACCTATCGCAGGAAGTGATCCTCCCCTCGATACACATCCTGGCTACTGGTGTACACATCAAACAGAATCGTGGTGGTACAAATCGGGTATTTTTACGGGTATTTTAGGACGGTTTTGTGCCTTCCATTGTTATGTAAAACGACCTGCGTTTTCTGATGTGGCTGATTGACTTTCAGGAGGGTGATACGGTTATGGCTTATCCGAGTCACTTGAACTAGATATAAAGAGCCCCTATCAAATCGGTAGGGGCTAAGTCTTATTTCTTTTCCAGTAGCTGTTTGACGAGTTGCTCTAGTTGGTCGATACGTTTTTGCTGTTGCTGAAGTTTGTCTTCCTGCTGCTCAGCTCTCTTGTCCTGTTGGATACTGTAAAGCGTCAGTTCTTCAATCTTCTCCAGCAACTTAGCGTCCATCTTAGCCGGATCGATTCCTTCTTTGACTACCTCCTCTGCGGAGGGTACATTAGGTAAATGTCCGTGTTGATTAATATGCGTTTCAACCTCAGCCAATGGCTTAAGCGCATAGCTTTTATCAAACACCTTGTCACTCCACTGGTTTACGTTGTCGATACTGATCCGGTACCGAGCCAGCTCTGTTTCTCCCTGTTCATTCACCGTCAGAAATTTGTCAGTTGTACCGTTACGTATCGGATTGCCCAGATGAGCGAATTTGATTTTGCCATTTTCACGGAGGTTGATTGTTCCCCGTACATCGAGGGGGAATTGGGGGGAGTCGGTACCGATACCGACCGCAATGCTGGTATTATCGGGATTCCCTAATATGATAGCGTTACTTAAGGCGACTCTGGCATTGGAACCAATAGCTACAGCGTTTTGAAGGTTACTGGATGCAGGCTGAGCATTAGTTCCCAGCATGATATTGTTACTACCAGTGGTAATTAATGCCCCCGATGAGGAGCCAATCAGCACATTGTTATTGCCTTGAGTATTGGAAACCCCCGCCTGAAAACCCAGAAATACATTGTTGGTACCAGTGGTATTGTCATAGCCCGCCTTTACACCTACATAGGAATTCTGCTCACCAGTTGAATTGGTGTAGCCTGCCTGATAGCCCACAAACGAATTGTAGCTACCCGTTTTGTTATAAAAGCCTGAATAAGACCCTATAAACGAATTCTGATCCCCAGTAGAATTAGCACTACCCGCACTAGCGCCTACGAATGAATTATATCTACCTGTAGTGTTGGAAACACCTGAACCAGAACCTACAAATGAATTCTGGTCACCTGTCGTGTTATAATACCCAGCATAAGCGCCTATAAACGCATTATGCCTTCCCTCGGAGTTATTTGTGCCCGCCTGATAACCTAAAAATGAATTATTGACACCCGTGGTGTTACGATAGCCAGCACCTGAGCCTACAAATGAATTATTCTCACCAGTAGTGTTGAAGGCACCTGCCCCTGATCCTACAAATGAATTACTCGTACCTGTCGTGTTATCACGCCCTGCATTTATGCCCGCAAATACATTATAACTGCCGGTTGTGTTTGAATAGCCTGCCCTTGAACCAAAAAACGAATTATTTATACCCGTTGTGTTAGCTTGTCCGGACTGATAGCCTACAAACGCATTATCAGTGCCAGTTGTGTTACCTAAACCTGCATTGACACCAATAAAGGAATTATTAGAACCTGTCGTGTTACCTAGACCCGCGTTAACTCCGACAAACGAATTATATGACCCTATGGTGTTGTTTAGACCCGCGTTAACTCCGACAAACGAATTTGAATTGCCCTTGGTATTGTTTTGGCCTACCTGATAGCCTACAAACGTATTCTGAATACCAGTTGTATTGTTTTGGCCAACATCGCCCCCCAGAAACGAATTAAATGAGCCCGACATTGTTGCATTACCTGCATTGGGCCCCACAATCACATTATTAACCCCTGGGGTCGTGGAGTTTGGTGTTGTCACTATGTAGTTATTTTGCCCAAGACAAAAAACCGGCACTAAAAACAGAAGCGTAAACAGGTGTTTCATGAAGTAATTGATTAGGATAAGTGTCAAAAATATAAAATAAGGTGAATTGGTAAGATGATTTTGAGGTGACAGGCTATAAAAAAATCTCAACCTAGCTTAAGCCCACCTGTGTAGGATGTGTAGGAAATGTAGGCTCTAAAACATCTTTTTATTTTTTTGCCTACTAATTCAGGGGCTGAAATACAGCGCTTAAGCTTCAATGCGGAGTTAAACGAGTTACATTTGATCGCGCTTAATTCGAGCCCTGGCGGCTCTGCAAAAGCCAGAGATTCGCCTTTTTTGTAAATTTTATCCACAGACCATTCTAGACGCAGAGCAGTCAAACTAAAAAGGGGTGTATAGGGGGCCTTTTCTGGTAGGTGCTACAGAAATGGTAAGAAGAGCCTTTTAAGCGCTTGCGGAGTGGTATTAGTGGTATTGGAACAGTCTTTTAAGTTAAGCACAAGCGGAGTCATATTAGTACATTAGTAATATCCATAATCAGCGGAGAAATGCCTTACTGAATTGTCGTCTGATCTACTCTAGCCTCCACTGCCTGCTGTACACTTTGGGATAGAGTAGACAGCAGGTCATACCCTGTCTGCTTTTCGATCTCATCTACACTTACCCGGTAATTCCCCCATGCCTGCATTCCGGCCGCATTGGTATTCGGGAGCAGGATCGCAATAACTCGCGTCTGAGCGTTTATCCGGTTCACATCATCCAAACCAACAGGCAGCACTACAATCACTTTCCACAGCGAAGCAGGAACGCTTAGTTTGCCACTGGCTAACGTGCTTGCCTTCCCGTTGTCTCCCTCGCCACCTTTGCCTGCTGTTCCGGCAATGATGTAGAGTTCATTTCCCTTAACAACCAGGCCCCGGCAGTAGTCCTCCAGACGTAGCCAGCTCTGACGGTTTAACTGAGGAGCCTGGGGTACAATATTGGTCAGGATAAACGTAGTTCGGTTTTCCTCCGCTGTGCTATCGCGATCATCTGAAGGGCAAAGGTGATTTCTGTCAAAGCCGGTATTGGTATAGTCAGCATGTTTAACCTGATACCAAGAAGCGGGTAATGACTGATCAGGAATGAAGTTGCCACTGTAGCGGGTAGCCGACCCTTTCCAGGCAGTAGACAGATGCCAGCTACACCAGTTAGCGATGCCGGTGGAAGTGTTATAGGAGAGTGAATAGGTGGGGCGGGTGATCAGGTAAGTATGGAGACTACTCTCACTAGTTTTTGCTCCATCAGGTATGCCCAAGGCTACATTGGAGTCACGGGTGGGTGTGGTATTAGTCGGGGCGTCAACTGAGGGCTGCTTGCACTGACTTAGCGCTATAACGAACCCTAGCATTAGGCCAAGTCTAGCAAGTAGTTTCGAAAGTGATTGAAATTCGGGCACTTGTAGAAAGTAATGAGATGTGTAAACCAGCGCGTAAACCAACAAAAAAAGCACCTACATTTTTACATGTAAGTGCTTAATTATGAGGGTGGGCCAGGCAGGGCTCGAACCTGCGACTTACTGATTATGAGTCAGGCACTCTAACCGACTGAGTTACAAGCCCATTGCTGATTGATTGCTCAGATTTAGCGGGACAAAATTACGAAATTTTTGGCAGTACAAACAGCATTTGCCTGATTTTCGAACAATACGTCTGCAATCCTGCGTTCGGCTCTGGTATCTTTGTAAGGATGACAGCATCAAACAAGAAGAAAATTCTGAACGACCCGGTATACGGGTTCATTACTATTCCGACCGAGCTCCTCTTTGATTTGGTCGAGCATCCATACTTTCAACGACTTCGACGTATCAAGCAACTAGGTTTGTCGGAATATGTATATCCTGGCGCGTTGCACACTCGTTTTCACCACGCGCTTGGCGCTATGCACCTGATGGGGCAGGCCATGAGTACGCTGCAAAGCAAAGGCCATATTATCACCTCCGACGAGTGCGAAGCAGCTCAGATTGCCATTCTGCTGCACGATATTGGACATGGGCCATTTTCGCACGTACTGGAATGCTGCTTGCTGGACAATGTGCTGCATGAACAGATTTCGCTCATGCTTATGCACGACCTCAACCGGCAGTTTAGTGGAGCGTTGTCGCTGGCAATCAGCATGTTTGACGGAACGTATCACCGACCATTTTTTCATCAACTCGTTTCGAGTCAGTTGGATATGGACCGAATGGATTATCTCAACCGCGACGGCTATTATACGGGGGTGGCCGAAGGGGCAATCGGGGCCGAACGTATCATCAAAATGCTTGATCTGGTTGATGACCAACTTGTTGTCGAAGCCAAGG
Source organism: Spirosoma profusum (assembly GCF_014699005.1). Lineage (GTDB taxonomy): Bacteria > Bacteroidota > Bacteroidia > Cytophagales > Spirosomataceae > Spirosoma > Spirosoma profusum. The sequence continues at coordinate 32,343 of NZ_JACWZY010000025.1, forward strand.
GAATTCTGAGTGTTGAGAATTTTTTGAATGCCCGGCGACTGATGTACTGGCAGGTTTACCTGCATAAAACGTCAATCTGCTGCGAGTCGATGTTGATTCAGATACTACGTCGGGCGCGGTTTCTGATTCGTCAATCCGAGCCAGTCCAGGCCGGGTCAGTTCAGACAGAGTCGGTTTATGCACCTAATACGTTCCGGCTTTTTCTGCTCGAAAGCGTTTCGCTCGAGCAGTTTCAGACGAATCGAACGTATCTGGATGCGTTTACCAAACTCGATGATTTCGATGTCTGGTCGTGTATCAAGCAGTGGGCGCTGCACCCCGATCTGATTCTATCGACGCTGTGTCAGATGCTGCTCGATCGGAAATTATTTAAAATCATGCTCTCGACAGAGCCATTTGCCGACGAGTTGCTAAAGGAGTTGGAAGAACAACTACGTAGTAATGGGCTGAACGATGAAATGCTGTCTTATTTTCTGATTGAAGGGCAGGCCACCAATGCTGCCTATCTGCCATCGGGGGATCGGATTGCTATTAAACTCAAAAGTGGCAAGGTTATCGACGTAGCAGATGCGTCGGATCTGTCGAACATTCACGTACTGACCAACATCGTTCGTCGCTACTACGTTTGTTGGGCAAAAGACCTGACGCTGGGCAGCAACGTAGCGTAGTTACCTACTTTTTCTTCAACGAATTCAGGGGGATAGTATACGAAAAGTGCAATTTGTTAGTTACCTTAGCGGCCTGATCGCTCATGGAAAGTGAGCGTTTTGCGACGGTCGTCATACGTATATGAAGTTTACAGTCAAGCAGATTGCAACACTGCTGGGGGGCGAAGTAGCCGGAAATGATACACTGGCAATCACCGGATTAGCCAAGATTGAAGAAGGCCGCCCTGGGGATATTTCGTTTCTATCAAATTTAAAGTATGAACCCCATCTGTATACGACGCAGGCATCGGCGGTGATTGTCGACCGTTCGTTTGAGCCTAAAAAGCCTGTTGATTCTGCGTTGATTTTTGTCGATAATTCCTATTCGGCCTTCACCCGACTTCTGGAAGAATACCATAAACAATTGCTTTTTGCCCGCGTGGGCGTTGAGCAGCCGTCGTATCTGGGCGAGGGTACCGAAATTGGCGAACAGAACTACCGGGGCGCGTTTTCGTACATTGGTCGTAACTGCCGGATTGGGCATAACGTCAAGATTTATCCACATTCCTATGTGGGTAACAATGTGCAAATCGGGGATAACACGATCATTCACCCCGGCGTGCGTATCCTTGATAACTCCATCATCGGGAAAAACTGTGTTATTCACCCAAACGCCGTGATTGGCAGTGAAGGATTTGGCTTTGCACCACAGTCCGATGGTACGTATAAAACCATACCGCAATTGGGTAATGTGATTCTGGAAGATTTTGTGAACGTCGGATCAAATACGACCATCGACTGCGCCACAATGGGATCGACCATTATTCGGCAAGGGGTGAAACTGGATAACCTGATCCAGGTCGGGCATAACGTAGAAATCGGTAAAAATACGGTTGTGGCCGCACAGACGGGAATTTCGGGCTCAACCAAAATTGGCGAGAACTGTGTTATTGCGGGGCAGGTCGGTTTTGCAGGCCATTTAACGATTGCCAATGGTACTAAAGTAGGAGCTCAATCGGGCGTCGGCAAAAGCGTTGACAAAGAGGGTACATCGATTAATAGTTCGCCTGCTTTTGGTTTGAAAGAAAGTATGCGTTCGCTGGCTGTTTTCCGACGTTTACCGACTCTGGAGCAGCGCCTTACCGATTTAGAAAAGAAAAATGAAAAATAGTTATCAGTTTGCTATCTATCACCTATCGTAAACTGACAACTGATAAAGAATGAATACCAAACAACAGACAATTCAGAAAGCCGTTTCGGTATCGGGAGTAGGATTACACACGGGCGTTCAGGCAACAATGACTTTTTTGCCTGCCCCTACCAATCATGGCTATAAATTTCAGCGTGTCGACTTACCAGGCCAACCCATCGTTGATGCTGACGTTGATAACGTAGTGGATCTTTCGCGGGGAACCACTATCGAGCAAAGCGGAGCACGGATCCACACGGTTGAACACACGTTGGCTGCCCTCGTGGGTTTACAACTCGACAATATACTCATTCAGTTAGACGGCCCGGAACCGCCCATTATGGATGGCTCGTCGATTCAGTTTATCGATGCGCTACGGGATGCCGGTATCGAAGAACAGAACGCCACCCGAAACTACTTCGAAGTTAACGAATACGTTCATTATCGGAATGCCGAAAAAGACATTGAAATGGCAGCTTTGCCATTAAATGATTACCGGCTTACGGTGATGGTCGATTATAACTCACGGGTTATCAGCAGTCAACACGCATCGCTGAACGACATCACCCAGTTTCCTGACCAGATTGCCAGCAGCCGGACATTCGTTTTTCTGCACGACCTCGAAACGCTTTACAAACAAAACCTGATTAAAGGGGGCGATCTGACAAACGCCATTGTGATTGTGGACCGCGACGTACAGGATGGTGAACTTGACTATCTGGCCGATTTACTCAAAAAGCCAAAGGTTAGTGTTAACAAGCAGGATGGTATCCTGAACAATATTAAGCTGCACCATCCCAACGAAATGGCGCGCCATAAACTGCTCGACGTAGTGGGTGATCTGGCGCTGATTGGCCGGCCTATCAAAGCGCAGATTCTGGCCGCCCGCCCGGGTCATGCTGCCAACGTAGCGTTTGCCAAAAAAATCAAGAAGCTCATTCAGAAAAATGCGGCTAATCAGGTGCCTCAGTACGACCCAACTCAGCCACCCGTACTGGATATCAATGGGATTTCGCAAATGCTGCCCCACCGCTATCCGTTCCAGATGATTGACAAAATCATTGCTTTGGACGAAAACAGCGTAGTAGGCATCAAAAATGTAACCATGAATGAGCCATTTTTCCCAGGGCACTTTCCGGGAAATCCTGTCATGCCGGGTGTGATGCAGCTCGAAGCGATGGCCCAAACGGGCGGTATTCTGGTCCTGAGCACCGTATCGGACCCCGAAAATTACTGGCCTTACCTGATTGGTATCGAAAACTGTCGGTTCCGGCGCAACGTTTTACCCGGCGACATGGTAATATTTCGGTGTGAGTTCACCTCACCCATGAAACGGGGTATTGTAAAAATGCAGGGTCGCGGGTACGTGGCCAACCAACTGGTTTGTGAAGCCGATATGATTGCCAGTCTGGTTAAAAAGAAGTGATGAGTGATGAGTGATGACCGATAAGTGATAAGCGATGAGTGTAGCAATTAATCAAGCAATACTCATCACGTACCACTTATCGGTCATCACTCATCACTCATCATTCATCACTTAAAAACATGATTCAACCATTAGCTTATATACATCCTGAAGCGAAGATTGCTCAAAATGTGGTTATTGAGCCGTTTGCCATTATCCACAAAGATGTTGAGGTCGCCGAAGGAACATGGATTGGTTCACATGCGGTCATTAATGAAGGAGCCCGCATCGGCCGAAACTGCAAGATTTATCCCGGAGCCGTTATTTCATCGACTCCGCAGGATTTGAAGTTCAACAACGAATACACCCGAACGTTTATCGGCGATAACACGACGATACGTGAATATGCCACCATCAGCCGGGGAACCGAAGAACACTGGAAAACCGAAATTGGCAGCAATTGCCTGATCATGGCCTACGCACACGTAGCACACGACTGTCGGATTGGTAACCATTGCATTATCACCAACAACGTACAGATGGCCGGCCACGTACACATGGGCGACTGGGCCATCATTGGCGGTTCGAGTTCAGTGCTTCAGTTTACTCGTATCGGCGCTCATGCCATGATTTCAGGCGGTTCGCTGGTACGTAAGGACGTACCGCCTTATACCAAAGCCGCCCGTGAGCCACTCTCTTACACAGGTATCAATTCAATCGGTTTACGTCGGCGGGGATTCGAAAACGACAAAATAAACCAGATTCAGGATGTTTACCGCTACATCTACATGCGGGGGCTGAATAATGCTGATGCGCTCACGCAGATTGAACTGGAGTTGCCACCCTCCAACGAGCGCGACGACATTGTAAACTTCATCCGCAGCTCGGAGCGGGGTATCATGCGCGGGCCTTCATCGAATGGAGAGAAAGAATAATTGAATGAGTAATGGATAATGAACAATGAATAATGGGTTCACCGCCAACATTATCCATTATGGAAATCGTTGCCAGTCAGCTAGGGAAGAAATACCGCAAAGAGTGGATTTTTCGGCGTGTCGATTTAACGCTTACCGCCGGAACAAGTTACACCTTCGTTGGGCCGAACGGAAGCGGTAAATCAACGCTGCTGCAACTTCTTGCCGGAAGCTTACCTGTTACGGAAGGCAAGCTCACGTATTCGCGAAAAGGGGCCGTAATAGAGCCAGATTATTGGTTTCAACAAGTGAGTCTGGCCGCGCCTTATCTGGAATTGGTGGAAGAACTGACTCTGACGGAGTTGCTGATTTTCCACCAGACATTCAAGCCGTTCAAACAAAATATGACGCCCGACGACGTAGCAGAACGGCTGCTGCTGACAAACGCCCGCCACAAAGAAATTAAGTATTTTTCGTCGGGTATGAAGCAGCGTGTAAAGCTAGGATTGGCATTTTTTACGGATTCCCCCGTAGTCATTCTCGATGAACCCACCTCGAACCTCGACCGTCAGGGAGCAGCCTGGTATCATGAACAGGTACGTCAGCTCAGTCCTGACCAACTGCTGTTAATTGGCTCCAACCAGCCCGAAGAATACGACTTCTGCCCGAACGTATTGGACGTAACGCAGTGGAAATAAACGGATTTGCACGTAGCAACTAACGTAGCAATTTCTGACGTAATGTGCCGATAACCCGTCGGGTTTCGTCGATCCGTGTCTTCAGACCATCCCGATAGCGTCCGGCCTGTTGTTCTACGTTCGTAGGCGGTGTATCAAGGAGTTTTTCGATTTCCTGAAGATATTGTTCGCTAAGGTCGAGGTAGTGTCCGGCGGTTTCTGGATTATGGAACCCACCACCGTCGACCGTTACGTATATGGGCGTTGTATGGGCCGCCTGACTCGGCCCGGCCGAACAGCGGGCTGCGATCCATTGTCCTCTTTCTAGGGGTAGCGTCAATCGAAGCGACAACTGCTCTGCTGACTGACCACTGTCGCGAGCTGTAACCCGGCCAATTACGCGCCCGTGGCTGACGATTTCCAGCGTATCAAGCGGAACCTGTCCCGGATGACCATAAGCTCGTGCAGTGATGGTAATGGAATTACCTCGTTTGATAGTCAGGTGATCGCCCGGTATGGCGGTATCTCCTGCCGATGTGTCTGTTACGTTAAAATCAAGTATCGGCCCACTGGATACGAATGTATGCCCGGCAGCCACTGCCGAACGCCAGTTTGATACGTTGAGGTTTTCGCCGGCTTTGCCCAGATACGTGTAAAACCGTGCATTACCGATACGTGACAATCGCTCTGGCGGACCGTGACCGTGATCCTGCCCGCACCAGGGGAAATCAGAACCAGCCGTGGCCGTAAGCGGAATGCCCAAATCGAGCATGTGGTAATAATGATCGGTGTGCAGCGGATGATCGTCTACGCAGAACTGGAGCAGTTCAAACGCATCGACTTTACCGCGCAGACCATCAAGAATAAGGCCACGGTAGCCATGAAACGTTTCGGCCTGGTGTGCGTATCCTGTAACACCACCAAGCTGATGTACCTTATCGAAAATGTCATCGTAATAGTAATATCGCTCGCGCCGACGAACCCGGTCAGCCGCACCCAGCGCAAAAGCATGGCCTAAATCGGGCGTTCGAGGATCTTCCTGGCCAGTGATAAGCAAGTGATTATCATGCTTATACATTCCTTTCTCACCGTAAGCGTACTGCGGGTAATACGTTTCCCAGAAATCGCCCATACGTAGCAGAGCTCCTATGCGAACATCTTCAGCCTGCAGCCAGGTCATAATGAGCGGATTTTCGCGGGGCGAACGGCGGATGTGAATGTGACCGTCAGTCGAGTACCAACCCTTTGCAACTGTATTGATCCAGCGACTGAGTCGATACGTCTTCGAAAGATTTTTCCCCGCTGACAACACTAGTTTGTGCGTTTGCCGGAGAAATTCGTTGCCTTTAGAAATCGCTAATTCATACGTACCAGCAGGCAAATTCAGGTGAAACTTTCCCGCTACGTAGAACGAACTATCGGGCTGAAAACCATACCCATCTTCATGATCCCAAAGGCCGTACATCACAGCAACGGCTTCAGTAGGCAGTTGTGTTATCGCGCGACCGTTACGTGTCAGCCGAACGCGTACCGGCGTAGGTTTATTTGTAGAAGCGTCAAGAATTGTAATGGAAAGCTGGGTAATTGGCTGGGCACGTAGCACCATTACGTTAATACAAAGGGGGCAGATTGAAAATAATGTAGCTAAGAATAACTTGAAATAGAAGTATATAAGTTGATTTGCCATTATCAGTCCTTTACTGCGTTAAAGCTAACTATAGTAACGGAATTACCTGAATCATCGACGCGTATCTTGGTGCGAAATCAGCTACGTTATGAGTCAACAATGTGTTAATATCATAGTGAAGCATTAAGGCTACTACAGTCATATACTGATTTAGCTTTAACCTGGAATTTGTCGATGAGGGTATCAAATTCGGCAATTGTTCCTGATGTTTCGGAGAGAAACGTAGTGCTTTCGCGTATAAAAGCAGCTTTTTGGCTTATTGATTCTGGCGATAGAATTCCTTCGGATGTTAATACACGTGTGTACTCTTTGATAATTTGTGGACATGAACAAATCTCATAATCCCGCTCCTGGAATTCAGCGAATTTTTGGTGGGCAATTGTGTAAAATGGACTTTGCGGATTGGATGCGTATACCCAGCAGTTTGTGTCAATGAAAACTACAGCCATACTTAATCATAAAGTTCATCGCGGCTGTATATATGATTTTTATCATCCCAACCTGCAGAAGCTAAGTGCCGAAAATCAATGCGGGTCTTCCCTTTCTTTGTACGAGCGATACGTTGTTTAACTACCGCCTGTACTTCCTCTGGCAGTGTTTGAACAATAACCAGTACGCTTCGGCGGTTTGTTGCCGGGAAAGATTCATGACTCGAATTTTTGCTAAATCTACTTATTCTACACAGAAGAAACAAACTAGGCTTATAGCTTCAGTGAAGATCATTACCCCTCCGCCCGCAACACGTCTAACGGTGGACGGACCAATACGTCGCGGCTATTGAACAAGCCGATCACAACAGTCAGCACCGTTACCACCGTCGCTACCACAACCAGCGGTACTACGTCAGGGCGATAAGGGACTTCGAAGACGAATTGCGCCAATGCCCAGGTTCCGGCGATGGAAAGGAGAATCCCTGAGAGGGCCGCTAAAAGTCCCAGTAAACCATATTCCAGTGCTGTGATACGTAGAATCTGGCTTTGGCTGGCCCCCAGTGTACGTAGCAGTACGCTCTCGCGTAATCGCTGAAACTTGCTGATCACAACCGAACTGGCCAGTACCAGCAATCCCGTTAGGATGCTGAACAAGGCCATGAACTGGATCACAAACGAGATTTGAGCCAGAATATCATCTATCGTTTTGAGAATTAACCCCAAATCAATGGCCGATACGTTCGGAAAACGACTGACCAGGCCACGCTGAAGCAGTGCCGACGTCTGATTGTCAGGAACGCGGGTCATCAGAACGTGAAACTGTGGAGCCTGTTCCAGTACGCCTTTCGGAAAAACAACCAGAAAATTCGTCTGTACCCGATTCCATTCAACCTCACGCGTACCGCCGACAATGGTCTGAATAGCGGCTCCCTGTACGTTGAAATTTAACGTATCACCGAGTTTGAGGTGCATTCGTTCCAGAAATCCATCTTCAATTGATACGTAAGTAGTACCGTCAGCCTGATAGGGCGCTTTCCCTGCTATCAGCTTTTCCGAAGAAATAAGCGAGTCGCGATACGTAACGCGGTACTCACGTGTGAAGGCCCATTTTGGTATTTTCAACGACGTATCACGACGCGCTGTTTCTGCCGTTTTCCCGTTAATGTCGGTCAGGCGCATTGTAACGACGGGCACTTCCTGCAAAACAGGTAATTTCTGTCCATTCACCAGTGATTTTACACCCGAAAGTTGCTCATTCTGAATGTCGAACAGCACCATATTGGGCTGATTGCCACTAGCCGACAGCTCAACTCGTCCAATCAACAGCCCCTGCGTTAAATACAACGTAGCAATTAAAAAAGCGCCCAGACCGATTGACGTTACCAAAATTAGTGTCTGATTGTTAGGACGATACAGATTAGCCAGACTTTGCCGCCAGACGTAACTCCAGGTTGTTGGAAAAAACCGACGTACCAACCAGATTAGCCCCAATCCTAGTGCTGTTAGAATGCCGAAAGCGATGGTTAGTCCAGCTGTGAAGCCGAGGGCCAGCATAAAATTCCCGGTTTGCCAGTACGCAAAACCGATAATGAAACCAACCACCACCAGATACACCAGCCAACGTAGCGGATCGCGCCCACTTAGGTCATCTTCGTATGATGTACGTAATGCACGTAACGGTGCTACGTTCCGAATGGCCAGCAGGGGTATCAGGGCGAAAAGAACGGAAATGAACAAGCCTGTACCAATACCCCCCAGAATAGCCGTTGCCGACAACGTAGTATCGACCGTTATTGGCAGGAAATTTCCAAATACACGTGGCAAAATTAACTGTACACTCGATCCCGCTATTGCCCCCACAACGGCTCCAATAAAGCCCATAATGGCCGTCTGCAGCAGGAAAATCAGGAACGATTGTCGTCCACTGGCACCGAGTGTTCGTAAGATGGCAACGGACGCTATTTTCTCTTTCACATACAACTGCACCGCGCTGGCGACGCCCACACATCCCAGCAACAACGCCACAAACGCTACCAGGCTCAAATATTTAGTCAGGTCGGCAAACGAGCGACCCGTCTGGCGTTTCCGTTCGGCAATCGTGTCGAAGCCAATTCCTTCTTTATCAAGACGGGAGGAAATCGTTTTGACATATTTTTCAACATCTGTACCGGGCGCAAACTGGTAATAGTATTTGTAAGCCACCCGACTTCCGCGCTGCAACAGGCCGGTTTTCTCCAAATACTGATTTGGGATAAACACCGTGGGCGTAACGGTGGTCGTAATCGCAGCCTGCCCTGGCGTTTTCATTACGCGTCCGCCAATCAGAAACGACAGATTTCCCACTTTCACCGAATCGCCGGGTTGCGCGCCCAATTGAACCAGCAATGCATCATCGACCAAAGCTACTTGCGTTTTCGCCTGTCGAAATGTTTGAATTGCCGATGCTGGCGTTACGTCCCAGACACCATAATACGGGAAATTCCCCTGCAACCCTTTCACCTGTGCCAGCCGTACGCCACCCGTTTTGGCAACCGACACCAGCGACGGAAACGAAACTTCATACGCTCTGTCGCGGCCGATGCCTTTCATAAATTCCTGCGTTTTGGCCGCCGGTTGACGTGTCCATGACAGCGTAAGATCGGCACCCAGCAACTCCCGCGCCTGCTCATCGATGCTACGTGCCAGATTATCGCCAAACGAATTAATAGCCACCAGAGCCGCAATTCCCAGCACGATGGCCGACATGAATAGTAAGAGCCGTTGTCGGCTTCGGCGACTGTCACGCCAGGCCATACGTAGCAGCCAGCTTAAACCCGGTTTGGTATGCAACGTAGCGTTGAATCGAGGAGAATCCATATTTAATTTTCAATGTGTGAATGATAGAATGTGTGAATAGGGGATGTAATAGACTTAATCACTCCTTCAATAATTCAGTCATTCTATCATTGACTACCGTGCCGTTTTTGATGCGGATGATACGTTGAGTGCGGGAGGCTAATTCCATGTCGTGCGTAACCAGGACGAGGGTTGTGCCGGCTTCGCGGTTGAGTTCGAACAGCAGATCGACCACGGTGGCGCTGGTATCGCCGTCGAGATTGCCGGTTGGTTCGTCGGCAAACAGGAGTTTAGGTCGATTGGCAAACGCACGGGCCAATGACACCCGCTGCTGCTCACCACCCGACAGTTGGGTTGGGTAATGGTGGCCACGCTGCCCCAGTCCAACCCGATCCAGCAATGCCTGCGCTGTTTTAGCAACGCCTTTTTCGCCCCGTAACTCAAGCGGAACCATTACGTTCTCAAGGGCGGTGAGTGTTGGCAGCAGTTGAAAATTCTGGAAAATGAAACCAACGTACTGATTTCGGATGGAGGCCCGCTCATCTTCAGAAAGCTCGTCCAGACGAATATCGTTGAGGTAAACACTGCCCGACGAAGCCCGATCCAGGCCAGCACACAGGCCCAGCAAAGTAGTTTTGCCGCTACCCGACGGACCGACGATGGCGAACGTATCACCGGGTTCGAGCGTAAAATTGACGCCGTGCAACACGGTCAGCTCGCGACCACCACTGGAGTAGGTTTTGGTCAGATTTTCAACACGCAGAATACTCATTGGAACAAAAAAGGGTTGACACTCATTGTCTTAAACGTAGCAGTGAGCGGAAAATCGCAGCTTAGACGAAGATTCTTCCACTCAACTGCGTTATTCGCTGCTATTGCCGCGTTTTTATTGTAACAAACCGACGCACGCTGTATGAAGTTCTGTCCGAACGCCCAAACACTCTTTTCTTTGATAAGCGGGTTATTCATCTGCTTAACGGTCTGGAACTGTGGTTCATCCGATAAAAAAACGGATTCTGTTACCACCAATGCCCCCGTTAGCACGACCGCCACTCAATCCAACACAAGCAAAAAGAAGGTCGTACTCTTCTATGGCAACAGCTTGGCTGCGGGTTATGGCGTTGAACCAACAGAGGCTTTTCCCGCACTAGTGGGCGAAAAAATTGATTCGGCAGGACTGGATTATACCGTTGTAAATGCGGGCTTAAGTGGTGAAACAACCGCAGGCGGTAAAAGCCGGATTAGTTGGGTGCTACGTCAGCCCGTGTCGGTTTTTGTATTGGAATTGGGTGGTAACGATGGCCTTCGGGGAATTCCGCTAACATCAACCCGGCAAAATCTGCAAGCTATTATGGATACGGTACGTAAGAAAAGCCCTGAAGCGAAAATCGTGCTAGCCGGGATGCAGATTCCACCCAACATGGGCACTACGTACACAAAAGAGTTCCGGGAATTGTTTAAAGAACTGGCTGACAAGAACAAAGCTATTCTGATTCCATTTTTGCTCGAAGGAGTAGGGGGGATACCCAAACTGAATCAGCGCGATGGGATTCACCCAACACCCGCCGGACACAAGATTGTCGCCAATACCGTATGGCAAGTGCTACGTCCTGTATTGTAATAGGAATCTATTTGAGATTTTTAAGAGCGTTTTTGTCATGCTGAGGCACGAAGCATCTCAAAAAACTGAAACAACCCTTTATGCGCCTAGCCCTATTTCTGCTTTGCCTGCTGGCCTTCGCCTTTCGGCCTGATAAACCGGCGTATCGGTTGTATACTCCTCAGTTAAAGGCCACTACGTATGCCAAGTTGTTACGTCAGGCGACGCAGGCCGACGTAGTGCTTTTTGGTGAATTGCATAATAATCCCATCTGTCATTGGCTGGAATTGCAGCTAACGAAGGATTTACAGGCGGCCAAAAAAGAAAACCTGGTACTGGGAGCGGAGATGTTTGAGACTGATAATCAGACCGCGATCAGCAATTACGTACAGGGACAAACCGATGGTAAGGAGTTGGCGAACCAGGCGCGTCTCTGGCCTAATTTCGATACCGATTATAAACCAATCGCCGATTTTGCCCGCCAGCAACATATTCCATTCATCGCCACGAACGTACCGCGCAAGTACGCCCGGCTGGTTTCTCGTCAGGGGCTGGCTGCGCTTGATACCATTTCGGCTGATGGTAAACAGCAGATGGTACCGCTCCCGCTGACGGTTGATCTTACACTTCCGGGTTATAAAGCGATGATGGAGATGATGGGTGGTTCGACGCATGGAAGTACCCCCAATTCAGCCAATCCCCATGGTGCTACGAATGATATGAGTGCCAATTTTGCCCGGGCACAGGCTATCAAAGACGCTACGATGGCGCATTTTATTCTGCAAAATCTGAAAACTGGACAAACCATGCTGCATTTCAATGGCGATTACCACTCCAAAAACTTCGAAGGCATTGTCTGGTATCTCCGGCGGCAACGTCCGACACTTACTATTTTAACCCTTTCCTCCGTCGAACTTCCTGATCCAGAGCACCCTGCTTCTGAAAACCGTAACCTCGCCGATTTCGTCCTGGCCATCCCGGCCGATATGACCAAAACGTATTGACGTAACGAGACCGGAATGGCGTTCCAGCATTATACACAAAACCGTTGTCATGAATTTCGGGTTGTTTAGTTGAGAAAATCACTACGTATCCGAGATTACTATGATTAAGGAGCTGCTGAACTTAACCGGAAAAAATGCGCTTGTTACGGGTTCGAGTCAGGGAATTGGGCAGGCTATTGCGCTGGCACTGGCCGAATTTGGAGCTAACGTACTGATTCATAATCGCAAAGGCGATGCCGAAGCGAAGGACGTAGCGAAGCAGGTACGAAAAAAAGGTGTGAGAAGCCAGGTTGTTGGTGTAGACCTGTTGCAGAAAGGAGCCGCTGATAAACTCTACAAAAAAGCCATCGACGCGTTTGAATCCGTAGATATTCTGGTGACGAATGCGTCCGTTCAATTACCTGTCGATTGGGACGATACTACGTCCGAAGAATTCGACCGGCAGGTCAACGCCAACTGGAAATCAACACTTTTACTAATGCAGCGTTTTGCGCCCGACATGGCCGAGCGAGGTTGGGGACGTATCCTGACGATTGGGAGCGTACAGGAAGAAAAACCGCATCCAGCCATGATTGTGTATGCGGGTACGAAGGCCGCCGTGGCCAACACCGTTCGGAACCTCGCCCTACAACTTGCTGATAAGAACGTAACAGTCAATAATCTGTCGCCCGGTGTGATCAATACGCCCCGTATCGACGAGCCAACCCCTCCCGTACCTAAACGTATCAGTGACCGAATGAATATACCGGTAGGCTCAGCAGGTCAACCGGAAGACGTAGCCAGCATGGCGTTGTTGCTTTGCTCCGACGCAGGTCGCTACGTTACTGGTCAGACTATTTTTGTGGATGGCGGGATGAGTTTGTGATAGAATAATACGAATACCATTACTTGGAGTAATGGTATTCGTATTATCACTACGTTACTAGCCATTGTAAGCCTGTTCAATAGCAGCAATGTCGATTTTGCTCATCTTCATCATTGCCTGCATCACTCGTTTCGCTTTCTCCGGGTCTTTATCCTGTATCCGCTTGGTCAGTATGGAAGGAACAATCTGCCAGGAAACACCGAATTTATCTTTCAGCCAGCCGCACGGGCCTTTTTCACCGCCCTCGGAGAGTTTTTCCCAGTACGTATCGACTTCTTCCTGCGTCTCACAGTCAACGTAGAGTGAGATACCTTCCGAAAATGTAAAATGTGGGCCGCCGTTGAGGGCCATGTAGTCTTGCCCATCGAGCTGAAATCCTACCATCATCACCGAACCAGCAGTCGCTGGAGCACCTTCGCCATAACGGGAAACATGTTTAATGGATGAATTCTTGAAGATCGAGGTGTATAACGTAGCAGCCTCTTCGGCCTGATCGGTAAACGTCAGGAACGTGGTGATTTTTTGCATGATGTTCGCTATTATCTGTTGATTACAGAACAAAGATAGCGATTGGCATTTGCGCAAATGGCTGGTAAAAACGACAAAAACAGGGGTGATTGCGACAAAGTTTTACCCACTGTTACGAAGTGAAAAAGTCAGCCACTACGTAGCATTTGTGTGAATTATGGGTAGTTACTTTTTGTCATCCTGACGCAGGAAGGATCTTAAGGCTTCCTTACTAGAGTGCTAGGAAAACTTAAGATCCTTCCTGCGTCAGGATGACAAAGAAGTACCATAAAAAACTGAAAATGAGTGGCTGACTTTAATACATTACCTTAAACTGGTATAGCTTTTACTGGATGCTTTTTCTCCGGAAATAATTGGCTGAATAATAATCCAAACACGATGCAACCAATAATGCCGACACCGGGATATAGAAAGAAATGAACCCATCCGTTGGCCTGGACGAAATACAGCAGAATGGCACTCAGCAGAAAACCAATCAAAATGCCCTGACTGTTGATTTGTTTGAAGAAAATGCCAGCGACAAACATACCGGCCAAACATCCGCCAAACATACCCGTCAGTTTAAGATATTGATCCCAGATGGATGCGTTTTGCAGGTAAACGAGTCCAATAGCGATACCAATTCCCGCTATGCCTAAACCTAACGTAGCAAGCCGGGCAAATCGGAAGCGTTGTTTGTCAGATGACTTTGGCTTAAAATGTCGGTAAAAATCGGTCGTCATAACTGTAGCGATTGAGTTCATGCTCGAGGAGATGGTCGACATCGTTGCGGCAAATAAGCCAGCGATTACAAGGCCACGCAAACCAACCGGAAGTTGGGTAGAGATGTACCAGGGAAACACATCGTCGGTGCGTCCCATTGGGTTTAGCCCGCCCGGATTATGTCGGAAAAAGACCCAGAGCGCAGTACCAACGCTGAAAAAAATAAGCGTTGCCGGAATCACCAGCAGTGCGTTTGTCCAGATGGATTGACGCGCTTCAGCTTCGGTTGGTGTAGTCAGGTAACGCTGCACGACTACCTGATCGGATGAATACGTAGTAAGTTGCGACAGGAAATTGCCTACCAAAACCACCCAAAGTACCGGCTCCGTAATGCCCCAGCCCTGATTGACAAGGTGCAATTTTCCGGCATCGGCCGCTTCGCGAAACATCGAACCGAAACTACCCGTAGCATTGGCGATAAAAAATAAACTAGCGAAAGCTCCACCCAACAAAATTCCGACCTGCGCCACCTCAGTCCAGACAACCGCTTCGATACCGCCTGAAATTGTATATAATACTGTAATCGCGCTCATCACAACGATGCAAGCCATCAGATTTAGCCCCGTGACTGTACTCAATACCAGCGCGGGCAGATACGTAACAATGCCCAGCCGTCCTACCTGAAACAACACGAACGTAAGGCTCCCCAGCAACTTAACTCGCTGGTTGAAACGTAGCGCCAGAAACTCATAGACGCTGGTAATCTTGATTTTACGGAAATAGGGCAGAAACCAATACGCTACAATAGGTGCTACGACCACAATCATTACGTTGGCAAACAGGTACGTCCAGTCGGTAGCAAAGGTTTTGGCTGGAATGGCAATAAATGTCAGCGCACTTAGTTTAGAACCGAAAATACTAAGACCAGCCGCCCACCAGGGAATGTTTTGACCGCCCAGAAAAAAATCGTCGGTGGAAGCTCCCATTTTGCGCGCTACGTAGGTACTGATTCCGATAACCAGGAGAAAATAAACCCCAACTACACCCCAGTCCCAGCCGCCAAACGTACCGGCCTGCTGCACTGGAGAAGCCGTCAAAACACGATTGGTACGTACGCCCGGTCTAACCTCGCCACCCGGCAATACAAGCTGTCCGTTCCAGACAACGAGTGGCGTGGTAACGGGCGCCCACGTACTACCCATTGGGTTACTGACTGCGTCGGCTTTCTTGTCTGTGCTGACAGAGCCCGTAACTGTCCATGTATTGGTTAGGGTATGATACGCCAGAATATCCGTTCGGAAGCCGGGGTGGGTTTCTTTTAAAACAGCGTTTTTGTCAGCATTGGCACCGTCGTCTCCGCCCGACAGGAGTAAGTGAGTTTGACCAGCAGCGTACGCAGGTGAAGGAGCGGCTACCGTAGGGTGGGGGAGGTCGGCGATACGTTGCCAACTTTTCTGTGTTGGATTATAGGCGTAAGCATCTGACAGATAGCGCCGTTTTATGGTTTTCGTTTGCGTATCCTGATAAACTTCTGTTCCACTAAAAAGAAAGAATTTGCCATCCTGCGCGCCCGCTACCGCCAACATTCGCCCCGCTCCCGGCCAACCCGATAGCTTTTGCCACTGCGCATCTGGTTTCGTCAAATCAAGGCTCAAAAATAGATTTTCGGCAGTCGTGTCGGTTGGCGATTCGATTCCGCCAGCTACGTATACTGTATTGTTGAGAACGGCCCCGCTCGCATTGGCCAAGGGCACAGGAAGCGGACGTAGTGGTTTTGTTGAAACCGTGCCGTTTTGATAACGTAGTACAAACACATCGGCGTAATGGCGCTCCCCATCTGCTCCTCCAATGCATAACACGCCTTCGGGAATGGTCATCGAGATAGCGTACCCCATTTTTCGGGGTAATTTGCCTACTTTTTTCCAGGCTCCGGTTGATGTTTCCAGCGCAAAAACAGCATCGTACCAGGTTTTGGGCGTTTTGCCCCAGGGCCCAGCGTTATCCGGGAAATTCGCTCCTCCACCTATCAGCAAAGCGCCATTAGAGACGCCAGCAACGGAGCCGGCAAAACCTACCGGGTCGGGTACGGGTGGTAACTGACCCCAGGAAAATGGCTGGGCTATGGATAACTGACTCATCAAGATTAGCCAAAAAAACGGTACGACAAAAGGCTTCATGCGCGCAATACGTTAGTGCTTACTTCTACTGACCGTTCAGGCTGGGAGATTTACTGCCTGATTCCCGGATACCGCCTGAAGCCGTTCCCAGAACCCAATGGTATCCAGTTCTGTATAAAGCTGGTCGTACTGAGTGGATGTAAGTTTGGTTAACGGCAGACGACATGGCCCCACGTCATAGCCCAGCATATGCATAATTGCTTTCTGGGCCGGAATTGGCGGATATTTTACAAAAGCACGTACCATATCGACCAGATGCGCCATGCAGGTTCGGGCTTCTTCCTGATTGCCTGCTACGTAGTGCCGCTGAACTTCCAGATAAAGCGGAGCTGCGAAATTATACGTACTACCAATAGCGGCCTGTGCTCCCAAACTCAGCGCGGGCAGCAGCATTTCGTCGTAGCCGAATAGTACGTCGTAACGGCCATTTTGGTAACGTAGACAGGTCTGGTATTCCCAAAGTGTATTGGCCGTGTATTTAATACCGCGCAGATTTGGGATCTGCGTTTCACTCAATCGGAGAAACTCAACCATATCCAGACCAATACCGGTCAGCACAGGAATATGGTAATAATAAAACGGCATTCTCGGTTCAGCGGACGCAATTTCGGCCATGCTATCGACCAGATTCTGCACCGACGATGGCTTAAAATAAAACGCAGCTACCGACGAAGCAGCATCAGCACCAATGGCATAGGCATGGCGCATCAATTCCTGCGATTCGCGGATGCTGGAATGCCCGACATGAACCCAAATCGGCAAACGACCCGCCGACGCTTTTACAAAGGTCTCGGCCACAGTCTTGCGTTCCTGCGTGGTCATATTGGGGCCCTCGCCATTGCTACCGCAAATAAATGCCCCGCTCAGTCCATCGGCTACCAGCTTATCGACCAGCGTAGGGATTAATGACAGGTTGAGCGAACCGTCTTCGTGAAATGGTGTGAATGGGGCCGCCAGCAGCCCTTCGGTTTTTTGAAATGTTACCATGAACTCGGAGTGTTTATTTCGTTAAGGTCGCTACGTTACCTGTGTCTTTCTGGTCAGTAAGCCAGGCCAGATTAAACCGTTTCAGCACAACTCTGTACCGCCAGGATTGCTTTTCGGCTTCGTTCGTTTCGTATAGGCAGTAAATCATACCATCGGGACCAACAGCTAAATCGGAGTAGCCCGCTTTGCCGGGGTCAATCACTTTTTTCACCGGCCAGCTCTGACCATCGTCGTAACTCAGTTTGACGGTAAGATTTTGCCGTTTGCGGTTGCCGCGATTATTCATTGGTTCCGGGTCGTTTTCACTGTCGGGATTGACGAACGCAATCCGACTCTTTCCCCCTTTATCTGTACTGCTCACCCGAATCAGACTCGCCATGCAGACAGGATCAAATAATTCGTCGTCGAATGCGGGTTTGGTCCAGCCAGTCGCGCCATCGGCGCTATAAGCAACCATTCGGCGGTGCGGCTCTGATTCGGTACGTATGTTGAGCATTACGCGGCCATCTGTGGTTTCAATCGCTACGTGTTCACTGGGGTTTTTGATTTCGGCGGTTGTATTGGTGATGATGTCGCCCCGTTTCCAGGTTTTGCCAAGATCATCGCTGTAAACCGTAGCGATACAGGATGGGCGGTGATCGCCACCTGGAATCTTCGGATTTGGTTCGCAAAGCCAAACGGGAACGACCAATCGGCCCGCGTGCGCACCTTTTTGCAATTGAATGGCATGACCGGGGCCAGGAGCCAGCACTTTCCAATTGTACTCAGGACGGAACTGCTCAAAAGCATTGGTAATGTCACTTGGTGCCGACCAGGTTTTGCCATCGTCGGTCGATCGGACGTAGAAACAGTTGCTGTAATTACGCTGATAAAGCACATGGATGGTCTTCCCGTCGCGGTCAACAATGGGCGTGCAGTTGGACGTAGGGCGTTTGTTTTCGCGGGCGGCAATCACTACGTTATCTTCCCAGGTTTTGCCGCCGTCAGTGCTACGTCGCATCACAATGTCGATGTCGGCCCAGTCGCCCGTGTTATTGACGCGCGCTTCGCAGAAAGCCAGTAATGTTCCTTTCGCAGTCATGACCAACGCCGGAATCCGCGTAGTTGCATACGTAGTACCGGGGTCAAAAACGGTGGCGGTTATTTCGAAAACAGGCTCTTGACTGGGTCCAGCCGTATTTTTAGCGGTACGACAACCGCTTAAGAGAAGTGTGCCGATGGTAAGAAAAGAAAGGAAATACTTCATACGGTTTTGCGGTTTAGGTAATTTGTCATGCTGAGTGTTTTGTCATGCTGAGGTACGAATCGGACCGCCGAAGCGGCATCTTAACGTATCATTACTCTCAAGTTAGGAAGCTTTAAGATGCCGCTTCGGCGGTCCGATTCGTACCTCAGCATGACAAAAGCACTCATTATTTACTTGGTCTGACAAGAATAAATAGTCTCTACTTAATCAATTCATCCAATTTGATTTTCTGAAAAACCAGATCGGCCTGACTGCTTTCGTAGACAATTCCAACCGTTTTTTCATTTACTGATGTGATGCACGAGTAGCCGCGTCCTTTCAATTCATCGAGTAAGATCCAGTGCTGTTGCGGCCAGGTTTTACCATTATCGAAGCTTACTTTCAGGGTGATATGGTCGCGGTCGGTTTTGCTGTTTGGATTGACAAATAACAACAAACTACGGTTTTTGCCGCCTACTGTATAATCGTGTCGGTGAATGCTTCCCATACAAGTCGGTTCAGGCAATGCGCTGGACGAGCTTGGGTGTTCCCGCCAGATTTTGCCCAAATCATTCGTTACGGCAATTACACGACCGTTGCTGGCTGACAGATTTCCCCGGTTTTTGTTAGCACGCATGTTCAGCATGACGGAACCATCAGAAAGCTGAACGGCCATATTTTCGGTTGTGCTTTCTGAGCTGGCTTTGGGGCTGGTAGCCCAGGTTTTGCCGCCGTCTTTGCTGTACGTAATGTTCGAGAACGGTCGTCCGTCGGGTTCGCGGCCCTGTGTTGGGAAGACCAACGTACCGTCAGCTAACGTAATGCCTGCACCGGGCGCGGGTGCCCAGAGCCACCAGTCTTCTTTTTTGCACATTTGGGTCAGGTTGACGGGTTCGCTCCAGGTCTTGCCATCGTCGGTGCTTTTCGTGAGTAAAAATTGAGACGTTTGTTTGACATCGAAACCCGGCTGTGAACCTTTGTTCCGCCACTGATGATTCCAGCTAGTGCTGGCTTCATTCAAGCCCTCAATCCATTTCCCCTGATCATCAAGCACACCATGCATCCACAGGCCCGCTACGTAGATAGTCTTCGAGTTTCTATCGACCAGAATACAGGGGTCTGAAACGCCGTTGAATTTCTGCGGCAGATTCCCCCACGTACCTTTATCGAGCGCAATACGCATTGGCTCCCACGTAGTACCACCGTCCGTGCTCCGACTGACGCCGATATCAATATCGCCCTGCAAATCGCGTGCACTCCCTCGACGCGCATCGTAAATGGCCAGCAACGTACCATTGTTGGTTGTGGCTAACCCCGGAATGCGATACGTATGCACATTCTCGTCGTTGTGCTGACGTAGCGCCACACCGATACGTTGCTTCACTACGTTCGGTGATTGTTGCGGCTTGATACGTTCCGATGCTACGTTCACGGCTTCACAGGTTGCGTCAACGTAGCCCATCAGATCAGCCGTCTTTTTCAGTTCGTAGGAAAGCCAGAAATAGTTGACACCCGGCTTCAGCGTTTGTTTTCCGTTGATAGAAAATTGCCTGTTTATGGTAGCAGTTTCCCCGAAAAGGACGGCGGTTTTTTTAGTGAGTGCCGTATTTAAAACTGAGTCGGTTCCGCAATAATAAAGTCTGGCTTTGGCAATGTCGGCAATGCGTGTCGTTCCCTGGCTATCGAAAGTGAACGTAGTGGTTTCGTTTTCACTACGTTGCTCGGGTACTGTAACCGTAAGCCGGACAATTGGATTTTCCGTTTTGCCGGTTAATACAGGCGTTACAAACTGTTTCTCGCTGACTGTTAGACCTGTTTCAGCCGGAAAACGTCCCGCTGAGAGCAGAATGCCTAAAAACAGAGTGGTTAACAAAACAGGGCTGTTTTTATTCATATTTTTTGTAGAGACAGGGCATGCCCTGTCTCATGGGTGTCAGCAATTGTTGTATTTACCAAAACCATCCGGTCATGAGACAGGGCATGCCCCCGTAGCGACGGACCGGTCTCTACAAATCAATACCCTTCCGTCTGTTTGATCTTGCTATTCAGTGCCATTACCCGTGTCGCGATGGGCCAATACAAGGGGGTGGTTTTGCCTTTCAGGTTGGGCACTACGTCGTACACATTGATGGTGCCGCCTTTGTGAAAACGTACCAGATCCCACCAGCGCTTGTTTTCGTGAAATAACTCTCGACCGCGCTCGTCTAAGATTTCCTTTTCCAGCACGAGTTTATCTGTAGCCGTAAAATCAGCAACACCGGCCCGTTTGCGGACTTTGTTTAATTCCACCAGCGCATCCGCCGACCGGCCAAGGGCTGTCAGCGCTTCGGCTTTTAGTAGAAGTATGTCGGCTAGCCGATAGACAATTACGTCATCGTCGGCAATGCGGTCTTCGGCGTAAACTGTACCGCGAAACTTATTCGGCCAGGCAACGAGCTGTTTGGTTCCCTGCAATTCCCAGATGTAGCTGACATCCTTGCGTGTATCGTTGGGGAATTTGTTGATCAGCGCAAGAAGCGCCGGACTAACGGCATAAGCTGCCTGCGCATTACCGGGTTCTTTCACCAGCGGCAAATCGGCTGCGTTGGTAGCTGTACCAGAATAATTGATAAGCGGCAACGCGTTTCGGGAGTACATATCCCCACCCGTTTCGTTTCGGTTGAAATACAGCGAGAAGATAATTTCCGCGTTTTTCTTGTTGGTCGAAACGAAAATATTCCGGAACGACGGCAGCAGACTTACGCCTGATTTTTCGACTTCGGCAATGGCTGTTAACGCGTCGTTGAAATCCGCAGCTCCGCCGTTGAGTACTTTGGCGGTCCACATTTTGGCATCGGCTTTAGTGGCATACGCGGCTGGTTTGGAGAACCGGTTTTTATCAACGTAACCCGCTTCCGGGAAGGCCGCAATCGCAGCATCGAGATCGGTAAATACCTGTTTGAATACGTCGGCAACAGGTTTACGTTCCAGCAGTGGTACGTTCTCATCAACAATGGCATCGAGCGTGAGTGGTACGTCACCCCAGATTTTGGCCATGTAGAAATACATACTGGCGCGGAGGCAAAGGGCTTCGGCGCGTGTCCGGTTTTTGACCGTCTGGTTTGCGAAATTGAAACCGTCCATTTGCTTCAGCAGTAGGTTGACATGCCCAATTACTGAATAATAAGGCGTCCAGTCTTTGGAATTACCCGCGTTGATGACCTGCGACCAATAGGCCGAGAACCGGGGTAAACTTCCCTGAACGTAGCTGTCGCTGCGGTCGTCGCCGAAGGACAGATCGTTCATCTGGGTTCGGTAGAGTTGGTAAATACCGTTGAGATAAGCTGAGAAATCGTCTTCGTTTTGCCAGTAAACCTGGTTCGTGATCTGCGACGCGGGTTTGACCTCCAGAATGCTGTTGCAGGAAAAGCAATGCAGGGCGGCAATGCAGCTAAACGTAATGAGTATCTTTTTCATGGATGATGTCGGAAAAGGGTTAGAAACGGATGGTTGCGCCAATGGTGAACTGGCGTGGCCGTGGGTAGCCGCCTTCGTCGAAACCTTTGTAAACCTCTGGGTTCAAGCCCGTATAGCCCGTCAGATAGCCCAGATTATACACGCCAGCGTTCAACTGAACTGATCCTGTTTTGATGCGGTTGGTAATGGCTTTCGGCACCTGATACGAAATCGAAACCTCGCGGAAAGCCAGCCAGTCGCCCTTGGAAATGTAGATGGAATTGTCGGAACTGTAGCCTTCAAGACCCACTTGCGTGTAACCCACTGCCGACGCACCGCGCAGGTGATTCCGGTAGCCAAAATCGGCGTCCCCGAAGCTGAAACGAGGGTATTTTTTGCCAACGTCGCCGGGATTTTGCCAAACGTCATCGTTGAGTGCCTGACTAGGAGCGCCTTCGTTCGATGCACGCGCCTGTCCCATCGAGCGAGCCAGCGCCCCGTTGCTGACGATATGGCCCAGCGCATAGTCTACGGTAAATCGCAACGTAACGCCTTTCCAGTTGAGGGTATTTTGCATACCGCCAATTTTGTCGGGAACACGCCAGCCCTGAAACACCAGGTCTTTTCCGTCGATTTGGCCATCCTTGTTAAGGTCGGCCCAGTTTACGTCGCCCCCGTGTTTAACTTTACCCAGCGCTACGCTCGTAACAACCAGGTCTTTGGGAGCGCCTTTCGCTTCTTCATCAGTCGCATAAATCCCGTTCGACTGCCAGGCCCAAACGCCACCCGGACGCTCTCCTTCGGCATAGCCACCTACCTCAATATCACGGCCCAATGCCGGGTCATAAACAGCACCGCCATTGATACGGTTTTTATCCCGTCCGTTTGGTGGCAGCTTCACAACGGTTTGACGGTTGAAGGCAAACGAAAAATTGGTGTTCCAGGTGAAGGCGCCCGCTTTCAGCACCGTAGCACCTAACTCTACTTCGATACCCCGGTTGCGAAGCTGACCAACATTGTACGGAATACTCGTAAAGCCAGATTCGGTCGGCAACTGCAAATTATCCAAACGGTTCTTTGTCAGTTTATTATAGACATCAATCGTCAACGTAATTCGGTTGAACAAACTCAGGTCGATACCAGCGTCGACGGTTTCGGTGGTTTCCCAGAGCAGATTCGGATTTGCCAACGTAGTACGAAGAATACCGCCGTTCCCGCCGTATGGACGTGCTCCGTAACCGCCATACGTATCAGTATAACTTAGGTTCGATAAACCAGTCTGACCATAACTACTTCGAATTTTGAACTGATTTATAAACGGAACCTGCCAGAACGATTCCCGATGGATATTCCAGCCAGCCGAAACCGACGGAAACAGCGCGTATTGGTTATTCGGAGCGAAACTGGAGAATCCGTCGTAACGTAACGATGCGCCGAATAAATACTTACCATCATAATCGTAGTTCACCTGCCCGAAGAAACTGGCCGTTTTGCTGACATTCAGGATAGAATTAACGGTGAAATTCGGTTGCTGAACGCCATTCACGGAAGTCGTCTGCGGATCGCCCGAGATGGTTGTGTTGTAATCGTTGGTAGAACGTTGGCCGCCGACCACTAAACTAAATGAAGAAATTCGGGTATAGTTAAAACCAGCTAATGCTGTCAGATTATGTTTCGTGCCAAACGTGTGATCGTATTGCAGAATCTGGTCGGTCATAATCTGCCGGGTCTGATTCGACTGCTCTGCTTTTTGCCGCTGGACCTGCTGGCCGGGGAAAAATCGCTCGAAGAAAATGTACTGAAAATTATTGATGTAGATCGACGCAGAAGGCCGGAAATGCAGTCCTTTCGCAATTTCCAGATCGCCCGCCAGCCGGAACGTCGTTTGTTCGTTATTGGCATTCAAATCCTGATAATACAGTTCGTGCAAACGGTTCCGAACCGTTACGCTCTCGCCCAGATACGGTTTGCCGTCTTCGGCGTAAATCCGGTTAAGGGGCGTAATACGTACCCCACGTACCAACTGATTCAGCGTGTTATCGACGTATTTGTTGTCATTCCAGAGATACGATAAATTGGCGTCGAGTTTGAATCGATCACTTACTTTGAAACCCGCATTCGCCAGCGCACTAAAGCGTTTGTAGCCCGTTCCCAGAAACACCCCACCCTGATCGACGTAACCGAGTGATACGTTGTAATTGCTACGTTCGTTTCCACCATCGACCGCTACGTTGTAATTGTTGGTATGCGCCGTTTGCCAGACAACATCCTGATAATGATTGTCTTTGAAAATAATTGTCTTGCCTAGATTGAGCGGATCATCAATGGTTTCCCAGCCGTTCGCCAGCAGATTGTCGACGTAAGGCTGGCCTTCTACCGAAACCAGGTTGGCGAGGTAAGCTGTCGTATAATAAGCCGCGCCGTATTGACCTTTCTGCGTATACGTTGGCGTAGTCGCTGAGTTGCCGGCCGAGTAAAGTTTGGTGTTGATATCAAATACGTCCAGTCCACGCGCCCAGGTTTTTCGAGCCAGCGTCAGGTAATCGCGACCACCCAAATATTGATAATTACGAGCCTGTGTTTCAACACCATGCTGATACCGGAATGTTACGTTGCCACGCCCAGCGTTGTTCTTGCCAGATTTGGTTTTGATGATAATAACGCCATTCGCGCCCCGCGCTCCGTAAGCCGCCGTAGAAGCCGCATCTTTCAGGACTTGTAAGGATTCGATATCGTCGGAATTAACGTCGTTGAAATTCCGGAAAACGCCATCGATAATAACCAACGGATTACTGGATTGAATAGCGCCAATCAGATCACCGCCACCCGTACCGGTACTGGTTCCGTATGGATTCAACGTAGTACCACCACGTATCACAATGTTGGCCGCTGCCCCCGGCTGACCAGACAACACCGGTACCGAAACACCGGCCATTTTACCCTGCAATGCCTGTACCGGGCTAACTGACGGAATGTTCTGCAACTCCTTATTATCGAGTTTCGAAACCGATGCACTCGTTTTCGCTCTTGATTGTTCGGCGTAACCCACAACGATAACTTCGTTGAGCGCCTTAACATCTTCCTGAAGCGCTACGTTAAGCTGACTACGTCCGTTAAGCGGAATTTCCTGCGTTACGTAGCCAATAAAGGAGATGACCAACGTAGCATTGGGATTGGGTACGGTAAGCGTATATGCCCCGTTTATGTCGGTGACGGTACCCGTTGTAGTGCCTTTCACCACCACACTTACGCCGGGCAGACCTTCGTTTCCTCCGCCCGTAACCTGCCCTTGAACCTGCAATCGGGTTTGTGCCAAACTATTAAAGGCGCTAAACCACATAGTTAGCCCAATTATCCAGCTACAAATATGAATTATAGAACACTTTACCATAACAAATGGGGTTAAATGGGAATAGAGATGTTTATCTTGTTGTTATGTAAATAAGTAGGACATAATTACACAATGTTCTAGCTATTTTTGAAAAAATCAAAGTCTTTCGCTTACTTTTTTGTATTACTTAGGGAAATAATAACATTTAAACGGCCAAGATAATGTGGCTTCCAGCATTGAACTTTTTACTGGGTAAATGCCGGAATCAATAGTCGAGCGGCAGTACGTACCGGCTGCGCATCGGTTTCCGGAATCGAACGATACGGCCAGCGCATCCGGCAACCGACTTTCGACCAACCTCCTACTACCGACATAAACTTGTCACAAGCCGGATTTGGATAGCCTTTTTCAGTAATATAAGGAGCAATATACTCGCGCATCCACCGCTGAATTCCCTGTTCCCATTCTAGCGCCTGGTCTAAATCACTCAGCATCAGATTGTACCAATCCTGCGCCAGTTTCGGGTGCAGACATGCTACGTTCGAGTAAGCGCCGTGGGCACCTTCCTGAATACCCGTTGCCAGAAAATGGCCCGGCACGAACACTGATAGGCCCTGCATGTATTTCCGCATCTGAACGTACCATGCTGAATCACCACCCGGTACTTTTACACCAACTAATTGAGGAATAGCGTCTTTCAATTGACTGAATTGAGTAGGCGTTAAGCGAACTTTGGCGTGCGGAGGATTATAAAGCACTAGCCGAACGTCAGTTGATACGTCTGCCATTCGACGCAGGAATGAAATGATTTCAGATTCAGTCGGCGGAAACCAGTCGGGCAAAATTACCTGCACGGCACCCGGCTCCCAACGTAGCGACCGTTTTAACCGCTCTAACGACAAAATCGGACTCATGTGACTGACGCCAATTTGAAACGGCATTCCAGCAGCATGGCATTTCTGCGCTAATAATTCATGAATCTGATCAAATTCGACTTCGGTCTGGTTATAAAATTCGCCCGCCGTTCCGTTCGAGTAGATGCCATCGACGCCGAAGGCAATCAACGTATCGATTTCATTCGCTAACTCCTCAAAATCAATCGAATCATCTTCACAAATCGGGAGCATCAACGTAGCCCAGTTGCCCCGAATATCGGTTGCCTCAAGCGAGTGATACGTTGATGGTTTATTACGTGCGCTCATGTGCTACGTTGTTTTGACTTGACTTAATACGTGCAGCCCCGGATTATCTCAACGGTGTGATTATCGAGCCAATCCCAGTCCAGTTCAACACCAAGACCTGGACCTGTTGGGCAATACTGACAACCATCTTCCCGAATTTCCAGCGGATCGTTTTTCAATCCAAAACGGAACATAGGATGGTGACTTTCCAGAAAACGTGACAATCGTGTGGCACAACCGACGTGCAGATTTGCTACGTCCAGCAAGGGGGCTCCTGCCGTGTGAATTTCCAGGCCATAACCCATCATTTCGCACATTCCCAGGGCTTTCATGATGCCCGTTACCCCACTTTTATGATGCACATCGCCCCGGATGAGGTCAATTGCCCCATTGGTCATGTAGTTTGATAGCTCAAATAATCCGACGGTTTCGGCAGCTAAAACTGGCGTTCGAATGGTGTCTGACAGTTTTTTCAACTGACCGATATGAGCGTCTGGAAATGGTTCCTCAAACCATTCATAACGGAGTTCATCCAACTCATAACCAATCACCAAAGCATCATCAAACGTCAGTACTGCCGATGAATCCAGCATCAGCGGAAAGTCGGGGCCAACTAATTCACGGGCTTTCCGTAATCGGGGAATATCCAGTGCTGAACCGCCTGAGAGTTGCAGTTTTATTCCCCGAAATCCCTGTTTCACTTTTTGGGTAACTTCCTGTTCAACCTCTTCGAGCGTCGTTATTGTTTGCGGTGGACAGGTGGCGTAGGTGGGTACCTTTTCGCGGTATTGGCCAAGCAATTTCGCAATCGATATATCTGCCACTTTACCTTTTATATCCCATAACGCTACGTCCAGATTGCCCCAAATGGCTTCCCGGAAATTGTATAAATGCCGCTGTTTTTGCCGAAACGACTGCCAGATTGCTTCGTGATTGAGCGGATCTTTTCCCACCAGATCATGATAATATACATCCTGAACCGCATAAGCCGATGCGCGCCCCTGACCTAACGGACCATAATCCATCGTGTAGCCTTCTACGCCCTCATCGGTATGCAACGTAGTGAGTGGAAAGTCCCAATACGATACGTGGCCGGACGGTATCGGGCGCGGATGAAACCACGCTTCAGCGCCTACGCGAATCAGGCGAGTTGTAATCTCAGTGATAAGCATCTGAAATTGCACTTATGTAGTACATATCGATGCGAATAAAAATCACACGAATGATATCTCCTAATTTATCTGCTATTTTTTTGTTGGATAATGAAATTTCAGGCTAAACGTAGCAGATGTGGCTCGAGATGTTTGAGCATGCCACTAGTAAACTCTTCAGGAGTTCCGTTCTTCAGAATATTGACCAAATCCCGGTGAGTAACTGAGCCAACAGTATGGAAGTCGTGGTCGGTTTCGTATTCTACTACATATTCGAAAACCGGCATGAGCATGGCCTGAAACCGCTTAATAGTCTCATTGCCAGCCATTTCGTATAAAGCCGAGTGGAAAGCGATTTCACAGTCAACTTTTTCCTGAATCGTCAGCACCTGAGATTCCTGCTTGACAATCGCTTCCAGTTTTTGGATACCCTCGTCGGTTTTTCGGACAAATAGCAAGGCGGCCTGACCAACTTCCAGTACCAGCCGAAATTCAAAAATCTGTTTACGCGTATCGGTACCTAAAATGTGGGGATGCATCATCCGTTCCAGCCCGCTCAGAATATCGGGTTGTGTCAGTATCATACCCCGACGTTTTTTAGTGTCAATCATACCCAGCATCCGCAGTCGGCTCAAAGCTTCTCGTACTACGTTTCGACTAACGCCCAGTGCTTCAGCCAGTTCCACTTCTTTCGGAATAGCGTCACCTGGCCTGAAGGCTTTGTGAGTAATGTATTCACGTAATCGCTCCTCCACCTGATCGGCCATAGTGGTCGAAATGATCGGTTCTATTTTAGGTGTCGCTTCCATTATATATATTATTTCGATGAACGATATGTATACCCATTCATCGAAATGCTAAAGTAGTGAATTGGCTAATAAGTAGTACATTTATACAAATTTCAAATTAATAAAGAAGGCGTTACGATCGGCATTAACCTGTGCAAATGAAAGCAATCGTTTGTTGGATATTACTGGGAATTGTCAGTACTGTCGGTTTAGGGCTGCAATACGTTCCATCAAAATCAGCTACGTCAGAGCAAAAACGTAATGAACCAAACGTACTATTCATTGTTGTCGACGATTTACGCACTGATCTGGGTTGCTACGGGGATTCGCTCGCTCACACGCCGAATATTGACAAACTGGCTCGCACGGGCGTAGTATTTGATCGGGCTTACTGTCAGCAGGCTGTTTGTGCGCCGTCGCGAGCGTCCATGCTGACCGGATTACGCCCTGATTCGCTACGTGTTTGGGACCTCAATACACCCATTCGAACCCATTTGGCGAACGTAGTGACGCTGCCACAGTATTTTAAGCAACAAGGATACGTAACACAGTGTATCGGCAAAATCTTTCATGATCCCGCTGATCATCAGGACGCTCAGTCATGGTCGGTGCCCGAACAACTGCATATTACCGATGACGCTGGCGGCAAATACGTCCTCCCTGAAAATATACGTAACGGCGGTAAAGGTTTCTGGAAAGCAGCTCCTACCGAGCGCGCTGAGGTACCGGATTCGGCGTATGTGGATGGGCGAGTGGCGCTGGCAGCAGTACGTGCGCTTGAGAAATTACGGACGCAACCGTTTTTTCTGGCCGTTGGGTTTCGTCGTCCTCATTTGCCGTTTTCAGCGCCCGAACGCCACTGGAAATTTCATAAACCTGAGCAATTCGCTATTCGAAGCAATGAACAACTGCCGATGGGAGCGCCAGTTTACGCAGGTCATGAATCGTCGGAGCTTCGCGGATACACGGACGTACCGCCTAAAGATGATTTGTCGGATGCAATGAAACAGCAGCTTCGGCACGGCTATTACGCCAGCACCAGCTACGTCGATGCGCAGGTAGGGCTTGTTTTGCAGAAAATCAGGCAATTAGGATTAGCCAGCAATACGATTGTAGTTCTGGTTAGTGATCACGGCTTTCATCTGGGCGAACAGGGGCTCTGGACGAAAACATCGAATTACGAACTTGATGTGCGCGTACCACTTATTGTTTCGGCACCCGCGCAGAAGGCCAGAGGTAAGCATACAAAAGCGTTGGTTGAATTGATCGATCTATTTCCGACGCTGACAGATTTGTGCCAGATCCCTACGCCAAAACAGATACAGGGTAAGTCGTTCAAAAAGCTGGTCGATAACCCAGGTCTAACGCATCGATCCAGTGCGATTAGCCAGTTTCCACGACCCTGGACATATAAAAAGAATCCAGAATTGATCGGGTATTCCATCCGTAATCAGCGTTTTCGCTACACTGAATGGCGACGGTATCAGGATGGTAACGTAGCAGCAAGTGAGTTATACGACCTCGAACATGAACCGATTGAACGTACCAACCTAAGTGGTCAATCAGCTTATAGGAATATCTTGAAAGACATGTCTCAGGCGTTACATAACGAAATCCCGGCAAAACCGGCTCCTTTACAACGTGCTTCCCGTTAACGTACTACGTCTGAGAGTAAGGTTACGGGTAATGGATTTTAAAATAAACCTACACTACGTATCGCTTCACTACGTAGCATTCTCCATTTATCAGATGCTTTTCTGGCAGAACATCAACACAGAAACGTATTAAACCGAAAATCCCGGACGGATAGGTATAAATTACCAGGTTCCGCGTTTTGTAACATATAACTCTTGTGTAGTTAATAAGCTGGATTGTTTACCTGAACGCTTAAACTCATGCGCCCTTTTTTACCTAAAAAACGGTCTTTTCTCTCCCGACAGACCGTTCTTGTTTCGGCTACTGGTCTGGTAGTTGGTGGGCTTTTTGTCGGAGCTTACCAGAACCGAAACCTCAACAAAGCTTCGCAGTCGTACCTGACAAGCCTGTTCGCAAAACTAGGCGACGACGATAAACATGACCCCAAATACGCGGTTGGTAGCCTGAATATTGCACCTGGCCTCGAAGCGACTCTTTATGCCGCCGAGCCAATGCTAACCAATCCGACCAACATCGATGTAGACGCCCGTGGTCGTGTTTGGGTTTGCGAAGCCTATAATTATCGTCCAGCCGTCAACGGCAATCCGACAAAAAAAGAGGGTGATCGTATCGTCATTCTGGAAGATACCAACGGCGATGGCAAGGCCGACGAAACCAAAGTGTTTTATCAGGGCCCCGAAATCGAATCACCACTGGGGATTTGGGTGCAGGGTAACAAAGTAATCGTTTCCGACAGCCCGAACGTCTGGGTATTTACCGATGAAAATGGTGACGATAAGGCTGACAAAAAGGAGTTGCTGTTTACAGGTATCGGCGGTGAGCAACACGACCACGGAATGCACACGTTTGTGTTCGGCCCCGACGGAAAATGGTATTTCAACTTCGGAAATTCGGGCGAACAATTGCTCGATAAAAATGGCAACGCCATTACCGATATCGCCAGTGGAAAAACCATCAATAAGCAGAATTTCAAACAGGGCATGGTGTTTCGCTGCGACCCTGACGGGAAGAACGTAGAGCTACTGGCCCAGAATTTCCGTAATAACTACGAAGTGGCGGTCGATTCCTACGGTACGCTCTGGCAATCGGATAATGACGACGATGGCAACAAGAGTGTACGGATTAACTACGTCATGGAATATGGTAACTACGGCTACACTGACGAGATGACGGGGGCAGGTTGGCAGGCCAACCGCGATAATATTGAAACCGAAATTCCTTTCCGCCACTGGCATCTGAACGACCCCGGCGTAGTGCCCAATCTGCTTCAGACAGGAGCTGGTTCGCCAACGGGAATCATTGTATATGAAGGAAAACTTCTGCCCGAAGTCTTTCGCAATCAGGTTATTCACTGCGACGCTGGTCCGAACGTAGTGCGTTCGTATCCAGTACAGAAAAACGGTGCGGGTTACAAAGCCGAAATTGTGAATGTACTCGAAGGTGCCCGCGACCAGTGGTTCCGGCCTGCCGATGTGTGTATAGCGCCCGATGGTTCGCTAATTATTGCTGATTGGTACGATCCCGGCGTGGGTGGGCACCAGGCGGGCGATCAGAAACGTGGCCGTATTTATCGGGTAGCTCCTCCCAATACGCCTTATACAATCCCCAAACTGGACGTATCGACTACCGAAGGCGCTATCGAAGCGTTACAAAGTCCGAGTATGGCATTCCGGTACGCGGGCTGGCAAAAACTCCACGAGATGGGTAACAAGGCCGAAAAAGCGTTGGCGAAACTGTATAAATCTTCAGACAATCCCCGGATGAAAGCCCGCGCCTTGTGGCTTTTAAGCCAGTTAGACAATGGTAAAAAACACATCGAAACGGCGCTGAAAAGCGACAATCCTGACCTACGTATCACGGCGCTACGTACCGCCCGCGAACGTAAAGCCGATGTAATTCCCTATGTAAAACAGCTTGTCAATGATCCTGATCCTCAGGTACGTCGGGAGTGTGCCATTGCGCTACGTAAGAGTACGTCTCCCGATGCTCCAGCACTTTGGGCGCAACTTGCCAGTAAATATGATGGGCAGGATCGCTGGTATCTGGAAGCGCTTGGCATTGGGGCAGAAGGTAATTGGGACAGTTACTACGTTGTCTGGGCCAAACAAATAGACCCGTTGGCTAATGCCGCTGGGCGAGATATCGTTTGGCGCGCCCGAACAAAAGAATCGGTACCGGCGCTGGCGAAACTGGCTGGTGATGCCAACGTAGCACTGAATCAACGGCTTCGTTATTTCCGGGCGTTCGACTTCAACCCCGGTGCCACCGAAAAATCGACGGCTCTACTGGAAATTCTGAAAGCAAACAGTAGCTCTACGGACGTAACAAAACTGGCGCTACGTCACCTCGACCCGACTTTCGTGAAAACTTCGCCTGTTGCCTCGGAAGCACTGGCGAAACTCATGACCGATGTATACGGGAAGCCTGAATACATCGAACTGGCAACACGTTACGAACTTGCCTCAGAAAGTGAACGCCTGAAACAACTGGCTATTCAGAAAGCTATGGAAGCTATGGGACGAGATGCTGCCCGTCAATTGCTGAAGCAGCAGGGTAGACCGCTGGTTTTGGAGGTTATCAATGGGAGCGACGCCGAAGCTGCTACGAATATGCTTATCGCACTACGTCGGGTAGGCAACAAGGAATCCATCGACATTTTGAAAACGGTAGCTCTCGATGAAAAACGGGCGGCACCGCTACGTCGGGAAGCAACCCGGTCATTAGGAGGTAGTATTGAAGGAGCTGATATGGTTTTGGCTCTATTGAAATCCGGCGATATTAAAGGCGATTATAAAAAAGCAGCCGCGCAGGGTGTAAGCAACGATTGGCGTCGAAACGTTCGTCAGCAGGCGGCTAGTTATCTGGATGGAAGCCAAAGCGCGGAAGGCAAGAAACTGCCTCCCATGACCGAACTGCTAACTATGAAGGGCGACGCGGCCAAAGGAGTCATCGTGTTCAAGAATAATTGCTCCATCTGCCATCAGGTAAACGGAGAAGGTATGGATTTCGGACCGAAACTATCGGAAATTGGCTCTAAACTGCCAAAAGAAGGCCAATACCTTGCCATTATACATCCTGATGCGGGAATCAGCTTCGGTTTTGAAGGCTGGGAAGTGAAATTTAAGGATGGCAGTTCGATGACGGGTATCGTATCGAGCAAAACCGAAACCGACCTTCAAATGAAATTCCCAGGTGGAACAGTGCAGAACTATAAAATGGCGGATGTCGTCTCCATGAAACAGATTGATTCGTCGATGATGCCTTCCGGTTTGCAGGAAGCCATGAACACTCAGGAATTAGTAGATTTAGTAGAGTATTTAGCAAGTTTAAAGAAAAAATAACCGGGATTTAACGGATTTGAGGATTTACACGATTTTGTTTATTGATAAAGCGCTTCAAAGAAGCGAAAAACAAAATCGTGTAAATCCTCAAATCCGTTAAATCCCGGTTCAGACAACCATCATGCAACGACGCAACTTTGTAAAATCGACATTTGGGCTGGCTGGGGCCGCCGTCACGGGTGAATCTATAACCGGTAACTGGCATTCGCAACCTACTTCTCTAGCCAAAAACACGTTTAAATTGAAATATGCCCCACACTTCGGCATGTTCGAGAATAGTGCAGGTAAAGACCTCATCGACCAGCTCAAATTCATGGCCGATAATGGTTTTACAGCTCTGGAGGACAATGGAATGATGGGGCGTGATGTGGCTACGCAGGAAAAAATCGCCAAAGAAATGGCCCGGCTCGGTATGACACTGGGCGTTTTCGTGCTCGATAAGGGCGGAAACAGTCAGAATACACTAGCAGCCGGAAAGCCCGAATTCATCGAAATTTTCCTGAATGGTTGCCGGAAAGCTGTCGAAACCGCCAAACGTGTTAACACTAAGTTCACGACGGTGGTACCCGGGGATTTTGATCGGAGTCTGCCGATTGGTATTCAGACGGGCCATGTGATCGACGCGCTACGTCGGGGAGCCGATATTCTGGCTCCGGCAGGCTTGACGATGGTGCTGGAACCCCTCAGCGATACGCCCAATCTGTTCCTGCGCACCTCCGATCAGACCTACGAAATCTGTCGCGCCGTGAATAGCCCTGCCTGCAAAATCCTGTTCGATATTTACCATATGCAGAAAAATGAAGGACACATCATTCCGCATATCAACTGGTGCTGGAGCGAAATCGGTTATTTTCAGATTGGTGATAATCCGGGACGTAAAGAACCGACCACAGGTGAAATCAATTACAAAAACGTGTTCAAGCACATTTACCAGAAGCAGAAAGCCGAAAACAAAGAGTTTATTTTTGGAATGGAGCATGGCAATTCGCAGCCGGGTAAAGATGGTGAAGTGGCGTTAATTAAAGCCTACGTCGAATCAGACAGTTTTACTGTTTAAATTTTTTGTCATGCTGAAGCACGAAGCATCTTAATGATTCCTGACTAGCTCATTTGGATGCGTTAAGATGCTTCGTGCCTCAGCATGACAAAGAAAAACGAAAACGGGTATTCAGAAGTCTAATCGACTGATCTGATTACCCGTTTTGCTTGACGTAAATTTCTTTCTTAAAGAACTACTACAGAGTTCTCTTCGCTCGATACACCACTGGCTACGTATTTATCAGCAGACCAGTCGTTTTCCCATGTTATACCGTCCAGGACGTAACGGAACTGATACTCTCCACCTACCGGCAGTTCAACGGTTGTTTTGTACGAACCGTCTTTTTGCTTTTTCAGAATTTGGGTACTGATGTCCCAACCATTGAATTCACCGGCCAGGGAGACCGTTTTAGCACCGTTGACGGCTTCAGCCGGCAATTCAAACGTTACTTTTGCAAGAGGCTTGCTTTTGAGGAATTGTTTGGCAACTGCCATATAAGTTCACTTTTTGGTTTCAATGCAAAGTTATAATACAAAATAAGTAATATCATAATTATCAGTATATTAACGCTGAATATTCTTTAAAATATTCTAATTAATGTATTTTGATTTATAATTTCACTTCTGAGAAACGTCCTATTTTGAAACTATCTTTACTATGCTTTTAGGCATACGTTGTCGTAATTGTATTGTCATTTGCCTGCTTAAACGATTAGGTAACTATTCAGGAAAATTGTGCCGCTAGTTGCTAGCAAATGAGCAGCTCAGTTACGGACTATTGATAAAATAATACGCTATTTGCCCGCGTATCATTTTATCAATAGATAATCGGTAAAAGTACTCGTCTGCTTTACCTTATTTTGTCGTGTAATATCGGTTGACGCAACAAGGCACCAACAACTTTCTGACTCTCTATCATTCGTTCAGAATACGAGCCGGAAATAAAATGATACGTTAGATGCCGTTTATCGAGTTCCAGGCGGAAACGATTCAGCATTTCTTCTCGCCGGTGTCCCTGATCGCGAAGATTATCAGATACCCACGGTACGTCGATGTCCAGCAAAATATACGTATCATACTGAACGCTACGTTCCAGCGCAGTTAGTTCGGGCGGTATTTGATCAAAATAAATTGAGGAATAAATCTGAGTGGTAATCAGATCAGTATCGCAAAAGAGAAGCCGGTTCGCGATACGTTCGGCGGCTTGCACGGCTTCCGTCTGCGCTTGTCCAATCTGGATAATTTCGTCTATGGTGAACGTATTAGACGTAATGAAGCTACGCGCCATTTCCGGTACAAACGCTGTTTTGTATTCAGTAGCTAATTGCTGAGCCAGGGTTGTTTTTCCTACGCTTTCAGGGCCATACAAACAGACTTTTTTGACAAAAAATGGCCGTACTACGTCGGGTATAAATTCCCAATACTGCGCGGGTTGCTGCCGGATCAACGTAGCAGAAACGGGAACCTGCTGCCGGAGTGGGTCGAACGAAACGTAGTGTAAACCAGAATGATGCGCCAGTGGAATAGCGTACTCCTCCGATGCGAAAAAGACGCTCACTGCTGGGAAACGTCGTTTGATAAAGGCTGCCCAGAGTTTGGTGGCTTCCCAGAGAGGAAGCGTCGGGTCGTGAAAATCGTCGGATGCTGTAACAACCTCAATTGTTGGATAGGTGGCAAGTAGTTCCGTGAGCCAGCCAAGCCGGATAGCTGCGGGAATCACATCATCGGGCGTAACGGTCATCGACACAATCAGGTGATCGCATTGTTTCCGGGCAAAATCAATCAGCGCCAGATGCCCCTTATGAACCGGCATAAACTTGCCGAAAACCAAACCCGTTCTTTGGCTCATTCAGTAACGTTTTTCACAAAAATAAGTCGTGCTACGTATCACACCGATGCTACGTCTGACTTACTTCTTCACAAATACGTACTCGCCTGTATCAAAAGGATTTAGCACTAACTGTTTTGTATCCACAGAAACGATTTTCATGAGTCGTCCTTGTGTAGAGGACATGCATAAGGCCCGGATTCGTACACCATCACCTTCCAGGGTGTAATCCCCACTTCCGCAACCTAAAAATCCGTATTCAATGGGTTTTGTATTTTGATAATATTCGTTGAAAGTGCCATCGTTAGTGAACGTAATAAATACGCCTTTATCAGTTGGAACGCTGACCTGCGCACAGGCTGCGCTGGTAGTTGGCTGGCAATAATTGATAAGTTGCCAGGTACCTACGAGCTTATTCGCCGGGTCGGCATTCTCTGGTTTCGAGCAACTCAATCCAATCAATACAGTGAAGAAAAGAATAACGTTTTTCATGAATAGAGAGATTTATCAAAGCAGACCCGAAAAACAGCTAAAGCGTTGTAGCCGGGCTGTCTACAACCTGCACCAAATATTAACCTGCCCCCGCCGATTCCTGCCCAAATGCATCCATCTGTCAATCTGCAAGAACTGCGGGTAATTAATGCAGCATTTTTACCATGCATTAGCCGTTCACCAGATTATTTCCTGACCATGAACCAGAAACTCCGCCAATTCTTTGTCCTCTGCCTGTTGGTGGCTGCCTGTTTACCGCTGTACTGCCTCGCGCAGGGCTACACCCCCGAAACAGTCCCAAATCCTAAAGAGCAACGTAGCAGTCACTACGTTAGTAATCCCGATGACATTCTGTCGACAGTAGCCGTTAGTCAGATTGATTCGATGCTGGGTGCACTGGAAGATTCGACAACGGCGCAGGTGGCCGTGGTTTGCGTGAATTCTATTGGTGAAGCTGTGCCCAAAGATTTTGCCACTACGTTGTTCCGGAAATGGGGGCTTGGATATAAGGAGAAAAACAACGGCTTGCTGATTTTGCTGGTGAACGATCAGCACCGAATCGAAATGGAAACCGGTTATGGTCTGGAAGGCGTTCTGCCGGATGCAATCTGCAAACGTATTCAGACCCAGAACATGATTCCGTTGTTCAAAGTGGGTGATTTCGACAGAGCCATGGTGGCGGGTGTCGCGGAAGTAATACGTATCCTGACGATGCCCGAAGCTCAGCGTGAGATTTATGATGATTCAAAATACATGCCGGCTCCATATACAGGGCTGAGTGGTGGGGGCGTGATGGTACTCTGTATTTACTTCGGTGTCTTTTTATGCCTTGTAAAACTATTTACCCTTTGGTTCAGAAGCTCCGACGCAACCACAACGGCTATTGAGCAGGCTATTTCTAAATCCCGCTGGAAAAGAGATGTGTGGGGAATTTTTCTCACGTTGATAATGCCAATGCTATTGGGTGCAGTATTCATCCAGCTTCGGGACAGAGGTATGATGCCCGGTTGGCAAATGCTGCTGTGTCTGTATGGCTATATGTGCCTGGTTCTGTGGGAGGCCCGCCTGCGCCGACTGATCAAGTTTAACGAACTTTTTGGCAAAATGACCGATCAGCAGCAATACGACCGGTGGAAGCTGGCCATGTCAACCGGCTGGTTCAAGGCCATGCTTTTCCCGCTGCCGTTCTGGCTGATTCGACGAGAAGATAAACAATGGCTGGATAGACTCCGAAATCGGCCAAGACGTTCGGCTGAGGGTTATGACCTTACGAAAGTGGCTGAGCCTGAAGAAAATCCTTTCCTGACTGAATATCAGCAAGTGGAGCAGCGACTAAAAACCGTAGATTACGATGTTTGGCATAATCAGGCTCATAACGTAACGCAGGCGATTGGCTACGAAAATCTGAAGGATAAAACGTATACCCGGTGCCGTAAATGCTACTCCAGAGCGTTGCACCTGACCGATACCAGCGTAGTGACGAAATCTACCCTCGAACGAGAAGGACGTAGCATTAAAAAATACGTCTGCGAGGCCTGCGGTCATCACGAAGAAACCGCTCATGTCATCGCCCGACTGACAGTAAGTTCAGCTTCCTCGTCATCGTCCAGCTCGTCGGGCAGTAGTTACAGTTCATCGAGTAGTTATTCAGGTGGTTCTTCCAGCAGTTGGGGCGGGGGTAGTTCAGGCGGAGGCGGTTCGGGAAGTAGCTGGTAGCCAGTACGTATCGTATGAAAATTTTATTCCGGAAACTCGTGGCGTATTCACCCTTGGCAGCTATTGCCGCACTCTTGTTTGGCTGTAGCGAAAGTGCACGTAGTGGTTATCGCATCGAGGATGGTGAGGTCGTGTTGTATACGGGTTTTCCGGCTAATCGTTCGGTTGTCAAAGAAGCCAATGTCGCTACGTTCAAGGCCATCAATAAGGTATACAGCAAAGACGAAAAGCAGGTGTTTTATCGGGGGCAGCCCATTGCAAAGGCTGACCCTGCTACGTTCGAGTATCTGGCTGGCGACTATTCCAAAGATCGGGCAAACGGGTATTTTCAGGAGAAACGTATCAGTACCGATGGCCACCATTTTGATATTGTACCAAACCCCGCCGAAACCTCCAGTAACGTAACGGCAGAAGGAATCGCCTATGCCCGCGATAGCCGCTACGTTTACCGGAGCACAGAAATTGTAAAGGGCGCCGACCCTGCTACGTTTAAAGTCGTTCCCATGTTCAACGGCAATTACCTTACGCATGACCGACGCTACATATACTTCCATGATCGTCCGATCGAAGGCGCCAACGGACAGTCGTTTCGAAAAATAGCAGAGCTGACATTTACGGACGGACGTAGCGTTTGGGGGCTGGAACTGGGCAAAGACACCTACTGGAACCGGATGACTGACGTAGATATTACGTCCTTGAAAAGTGCGGGAAGCTACTACGCACTCGATAAAAATCACGTCTATCTAGGTAACGACCAACTTCCTGATGCTGACCCTGATACGTTCGAAGAAACCGGCTATCTGACGGGCAAAGACAAAAATGCTACGTATCAGTCAAGGAATCGTTCGGCTAATTAATTGGCGTTTAGTATGCGCGAATTGGCGAATACGTCCACAGAACGTAACGATTTAATTATTACCCCGCGATTACTGGGTATTATTTGGAAAAGCTTCGAATGGCATGGCTTATTCATGAATAACCCAGATACGCCATTATTGGCCCATTTTCTGGCGTATTACGAACGGCCCGTGCAAAATCCTGTTTTCAGTTGGTATAACAAAGCGAAGCAATTAACGTATCGCTATGACCTGAGTATCAATCAGGTGGAGGTAACGCCTTCGGTTCAGCCTGAATTGCGGTGGGAATCGGATGCTAACAAGTATCTCTGGAAAATTCTGCCGCCCGAATGGCTGGAAGCTAACGGCAATTGGAAACCCATTTGGTTTAAAGCTGCGGAACGCTGGGAGATAGCCCCAATACTATTTATACTGGAGCAGGGTTTCGACGTAAATACAACCGACGAACTTGGTAGAACAGCCTTGTATTACGTTGTTGGACCGTTCGGAGGCAGACTTGACCTCGTGGAGTTGCTGGTAGAAGCCGGGGCCGACCTGAGCCTGCCGAATAACACAGTTGATATTCTTTTAGAGCGTAGTCAGGAAGGGCTTCTGGGGCGGATCGAAATTGAAAATGCGGCTCTGATTACTAGTTACTTACAAAGTTTGTAACCAGCCGTTTTTTGGCTATTTTTCAGACATCAATTGCGTCTGAACGTTGATCCTAAAACCTTGAATCAGTCATGAAGAAGCCCCGAGGTTGTCTCTTTTCCCTGGTCGTTCTTGTGGTAGCGATACTCGTGCTGGGAACTATTAGTTTCTTCGGCGGCAAATTCATTGACCGCTTCCGGCGCCCGTGGGCCTATAGCCAAACGGAGCCGCTTTTGATTGGCAAATGGCGAGGGTCGTATAAAGACCCTGACGGAGTAGCCAAAAGCCTCGAAATGGAAATGTTTGTGCCGGAAACAGATGATAAACGCTGGGAAAACGCTTTCAGAACCCGCCGTCGGCGCAGTGGCCGCCCCCGTTCTCGTTCCATTAACTCATTTAAGGGAGCTACCGTTGTCGTTAGTCCATTAGGACGGGAAGAGTATGAAATCTGGGGGCATGTGCACCGCGATGATTATCACCAGATCGACATGACCTTCGAGTTCGATGAAAAGCAAATCCTTAAAGTCAATAATTTTTACCTCCACCACGCTGAGCAGAGCCGTTGGCAGGGTGATGAATTAAACGTTACGTTGCTGTTCGTGTACCGTCGCCCCGACAACTCTGCCTATTCCGATAGCGCCGACCCGCGCTACTCTAAGCGCGTACCTGTTCATTTAACCCGTGTTGAGCTCTGAATTACCGCTTCCTAAAAACTAATTGCCGTTCGCTCAAAGGTTTGTCTGCTGAAAAGCTGGTCCATGTAGCTTCATCTACAGAGTCTTAACGCACTCTTTACTTTGAAGGACATGAAAAAGCTACTATCATTTTTGACGATCGTGCTGTTGCTGAACGGCTGTAAGAAATCTGAACCAGAACCCACGCCGTTTTCCATTCAAAATTTTGATCCTGCCCAGGGAGTTGTCGGTACGGTGGTTACGATTACGGGCGAAGGATTCTCGACAGATCTTGCCAGGAACGTAGTGAAATTCGGAACGGGTGTAGCTACTGTGACGGGTGCCTCGGCTAGTCAACTGACAGTTACGGTACCGGCTTCGGCACAATCCGGTAAAATCACGGTTGAAGTCGACGGGCGAACCACGACTTCCTCGGCTGACTTTACGTTCATCGACGGGCCAGTCATTACCAGTTTTACACCCCAGCAAGCCGAAGAAGGCGAAACGGTACGTATCAACGGGCTTAATTTCTCCAATAATACGTCGGCGAAATTTAACGGCGTAGCGTCCAAGGGTGTTACGCGGTTAAGTAATACGCAATTGGACGTAGTGATACCGGACGGAGCCACAACGGGTAAAATCGTGCTGGAAGACGCTGGTAAATCGTTCACCAGCACCCAGGATTTCACCGTGATTGTGCCCCTGTCGAGCAAATCTACGATAACGAAATTAGTGGGTATCCCGGCCTTCGCAACAAATGGAGCCGACGGTGTTCGGATGGCCTACACCAGCAACAGTATCTACCTGACCGGTCCGGGCCAGAAAACCGTCTATAAAATGGACCTCACTACGTTGGGCGTAGCTCCTTTCCAGACAATTACGGGTGAGCCAGTAGGTATTGCGGCTACTGGCGATCAGGTTTATTTTGGGGATACGGATGCGGGATACTTTTATACCTATCGCTTCGATAAACTATCCAAATCAACCTCGGCCGACGCCAATGCCCGGCCTTTCTCCCTGAAACCCGGTGGAGCTACCGGAAAATATACCTATCTCTCTGCCAATTTTAACAACGAAATTA
The DNA here is from genome assembly GCF_014699005.1 of Spirosoma profusum. Taxonomy (GTDB): domain Bacteria; phylum Bacteroidota; class Bacteroidia; order Cytophagales; family Spirosomataceae; genus Spirosoma; species Spirosoma profusum. The sequence continues at coordinate 74,415 of NZ_JACWZY010000025.1, forward strand.
TTGGCATCGTCAATGGTACGGCTGGGGGTAATTCGTCGTCAAGTTTCTCGACCACGGTGGTCAACACGCAGCTTAAGGGCACCCCCGACCAAGCCAACGCGCACCTGGCTACCAATACAAAAAGTGTGTTTGTCTTCTGCAATCAGGCGCTCTGGAAACTACAGACCAACAATACACTTACGCTGGTAGCGGGGGCTGCGGGCCAGAAAGGCTACGTTGACGGCGCAGGCGCTGCGGCCCGGTTTCAGGACGGCGGTTATGCACGCGGGAATGCGATAGCGGTCGATGAGGCCGACAATGTGTACGTAACAGACTATGGTTCAGGTTGTATTCGCAAAGTTGATGCGTCGGGCAACGTAACGACAGTGGTAGGGAACAAAAAATTTTTCGGGACCACCATTAAGCCGGGAAAAGGACACCGTACGGCCTTCCGATTCGACCAATTCGACATCGCGACGGGCGCTGATGGAGCGTTATACGTAGTGGCCAACAATGACGTCCAAAGCCAGACACTTCGCTTTGCGGTTTATAAGATCACGTTTGATAAATAAAGCTTCAGTGACTACATAAACTTTCTTTGGAGAAAGTATTGTAAAACCCCTCCATCAACCTTATTTATTTCAATTAACAAAAGATTAACTAACTTGCGAATGGAATCGGCATTAATAAAAACGCCGGCCTCAACCGGACCGGCGTTTCTGGTTTCTTTCTTAACTTAAACGCTGTTAGGCGTCCGCCTAATGACATCAACAAGCAGACAGTAGTTGCATCCTAAGGCCGATTGTATGATGAACGGTTGAATAGATATACAAATGGTCGGACGCGAGATGCCGGAGCCTTAGGTTCCGGCATCTTTTTTTGCCGTTTGAAAAGGTTTGACTTCAGCCCAGATTTCTATAGAACAATTTCCATAGTTTTGTTCACGCATCAAGGATTTGTTACGTCCGAAAATGCAAATCATTACAGAAATAACGTTTCTATTCAGTAGTCTTTGCCTTTCGTTTTGACTAAGAAACGCGTAAATTACCCTGACTAAGTGAGGTACCCTAAACCGTTGTATCGTTCATGAAAACCCAGTCGACTGTAAGTGCTCACCCCTGGTTTCGGTTCTATCCGAAAGAAGTACCCACCGAAATCAATCCAGAAGCTTATCCATCACTAGCGGCTTTGTTAGAAGAGGGCTGCCAACGGTTCGTCAATAAACCGGCTTATGCCTGTATGGGTAAGCAGATCACGTTTGGTGAACTGGAAAAATTGTCGGCTCAGTTTGCGTCGTTTCTGCAGAATGATTTGAAGCTTCAGAAAGGCGACCGGTTGGCGATTCAGATGCCTAATACGTTGCAATATCCGATTGCCATGTTTGGCGCACTGCGGGCGGGATTAACGGTTGTCAATACCAATCCGCTCTATACGCCCCGCGAAATGCAGCATCAGTACAAGGATTCGGGCGCGAAAGCCATCGTTATTCTGAGCAATTTCGCAAGCAATCTGGAGAAAATTCTCGACCGGACCGACATTAAACACGTAGTAGTCACGCAACTGGGCGATATGCTGGGTTTCCCGAAGAAGCTGATCGTGAATGCCGTTGTGAAGTACGTAAAGAAACTGGTGCCTGCTTACAACCTACCCGAGGCAATTTCATTCAGTGAAGCCCTGAGTCGTGGTAGTTCTCAGCCTTTTAAACCGGTAAACATCGCCAATACCGACCTGGCTTTTGTTCAGTACACTGGCGGCACAACCGGCGTATCGAAAGGAGCGATGCTGACGCACCGAAACATTATTTCCAACGTAGAGTGCCAGCATTACTGGATGATGCCCTCGCACGTGCCCGAAGGTGAAGGCATTATTGTTGCCGCGTTGCCGCTTTATCACGTATATGCCCTCACCACCAATGCGTTAGCTGCTTTGAAAAGCGGCTCGATGAACCTGCTCATCACCAACCCGCGCGATTTGAATGCCTTTATCGACGACCTGAAAAAGTATAAAATCACCGCGTTTACGGGCGTCAATACGTTGTACAACGGACTACTCAATCACCCGCGTATTGGCGAGGTAGATTTCAGCCATCTGAAAGTTACGTCAGCAGGGGGCATGGCTTTACAGACCGCTGTGGCCGAACGATGGGCTAAACTGACCGGTAATACACCCTGCGAAGGCTACGGCCTGACTGAAACATCGCCAGTACTTTGCTCTAATCCGGTTGATGGAAGTGTACGGGTGGGTACTATTGGAATTCCCTGGCCCAGTACGGAGATGAAAATTATTAACGAAGATGGAACCGATGCTGCCATCGGCGAACCCGGCGAGATTGTAGCGCGGGGACCACAGGTATTTAAAGGCTATTTAAATCGGCCGGAAGAAACTGCCAAATCCATGATGGGCGAGTGGTTTAAAACGGGCGACGTCGGCGTGATGAACGAAGATGGTTTCTTTAAAATCGTTGATCGCAAGAAAGACATGATTCTGGTATCGGGCTTCAACGTGTATCCGAACGAAATTGAGGACGTAGTGGCGCAGTGCCCCGGCGTGCTGGAAGTCGCTTGCATTGGCGTTCCTGACGAGAAATCGACGGAGGTCGTAAAGATTTTTGTGGTCAAGAAAGATCCAAATATTACCGCCGACGACATAAAAGCTTACTGCCGCGAGAATCTGACTCCTTACAAGGTGCCCCGCGCGATTGAATTCCGCAACGAACTACCTAAGTCGAACGTCGGCAAAATACTACGTCGGCCGTTGCGGGATGAGGAAATGGAGAAGCTGAAAAAGTAGTGGTTTTAGCAACGTAGCGCGGGTGGAAACCCGCAGCCGTGGTGTAGAATATATCCATCAAGGCTGCGGATTTCCACCCGCGTTACGTTGTAAAATTATCCCGCCATCGCAGCCGTTGGTGCTACGTCGAAGAGCTGCAATTCCTGCTGAAATCCTTTCACCTGCTTTATAAACCGGCTGGCTTTCCGTCGCGAAACTTCTACGCGGTGGCCATTAACCAGGCTCACACTTAGTTGCTGATGCTCAGGGTGAATAGCTTCCAGATAAAGCAGATTGATGATATTCTTTTTGTGAGGCCGCGCAAAGAATTTTGGCGACAGACGGCTTTCCATCTTCTTGAGCGTCAGCGAAACCATCAACTGACTACCATCAACAAAGTGAAATAACGTGTAATTGCCCTCGCCCTCCAGCCGCACAATCTGATGCATGGGCATTTTCTTGCGGCAACCCCAGAAAGGAAGTGTTAAATCAGGCATGGCAAACTGGTCGGCCAGTTGCTCAACGAGGAAATAGCTTAGCGGTTTCGCTACTAGCTTTTTTTTCATGATGTGGAAATTTTTGGTGCGAATAGTAAAATACAAAACAACTTCCACTGAGGTAGAGAGTTTGTTTATGTATTCAGATAGCAAGTTTACACAAAATTCATTATCAATCAATTGGCTGACTGATAAAAAAAATTGATACCGAAATGGTAACGTAGCACATAGGTTAAAAAAACCTTCCAGCAAGGACGTAATGAACTAATTAAGTCGCTTTCAACTTTGAGAAAGATAAGACAAGTCGATACGAATTAGCATGGCAACCCTTCTTGATTTGGTCGGTAATACGCCCCTGGTTGAATTGAACCGCCTGAATCCAAATCCCAACGTAACACTTTATGGTAAACTTGAAGGTAATAATCCTGGCGGCAGCGTAAAAGACCGCGCTGCGGTTAGTATGATTCAGGGGGCCATTGCTCGTGGTGAACTAAAGCCTGGTATGAAACTTATTGAGGCTACAAGTGGGAATACAGGCATTGCCCTCGCTATGATTGCCCGGCTCTATGATATCGACATTGAGCTGATCATGCCCGGCCATTCCACCCATGAACGCGTGTTGACCATGGAAGCATTCGGCGCTAAGGTGATTCTGACTGAAACCATGGAAAGCGCCCGCGACTATGCCGAAGATCAGGTGAAAAAAGGAGGGTATCTGATGCTCAATCAGTTTGCTAATCCCGATAACTATCTGGCTCATTACCAAACTACGGCCCCCGAAATCTGGCGCGATACGTCCGGAAAGATTACCCACTTTGTTTCATCGATGGGTACTACGGGTACTATTATGGGCACTTCGCGCTTTCTGAAAGAACAAAACCCGGACGTGCAGATTGTAGGATGCCAACCCACCGAGGGGTCATCCATTCCGGGAATTCGGAAATGGCCAGTGGAGTATCTTCCGAAGATATTTGAGCCGCAACGCGTTGACCGAGTTATGGAAATCTCGACCGAAGATGCTACGGCCATGACGCGTAAACTGGCTAGTGTAGAAGGCGTTTTCGCCGGTATGAGCAGCGGAGGTGCCGTTCATGCCGCCGTCGAACTGGCCAAAGAACTGGAGTCCGGTACTATCGTCTGCATCATCTGCGACCGGGGCGACCGCTATCTCTCATCTGATCTGTTTGGTTGATAGTCGATCCGCAAGACGAGAAATATTTCTACCAGCCTTAACTCCCGGTTGGCTGCGACGTATCTTTGCAGCATGTATAAGCGAATCATCCTGCCATTACTATTCCGTTTCGATGCGGAAACCATTCACCACACCGTCACAAGATTTTTAAAAATATTTCTGTCTATCCCCGGCGTTTCGGCTCTCTTCCGAAGTTACTACGTAGTAAACGACAAACGTCTGGAACGTACCGTTTTTGGTATTACGTTCCCTAATCCGGTAGGTATGGCGGCTGGCTTCGATAAAAACGCCGAACTCGTCAGCGAACTGAGCGACCTGGGTTTTGGCTTTGTGGAAATCGGAACCGTTACGCCCCGTCCGCAAGCCGGAAACCCCCGCCCGCGATTATTTCGATTGAAAGCTGATCTGGGAATAATCAACCGAATGGGTTTCAACAATAAAGGCGCTGGTCCGGCTGCCGAACGACTACGTCATTTCGCTAAAAATCGAGGAAATCGGAAGGTGATTGTGGGGGGTAACATTGGCAAAAATAAAGACACGCCGAACGAGGAAGCTATACAGGACTACCTGTTCAATTTCCGAGCCCTGTTCGATGCGGTTGATTATTTTGTTGTCAACGTCAGTTCGCCCAATACGCCCGGCCTGCGCGACCTACAGGAGCGTGAACCGCTAACTCGTTTGTTGTCGGCTATCCAGGAGGAAAACCGCCAGCAAGCGGTACGTAAGAATGGTTCTCCCAAGCCTGTTTTGCTGAAAATTGCCCCTGATTTAACGAATGGCCAACTGGACGACATCATTGCTATTGTTGCTGAAACAGGTATTTCGGGTGTTATTGCTACCAATACGACCATTAGTCGTAGTGGATTACAAACACCTGCAACCCTAGTTGAACAAATGGGAGCGGGTGGCGTAAGCGGTCAACCGCTACGTGCACGAGCAACCGAAGTAATTCGATACCTTCATCAGCAGTCGGGCGGAAGCTTTCCCATAATTGGCGTTGGCGGCATTGCTTCAGCCGATGATGCAATAGAAAAGCTCGAAGCCGGGGCCAGTCTGATTCAGGTATACACCAGCTTTATTTATGAAGGGCCAGGTTTAGCCCGGCGCATCAATCGGGGGTTGTTAAAGCATCAGTCATAAATGGTCAAACTCAAGTTCTGGCTTATTCAGTTTCAGGAGCCAATCTGATATACATTTTACATTTGTAAACAAAAAGCTAGTCCCGTGCATAGTTTCTTCGTAGATTTTCGTTGAAATTTTGGAAATTTACCTGCCGCTACTGTCCTGACCCATTTTATGGCACAACCGACTACCCCTCCTCGGCAGAACACAATCCGTCGACCTGTTGAACGTAACGAACCCCGTGCCCCACGGCCAAAGCCATCGGCCAGCCGAACGAAAGCGCCTTCTTTTAATTGGGGTGCTGCTCTCGACCGTTGGTTCACCGACCAGCGTTCTACATTGACCCTCGGGGTCTTAACGATGGCCGTGGCTATCGGACTGCTGTTTGCGTTTGTTTCGTACCTGTTTAATGGTACCGCCGACCAGAGTGTGGTTGGCGCTGCTCTTTCCGAACCATTGACCGAAACCGCCCACGAAACCCGTAACTGGGCCGGCGTGGTAGGGGCGTATATTGCGCACGTATTTGTGTTTCGATGGTTTGGCATTGGAGCGCTGGCCTTTCCGATCATTGTTTTTCTGGCGGGCTATAAACTCACCTTTCGGCGTGAATTGTTACCGCTGAGTCGCACTACTACGTTACTTCTGTTCATGGCCTTCTGGACGAGCCTCATGCTGGGGTACATTGTGCTGGTAAGTAACTCAGCGCAAACGGCCAGCGTATGGTGCGGAGGTCTGGGCTATGAAACCAACGTAGCACTGTATGGGCTGATTGGCTGGGGGAACCTGGCTTTCATTGCTTTTCTGCTTTTCGTCTTCGTCGTTTATTTTGTAGATATACGGACGATCCAATTGCCCAATCTTTCGTTGCCATCTCGCCCTCGTCCGGTACGTTCATCGGCGAATCCTTTGCAGACGTACGACGAAAGCGAGTATGAGGATGACGAGGAAGAGGAATTTACTGCGGACGAACCACGTAATAACGTTCGTGCTACACCAACATATCAGGACACTCCATACACGAATGGCACGAGCACACCCGATGCGAACGTAGCAGAACAACCGGCTTCGATGGCGGAAAATGTGGCTAAAACGACTGGTGTTACGTTCTCGATAAAAAACCGGGATGCTGTGGCCGACGATCCGGTTGTTGACGAAGAACAGGGTGCTACGCCGTCGCCTACGTTTGAGCCTGATCCGTTCGAGGATGATGACTTGGTGGCGCTTCACGGTCTTTATGACCCAACTAGCGAATTATCCCAATACCAATACCCGACGAATGAACTGCTGACCGACTATCAGAATAGCCGAAAAGCGCAGGTTTCTGACGATGAACTGACGGCGAATAAGGAACGTATCGAAAACACGCTACGTAACTTCGGCATCGAAATCGACTCCATTCAGGCGTCAATTGGTCCGACTGTTACGTTGTACGAAATCGTACCGGCCAAAGGCGTCCGTATTTCCAAAATCAAGAGTCTGGAAGATGACATTGCCCTGAGTCTTTCGGCCCTTGGCATTCGGATTATTGCCCCGATGCCTGGGATGGGAACCATTGGGATTGAAGTGCCCAACAAAAACCGCGAAATGGTGTCGATGCGGTCGGTGATTACGAGCGATATCTTCAGTAACAGCAAATTCGACCTTCCCATAGTACTGGGGAAAACCATTTCGAACGAAATATACGTAGCAGATCTGGCTAAAATGCCGCACTTGCTCATGGCGGGGGCAACTGGTCAGGGAAAATCGGTTGGGTTGAACGTACTACTTACGTCGTTGATTTACAGAAAGCATCCGTCGCAATTGAAACTGGTGCTGGTCGACCCAAAAAAGGTGGAATTGACCCTGTTCAACAAATTGGAACGTCACTTTTTGGCGAAGTTGCCTGATTCAGAGGAGCCGATTATTACGGATACCAAAAAGGTGGTCAATACGCTAAATTCGCTCTGTATAGAAATGGATCGGCGTTACGACCTGCTGAAAGATGCTGGTTGCCGAAACCTGAAAGAATACAATGCGAAGTTTGTAAAACGCCGATTAAATCCTGAGAAAGGCCACCGGTTCTTACCCTACATCGTCTTGATTGTCGATGAGTTGGCCGACCTGATGATGACCGCTGGAAAAGAAGTAGAGCAACCCATCGCCCGATTGGCTCAGTTGGCCCGTGCTATTGGTATTCACCTGGTTGTAGCTACGCAGCGGCCTTCTGTGAACGTAATCACCGGCTTGATTAAGGCGAACTTCCCGGCGCGGCTGTCGTTTAAAGTAACGTCTAAAATTGATTCCCGAACCATTCTCGACACAGGCGGAGCTGAACAACTGGTCGGTATGGGCGATATGCTTTTATCGTCGAATTCCGAGATCATTCGCTTGCAATGTCCCTTTGTCGATACAAATGAAATTGAGGAAATCTGCGAATACGTAGGTAATCAGCGCGGCTATGACGAAGCCTACGCCCTGCCCGAATTTGTAGGTGACGATGGCGGACAAAGCGACGATAAAGATGTTGATCTCGGCAACCGCGACCCGATGTTCGACGAAGCCGCCCGCCTTATTGTGATTCACCAGCAGGGTAGTACGTCGCTGATTCAGCGTAAACTCAAACTGGGCTATAACCGCGCCGGTCGCCTGGTCGACCAGTTAGAGGCTGCCAAGATTGTAGGTCCGTTTGAGGGCAGCAAGGCCCGCGACGTACTGGTGCAGGATTTACAAATGCTGGAAGAATTGCTGAAACGTTTGAAAGGCGAGTAGAAGCTTTATTCCGCTACGTAACATCATTAAACTTTTCCGATCATTTTTGGTCTTTGTATAGAGATAAAGCCAATTATTATTAACCTGAATTGACGAGTAATTCCTATGAGAATGAGAACAATAGCGTGCATATTGAGTTTGGCGTTCTGTTTAACGTTTCCTGCATTTGCCCAGAAAGATAAACGTGCCCAGACCATTCTGGACGCCATGAGTAAGCAATATAAGTCGCTGAAGTCGTATCAGGCTTCGTTTACCTACGCCAGTGCAGGGGCTGGTACGAAGGAGTCTTATAAAGGTGATTTGACGGTAAAGGAAGAGAAATTCCGGTTGCTGCTGGGCGGGCAGGAAGTGTTTACCGATGGTAAGACGATGTATACCTACATCAAAGAGTCGAACGAGGTAAATGTGCAGGATTTCGAAAAAGGCAGCACCAGCGAACTAAATCCAACCCAGATTTATACGATTTATAAGCGGGGGTTCGATTACAAGTTTCTGAGAGAACAGAAGCAGGACAGCCGTACAGTTGAGGTCATCGAGTTGACGCCTAACCGTCCTAAAAGCCCGATTGCTACCATCCAGATTTCAGTCGACAAAGCCGATAAATCGGTTCGTAACTGGCTGATTGTTAATAAAGATGGGAAACGTACTACGTATACCATCACCAAGTTTACGCCGAACGCCAACGTAACAGACGCTTATTTCGTTTTCGATAAAGCCAAATACCCCGGCGTCGAAGTAGTAGACTTACGATAGTCGATAGTCAGTGGCCGCCAATGTCATAAACTGGCGGCTACTGATTATCGACTTTTTTTACACTTTCTCCCCAAAGGCTAAATCGCCCGAATCGCCGAGGCCGGGAACGATGTAGAAATGCTCGTTCAGGTGGTCATCGATAGCCCCTAACCATAGGTGGCACTGAGGCAACCGTTGCTGAACGTACTGAACGCCTTCAGGACTGGCGATGATGGATGCAATGTGTGTTTGCGCCGGAATTCCGTAACGTAGCAGCGCGTGATAAACTTTTTCGAGGGAGCGGCCCGTAGCCAGCATAGGATCGCAAAGAATCAGTACTTTTCCACTTAAATCGGGGCTAACAATATAGTCCATCGCAATTTCGAAGCTTTCGGTGTCGTTAGCTGGGTAGCCCCGGTAGGCTCCGGCGAAGGCATTTTCGGCCTGGTCGAAATAATTGGCGAATCCCTGGTGGAACGGCAGACCCGCCCGCAGAATGGTCGCTAAAACCGGCTGCTGACGTAGTATCTGCGTTTGCGCCGTACCAAGGGGCGTTTGCACAGAGGTTGTCTGATACGATAGCTTTTTCGAGATTTCGTAAGCCATCAGCTCGCCAAGCCGTTCCAGATTCCGGCGAAATCGTAACCGGTCCTGTTGAATGGAAACATCACGGAGTTCGGCGATAAACTGGTTGGCCAAAGAAGACTGCTGCGCAAAAACAAACATAGGTTGTTGGAGACTTTAGCCCTAAATTAGCCGCAAGGTTGGCGTATATCCAAACCAATTCTTTAATTTAACGGCTCATACAGCCCATTGAGTGATCGAACGAAGCGCAGCGGGTTCGAGAAACGTAATGTACATGCGTAGCAACGTTTATCTTTTCTGGTTACTTTTTCTTTCGTTATCTGCTCGGGCGCAAAGCCCATTTGTGCCGCTCAACGCTGATTATTATCACCTGATTGATCGGCTCGAAATCCACCAGAATAAGTGGGCCGATAGCTTCCACAGCAGCGTAAAGCCTTATAATCGGCAAAGTGTGATTCAACTGGTCGATAGTTTAACGGCGCATCCTGGTCGCGGATTTTCGAATACCGATTACTTCAATTTCGATTACCTACGTAACGATAGTTGGGAGTGGGTAACACGTACTGATTCCATTGACCGCCTTGACCCATTTACCCGGCATCTGGCTATCCAGAATTCTCCCGGCGACAGCCCCCAGCCTGTTCTTAAACATTTCTACCATAAGAAGGCGGATGCTTATAGTCTTCAAACGCCTGACCTTGACTTACATGTCAACCCGGTTGTGTATGTCGGTTTTGGCGCCGAAGCGTATTTAAACCCAAATGCCACGCCATCCAGCGAGCGTAGATTCCTTTTTACCAATACCCGGGGGCTGGAGGTTCGGGGTACCATTAGCGGCAAACTCGGATTCTATACATTTTTTACGGATACTCAGGCGTCATATCCTGAATACGTGCAGCGCTATGGTGACATTTACAGCAGCCGTTTCAATGGCGCAGAAGGGGCGGCTCCCGGCGAGAGTTTCATTAAAAAATTTCGTACCAATGGTGTCGATTACCTATCAGCACGTGGCTACATTACGTTCGATGCGCTCAAAATCATAAACGTACAATTTGGGCACGACCGTAATTTCTTTGGAAACGGCTTTCGCTCGCTACTTTTATCGGATAACAGTCCACCAGCGCTGTTCATGAAATTTACGACGCGCCTGGGCAAGCGAATTCAGTATACGAACCTGTATTCTCAGTTGCAGAATACCCAAGCTCAGCCCACTGACAAGGCAGACAAGCTTATTCCGCCGAAATTTACGGCTATGCACCACCTGAGTATCAATTTGAACGATCACATGAATTTGGGGGTGTTTGAGGCAGAAGTCTTTAGTCGCGACCGGGTTGATTTGAGCTATCTAAACCCAATTATTCTGTATCGTTACGTCGAGTCGAGTCAGGGAAGCGCCGATAATGCCTTTGTCGGCATTGATTTCAAGGCCAATTTCCTGTCGCAGTTTCTGGTCTACACGCAGTTTATGCTCGATGAATTCCGACTTCGGCAACTGCTGGATGGCAAAGGAGACTGGACTAACAAATTCGCGTTCCAGCTCGGTGGTAAATACATCGATGCGTTTAACGTACCAAACCTCGATTTGCAACTAGAAATGAATCTGGCGCGGCCTTATACGTATTCGCACGAACGGTCGGCAACGGTTAGCGCCGGGCAAACCAACTACGCGCACTACAGCCAGCCGCTGGCTCATCCGCTGGGAGCCAATTTCATCGAAGGGCTGGGCATAGTACGTTATCAGCAGAAAAAACTCTCGGCAAACGGCATTTTCGGTCTCATGATGTACGGCGCTGACACCGCTCCAGATCGCAACTACGGTGGTAATATTCTGCAAGATTACAATAGCCGTATTCGGAATGAAGGCAACTTTATTGGTCAGGGACGTAAAACTATTGTAACGACGGCTGATTTGCGGGCGTCGTACATGCTCCGGCACAACATATTCCTGGAAGGCCGTTATCTGTATCGATTCCAGAGCAGCCAGAACATTCAGGATAACTACACCGACCACGTACTGAGTTTCGCGCTACGTTGGAATTTACCCTACCGGAACCTGGTCTTTTAAGAGTAGGATTAAGGTTGTAAAGTTCGGTATTGGCACAACTTTATAACTTTACAGCCCAATAACTTTAGAACTCCATTAATGCTTGATATCATACGTAACGAATTGACTGAGGCCCAGTCGGTTCTGGATAATTTTCTACGTAACGAAGATCATCTGCGGGCCATTGAACAGGCCGCTACGTTGATGGCCGATGCGCTCAAAGAAGGCAAAAAAATTATTTCCTGTGGTAATGGTGGTTCCCACTGCGACGCCATGCATTTTGCCGAAGAGCTTTCCGGTCGTTACCGCGACAATCGCCGTTCGCTGGCTGCAATCGCCATTTCAGACGTTAGTCATTTGTCGTGTGTAGGCAACGATTATGGATATGAATTTGTGTTTTCGCGATTCATCGAAGGTTTGGGTAACGAAGGCGACGTATTGCTGGGTTTAAGCACGAGTGGTAACTCAGCTAACGTAATACGTGCCGTTGAGGCTGCTCGCGAAAAGGGCATGAAAGTTGTTTTGCTGACGGGTAAAGATGGCGGTAAACTGGCTGATAAAGCCGACGTAGAGATTCGGGTGCCGCACTTTGGTTACGCAGACCGTATTCAGGAAATTCACATTAAGGTGATTCACCTGTTTATCCTGCTGATTGAGAAGCAGGTTATCTGATTTTACCCCCATCCGGTGGATAAAATCAGAACTGCTTCAGGTAAGACAGCTTACCAATAACGTGTTGTTCCTGCTGGCGGTCAATGGCTCGTAAACTGCCGGGATACGAACCGTTGTTGTAAACAACGTAAAGAAACGAGAGCGGCTGAAACTCCCACGAAAGCCGAATGTTCCATACGTTCCTGTCGGTATACGTGTTACGTTGGAAAAAAGTAATGAGTTGTAAGCGGGGATTGACAGCCATGCGGCTTTCTACACTGTACAAAGCGATATTTCCCGTATAACCACCTACGTTCCGAAAACCATTGGTTTCGCCTGTGAGGGTAAATGAGGCATGGGGTAGAGGAGCCAGTATGAGCGAACCCCTACCATAATTCAAATAACCGTCGTAGTAGGGGCCAGTTTCCAGGTTTGTCTGAAAAGAGACTTTTTTCGACGGATCGGTACTGAACATGGCAACGTAGCGTGTATAGTTATACTTGCCAGAAGCAATCTTTAACCCGAGCGGGCGATAATCTTCGTCGTCCAGACGTTGGAAATAAATATTGGAAAATAGGCCAAGATAACCGCCGTTTTGAAACGCCAGCCAGATTGGGTTGAAACTGTATTGCGCTTCCTGCAAATAACCGGTTGAAGCTTTGTGATAAAATTCAGCGAAAGCGCCCGGCTCGAAATTACGTATCCATTTGGGCAACCAACCTGCCCGGTAAACCAAATACGCTCCCGGCGTAGTGGCCACTACGTCGCTACGTGACACAAAGCCCATTTCGGCATTAAATTGCCTGGTTACTAAAGAGTTCGTAAGCCACGCCACCAACTGATTGCTTTTGTACAGGAATTTGCTGTAACCCGCTAGACCTTGTTCCAGACCACCTGAGTTAAGTGAGCCGATCAGCATGGCGTTATAGGAAGTAGCCTGATTCAGCCGGAAAAACCCATCGATAGCAAACGTACCATTTCGATAGCCAGCGCTGGTGGCCGTCTGGTGTACATTTTTCATCGTAAACAAAGCCCCAATCCGGTTCTGTTTGCCAACATTTTCTACGTAGCGCCCCACAATAAAATCCGTAGTGGGGCTGTCGGAAAGCTCCCGTTGCCGGATGACCATACCGCCGTAATTCCGGTTTAGCGACCGATAAACGAACCGAGCCCCGGCATCAATGGGCACAGGAGCGCTGGTACCGTCGGGCAACGTTGCCAGACCGATGGTTCGGCTAAAAAACGGCTGAATAACCATGCTACCACCTTCTCCCGTCCCAAGATTACCGGACAGACCAGCACTGAATAAACTGGCATTTTCCAGAAAAAAAGCGCGTCGTTCGGGAAAAAGTACGGAAAGCCGCGTCAGATTATTGACCTGTCGGTCAACGTCAGCCTGTGCAAAATCGGTGTTGAACGTAAGGTCTAGAACGGTATTGGGGTTGATAGCCCATTTTAGGTCACCCCCAAATTTTAGTTTCGTGCTTGGCGTTCTGGTGGATTCTGAACCACTGTAACGGTCATCGCTGAGCAATACGTAGGGCTGAATCCGAATATTTGGCGAGGGTGGGGGAGGTTTTAAACCAGAAATCTGCCCGGCATATTCAACGCGGCTCGCTGTAAAGGCCCTGGGAAAAGGCGACCAGGCCGACAGCTCATTGGAGTAGCGACGATTCCGAAAAAAATTGATGCCCCATACCTGACTCGAATCAGCGGTACGGGCGTAACGTAGCGTTTGCCACGGAATCTGCATTTCTGCTACCCAACCCGAATCAGTGCGGCTGGTACGTACTTTCCAAAGGCCATCCCAATCTTCGTCGTACAGCAAATCATCGAACGAAAGCAGATCACGTTGCGTGCTGTATGGGTTTGTGGCGAACGTCATTCCGTTTCGACGGTCGTTAAATCCATCGATAACTACGCCAAACTGATCGTGTGCTCTAAAATTAAAATCCCGTTTGAAATTAGGAGAACGTAGCGACCGCCGTCCAAGCGAATCGTGGTTAATGGCCGCTACGTAGAGAAAATTTCGGTTATATAGTACCCGGACTTGGGTGCCGAACGTAGCAGGTCGACCCTGCTGTGGATCGACTTGCGTAAACCCGCTAATGGGAATTGCCTGCTGCCAGTCGACCTCGTCTAAACGACCATCTATTTTAAGTTTCGTAGACGTAGCGTAAGCCTGAACCTGCTTACGTATCGTTGGAGGAGCGAAAATAACAGCCTGTGCACCTGTCTGTTGATTTTTTAGCGGCAAATTGGACGTATCACGCCGAATTACGACGCTATCAGACTGGGCCGAATTAGGGACAGCCGGGTTCGTTTGAGCCAGTAAATAAAGTGGAAAGCAGACGAATAACCAGCCGAAACGAATACTATGGGGCAACATGGATGGTGGATTTAACCGCCAAAATAGCTATTCAACCCGGCTTTGAAGCCGAATTTTTGTTAAACGGCCCGAAAAGACGTTTACTGGTAAGCCGTCGGGAACGTAACGTAATGATTAATAATCTCCGCCAGCACCTCCGCCCCCGAAACTACCGCCCCCAAATCCGCTGAAGCCGCCCCCACTGTCTCCTCCGCCACTACTCCAGCCTCCTCCGCTCGAATTACCCCAGCCTGAGAAGGTCGATGTTGGAAAGAAAATCGGCCCCCAACCTCCGCCACGATTGCGGTTGTTGCGGCCACCACCACCACGATTTCGTCGGGAAATGATAAAGATGATAATGATGAAGATAATCAGGAAA
The DNA here is from genome assembly GCF_014699005.1 of Spirosoma profusum. Classification (GTDB taxonomy): domain Bacteria; phylum Bacteroidota; class Bacteroidia; order Cytophagales; family Spirosomataceae; genus Spirosoma; species Spirosoma profusum. The sequence goes on from NZ_JACWZY010000025.1 coordinate 89,481, forward strand.
ATAACGAATGCACCAATGCCCTCTTCGCTACCTCCCGTATCGGGTTCACTCTGGTATTCGCCACGGGCGCGTTGAATGATTTCGGTAGTAGCTTCGTCTAAGCCCTGATAGTATTTTTCCTGTTTAAACGCAGGGGCCAACGTATTGCTGATGATACGTTTAGCGATGGCATCAGGAATAGCGCCTTCCAGACCGTAGCCAGGCGCAATGTAGATTTTTCGGGTATTTGGCGCCCAAACCAGCACCAGTCCGTTGTTTTTGCCCTGCTGCCCAACACCCCACTTTCGACCAAGTTGAAAAGCGAAATCGCCAATCGGATAAGGTTCGATTGTTTTAACGATAGCAATAACAATCTGGGTAGATGTCGAATCATTGTAGGTGCGTAATTTCCGTTCCAGTTGCGTTTGTTCGCTCTGGCTCAGCATACCCACATAATCGTTGACCAGTCTAGGCGGATTTGGTTTTTGGGGAATAACATCGTCCGCCGTTTCCTGCGCCTGTAAAGACAGTGGGATCACCGCCAGAAACAGGAATAAACCAATACGTAGTAAGTTGATTAACTGAGGTATTTTCACGGCTTTATCGTTCAAACGAAATGTCGTCAGACAGTTCATTGGTATCATCGCTGGCGTACGGAAAATAATGCTTTAATTGTTCTCCGGCCCGCTCGATGCCCTGACTTAGTCCTTCTGCGTAATCACCAGCAGCAAAATGACGACGTAGCAATTCTTTCGTGCTTTCCCAGAAATCAGCGGGTACTTTCGCATCGATCCCCTTATCGCCGACGACGGCAAATTTTCGGTCTACATGTGCCAGATAAAACAGAACACCGTTCTGATCTTTAGTCTGATGCATACCGAGTTGGGCGAATACGTCAATAGCCCGCTGCACCGGGTCTGGATTGACACAGTGTGGTTCAACATGCACCCGGATTTCGCCCGACGTTGCTTTTTCGGCCTGCCGGATAGCATTGATGATACGTTGCTGTGCGTCGGAGGAGAAGGGATTTTCCATCGGTAAGTTGTAAGGTTATAGAGTTATATGGTTATTGAGTTGTAGAGTGCTTCTTCAGCGAGAACTCTACAACTCAATAACCATTAACCTTACAACTTAAAATTGTACTGTTGGCGCACTTTGCGCGGCCTGTGATGCCTCAAAGAAGCCTTTGACCGGGAAGCCAAAAATGCCGGCGAAAATGTTGTTCGGAAATGATCGTACCGATTGGTTATACACTTTCACGGCTCCGTTGAAATCATTCCGGGACACTGAAATTCGGTTTTCAGTACCTTCCAACTGCGCCTGTAGTTCCGAGAAATTCTGCGTGGCTTTGAGTTGTGGGTAACTCTCGGCAACAGCCAGTAGTTTCGAGAGTGAACCACTTAGCTGATCCTGAGCGGCCTGAAATTTCTGGATATTTTCGGGTGTCAACTGGTCGGCGTTCAGGTTGATGCTAGTGGCATTGGCCCGCGCCTGAATCACAGCGGTTAACGTGCTTTTCTCAAAATTAGCGGCTCCTTGTACTGTACGTACCAGATTCGGAATTAGGTCTGACCGGCGTTGGTATTGGGTTTGTACTTGTGCCCATTTTTCCTGAACGTTGGTATCGTTCTGAACCAGACCATTATAGGAACTACAACCGTACATGCCCAGGATAAGGGCGATAACGACTACGATAATTAACGATTTTGACATGATTTGTGAATGCAAAAGGTTATTACTGGATTCAAAGTTGACAAAACTCGATAATTTGCTATCATAAAACTACGCTAGCGGCTTTTTTCTCATTTTTGCTACAGCTTTGCTTTGATGACTGGCAATTATTGATACTTCTTGGAATGAATCGCGCTCATGTAATACTATTTAATCGGCGTTTGTGTTTAAGCCAAACCACTACGTTTGATTGCTTCAGGCTGACACAGACAGGCCAACTACAACTATGAATCTAGATTTAACCGGAAAAACGGCTATCGTGTGTGGAAGCACGCAGGGAATCGGTCGGGCGTCGGCTGTTGAGCTGGCTTTGTTGGGCGCGAACGTAGTGCTGATGGCACGTAACGAGCAAAGTCTTCAGCAAACGCTTATTGAACTCGATACGTTGAAAGGCCAGCAACATTGTTACGTTGTTGCTGATTTTGGTCAGGCGGGCGCTGTTGCTGAAGCGATTACACAACATTTACAGAAATTTCCCGCCGTGCATATTCTGGTAAACAATACCGGCGGCCCGGCTGGCGGCCCTTTGTTCGACGCAAAACCGGAAGAATTTGTTCAGGCGTTTCACAATCACCTGCTCAATAACCAGATTTTGGTACAAGCCGTTGTTCCATCTATGAGAAAAGCGGGTTACGGACGTATCGTCAATGTTATTTCGACTTCCATCAAACAGCCTATTGCTGGATTGGGCGTATCGAATACCATTCGCGGTGCAGTGGCTCAGTGGGCCAAGACACTCTCATTAGAGATTGCGCATTGGGGAATCACGGTCAACAACGTATTGCCTGGCTACACACAAACGGCTCGTTTAGATGCAGTTCTGTCTATGCGTGCCAAATCGGCGGGCAGGTCAGAAGAGGAGATGGCGCAACAAATGGAACGTGAAATTCCGATTGGTCGATTTGCTACGTCTGAAGAAGTGGCTGCTGCTGTGGCATTTTTGTGTACACCTGCTGCCGCTTCCGTCAACGGCATCAACTTGCCCGTGGATGGTGGGAAAACGGGAAGTTTGTAGGAAGTTGTAGGGTTGTAACTTAAACCAGATTGTTCTTAAACGCATATGCCACCATGCCGGCGGTGTTTTTGGTGCCGGTTTTTTCGAGGATGCGGAGCCGGTGGCCTTCGACGGTGCGGGGACTCAGGAAGATTTTTTCGCTGATTTCAACCGTAGATAAACCTTCGCAAATGAGCGTCAAAACTTCTTTCTCGCGTTCTGAGAGCAAAATTTTGCTATTATAGAAGCTACCGGCGGGTTTTGCTACGTTCGGTTTATTCGTCATTTTTCGAAGCATAGCCTTCGAGACGAATTCATTCAGATAAACGCCTTCGTCCATTACTTTTCGAATCGCCTTTTCGACTTCGCCCGCTTCGGCATCTTTCAGTAAATAACCGCTCACGCCTTTCTCCAGCAAATGCAGTACCATGCGATCTTCATCGTGCATGGTTAACACTACAATTTTAATCAGGGGATAATTGTCGCGAAGATGGTCGGCGGTGGTAGTGCCGTCCATGACAGGCATTTGCAGATCGAGCAGTACTACGTCGGGTGTTTTCCGGGCGATTCGGTCGAGTAGCTCCTGACCATTGCCAGCTTCCAGAACCAGTTCAAAATCAGGGATTTGGCCGAGAATAGTAGCCATCCCTAAGCGGAACAGATTATGGTCATCGCACAGAGCCAGTTTGATTTTTCGCATGGAGATGATAGGATTAGGCTTCATGGCTTGCCAGAACAGTCAGATAAAGAACAAATTAACGTAATAATTCAACAGGCTGGGCATCAAACTGCTTAACCTGTATGTGGATTCGTGATCCACGACCCGGCACTACGTCGAACGTAGCGTGACCATCCACAACACTCAGGCGACTTTCGATATTACGTAGCCCCAAACCTCTCTGCCGATTTTCCATGATAGCGTCGAAATCGAAGCCTATACCATCATCAATAACCGACATGCGAATCTCACTTCCGAGATTGAACAGTTGAATAATGATGTGCCGGGCGCGGGCGTGCCGAATGGCATTGTTGAGCAATTCCTGGGCAATCCGGTACAGCATTAAATCGAGTGCGGGCGTGAGTTGCGGCAAAAATTCAGGACAATCCAGTTGAACCTCTGTATCGGTATCCGTAGCTTTTTCGGCCAATTCTTCAAGGGCGGGCAGCAGACCGAATCGCTCCAACGTAGTAGGAACCAGATTTCGACTGATTCGGCGAACGTTGGTCATGGTTTCGTCGATCATGGAGCGCGTTTTCTGGAATTCGTATCCAACCTTCACTTCTCCACCCACCTGCCGCTCCAACTGGTTCAGCGTCATTTTCGTTACCGACAGCATCGTGCCAATACCATCATGAAGATCTTCGGCGAGCCGTCGTCGCTCTTCTTCCTGTCCCCGGAGGGTGGCTTCCATCAAATCACGCCGGTGCTTGGCTTGTAATTCCGTAAAAGCCAGTTGCTGTTTGGTCTGTTTTTGCTGGTAATAGGCCACGAATACGATGATGAACACGGCCATCATCAGTAACACGGCCGTTCCAACGGCAATTATAAAACCAGTATCAACCGACATTAATGTAGTTTACAAATCAGTATGTATAGTAAAATTGTCAAATCATGCACTGAATGTCAACGATTTACTCTACGATTGAGCAAACGGTCAAAAAGAGTAACATAACGCTATAAATTGGACGTAATACAGGGGTGTTTAACGGCATTTAGTTGGTCAGGCGAATAGATACGGATTAGGTCAGATTTTCTTTATCGTACTTACTTAACCAGAGTCCATATGCAGATAATACACAAAAAGCGATGAATAATAGCTGGCTACTATTCCAGTATTTATCAAACGTTTCGGCAGGAACTAGTTTAATATCTTTATACCAGTATCCGTTGAAAAGCATAATAAAAAATGTTCCTGCTGTATAAAACAATAAGCCGGAAATAAACCAGAACATGGTATGAAGTAAAATATTTTTTATACTGATATCAGTTAGGATTTTGTTGAAGTAAGAAAGGCAGATAAATATGGCAAATAAACGGAACGCGGAAGGCCCTATCGGTGAAATAGAATCACTCTGATAAGTAAACAGACTTGCCGTTAAGCAGACAGTTGCTAAAATTACTGTTATACGTTTCCAGGCCACGTTGTCAGTTGATAACCAGCTAATTGCTAGTAATATCAAAATATAAGATATAGACTCAATATTTTCCAGGTATAAGTTATTTTTATCAAAAAGAGAATAAGAAATAGATATCGTTTCTTTAATAGCAAAAAACAGGAAAAATATAATAATCAATTTTGCTAAAGAAGAAAGATATTTATAGCGAATAAAACCAGAAAATATTGGTAAGCTACTACAAAAATATGTGATAAAATCTAATGGATATTTCTCGCATAATAGTAATAGCCGGTCAAACATTAGTTAGATACGTAAGGAACATAGTAGACGTTCTGTAGTATAACAAAGAATTTAGTGCTATTTATTCGGCGCAATGTTGTGGACAGGGCATCCCTTCTGCCAGTACCATTGTTTCGTTACCATTAGCATCATCTTTCAGGCCACCCGAAGCAGCATTGGCCGGTAGGTCTCTACCTCTCGAATCGACTCCCGTAATTAAAATGCGGGGCTTGAGTTTCCCTTCTGTTGGCGGTACTTCGCGGCCGTTTTCATCTTCCCAGCGACTGGCGTAATGGATACGTAATCCAACGCAGCCCTTCTGATTCAGTAGCTGTTTTATATTGTCGAGACCAAAAAATTCTGAGCGGGTTAATTCATCATGTCTCTGTCCGCTTGCTAGTTTGGCGTTGTAATACGTGTCTTTCAGGGCCTGCGCCTTCCGTACACTGATAAATTCGCCAGCACCTTCATTAAAAACCGGGTTCTTTAGGTTCATGATTGTTAAAATGATAGGTATTAATAAACGTAGTAGTGTCCAATAGAAGCAGAAAGCACCACTAACCTACGACAACTACAGAATTGACGCAAACTTGAGAGAAAACAAGGGATTGTACTAATTAATTAATAATCAGAATATTATATCGAATAATATACTTTTCAATACGTAGTTTTACGTAGTAAATTACGGACTTTTGCCCGTATAATTCCGGCCTGTAAAAACGGGGATTTTGCTCTTTTTCCGAAGCTTATCGACGTTGTACCTTTGTTACGTCGCCAATGGTCAATCCTGTTGAATCACCAGTGGCAAGAACATTTCTCATAGGTTAGGTTAAGAAAATGCTGATAACGTAATGATTATCAGCATTTTGAATTTCTGTGCCTCTCTAAATATTTACTTTTGAAGCTTTCCTTACGCCTTTATTCGTCAGCATCTTTCCTATCTCATTTGCCATGTAAATAGACGCTTCAATTTCTGCTTTGCGAATGGCGACGCTTTCAATATTGAAACCGAAGGGGATAGATCGTTCTGTGCAGTATGTGGTCAGCGCCGAGGCAATGTCGAGGCAGATATTTACTGATTTTTCAAGAATATCATCCGATTTTTTCAGCTCCTCTTTCAACTCATCCGGTACGTGGATGCCCAACCACTCCATAAAATGGAGGGTTTTTGCCGATCCGCAGGCGGTAATGGTGAAAATGATTGTCGGCGGTTTTATACGCTGCTTATTACAACTGATAGCCAGATCTTCTATAATCTGCTTTGCATAATCAAGATTGAAAATGCATTGTGAAATAAAGTAAGATACCCCGCAACTCATCTTATCCAGCATCCTGACATCCTCATCCTTTAATACGTTATGCCGTTCAGGAATGGTTACAGCACCGATAACGGATGTACTCTGGTGCTTACTCCAGATTTTATAAGCTTCCGAAAGACTGGTTTTTACTGGAAAATCGGGTGTCGGTATGCCGACAAAGACGGGATAGAAATTTTGTTTGTGTAGTTCTTCCAGCCAATCGGATAATTCCTGGCTGGAAAATTTGCCAGCAGGGCGATAGATTATTTTCGGAATGTTTAAAGAACCCAGATAGTTGGAGGCAAAATCAAGCGGATCCAACGCCGTTAAAAACGGAAAAGGCCGTTCATCTTTTGTGCGAGCCGACTCATCCTGTACATCGTAGACCACAAGTGCATCAATATCCAGGGAAGCCAGTCGTTCCATTGTTTTTTGAGCAATCTCGGCAACTCGTTCTGTGGGGGTGCCGGCTTTGGGTGGCGTGATGCCGTAAAGCAACACACCTGATTCTGCAGATTTGATTTTTTCTAGAAACATATTGGTACTTAAACTGTACGCTGTCAAATCAAAATAGATGGATAAGACGATGAAAGATCAATTATCAATAAATCCAGCAGCAAATATGACGACAGTATTTCGTAGCAGCTATATTTTTCAGAAATTGAAAAGCACAGGCAGCCCTTTCTTTACTTTTCAAAGGTGTGCCTGAATGGTCCCGTTTGTTCACTTACAACTGATAATATACGTAACGAAATCGTTCAGAATGAGGATGCGTTTACAATCTTCCCATGTATGGATCTGTGGTACTTTCTCTACCGGTTTCTACGTGGCCAGCAAACCGTTTTACTGCTGCCGTTTTCCCAATCGTTACGTTGAAGTCATACCATCCATGGCTTTGGAAGAGCGGAATCGTGGTACGTACCGATCCGTTTGCTGCTACGTTAATTTCGATTGGTTTTCGTTGGTAAGCGTTGTCTATTAAATGTACTGTCTGAGCAGCGCTTTCCCGATTGTGAATCTCAACTTGCAGATCGCCAGTAGGTTTACCCGCTTTATCTACTACGTAGGAACAAATCGAATGAACGTTTAAATCCTTCCCATCACCGGCGAACTCCCTGAAAAATCCATTTGGTCCGTAAACGCGGAGGTGGTATTTACCACCTTCAAAATCGGCTAGATTCCAGGTGTCGTCCAATTTGTCTCCGGCCCGCACCGCGTAATTCCAGACTTTTAAGGGGTCGTTCTGATAGGGATTCATGGCATAGATCAGGAATGGTGAACCAACTGCTTTTTTGCCAAAAACCTTGTTGGCGGCATTCAGGCTGATTTTGAACGTTCGCCGATCTGCCGCCAATTCTCCGTCAACGTATAACTCATACGGAATCGCGCAGGATGGGCGGGTTCCCGGCTCCTGTTTGGGTAAATTTGGAGACGTAGCCGGATTTTTATTGATCACTGAAACGTCTTCGGGACTAAGTGCTTTAAAATTGGCAGGAACTTCTTTGAATTGTGCCTTGTGAATAGTCGTCACAATCTCGTCCCGGTTTACTGGTTTCGGTTTTTTGTAAGCAGTCGGATCATAAGGCTGAAAAACCGTACTGATATTCCCGCAAATCGTCCTCCGCCATTCGGTAATGTTGGTTTCTTTGATCGCCTTCTTTGCTTTGTGACTCGTAAATTCTTCTAAAAACTGAATGATGGACGTATGGTCAAAAACCTGAGAATTCACTTTCCCACCCCGCGACCACGGAGAAGCAATGACCAGCGGTACCCGGAAACCAAGACCAATCGCGCCCTCCCGCGCATTAGCTTTCGGAACCTGCGATAAATCCTGTTCAAGTGTTACGTACTCGGCTTTAATATCGATGCCAGCAGATACCTTACCCGTGTTTTCCTTTAAGGGATTGGGAATGGAAAACGGTGGAATGTGGTCATAATACCCATCGTTTTCGTCATAGCACAGGATAAAAATTGTCTTTTTCCAGACCTCCGGATCTTTCGTCAGAATATCCAGAATCTCGGATACAAACCAGGCACCGTACCAGGGCGCGGACGGGTGATCTGAAAAGTTTTGAGGGGCCGTCAGGTAAGAAACGGTTGGCAACTTTCCTTCCTGAACGTCCTTGCGAAATTGGTAGAAAATATCGCTTTTCGGTACGTTAACCTTTTGCTGTTCAGCGCCATTCTCATAAGAAATGCTACTGAGCGTGAGGTAATCAGGATCATTTACGTTGGTCTTAAACGCCCGGCTATGAATTCCCTGCTCGGTGGCCGACAGCTTTTGGAAATTCTCGGCACTGTATTGAACAAGTTCGGCCTCGTATTTCCCAAGCATCGCCCGCTTCCCTTCGTGCAATTTGGCAAGCTTATCCTTTTCGTCGCCCGTAGCCGCTGCCAGTTGCTTTTCGGATTCAGGCAGTTGTTGTTTCAACTTCTCAATTTCACGCTGAATGAAATGAAGGTATTGTTTTGAGAATTTGACGTTGTACTGCGCATGTCTTTCCAGCGGATTACAGCCAAAATTTCCCAGCCACGAACCTACGGGCGTATTGAACTGCATCACCGCACTCACCTCATTCTGGTAAAACCCCCAGGAAATACCCGCTTCCTCCAATCGTTCAGGAAAGGTTTTCCACTTAACTGGCTTATTATACGAAAAATAGCTGTTACGTACCACCGCCAGCGAATCCATCGTGGGCTGTTCCCGGATCGTGCCCGACCATAAATAATAACGGTTGGGATGGGTTGGCGTCATCGACGAACAGAAATTCTGATCGCAAACTGTAAACGCATCGGCAAGCGCATAATAGAACGGAATATCCTGCCGGTCGTAATGGCCCAGCGTCAGCGGCATGTCCGAATATTCCTTATGGCCTGATCGCTTCGAGGTGAGCCACTTGTCATATTTCCCGCCGTTGTAGGCGTCGACCTGTGACTCGCGTGAGTGCGGCAGATCGTGCATCCAGGTAGCCTTTGTACCCTTGATATTCAAGTGAAACGGCGCATACGTATCGCCTTTATTATCCGTCTGCAACCAGACTTTATTTTTGTTTGGCAGTGAGATCGCCCTCGGATCGTTGAATCCGCGAACCCCTTGCAGTTTTCCGTAGGTATGGTCAAAGGAGCGGTTTTCCTGCATCAGAATCACTACGTGTTCCGCGTCCAGATAGGTGGAATTGGCCGCCGGATTGATGGCCATCGCCTTTTGTATCGATTCAGGTAAAAATTCCGCCAACCCAATACTGCCAGATAATAATGCAGCCTTTTTAAGAAATTCTCTTCTTGAATCCATAGTGAGGGATGCTTATACTGAATTAGTCGCTCTCAACTGTATAAAACCACGAGATTAAAAAAACTACCAATAAAAGTTAGTCTTAAACTGGACCTTTTTAAATAAAACAATACGTGCCTTGGCAATATACAAATAGGACTATCCTACCTTATATTATCAAATTGTGTCGATTGATACTGGGTACAACGAAGCAACTTGACGATTATCAAAAGAAAAGGGTAAGCGTTATCGTTAATGGGTTTAGTAAGAACCTATTCGCGTTCACACATGGCAGATCAGCCCAACTGGCTTTATAAATTAGGGAATCTACTCGTGCCCTCCAGCCAGAGCCAAACCACCTCTATCGCTACGGTAACGAATAAACGGATCTTAACTGAATTGGTGAATTCGTTTGAGGATTCCATAAGTCGGGAGTCTGTTGGATCAAGTATGCTGTTCAATGCGCACTTTCTGATTATCCTGCATCCGGATACCTACGAAGAACGCCAGAACGCATTTCCGGTTATTGTCGATGAAGCGGTAAAGGCATTTAAAGCCATTATTGAGTTGCACAAAGGCCAGTATGAACGGGTAGCGCCAGTTGCCTCCAGCTGGTTTTTTAAATTTGGTGGCGGACGAGAGTTTGGTGGGGAAACGGTCTCTCCGTCAGATATCTACGTAGTGGGTGCGCTGACTGGAATTTTGCCCGGTAATGAACAACGCCAATCCCCGGATAAGCTGCACGTAACGCGCCGTGTCAAACAAACCAATCGCTACGAAAAAGTCGATGTTGACTTCAATACATTTCAGCATATCGACTTTCGCGAACCGGGGGCGTTTGTCGTAAAATTTAAATTTGATACGTCGCCCATCCAAAACGAACGGACGCCAATGCCGGGATCAGCCACCCGAAACGTAGCTGATTTACCACGTAGCATTGCTGCCGGACTGGCCGAAATAACGTATTATATTGCCGAGTTAAACAAAGAAGATACGTATCTGATGCGCGACCGGGAAATTGTGGTAGCCCGGGAAGAGCCCGATAATCAACATTTCCCGAACTATCTGCTCCTTGAATCGGCCTACGTATCGAACCCGCACGCACGCATTCGGTATGACGACGCAACCCAAATGTTTCAGCTCGCATCGTTCAGTCGAAATGAAACCCGCGTGAATGAACAGCTCATTCCACGTAGTGAACCTGCTAATCCACAGTGGTATACCTTACCCGACAAGGCCCAGATTCTGATCAATAGTATGGTTACGCTAAACTTCCAACGTACTACGTAAGCATGATTGATGCGCTACTTGTTTTCGTGTTGCTCCTGTTTGTTGTGTTTCTGGTCTTGAAACATTTTCAGGATTTACCACGATAAATAAACAATACTATTTCTGCCAGGATGAGCAGTGGATTTTTCGACAGAGCCAATTTGCTACGTCGACCTGACTGCAAATCCTGCAATTCGCTACTGAATGAATTCATTGGAATTTACCGGCAAGACCGACGTAGGCCAGCGCCGAACCGATAATCAGGATGCCTTTGTCTGCTCAACGATTTGGGCAGAAACGAGTGCATTGCTGGCTGTTATCGACGGTGTGGGCGGCTATGCCGGGGGCGACCGGGCTGCGGCTATCGCAAAGGAGTCGATTGAACAGTACATGGCCACGCCGAACGGTAATCCGTTGTCGATGCTGCGCGAAGCGGTTGTGTTTGCCAATAACCAAATCAATACCCAACGACATCAGGAGCGTCAACTGGCACAAATGTGTTGTGTACTGACCACCGCTGTAGCTGATAGCCAGTCGGGTAAGTTGTACTACGTTCATGTGGGTGATACCCGTTTATACCGATACCGTCAGGGAGTTCTCGAAAAACTGACGTACGATCATTCCCTGGTTGGTGTGCGGGAGGATGCCAATGAACTTACCGAAGCCGAAGCGATGGCGCACCCGCGACGTAACGAAATTTTGCGGGACGTCGGCTCAGAGGAGCATCGGGTAGATGACCCTGATTTCCTGGAGTCGGGGGAAACGGATTTTCTGCCGGGCGATACGTTGCTGCTCTGCAGCGACGGCCTGACCGATATGATTACGCAGGCGCAGATCAAGACGGTTCTGGATCAAAAACGAACGCTTGACGAGCAGACAATCGAATTGATTCGGAAAGCCAATCTGAAAGGTGGTAAGGATAACATTACAGTCGTTCTGGCTAAAAACAATACGTTAGCGGCCAAACCTCCGACGAGTGCAACCAAGGTTGTCGACGTACCAACACCGAAATTACCACCTGCTATTGTTCCTCCTATTTCGCAAGAGGAATCGTCTGCCGAACCAAAGCCAGCTAAGAAACGCTCAACTGGATTACTGGCTCTGTTTGGATTGTTGACCATCGGACTGATTGCCGCAATTGTATGGTATCAATATCAGCCATCAGGCCAATCTGATACGTCAGCGGATAGTGTGAGAACGATCACCACTCAGCCGAACGTAGCATCGGCGGTAGCGGAAACAGGAGTGAGGTTTGATTCACTGCTACAAATCGCTTATCGTAGTAAAGACCATCGTCTGGTTTTGCCTGCCGATACGTTTCGACTTACCAAAACTTTGCTGGTAACTGATTCCTTGCAACGTATCACGGGCGATAACCGGCTGACAGTCTTGCTGCCCGCCGACTCAACGCAGACATACGTAGCACTACGTATCAACCGTTCAGGAACTGTGAACCTGGAAAATATGGTGATCAGTGGGTTTAAGACGGGTATCGAAACAACGCACGATGCAAAGTTGCAGCTTTCAAACGTGTACTTCAAAAATGTGGGTTTGCCTATAAGTGCTTCTGTTCGGCAGGATACGTTTCGTAAAGCCGTTGTCATGATGTCGGTACAACATGGGCCTGATTCAACCAAAACAAGACGCCGTTAATGTCCACGATTCGATTTGATACGCGGTTTCCGGGCTACGAAGTACTAAGCGAATTAGGACGTAGCAACGCACGCATTCTGAAGGCGCGTCATCTGGCAACGGGCGATCTGGTGGCGATTAAGCATTTTGCGCTCAATACTGACGCCGAAACGCTACGTCGGTTTGAGCGGGAATCGGCTATTATGACCAGCATTGCCCATCCTAATATCGTAAAGGTGCGGGAGGTTCGGCTGGAAGCTGAGTTGCCTTACCTCGTCATGGAACTCATTGAGGGGGGCAGCCTGAAGCAACTCATCGACAGCCAGGGTGCGTTGGATGTACCAACAGTCAGTCGGTTAGGGTTGCAAATGGCTAGTGCGTTTAAGGCGATTCATCCACAGGGCATCGTTCACCGTGATATTAAACCCGAGAATATTTTGTATCGCCCTCTGCCCAGTGGCGAGCTGCATTTTCTGCTTACCGATTTTGGCGTGGCCCGGTTGCACGAGCAATCGAATACGATGACGGGGCAGTCGCTGATGACCTATGAATACGCGTCGCCGGAGCAGTTTAACGATCCACGTAATGTTAGTGTCGCAACGGATTATTACTCCTTAGGTGTGGTCTTGTATGAATGCCTGCATGGAAGTGTACCGTTTGCGCTGGATGACCATACAGGCATTGTGACTTTCATGAATAAAGTGTTGACGGAAGCTCCACCCGCCCTGACGATTTCCAGGAACGACCAGACTCTTAGCCCGTTTACAGATTTACTTCGGGGGTTGTTGCAAAAGAAAGCCGCTGATCGACTGAGCGATCCTGATGAGTTAACCTGGTTGATTAAACAGGCCGAACTAGCTTATTTTCAAGCCAACCGCACCAGCTCTACACGACCGTCAACGCCCGAGCCAACAAAGCCCCCGATTATTAGTGAACCTAGCCAAAATGCGGTTAACGTAGCATCTGTTACGTTACCGGAAGAGAAGCCAGTGCCAAGACCTACCCCTCGTCAGCCAATGTCAGGTGGACTAAAATGGGCTGCACTTGCTTTGGCTATTTTGTTAGGAAGCGTCGGCCTGTACTACGTTGTTCTCAAGCCAAAAACCAATACACGTACAACAATTGCCGATACGTCAATCCCTAGCACTGATACGTCTGGGAGAGTCAATTCTAACGAAGAAACGATACGTCGTCAACAGGAAGAAGTGGAGGCCGTACGACAGGAACAGCTCAGACAGGAAGCTCTGGCTGCGGTTAAGAGGCTGACTGTTAAGGTGAATGATTATCGGGTAGGCTTATTCGGCGGGATCAAAAATGTGCAACTTCAATTGAGCAACCCGAGCCAGATTACCTTTTCGTCGGTTGCTGTTAAAGTGAACTATTATAAAGATGGTGGAGGGCTGTATAAATCTGAAAAGGTGTATTTCAGCAACATCGGCCCCAATTCGTCGCTAATCGAGAACGCGCCCAATAGTGATCGGGGGACTAAAGTTACCTACAAAATTGTCGAACATCGGTTTGCCCAACCTCTGGATTCACTGATGACAACTGCTTCATCAGACTCGCTAAATTAATTGACTCATGCCAACTGTAAGTGTCAATACGCATTTTCCGGGTTACGAAATTATTGGCGAATTAGGACGTAGCAACGCGCGTGTTTTGAAGGCGCGTCATCTGGCAACGGGCGATTTAGTCGCGATTAAACACTTCACCGTCAATACGGATGCTGATACGTTGCGCCGATTTCGTCTCGAATCGCAGCTGATGACCGATATTCAGCATCCGAACGTAGTACGTGTGCGGGAAGTGCAGCTGGACATGCCGATGCCGTTCATCGTAATGGAATGGGTGGAGGGCGGCAACTTGCGTACGCTTCTCGGCGAACAGGGCTATCTGGACGTATCAAACACGATTCGACTGGGGTTACAAATGGCCGAAGCTTTTAAGGCGATTCATACTCGCGACATTATTCACCGCGATATCAAACCCGAAAACATTCTCTTCCGACCGTTGCCCAGTGGCGAACTTCATTTTCTCCTGACGGATTTTGGTGTGGCTCGTCTACGTGAGCAATCACAAACGATGACGGGCCAGTCCTTAATGACTTACGAATACGCGTCGCCGGAGCAGTTCGATAATCCACGGGGCGTTGATGAGGCTACAGATTACTACTCGCTGGGTGTGGTTTTGTATGAATGCCTGTCGGGCAGGGTGCCGTTTTCGATGAGTGATAGTGCCGGGATCGCTACGTTCATGGGGCATGTTCTGCGAACACAACCCCCAGCGTTGTTGCTGCCTTCAGGTCAATACGTTCCTCCAAGTCTGGATGAAATTCTGGAATCGACATTAGTCAAAAATCCATCTGAACGACTTCGTGATGCCAACGAACTTATATTTCTGTTGCGGCAAGCCAATCTCGAACAGTTGCAGACAAACCGACCTGCGGAACGTCAGGTACGTACTTCTTCGCGTACGATGGCGGCTCCTGTACAGATGCGTCAACCGGTAACGCCAGCCGTACCTATACCTGATTATGAGCCCGAGCGCCGTTCGAACGGATGGGCGATTGGACTGGCTTTTTTTATCGTTACGTTATTGATTGGACTGGCTATTCTGTACAAGAATTATCAGGATAAAGCCAATCACAAGAAGGCCCAAATTGTAGCTGATTCAACGTTGACAGTGCCTGATTCAGCTTATACCGATACGATGGCAGAAGATACGACAGAGGCCTCATCAGGCTATCTAATCGAGAATCCAACGGATTCGACTGCAACGGAAAGTATTCCGGAGTCAGTTCCCGAACCGCCTGCATCAACGTCATCCGTCTCCGATTCATCGAAAGCGGTCGTTGATTCAACAAAGTCGTCTAACTAACGTGAACTGTGGAAATTCCCAAGATTAATAACTTGATTTTGACTGCATTGCTGGCGCACAGGGCTTCGACAGGCTTAGCCTGACAGGCCAGCTCGATCCAAGAAATTTAAGTAGCCTGTCAGGCTGAGCCTGTCGAAGCCCTGTGCGCCAGCAATACGTTTACTTAGCCATAATTCACGTTAACTAACGGGCCTGTAATTTACTGCAACACCACAACATGAATGTTTCTTCTGCCCCTTCCGGGCGTTTGTATTTGCTTGGCTCAACGGTTCTTTTGCTACTTCTCTTTGGGCGGTTGTATATGAACCTGTCTCCCGCGTTGAACCAGGCTAAAGAAGCACTGGCCAGCGGGCAGGCATTAACACTCGACTCAGGGTTGAAATCAGCGTCAATCCAGCGACTTCTCAACACGGGTAATTACTATAGCGACCCGAAAGACGGAGACTTGATTGCTGATACGTTGGCTGCCAAGCTTCGGCAAAATGGCTCGCCTGATAATCTGGGAACTTTAAACAAACGGCTGTTTTCAGTGCAGGCTCCTGTGGCCTGGCGCAGTCGGATTGGTGGTGTCGACTTTCAGAGCCGGTTGCAGGTATCCCGCCAGCAAATGGGCTTCGACTCGGTGCTTTACATTCGCGAACTAAATAACCCTAAACCATATCCCGGTACCGTTAACGCAGGAAGTGGAACGGAGTCAATATCGGGCCGGGTTACGCGCGACGAAAAACCGATGGTGAACGTATTGGTTCAACTAAAGCGCCATCCTGCCACCGCCCAACCCGATACGTTACCTGATCGGTTTACGTACGCCCGAACGGATACTGATGGAAAATTTTCATTTACTGGTTTGTCGGAAGGTTCGGGATATAGCGTTGTTCCGCTTAAGCCCGGTTTTGAATTTGGGAGCCGACGGGGTACAAACCACTTGACTAGCGATCAGTCGTATACTTTCACCGCTCGTCGGCATCAACTGCGCCTGATTGGCTCAACGGTTTATGGGCAACTCAAGAAAGACCATGCCTTTATTGTTCGCACGCCAACTGCGTTTACGGCACAATTCTGGACCATTGTGGTGCTGTATATGCTGGTTTTCTGGCTTGTGCAGGGTTTTTGGGATATCCGACGCTTTCAGCCCGATCCGCTATTATTGCCCATTCTGATGTTATTGACGGGTATATCGGTGCTGACGCTTTTAGCCATTCAGGACCCGTTGCAGGATATACTTTACGCCTGGCAAACCTTGCAGGGCGTTGCAATTGGTCTGGCTGGCATGACGATTTTATCGCAGCTAAACATTGGGCGTTTTTACGCAGATTGGCGCTACGACTGGCTTTTTACGTTCCGAAATCGAAATTCTGTACGTTTGTCGGGCTGGACGTGGTTGGTGCTTGCGGTTGTTCTTGCTACGTTAACTTTGCTCATCGGTTCGGGGCCGGAAGGAAGTGGTGTGCGGGTAAACCTGTCGATATTAGGACTGACATTTCAACCCAGTGAGATCACTAAATACCTGCTGCTGATCTTCTTTGCGGGTTTCTTTGCCGCCAATGAACAACAGATTCGACAACTGCCCGATCTGCGATGGCGGTTTCAGGTAAGTTTGGGGGCATTGGCTGGTGCTGGACTACTCATGCTGCTTTACCTCCTGCTGGGCGATATGGGCCCTGCCTTAGTCGTCTGTTTCACGTTCCTGCTGTTTTATAGCATCGCTCGCGGAAACCTGCCACTGACGTTGGTAACGGGCTTTGGTTATGGCGTATCACTCTGGTTACTAACCGGTTGGGTCGCTACGTTGCTCAGTTTAGTAATGCTAATCGGGTATATGTATTGGCAAGGCGAAGCGCGTTCGCGGACAAAATTAGGCTGGGTCGCTTTGCTCACCGAAGCTCCTGTTTTACTTCTTCTGGTAATGGCAATGTTCGCTTTTGGTGATCAACTGCCGTTTGTAGGAAGTCGCCTGGCCGACCGGAAAGCTATGTGGCTCAACCCCTGGAATAACGATGTGTACGGGGGCGATCATCTGGCGCACAGTTTCTGGGCATTATCATCCGGTGGCTGGACGGGACAGGGATTAGGAAAAGGATTCGCGAGTGCCATGCCGGCCGCCCATACCGATATGATTCTGCCTAGCGTAGGGGAAGAATTAGGTGGCTTGGGTGTAGTGGCCGTTTTTCTGCTGATGGGAATCCTATTACACCGGATTTTATTGCATGCCCGACGAGCAGGCCAGCCCTTTAGCTTCTTCCTGGTGGCCGGTATCGCGATCGCAACGGGCGTTCAATTTCTGATTATTGCTGGCGGCTCCATTGGGTTATTACCTCTGACAGGAATTAGCGTACCGTTTCTGAGTTATGGCAAAATTTCATTGATTATCAATTTAATGGCAATGGGCGTCGTGTTTAGCGTAACGCATCGGCCGGGGCAGGTTGAGCAACGCCAATACCTGGAGAAGCATTATGACGTAGTATTGATGACGGGCATTGCCGGGTTTCTGATTGGCGTATTAGTTCTGATCGGTCGCCTGTTACCAATTATCGGCTGGCGGGGTAGTGAGTACATTGTGCGCCCTGCTCGTGTAGTGACCCGCAACGGTGACCCTGTATACAGCTACAATCCGCGAATCGAGCGGCTGACCCGTGTGCTGGCGGCAGGAACTGTTTATGACCGAAACGGTCTGGTACTGGCAACAAGCTCTCCCGAACAGATTAGTCAGCAGTCGACGCGACTTCGGGAAAGTGGCCTGAAATCGGAGCAACTTCAAACGCTCACGCAAAAACGATTGCAACGGTACTACCCGTTTGGCGAACATCTGTTTTTCTGGACCGGCGATTTGAATACGCAACTGTTCTGGGGTCAAAGCAATGGGTATTATGCCGAGGCAACCCATTTCAGCGAATTGCGCGGCTTCAACAGTCGCCCGAGAAAAACGACTCTCATTGCTACCGACTACCAGGCCGACCGCTTCAGCCCTACAGTTCAGCAAACGCGTACACTTACCGCTTATGATTATAGTGAGTTGGCTCCAGCCTTACAGGCCGGAATAGATAGCCGAGAAGTTGCCGAACGTAAAGCCAAAAACCGTGACATTCATCTGAGTATCAACGCTGAATTGCAGGTCGCGTTGCAGAAGGCTTTGGCTCAATCTGAATACAACAATAAACGGCTTTCGGTGGTAGTGCTGGATGCAAGTTCGGGTGATGTAGTGGCGTCGGCGGTTCACCCATTACCGAATCTTAAAACGCCCGAAGTCATGCTGTTGTCAGATCGGGACCGGCTGAAACTACCGTATCTGGTGACTGAACGCGATCTGGGTATGACGTACGCAACGGCTCCCGGTTCAACGGCTAAAATCCTGACGGCGATGGCTGCGTTTAATAAATTGGGTTCGTCGGCGTCGGCGGTTCGTTATCCAATTTCGTGTCAGGAAATTATCCGACGTAGCACGCGGGAATCGGAACCCTGTGGAGAAACGGTCGATATGCGGAAAGCGATTGTTCGGTCGAGCAATGTCTATTTTATTCGAACGGCTAATGATAACACGTTGGATACTGAACTGGCCGATCTCTATTTGGCCACGGGTATGAACGTCGATTTAATTGGCGGCTACTCCTTTTCGGATACGCATACCGATGACGAACGTGTTCAGATTCGGCAGCACTGGCGCGACTCATCCTTTGTAGTACGTCGGAAATTGTATCAGAGCACCCAATATCCAAGACGATACCGGAGTGAGCTTTCAGGTCTGGCCTGGGGGCAAGGGCAATTGACTGCAACTCCTGCATCAATAGCCCGGATGGCAGGAGCCATTGCGAATCAGGGCATTTTGCAACCATCGCGCTACGTTCTGGATAAGGCAGGAAAACCACAGGCGATCAGTGCCGGAAAGCACGTAGCACGTCGGCCAGATTATGCAGAGCAGCTAGAAGAATTCATGATTGAACAATCGAATCCATCAGAGGGACGTAGTAAGATTAGTGTCGCACGGGTGGCGGGTAAAACCGGTACGCCCGAACGTATCGTGCAGGGTGTTCAGCGGAATGATGGCTGGTACGTATTTTTCGCCCCTACACCCGATGGTCGGTCGCATACGGTTGTTTCCGTACGTATCGAGTTAGGCGAATCCTCCGCCGATGCGGTCAACGTAGCGAATAACGTAGTGGCTCCCATTTTGAAACAACGTAGTTATTTGGGAAGCTTTTAACAGTGTAACAACTACCATGAATCTACTAGAAAAAGTCAAAAATTTATTCGGATTTACACCAGCGGAACAGGAGCCTAATCCGTCTATAATTACGCCAAATGAACGTAGTGAATCCGCTCCCGTTACGTCAAAATCGACACAAACTGGTCCTCCGCCAGCTGCTACGTTACGAGAGCAGGTAATGCGGTTTATAATCGGTAAACTTCGGGCCTATCAGAATGAACCGGACACCGCTCCTATCGGGCTTCGGTTATCTGTCTTATGCACAAATCCTGAAGATGAAGATTTATACCGGGTTGTTTTATGGACAAATCAGCCGGGGAAATTTCAGGCTGAACTGGCTCGTCAACTGGCTGATAATTATATTACGTTACCCAAAAACTGGCAGTTTGAGTATGCCTTTTTCAATGATACGTTGCCTGATACTACGTATCGTGAAGGTAATCTGGGTTTGTTCGTCGTTGATAAATCAAAACCGGACAGCTCACCGCTTCTGGCAAGGGTAATTGCTCTGGTGGGTCAGTTAGAACAGGATGAATACATTCTCGATTCGGCTAAAAACACTACGTTCTGTATTGGGCGTGGCCGGACTACACAGACTGCATCGGGTCGGGTTCGGACCAATGACATTGTAATCTTAAATGACGACGATCCCGGCTTCGACCCTCAGAAAGGTTCTGGAAATGGAGCAGTTAGTCGGGCGCATGCGGCTATTCGCTATGATCTAGTTCAAAATCGATACGCACTTCTTGTCGATCCTGGCGGACTACCTGCGGGAGGTAACAAAACGAAAATTATACATCCAAACGATTCCAGGGAGCGGGCCGATATTGCCGGCATGAGTTACCCACTTCAAAGCGGAGATCAGATTGAGTTGGGTGGCGAAGTTATGCTGCTGTTCGAGCTTCTCTAGGCTCAGCAGGCGTTAAGCATGGTTTTCAGTAAATCTCTGTGAGTGAACCCTTTTGGTAGTTCTAAACGAGCGCTAAATTTCGTTAAACGTCTGGTTCTACCTGCATGAAAGCCCTTTCTCTGCTTTGCCTTTTCGTCTTTTTCCCTTTGTTACTATTGGCCCAGGTAACAGAGAATTACCCTGTTCATCCCGATGCCCAACCACAGGAAGGTGTTCCCAAGGGCGAAGTCCTCAAATTTACGTTTGAGACATCCAAAATCTTTCCGGGCACCTGGCGTGAGTACTGGGTGTACGTACCCGCTCAATATCAGCCTTCTCAACCTGCCTGCGTTTATGTAAATCAGGATGGTGTTCAGTGGCAGGCACCCGCTGTATTCGACAATCTGATCCATAAAAAAGAAATGCCCGTTACCATTGGCGTATTTGTCATGCACGGTCGCGTCAAAGCGGCTAAGCCTGATGATGCGCTTGATCGGTTCAATCGGAGTTTCGAGTACGATGGATTAGGGGATAATTACGTCCGATTCCTGCTGGAAGAGCTTCTTCCCGACGTAGAAACCCGAAAAACGTCAGATGGACGAGCGATACGACTTTCTCAAAAAGGTAATGACCGGGCAATTGGCGGATCAAGTAGTGGAGCCGTTTGCGCGTTTACGGCCGCGTGGGAACGCCCGGATGCGTTTAGCCGGGTATTCAGCACGATTGGTACGTATGTGGGTTTACGCGGGGCCGATCGCTATCCGACCCTGATTCGGAAGGTTGAACCAAAACCGCTACGTGTCTTTTTGCAGGACGGCGCCAACGATCACAACATCTACGCAGGCGACTGGTTTATGGCCAATCAAATGATGGAAAGAGCGCTAACGTTTGCGGGCTACGAGGTGCAGCACATTTGGGGCGAAGGAGCTCATAATGGCAAACACGGCATGGCGATTTTCCCCGATGCCATGCGCTACCTCTGGAAAGGCTGGCCCGAACCTATCAAAACGGGAGTTTCGAAGAATCAGATGCTTACCGATATTTTAGTGCCCAATGAAGGCTGGCAACTGGTTGGCGAAGGGTATCGATCGGCAGAAGGACTTAGCGCTAATGCCAAAGGAGAGGTATCTTTTACGGATGGACCAGCGGGAAAACAATGGAAAGCAGACCTGGATAATAAATTAAGTCAGGTTGGTGGTAAAACCGTCCCGACCAGTAATGGACTCAAGGGGAATTTTAGTGTCATGGCCAGCAACGGAAATAGTTACGTCACCAGTTCGTCGATGAATGCCAATGGGTTAAGTGAGGTATGGCTGATTCGACCCGGAGGAAAAAGGGTTAAGGTCGATACCGGGCTTATGCTCGCTTCGGGTGTAGCGCTTTCTCCAGATCAAACGCTGCTATACGTAGCTGATAATCGTTCCCATTGGGTGTATAGTTTTTCAATAGCGACCGACGGAACATTGACTAATAAGCAGAAATATTACTGGCTCCATTCGCCCGATACAGCCGAAGATGCTGGTGCGGAAGGACTCAAAACGGATCGCGACGGGCGATTGTATGTGGCTTCACGAATGGGGGTTCAGGTGTGTGATCAGGCTGGCCGCGTTAACGTCATTCTGCCCACCCCCAACGGAAAAGTTTCCAGCATTTGTTTTGGCGGAGCAAATTTCGATTTGCTCTACGCAACCTGTGGCGATAAGGTGTATCGACGTAAACTAAATGCAAAAGGAGCCAATGCGTGGGAAAAACCCATCAAGCCAACTGCACCAAGATTATAAGTTGATTCAACTGTATAGTAGTGCCGTTGTAGCCAGCATTAATAATCACCTATAGACTTGAAGTCTATCAATTTCCAGTTTCATGCCTGATCACTTCGACCCCGCACCCATAACCCGTCATTTGCGGGCTATGTATAGTTCCCGGCTTTTAATCGCAGCAGTTCACCACATCCCTGTTTTTGAGGCATTAGCCAATGGACCACTTTCCATTGCCGAACTGAGTCAGCAGCTCAACCTAAGTGAGCGGCCAGCCAATGTACTCTTCCCGGCTCTGTGTGCGATGAATATGCTAACTTATAATCAGGCGGGACAACTTATGATTACCGAGCTAGGTCGCTACCTGACCCAAAGCCATGAGTCTAATCTGATAGGGTATGTCGGTCTGGAAAAAGAGGATGCCGGAGTGATTGAAATGGCCCTCCGGCTCCGAAACGATGGCCCGCTGGAAACGCCGGACGGCATCTCATACATCAAAGAGGGAGAAGGTCCTTCGCCTATGGATGACCCCGGGCTATCCCGTAAATTCACATTAGGCCTGGCCGGACGTGCTCGTCATTTGTCGCCCATCGTAGCCGCTAAAATGACTCAGCGCTCAGGGCATCTGCTGGACGTAGCATGCGGTACGGGATTGTACACGTATGAATGGCTACGTAATAATCCCACCTCAACAGCCACTCTTTTTGATCGCCCGGCGGTACTGGACGTAGCAGGTGAACTTCTTGAAGAGTTTGGGCAGAGTGGTAAGCCAGACGCGCAAAGCGTTCAGGAGCGTGTTACGTTTCTGCCGGGGGATATGCTGACCGATGACCTACCCAAAGCAGATATTCTTTTAGCGGCCAGCCTGTTTCACGATTGGCCAACGCCCACCTGTCAGTTACTGGCTAAACGGTTTGCCGGAGCCTTACGGGCCGGTGGTGAACTGTGGGCGCACGATGCCTTTTTGAACGATTCACTGGATGGTCCGCTGGCGGTTACGGATTATTCAGCCCAACTTTTCTGGGGTACGAAAGGTCGATGCTACAGTCGGGCTGAATACCGGAGATGGTTTATCGAAGCTGGCCTGGAACCGACTAAAAAGGCCATTGCTACCGAAATGGACTACGGACTAATCTGCGCACGTAAACCCGACTGATACGTTACTGAACTGAAGTAGTACAACGTGAATACTGGCTAAGTTAGTAATGCTCTGTAAACGAGTTGGTTATTTGTCTATCAATCCATTATTCATGGTAGTATAACGTGAATAATGGATTGACGATTTGCGCTTTTTTATCATCCTGAGGTACGAAGGATCTTAAAGCTTGTGTACTCCCAAGTAAGGATGCTTTAAGATCCTTCGTACCTCAGGATGATAAAAATACCTTACTCAAACCTACTGGATAGGATTGATAAAATCATACAAACCGCCGAAAAAATCATACACAGAACTACAGCGAAAAACGCCATTCTTTGTAGTGGCTAAACCTACGTATCGGTACCCAGGAAGATAGCCTGTCGGATGACCCCAAAAATGGGACCGATTTAGTTTAGTCAGTCAGAGAAAATGAAGATTTATCCCCGTGCTTTAGTAACGATCAATACGTTATCAACGATTAGATTGGCCTGCTGGATTCTGATTGTCCTGTGCCTTAGTTCCTGTTCGAAGGACGTATTCATGTTTACCTCTTTTCATGAACCCGCCA
This sequence comes from Spirosoma profusum, assembly GCF_014699005.1. Lineage (GTDB taxonomy): Bacteria > Bacteroidota > Bacteroidia > Cytophagales > Spirosomataceae > Spirosoma > Spirosoma profusum. The sequence goes on from NZ_JACWZY010000025.1 coordinate 113,482, forward strand.
ACGAAGGATTGCGATTTCTGTACAGTTCCGACGGCTACAAATGGACAGACCTGAACCGTACCTTTCTGAAGCCCGAAATTGGTAATCAGAAAGTTATGCGCGATCCGTCCATAGCCCAGGGCGAAGATGGTACGTTCCATCTGGTATGGACGAGTAGCTGGAAAGACGACAAAGGGTTTGGTTACGCCAGTTCAAAAAACCTGATTCACTGGTCGGAAGAACGATTTATTCCGGTGATGGAACACGAATCCACAACGGTGAATGTGTGGGCTCCCGAACTGTTTTACGACGACGAAGCTCATCAGTTTGTCATCATCTGGGCGTCCACAATTCCGGACCGATTCGAGCGGGGCGTAGAAGAGGAAAAGAATAATCACCGAATGTACTATACTACCACAAAAGACTTCAAAACATTCACTCCTACAAAGCTCTTCCTCGACCCAAAATTCAGTGTCATCGACGCCGTAATTGTGAAGCGGAAGTCGGCTGATTACGTATTGGTACTAAAGGACAATACCCGCCCCGAACGTAACATCAAAGTAGCGTTTGGCACAAATCCCACAGGGCCTTACACCAACGTATCGGCACCGTTTACGAAGAAATTTACCGAAGGTCCATCCGTAGCCAAAGTCGGCGCCGACTGGCTAATTTATTTCGATTCGTATCAGGATAAATCCTATGACGCCGTTCGAACACGCGATTTCAAAACATTCACTGATATAAAATCAGAAATCTCGATTCCCGAAGGCCACAAGCATGGTACGATTTTCAAAATGAAGAAGCGGATTCTAAAGGGATTGCTGAAAAAGTAAGAGTGCGGCCCGGTCAGCATGACAAAAATGCGGTTAAAGTGTACCACAAAATGAAATATAGTCTTTTAACCCTTTTCCTGCTTTCTCTCTGCCATCTCGCAACAGCGCAGCAGACCGAAAAACACTACCTGTCGGGAACGGGTAATGATAATACCGTAAACTGGCAATTCTACTGCACCGCTGGCCAAAATTCAGGCAAATGGACAACCATCCCGGTACCGTCGAACTGGGAGTTGCAGGGCTTTGGTAAATACAACTACGGGTTCGCAAAAGACAGCGCGAAGGGTAAAGAACAAGGTTTGTATAAGTACAAATTTCAGGTTCCGGCTTCGTGGAAAGGTAAACACATAAACCTTGTTTTTGAGGGTGTTATGACCGATGCTGATGTGAAAGTCAATGGTAAATCAGCAGGACCAACACATCGGGGCTCGTACTACGCTTTCAAATACGACGTAACGAATTTACTCAACTACGGTACCAGCAATTTGCTCGAAGCGAACGTATCGAAACACTCGGCGAACGTATCGGTCAACGAGGCTGAACGTAAAGGGGATTTCTGGATTTTCGGTGGTATTTTCCGACCTGTTTACCTGGAAATTCTACCAGTTGAACACGTAGCAAACGTAGCGATTGACGCCAAAGCGAACGGTACGTTCACCGCGCAACTTCAACTGGTCACCAATGGCAAAGCGACCGACGTATCAGCGCAGATTTTCACTACGTCCGGCCAGAAAGTGGGCACGCCATTCTCTTCCAAAATCAGTTCAGGAGGCCGTGTTACGTTGACTAAAACGATTCTCAATCCGTTGCTGTGGACATCCGAAACACCGAATCGTTACAAAGTCGAATTCCAGTTACGTCAGTCGGGGAAATTGGTGCATAACGTAACGAAATACGTTGGTTTTCGAACTGTTGAGATAAAGCAACGCGATGGCATTTACGTTAACGGAACGAAAATCAAACTCAAAGGCGTGAACCGCCATTCGTTCTGGCCAACATCAGGCCGGACGCTGAGCAAAAAGATTAGCGTTCTGGATGTCAATCTGATGAAAGACATGAATATGAACGCCGTTCGGATGTCGCATTACCCACCCGACGACCATTTTCTGGACGTTTGTGATTCGCTCGGATTATTCGTTTTTGATGAACTGGCAGGCTGGCATGGGCATTACGATACGCCAACGGGTACCAAACTCCTGCACGAACTCATCACGCACGACGTCAATCATCCGTCGGTCATTATGTGGATCAACGGCAACGAAGGCGGCCATAATCGTGAGCTGGACGCACTTTTTGCCAGAGAAGATATTCAGAAACGGCACGTACTGCATGCCTGGGAAGATTTTAACGGATTCGATACGCAGCATTACCGCGAATACAACTACGGTATCAGTAATTATAACCTCGGCCATTCCATTACGTTGCCAACGGAGTTTCTACATGGTGTGTACGATGGTGGCCACGGAGCCGGGCTGGACGATTACTGGGAAGCTATGTGGCACGAACCCCTCGCGGCTGGCGGTTTCCTGTGGGATTTTGCCGATCAGGGCGTAGTACGTACCGACCGAAACGGAGCTAAAGACCCACTCGATACCGACGGCAATCGTGGAGCGGATGGCATTGTGGGGCCGTATCGCGAAAAGGAGGGAAGCTTTTTTACGGTTAAAGAAGTCTGGTCGCCGATCAAGCTGGAACGCCGGGAAATTACACCCACCTTCGACGGTACGTTCCCGATTGAAAACCGCTACCATTTCACCAATACAGCGCAGTGCTCGTTTACCGGAAAATTAGTGAAAGTGGCTAGTCCTTATGACGTAGTGAAACCCATTGAGAAATCATTTTCCGTTACGTCGCCCAATGTAAAACCGCTGGAGAAAGGCGCCCTGAAAGCGGCCCTTCCCGCCGACTGGAAAAACTACAATTTCCTGTACATCACAGCGACTGACCCATTCAAACGCGAGTTATTTACGTGGAGTTTCGCGATTTCACTGCCAAACAACGTAGCGTCATCGCTGGTCAAAACTGAAGGCGCTGGTAACGTAGCACTTACGGAAACCGATTCACTCTACAACGTAACGATCAACGGTATTCAACTGTCGATCAGTAAACGTAATGGTACGCTACGTCAGGTCGCGAACAGCAAAGGAAAAGTACAATTGACTAACGGGCCGATTTTGCAGGAAGCGGCCAACAACTTCCAAAACTTTACGCAGCGTACCGACGGCAAAAACCTAATCATCGAATCGAACTTCGACCGAAAGAGCAGCTACAATACGTTGCAGTGGACAGTTTTTCCATCCGGTTGGGTGAAGATGAAGGTTCGCTATTTTCCGAGTGGCTATTTTACGTTCATGAACGGAGTGAATTTTTCGTTTCCGGAAGCTGAAATGAAAGCCGTTACGTGGCTGGGTAAAGGGCCGTATCGTGTCTGGAAAAACCGGCTGAAAGGCGGGGCGCTGGGTGTCTGGCACAAAGAATATAATAACACCGAAACCGGCGAACAACCACTGACTTATCCCGAATTTAAAGGCTATCACGCCAATATGTATTGGTGTAAATTCGATGCGGCTGGTAATCCGTTTACCGTGGCGACAGAAAACGAAGACGTATTTTTTCGGCTCTTCACGCCCGCCTGGAAAACCGATCAGTGGCACAACTACGAACCCATTTTCCCATCGGGCGATATTTCATTTATGCAGGGAATTAGCAGTATCGGCACAAAAACCCAACGTAACGAAACCACCGGTCCAATGGGTCAGAAATACGCGTTTTACGATTATGAAAAAGAACCCGCCCGCGCTATCGAAATGACCTTGTACTTTGACTTTTCGGGGAAATAAAAACGCACGTGTGGCCCTGACAGATTTTAAGAACCTTATGAAAGGGATTTTCACCATACTGTATCTTCTCCCTTCGCTTCTTCTGGCGCAGCAGGCTGAAATCTGGATTTCGCCAGATGGATCAGATGCAAACGCGGGAACGAAAGAGAAGCCGTTTGCGAGCCTTCAACTGGCACTACGTAAAGTTCGTGAACTACGTCGGCTGAACGATCCGAACGTAACGCAAGGGGCACACATCTACCTACGTAACGGCTTGTATGCGCTAAGCGAATCTGTGTTCATTCGCCCGGAAGATTCCGGTACGTCTATCAGCCCAACTAGTATTGAAGCAGCTCCCAGCGAGAAACCGATTTTGAGCGGTGGAATTGCCATCAAAAACTGGCAAAAATTGAAAGGAAACGTAGCAGGTTTGCCCAAAGAAGCCGTTGGAAAAGTCTGGGTGACTGATGCGCCAAAAGTAGGAGGGAAGCTGCTGGAGTTTCGTCAATTGTGGGTGAATGGCGAAAAAGCGATACGTGCCAAAGACACGCCTTACCCACTCATGAACCGGATTCTGTCGTGGAACAAGCAAGAACAAACCTGCTGGATTCCCGCTCCTAAATTCGGTGATTTATCAAAGGCAGAGGGATTGGAAATGCTCATTCATCAGTGGTGGGCCACTGCCAATCTACGTATCAAACAAATTGGCGTACAGGGCGATAGCGCTAAAATCTGGTTTCACCAACCCGAAAGTCGCATTCAGTCGGAACACCCCTGGCCCGCGCCCTGGCTTTCTAAAGAAACGGGAAATTCGGCCTTTTACCTGACCAATGCCATTCAATTCCTAAACCAACCCGGCGAGTGGTTTCTGGATACCAAAGCCGAAAAAATCTATTACATCCCACGTCCAAACGAAAACCTCATAACCGCGCAGGTTATCGTGCCTTCGCTCGAAACACTGGTACGTATCACCGGAACAATTGATCATCCCGTAACGAACGTAGCGTTTAAAGGAATTTCGTTTCAGCATACGGGCTGGCTACGTCCGTCGCAGCAGGGGCACGTACCGCATCAGGCGGGATTGTACATGCTCGATGCCTACAAACTCAAAATTCCCGGAACACCCGATAAAAAGTCACTGGAAAATCAGGCCTGGGTGGGTCGCCCGGCAGCGGCTGTGGACGTGAATTTTGCTAAACAGACGAGTTTTGAAAATTGCCGGTTCGAACATCTGGCTGCTACTGGTCTGGATTATCACAAAGGCGTTCAGGATAACCTGATTCGCGGAAATTTATTCAAAGACATTGGTGGTACAGGAATCCTTGCAGGCGTTTTCGCTGACGAAGCGACGGAAATTCACCTGCCCTACAACCCAACAGATGAACGGGAAGTATGCAGCAACCTGACTATCAGTAACAACCTGATTACCAACGTAACGAACGAAGATTGGGGATGTGTGGGTATTGGAGCTGGTTACGTCAGAAGTATCACCATCGAACACAACGACATTAGTGAAGTTGGCTACAGCGGCATCAGCATGGGCTGGGGCTGGACACGTACCATCAACGCCATGCGAAACAACCGGGTGGTGGCGAACAAAATCCATCGCTACGCCAAGCACATGTACGATGCGGCTGCCATTTATACGCTGTCGGCACAACCGGGTTCGACTATTGCCGAAAACTACATTGACAGTGTTTATAGAGCTCCATACGCACATCTTCCGGCGCACTGGTTTTACCTCTACACCGACGAAGGTTCATCCTATTTTACGATCAAAGATAACTGGACGCCTTCCGAAAAATACCTGCAAAACGCTAACGGGCCGAACAACGTCTGGGAACGTAACGGCCCGAACGTAGCAGATAGTCTCAAAACCAAAGCGGGACTGCAACCAACGTATCGACATTTGCTCCGGGAGAAGGTGTCCGCCGATCCGCAGTGGCGTATCAATAAGGAAAATCCAGTAATCGTCGAGTTGACGACCAGCGATAATCAACCGCTTGATAAGCAGAAACTAAATGCGGTTTTAGTCAAAAATAAGGTCAATTCAAACTCGCTCTATCAGTGGCAAAATCACTACGTCATTTTCGATAAAGTGCAGGATGTTTATGTGCTGAGCGAGCGATTGAAATCTGCGTTTCCAACTGCCAAAGTCAAAACCTATTACGACCTGTTTTATGAATTTAACCGGAGCCACTGCGAAACGGGCTCAGTTGCAGGCGAGTGGGAACATACCATTTTAACGGCTAATCTGGTCGCTGATACGTCGCTGCAAAACAAATATTTAACGTATCACGCTACACAGTTTGAGAAGTGGCCGGAGGTGTCGAAAGGTTTTTGCAACGCGCAATTTCAGCAACTACTTCTATACCGAAATGGTCGACAACTGATGCTGGTAATTAGTATTCCGAAAGGCGAAAGTTTAGGCAAACTCAACCCGAAAACCACCGAAAATAATCCGCGCGTTGACGAGTGGAATGCCCTTATGAAGAAGTATCAGGAAGGGATTCCGGGTACAAAGTCGGATGAGGTTTGGGTGGAGTTGAAAACGATCAAATAATCAAATTTTTGTCATGCTGACGAAGGAAGCATCTTAAGGCATCCTAACGTATTAGTAAGGAAAGTTTAAGATGCTTCCTTCGTCAGCATGACAAAATCAGGCATAGACAAAAACATGTTACGATTAGGCATTCTAGGATTAGGCGAAGGACGTAGTACAATGTCAGCGGCATTGTCGAGCCCGAATTATGAATTGGTCAGCGTTTGCGATCAAAAACTGGAACTGTGTCAGCAACGGGAAAAAGAGTTTGATTTTCACAGCTATACCACAAACTACAAAGACCTGCTCGATGATCCAACGATTGACGTCATAGCGATCTACACCCCCGATCACCTCCACGCTGAGCACACTAAACAGGCCATGCTTCATGGCAAGCACGTTGTCTGTACCAAACCATTTATCGATGATTTGTCGAAAGCAAAGGAATTGATTGAGGTCAGCGAGAAAACGGGCAGAAAGGTATTCGTCGGGCAAAGCTCTCGCTTCTTCGAGCCGATGAAAAAGCAACGTAGTGATTTTGAAGCGGGCTTAATCGGTGAACTGATCACCATCGAAGGCTACTACCACGCCGATCATCGCTGGTTTCTGGCCAAAGGCTGGTCACTGGAAAACGCCTTTAAATGGTTATATGGCGGACTCAGTCATCCGGTCGATTTTATCCGATGGTATTTGCCAAATATCGAGGAAGTGATGGGCTACGGCATGCTTAGCTCCAATGGACGAAAAGGTGGCCTGAAAAATGCCGATACCATGCATTTCATTTTCAAAGCTGCCGACGGACGTATCGCTCGCGTAAGTGGTGCGTACACCGGTCCCGTACAACCGGTTGTGCGCGACTCTGAAATGAGCTGCATACTACGTGGTACGGAAGGCTGTAGCCAGGCCGATTACATGGATTTGCGCTACGTTATCACGACCAATACGGGCGAAGAAATCGTGCAGACCTGGGAGCACAAACTCAAACACTATTTCCGGTTTGAAGGCAAAAGCCATCATGCCGGCGAATACCAGAACTACCTCGACTATTTCGCTACGTGCCTCGAAACGGGGCAAACTGCTTACCCGGACATCCGAGAGGGTATTGGTACCGTAGCGCTACTTCAGGCGATGGATAAATCGCTGCAAACGGGTCAACCTGTGAAAGTGCAGGACGTATTGAGTGAGTATGGGCTGTAACAATGGAACGCGGATTTTTATGATTAGCACAGATCATAATGAATCATAACCATCATAAAAATCCTCCGGGGCCGCCCGTGCAGTTCTATATCTATTCCTAAACCATGAACAACATCACCGACCGCTTAACCGCTTTAGATTATGGCATTGTGCTGGCCTATCTGGTTATTCTGGCTGTCATCGGGTACCGGGCCAGCCGACCGAAAAAAGGGCAGACCGATGATACGTTGTTTCTGGCGAATAAATCGCTGGGGTGGGCGAGCATTGGGTTCAACATGTGGGGAACCAACGTTGGGCCGTCGATGCTGCTGGCGTTTGCCAGTATTGGGTATAGTACGGGGATTGTTGCCATCAATTTCGACTGGTACGCATTTGTGTTTCTGTTTTTGCTGGCCATCGTATTTGCTCCCAAATACCTGGCAGCCAACGTAATGACCATGCCTGAGTTCATGGGAAAACGCTACGGTGAATCGACCCAGACGATTCTGGCGTGGTACGCTCTGATTAAAATCCTGATTTCGTGGCTGTCGCTGGGGTTGTTTGCGGGCGGGTTTCTGGTACGTCAGATTCTGGGCATTCCGATGTGGCAGTCGGTGATTGTGCTGGTGTTATTTGCCGGGCTGTTTGCGTATACGGGCGGCCTGAAAGCGATTGCCCGCGTCAATGTGTTTCAGATGCTTTTGCTCATTGGTGTATCGCTGACGCTGACTATCATCGGTATTAATAAAGTCGGCGGATTAGAAGCTGTTTTTCAGAAAGCACCGACTGATTACTGGAGTCTGATTCATCCCGTCAGCGACCCGAAATACCCCTGGCCTGCCATTTTGCTGGGCTATCCGGTAGCAGCTATTGCGTTTTTCTGTACCGATCAGGCGATGGTGCAATCGGTTTTGGGAGCCCGAAATTTAGAGCAAGGGCAATTGGGCGTCAATTTCATTGGCTGGCTTAAAATCTTGTCACTGCCGCTGTTCATTTTGCCGGGAATTCTGTGTTTTATTCTCTTCCCAAACCTCAAAAATCCCGACGAAGCGTACATGACGATGGTAACAAACCTGTTTCCGCCGGGCATGAATGGGCTGGTTATTGTCGTGCTCATTGCAGTGCTGGTTGGTACGATTGGCTCATCGTTGAACTCACTCAGTACGGTGTTTACGATGGATGTGTATGCGCAAAAAATCAATCCAAAAGCCAGTAATCAGGACCTGATTCGTGTTGGGCGAATGACTGTTCTGGCAGGATGCGTGTTTGCCGTTGGTGTGGCGCTGGCAATTGATAGCATTAAGGGGTTGAATCTATTCGATGTATTTCAGTCAGTTTTGGGGTTTATTGCCCCGCCCTTATCCGTCGTTTTTCTCCTGACTGTATTCTGGAAGCGAACGACACGTAGCGCCGTCAACACCGTTCTGTCTGTTGGTTCCGCGTTTAGTCTTGGCGTTGGCATTCTATATTTATGGGTCTTTCCCGCCGATCAATACAGCTTCTGGCCGCACTACTTACTCCTGTCATTTTCTATTTTTGCTACGTTATTTCTGAGCGCCATCCTAATCTCGCTGCTCGACAGAAATCCATCTGTTTACGTACCCGATCAAACGGAACGTAACACGATTGCCAATCCCACACAAACCGTCTGGATTGCGTGGGTTTCACTGGCGATTGTGATGGTAACTTTATACGTAGTGTTTTACTAACCCTTTGTTTCGAAAGGTTATATGACTCACCATGCTTTGCTTCTGCTGACTTTTCTTTCCTGCCTGATACGTAGCGTGCAGGGGCAATCTCCCGCCAAACAATCCCTTTTACTCTGGTACAAACAGCCAGCCAATCAGTGGGTTGAAGCTTTGCCAATTGGCAACGGTCGATTAGGGGGAATGGTGTTTGGCGGTGTAGAAACCGACCATATCCAGTTCAACGAAGAAACGTTGTGGACAGGCGGGCCACGTGACTATCAGCGTGAAGGAGCTGCTCAGTATCTACCCCAGATCCGCCAGTTATTGACTGATGGGAAACAGGCTGAAGCCGAAAAACTGGCGCAGGAAAAATTCATGGGGCGTCAAAGTAACGAAGATGATTACGTCCAGAAAAAAACGGCATGGTTTGAGCGAGTTCGGAATGTAATCAACACGCAACAGAATCCGGCGTCTGCTACGTTCGATGACCATTCCTGGAAAACCATGACAGTGCCGACTGTGGATGGTTGGGAGAAAGCCGGACTGGAAGGGCTGGACGGTGTCATTTGGTTTCGTACTACGTTCGATTTGCCCGCTTCCTGGGCAGGAAAGGACGTAGTACTCGATATGGGACGAATTCGTGATCAGGATTTTACGTACCTGAACGGTGAACTGGTTGGTTCCGACGAAGGAATTACCAAAAACCGACGTTACAAGATTCCGGCAGCCAAATTGCACGTTGGCAAAAATCAATTGGCGATTCAGGTGATTAACCTGTTCGACAAGGGCGGGTTTATTGGCGTTAAAACTAATCAGCCGACGTTTGTGGTGTATCCAGAAGGTGGTAAACCAACCGATGGCGTACCGCTGATTCAGCCGTTCAAGTACTGGATTCAGGATAACAGCCCGCCCGCATCGCCCCGTTATCAAGCCGATTATCAACCTTTTGGTGACCTCTGGCTAAATTTCAAAGGACAAAGCAACGTGGCAAATTATCGTCGCGAACTAGATCTGACAACAGCGATCTCCCGCGTCACGTATTCGGCCAATGGCGTGAACTTCACGCGCGAATATCTGGTGAGTGCGCCCGATCAGGTAATGGCTATCCATCTGACCGCAAGCCAATCGGGGAAAATCAGTTTCGAGGCATTGCTGGATAGTCCACATCGGAATTTTTCGGTTCGGAACGTTGATGATCAGACGATTGCGCTGGCTGTTCAGGTACGTAACGGGGCGTTGCGGGGAGAGAGTGTACTACGTATCCAAACCCAAAAAGGCCAGGTTAGCGTTTCGGGGAATAAGCTCATCGTTTCGGGAGCCGACGTAGCGACGTTGTACGTAACGGCAGGAACCAATTTCAAAAATTACAAGGACGTATCGGGCGACCCAGCCGTAATGAGCCAGCAACCACTTCAGACGCTACGTTCCAAAACGTTCGAAGCTGTCAAAGGGGCTCATGTGCGGGACTACCAATCGTATTTTAATACGTTGTCACTGGATTTAGGCCGCTCGCCAAATGAGCAACTTCCGACCGATGAGCGGCTAAAGCGTTTTGAACAAACATCAGACCCGGCACTGGCGGCTCTTTACCTGCAATACGGTCGTTATTTATTGATTTCGAGTTCGAGACCAGGGAATCAACCCGCCAATTTGCAGGGCATCTGGAACGATTTGCTCACACCACCCTGGGGTAGTAAGTACACTACGAATATCAATCTGGAAATGAACTACTGGCCTGCCGAAATGCTCAATCTGTCGGCCTGCCACGAGCCCATGTTTACCGCTATCGAGGAAATGGTCGAAACTGGGCGCAAAACGGCGAAAGCACATTACAACGCTCGCGGCTGGGTGCTCCATCACAACACCGATCTCTGGCGTGGGACCGCCCCGATCAATGCGTCGAATCATGGTATTTGGGTGACGGGCGGAGCCTGGGTTTCGCGGCATTTGTGGGAGCATTATCGCTACACCCAGGACCGGGATTTTTTGCAGAAGCGAGCCTATCCGATTATGAAAGAAGCGGCTCAGTTTTTTGTGGATTTTCTGGTTAAAGATCCGGAAACGGGCTGGCTCATCAGCACGCCATCCAACTCGCCTGAACACGGAGGTCTGGTGGCAGGGCCAACGATGGACCACCAGATTATCCGTGACTTGTTCAAGAATTGCATGGGTGCCAGCGAAGCCCTGAACACCGATGCTACGTTCCGCGATACGTTAAAAACAATGTATGGCCAGATTGCGCCAAACCAGATTGGGAAACACGGTCAGTTGCAGGAGTGGATTCAGGATGTCGACGATCCCAATGACCATCACCGGCACGTATCACACCTCTGGGGAATTCACCCCGGCACCGACATTACGTGGGACGAAACGCCCGACCTGATGAAAGCTGCCCGGCAATCGCTGCTGGAGCGGGGTGATGAAGGAACAGGCTGGAGTCTGGCCTGGAAAATTAATTTCTGGGCACGTTTTCGGGATGGAAATCATGCTTTCAACATGCTCAAGCTATTGTTCCGGCCAGCTATCTCACCGGAGGGCGTAACGGGTGGAGGCTCTTACCCAAACCTGTTCGACGCGCACCCGCCTTTTCAGATCGACGGCAACTTTGGCGGGTCCAGCGGTATTGCCGAAATGATTGTGCAGAGTCAGGGTAAAACAATTGATTTGCTGCCTGCCCTACCGTCTGAATTGCCAACAGGTCATATCAACGGCATTTGCGCACAAGGTGGTTTTGTCCTCAATATCCGCTGGCAAAACGGACGTCTAAACGGTGTTGACGTTACGTCGAAAGCAGGTCAACCCTGCGTGCTACGTTACGGGGACAAGCAGGTGAGTTTGAGCACTGAGAAAGGCAAAACGTATCGGTTAGATGGGGAGTTGAAGGTGCTATAGTAGGTAGCTTTTGCACAGAACGCTTAAGCTTATACGTTACGTGAATAATGGGTAGTTAATTTTTGTCATCCTTCCTTCGTCAGGATGACAAAAAACACTGTTAACCAAGTATTTATTCTTTAAAGGCCCATTACATTATTCAATAAAAATCAACCCTGCCTCCGTTGGTAGAAACTACACAAGGTAAGCAGGGTGAAAGCAATCTATTTACTCTTACTCTGTTCTATTTCAATGGGTCAAACGCGCCACCCCAGGTGTTATTCTGAATCAGTTTGGGGTTATTATCGATAGCGCTCTGCGGAATCGGGAAATAATAATATTCGGGCTTCCAGGTGATCGCATACTTGGTATCCAGTTGTTTGAATACCAGCGTGAAATAATCGGTATAGGCCAGATCCAGATTCACATTGTCCCGGTTCGTAGCGAAATCAGCGGGGACGCCCGTCGTTTTCAGATTGATCGTTACGCCCGTCCGACGGGTGCCGTTCAGCGTTTTTTCGATCAGTTTCCAGCGACGCAAATCCCAGAACCGCTTGCCTTCGAAGGCAAATTCAATCTGCCGTTCATACAGAATCGCATCGAATAGTTCGGCACGGGTCATGTTGGCTTTCAACCCATACAGACCATCGGTTCCGGCCTCAATTCCCGCCCGTTTGCGTATGGCTTTCAGTTGCGTATAAGCATCGTCCAGTTTGTTGATTCCCGCAGCACTTTCGGCCAGATTCAGCAAGACTTCCGCAAACCGGATTTCGATCCAGTCGGTACCCGAATATTGCGCATCACCAATGGAGACGGTTGGGTTGATGGCTTTACGTGTATAAAATCCGGTGTTCGAGGCTTTGGCTTCCACGGTTTTGCCACCTACGTAGTACGTCCATACTTTATTTGCCGTGTTGCCATTCAGCGGCCAGTTTACACCATTGTATGCAATCGTTTTGTCGAACCGGGGGTCACGATTTTTATAAAACAACTGTTCTTTGTAGGTGTATTTGGTCGATTCGCCGGGTTTTTTACCATCCAGCATTGGGAAGGCTTTCACCATCTCCCAGGAAGGTTGGTTAGAACCGCCAGCGGTACCCGCATACGAAGGCCGCGTTGCGTTATCGTAGCCGTTGTTTTTGCGAGTCTGATCGCCCGTGGCGGTGTTATAACCCGTAAGCAACACTGCTTCGGGATTATTAACTTCCTGGAACCAGAGTTGATCGAACGACGCGTGCAGTCCATAGCCGTTGGTCGTCAGCAAATCATACGCCTGTTTGTTGGCGTCATACGAAGCCTGCCATTTTGCTACGTCGTCGGTTGGGTTAAACTGCGGACTGGCAGCCGTCAGCAAAACACGCCCTTTAAAGGCTGCGGCTGATCCTTTCGTGATACGTCCCCAATCGTTCGCCGAAGTCCAGCGGCCCGGTACCGAGGCAATAGTCGAATCCAAATCTTTCACGATCTGGGTAAACGTTTCGGCAGTTGTATTTCTGGGCAAAAACGCGAGTTCACGCGCTTCAACACCTACAGCCGCCAGGGGCGTCAGTACGAGGGGCACACCACCATAGAGACGTACCAGATCGAAATAACGCCATGCCCGGAAAAACTGCGCCTGGGATCGGAGTTTATTCTTCGTGAACTGCGGCAACGTACCATTCTTTACGTCGCTCAGGAACATGTTGATTACCCGAATCTTACCGTAATTATTGGTTGGATCGAGCTTCGTACCAAAATCACCGACTTCATTCACCAGCAAGGAGCCTTCCAGCAGTTTGCTCTCGCCATACGACTCATCTGTCAGGGTGGTTATGCTTGGCGCGGTACCCGGTCCCAGAGTTGGTATGCCGGCTGGCAAATTCTGGTCGTAGATGTAGTCCAGATTCATCTGCGTGAGTACCGAATCCTTAAAGATCAGGTCGCCACTCGTTGAATTCAAATCGGTTTTGTCGAGCACTTTCATGCAGCCGGTCAGGGCAAGCGGTGCGCAAAAGGCGAGCAGGAATTTATGAGATAATTTCATGAGTATCAGTCGGATTTTACAGGCCAAGATTTAAACCGAGCGAGAAGGAACGTAGCACCGGATACGCATCGTAACTACCCGAATACGTTTTGTAATCATACGGATTGTACAAATTGAGCGGGTTAGTCGCCACCAGATACACCCGAACATTACTCAGTCTCAGCTTACTGGCGATCTGGGCGGGCAGGCCGTACGAAATGTTGACGTTACGTACCGCCACTTGTGTCGAGCTGCGGAACCAGAAATCTGACGTAGGCTGGTACGTATCTTTGTAATACGGGCTTGGGTACGTAGCGTTCGGATTCTCTGGTGTCCAGTGATCGGCCCAGAAAATAGGCCGGTTGGCAGTTAGCGTACCCTGATTACGGGCAGCGGATTCTACTACGTCCTGTCCGCCAAACGAGCCACTAATTACAGCCGCGACCGACAGGTTTTTGTAGGACGTACTGAAATTGAAACCGAATCCGTAGTGATTGTTAGCTTTTTTAGTCAGGAACTGCATGTCGGCATCGGTGATTTTACCATCAGGTGCCGTGTATTGACCTGACGCATCTTTCGGCCCGCGAACATCTTCGTAGTAAAGCATACCGGGTTTGGGAGCCGCACCAAAAATCGTGTAGCCCGGATGCGTGGCCAGATACGCTTCTACGTCCTGCTGGGTGCGGAACATGCCAGCGTACTTATAGCCCTGCACGCCCATATCCGACGATTTCCCAATTGGGTCTTCGTAGGTACCGATTTTACCTTTATCGACGTCGATTTTGATTTGCTTGTTATCGCTCCAGCTCAGGAACGCGTTCACTTTGTACGACCAGTCGCTGTTAATTTTGTCGTTCCAGCCCAGCGAAATTTCCGTACCGAATCCATCGACTGTAGCGTAATTTTCGGAAGGCAAATTGGCGCCAACGATCAGCGGAACCGATGAGGTCAAGGCGGTGAGCATATTGTACCGATGGTCATAGTAACCATCGATAGTGAACGACAACCGATTTTTCAGGAATTGCGCATCTAAACCGATGTTATACTTGGTGTTGTCATCCCAGCGAGCCTGACGGTTCGCCATCGCATTGTTCGGTGACACAATCAGCGGGCGGTCAGCATTGCCGCCAAACACGGCTCCTTTACCGGTCTGAATGGAATAGCTCGTCAGCCAGTTATACGCCTTGGTCGCATCCCCACCCAAAAAACCCAGCGAACCACGCAGTTTCAGGAAGTCGATTCCACGGACATTATTACGGAAGAACGGTTCTTCGGAAATGACCCAACCCGCAGAGAATGAGGGAAAAAGCCCCCATCGATATTCAGGCGCAAACTTGGTAGAGGCATCGTAGCGAATGGCCGTTTCGAACAGGTACTTATTCGCATAACTATAATTGATACGTCCGGCATACGACAGGAAACCTACTTCCGATTCTGTTTCTGAGGTAGTTTGCGTACCAATAGCGTAGCGCATGTTATCCAGCCCGCCAATGATAACCCCCTCAGCCATAGATGCTACGTTATCGGCGTGTGTTTCCGATTGCTCGAAGAAAGCGATGGCCGACAGTTGGTGTTTGCCAAACTGGCGGTCGTAGTTCAGATAGCCGTTCAACTGATACGTATCGACATACCCAGGGTTGACCCGCACCCGATCACCGTTATTCAGCGTAACCAGTTTTAGTACGTCTCCGCCGTAGATGTGCTTGTGATCGCCCAGCATCGAGAAACTGTACACATTGTATTTAGTACCGTATTGTTTGCCGAAGCTGTTATCGAATGTACGACTGTATAATACTCTCGCTTTCAGTCCTTTTACACCAGGAATCTCGTAGTCCAGATTGGCCGTAACGTTCAGGCCGGTGTTACGTGTCTGCGTGTAATTGTCCGATTTCTGCACTTCAAAAAAGTGGAACGCATCCACGGTGTTCGTGTTGCTATTATTCGACAACAGAACCGGTAATCCATTGACGTAAGGCGGGTTAAACTGGGGTGTAAACAGCAGACTTTTCATGTCGTTGTCTGCGTTTTCTCCGCCCTGTTTCAGGTAATACATGCGTTTGTTGCCGATGTCACTGCTCAGAGAGATAGCTGCTTTCAACCCTCGGGTAACCTGCATATCGGCGCTGGCCCGGAATGTCCATTTATCGAAATTGATGTTGTCGAAGTTAGCATTCTGCCCATTATAGGAAACACCAGCGAAATACGTAGCTTTTTCATTTCCACCACTCACGTTCAGCGCATGGCGTTGCACCGTCGAGGGTTTCCAGGCCGTCCGCAGCCAGTCGGTGTTGTTATTCGCAAAATAGGCCAGTTCGTCGGGAGTATAAATAAGTGGATCGGCGGCCGTTTTGCCTGATGCGTAGTTCAGACTGTTCAGGTAGGTCGCGTGCTGAAGCCCATTCATCATTTTGGGTAACTGTGCGTCGGAGATACCCGTTGAGCCGCTATAACTGAACCTGGGCGCCCCAACTTTACCGCGCTTGGTTGAAACCACTACCACGCCCTGATTGGAACGAGCTCCGTAAATAGCCGCTGCGGCATCTTTCAGTACGGAGATTGCTTCGACTTCCGATACGTCGAGCGCGTTGAAATCGTCCTCCGAACGTATCACATTATCAATGACATACAACGGACGTAACGTGCCGCCATCTTTCGATAAAATAAGTGGATTACGTACCGTGATCTGCGCATTTTCGCCCGGACGACTGGTACCTCCCGACACGCCAACACCTGGCAATTGACCAGTTAGTACCGCCGATAAATTGTTGACAGGCAAATCCTGAATAGCTTTCATATCGACAGTCGCAACGGCCCCGGTCAGACTTACTTTTTTCTGAGTACCGTAGCCCACTACGACGACTTCGCCCAGGGCGGCTGCGTCTTCTTCTAATTGAACCGTCAGCGTCGCCTTGCCGCTTACCGGAACTTCCTGCGTTTTAAATCCGATGTAGCTGAAAATCAGGGTTTCATTTCCGGTTGGAAGATTCAGTCGGAACGTACCTTTTATGTCCGAAACCGTTCCGGTTTTGGTGCCTTTGATCAGGACGTTCACCCCCGGCAACGGTTCGCCTTTGGCATCTTTAACCGTTCCGGTAATATTTTCCAGCGGTGCCCCTTTCGACGACAACGTAACGGTGGGTATACTCGTTACTTCTGCGAAACACACTTCGTCCGTGAGTCCGCCCAGAATCAGCGCGAAAACCACTTTTAGCGTAGCCGCTACGTGTTTTTGTTTTTGAGTGTGTAAACCCAATGTCATGGTATGTTCAGTTAAAAGTTAAGGCAGAAAGGTCTATGGTTCAGGATTAGTCAGGTGAATGCTACGTTATTTCGATTTTTCGCGGGCGATACGTTCTTCCCATTCTTTGCTGGCCTTTTTCATATCGATGCCAGCCGCCGACAGGTAGTTATTGATACGTCCTTTGTATTTGCCAAACATGGCGTGTTTTTCTTTCGATGTGCCTTCGTCCATGGCCCGTTCGCGGGCTTCAGTCAACCAGGCTAAAATCTGCGTTTTTTGCGCATCGGTCAGGTCGGGCAACATAGCCTGATAGCCTTTAAACGTGATGGGTACTACGCCATACGTCATTCCATCTTTTACCTGATCAATTTGCTGCGGATTTAGTGCCTGGCCCAGACTAGTCAGAAAATTGTTATGCAGGGCTGTTAGCTTCGTACTGGCTTCTTTTTCGACAGTCTCTTTTTCGGTTTTATCGGTCAGATTAGCCAGAGCCGATTTTCGATTTTCGTGAATGTCATTCAGGTTCCGGTATTGCTGCGCTATGAGTTGCTGAACCTTATCAGTCGTTGTGGCATCGGTAATTCCGAGCGTCGCTACAATCTTAGCCGCCCGTTCATTGACAACCCGTGTATAGGCTGCTTCTTTACCTTCATTGGACTGCTCCTGACCAAATGAAAGCCCTGTTCCAATGAGGAGTAGAAGGGGGCCAAGCAGGTAATTTTTCAGTGTACGATTCATCGATAATTCAGGGTTAAAGCCACTTTTATATCAAATACTAAACGGACTGTTCACTGAGGGCTGGTTTTGTCAAGAATCTTCAATGGGGGTGGGCTAAAAGCAGACAAAACCGGGATTAAACAAGACTATTCTATAACATCATACAAAAATATAGTACATTTTAGGGCAACAACTGCATTTTTTTGTCAATTTATTATAGGAAATTATCATCGCCGAAATAGGAATAATCAATGATATTTCGTTTAGATTTGTAGAGATAATATTGTTTCAGGTTCAAGGTTTCAAATTCAAGGTTAGCTGACGCGTCAACAGTTCATGCCTCAGCTAACCTTGAACTTGAAACCTGAAACTTGAAATTCGAATCCGAAGCCCGCTATGAAACCTTTATTCCGAAGAGTAACTGCCAATCTGGAGACCTCGTATACGGCACGGCATGACATTCTGCCGCATTTCAAGAACATCTGGCATTACCATCCTGAACTTGAGCTGCACTATATTATCAAAGGAGAAGGCGTTCGGTTTATTGGCGATAAGATCAGCAATTTCTCGCCCGGCGAAATCGTACTGGTCGGTGAGAATTTACCGCATACCTGGCGTAGTGCGGACGAGTATTTTAAGAACGAGCCTAATCTAAACATCGAAATCATTGTCATTCATTTTCTGCCGAACTGTTTAGGTGACCATTTGCTGAAGCTGCCCGAAGCGTACCTGTTACCAAGGCTTTTTGAACGGGCTAAAAGTGGGATGGTAATCAGCGGGAAGGCGAATGAAAAACTGGCCGAATTGATGCAGCGGGCCATCGAAGCAACTAATCTTGATAAAATTCTTATTCTGCTTTCCATCCTGAAAACGCTGGCCGAAACCGATGAATACGAACTCATTGTGAATGGACAGGCCGTTTTTTACCAGTCGAACGAATCGGATACGTTACGTTTAAATAAGGTCTGCAATTACACGCTGACGAATTATAAACAGGATATTACGCTGGAGGAGATTTCGGCCATCAGTAACCTGAGCGTTACGTCGTTTTGTCGCTATTTTAAACTAATGACCAATAAAACGTATTACGATTTTCTGATTGAGATACGTATTAGTCACGCTTGTCGGGCATTGATTGAAGATAAGATACCGACTGAAGTGATTTGTTTCGATTGTGGTTTTAATAACGTATCGAATTTCTACCGCCATTTTAAAAAAGTAACAGGCCTGACACCGTTGGAATACAAACGGCAATATTTGAAGAAAGGTCGGGTGCTGGCGTAATGGGTTTTACTATTGCAATTGCCAAGTTCTTAAAAGAGCTTAGCTGTTAACTGTGCAGAAGTCCAGCATATACTCAAAATGATTATTTCCTAAGATACTTGAGTAATGCAAAGATGCTCAGGACTCCAACGGTAAGGCCCACAAAGTAACTTAGTACCGAAAGCACTATCATAATTGGGGCTAAGTACTGGTCGATAAATAACATAGCTTTTCGTTTTAAGCTTAATCTATTAATGTCTGTACTCGCGTATTTTTACACATTAAATCGTAAATCAGTTACAATATAACCGGTCAGACTCTGAATTTGTTATTGTGTGATCTAATTAGACAAGATTTTTTAATAAAGTAACAACTTCTCGTAGCAGAGCGTAACATTTCATTACGTTAAAGTCCCGCCCTCACCGACTCCAGCTTGCTACGTTTAACGATCTGCTTTCCATCCGCGAGGACGATAAAGCCTTTTCCTTTGCCGTACTTTTTCCCGGTTTTGTCGTATAAAATGGTCAGGATTTTGCCATGATATAATACGTTGTCCAGGCAAAACCAATCCCATTGCTTGTCAGGAATCAGCGGATGAATTTCCAATACGTTGTCAGTACGGGGTTTTAGACCAATCAGGTCGTTGATAATTAAATCCGCGAAACCGGAATGGTTGTAAAATTTACTTCTTGGATTATCGCCTTTCAGCCATTCGCCCGTTTTTTCGTCCTGATACTCACCCAGATAAATCTTTCCGTTCATGGTGTGTGACCGGGCGTATTTCAGTAGTTCATAATAAAAAATCGACTTGTTCATACGACCCTGATTTTTGTAATCAGTCAGCAAATTGGACAGACCTTTCAGCGTTTGAGTGGTGGCAAAAGGCCAGACAGCGCCATCCCACTCGCAACCGTGCCCGGAACCGTGTGTGCGAAATTGCGGATGCCGACGTTCGGCGGTGGTAATGCCCCAGGGCGCGTTGAAACCAGTAGTATCGGTTAGCTGGTTCCATTGTTGGGCATATTCTGGCGTATCATCAGGCAGGTTGAAATACCAGGGAATAAATCCGATGGCTTCGCGAACGTTGGCGAAGGCACTGTTTGGGTGTTTGACTTCAAAAAACGAGTTGTCTTTGTTCCACAAACTGTCTATCGTCAGCTTTTTTAGTTCGGCTGCCTGTTGCTGATATCGGCGCTGGAGCGTATCGTTTCCGACCAAATCCGCCATTGTTGCCAACGCTTTGGCATTGCCGTACATGTAGCTGTTGATGGTAGGACGCCGGTTTTTCTCTTTCCGCGAACCACTGATCGACTCCTCCATCGCATCGCGCACGTCAAACTGCCAGAACAGACCCGAAGGTAACTGCTTCTCCTGCTGCCATTTGCGGTAATCCGCATCCAGAGCGGGCAGATTTTTCTGAATAAACGGCTTGTCGAGATTGACGAGGTATCGATTATACACCGCATCATCGACCCAACTGCTGAAACCGTGAAAACGCTGAGCCGTATGCTTCGGATCGACGTAGAGCCAGAACGAAATGTAATCGTTGATATACGTTTGATTGTGCAGCCACCGACCTTCGTAGATGTGATGCCCCAGGGCGCTGCTGACCGCGTTGTACTTGCCAGCATGATTCACGTTCGTGATGAATTCCGTGAAGATGAATCCCTCGGGCGTTTGTTTCAGGTGTTTTCGAAATGCCCACCAGCGATAGTAATAAACTTTGTTCAACAACGTATCGGGACAGTCGAAAAGTGGAATGTTTTTGGCAAGCCAGTCTGCTGATTGATCGTTTGGTACGTAGTTTTTGACCGCTTCTTCATCGATGGAGTTGAAGTAGCTTACGTAGTTTTTCAACTTATCGGTTGACAGGACTTTAGCAGTCTGAGCGGAGCAGACTGTTACGTGCAAAAGGCCGACGGTGAAGAAGAAAAGAAATCGGAAGTTCATTGATAATTGCTACGTTCTAAAGCGTCAGTACTTTCGAGAGCTTGTTTAACTTCTCCTGGGTAGCGTTTTTGTCATGCTTCGGCGGTCCGACTCAGCATGACAAAAGTTCGTTACCTCAAAAGGTTAAACAGCTCTAACGTTTACAAGCCCAGCTTCACAAATTTACTCTCTAAATTTGCTCATACGCTCTACTATTTTCTCTCTTAATTATACCATTTTAGCCTTGCTACGTTCCGTCTTATATCGTGTATCTGGTCGCTTCAGGATTTTTCTTTTGCTCACCAATCTTCTATTTATCAGTAGTATACGTAGTGGTTTTGCCCAGCCAGCCGCTATTGATCAATATAACGTAGTATGGACGAGTCAAAGCAAAAATTCATCAGAATCGATGCCCTGTGGCGGTGGAGATATTGGCCTGAACGTCTGGGTTGAGAAGGGCGCTTTGCTCATCTACGTATCACGTAGCGGTACGTTCGATCACAACAATACACTCCTGAAACTGGGGCGCATTCGGCTCAAACTGTCGCCCAATCCGTTCGATGAAGGTGCTACGTTCCGGCAGGAATTGATACTCAACAAAGGCCATATTACCATCAGCGGTTCCCGATCAGGAGCTTTAGCAGCGATTACGGTTTGGGTCGATGTGTTCAGGCCGGTTGTTCATGTTGACGTATCGAGTGATAAAGCGCTACGTGCCGAAGCCGCTTTTGAAAGCTGGCGCTACGTTGACCACGTAACAAACGGGAAAGAAAACAATGCGAATTCCTATAAGTGGGCCCGGCCTGGAGGGGCACCTCCTGATGAAGTCAAAACGCTGAAGGATGCGATTCAATTCAGTGGTGATGATGTGGTCTTTTATCATCGAAATGGGGCGGAACGTAGCGCTTTCGACGTAACGGTGCAGCAACAGGGATTGGATAGCGTCAAATCGCACCTCTTCAATCCGTTAACTGATCTGACGTTTGGGGGAAGTTTATCGGGTACAAACATGAAACCAGCTGGAACGTATCAAGGCCGGTATTTAGATACTAATTTTCAGGGTTGGAAATTGACCAGTACGAAAGCTGCCAGAGCACATTCGATTCTTATTCAGCTGCATACGGAAAAAGCCGCACAAATTGAAAATTGGCAACGGGGGCTGGAAAACGTAAAGAAAGAAGCAGCTGACGTAGCGAAAACGGCACAACAGAAAACGCAAAGCTGGTGGAATGACTTCTGGACGAAGAGTTTTATTTACGTAACGACTCCCCCAAATTCTCCAGAATGGCAAGTGGCTCGAAACTATCAGTTGTTTCGGTACATGCTGGGTTGCAACGCTTTCGGTAAATACCCGACTAAGTTTAATGGCGGCCTCTTTACGTATGATCCGTCGTTAACGGATTCGACAATGACCTACACGCCCGACTTCCGCAACTGGGGTGGGGGCATTCATACGGCGCAAAACCAGCGATTAGTATACTGGCCGATGCTGAAAAGTGGCGACTGGTCGCTGATGAAACCTCAGTTCGATTTTTACCTGAATATCCTCAAAAATGCAGAGCTACGAACGGCAGTTTACTGGCAGCATAAGGGAGCCAGTTTTACCGAACAGATCGAGAATTTTGGCCTGCCTAATTTCGCGGAATACGGCACCAAACGTCCGGTTGGCTATGATAAAGGCATGGAATACAACGCATGGCTGGAATATGAGTGGGATACGGTGCTGGAGTTTTGCCTGATGATGCTGGAAACGGAACGGTACGCGGGGCAGGATATCTCGCACTACGTTCCGTTCGTGGAAAGTTGTCTGACATTCTTCGATGAACACTACCAGTATCTGGCCAAAAAACGGGGTAGCAAAGCGCTGGACGGCGATAAAAAACTGATTTTGTATCCGGGCTCAGCCGCCGAAACCTACAAGATGGCTTATAACCCGTCTTCAACCATCTCGGCGCTACGTACCGTGCTGATACGTTTGTTAGAACTCCCCGATACGTATCTGACAACGCAAAAACGGGAAGCCTGGAAAGCCATGTTGAGTCGGATTCCGCCGATCAGTTTTCGGTCGTTTGATGGTCATCCGACTATTGCGCCGGCCAGGCTCTGGGAACGTATCAATAACGTAGAAACGCCCCAACTCTATCCGGTTTTTCCGTGGGGAATTTATGGACTCGGCAAAGCCGGATTAGATACGGCCATCAATACGTATCGCTATGATACCGATGCCTTAAAATTCCGTAGCCACGTAGGCTGGAAGCAGGACAATATTTTCGCAGCTCGGCTCGGCCTGACCGATGAAGCAGCCCGCCTGACGTTGCTGAAATTGGGAAATTCCGGTCGCCGGTTTCCGACTTTCTGGGGGCCGGGATACGACTGGACACCCGATCATAACTGGGGTGGATCAGGAATGATTGGTTTACAGGAAATGCTGCTGCAAGCTGATGGTCGGACGATTTACCTTTTTCCGGCCTGGCCCAAAAACTGGGACGTACACGTTAAGCTTCACGCGCCCTACAACACCACCATCGAGGCTGTACTGAAAAACGGCAAACTCGAATCGCTGCTGGTAACGCCCGAATCTAGGCGGAATGATATTGTGAATCTGTTGAAATAGCCTTTTAATACTCATTCACAGGTGGTTCACTGAAACAGATTAATTCACGCTTAATAAAGTTAGGACTTTCGCTTATGAATGAAATTTGAGAGTTTAGGCGTATGATTGCAAAACGTGAATACATTGAGTACCTGTT
>NZ_JACWZY010000026.1 GCF_014699005.1 Spirosoma profusum
GCGTCTTAACCGCCATTGGCCGGAACTGACATTATTTCGAAATAATGTCAGTTCCGGCCAATGGCGGTTAAGACGCTTGTAAAATTTTTGAAAAATTGTGACCTAGTTTAACTCTTCCCGTCCAAATGTTAAACATTTGTTACATTTTTAGGAAAGTCCGGCCGATTATCTGACCGGACTTTTTTGTTTATAACTATTTTTCAACTTGCCTTTGTTCAAGCGTAACTGGCAAAAAGTTGATTGAAGCAATTCTTCTTTACCCGTGTAATCAATATGCGGCTGGAACGAGTAATTCGTCAATTCCACTACGTCAATATCATCAACGCGAAAAAGCTGCCACCGACTGGGAGTCCGCGCATCGGCCACAATGTCGCGGCAGTACCCATACACGCTGATGGATTGTTCTATTCCTTTCTGTGGTCCTATTTGATACGGTTCAATCGTTCGCCACGTACTCCCTAATTTCATCTGAATAACCTGCTGATTGGCAATTGCGGATTCAATGGTTCTTAACAGATTATCTTGCTGTATAAATTTCATTGCATACATTTTAAAACTTGTTGAAAGAGGGTAAAAGCCGTGTAAACGGCTCACATAAAGTATGCCAATTGATAGTATTTGTATAATAAGTGAGATATATTTACTGATTTGACTACTAGTTTGTATAGTACATCAATAATAGTAACCACAAATAAGAAACTACGGCTACTACAGAGTCTTGTTACAATAAGTATACCTTATTGAGCAAAGCAGTATAAAAATTTGTCTGGTAACAATGAGTATAGGACTTTCGCTTAGAGGGTGATTGCTTGAATTCGGGGCTTGGCTAACGCTCCCCTCAAGTAGTCAGAGAACAACCCCGTCCGCAATTGATAGATGGTTTGGCCTACTTGTCGGGCCTTCACTTGTAAAGCAACTCAGGCCTGATAACAACACGCCAAGTGATTACGCTGCGAACGAGCCTTGCGGCATTGACACCGTTCCGAGCCAGTTAACTGCTTGAAGCTCCGATGGAACGTCTCGATCTGCCAGCGGGTGTCGTTAGCTAATTCAGCGACAAACCGATTTACAGATGCGTCTAGGTCATTGCGGGGCCGCCCGAGCGGTGATGACCCAGTCAATGTCGCCGTTTGGGGCAACCAGCTTGAACAACTTTACCTGGAAAGGAACCTCTTTCAGCTTGACTATTAGCCCTGTCGTCAGGGTTTGTTCAGTGAAAAATAAGGTGTCTAAGTGCTGATAACCCCTATCTCGATGCAGACTCACCAGCCGGTTGCTCTTCAGTGTGGTGAAGAGAGCCCAACCGGAACGATGAATCAGTTTGAGATGATCAACTGATGCCTACCAAGAGTCGAATAAAATCCGTCTGGCTTTAAGCTGTTTATGGGTGCTGAGCCGCTTAAACATCTCCTGGAAATGATCGTTCTTGGTCTTGCCATCCGTTTCGGGATGGAAGATGCGGTAGTCAATAGGCCAATGAGGTTCGTCGTTACCCGCCGTGTGGATGAAGTTGACTAAGCCGATGCCTTTAACTGTACCATGCTCATTACCAGAATATTGTTTTTTAACCAAGTCGATAAAATGGGAGTATCGTTTGTCCTGAACACTATCATCAACCAGCACCGATGCGGTCTCACCATCGTTGATGTAGGGCTGAACAATGGCCCATAAATCAGCAGGTGTGAAACGTTCCGGGCGGAGGAAATCACTGACCACGTCGTGACTCAGATTGGGTTTATGGTCAGCCATGTTAGTGCAAGTGTAATTGAAAGGCGTACCAAGCAGGTACTCGATATATTCCTGTTTTGCAATCATAGAGCTAAACTCTCAAATTTGGCCCTTAAGCGAAAGTCCTAGAATATTACTTTATTATTGTGATTTATCCCTAATTATTCCCTCTAATGCTCTTTGTATGCCTCAACATCGATAGAGTACTGGTTGCCGTACAAGATCTGGTTTAGCTCGCCCCCACATCTACCCCCAATGAGCTTTAACCGGGTTACCCGCCCCTCTTTTTGAACATTGAAACTGTCGACAATTTGGACAGTTAGTCGGCATGGTGATTAAGTAGGCGATTAGGGTATATCTCTCTTGAACAGGTTGACAGTTTATGATTTGGCAGTTTAGAAGATAAACTGTAATCGGATCGCCGGTGTGATGGAAGCTGAGTGTTCCTTTAAGCAGAACACTAAAATCAACAAATCAGGTCATTCAGGCAATCAAACCACATAAAGTGCGTAAGAGTCGAATTATAGAATTCTTTAACCACCGAATTGGCCTCATTATAAGTCAGCATGAGAACCAGCATCATGTGTGTTCGCTCATTACTGCGTAACGTCATCAGTAATTCATTTCCGGCCTCTTTATCAGGCAATCCAACATCTAGCAGAATCAGTTTAGGTAGCTCATTATCGTGGTTGGTGAAATAGCCTTTTGCTTCCTGAACGGTAGTGATTTGCTTGAAACTGGCCTCTGGGAAGGCTAACCTTGCGGCTCGCTCAACAATAGCCAGTAGATTAAGATCGTCATCAATAAGGATAATCAAAAACATCAAACTGCCTTTTTAATGCTGTATTTATTTTCGTGTAGAATAGACTGATTAAGGCAATCAATCTTCTGACTTTCTGGGAAGTCTGCTGGTTTCATACCAGAACCGTTTCAGAATAGCTACATAGTTGCGCCACCCCTCCATATCCTCGGGCTTTTGGGTATAGGCCACCGCTCCAGCCTTATAAGAACGTTGGACATTCGAGTCAGAAACTGAGCTGCTGAACATCACAATTGGTACGTGTTTTTTAGTGATCGAACTAATTTTGGGAATCAATTCAATGCCATCAACCGATTGATGCAGGTCGATATCTAGCAAAATCAATTGTGGTTGTTGACGTGACTCATCAGCCAACAACTCAAGAGTTTCCTGTGGCGATTCAACGCTAACAAATTGAGCTTCGGGGAAAAGTTGCTGACCAACTCGACTTAGAATATCAATAACTGGTGGTTCATCATCGACTAGTAAGATCAAAATAGGTTTATCAGATTGCATATAGGGATGTAGCTAAAAGTCGGCGTAGCGATGACCTATTTTCTAATCGGAGAACAAGGCGCTATATATACTCCGTGTTGATAATTTTAGTTTCAGGGAGGCTAACTTTTGCTAACTCAGTTGCACTATTTACCCGTTAACACTAGTTATAATATATCAATACGCTCCTATGTAAGACGAAGGAGCATTCATGTGTCTGTTTCATTATTAGGGCGTTTTAGAAGCCTGAGAATCGGCGTGTAGTTAGGGATGGGTTTATTCCCATGCCATTACCCAAAACTAGAGTTCATAACATGCGAGGCAACTCCTCTAATTTCCACCCAACCGCAACTGACTGGTAGCTCCCAACAACAAACGACCGCCATGCGAATAAATTACCCGTAAAGCTGAGCCTTGATAACTAGCTGGCAAACTCACCGCATGATGTAGCGTCACTACGTCCGTGCTGACCGGTATACGACCGCACGACCACACACTGGTATCTGTCCAGTTGCCACTTTTAAGTGTAAACGTATTGTTATTGACCGTTACGTTGAAGGCCACAGTAGTCATACTAGTACAGGAACCGCTGACGGCGATCTGATAACTCCCAGCATTACCAGGCTGTAGATTGCTCAGCAATGGACTGCTCTGAACTGAGCCTACGGGTGTTCCATGTCGGTAAAACTGATAACTAAAGGGACCAGTACCACTCACACTCAAAGGAATTGTTACGTTACTGCCCGCACAACTGGTGATCGAAGTGGGCTGCTGAACAATAGCCACTGGTGAACCAGGTGCAGACTGAAACTCAATGGCACCCACATCGACTCGTCCACCGATGATACGTGCATTACCCGCCAGATCGACGGCTGGTAGAGCTGATACAGAGTATGGCCCAATGGACGTAGTGGAGCTAGTCGGGTCACCGGTGTTGATAGCTGGTGAACACGCATATAAAGCTACACTACTGGTACTGATAAAAGGGGACGTAGCAGTAGTTAGGTTGTTAGTGCCACTATAGCCATTTATATCGGTTTCGAATAGACAGTAGCGAGCCGTTAGTATAACATTGCTGTTAGCGATAGCAGAGCCGGGGCTGCCGTTGCCAAACAGCACACAATTGGCCAATTGGGGCGAGTTAGCCCCCTGAGTGCTCACACTAAAAATGGCATTACCTGTATTATTGCCCGAGGTATTTCCAATCAACGAGCAGTTGATAAGTGTAGGTGTAGCTGTGCCTGGCAGACCAAAGTTGCAAAGTGCCCCGCCTGCCTGCGTAGATGAGTTATAAACTAGCGCACAATTAATAAGCAGGGGACTGGCACTACCTCCAGACAGCCCTTCATTGAAAATTGCTCCCCCCAGGGTAGCCTGATTGGATACAAAAAGGCAGTTACTAACGGTAGGACTAACTGAACCATTATATATGCCTCCACCTGTTGAATGGGGTGACGTAGCATTATTGGCATTCCCATTGGTGATAACTACTCCGTCGAGTCGGGAACTACTGTTTGAACTTATATTATAGAAGACGTGAAAGCTATTATCCGTCGCATTATTAGCTACCCCAATATCACCCGAGAGTGTGGTGGAAGATGGATAACTGAGTTGCCGCTGGGTCAGGTTGGCTTCATTACCGGAAAAGCCACCATAAAGTTGTACGCCCGGGGGCAGGCTGAAGCTAATAGCACGGTCCGTGCCAGTAGTCGGTTTATAAAGCCCGGAAGCTACCAATATAGTCGTACTGGGGCACGCAGAAGCCAGCGCTGGTTGAAGGCTGGTAGCAGATAGGGCATTACTCCAACTGGTACCAGACTGATTACCAGCTCCAGTTTGGGTCACAAAACGGGTGGCGGGCTGGCTGGAGTTAACGACAAGGTTATAAGACGTAGAAACCACCGATTGGCTTGTGCAGGCAGCCGTGATACGTACCAAGTAGTTGCCCTGTTGAGCAGTGGTTAGATTAGTCAGATTCAGGGCCGCCGTCGTGGCCGAAGCGGGACTGGTGAGTGGGGCGTTATCCTTAAACCACTGGTAAGCGGCAACGGTGCCGGTCGTGCTGACTAAAAGGGTGAGATTACGTCCTTCGCAGAAGGTGCCTCCAGTTGGCGGCTGACGCGTGATGGCTACGGGCATCGGTGTGTTTTGCTGTTCGAATGCGCCCAGATCAATCGTTCCGTTGCCCATAAAACGCGGATTACCGCTAAGGTCAGTAGACGGGCCTCCAGAAAGAATATTGTAGAGATTATTATTCCCAGCGTCGATGGCGGGAGAACATAATTGGAGGGGCAATGTACCCGATGGTGGATTTACCTGAAAAAGAGGATCAACCCGAATGTTGCCATTCGTTCCCGCAAACCCATCCTGATCGATGAGCGTGTTTCTTAGGCTAGGTATTTCGGTTGAAAAAGTGAGCTGAGTTGGCACATTGCCCCAGAGAATACTGTTTGTAATACCTGTATAAGAAGAATTTGATTCCTCAACGAATAATGCATTAGGGGCATTTTTGCTTAACGTACAGTTCATCACTGTCAGACTGGATGTTGTTGACTGATAAACTGCCCCTCCCTGGCTTGTGGCTTTGTTATTGAGAAGCAGACAGTTCGTTAGATTTACGGAAATTGTAAAATTGCCCTGCACATATAGACCTCCCCCGGTCGTTGCCGTATTCGACTCGAACACACTGTTTGTTGCCTTTACAATTACCCGGCTCCAGACGGCACCTCCCTTATCACTGGCTTTGTTGTTGTTTAGCGAACAATGCGTCATACTTAGTATACCCGATACGTCCCCGTAGATGCCTCCGCCCAGAGGAGCCTGATTACTGGTAAGTGTGCAGGACATCAACGATGTTTGACTGCGATCCAGGTATAGGGCCCCTCCGCCCGCCGTTGCCACGTTATTGCTAAACGTGCAGTTTTCGAGGGTAGGATTAGCCTCTGAAGTAGCGATCGCAGCCCCGTATGGCGCTTGATTGTTGACGAAGGAACATCCCGTAATTCGTGGGTTACTTCCTGCTGCATTCAGCATAGCGGCCCCATGCCCGGCTTCCCCCTGGGCGCTAGTTGTCGCGAGGTTGTTGGAAAACCGACAGTTTGTAATGGTCGGACTGCTGTTTTGCAGGTTCAGCATAGCCGATCCGCCGAGCGCGGATGCATTGTCTTCAAAAAAACAATTGCGAACGGTAGGCGAACTGTTGATGTTAGCCATACCTGCTCCCGACTGATTCG
Source organism: Spirosoma profusum (assembly GCF_014699005.1). GTDB lineage: Bacteria > Bacteroidota > Bacteroidia > Cytophagales > Spirosomataceae > Spirosoma > Spirosoma profusum. Next base: position 6,256 of record NZ_JACWZY010000026.1, read on the forward strand.
ATCCGGCATCCAGACTTCGGCCACCCGTTATCACAAAGCCATCCAGCACAGCCGTCGAATCCAGGTTCTGATTATACAAAATAGTATAGGTGTTATCCGAAGCATTACCCGGCAGGCCAATGTCACCCGAAAGAATAGCGGTGGGACGGGGTGAAGTAGGGTTTGGCCGCTGTGCAAGGGAAGTTTCTGTTCCAACGAAACCTCCATATACGGCCACTTTATTTGTTAGATTAAGGGCGTAGTTGCGTAAAAGTCCAGTCGTGGGTTTATATGTACCAGCGGCCACCCAAACCATAGCGCCATAACTTGGATTAGCCGCTACAAAGGCGGCTGCGCTGTTGATGGCCACCTGAAGTTGGGTTCCATCGAAGGCATTACCCCAACTGGTACCGTTTTTAACACCAGCTCCGTTTGGCGTAACGTAGAGAATATAGGCCACTTGTTGAGCGGTTGCCTGGTGAATAAGTAGAAGAAGTACAGCGCTGAAAAACGTGAATCGTAAACGGTTAGCCATGGGTTGAGTCGATAACGTAGTATTTGGGTTTATATAAAATCTGAATTATTCAGTTTTCAATCCTGCCTTTAAAAGTAGCCAGGGTCGCTTATGGGGCAGCTGAATCACTAGCAGCGGGATGGTCTGTCGTCGTTTAGTCTACCGCTCGTTCTGAGAGCAGAAAGAACAATAGAACTGGCTGGCAGACTAACCCGCTCTACTACGGAGACAGGCTCCCACTGTTGCCATTATCTGAACCACTGATGGTAACGTAGCAGATGGTTTGAACCCGGAGATAGCTTGATAAACAAATCAGTACTAGTAAACAAAAACACCAGAGGCATGCCCGACCGTTGAAACGAGCATCGGTAGACATACCAAACCAAACGGGTATAGAACGTAGCATAACTATGAGTTGAGTTTAGTTATTGATTTGGCTTGATAAGTTCGTTTTGTTGCTGCTCCAACTGCCGAATTTTGTAGCCATAGAATAACCAGATACTCATGCACAGCAAGCCAGCAGCCAGTAAGAGGCCAAGTAGTTGCAAAGTCCACCGACGTAGTGGCGGATTGCTCCAGAAAGAGGATTGAATGGACATTGATTCGGGCCGGAGTATTCCGTTACGTCCGACACAACAAAACAGGTGAGCTTATCTGCTACGTCCAAACAGGAGCCTTAGACAAGGTATGGACATGGGTATGGACATACTTTGGACATACCCATTAACCTGCTGACTATGAGTAGATTGTTTTTCAGCAAAAATCAAGAAACGTAGCAGTTATCCTGGCCTACAAACGGGCTAGTAACTCCTCAAGGGCCGTGTTGGGGCTTTGGTGTTCCAGCTTCTTGCGCAGCCGATGGCGGGATTTCCGAATGGCATCTACCGAAACTCCCAGCATATACGCCATTTCTTTGGTTGGTAAACCCAACTTGGTCAGAGCCAGCAGCCGCAGCTCCGTCGGTGACAGATCGGCCACCTGCTGACGTAGCGTTTCGAAAAAGCGAGGATGAACCTGCTCAAACAGATGCCGAAATTGCAGCCAGTCTTTCTCGGTCAGAATAACACTGTTACGAAGCGTATCCAGGTGTTGATCGGCCTCCGGTGGGTTCGAACTCGACCGAAGGGCCAGTGCCAGTTCAGCCGAAATCTGATCAATTAGCTCGTTTTTATCCTGGAGGCTGTTGATGTATTGTGTGAGTTGATCGGTAGCGTGAGCCAGTTGCTCAGCCTGTCGCTTCTCCTGAAGTCGTAATTTCTGGCGATTCTGATTGAGCGCATACACGCCCAGAATGGTCAATAGTAATAGGGCTCCTATGCTCAGGTTCCGAATCAACTCCGCCTGCTCTTTCTGAGCTTTTACATGTTGGAGCGTCGCCAGATAACGCTGAGCATTCAGGCGACTTTCGTTGGCTGTCAGCCGTTTACTGTCAAAGATCGTCCGAAGGCTATCGGTCAGGCGGGTTGTCGAGTCGGTCCAAAACAGTGCCTGCTGCAGGTTGCCGGTTTTGCGGGCATAGAGGGCCTGAACTTCGCTGTAATTGACGTAGTATTCATTACGAACAAGCTGGCCGGCCATCAGTCGGCGGGAGCGGGAGATGTAATCATGGGCCTTCCTGGTACTATCGAGGCTCAGGAGCGCTTTAGCAATGAAAAGACACGTAATGGCGCAGTTTTCCGGCACGATTGATTCGCCAAAGGCCAAATCCTGGTATAGGTACGGTAAAGCCTGGCGGGTTCTCCCCTGTAGACGTAACGTATTGCCAATATTGCCCGTTACCACGCTTAGATACGCGCTGTCCTGATTCAATCGGGCCTGGTTCAGCGCTTTGCGAAAAGTGATCAGCGCTTTATCGTATGCTTTTAATTCCTGATAAGCAACACCCAACGTGTTTAAGGCGGCAGTACGCAACCGCATCGGCAAGCGGGGCTGATAGCGTTCGGCAAGTGACAAATACCGAATGGCCGTCGGATAATCACCAAATCGATAATAAATGGTGCCAATTCCATAGAGGTGTTCGAACCCCTGAGGATCCTTGTCATAGCCAATCTGTTCGAAGCGTTGCATGGCACGTAGCATGTACCGAAACCCCTCGTCAAGTTGAAGGTGATCAATTAAAAACGAACCATATATATGCCAGTAACCAGCCGTAGTGATGGGTAACGGACAATTTTCCAGCGATCGGCGATACGTTTCCAGAATGTGAATACCGCTGGCTAACTCTGCTTTGTTCTTCCGATCAACATGAAAGGATAGTTGAAACCGAAGCCTGACGATGTGAGCATACCAATACAGGGGCTGATCGGACTCGTTTTTAGCTAAGGCTATGATACTGTCGATGGAATTAGTCGTACCCAGCGAATCGGACAAGTTAAATATAGGCCGGGCAATAAGGTTGACAATGCGCTGGTCGGACGGTAGTGTAAACAACTCCTTCACCCGAATCTGAGCCTGCACATCGGAAACCCACAACCAGCCGATCAGAATAATGCTGACCGACCAGAAGCACCGGTTAGCAGGCAGCCGCCCGTGATCACTGATTTTCATAAACCAAGAAGTGAGCAGCATACCAATTTATTAAACCAACTACAATAGAGTTAAGAACCAGATTTAACGGCCAATCGCCGAATGATTGCTTACCCTCGAGGCTAAATTACGAACTGCTTTTTAGTTAAGATTTACTCAGGTCAGCAAAAAGAGAGTTGATTTATTGAATGGAAATACAGTTATACATTTAAAAAATTATTACTGGATAAGTGTAGAGTAAACCTGATCGATTACTTACTCAACATGGTTTTCAATTAGCAGTTAAAGGAGTCTCACGAAATGCTCCCTCCTGAGACGACAGAGTATTCATGTATCTGCTCCAAAAATGGGACGGTTAAAAGAATAATAAACTAGCGGGAAAGCACAAGAGTATGGATGGAAGCAACTGGGGTTTTAATCACTCAATGCTTACATTCACCAACTTAAACCCTTAACCTCAGCATGGCTACCAAAGGACAAATCTTGGATATGACCCCCGTCGGTATGAAGTTTACTGTCTTACAAGCCAGTGCCGACACCCTAGGCAAGTCCTTAGATCTTCACTGGGAATTGTTGCCGGGTTGTAACATGAAGGACCCCTTGGTGCATGTCCACCCCGATGCCATCGAAACCTATGAGGTGTTGGAGGGTGACATGGAGTTCTTTATCAAGGATCGGTGGATTGCCGCCAGCCAGGGAGACCACCTCTCGGTTCCCAAAGGGGTTACCCACTGTTTTCGCAACCCGACCGATAAGATCGTACGCGTCTTGAATACGCATCAGCCTGCCTTGAAGATGGAAAACTATTTTGAGGATGTCAGTAAAGTACTCGATAAGCTTACCGATCAGGGTCGGAAACGGTTTAAGATGAATCTACGAACGGTGCTGTATATGAGTGTTCTGATGAACAAGTATCGATCCGAGATTATTGCTAAAAGCCCGCCTGATGTGGCCATCAAAGCGCTGGGTTGGGTAGCCAAGGTTTTCGGATTACAGTATTAGAGGCTGGGGTGATCAGCCCGCTAGTAGGCGATTCTGTTAAGTGCAGACCTGACTTCAGTAACTAAAAACTTTATCGTCTCCTGAAACGCTCCTACATGAGACAGAGAAACTTTCATGAATATGCAGCTTTGATTATCAAATGCTTATAAGCCATTGGTTAACGGCATATGAATCCGTGTTCAAGCAACAGAGGTAATGGAGAAGATCCTGGCTTTACAGCAAGCTATTTAATCGGTCAGCTGTTACGCTGAGACCTACTTTTTTGAAGTTCTCCAAGACTTGTTGTGGTGTCATGGGTGGCTTCTTCAAGTAGGATACTTGTTGGTCAAAGGCCATCAGGGCTCTTCTCGAATCTAGATCAATCAGGTTGGCAATGAACTCGTCAGGGTGCTGGGCTTCGAGATCGAAAAGGCTTAGTATGGCACTAGGGAAGTCCTTTAGATTCGCCGTCACAAGGACATCAGCCTGACAACGAATCGCTGCAGCTAGTACATGGCGATCATCCGGGTCAGATAGTGCCAGGGAGTCAATCAACGCTTCGTAGTGGACAACGTTTGCATCGGGAAAGGCGTTGTTCATGGCCTGAGTGCTCCGTTCCAACTGTTCAGCCGTTAGTTCAGGTCTGTTCAATAGCAGATTCCGGGTCCATTCCTGATGAATTCGATCTGTCCACTTAGGGCTATACAACTCGACATCCGCTAAGTTTAGCAACAGGTCTCGAATCGGTGCCGGGTAGAGAACGCAAGCATCCAGTAAGGCAACAAACTTAGCCGAATGGATCATTCGTAACCCAAGTTCAGGTCTTGGGCTTGCTCAGCTAAGAACCGCAGGTTCGCTTTCCTGTTCGATTTGTGCTGATCTGCATAAGTGAATAAGTCATCGAGCAAGATTCGGCGATGGCTCCCTACCTTCTTAAAGGGAATCGCGCCTTCTTCTAGCAGTTTGACAATATGTGGTCTAGACACATTGAGCAAATCTGCGGCCTGCTGGGTGGTAAGTTCCGCATCAGAGGGCACCAGCGAAATGGCCTTTCCCTCCGCCATGCTGGAAAGGATGAAAGAAAGCAATGCGAGAGCTTTGGTGGGAATGGTAAACGATTGCTGGCTTTCCTGTATCTGGATATTTATGCTATCGGAAGTTCTTTCCGCCAAGGCAGCGGTAAAACCAAAGAGTGATTCACGTGCTACGCGTTGCTCGTGTAGGGTAGGCTTCTCTAGCACAGCTTCCATTTACTTGTCGTCTTAAGGTACAAAGTTATTAAACGAAATAAACGAAACAAAGTTCAAGGAGATCTCTTTCACCTCTAGTAGGAGGCTTAGTATTAATCGAGTAACCAACGATATTGGAAAAACGTGACGGTGGCTGGCCCGCATGCTACTTACCAGAGTTGACAGATATTAAAATTACTGTCTCACAATTCGCTCTTTTGGGACTATTGAACATGCTAGCTTCTAGTGAATAAAAGTTGCTTCAAATTCTGTCCACCGATAAAACCCGGCATCTACTGGGTAACTTAGGCCAATGAAGCTTAGCAATCTAATTCGGAAACTAAACCCGGTAAGGTGGATCATGTGGATTGTTATCGAAATCCACAGCTATTTTCAGTCGAGACATCACTAATACACTAGCGTCGTACAATAGGCTCCTCAACCGGAGACGAAGGCGATTCCATCTATGCCTCATAATTGGGGCTTTAAAAGAGATAGTGAAATAGGATATAAATTCACGTTTAGCAGTAGGAAACCCTTTCTGAGAACTCTATTCTAAAATTGTTCCTAATAAATTACAATATAGATAGGAGCTTAGCGTGATTGAACCTCGAAATTTATGAATGCCAATTGCATGATGTATGCGCTGATCGGCACATTGATTTGTTGCATCGGGCTGGCTCATTCGCAACCTGTCGGAATGACAGCTAAAACTATTGCCTTTAAAGCATTGACGTTTAAACTTTCCAATAGAGACAGCGTTGCTTACGAGTACGGTTTGCTGAAGGTACCTGAGAATCGGAAGGTCACTGGGACCTGCGACATTGAACTCGCTGTAGTGAGGTTGAAAGCCAAAAATCCAACCACACACTCTCCAATTTTATTTTTATCAGGCGGACCCGGCCAATCGGGGATCAGTTACATTGAGGAAGACTATTTCCAAGCGCTTATTTTTGACCTCCAAGACGATCATGACATTATTTTGCTGGATCAGCGCGGCTCAGGCAGGTCCACGCCTAGTTTGGGATTTCCGTTACCAGACGCAGATAACAAAACTATTTTCCTGGATGAAAAAAGGGCTATAAAACTTCACAAAGAGGCTGCTGCTGCCGGACTCGCCTATTTCAAAAAAATGGGAATCGACATCAGAGGGTACAATACGGTTCAAAATGCCGAAGACCTCAATGACCTGAGGATTGCCTTGAAGACTAAGAAACTAAATTTACTGGCTTACAGTTACGGCACTCATCTTGCCCTGGCCCTGGCGCGGGAACATGCTTCCTGCATCGACCAAATGGTCCTCATTGGAACCTCAGGACCGAATCACATGCACCACCTGCCCTTTACCTATGACAACCAGTTAGTTCGTATCTCCGCTTTGGTGGCTCAGGATTCGGCGATTAATGGCTACGTACCGGACATGATGGCACTGTTGAAAAGTCAGCTAAAAAAGCTGGAGGCACATCCTATTGTCATTCCTATAAAAGACCAGCAATTTAAAAAGGTTGTCCACGTTCCCATCGGCAAATTTGGCCTTCAGCTTATTTTGAGGTTAGATACCGGCGACAGTAATGACTTTATTTACTTTCCGGCCATGTTGTATGGAATGCAGCAGGGAGACTACCGAATACTCCAGCGGTATGTCGAAAGGCGTTACAATCAGTTTAACGGGCGATATGGTTCAGGCATATCGGCCATGCGTCAGGCATCGGGAGCGACCTCCGACAGATATGCCCAAATCAATAGTCAAGGGAAAATCGCAGTTCTGGGAAACAGCGTGAACACCCCGGATATCTATGGAGGATGGCAACATATTGATCTTGGCGATGGGTTTCGAACACTTTTCAAGTGCGACCTGCCGACGTTGTTCATCAGCGGCACACTGGATAGCAATACGCCTGTTTCCAATGTTGACGAATTACTCCCCTGGTTTTCTAAGGCGCGGCAACTAAGCGTAGAAAATGCGGGGCATGAAGACATGCTGCCCAATACCGAGGTTCAAAAAGAGATCATCCGATTTTTTAGAAAATTAGGACCATCGAGAAGATCGATCCCCCTTCCCAAACCCCGTTTCGTTTCGTTCTTTTAATTCGGTACATATTAAAATAAAATGGACTTGCTACCTTTTACTGAGCATGGAGCTAAGTACCATTTGTCTAGAAATGTAACAACTGTAATCTCACAAATCCCTCCAATCTGAGACGAAGAGGTATTCATGTATCTGCTTTATAAACTGGGCGTAGATAGTGATAGCCTGGCGTCTCGCTTCGACATTTGCTCTCAGTATGTTACGCTAAATTAGCCATTATAGCTAGTAATGCACTTTTCCTCAATGCTCATATAAAGTGTATCTTTACACTTTACTATGGCTGAAAACCAATTCATTGAATACAAAGAAAGCTGGCGTGAGGAATACCTCAAATGGATCGCCGGTTTTGCCAACGCGCAGGGCGGCACGTTGTTGATTGGTGTCAATGATAAAGGGCAGGTTGTTGGTCTTGATAATGCGAAACGGCTGCTGGAAGATCTCCCTAACAAGATTCAGAATGCACTAGGCATCATCGCCGACGTAAACCTGCGCGAGCAAGCAGGACAGGCTTATATCGAGATTGTTACCCAACCTTATGAGATGCCCGTCGCCTATCTATCATGGGGAGTATCACCTACGAAGCGGTAGTACGAAGCAGGTGCTCAAAGGTAACGCCTTGCAGCAGTTTTTGCTCAAGCGCCTGGGTAAGACGTTTGATGATGTCGTCGAACCCAAAGCGAGATTGGAAGATCTTGATCCCGCAGCTATACAAGCCTTTGAGCAACGGGGTATGGAACGACAGCGGTTGGATCAACATGAACCGCTACGGACCGGTTTGTCAACCTTCCTGGACAATCTCAATCTAACCGACGGCGAAAGGGGATTGAAGCGAGCGGCATTAGTCTTGTTTGGCAAACACCCGATGCGCTTTATCTTAGGAGCTCACATCAAGATCGGCCGCTTTGGCCAAGATGCCACCGATTTGAAGTTTCAGGATGAATTGAGTGGCGATGGGTTCCGGCTGGCCGAACGCACCCTACAACTGCTGGATAGTAAGTATCTACCTGGCCTAGTCTCCTATCAGGGCCTATATCGCCAGGAACGGTTGCCATACCCACCTGATGCCATTCGCGAGGCCTTGCTCAACGCCATCATGCACAAGGACTACTTTGGCGGTCCTATCTTTGTGTGGGTGTATGATGACCGACTGGTGTTCTTCAACGAAGGCTCGTTAATTGAGGGCTTAACTCTGGCTGACCTGCAACAGCCGCATTCCTCTCGTCGGCGTAACCCTACCCTGGCGATGGCCATGTTTCGGGGCGGTCTGGTGGAAACCTGGGGTCGTGGTACATTGAAGATGATTGCTGAATGTCGGGCGTGGGGGCTACCGGACCCTTTGTTTGAAGACAAACAAGGTGGATTCTGGGTGACCTTCTTTGCCGATCGCTATCAGGAAGTGTTGTTACGACAAGCCGGGTTGAATGAGCGACAAATGAAAGGCGTTCTTTACGCCAAGCAGCAGGGACGGATCACGAACGCTAACTATCAGCGGCTCAATGCTTGTTCGCGCAACACGGCTAGTGCTGACTTGAAAGAACTGGTTCAACAGAGTTGGCTCAAGCAGCAGGGCACCAAAGGGGCAGGCTCTTATTATGTAGTAAGTTAGTAGAGCAATTGCACAAATTGCACAGCTATTGCACATTAATTGCACAATTGCGTTCATCAAACTATCCAATGTATTGACTATGGCTCTGTTCTATCTTACCTAATGGATAACATCATTCAAGTTAAAATCAGCCTGCGTGGCACCAAACCACTCATCTGGAGACGCATACTGGTGGAAAAGACGAGTACATTTGACGCACTGCATGAAGTCATCCAAATCGCCATGGGCTGGACCAACTCGCATCTACACGAGTTTACCGCAGATGGAGTACGGATTGGTCAGCCATTAGATGAGTTTGACATGGATTACGGCGAAAAGTTGATCGACGAAACAACGGTTACCCTGGAAAGCGTGCTGACAAATGGTACTCAAACGGTTGGCTATACCTATGATTTCGGGGATAGTTGGGAGCATACCCTTGTGGTGGAGAAATGGCTTCCTGTTGATGCTGCTATACGGTACCCTATGTGTACAGGTGGCAAGCTAAACTGTCCACCCGAAGACTGTGGGGGAATTCCCGGTTTCTACGAGTTGCTACGCATTATAAATGATAAAGGACACCCCGAGCGGCAGGAAATGCTGGAATGGCTCGGCGGGGACTATGATGCTAAGGCGTTCGACTGGCAAGAGGTGAACCAGCACTTAACAGCCCTATTTCACTCATCAACGGATTAGAATTGACATTCATTGCCAAAAAATAAGCGTCTCACAAAAAGCTCCATCTTGAGACGACGTCAATTCTCTTGTTCATAAATGGGGCGTTTTGTGAAATGTCCGCTTTCCAAAAGTTTCGTACTTTAGGGAACCTATAACAGACTTTAAAGGAATTTTTTAAAAAAATGACTTTATTGTTAGTAGACTTTTAAACCTCAGAAAGGCAAAAGGCTGACTTAATAGTACCTATGAATTTTGTTGCTAAATGCGCTGTCGGTGTAGTCCTGGTGAGCCTGTGGGTTTCAGCCTGTCAACAAAAGAGAAACAAGGAAGCTGAGGCTAAAGTTGATTTTGTAGCCTTGGATAAATCAACTTATCAGGTTGGTGATTCTATTCTGTTTCGACTAAATCAACCAGTAAGTCAAGTTACTGCTAGTTGGGATGGTAAACCTGCTATCAGTCAATCTCCTGTCAATAACCTTTTCTCACTTCAGTCAGTCGATTTAAGCGTCGGTTTACATCAACTAGTAATAAACGCGCTTACTATCAATAAAGAAAAGTTAATAGATACTCTTTCGATTGAAATCTGGTCAGATATTAAGCCAGAAAAACTTTCCTATTCTGTTCTGAAAACGTATCCCCACCAGGCGAGCAGTTTTACACAGGGGCTTGAATTTCATCAAGATGCCCTTTACGAAGGGACTGGACAGGTTGGGCAGTCTAAGCTGATGAAAATAGACTTACTAACAGGCTCCGTGCTCCAATCTGTCTCTTTACCAGCTCCTTACTTTGGAGAGGGTATTACGATCGTAAACAATCATATCTATCAACTGACTTGGACTTCGGGGCAATGCTTCCAGTATTCAATGGATATGACCCTACAGAAAACCCACACGTATCATACCCAAGGCTGGGGCTTAACGCACCGGGATTCAACGTTGATCGTTAGCGATGGCTCCAATCGATTATTTTTTTATACGCCGAGTTTTCAGCAGACTGGGGAGTTAATGGTGTATGACAACCAAGGCCCAGTCATGAACTTAAATGAACTCGAGTATATTGATGGGTACGTTTTGGCGAACGTGTGGAAAACGAACCGAATCGTTCAAATTGATTTAAAGTCGGGTAAAGTAGTAGGTGAATTGAGGATAGACCCTGCTTTACCGCCGGGAGTAGATACCAAAGAAAATGTGTTGAACGGGATCGCTTATGGAGATCCAGACGCTGTTTTATATATAACGGGTAAAAATTGGCCTACCCTGTATAAGCTGAAAGTAAACGGCCTATTTAAACATAAGGGGAAAACCACTATCGCACTTCGTTAATACCTACCGCCGTAATCTAGCTTGTATGCTATCAGTAGAATTTGACAGATATTAAAATGGCAAAGGTATATTCTCAGAAAATGCTCCAACGTGAGGCGAAGGAAAATTCATATATCAGCTCATTATTTGGGGCTTTTAATGAGATGTGTATACTGTCAGCCAAGGTTATGACCAATGCAGCTAAAGACTTCCCTCGCTCACAAAAAGAAGCCCAGTGGTTAGCTGGGCTGTAGGGGGTTGATCGTGCAATTCTGTTTATTTCTTCTCCAGAAGTTGCTTGACGAGTTGTTCCAATTGGTCAATACGCTTTTGTTGCTGAATACTATATAGGGTCAACTCTTCCACTTTCTCCAGCAACGTAGCATTCATTCTCACCAGGTCAACGCCCTGCTTCACGACGTCCTGAGCCGAGGGTACGTTGGGCAAATGACCATGCACCCCAACGTAGCGCTCCACATCCCCCAGCGAGAGCAAGTGATACGTGGGCGAAAAGACCTTGTCACTCCACTGGTTCACATTGTCGATACGTAGACGATGACGGGCCAGCACCGTCTCGCCCTGCTCGTTGACGGTCAGAAACTGGTCAGTCGTGCCCTGGAACAATGGATTGGACAGGTGAGCAAACTTGATGCGGCCATTGTTACGCAAATTGATAATGCCCCGCACATCCAGTGGGAATTGGGGTGAATCGGTGCCGATGCCCACCGCCACGCTGGTGTTAGTGGGATCGCCCAGAACGATGGCGTGGCTGCGGGCCACGGTGGCGTTGGCCCCGATGGCCACCGCGTTCTGCAACGTACCGCTGGTGGGTTGGGAGTTGAAGCCCAGCATGGTGTTGTTGCTGCCAGTGGTGTTGGTCGAGCCGGCCTGAATGCCGAAAAAGGAATTGTTGTCGCCATTGCTATTGAAGCCCGCATCATTGCCAAAATACGTGTTTTTTTTGCCGACGATGTTATTGAGGCCCGCACCCGAGCCCACAAAGCTGTTATCGCTTCCTGTTTGATTGCTCTGACCCGCGTCATTGCCTATAAACGTATTGGCGTTTCCGCTCGTATTGGCTCTACCCGCCCGCCTGCCCACAAAGGCATTGAAGACCCCTCCCAAATTGCTAAAACCCGCATCATTACCTACAAACGCATTGCCCTCGCCCGTTGTATTGCTGAAACCCGCTCCCGAGCCAATAAAGGCGTTATTCTTTCCCGTTGTATTGGTTTTGCCTGCATCATTTCCTATAAAGAGATTAAAGCTTGCCGTCGTATTGTTCAAACCTGCATTATTGCCTATAAACGCATTGCCCTCGCCCGTTTTATTGTTCAAACCCGCCCCCGATCCAATAAAGGCGTTATTCTTTCCACTCGTGTTTTTCTGACCAGCATTATTTCCTAAAAAGGTGTTGAAGCTCCCACCTATGTTACTTCTTCCCGTCCCAATGCCCACAAAGATATTACCCTCGCCCGTCGTATTGGCTTGGCCGGCCTGAAAGCCCACAAACGTATTACTGTCTCCTGTCATGGTGGCGTTACCGGCCTGAATGCCCACCAGCACATTCTTAGTGCCCGGTGTGGCCGAAGCCGGTGCGGTGGCGACGTAGTTAGTTTGCGCCAGGAGTGGGGTGCTCAGCAGCAGGGCCAGCAGAAGGTTGTACAGAGGTTTCATAGCTGATACGTTTTTTTTTGGTTTAAATGGAGGAAAAGCACCTTATGATTTATGACAAAGCCATGCTGGTTTGACCTAGTAAAAATACTCATTCTTCGAACGTTGCGAAATCACCCGGCCGGGTGATTTATAGGGGTATTTTCGGGGTAAAAATTATCTATTTAGGCGGTTTCGTACACTTATTGTTCCATGTCTCGTGAAAACGCTGATTATTAAGAGAAGGATTATTTGGCTAATCATCGATTAGAAGTGATAGTTGATGCCCGTACCCAGGGCCGAACTTACACCCGCTTCCTGAAGACTACTCACCCGAAAGCGCCCATCCACGCTCCAGCGCTCATCAAACTGCCAAGCGTATTCGGCCGCCAGGTGCCAGCCAGTGGTCAAGCCACGTTGTAGCCGCCGATCAATCGCGTAACTGTCTCGACCAAGGGTGCTCGCCCCCCGGTAAAGGTCATCGCGTCGGTACCAGGCCGATAGGCCCCCACCTAGCCGCAAGGCGTGATGCGAGCTAGATAAAGCATCGACCAGCACGCTTAGCTCTGTAGTGAACCGCTCGCGCCGATTAGGGCCTGGATCAATGGCATTGAAGAGTTGATTAGTGGTTGTAATGCGCATGTACCCAGCTTCAGCGGCTATGATGATGCGGTCCTGGCGAAGATGCCTGGCCAGGCGGGCAATGTAACGAGGACTAATGTCGTCGGGCGCATCTAAAGTCGTCAGATCAACACCCAGGCGCGCTGAATACCGTTTGAGGGGGCTTTGCGCCCGAAGTACTCCCGAGATCAGTAAGCCCGTTGCCAGTAAAATAAACCGGTTCATAGAAAGTTCCACACATTATTGACAGTACCATTCCATCGTAAGCGAACCCGTGGTTCCTGGAAAGCCCGTGACTTGTAGCTCAACTTCCTCCCGCGAGTAAAAATCTTGGCTCAACTGCCGATCGGTGTAGGTTCCAGCAGCTAAAGTATCCTGCAAAGCGGGGTAACGCGGCTGCCCCGCTTCTAAGTAATAAACCGACAGGGCGACGGGCCGATTAATTGTACCGGTAATACGAAGAGTCATGTTGCTTGGGTACTTCTCCCGAGCGGCTAATCGGGAGCGAACAGGGGTAGTAAAATTGTCGATGTAGAGCCGCTGATAGGATCGGTCCAACAGGGTCACTTCTCGACAGCTGACCAGCCAGAAGCCTAGGCTGATGAGATAAAGACGGGTAAGGCTAGATCGTTTCATAGGTTGAGTAGGTACCCCTGACCCTGAATCATTGGTTGGGTGTCGAATATACTACAAATTGAACTATGTGTTGTCGCTGCGCTGGTAGTCTTGCGTAAAGCCGTCTGGAAGCGGGCTGTCAGCGGGCGTGTAGGTAAGGGAAGTTGCCAAATTGCTACGAACCTCCATGGTGGATCGATGAGGCTTATTGTCATCTTTTCATTAAACGAAACGAAATTACTACCTGCACACTCAATCTCCTTAGTCGCTCCCTTAAGCGACGATAGTGTATCTAAAGTTCGGGCGTTTAACGAAGCACCAACCAATTAAGATCATTTTGGTAAAACCAGCAAGATCCGGGTTTCCTGATCGATTTAGCTGTCGTTCTTTTGTAATCGTATAACATTACAGAAGATACCCAAATGACTAAAGTAAAAGGTGGATTCAAAAGGCTCGCTTGGTCAAATTTATCCGCTCAATTCTCGGAACAACTGGCACTGGCTGCCGCCCCTTTGGTAGCCGTATTGGTTTTAAAAGAGAATGCCGTCGGAACCGGCCTGCTTCAAACAGCGCAGACACTACCTTTTCTGTTGCTTTCCCTGCCGGCTGGATGGCTAGCTGATCAGTATTCGCATAAAAAGTTGATGGTGGGGGCTGAAGCCATGCGGATGTGTTCTCTTTTGCTGATCATCCTTTTACTTGCCTTATCCGCTATGACGCATTGGTGGCTCGCCATGCTAGGTTTCTTGGGGGTAATCGGGACTGTATGCTATAGTGTAGCGGCTCCAGCTCTGGTACCAACCTTGGTGAGTAAAAGCGAGTTGCCCATAGCCAACCGTTGGCTAGAATTGGCCCGTAGCATTGCTTATGCTGGAGGGCCAGCCATTGGGGGTGCTATTGTCGGTTGGTCCCGGGCACCGATTGCTTATGCACTAGCTGCCCTCTGCTCGATGATAGCAATAAGTCTTTTATCTGGCCTAAGCAGCACTGCTGTTAAACAGAGTTCCGGTTCCTTGCGGGCCAGCCTTAAAGAGGCCGTAGCCTTCTGCTTTACCCACTCATTTCTACGCCCGATAATCGTTACCGGTATGGTATTTAGTGTTTCCTGGTTTATTCTCCAAGCGGTCTTTGTTTTTTGGGCAATTAGCCATCTAGGCATTACGGCCCAGGTGTTGGGGATGGTATTGGCTGGCTATGGAATAGGCATGATTACGGGGGCTATCGGTAGCCCTTTCCTGAGTAAGCATTTACCCTTGGGCTTTCAGATTTTATTGGGACCGACCACGGCGTTCTTAGGGTCAGTACTTATGCTGTTGACGATGTGGTCAACAAAACCCCTATTGCCAGGAGCCGCTTATTTTTTGTTTGGCGCTGGGCCCGTTATCTGGTCGATCACCACGACTTCTCTGCGTCAAGCCGTTACCCCAATCCCTATGCTGGGCCGAGTTTCGGGCGTGATGCTGTTAACGACTTTTGGTTGCCGGCCAGTCGGCGCATTACTCGGTGCAGTAACGGCTAGCCTTTTTAGCGTACAAGCCTGCTTATTGCTTTCTGCTGTTGGTTTCTTACTGCAATTGCTAGTGATCAGGTTTTCTCCAATATTGGCCCTGCATCAATTATCCGATTTGGAGGAAGTAGTCAAGGTTCCCCTGTTTGAAAGTGGAACATAATGGAACCAATCAAAATTTAATTGCTCTGTAATAATTCTTTTGCTGATTCTCACACAACCCTCATTTGTGAAACAGCTTACTTTCGCTAGATGTCAAGCGATTTGTACGCTTTTAACATCGTATATTGGGGTAGTAAAGTAGATGGAGATGCATCACGATCTGGCTAAATTATCCAACCGACAGAAAGAAATCTTACGGTTACTGGCAGACGATCTGTCAGTAGACGCCATTTCTAATCGGCTATCTTTGAGTAACCGTACGATTGGGGGCCATCAGCAATTGATGATAAGCTTATTTGAGCTTAAGGATGAGGCTGGATTAATTAAGTTAGCGAAGTCCGTATACCTTTAGTGTATGCTATTCAATGAGAAGGAGGATAGTAAAAACCATGTCTCCTTTATTCTCAGCAAAGGCTCCATTTTGAGACGACGAAGCGTTCGGACCTTTTCAATCACTACCTGTGTTTGGTGATTGTCAAATTGGTAAAATAAGCATCAGTACCACCACCTACCCATAAGGCAATACCACCTGACGTTTTTTTATTAAGCAATTCACTCACAATGAGCGTGGGTTGACTTTGGTCTGCTACGTAGAGTTTTGCCATTCGACGTTCAACCACAATTTTTAGGTGTATCCATTCATCAGGAATGACATCTACATAGGTTTCGTACTTTTCAGGGAACTTCGCTCTCAGAGTTGGAAAGTGGAAATCAGGTAAAGCGAAGTATTGTACCGTATGGTTTCGTTGTACCTGATTTTCGGCTCGGCCATTGGTCGCTCGTAGATAAATGCAATCAAAGGCGTCATTGTCCTCTGACAAATGAAAGGCCATGCCGGCAAACCCCCTATTGTCCGGATGGGCATCGATAGCTCGGTTAGAGGCCATGTCAAATTCGATGATCCCATCCTCAAAATTAAAGGTAGGTATTTTGACAATCGCCAACTTATTCCCCTCGATTGCCTTCACTTTCAAGGCGTTTTTACCTTTAAATTTCACGTCAGCTATCTCGGTATTGAAGGGCATTAGGTGGTTGGCCGTTACGAGTTTTATTTTTTGACCAAACCCAAGAGAGGTGAATAAACAAATTATAATAGCGGTGTTTAGCGTTTTCATAGTCCAATTGATTGTTGTTTAGATGCCCTGTTCGGGCCTTGGGTAACTTCGTTACTATCTGGCTAGGCACAACAATACGTTATTGGCAAAGATGAGGGAAGCAGTGTGCTTTTACGGGTTCAACTTCGCATCAAGTTTTTTCAAGTTATGTTCAAGTTCATTTTATCCGTTAAATGATTTAATCTGGGTACTCATGGCGACGTTACAACCCTTTGTAACCTATGATTTCCTTCATCGCAAAAACGCTCCCAGTTGAGACGAGAGCGTGTCTATTATACGGGCATTTTGTAAAACGGTATTTAGCCCGAGGTTTGTACTTTGGCAAACATAGCCATACGCTTATAATGACAAAAACTCTCAGCCAGAATGCCCTTTTCTTTCTGGGCCTTGCCCTAGCCATGGGCCTCTTCCAAAGCTTACTCTATTGGATCGTTGGCGCGGATTTGGTGACACAATCCTCATTCGCCAATTACTTTTTGGCGGCTAATCTGACCGCTTTGTTAGGTACAGCAGTTCTACTTCGATTTTACTATATCCAGCAATTCCGGGCAGCTTTTCTTACGGGTTTGTTCGCTTTTTTTACCGCCTTGCTGCGGGTGATGCTGCTCTATTGTATTCTGTTACCGCTTACTAGGGCTCTTCAAGGCTATTATCCCTATGTGTTAGTACTAGATCTGGGTGCCAGCCTCGTAGCAGCGAGCAGCCTGGTGCTTTCTTCCGCAGGAAAAAACGGCTGGCTAAAAGCCGCTGGGGTGTCCAGCTTCCTGGTGGCAAGTTGTGCCTTGGTCCTACTAATCGTCTCGATGCAGGTCTATAGTGGTCGCCCTACGCCAACGCTGGAGAAGTGGCAACTGGGGCTTTCGTTTATGGCCAGTTTACATCCCCTATTTTTCGTCGGCTATTTATGGCAACCTCCGGCTGCCCCGTCACAACCCTGGGATTCCAACCTGTCTTCCTGGCAAACAATCTTGATAGACGCGGCTCGACTTATGGGCATAGCCGCTTTCCTGTTTCTGGGCGTAAGCCTGTTGGGTGAAGGAATCAGGGCCAGCTATCCCCAGCCGGAAGCCATCAAACAGGCCCGGATTTTCGAAGCTCGTACGTTTACCAATCGGCGTGGTGACAAGCTCTCGTATCGCCTGCTCAGGCCAGAAAGCTATGATTCTACCCAGCGCTATCCGCTGTTGGTCAGCCTGCACGGCGGAGCAGGTTACGGAACAGACAACATCCGCCAATTAGCCAGTTGGGAAATTCAGCGACTGACCGAGCCGAGAAATCGGAAAAAATACCCCGCCTTTATCCTGGCTCCTCAGTGTTCCCGTGGCACCAGTTGGGGTGGAATACCGCACCTGGTGCCACGGGATACGATCGTTTTTGACTTACTGAACACCCTGGAAAGGGAGTTTAGCATTGACTCCAATCGGCTTTATGTGGCCGGTCATTCGCTGGGAGGCTATGGCACCTGGTCTTTCATCGGGACTCGCCCGGGGGTGTTTGCTGCTGCCCTCCCCTTCAGTGGAGCCGGTGACCCTAGCTTGGCCAACAACATGGTAGACATCGCCATCTGGGCCTTTCACGGCGAAACAGATCGGAATGTGCCGGTAGAAGGATGCCGAACTGTCATCAAGGCCATTCAACAAGCGGGTGGCCATCCACGTTACACCGAGTTTGCGGGAGTGGGGCACTATCTAAACCCAAGCTTAGACGCTACGCCCGGCCTACTGGATTGGTTGTTTGCTCAAAGACGAGTGATCCAACCGGAGTAGCGTGTTATGAAAAAATAGGGTTCCTGCTTCTCTTACTTCTGATGAACCTGAAGCTAATGGGTGTAGAGTGATGTCGCTTAAAAGGCTCCGCAAAATGAGACAAAGGAAGGCTTTCTAGGCCTATTTCCTGAATGGGTCGATTTTAGTGACTAGGCAATTCCAACGGATTATGGATTTTCTGGGTCCTAGTTGAAACGAAAAAGTCATGAGTTTCAAACCTATACTACCCTTTTTTCTAGTAGCCTTCATGAGCTGCCAAAAAGAAGACGCAAGTGTGCAAACATCTCCTTGCCAGTCACCTTATGTCACACTTAGACGTCAGAATTTTATCCAGGATAGGCCTGCACTCGTTGTGCAAAGAAGTCAAAAAAATGGCGAATTTAGTTTCCAGATAGTTCCTTCTTACAGCACTGGCGTTGATGAGGCAGATCGAACACCTTGGGGAAGCTGTAATTTAGGAACAGCTTTTCAGAAGGATAGCTTAAAGGTCATTGTAAGTGGCTATTTTCTCACCTCGGATCTGTTAGAAACGATGAACATTTCCCCGTTGCCGTTTGAAGTTACTAGCATGCAACTAAGAAATTAGCAGTCTTGCTTAAATCCCTCCTATTTGAGATGAAGTGGGTTTCGAGGTTGAGCATTAATGTGAACGGATTTGGCCGCAACTATTGACGAGGTGGCTATATCCCTAAAAACGACTGACATTCATGTGGCTCAGCCCTCACCAACTGGTTTGATTCGTCAACAATTGAGATGTATTAGCCTCAACTTTTGTTAAATTTGTGAACATCGATCAAGCTATGGCAACGACAAACACGAAATCAAAAGCTAGGAGGCCCCTCAAGGTAAAGCTCCTAAACGCATCGGGTCAAGTGATCGAGGGTCTCATCCCATCTGGCCATCTGTCAGCCGAAGACCCTGGATTGGCTATTGCCAGTGAGTTGGGTAAACACAAACACCTTGATCCCACGCCCATTCCTTGATTACGGTTACTAAGCCTGCCTTGTTGTGTGATACGGGCCTGCTGAGCCGTGTTTTCCTAGCCAAGTCACCCTTCTTGGAAGCCTACCAAACTGCCATTGAGCACTTTCAAGAAGTCATCACCACCGCTGTTTTTATTGAGCTCCAACACTGGTTACTCATCCAACGGGGCCTAGCCCTGCCTATTAGTCGGGCCGAGTATGATCGGCATCGAAAGCGGTTGGACGATTACATCGTTTTAAATAGTGATGGTGTTAGTGAGCAAGCATTAGAAGTGGCCCGTCGATGGCCTGATACCGGAGTAGGGGATGCCTATACGATTGGTACAGCCCTGGTTTTTGACGTGCCGGTTTTTACGCTTAATCCAAAGCATTTCGAGCGGGTGAAGGGGCTTAGTTTATATAAGCCTGCTAATTATCAGGAGCTAGTCCAAAGCACTAGGCGTACTTAAGTAACCTACTGCTACCACTTGATTTGGTGCCCCTTTTCTGCTTGGGTCAAAATCTAAACTCGAAATTGTCGATTTAAACGGGCGTTTAATGAAACCGTATGCTACTGAAATAGGTTTACAAAGAAGAACAAAACTGATTATCAGTCTGATATTGCACATTTCCAAACCGCACTTTTTTATACGGATACCATTTTAGTGGTTGATAGCCCTTCTCGTGATGAGCTAGATCAGGCGTTTTATAGCCTAAAGATGCATGCGGTCGTACCGAATTGTAAGCCGAAATGGCCTGCTCAACGGCCGTTTCGGCCATGCCAAAAGTAGGGAATCCCCAAAGATTGAAATCTTCTTTTAAGGTCCGAAAAACCCGCTCCGCTAACGCATTCTCGTTCGGGTCGCCCGACTCGGTCATACTAATGGTGATCGTCGCTTGGCGCAGTCGATCCACATAGGCGCCCGAACAATACTGAACACCCCGATCCGAATGGTGGATCAGCGTTCGATCCGATGGAACACGCGTTTTTAAGGCCATTTCTAAGGCCGCTACTGGCCCTTTGGCTTCTAGCGTTTTATGGAAGGACCGCTCCGGCGGCCCGGCAACCCACGATTTTACGCGAGTACGCATCCATAATCACCGATAAATAAGCAAAGCCAATCCCCACCCGAATGTAACTCAAGTCACTTACCCAGAGCTGACCAATTCGATCGGGTTTGAGTTCTTTAACTTAGTTAGGATATTTCTCCAAATCATGATCAGAGTCGTTTTTTTTGATTCTTGATCGTTTCTTTTTCAATATCAAACTATTGTCTTTCAATAGATTATGCAGTCTGTCGCGTCCTAGCTTAATTTGATGAGAAGCCAGAAAGGCCTGCATCAATTCATATAGTTTAGTCGTTCCCAAGCCCGCAATCTGCCTACGTAATCGTCTAACTTCAGCCAAGACAATAGCCGACTGAAAGCCCAGTTTTTCCTGACGCCGGGTAGCCGCATACTAGGCTTGTCGTGTCAACCCCGCAGCGGCGGACCGTAAACAACCCACATAACTGCTCCATGCCCACCAGGGGATAGCGACGAGTCAGTTGGTCGATTGTTTGGTGCCAGACTTTTTTAGGATCGGGATTTGAAACTGTTTTTCGGCAATTTGAATGGCCGTTTCAAAGGCTTCAGCTTTGAGTTTAAGCAATTTATTTTCCTCTTCAGTCGCGGCCAGTCGTCGTTCCAGTGCTTTGACGTAGGCATCTTGGTTGTGCTTTTTCATGGATTTATAACAGCGATAGGGATATAAATAAGGGGCTAATCGGTGCTTGAAATACCGCAGCGGCGGACCGTCATCGGTTCAACTGACGTAATTCGGTCAGGGAAATGTGCAGGTATCGTTCAATGTCGGGGGCTTCGGCGATCTCGGCCCGAAAGACTTCAACGACCCTTCGCTTGAAATGAAGCGATTTTCTAGTTTTCTTATTTCGTTGTAATACGCTAATATACATAAGCTTACCGATTTACTGTACACAGAAATCAGTAGCATACGCTTCAAAGATTCGGGTTTAGTATAAACTTTTGCTTTTGAAGCGTTATAAAGGCACCCGACGCTATTTTTGCCCCAACTCTGCCCCTGTGTTTATTCTGCTTCGTTTTGCATTCCTTCTACTGATCGGTTGTACGGCTAATGGCCAAGCCATTCGACAACCTACATTTCTTACCGTTCGGGATAATCTGATGTATATTCCAGTGAAGGTCAATGGACGGGGACCTTATAATTTCCTGCTGAATTCTGGAGTTACTGGAATGGCCCGTATTGATCGTCGTCTGGCTAAAGAGTTGGGTTTGAATATTGTAGGCTTCCAGCAAAACACTACTGGCAATCAGGTAAAGCGGGAATTTTTGGTAGGTGTGAATCAGCTTAGCGCTGGCAACAGTAGCCATTCAGCGCTTCAACTGGCTGTTGATGAGTATAATCCTGTTGTAAAACCGCAGCTAACGGATGGCCTGATTGGTCAGAATTTCTTTGATGGGTATCTAATCACTATCGACGGTCCTAATCACCAATGGCTGGTCACGAAGGACACTTTATCCCGTCAGGCAAAAGGCGTTCTTACATACTCGAAATCATTCGTTATTACGGGTACAGTTGGCTCAAAAGTAATGCCCTTCAATCTGGATGTGAGCTCGAATCAGGCGTTGCTTTTTCCCAAATCTTCGCTGGTGGGCGTTCACTACACCGATACGGCTAATCAGCAGGTAATTACGCAGGGAAACACGAATTTTGTTTTGCAGGAAGCCATCATTCAGGATGAAATTGTGCTGGGCGGATTACGACTAATCAACCAGAAAATTTATTATTCTGACAAGGTTCATCAGATCAGTATCGGGACCGCCTTCTTAAAAGACCATGTTGTTCGCTTTGATCAACGAAAGAAATTGATTCGGATAGACTAACCTTTGAAATTACAGGCCCCGACAGGCTCCGGCTGTCGGAGTCGCGTTAGCGACTAACCATGTATGTAGCTACAACCGACAGCCAGAGCCTGTCGGAGCCTTTTAATTATGAACGTAGCAGATATTGCAAAGCATCGATTTGTCAGTCAGCAGTTTGCTGGTACTGATTTTAAAACGGCCAGCGAATTGGTAAGCTGGTTAGGAGCCGTTCAGGGTCAGGAGTACGCGCAGTCGAAATGGGGACTTGGCCTGCGATTGCCGCACTTGACCGACGCAGAAATCGAACAGGATTTCACCGATGGAACCCTGCTACGTACACATATGTTACGTCCGACCTGGCACGTAGTAGCTGCCCCCGACATCCGGTGGATGCTTCAGCTAACGGCTCCCCGCGTTCACGTAGCAAGTGGCTTCATGTATCGAAAACTCGAACTCGATACGTCGCTTTTCAATCGCTGCAACGATTTGATGATTCGTGAGCTTGAGGGCGGCAAACACCTCACCCGCGATACGTTGAATCAGGCATTTAAACGTAACGGAATTGACATTTCGGGTTTTCGACTAAGCTATGTCATGATGAATGCCGAACTGGAAGGTTTGATTTGCAGTGGCGCTCGGCAGGGCAACCAGTTCACGTATGCACTTCTTGATGAGCGTGTAGCACCAACACCAACATTCACTAAAGAAGAAGCTTTAGCTGAACTAGCCCGGCGCTATTTTACCAGTCGTGGCCCCGCTACGTTAGCGGATTTCGCTACGTGGTCGGGTCTCACGCTGACCGATTGTCGAAAAGGGGTACAGTTTCTTGATACGTTCCTGAAGAAATTCGGCGATTATTATTTCACGGACGTAGCACAGCCGGCAAAACCAGACCTGGATCGTATACATTTATTGCCAGTTTACGACGAGTTTATCATGGGCTACAAAGACCGAAGTGCATCGATGATTTTTCGGAATGGGTTGCCCCAAACCACGATTAGTTTCGACAATCTGATTATGGCAGATGGACAAATTATTGGTGCCTGGAAACGTAACGTTAGCAGTAAAACGATAGAAGTAACACCCAATTTTTTCGAATCCCTGACTGATTCTCAACGTAACGCCCTCACTACGTCCATCCAGCATCTGCAACGGTTTACGGGAAGGCCTGTTACGTGTAGGTCGAGTAGCAGAAACGATTTAGAGCATAAAGAATGAGTCCAAAATGAGCATTTTTGTCATGCTGACGAAGGAAGCATCTCAACGAAATGTATTGGGTGAGAAACCAAACTTCTTTTTAAAAGCAATCGAGAAATTGTTCGGGCTTTTAAAACCGACCAGCCGCGCCACTTCGGCCACTTTCATATACGTATCACTCAGCATTAACTCCTTGGCGCGCTCCATCCGCAGATCGGCAACGTAGCTGAAAATCGTGGTGCCAAATACCTCCTTGAAGCCGCTCATTAGTTTGGTTCGGTTCATGCCGACCAGAATGGTCAATTCTTTCAGTGACGGCGGATTATCCAGATTCTGAGCCAGTTCGTCGCGAATGGTATGAAACTTCTCTAGGTCCTCTCGTTTCAGCAAATCCTGCCGAACAGGTTGCTCATCCTGAAACTGCCCGATTTGCAACGTCAGTAATTCCAATAATTTACCTTCAATGAAAAGTTTCTGCAACTGGCCGGTTAGTTGGCAGTCATACATGGCCATCAATACGTCTTTTTGAGGTTGTGTCAGCGGGAAAGTCCGATTTCCTAGCAATGCTGATTGGCGTTTTTCAATGGCCTTGCCAAAATCTTTTAGCTGGCTAAGGTCATCCTGAAAAAGCGTCCGTAAATAGCTTTCAGAGAATGCGATATCTATGGTGAAACAAGGCATCCTTTCGGCATACTGTAGTTTTCCTCTTAGCGCCGTGTAATATCCTAAGCTGTGGTGTCCTTCTGCAAGTTGGTTAGACGGCCCGTAGCCCGGCGCGGGCAAATAACGGCGTTTCCCACTCAGCACAAAATTCATGTGAATTGTGGGCGTATCGATCCAAATATCGACTGGATAACAATTGTTTGTAGCTAATTTCTGGAATTGAAGCTTGACTTCATCCAGTTGCAAATATTGAACTTTTCCTAGTTGATCACCCAGAATAGTACATTCAGTTTTTTCTTCCAAAGTATTAGGTATAGAGTCATCTGCAGCCCTATATCCTGCTGATAAAGAACTATTTAAAACATTATTTTGCTCTTTATTGTTGCGTAAATCTTTTTCCATAACCCCCTGTTACTTAGAAATTTATAAACCAAACTTAAGGTTAAATACAGATTAAAACTGGACAAAATGCATATAGCATACTCATTTCTGCATATCCAATACTTCTACCGCTCTACCTTTGTAATTGTTTATACTTAGTCTAAATAAGCTTCAAAAGTAATCTAAAATGCCCATTGTGCAACAACGTGTACTTCTATTTTTTGGGGTTTTTCTAGCCTTTTATGTCTTCTCATTTGCTCAGCCTGGAAACAAGTTTTCCATATCTGGCACCATTCAGGCATCATCGGGCGAAACCATTCCGGGTGCAAGCGTGGTCATTGAATCACTCAAAAAATCGACCATAACTGATGAGAAAGGGCGCTTTACGTTAACCGAAATCCCAACTGGTGAACATCAGGTTCAGGTGCGGTCAGTAGGTTTTAAAGAGCAGGTAAAAACGGTCCGGGTTCGTCAGAATACCCGATTCAGCCTTGCTCTCGAACAGGACGATATTCAACTGACAGAAGTGTCGGTTATCGGACGTAGTGACGCGAAGGAAGTAGCCCGGCAGGCATTTAACGTAACGGCGGTTGATGCCAGCAAACTCCATAACTCCACTCTCGATCTATCACACGCCCTCGACCGCGTGTCGGGCGTTCGGGTGCGGGAATCGGGCGGAGTTGGCTCCAACTTCAACTTCTCGCTGAACGGATTCACGGGTCGTCAGGTGAAGTTTTTCATCGACGGAGTGCCAATGGACAATTTCGGTTCGTCGTTCCAGTTGAATAATATTCCCATCAACCTGGCCGAGCGCGTCGATGTCTATAAAGGCGTGGTTCCCATCTGGTTAGGTTCCGATGCACTGGGTGGCGCAGTCAACATCGTAACGGGCAACAAGCAGCGTAATTACCTCGATGCGTCCTACTCTTACGGTTCGTTCAACACCCACCGTAGTGCCGTGAACGCAGGTATCACTACCAAATCGGGTTTTACCGTTCAACTGAACGCGTTTCAGAATTATTCGGATAACAACTATTGGGTAACGGTCGACGTAGCGGATATCAATACGGGCGAATATTTCCGGAATCAGCGCGTTCGGCGGTTTCACGATACGTACCGGAACGAAACGTTGGTCGCTAATGTGGGGGTGGTTGGCAAAAAATACGCTGACAAACTGCTGTTTGGTATAACGCTGGGCCAGAACCGTGCTGAAATCCAGACCGGTGCCCGCATGGTGAGCGTGTTTGGCCAGTGGTATCGGCGGGGAAATATCGTAATGCCCAGTTTCCGGTATCAGAAAGAAAACCTGTTCGTGAAAGGGCTGAACGTGCGGCTGACAGGCAATTTCAACCTGGGTCAGGAGCAGAATGTCGATACTGTTTACCGACGCTACAACTGGTTCCAGCAGTTTAAGGAATACCCCGGAAAAGGCAGCGAACGCGAACGGTCACTGTATAAATTCCGCAACAACAACGGGCTTATAACAGCGAACGCCAGCTACCAGATTTCGGGAAAACAGTCGATTAGCGTCAACAATGTGTTCAATACGTTCAATCGGCAAGGTTTCGACGAGTTGAATCCGGCCAACCAGAACTACGAGCAACCCCGCGTCAATACCAAAAACATACTGGGCGTTGGCTACAAATACGATTACGACGACCGCTGGAATACGTCGCTGTTTGTCAAGCATTTCTCGCAGCATAACAAATACGGCATCACGTATAATCCGAGCGGCAATTTTGGCGACGTAGCGTACATGACGCAGAAAAACAGTTTCTCGCAACTGGGCTATGGCATTGCTACGTCGTATTTCCTGCAGAAGAATCTCCAGCTAAAA
This sequence comes from Spirosoma profusum, assembly GCF_014699005.1. GTDB lineage: Bacteria > Bacteroidota > Bacteroidia > Cytophagales > Spirosomataceae > Spirosoma > Spirosoma profusum. The sequence goes on from NZ_JACWZY010000026.1 coordinate 32,500, forward strand.
GCCTCGTACGAAAAGAGTTACCGGCTTCCCGAAACCGACGAGCTCTACGGCGATCTGCTCAATCTGGAAGGTAACATCAACCTTAAACCCGAAACTAGCTTTAACTATAACGTCGGATTCAGTTACCTCACCAATCTGACCAAACAGCATCGGTTCACCTTTGCAGCCAACGCGCTCTATCGCGACGCGCGTGGGTTTATTCGCCCCCGGCTCAACAACAATCAGACCAAGCAGGTTATGGACAACCTGGCCGACGTAACGAACCTCGGTTTCGACGGCGAAATCCGCTATTCGTTCAAACGGATGCTCACGACGGGTGTAAACCTGACGTACCAGAATCTGCGGAACAACACCCGGTTTGAAGACGGAATAACTGCCCAGAGCCCGCTCTACCGCGACCGGATTCCGAACATGCCGTTTCTGTTTGGGAATGCCGATGCGTCGGTGTTTCTGCGGAACGTAGGCGGGGCAGGTAATACGCTGACGTTCGGCTATAACCTGCTCTACGTACATGCCTATTACCTCTATTGGCCAAGTCTGGGCCAGAGCAAACTGGACATCCCCCAACAACTTGCGCATGATGCCAACGTAGTATACGCCCTGGCGAACGGCAAATACAACATTGGCCTCGAATGTAAAAACCTGCTGGATGCCCGGCTGTACGACAACTTCAGTCTGCAAAAGCCCAGCCGGGGCTTCTACCTCAAACTCAGATACTTCGTTGGTAAATAATCCTTTTCAATTCTCCTACAATCATGTTTAACAAAAACACATACATCCTGACAGCACTGGCCGTTGGCCTGTCGGTCGTTGCCTGTACAAAAGAAGAAACCCTCACGCCCGGCACCGACGGCCAGACTGGCGACGGCTCCAAAGAGCGCTTTGTCATTGCCGCCCTCCCGATTGGGTCAACGGGCGTAGCTGATTACCTGCTGACAGCCGATACGTTGTCCAAAGGAACTGTATCGACCAAAGGATCGGGTATCGAGCAGGACGGTACGTATCGGTACTACATCACGCACAAAAACCGTTTCTTCAGTCTGCTCTATGGGCAGGGTAACCCCGGCGCTGTAACGACCTATACGTTGAACGCTGCCGGAAAACTTGAAAAAGTATCTGATTTCCAAGCAGAAACGGTACAGGTATTTACAACCGTGCAGGACGACATCCTGACCGTTAAAGTGCCACGTAGCGGTAACGAAAGCGCATCGTTCTACCGCATCAACGCCGATCAGTCGAAGGTAGTTGGCGAAGCTCAGGTCAACATTGTGAAACTGGCGGGTAACGGCGAACGGGCGCACTTTACGTGGGCCACGCAGGTTGGCGATAAAGTATTTGCGCCATACATGAGCATTAAAGGCGTATCGCCGGACGTGTTTGGAACCAGCTATCCGGATAGCGCCTGGGTGGCGGTATTGTCGTATCCTGGCCTACAGGTAGAGAAAGTAATTAAAGACAACCGAACCAGCTTTATCGGTCGCTATTTCATCGATGGACTGGCCGTTGATGAGCAGAAAGACATTTACGCCTTCTCGTCGGCTGTAGCGACCAACAGCGGTAAAGCCACTTCGACCAAACCATCGGCTATCACCCGGATCAAAGCCGGTACGACCGAGTTCGACAAGAGCTATTATTTCGACGTAGAGAAAGCATCGGGCGGCTACAACCTGACCACGCAGCTTTACGTTGGGAATGGCAATGTGATTCTGACGATGACCAGCGCATCGGAAAAAGGAGCTTATGCGGTCGGGAAACGCCTGGCCATTGTCAACGTCTACAACCAGACCTTTAAATGGGTTGATGGCTGGCCAGCGGCTACAGAAATCAATACCGTAGCAGCCCGTAGTAATTACACTCCGCTGGATGGCAAAAACGGCTACCTGGGCGTTACGTTGACCGACGGTACCAGCTACATCTACCAAGTCGATGCTACGACGGCCAAAGCTACGCGTGGTCTTAAAATCGATGGTGGGAGCATCCAGGGCATCAACCGCCTGACGTACAAAGCAACGCAGTAAGCCCTTGTCAACCAATTAATTAAGGCTGAAAATAATTGAACCTATTTAGACTTTCTTCAAGATGCTTCGTGCCTCAGCATGACAAACTCCTCATTTTTAACTTGGTTTCAGAAGTGTAAACAGTTTCATTATCAACTTCTCTACAATGGGCACAAAGACCGTTTCCAAAAATAAAGAATCCTCCCGGTCACTTTTCTACCGGATTTCGGCCTGGCTGCACCTCTGGCTTGGCCTTGTTACGGGCATCATTATGGTGATTGTCTGCCTGACGGGCTGCATCTGGGTGTTTCAGGAAGAAATTACCAGCATGTTCATCGAACCCGAAGCGAACGTAGCACGCCAGAACAAAGAGATTCTTCGTCCGTCGCAGCTTATGGCGATCGCCGAACGGGAATACCCGGGCAAAAAGGCTTCTTACGCGTTGTACCACCAAGGAACAGCTGTTGAGGTAACTATTGGTGGACGTGGTAAAGAAGGTGGTACGCTTAAAGTTAACCCCTATACGGGCGAAATCATCAGCAACAAGGCCCGTAAGAAAGGGGAAGTAAACTTTTTCCGTTGGATTCTGAACGGACACCGTTTTCTGTGGATGCCCCCTAAAATCGGTCGCCCGATCGTCAATTACAGTACGTTGATTTTTGTCTTTACGCTCATCACCGGCATGGTACTATGGTGGCCGAAAAAATGGACGAAAAGTACACGCCACCGAAGCTTTGCCATTAAATGGAACGGCTCGGCCAAACGTGTCAATTATGATTTACACAACGTATTGGGCTTCTACTCGCTTTTTTTACTGGCAGCTCTTGGCATGACAGGCATGGTGTACGGAATTGAATGGTTCAGCAAAGGCTTATACTGGACCACCTCAGGCGGCAAAGTGCTGGCTGATTATAGACCATCGCTCTCCGATACGTTACAGAACAGTCGCCCCTATACACCTGCGCAGGCTGCCGACATAGCGTGGCAAAAAGTAGCCCACAACCACCCCGATTCGAAAGGGTTTTACTTGACTTTCCCGGATACGGCAGAACGTAAATCACCGATCTACGTAACAGTCTATCCGTCGCTGGGCAAGTTCTATGACCTTCAATCCTACAACTTCGATCAGTTTACTCTAAAAGAACTTCCCAGGCGGGCTGCTTTCGATAAGCCCTTTTCGGAGTCTGATTTTGGGGACAAGCTGCGTCGGATGAATTACGATATTCACGTTGGTACTATTCTGGGTTTACCGGGTAAGGTTCTAGCCTTTTTTGTCAGCCTGATCGGGGCTAGCCTGCCCATTACCGGCTTTATTGTCTGGTGGGGGAAACGTTCGAAAAAAGGGAAGAAAAAAGACAAAAAGGCGAAAGCTCAACCACCAACGGCCACCCGAAACGATACGCCAAAACCAGCGTTCAAACCCGGCGTCACTCGACCTGCTACGTTACCAAAACCGCAGGAGCCCGTCGTGCAGTTTTCGCGAATCAATGACGTAACACCAGCGAGACCTCCTTTCCTGAAAAACAGGCAAAGTGGTCCGTCTCCCTTTGGTAATCAGGTTGGTTAACCAACGTAGCAGTAAAAGGCCCCGACAGGCTCTGGCTGTCGGAGTCGCGACAGCGACTAATTATGTAGCTACAACCGACAGCCAGAGCCTGTCGGGGCCGTACAAAACCATCTCTATTATGAAACGATTCAACTTTTTCGTTGCGCTTCTATCCATACTTTCCGTTGTCAACACATTCGGTCACGCTTTATGGATTGAAACCAATTCAACGGGGCAAAAAGGCCAGAAACAAACCGTAAAGATTATCTATTCAGAACCCGACGAAGCACCCGAAAAAGTCGGCGACTGGTATTCGGATGTCAAGGAGTTTGAACTTTGGCTCATCGGCCCCGACCAGCAGAAAACCAAACTGAACGTAACGCCCGCACAGGACTACTTTGCGGCTGAATTTACCCCTCAGCAGGAAGGTGTCTATACGCTCGCAATTGGACACGGAGCCAAGGATTTAGGTGGTACTACCAAGTATCAGTTCAACGCTACCGCAATCGTAACTGTCGGCAAAACAAATGCTACGTCGACGGTGCATCCGAACGAATTGAACGTAGCAGAGACGCAGTTTGGGAAAGAATATAAAGTGGGAAAAGCCATTTCGCTAGCCGGTTTCTTCAAAGAAAAACCTTCAGAAAAATTGCGGATTGAGATCTCATCGCCCAGCGGCTGGAATCGGGCAATCCAGACCAACGCCGAAGGTGTAGCCGAATTTACACCGCTATGGCCGGGCGTCTACAAAATCGAAGCGTCGAAGACCGAAAAAACCACCGGCGAACAAAACGGTAAGCCGTATCAGGCCGTCTGGCGCTGTGCTACGTATGTACTGAACGTAGGAAAATAATTTCACTACGTTCAGTGCATTATGTTTGTCATCCTGACGCAGGAAGGATCTTAAGGCCTCTCAGCACTCTGGTAAGGAAACCTTATCCTTCCTGCGTCAGGATGACAAACAATAATTCTTGACTATTGATGAGTCATGGCAACAAAAAGATGGACCGAAAATCCGTTTCAGTTAGCGCATACATCACAGGGGAAATTATTCTTTACGTCAACTTCGAACTCTGGTACAGCTTCCGATCCGGGCATTTATTCCGCTATCTGACAGCCGACGAATTTCATCGGTTTCACAATTCAGTCTTGGCGTTCGATTGGAAACGATTACCGACAAAATTAGTGCAGTCGCCATACGTAGCAAACCAGCAGTCGGCGCTAAACGTTACGTTGTTTGGCGCGCTCACCCGCGCCGATCTCCTTGAATTACGGGAATTAATCGGAAAGGCTGCGTTGCCTGTAACTACCTTATCCAGAGTCTACAACCACCTGAATTGAAATAGTGGAATTCTCGTCTGTTTTTTCATAACTTACTCCCCTAACCAAACTCAGGATAAGTTATGGAGAATCAACCGCCACCGCCTACTCCTCCCCCACCAACTCCCCCTCCTTATGCGCCAGCGCCAGTAGCATTGAGCGAATCCGACGAACGGATGTGGGCTATGCTGTCTCATTTAATTGCACTGCCGGGTTCGTTTTTCTTGATTGGCACCGTTTTGGGGCCGGTGATCATCTGGCAAATCAATAAAGACAAATCGGCCTATGTAGATTACCACGGGAAAGAGTCCGTAAATTTTCAGATTACCATGGCTCTGGCCACTGCCGTATCCATCGTCCTGATGTTTGTTATAATCGGCTTCGTCCTGATCTGTATTGTGGGACTTGTCTGGCTGATATTCACCGTCATTGCGGGTATTAAAGCCAACAACGGCGAATACTACCGCTACCCACTGACGATACGGTTTATAAAATAGTGATAAGCGATAAACGATGAGTGATGAGTTGGCTAACGCGCTTAATTATCGAATGCGTCAGCCAACTCATCACTCATCGTTTATCGCTTATCACTATACATCTAATACGAGTTTATCTGCCCAGTTACGTAGAGCAACCGGAGGAAGTTTTGACGATCCGTGTACAAGCCGTTTGCGTATCAAACAACAAACGCTGAGCTTGCAGCAGGTCAATTAACGTAGTGACCCCGCGCAGGGATGCGTACCGAACCGAAGCAGGACACGGCTGGTGTCGCGCCGGATGCCGATGTAGCAGTCGATGTTCTGGCGGGGCGTTATGATCTGGCCAGAAAGGCGATTCAGGAGGGCGAACTTTCTTCAACGATACGTATATGTATCATTACGCCCGGTCTTTTTACCACATGACCCTACGCCAATATCCGCAGGCGGTAGCCGAGATACGCATCTGCGATTCGTTGGTCCATTACCCATTTATTTTAATGACTCTGCTATCTTTCAGAAAATAGTAAGACTCATCCATGAATCTATTCCTGAACGTAGTACTGAATCTGGCAACCTACGTATTAATTCTTCCCGTCTTTGCTCAATCGACAGTACCAGTCACATTGGGTAGCGCTACGTCGTATGGCAATAATGCCAGCGTAGGAAAGTACGCCAACGTCCGGGGTTTCAAGATGTATTACGAGGTGTATGGTTCGGGAAAACCGTTGCTGTTGATTCACGGCAATGGCGGCTCTATTGAAAATTTCAAAAATCAGATTCCGTATTTCGCCAAAAACTATCAGGTAATCGCGGTCGATAGCCGGGCGCAGGGAAAATCAATCGACACCAGCGATTCGCTTACGTACGAAATGATGGCCGATGATTTTAACGTATTACTGAATCAGCTTAAGGTGGATTCGTGCTACGTTATCGGTTGGAGCGATGGCGGTATCGACGGCTTATTATTGGCCATCCGACATCCCGAAAAGGTAAAAAAACTGGCCATTACAGGAGCTAACTTATGGCCCGATACGTCCGCTATTGATGCTGATCTTTTTCGGTCGATGGTAGTTTCCAATGACAGTCTGGCTAACGTAGCACAAACACCCGACGTAAAAGCGCAGAAGAAATTAGTGAGTCTGATGCTACGTCATCCGCATATTTCAACGCAAGATTTGAAAATGGTACGTTGCCCAACGCTGGTGATTGGCGGTGATCATGACGTAATACCGCCAAAACATACGCTGACCATTGCCGAAGCTATTCCGCAAGCGTATTTGTGGATTTTACCCAACTCCGGGCATTCGACGCTTATTTTTTACAAGGATTTATTCAATCAGATAGTGAGCGATTTCTTCAAAGCACCGTACCGAAAAATAAAGGGTATGGCGAAGATGAATTAAAGCCTTCGATCTTGCCTAAAAACGAGCATTTGTTATGCTGAGCTATTTTGTCATGCTACGTACCTCAGCATAAAAAAAAATTGAACGTAACACCTATCTATTCAACACTTTACTAAACACCACCATGCGCTTAATTTTCCTTCTCTCGTTCATTTTTCTACTTATCTCCTGTCAGCAAAAAGACTCATCAACATCCGTTTCGGTCAAAGATTATTTTACCTACACCGGCTCACCAGAATCAGGAGGTGTAAAACTCATCCCTATTAGAACGCCGGTGGGTGAGTTCAAAGTCTGGACAAAACGGTTTGGAAATAACCCAAAAATCAAAGTGTTGCTGCTGCACGGCGGCCCGGCCATGACGCACGAGTACATGGAATGTTTCGAGACGTTTTTTGGGCGCGAAGGTTTTGAATTTTATGAATATGATCAGTTAGGTTCCTACTATAGCGACCAGCCCAAAGACAATAGCCTCTGGACAACCGAACGGTTTGTAGAAGAGGTTGAACAGGTACGTCAGGCGCTTGGGGCCGATAGTACCAATTTTTACGTACTGGGCAATTCGTGGGGTGGTATTCTGGCGATGGAATACGCGCTGAAATACCAGAAAAATATGAAGGGCATGCTGATTGCCAACATGGTAGCCAGTGCACCTGAATATGGGAAATACGCGGAAGACGTACTAGCCAAACAACTGAAACCTGAAGTGCTGGCCGAGGTTCGGGCTATCGAAGCGAAAAAGGATTTTGCGAATCCACGCTACATGGAATTGCTCATTCCTAATTTTTACCACGAACATATCTGCCGCCTGACTGAATGGCCGGACGCCCTTAATCGTTCCATTAAACACGCAAACAATGAAGTATACACATTGATGCAGGGCCCGAGTGAGTTCGGTATCGGCGGGCGGCTGGCTGAATGGGACATCAAAAATCGGTTGCACGAGATTACCGTACCCACCTTAATGATCGGAGCGAAACACGACACGATGGACCCTAAGGCTATGGAAGAACAAAGCAAAATGGTAAAAAAAGGGCGCTACCTCTATTGCCCCAACGGCAGTCATTTATCCATGTGGGATGATCAGCAGGTATTTATGAATGGCGTAATTCAGTTTATTCACGATGTTGATGGCGAACGTTTATGAAAAGCTTGCTTAACGTAACAGTCTGTTTTATAGGCCTCATTTCACTACATTTCAATCCATTGGTGGTTTTCGGTCAGAAGCCAAGAGCCAGAGACATTGGTATTCCGTTTACCGGTACGCCCGGAAGACTCAACGCCATCACCGACGTAAAAGGCGTAGAAGTTGGCTACAGCACCATCATTTCTGGGCAGGGGAAAAACGTTCGGGGGCAAGGTCCGGTACGTACCGGTGTTACGGCCATTTTACCTCGTGGCCGAACCAATAATCCGGTCTATGCCAATTGGTACACCTTAAACGGAAATGGCGAAATGACCGGCACTACGTGGATAACGGAATCCGGGTTTCTGGAAGGCCCGGTTATGATTACCAATACCAACAGTGTGGGCACGGTACGCGATGCTGTTCTGAAATGGTACGTTAAAACCGGCTGGTACAAAGAAGATTTCTGGTACACGTATCCCGTTGTGGCTGAAACGTACGACGGTTTTCTGAATGATATTTACGGCTTTCATGTCAAGGAAAGTCATGCGTTCGAAGCGCTCGATGGCGCTAAAAGCGGAGCTATTCACGAAGGCAACGTTGGTGGAGGAACGGGGATGATGTGCCTGGGATTTAAAGGTGGTACGGGAACGGCCTCGCGGCTGGTCAAGATTGCCGATTCGTCGTACACAGTTGGCGTGCTGGTTCAGTCGAATTTTGGCGCGAAACGGAATCTAAGTATTGCCGGAGTTCCGGTAGGACTGGAATTGAAAGACACGCTGAATTACGAGCTGAAAGCGCCACCCTCCTATCAACCCGGCGATGGGTCGATCATTGTTGTTGTCGCGACCGACGCTCCTTTGCTGCCCCACCAGTTAAAACGAATTGCCGCACGGGTGCCGTTGGGAATCGGTATTGTTGGCGGACGGGGCGAAAATGGCTCCGGCGATATCTTTCTGGCTTTCTCGACCGCCAATCCGGGTGCGTTTAAACGGGATCGCTTCACTACGTTGAACGAACTACCCAACGACCGGATAAATCCACTATTCGAAGCCACCGTTCAGGCCGTTGAAGAAGCGGTTATTAACGCGATGGTAGCTGCCGAAACGACGGAAGGCATCAATGGAAATAAAGCCTATGCACTGCCGCACAAATCGGTAATTGAGCTGCTGAGAAAGTATAAGCGGATTAAGTAAATAATAACGTAGTGTACTTCTGGTTCATGCGGCTGTTTACTACGTTCTGCTTACTAAAAATCAGCGTTCTCTTATAAAACTACATTTTCACTACAACCTGACACTTCATGAAATACCCACTACTAACTTGCCCGGCCCTGCTCTCCTCGCTGGTGATGGCCCAACCACAAACAGCCAAATTAAAAATCAATCAGCAACGTATTCAGACCCGACTGCTGGAGTTGTCCAAGTTTGGCGAATTGCCCAATGGCGGCATCGGTCGGGTAGCGTATAGCAAAGCCGATCAGGAAGGGCGGGCTTACTTTATCGGGCTGATGAAAAACGCCAAACTCGACGTAACGATTGACTACGCCGGCAACATCATTGGCCGACGTAAAGGCAAAAACCCGGCGCTAAAACCCATCGCCTTTGGCTCTCACATCGATTCCGTACCCAATGGCGGTAATTACGACGGCCCCGTCGGTTCGATTAGTGGGCTGGAACTCATTGAAACGCTTAACGAAAACAACGTAGTAACTGAGCACCCACTGGAGCTGATCATTTTTGCGAATGAAGAAGGTGGAACCGTTGGCAGTGGCGCTCTGATTGGTAAAATCACGCCAGCCGCGTTGAAATCCATGACGCAAAGCGGACTGACCATCGCCGATGGTATTCGGGCTATTGGTGGAAATCCGGATAGCCTAAGCAAAGTAGCCCGCAAAAAAGGCGACGTAGCATCTTTTATCGAACTGCACATTGAACAGGGCGGCATCCTGATGAAAGAGAATCTACAGATCGGTGTCGTAGAAGGAATTGTTGGCATTCAACACTGGGATGCAACGATTGAAGGCTCGGCCAATCATGCCGGCACCACACCCATGAACGCCCGTCGCGACGCACTGCTGGCAGCCGCAAAACTGATTGTCGCACTGAACGAGGTAGTTACGAGTCATGACGGTCGGCAGGTGGGTACTATCGGCAAAATTGCGGCTGAACCGGGTGCGTATAATGTCATTCCGGGTAAGGTGGTTTTGGGGGTGGAAATCCGGGATTTATCGCACGATAAAATCTGGAAGCTATTTGGTGAATTCGAAGCCAAAGCCAAGGAAATCGCTAAAGCGTCTGAAACGACCATTACGTTCGCGCAGTCGTCTATTGGCGTAACGCCTGCGCTCACGGCCAAACCGATTCAGGATAAAATTATTGCTGCGGCCAAATCACTTGGTTTTACGTATCGGTACATGCAAAGCGGAGCTGGTCATGATTCGCAGGAAATGGCCCAGATTGCCCCGGTAGGCATGATTTTCATACCAAGTGTGGGCGGTATCAGTCACTCGCCTAAAGAGTTTTCGAAGGGCGTCGATATTGGTAACGGGGCTAACGTATTACTGCAAACGCTGTTTGCCCTCGACCGGGAGTAAATCACGTAATAAGCTGGATCGATAAGAATATGTAAGTGATTCTATTTAACATGATTACTAATTATATCAACGTATTGCTGACGCTTGGGACTTCGACAGGCGTCAGCAATGAACTGTAAACGAACTAGTTAATATATCCATCAATTCAGTATCCACGTTATTTAATCCTTTGTTTTGAGAACTTTAGCAATGTCATTTTCTAAATCAGCTAAATCAAGATTACCAACGTTCGCTACTAACACAATCATTTGATTGGAGCCTGTTTTTCTACTTAAAAAGCTGGTGTAACCCGGCAAATCACCTTTGTGATAGGAAACATCCCATACGCCACCCCGTTCGCGTAAATACCAGCCGTACCCAAATTTTTCTTTCACATGCTGATAAACCATGAGGTCACGCATCCGCTTTGTTAAGAATTTTTCGGAATAGAGTCCTTGATTAAATTTGACCAGATCAGAAGTTGTCGTAAATAATGACCCAGCTCCATCAACAACTTCAAGAGAATAGTTAATCGTATCAGGTTGTTCCTGGGCAGTCGTTTTGTAGCCAATCGCTAGATTCGGTATGCTGTCTAAATTCCGGGCTACACCCGATGAAGTCATGTGAAGTGGACTGAAAATTAACTCGTTGATTAACGTATGGTAGGGTTTTCCGGATGCTATTTCCGCAATTTTCGTTAACAGAACGTAGCCGGAATTTAAGTACGCAAACGCTGCTCCCGGTTCGAAATCGAAGCCATTTTGGGTCAGATCTGCTTCGACAAACGCACGCTTTTCCGTAATGAACTCTTTCATTCCTGACGTATGCGTTAATAATTGGTGGATGGTAACCTTTGCCACTTTGGAATGACGTACCGTCTTGAAATACGTTCCAAGTTCGTCCGTCAGCTTTAGTTTGCCTCGTTCGACCAATTGCAGGATGAGAATAGCCGTAAAAGGCTTAGACAGTGAAGCAATTAAAAATTGGGTACTGTCGGTGTTCGGTTTGCCAGCCTCCGCATTAGCTTTGCCGAAACTCTTTCGATAAAGAACCCGCCCCTTATCCACCACCACGACATTACCGATAAATTCGTGTTCGTTAAAGGCTTTTTCGGCCAGATAAGCAATTTTGTCCTGCCTGGTTTTCCCCGGATTCGTGTTGCAGCTCGTAATAAATAGCACTAACAAGAGTACTAGGTAACCATATGCTCCTGTAGTTATTTTAGAGATCAGATTGATTCCCATGGATGCTGTTTTCTTAATAAGTAACCAACTGAGCAAATTTAACGAGGACACTATTTCCCCAAAATTCATTTATTGCGCAAGTTTTGCCAAGTTTTATCGCTCTATATATCAGCTTTTTATCGAAAATATCTTCTTCTAATTCGGTTATTCCAGAATTTACTTTTGTAGTAATTTACACGTTTTGGTTATTGGAGATTGAGTCGTACACATCCGCGAATGCTTTATGAAAAACCAATTTAGACAGCTGACATTCCGCTCTGCTACGTATACGCTGGCTATGATTGCAGTCTTTTTTTTGCTGAATACTACGTTAACCGGCCACATCTGGGAGGGCATGACCGTCAGTAAATCTGCTCTGACGGGTGAGTATTGCGAGTTTAATGACGTCGGCAACTTTTTTCATCAGTCGGTCAATACGTACTCCAATCTGGTGTATTTCTTCTTTGGCATTTTCATTTGCCAGCTTGCTCTAAATGATCATAAAAATCAACCGACAGTATTCCAGAATCGAATTCAGCAATTCCCGCTGCTATCGTTGCTTATGGGCGTTTGTCTGATTTATCTGAGCGTTGGCAGCGCTTTTTTCCATGCATCGCTGACGTGGATCGGGCAACGCGTCGATATGAATGGTACGTATGGTGTCAGTGTTACGTTACTCATCATTGCCCTTTATCATGTTTTCCATCGGATCAATTTATCGGAATCCGCAAAGCGAGTTTTTATCGGCATTGTCATTTTACTCATTCTCTCGTTTTATGAAATCCACCTGCTGATTCCAAGCAGTATTCTCTTACCAACTTTAATTCTGACAACCTGGGTATTGATAACCATCAATTATTTCCAGTTTCGACGAGAGCGGTCTATTTGGCTTGCGATTTCCAGCATTGTACTGATTGTAGTCGCACTGAAAATTCGAGCGCTCGATGTGCAAAAAATCGGCTGTGACCCACATTCTCTTTACCAAGGCCATTCGGTCTGGCACCTGCTGGCGGGATTGAGCAGTTTTTTGAGTTACGCTTTTTTCCGGTTTACGCCTTCCAGCTCAACTTTGTCACCACCCTAACCATCAGCTTTTCCATGAAAAACGGGGCGGCCATCTACGGTGGGTTTGCGGGTACCGAAACCAACCTGAGTCAGCGCTCTCCTATCAACGCCACGACCCCATCCAGCGTTACACTCAGTGGAGACATCGGCACCGTCGGCAACAACACCGACAATTCATATCATGTCATCAGCAACCCCACTGGACTGACCACCACCGCCATCCTCGACGGCTTTGTCATCACCCAGGGCAACGCAAACGGGGGGGGGCGACAGTTTCTTCGGGGGCGGTATGTTCAACAATGGGGGCGGCAATAGCGCTGCTGTATGTAGTCCGCTGATTCGCCAGTGTGTGTTTGTCGCTAATCAGGCTTCTTATGGGGGTGCCATCGGTAATTCTGGCAGCTTGAACGGCAACAGCAGTCCAATACTGACCAATTGTGTCTTCCAAAATAATACGGCCACTAATTCGGGTGGAGGGATGTACAACAATAGCGCTTACGCTGGCACCAGCAGTCCCCGGCTAACCAACTGTTCCTTTCAAAGCAACACGGCCACCAATCGGGGCGGGGCGATTTACAACGATGGTAGTTCCTCGGGCAAGATCAGTCCGGTGTTGACCAACTGTTCCTTCCAAAACAACTCGGCAACCACCAGTGGCGGGGCGATGTATAATGTAGGAACGGGCAACACCAGTCCGGTGCTGACCAACTGTGTGGTGTTAAACAACGGCGGGGCCAATACGTTCGTCAACAATACCGCTACGCTGACGGCCAGCTATAGTCTGTTTGATACGTCGGTAACGGGCTACACCAGCGGACCAGGTAACCTCACCACTACGTCTCCCTTTGCCTCCCCCACTAGTACCCAACTGGCCCCACCTCACCCGCCATCAACACCGGCGATCCGACTATCAACATAGCCACCGTCAGTATTATAGACCTGGGGGCAACCTCCGCTTTGCTCAGGGACGTATCGATATGGGTGCCTTCGAGTGGGGTACTACGTGCCAGGGACTCGTTACCTCCCTGAAAGCCGGAAACTGGCATGACACCACCGTGTGGTCCTGTAACGTAGTACCCATTAGTACCGACATCGTCCAGCTCAACCACGTAGTGACTTTACCAACCAACTACCCAGCCCAGATCACAACGCTACGTAACAGCACTACTGGGAAGGTAACGTATCTATCCGGTGCTGCGTTGAGGTTAGGGTTTTAACCACCCCCAACCCAGCGTGCACGCTGGATTGAGGCACCACTACGTCGCTGGAAACACTACGTAGCAAACAACGCGTCATCAACTCGGTCTTAATGTACAAATTTGCCCTAAACACATGCTCCGACACAATACACAAAGTTTCTGACACAATAGCAGAAGCCTTTTGGTAAAGAAACCCTCAACTTGTTGCAGCAAATTCGCCTACGTAGCTGCTATGACCGAACCATACCGACTTACTGTTTTCCGCTTCTATCTGCGCTATTTTCAATACGTTCTGTATGGAGTTTCCCTGGTAGGATCAGCTCTGTTAGGGGCTCGCCATCCCAGCCAATCGTCTGATCTGGAACATTACCCGGCTTTATGCCTATTGATCTTTACCAACTCTTTACCCATAAACCCAACGTACTTATGACCCATTTTTCCGACTCTTTTCTAATGTCAGTTCCGGCCCGTCGTCTCTGGGGAAGCTTGTGGCTCTTGCTCACCACTTTTTCAGACGATTATTCTGCCAGGCGGCCAAGCCAGTATAGTATCTGGCTGATGAGAGGAATCCGGATGCCACTGGGTTTGGGGCTAACTCCAGTGGTCAAGGCTCAGAATTTCGTATGGGCCAACCAAATGGGCGGCACCAGCCCTAATCGAGGCTATTCGATGGCGGTGGATGATACGTCGACCGTTTAGCAGATTTACACCATTGATGGTCAGTATATTAAATAGTGCCATTTACTTTATCAAGGACTCCTATCTCACAAACTAATCAACTCAATCAGCGCATGACTGTATTTTTTCAAACCCGACCTAACTGCTCTAATTCATCTACGACCCGAAATCGATACCTTCTCATCCCCTGGGTACTGGTCTTTTCAATTCTGGCCGGTATGAGCAGCCGATCCTGGGCGCAGTGTTTTTCATCCCCTACCAACTATGCCGTGGGAGTCTACCCCGTAGCGGTCGCAACAGGAGATTTCAATGGCGATAACAATGGCGATCTGGTTACAGTGAGTTTCGGCACCAACACGGTATCGGTGATGCTGGGCAATGGTAATGGCACCTTTGCCCCCTCAACCAACTTTCCCACAGGGAATTCCCCCCACTCGATTGTGGTGAGAGACTTGAATGGGGATGGGGAACTCGATCTGGCCGTATCGAATGTCGGCAGTAACAATGTATCGGTGCTGCTGGGTGATGGTGCGGGGAGTTTTGCGCCAAAAATCGACTATCCTACGGGACCTGGCCCTTGGAATATAACGGGGGGGGATTTCAATGGAGATGGGAAACTCGATCTGGTCGCGTCGAATTACAACAGCAACACGGTATCGGTGCTACTGGGTGATGGTGCGGGGAGTTTTGCGCCAAAAATCGACTATCCTGCGGGAAATGCCCCCTGGTATGGGGCGGTGGGGGACTTCAATGGAGATGGGAAATCCGATCTGGCCGTGACGCACAACGGCGGCAACACGGTATCGGTGCTACTGGGTAATGGGGATGGGACCTTGGGCACCAAAACTGACTATCCCACGGGAAACAGCCCCTTTTGGATAGCGGTGGGGGACTTTAATGGAGATGGTAAATCCGATCTGGCCACGGCGAATAACAATAGCAGCAATGTGTCTGTATTGCTGGGCAATGGAGCGGGGGGGTTTGGGGCCAAAACCGACTTTCCTACGGGCCCTGTCCCTTTTAGTCTGGCAGCGGGTGACTTCAATGGGGATGGGGAGCTCGATCTGGTTACGACAAATTCCAACAGTAATAATGTATCGGTGCTGCTGGGCAATGGTGCGGGGAGTTTTGCGCCAAAAACCGACTTTATCTCCGGACCTGTCCCCTTCGTTGTAGCAGTGGCGGACTTCAATGGAGATGGCAAATCCGATCTGGCCGTAACGCATTACCAAAACAGCAATGTGTCGATACAGTTGAACTGCGCTGTTTTTCCACCGATATTAGTCACTTCAGCCAGTCCCAATCCAGTTTGTGCGGGTAGTACAGCAGTCCTGTCGGTGACGGCATCGGGAGGCACCTCTCCCTATAGTTACACCTGGGCGGCTCCGGCGGGTATTACCCTGTCTGCTACATCTACCAGCGCGGTTTCGGCCAGCGTAGGTACGGGCGTGAGTGGTCCGCAAACCTTTACTATTACCGTGGCCTCATCCGGAGGTTCACCCACCAGTACCAGTCTGGTCAGTTTGATGGTCAATGCCACGCCCACGGTCAGTATAAATCCGTCCAGTGCTACGTTATCCTGCGCCAGTCCGACGGTGAGCCTGACGGCAGCTGGAACAGGAACGGTACGTTGGGACGACAACTCCATCAACGCCATTCGCACCGTGAATGCCGCTGGTACGTATTCCGTTACGTTGACGAGCCCAGGAGGTTGTACAGCCACTACCTCGGCTTCGGTGACTTCGGCCACTGCTACGTTCCTCACCTGGACAGGGCAGACCAGTACCGACTGGAACGTAGCAGGCAACTGGTGTCCGGCCCGCGTACCGTTGTCTACCGACGACGTATTGATTCCATCGGAACCCGCCAACCAGCCGATTCTGAGTACATCGGCGGTAGCCTACTCCGTGGAAGTGCAAAGTGGCGCTTCGCTGAGCATCACCGCTGCGGGAAGTTTGGCCATCAACGGCCTGAAATCGACGTCGGGATTCACCGTCGCCTTCCTGAACAGGGGTACAACGACCAACAGCGGGCAGATAGCGGTTGGCAATTCATTTACAGCCACTATGGCGCAATATGGGATTCGCAACCAGGGAACATTCCGAAATCTGGCCGGGGGCAGCCTTATCGTAGACCGAACGCTAACGAATGCTGTTGCCAACGTAAACGGCAGTTTTACCAACGTAGCGGCCATCACCATTGGCAGTTCGGGAGTAGTTGTCAACGGGGGGTTATTCAACAATGGTCCCTTTCTGAACAGTGCGGGCGGCATCATCCGAATCGACCAGACGACGGGAAAGGGCATAGACAACGGGAGTGGCGGGTCCAGCAACTTCGTTAACTCGGCTACCATTACTATTGGTGCATCGACTACGATTGGTGGACAGGGTATTACCAACAGAGGTACGTTCCGAAATAGTCTGGGTGGGAACATCAACATTAACCGAACTGGCTTAGGCGTGAGCGGTGACGGCGTATATAACAGTGGTACGTTTGTCAATTCTTCTACGCTGACTATTGGGGATGTCGCCTTTGAGGGTCAGGATGATATCTATAATGATGGAGGGACATTTATTAATGAATCTACTGGAGAAATCAGGGCTGACAGAGCTTTGGCCAATGGTATCTGGAACCTTCCGAACACTACGTTCCGAAATGATGGAAAAATCTTCATTGGTTCCATTGCCAATACGGGTGCAACGGGTATTCTGCATACCGGAAC
Source organism: Spirosoma profusum (assembly GCF_014699005.1). Lineage (GTDB taxonomy): Bacteria > Bacteroidota > Bacteroidia > Cytophagales > Spirosomataceae > Spirosoma > Spirosoma profusum. Next base: position 49,830 of record NZ_JACWZY010000026.1, read on the forward strand.
CTCCTTCTCCAACAATGCTGGGGCTGTTATTGAGCTGGAACGTGTAAGTCGGGGGCTAACCAATACCACGCAGTTTGTCAATGCCGGTCAGATTCGGATGGGCAGCATCGCCCCCCTTCCGAGTGGTGGACTGTTAAATGGGAACAATACGGGCACTGTTCTGGCTAATTTTATCAATCTGGCCGGCGGTTCGATTCAGATTGACCAGACGGTAGCCGGACAGGCGGCCATCTCCAACGAACTAAGCACCTCCTTTACCAACGGGGGGACAATCAGCATCGGAACATCGGTCAGTGTTGCGGGCAATGGTATTGCCAACGCGGGAACGTTCACCAATCTGGCCTGTGGCGTTATCCGGGTTTTTGCGCCGGTTTATAACGAGAATGGCACCTTCACCAACAATGGCCTCCTGACGGTCAAAACGACACGAAAACCGACCAGAACCATTGTGCGGATTAATTCGCCCGCTGGGATAGCCGGAACGTACACCTATGGCACCGCTAATTTTGGACCGCTTTTAGCCACGGTGAACCTGACCGCCGATGCCGTTTTGGTTAATGATGGTACGGCCAATCCTACAGAGGGGTGTAATCCCCCTGTAAATGCAGTCCAGCTCATGGGAAAAGTTGCGCTGGTTGACCGGGGAACCTGCGCTTTCAGTCAAAAAGTTTATGCTGCGCAACAGGCGGGTGCCATTGCCGTAGTCGTATTCAATAATGTAGCCGGTGTGCAGACAATGGGGGCTGGCACATTTGCCGATCAGATCACGATTCCTTCAGTGATGTTATCACAAGCCGACGGACAAGCGATCAAGGCCGCCCTCATCAATGGTCCGGTCAACTTCAGCATCATTCAGGAGGAGATTATAAATACCTCCCTGACCAACAATGGAATTATCGACTATCCGCAGGGAAACCCAATTCCCAACGTAACGAACAACGATGTAATTGCCGCCCCCATCAGCAGTTGCGGTAGCCTCACCATTACGCCAGCTCTGCAACTGGGAGCCAACAACAACCAGTTTACGGTGGGTACTACATGGTATAAAGATCAGGCTCTTACCCAATCCGCAGGCACATACAATCAGGGTACCAATACGTTCACGGCTACCAGTCTATCTATAGGCAGCAGTACTACGTTGTATTTTGCCGCCACCGATATCGCCAATAGTTGTACCAAAACGGTATCCATCTCACTGACACTCAACAGCGTTCCTGACGCCACTATTACAGCCAGCCCCAGCCTGACGGTCTGCCAGGGGGCGTCTGTTACGCTGACGGTTCCAGCCGGCATTACGGGTACGACCTACCAATGGAACAATGGACAGACAACACAATTTATCGTCGTCAACACCAACGACCCTTCTGGTAATCCAGGACCGGGCGGAGGCTACAGCGGCCCGGCCGGTCCTCAATCGGTGACGGTGACCAACGCGGCTGGCTGTTCATCTACCGCTACAGTTTATCTGACCATCAACCCCGTTCCGGTAGCCAGTATTAGCCCATCGAGTCTGACAGTGTGCCAGGGACAGCCCGCTTCGCTGACGGCTTCGGGCGGTAGTGTTTACCTGTGGAATACGGGCGAAACGACGGCGGTGATCAACGTAACGGCCACCGGAACGTATTCAGTCACTGTTTCAGGAGTGGCCAGTGTAACGGGGCCAACTGGTCCTACCGGCCCAACAGGTCCAGCGCGGTTGGCTGCTGAAACGAGTTGTTACTCCACGGCCTCGGCTACGGTGACTGTTAACGAGTTACCCAAGCCGAGTCTAGTCAGCAGCGGTTCGATAACGTGTGCTCAAACCAGTGTTACGTTGACAGCCTCGGGCGGCACTTCGTACACGTTCACCAATAGCAACGGTACAGTAATCGGTACACCAGGAACCAGTAATACGTTGGTGGTGAGTAGTGGAGGAACGTATTCGGTCATTGTGGCGAATGCCAGTGGATGCACCGCTACGGCCAGCACGAATGTGTTCAGTTCAACTACCACACCCGCCGTGAGTATTACGCCCGCTAGTGCTACGTTAACCTGCGCGAGTCCAACGGCGAGTTTAACCGCCGTTGGCACTGGAACGTATCGATGGAGTACGGGTGCTACGTCTCAGATCATCAGCGCTACGTCAGCGAATACGTATTCCGTTACGTTGACAGGAGTCAACGGATGTACCGCTTCAACATCGGTTCAGGTATTCCAGAATAATTCCTCTCCTACGGTTAGTATCAATCCATCGAGCGCTACGTTGACCTGCACCAATCCAGCCGTGAGTTTGACAGCGGTGGGTAGTGGAACGTATCGCTGGAGTACAGGTGCTATGTCTCAAGTGATCAGTGCTACGTCCGCTGGGCCTTACTCCGTTACGTTGACGGGTGGAAATGGTTGCACAGCCACTACGTCGGTGCAGATCGGTCAGGACAATACGTTGCCTGTGGTGAGTATTTCGGCCAATCCGTCACTGACCATCAGTGGGGGGCAGGCGATTACGCTTACGGCCAGTGGAGCCACTACGTACCAGTGGAGTTCGGGCGCTGCTACGTCTGCCATTGTTGTTAATGTGGCAGGCATTTACTCTGTTACGGGTACTACGGGCAGTTGTTCGGCAGGCGCTTCGGTCACTGTTTCATCGCCGTTTGCCATCTCGTCGGTTATCTCCAATTCGTGTCAGCAGATTGCCAGTAACCGCTACGTTATCAGCTTTACACCTCGTTACGTCGGTCTCAATGGGCAACCGGTTAGCTTCTCGATTGCCAACGAGATTTTCCCCACTACTGATCCCGGACCCTATACGCTACAGCTCTATACCGATAATCCCACGCTGATTCTCCACGCTCAGCAGACCGGTACGCCGGGCGAGGTAACCTATACCTATAACTGGCTGGCCGTTTGTCTGAATCAGCAACCCAACACCCCACCCAGAGTGAATCAGCCGTTGACTGATCAAATCGCTCGCGTCGGGCAGGGATTTGGTTATACGTTGCCCCAAACCACGTTTACCGACAATGAATCTCCCCAAAGCCTGACCCTGTCGGTCAATGGACTACCCGCTGGATTAAGTTTTACGGCGCCTTATCAGATCGGGGGTGTACCCACCGCAGCCGGGACAAGTTCTGTAACGGTAATCGCTACCGATCCCGGTGGACTTACTGTGGCAGCTACGTTTGTGCTGACGGTGGTAGACCCTTCGGCAACCAACACCCCTCCTACCCTGGCAAATCCCGTACCCGATCAGGTGGCTATTCAGGGCCAGCCGTTTGGTCTAAGTCTGGCCAATACGTTCGCTGACGCGCAGACTCCACAAGCCCTGACACTGGCCGCCAGTGGATTGCCCGTCGGCCTGACACTGGTGGGAACCAACATTTCAGGTACACCTTCTCAAACCGGCACGTCGGCCATAACGTTAATTGCGACCGACCCCGGCGGACTTACGGCTACGACCAGCTTCAACCTCATCGTTCAACCTTCTTCGGTTACGGCCAGTGCACCGTTCGCCATCACCGGCGTAAGTCCCATTACCTGCACCCAGATTGCGGCTAACCGCTACGACATCAGCTTCCAGCCTCGCTACAGTGGTGTCAACGGACAGGCCATTAGCTTCTGGGTAGTGGATGAGTTGGCACCGACCACTGCGCCGGGGCCTTACAGTCTGCAACTTTACAATGACAAGCCAAGCATTGTACTGAAGGCCAAACAGACAGGCAGTGGGGGAGAAGCCAGTTTCATCTACAACTGGCTCAATTTCTGTCAGAATCCACAGCCCAACACGCCACCCCGCGTCAACCAGCCGCTGACCGATCAGGTGGCTAAAGTGGGTCAGGAGTTTGGCTACACGATTCCTCAACTTACCTTCACCGATAACGAATCGCCCCAAAGCCTTTCGCTGAGTGTGAGCGGTTTGCCCGCCGGACTCAGTTTCAGTCCACCGACTCAGATTGGGGGTGTGCCCAGCGTAACGGGCCTCAGCACAGTAACGGTGACAGCCACCGACCCGCAAGGCTTGACCGTGAGCACCAGCTTTACGTTGCGGGTGATCGATCCGAACAACTGCCGGACTAATGGAGCTATCACTACAGTCAAAGCAGGAAATTGGGATGATCCGGCCGTATGGTCGTGTGGAGTGGTGCCCGGTCCTGCTGACGTAGTACAGCTTAATCATGCCGTTACGTTGACAACCAGCTACGTAGCACAGGTCAAAACGCTACGTTACGGAGTAGCCGGGAAGCTAACGTATCAGACCGGTGCGAAGGTGAGGCTCGGTTTTTGATCAGGGAATGCGACAATGGGTTAATTAACGTATTGCTGAGCTTGACGAAGCCACACATGTCAGCAATGCACTGTAAACGAATTAGTTATTATCCCATCAATCCATTATTCACGTTGACTTGGTGTTAAAATCAGGTTATTTAACGTGAATAATGAATGGTTGATTTGCGCTTTTTTGTCATCCTGAGGCACGAAGGATCTTAAAGCATCCTTACTTGGGAGTATGCAAGCTTTAGGTTCCTTCGTGCCTCAGGATGACAAAAACATCCTAGCCAAACCACTGTATACTAATAAATTGCGCGAATAAAATACCCATTATTCACGTTATTTACTGGAACAGCCCTATATACAGCAAACCCCAGTTCGGTTCGAACCGAACTGGGGTTTGTTAAAATGAAGCGATTTTAGGGTTCCTAGGTAGTAGTCTTTACAACCGGTACCGAGATCGTCATATTGTCCCACGCGATAGCTATACTCGAATTCGATGGGGTAATGGTCAGTTTCTCAATTGGCGTTTTGTTCGCCGAAACAGGTACTTTAATCGTAGCTACGTCAGTGCCTTTAATTTTATCATAATCATAGGCACCCCATTGCCCCAGCGTACTATTCAGAATAACACTCCATTCTTTTTCTCCGGGGATAGTGAACAGCGTGTACGTACCAGCCTTCACCCTTTTACCACCAAACATTACGTCGTTTTTGAACGTGATTTCGGTGGCTTCGTTTGCGCCCGTGCGCCATACTTTGCCATATTTTTCGAGACTACTGGAACCTTCAGGCCCGAAAATAACCCGCCCTTTCTTTGATGGTTGGCCATAAACAACCTTGACATTCTTATCCGGGCTTTCGACGGTCATCTTGGGGCTGGCAGGTTTTTTATCCTGCGCCTGTACCAGCGATACCATGGCAAACAGAAAAACAAGTACTAAAAACGGGGTTTTCATGTGTAAAAAGTTGGTTTGTTTACTACGTCTATAAACGACAAAATGAGAATGATAGTTTTTCAGTCCTAAACTATTCAAAATACGTACCAAAATTTGCTACCTAAAACCCGGGCCAAAATCAGGCAGAAAAAATGGCCTGATTAGCCTAAAAAGAGATCACTAGCCGATTTTTTCGAATTTATCAAGTTTGTGAGCCAGAGAAGCTTTACCTTTGCGGCTTCAATCGACCGCGTCTGGAATGCCGCTGATTGCCTCATCGAGTTATGTGCCGCCTGCCCGTTTGTGGAACGGCCACCTGCAAACCATTATTCCCTCGCTCTTTCGCAAGGTACCAACCGCCTACGTCCGCGAACGTATCGACACGCCTGATGACGATTTCCTGGATTTGGATTGGGCGTTTTGTAGTGATGAGTTAAGAGCGATGAGTGATGACTTGGCTGACGCAAATAATCACTCATCATTTACCCCATTAGCCATCCTTTCTCACGGCCTTGAGGGGAGTTCGACGAGTCCGTATTTGGCGGGTATGGTACGTCATTTAACGCAAAACGGCATTGATTGTCTGGCGTGGCATTATCGGTCGTGTAGTGGCGAGATGAATCGGCAGGAGCGGTTTTACCACATCGGCGAAACGAGCGATTTACACTACGTTATCAACTACGCGCTTCAGAAAGGGTATCAGAAAATTTACCTGATGGGGTTCAGCGCGGGCGGCAACGTAACGCTGAAATACCTGGGCGAACAGGGTCCGTCGCACGGGGGTGAGAAAATTAATCCAGCAATTAAAAAAGCGGTTGTTTTCTCGGTTCCGGTCCATTTGATGGGGTCGGCGCAGCGGCTTGAGCGATGGGATAGCCTGGTTTATAATTATCGCTTTAATCGGACGCTGAAACGTAAGGTCATGCAGAAAGCTGCCGTTATGCCGGGCGTCTTTCCGACAGAAGCTATAACTAAAGCACGTAACATTCGCGAATTCGATAACTTATTCACAGCACCGATGAACGGGTTTCGGGACGTAACGGATTACTATACACGTAGCAGTTCGCTACAGTTCATTCCAAATATTGCGATTCCGACACTGATCGTAAATGCTAAAAATGACCCGTTTTTATCGCCCGAATGCTTTCCTGATACGTTGGCTCGGGAACTACCGAAGGTCTGGATGGAGTTTCCCAAGCAAGGCGGTCACTGTGGCTTCCCATCGAAAAGCGGTGGCATTCAGGGAACGTACTGGTCGGAAGAGCGAACGCTGGCGTTTTTGACAGAACGATAATTGATATGGACGGGCAACAGATAAAGCAACTCCTTCAGACGAATAAAGAACATTTATTCAAGGCGTACCCTCTGTCAACGATGGCCTTATTTGGTTCTTATACCGATGGCACCGCGACAGAGGAAAGCGACGTAGACATCTTAATGGAATTCAAGCAACCTGTTGGTTTTGAATTCATTGATTTGTCTATTGAGTTAGAAAACTTGTTGCAGAAACCTGTTGATCTGGTAACCAGACAGGCAATTAAGCCAAACCTGATACCCTTTATTACGCGTCAGTTACAGTATGTCTAAACGGTCAGATTATATTCTTTTAGCGGATATGCTAGATGCTCTCGAAGCAATACAGGAATATACTGATGGCCTAGACTATAATTCTTTTCTAAGTAACAGGATGGTGCGTGATGCGGTTGTACGGAACATTCAAGTACTTGGAGAAGCTGCCAATCGCATTTCCAAGTCGTTTCGTGAACTACATCCGACTATCGAATGGATGCGAATTATTCGTACTCGACCTATTCTGGTTCACGATTATTTTGGGCTGGATTATGAGATTATGTGGCGCATTATCACACTTCATCTACCTGATCTTCAACAAAATGTAAAACAGACTTTAGGTAGTAACCCGCCAATAGACGCGGATATTGAACCAATGTAAATCATGCTCACCAAACCACTGGAACAAACGTATTACATCATCGATTTTGATAGCACCTTCACCAAAGTGGAGGCCCTCGACGTATTGGGCGAAATCTCACTCGCTGGTCGGCCCGACCGCGACGACGCCTTGAACCAGATTAAAACCATCACCGACCGGGGTATGTCGGGCGAGATTTCGTTTACCGAATCGCTCAATCTTCGGCTGAATCTGTTGAAGGCGCATAAGACCCAATTGCCGGCCCTCATCGAAAATCTGATGGGCAAAATATCTGATTCGTTTACGCGTAACAAAGATTTTCTGACTGAAAATGCCGAGCATATCTACGTAGTGTCGAATGGGTTTAAGGAGTTCATCGTTCCTATCGTTACGTCGTTGGGCGTGCTGGCCGAAAATGTGTTTGCCAATACGTTTGTGTTCGACGAAACGGGATCGATTGTCGGTTTCGATGCGAAAAATCCCCTATCAGCCAATGGTGGGAAATCGCAGGTGATCCGCAACCTGAATCTCGATGGCGAAGTTTACGTAATTGGCGATGGTTATACGGATTACGAAATCAAAGCCTCCGGGCTTGCCAATCGTTTTTACGCTTTCACCGAGAATGTAATGCGCCCTCGCGTAGTCGAGAAAGCCGACCACGTAGCACCCTCGCTCGATGAATTTTTATACCATAACAACCTAAGTCGCAGTCAGTCATATCCCAAAAGCCGGATTAAGGTTCTGCTGCTGGAGAACGTTCATCCAGTGGCCGTTCAACTGTTTGAACAGGAAGGCTTTAACGTAGAGATCCGGAAAGGCGCGCTCGATGAAGACGAACTCATCGAAGCCATCCGCGACGTATCGATTCTGGGTATTCGGTCGAAAACGAACGTAACGGCGCGGGTACTTGAACACGCCAACAAACTGATGACAGTGGGCGCGTTCTGCATCGGCACCAACCAGATTGATCTGGATGCTTGCACCCAGAAAGGTATTGCCGTTTTCAATGCGCCATATAGCAATACGCGCTCGGTGGTCGAGCTGGCCATCGGCGAAATTATCATGCTGATACGTGCCATTGTGCCAAAGAGCAATCTGATGCACAAGGGCGGCTGGGATAAGTCGGCCAAGAACAGCTTTGAGGTTCGTGGTAAAAAGCTGGGTCTGGTCGGTTATGGCAACATCGGAACGCAGTTATCGGTGGTGGCGGAAGCGCTGGGCATGGAAGTTTACTTCTACGATGTTGTCGACAAACTAGCGCTAGGTAACGCCCGCAAATGCAAATCGCTGGACGAACTGCTGGCCGTTGCCGACATCATCAGCCTGCACACCGACGGACGCAAGGAAAACAAAAACCTGATCAGCTACCGCGAATTCTCGCTGATGAAAAACGGGGTTATTTTCCTGAACCTGTCGCGGGGTCATATAGTCGATATTCCGGCGCTGGTCGACGCAATCGAACGGGGCAAAGTGTACGGCGCGGGTGTAGACGTATTCCCATACGAGCCCAAAACCAACAACGAGGAATTCATGAGCCAATTACGTACCCTGCCCAACGTAATACTGACACCGCACATCGGCGGCAGTACCGAAGAAGCACAGGAAAATATCGGAAATTTTGTACCGGGTAAACTACTCGAATACATCAACAACGGTAGTACGTATGGTAGCGTGAATTTCCCTGAACTTCAGTTACCCTTGCTGAAAGGTGCGCATCGGCTGCTGCACATTCACGACAACGTACCGGGTATTCTGGCCCAGATGAACAACATCTTCGCCAAATACCACATCAATATCCACGGCCAGTATCTGAAAACCAACGAGAAAATCGGTTACGTCATCACCGACGTAGCAAAAGAATATGCCGACGAGGTGGTTCAGGAACTCAAGGAAATCGACAATACCATTAAGTTTAGATTACTTTATTAAAGAGCGAAAGAATGAAAGAATGAAAGAGCGGTCCGTCGCTACGGCGAATACCATCGGGCAGGCTCTTTCGCTCTTTCACTCTTTCGCTCATTCACTCTTTGATTATGCAAAATACGTACTTCACGCCTGGTCCGGCTGAGCTTTATCCGACGTTTCAGCAGCATCTTCAAGTGGCGATGGATGAGCAGATTGGGTCGATTTCGCACCGGAGTCAGCGGTTTCGGGATATTTATAAATTCACGGACGAGCAGCTTCGAATCCTGTTGTCGATTCCAGCTACGCACGGAATTTTCTTTATGGGTTCGGCCTCCGAAGTCTGGGAACGAATGTTGCTGAACTGTGTGGAGCACGAAAGTTTTCATTTGGTCAATGGCTCATTTTCGCAGAAATTCTACGATTATGCTGTAGCTCTTCACAAACACACTCACGTATTGGAAAAACCGTTTGGTGAAGGTTTCGACGCTGCCGACATTCAGGTGCCTGAATATGCCGAAGTAGTTTGTCTGGCTCAAAATGAAACCTCGTCAGGCGTTCAGATGAAGACGTCGGAAATTCACAAACTCAAGCGCAAATACCCAAAAAAATTGTTTTGCGTCGACATGGTGTCATCGGCACCTTATCCTGACCTCGACTTTGGAATAATTGATTCGGCTTTTTTTTCGGTGCAGAAAGCCTTCGGTATGCCGGCCGGTTTGGGTGTCTGGATCGCAAGCGAAGCCTGTCTGGCCAAAGCCGAACAGTTACAAAAAAGCGATACGCTTACAATTGGCGCACATCACACGTTACCGACACTCTGGAAACAGTACAAAACCTTTGAAACACCGGCCACTCCCAACGCATTGTTTATTTATTTGCTGGGGAAAATTGCTGAAGATTTCAACCGGATTGGTATCGAGACGATTCGCAAACAGACCGAAGAAAAAGCACGTACCATTTATAAGTTTCTCGATAGCTCCGATACGTATCAGTCATTCGTGAAACAGGAGCGGCATCGTTCGCAAACTGTCGTAGTGGCAACCACACAAAAGCCGGCTGCCGAAGTTATCGCAGCTGCGAAGATGAAGCACATGATTGTGGGTAGTGGTTACGGTAAGTTTAAAGAATCGCAGATTCGGATCGCGAATTTCCCTGCTACGTCGGCCGAACAGATTTCGGCTCTGATCGAGCAATTGAAGCAGTAGGTTTTCACAACGTAACACCCTGATTTATAAAGCTGTAACATAGTATAAAACATAACCGCTACGTTACAGCTTTATCATTACCGGATGAATATGAAACTACTATGCCATCCACCATATCCTTTACTAGTTACCCCATTCCGCGCGCTGCCCGAATAGGCTGACAGGCCGGGACGTATCTCAATCGTTACGTTTCCACCGCCATACGTAATGACTCCGGCATGAACGGCGGCTGTACAAATCGAAGAATCATCCGTATAGGTATCCGTTCCCCACAGTTCGGTGGAGGGCTTTCCCGAACTTGGGCACGTAAAACTGACCTGTTGGTTATTCTTCCCTCGCCACCCGACCGCCGTTGTGTTCCAGTCAGCGGCTGTTGTCCCCGTAGGTCCTGGGGGATTTGCATTCGTACTGGGGTTGCCTATTCGCCCCTGTAATTTCACCCGCTCTCCACCGGGAATACCCGCATTGTTGGTTAGGCTGGCCACGACGATATTGATCCAGTACGTACCATTGGTGGCTTCATTAACCATAATCATCGCCGTGTTTTCGCCCTTATAACCGAGCGCCATATTAGCTTGTACACCAATATTGACATACCCTTCGGCACGTAAGGCGGCTTCTGCCCGCGCCATTCCCTCCTGAAATGAAATGGGTAAACGCTGTTCTCCACGCGACGTAGCAGGCTGCGCCTGAACTGAAAGGAACCAGCCCAATATGCAGAAAACTAAAACCAGTCGTTTTTTCATTTTTTTATTTCTATCGCCAATATACTGATAATCAGATATTTAATTACAACTACAGCAGCAGGAGGATAAGGATACACTCCACAATACCTGAATATGAATAGCGACAATTGACGAAAACGGTATATAGGCATTGGGCGAACCAACCGCAACCCCACTGGTTACCGACGGGCTAACCCCCGGAATACAGGCGCTGTAGCCAGATATTCCTCTGCTAACCATACTCAAATGGTTACGCAGATTTCCCTGCCAATCGGCTGGAATGGCCCGGCAGACAAACGTATTACAAATGGCCTGAGATGCGCCCAGATGGATACCGATACCGTATAAATCGGCCAGACTGGCTCCACTGTTACACGTAATGCGGGCGCGCTGAATGGACGCCAGTATTTCTTTGATGAGCTGATCGATTTCGTTGACGGCCTGTACTCTCGACATACCCGGCAACCGAGTAGAATAACTTCTGATTTTATTGACATCGAAATCCAGGCACGTAATGGTATTTATACCGGCGATGGCACTGCTCAGTGCCGCCTGAACATCGGTAATGGTACCGGGAGCAATGACATCTGAACCCAGTCGGCCCCACGCCAGTCCTAGCTGATTGACACCTGAATAAAAGACACTCAACTCTTTGTTACAGAATCGTCCCGGCCTTCCGGTTCGGCCCGTTGTTGGCGTAGTACCTGTTGCATTTTTACTGACCGTAAACGCATGACGTGACCGAATCACACCATCATTATTGAAATAGGATCTTATTTCGTAATTGCCTTCGGGTTGGCCAGCCAATTCCATCGTGCCGCTTTGTTTTCCATCGGCATATTTCCACACGATGTATTTGTCATCGGCACTACCGGGCTGAGCAATGCTGATCCAGTCGCGGGCGTTGCCGGGCAGTCCCGAAAAGTCAACCAGGATTTTCTCACCAGGCCTATAGGAAGGGCGCTGCGTTTTAACGGACAGGTTTTGATCAGCGTTACCGACCCTGAACGGCACTCGTACACGTACCGTTCCTTCGTTATTGTAGTAGCCACGAATTTCATAGTTGCCATAGGAAAGGCCATTGAAATTCATCGTTCCGCTTCTATTGCCATTCGTATAAGCCCACACGATGTATTTGTCATCAGCGCTGCCGGGTTGGGCAATACTGATCCAGTCCCGATTATTCCCCGGAAAGCCTGAATAGTTTACGAAAATTTGTTCGCCGGGAGGGTATATCGATTTGGAAAGACTAACCGATTGGGCATAGGTGAACGTAGCAAAAAGCTGTAGAATAGTTGCTGTTGATACGTAGAGAATTTGTTTCATAGCAGATAGATTACAAGCGGAGTCATCGCTTATTTACCTGAATCATTTACAACTAGGCAAATCACTAAACAGGAATTCAGGTACGGACATGCACGTCGTATATTCCATCGTAAGTTCCATATCTAGGGTCAGCGTGACAGAAGCCCGCGAGCCCGCCGGAAGATTAGTCCCCCGGAGTCGGAACTGGATGGCCCTGGGGGCGAGACTGGTTGGATTACGACCGACTAATTCCGTCCTGATCGTGTTATTAAGACCCTCCAGTCCTTCAGCAAATAAAAGAGCATTGATAATGCTGGAGCCAACGGAACTGAGGGGAAGTGCAGCAGGTATCTTAGACAGGTCAACCATTTCGTATTTGGTGCCTCCCTGTGTGCTGGCTTGAATAGACTGTATACGGAAGTTCTGGGCGGTGTTTCCGGCGTTGGGGACAAGTCCGACGCTCAGGCTGGTAAGTTCGAAGCTATCGATAACCGTATTGTAATCGACTTCATCCCCCAACGCATCCACCAGGGTAGAGGTATACAAAAATCCATCCTGGTCAGTAGCGCCAGTCGTGTTAATCTGGTAAACCAGGCTTTTTTTGCCCTTAACCGTTTTTTTTACTTTTCGACGGGATTGGCATCCAGTTGCCAAAATGACTAGTGCCAGCAATGAGAGCAGTACCCGTACACTTAACCGTAACTGGCCTCCTTTTAACATGTTATATTTCATGGGTTTACTGTGTTTGCTTGTGAACCGAACCGAAAGCCTATTGATGTATAACCGGTCAGTGGAACGGGTCCCCCAACGCCAGCACCCAGCGAGAAAAAACCCAACTGAGCATGTAGGCCGATGCCGCCTAGAAACGGCTGTTTTGTCTTCAGATTAGCTACAACCGACTGTGTTCTTGCATTCTCGACATAATCGTAATGCATATCGAAGGTACCCATCTGGTAACCTGCCCACAGAAAGGCCCCCAACTGTTTGCTGCTCACGCCCGCCTGAACGTATCCGAAATGGCTCTGAAGTGCTACGTATCGACCGATGTCTGATTTATTGTAAGCATACCCTACATTCAGCACCAGGGGCGAATTCGTAAGGAAGTACTGCCCGACATCATGCCGAACACCTACGTTGATAATCTGGAGTTTACCGAAATCTCCGCCGAAATCGTAGGGGACCAGACGTAACGACAGTTCGGTTCCTTTGATACCGCCAATGCTGAGTTGCGGAATTGCCCACAGCATTTGTTTCAGCCCGTAGCCGCCCGGAAAAACATACTTCAGTCCGTTGTCACCCCGTACCGAAACCGATTGATTAGCGCCCACAATGGTCGGCACCGTAGCCGTTTGCTGGGGCGTAAAGTTTCCATCAGAGGTGGCCGTAAAGGTTTTTTGCGAAGACATCGGCATTGCGCCAATCGCGGTCAGGTTGAACCGAACGTAGAACCGGTTGTCAATCCGAACGGATGGCTGCAAGCCGGTATTCATCCCTGAAATGACCAGATCGGCCAGGGGTTGCAGATACCCATTTTTGTTCTCGCCTAAATAAGCATTCAAATAGCTGCTCACCTTTTGGGCGCTGACTGGCCCAGTTGTAGCGATGAAGACAGCTACTATAATCGGTAGTTTTTTCATGGTCGGATTGGAAGGAAAGCTATTTCCTGATAGGCTATGCTTCCTGACCTGTGCAACATCAACTGACGTGCATATAGATTAAGCGGCATACCCTAACAAAGCTGAAAATTAGATAGTTAGCCAACCCGACATCAATACCCTCGTGAGGGTATTTTTTGTAACTTACCCTCGAACTTACCTCCTCTATGAAACCTCTCTATCGAAAATGGGCGCTCTGTATAACGCTCGCCCTCCTGCTCTCCTATGCACATGGGCAACTCACGGTGGAGGTAGGTGAGCATTTTCGTCAGGAATCGCTGGATCGTCAGGTTCAACTGCTCGAAGACGCCACAAAACGGTTAACGCTGTGGGACGTAGCGCATCGAACCTTCAGGCCGCAAAAAGACCCATCCATAAACGTAGGATTCTCGAATAGTTTTTACTGGGTTAAATTCAAACTCCATAACCCCGACGCTCAGGCAAAGGAGTTGCTGCTCGAAATCGAAAATCCGCACATCAATAAACTCCGGTTATTCACGCTCGCCGGGAATCGATGGCACGTCAGTATGCTCACCGGCGACCATTTTCCGTATTCCCAACGAATCATTGAACATCCTCACTTTTTGTTTCCGATTACGGTACGGGGGCACCAAAGCATTACGGGTTATCTATGGGTCGATAAACATGGCGAGCAGATACAGATTCCGCTACGTTTATGGGACAAAGCTTATTTCAACTCCCATTCCTACCAGCTATATCTGGTTGCGGGGTTCATGATTGGTATTGGCAGCCTCTACTGTGTAGCCTGTTTTCTCGCGCTTCTATTCTTCCGCCAACGGATTATCTTATATTATTTTTTCTATCTCAGTTCGATATGGCTATTTATGATAGCCCACACGGGCTTTGGTTTCGCTCTACTCTGGTCTGAAAGCACCTGGTGGACCAGTGTGGCCCGTCCGGCTACTGCATTACTGATTTATTTGTCCTCTTATTTATTCATTCAGGATTTCTTTAACCTGCGCCAGACGCGTCCTTATTTATACTGGTATACAAACGTATTGCTCGCTCTCCTGACCATTGCTCTCGTTACGTTTGGGTTGGAGAGTCCTGCGCTCGGCCTGTTTGAAAACTACTGGTATAATCCACACTATTACAGTGGCGAATCGCTCCTTCAGTTTATGATACTCATTCATATTCTGTACGCGATATGCATTACGTCGGTACCCTTTATCTGCCTTTATATCTTCGTTAAAACGAGGGAGCCAGAAGGTCTTTGGGCCGCTTTTGGGTTTATGATGATTCTGTTCTCGGCCACTAACATTACCTTCGTACATGCCGGTTATCTTCCCGACAATTACATCACTCAGAACATTCCGCTGGCTTCTACGATCATCGATGCGATTATTTTATCAGTACTGATCGCCAACCGGTTTAAAAATATCTTTCTGCAAAATGCCCAGATTTCAGCCGAACTGGCTGAGCAGCGACAACGTAACGCCATCCGCCTGCTCGAAGGGCAAGTCATCGAACGAAGCAGACTCTCGCAGGAGCTCCACGACGGTATTAGTCTGACCTTGGCCAACATTCGGCTACGTCTTTCGCTATTGTCCGAAAAACTGAATGGTCACCAACCCGAAGCCGAGCAACTGGTCGAAGCACTGGGCGATGTTGGACAGGATGTCCGGCAATTTTCGCACGCTTTATCGCCCGTTTTGCTGGAACGATACGGACTCGTTGGCGCGCTGGAGGAATTGATCGAAGATGTACGTAGCAGTCACCCAGAGCTAACATTATCACTACAGGCAGAGTCGATACGTAGCGAAGAAATTCCGCCCTTAGTGAATCAGACGATTTATCAGGTTGCTCTTGAACTGCTGAACAATGCTACAAAACACGCGCACGCCAGCCAGATAACCGTGGCGTTGAAACAGACCGACAACAAACTCATGCTTATTGTTTCTGACGATGGCTTGGGGTACGACGTAGCAGAAAAGAGCGCAGGAATTGGCTTACAGAACGTAACAGCGCGGATTCAGTTGCTGAATGGACAACTTACCGTACACCGGCTGCCAAAGGGTATGGAACACGTAGTAGACATACCCGTTCAAATCAAATTGTTCTCGTAAGCAAACTTTACGAGGTCGGCATTGGTATGCAGATGGAGTTTTTTGAAGATGTTTTTCTTATGGGTATGCACCGTATGCTTGCTAATGAACAGGCTTTCAGCCAGTTCCTGTTCGGTCATTCCCTGCGCCGTTAGCCGTATAATCTTCTTTTCCTGCTCCGAGAGATCGGCTATCTCCGAAAAACCTGCTACGTTCATGAGTTTATCGAATGTCGATGTTCCCCCTGTTTTAATATAGCGGCTCAGATACGTTTTTCCCTGTTGAACACTGGCCAGTGCTTCGGCCCACTCGGCTTTGAGGGCATCCTTCAGCAAATAACCCCGAACGCCCATTTCCAACGCTTTTTTGATCAAACCACTGGATTGATACGCCGAAAAAACAATGATTTTCAGGTTGGGATGGCGTTGATGAAGCTCGGGTACTATATCCAGACTATTTTTTCCTTCAATATTCAGATCGAGAATCAGTACGTCGGGTTGCGCATCCGCACATACCGACACAAGTTCTCTCAAGGACGTAGCAATACCGGTCAGGTCATAACCGCCAATGCTATCGAGCATCAGGCGAACTCCATCGAGCACAACCGGATGATCATCGGCTACCACAATTCGAACAGGCATAATGTGCTACGTAGTAAAGGTTTTATTACTGATCAATCGGTAGGATATATAACATCCTACCGATTGATTATCAGAAATATAGATCAACATACATCCTACATCATACATGTATGGTCAGAAGCCGAAGGTGATGTTGCGTATGGATACAAGTAAAGAGCAGCATATCACGTACCGTCAGTTTCCCCAGAGCCGGATGCGGTATGCAGAACGTATCGAGTTCTTCTTCCGACCACGTATCAGTCGCTTCCGAAAGTGCCTGATAAATACCAGTGAATCGTTTCACAAGTTCGCGTTTTTCGACCTCCGTATCTTCGGGGCGGGGCGACATCGTGGGTGGCGCTTTCACCCCTGAGGCCAGTACGTTCTCATAGTTCGTCCGTAATTCCTGATACGTATGCGACGCTACGTCCGGGCTATCCCACTGCCGAAGCACCTCACGCGGGCCGGTCATCAGCCGAACTATCGGACGCGCCGACAGGTACAGATGCTGCGTTACGTCGGCTATCGACCATTTATCAGCAGGTCGTAGATAAAAATCGTGTTCGGGCACAGAGTTGATAACATCTATAAATTGTTGACATTCATCGGCTAGCCGATGTTGTAGTTCGGTGGCAGTAGGTGTCATATTTTCGGGATAAATCCTTACTTTTGGGTAAAGATAGTATACCGGCCTACAATAGATGCATCGGTTGGTACGTAACAAAACAAACGGACTAAACACGAAAGAAACGAATGAAAAAGTTCTTGTTCTTCAGCTTGTTCATTGCCATTTCCTGGAGCGCTTCGGCACAGAAGGAAGTGAGCTATCACGGCAAAAAAATTACCGAAGCCGGTGCCATCCCTGCTACCCAGTTAGCCAGCCAGATGGGCGATAAAGAGAAAATAAACACCAAGGTAGAAGGCACCGTTGAGTCGGTCTGTAAGGTGAAAGGCTGCTGGATGAAAGTTAAAACCGCTGAAGGTCAAACCATGCGGGTTATGTTTAAGGACTATGCATTTTTTGTTCCGAAAGATATTGAAGGGAAAACCGTTGTTGTAGAAGGTCTGGCCGAAACAACGACTACGCCCGTTGCCAAACTCCGTCATTACGCCGAAGATGCCGGGAAATCGAAGGAAGAAATTGAGAAAATCACCGAGCCTGAAAAAGCCATTACGTTCATGGCCGACGGTGTTATCGTGAAAAAATAAAGTACGATTTCCAACGGTTGTTACGGGATCAGAGTCTTACCTAAAAAGTAAATGACAATGATAATGTTCACAACACGAATAATTGGATTTCTGGCTGCCGGATTGATAACTATTGCTTCCTGTAAATCAGGCGATTCTTTATCAAACGATCAGGTACCTCCAGCCGACAAAGTATCACTTGGTTTAGATCAGTCAGCCCGAATCGGCTCACAAATAGTAGTCCGTGTCGAATCGATCCAGGATAGCCGCTGCCCCGCCAATGTCACTTGCGTTTGGGCAGGACAAGCAAAAGTACAGGTGAACCTGTCGAAAGACACCGACTCGAAAACCGTACAGCTGATTCTGGGACAGGATCTTCAGAATAAAGAAAACAAACGTCCTGATTCAACGGGTGTTACGTTGGCAAACGAGGTTTATAAGGTAGTGCTACGTGAGGTGAGTCCTTACCCGGAAACTACCCAAACGACCGAACCGAAAAAAGCAGTCGTACAGGTGACAAAACTTTAAAAACAGTTTCAAAAACCCCTAAATCCCCTGAAGGAGACTTTGCCCGAGAATGAGCAAAGTCTCCTTCAGGGGATTTAGGGGTTTAAAGAGATTTCTAAAAAGTTTTTCTGTATTTTCAGGCCGTAACTTGATACGTTACGGCCTTTTTTTGCGCCGTCTTCATCTGCTATGATTAAAAAAATCTACCTACTAGCTGGTTTATCGTTACTGGCCTCCCCCCTCTTTGCACAACGCACTCTAATTCACTGCGGCAATCTTTTCGATGGTGTGAGTAATACGTTGCAACCCCAGATGACCATTGTTGTAGAGGGCAATAAAATTACAGCCTTACAAAAAGGGTACACAGCTGCCTCTGGTCAGGATCGGGCAATTGACCTTAAAAACAAAACCGTTCTACCCGGCCTGATCGATATGCATGTCCATCTGGAGAGCCAGACCCGACGCGGAGGAGCTATTGATGGATTTACCAGCAATCCGGCCGACGTTGCATATCGGGCAGCCCGCTACGCGAAAACAACCTTGCTCGCAGGTTTTACTACCGTGCGGGATCTGGGCGGTTCGGGCGTAAACGTATCACTGCGAAATGCTATCAATGCTGGGCTGGTTGAAGGTCCTCGTGTACTGACCGTTGGGAAATCCATTGCGACAACGGGCGGCCACGCTGACCCAACGAATGGCTACCGAAAAGACCTCATGGGCGATCCCGGCCCTGAAGATGGCGTCATCAATAGCCCCGAAGATGCTCGAAAAGCTGTTCGCCAACGTTACAAGGATGGCTCGGACCTGATCAAAATTACAGCGACGGGTGGTGTTTTGAGCAATGCCAAAGATGGTTCAGGACCGCAGTTTACGGAAGAAGAAGTAAAGGCAGTTGTTGATGCAGCCAAGGATTACGGCTTTGCTGTAGCAGCTCACGCACACGGAACAGAGGGTATGAAACGGGCAATTCGGGCGGGCGTACAGACCATCGAACACGGTACATATATGGACGATGAAGCCATCGAGCTATTCAAAAAACACGGTACGTACTACGTCCCGACGATCATTGCCGGAAAAACCGTAGCCGACTCGGCCAAACATTTTGGTTATTACACAGCTTTGGTAACACCTAAAGCGTTGGCGATTGGTCCGAAAATTCAGGCAACTTTCGGCAAGGCGTACAAGGCGGGTGTGAAGATTGCGTTCGGCACCGATGCAGGTGTGTTTATTCACGGATACAACGCCAAGGAGTTTGAATACATGGTTGAAGCCGGGATGCCAGCAATCGAAGCGATTAAATCCGCTCTGCTCACAAATGCAAAATTATTGGGTATGGAAACCCAAATCGGCTCGCTTGAAACCGGAAAGATGGCCGACATTATTGCCGTCGATGAAAACCCGATTCAGAATATCAAAACGTTGCAAACGGTTCGCTTCGTGATGAAAGATGGGAAGGTGTATAAACAGTAAGTCGATAGTCAGGGGCCGCCAACGCCAGCTACTGGAGACGGCTAACTATTGACTGACGACTTATTTCTTTTTCTTGACTAATTCTTCTGGTACAAACTGGCAGCCGGGTAACACATCGACCACCTGGCTCCAGTCGCGGATAATCCAGTCTTTATTGGGTTCGGCAATCCAGACTTTGCGGGATTTTGTGAATAGCCAGATTACCTTTTCTGTACCAAACTGAAGCAATTTTGTTGTTTTTCGTTCGTAGTATTCGAAGTCGGAATCAAACTGGCTCATGTCTGCTTTCGTATCTACTTCGATAGCAATCTTGGGAGGTACCCAGGCGTATTTTGTTTCGTCTTGCCCTTCTAATGTAGTTAGCTCAAAAATTGCTACGTCGCATGCACGCCAGTCCCCCTTATCGAACTGAATGCCTAACTCGTTCCCCAATACGTCGTACACGTCCAAATTCAACACGGATAGCAAATATGCAGAAATTCGGACGACTAAGCGACTCTGTAAAATACTCGAACTCATAACCTGCTCTACTGTTTTTATCCCGTTCAGGACATCTTCGTAGCCAGCATAATAGACCGGCTTGCCGTCCCACATTTCGTAGACGAGCGATTTCAGCAATCGGGCACGCTCGGCCCGACGCTGTTTTTGTTCAGCAGTAAGAGGAAGTCGTTTGGAATTATTGGTAGCTTCCATCATCGAATGATTTTGCTCCGACAAGGTACGAAAAAAAGTTGATAGCCATCAGCCGTAAGTGACTAATAACTACCAACTGTCGACTAAATACTATCAACTACTAACTCGATAACCCCAACATCAAACCCCGTAATTCAGCCAGCCCACGCAACCTGCCAATGGCCGTGTAGCCTGGATTGGTACGTTTACCTGACGTCAAATCATCGAGCATGCGGTGGCCGTGGTCGGGGCGGAAGGGCATCCGGTGATCGCTACGTCCTTCGGTCTGGCGTCGTTTCTGTTCATTCAGGAGGGCGCGCATTACGCCGACCATCGGTACGTCGCCTTCAAGGTGATTAGCTTCCTGAAAACTACCGTCAGCGTTACGTTCGGTGCTACGTAGATGAATGAAGTGAATGCTTGGCCCCAGCCGTTCGACCATACCCGGCAAATCATTATCGGCCCTAACGCCGTACGAACCCGTACAAAAACAAATACCGTTAGATGGCGACGTAGCAGCAGCCAGCAACGCCCGTGCATCCGCTTCTGTACTGACCACACGTGGCAACCCCAAAATCGGATATGGGGGATCGTCGGGGTGGATGGACAGCCGAACGCCAACCGACTCAGCAACCGGAACGATTTCGCGCAGAAACAAATACAGATTCTGACGTAGCTCATGATCGCCGGTATCTTTATACGTAGCAAGCGCATCGCGGAACTGCTCCACCGTGTAACTTTCCTCTGAACCGGGCAATCCGGCAATGATGGTACGTGTCAGCCGCTTCACCTGCGCGTCGGACATCGAATCGAGTTTGATACGTGCCTGTTTTTTCTGGTCGTCGCTGTATAAGTATTCGGCACCGGGCCGCTGGAGGATATACAACTCAAAAGCGGCAAACTCTGTAGCATCGAAACGTAATCCGGTCGACCCGTCGGGCATGGGGAAATCGAGGTCGGTACGTGTCCAGTCGAGGACGGGCATGAAATTGTAACAGACCGTATCGATGCCCACTTCCGCCAGATTGACGATGGACTCCTTATAGCTTTCAATGTATTGGCGATAATCGCCCGTTCGTGTTTTGATGGCTTCGTGAACAGGGATACTCTCGACCACCGACCAGGTCAACTGGTTATTCTCGATTTCAGTCTTTCGCTTCTTAATTTCCTCAACAGACCATACCTGCCCGTTGGGAATATGATGCAAAGCCGTGACAATACCGGTGGCACCTGCCTGCCGGACATCATTGAGCGATACGGGGTCATTCGGACCGAACCACCGCCAGGTTTGTTCAAGCATAAGTATTTAGTGATGAGTGATAAGTGATGAACGATGAGTGATAAGTGTATTTGGCGTCAGCTTACTCATCGCTCATCACTACTTTTCCGGGTAAATAAGCAGTTAATTCTTCTTTTCTCCCCAACTTATCAGGTATTGTTTTGCTTACGCCAACTACTTCGGGGCGCTTTCGTTGGCGCATTGTCGCTTTGTTGTTTCTCGCAACAACCATTAATTACATAGATCGGCAGGTGCTATCGTTCACGATGACCGATGAGTTGTTTCGGAAAGAAATGCTCGACATGGCCCCCAACGCGGTTCTCACCAAAGAAGCCACCGACCGATTTAAAGTACTTTATGGCGACGTAGATGCCGCTTTCAAATTCGCCTATGCGATTGGATTACTGATCGCAGGCTGGCTTATCGACCGAATCGGTACCCGGCGAGGGTTTGCACTAGGTATTCTGATCTGGAGCATTGCTGGCGTACTATCAGCTTTTATAAAAAATATAACGGGCCTGCGTTGGGCGCGGGCCGTGCTGGGATTGGGGGAGTCGGCTAATTTTCCATCGTCGATTAAAACCGTGGCCGAGTGGTTTCCCCGAAATGAGCGGTCATTTGCCAACGGTCTGTTCAATGCCGGTACCAACGTAGGTATTATTCTGACCGCTCTGTTTGCGCCGTATCTGATTCTGCAATTTGGGTGGCGTAGTTCATTTCTGGTGACGGGTTTACTCAGTTTCGGACTGCTGATTTTGTGGTGGCTGACGTACAGCAAACCCGAGCGCCACCCTAATCTCAGCAGCGACGAACGTGCTTACATACGTAGTGGTCAGGAAAAAATACCTCCTGTTAACGTATCGTGGGCGCAATTGCTGGGTTATAAACAAACCTGGGCTTTTGCAGTAGGAAAATTCCTGGCTGATCCGATCTGGTGGTTTTATATGTCGTGGCTCCCCGATTTCTTTAACTCAAACGACGCTTTCGACCAAACGCTCGATCTGAAAACATTTGGCGTGCCTTTCCTGATTATTTACATTGTTTCGGATGCCGGGAGTATTTTCTTCGGCTGGCTCAGTACGCAGTTTATGAACTGGGGCTGGTCGGCCAATAGAGCCCGAAAAACAACCATGCTGATTTGTGCGCTGTGCGTGGTCCCGATTTTGTTTGCGGCCCAAACCAGCAGTTTAACCGTAGCTATTGCCCTGTTATCGCTGGCAACGGCTGCCCATCAGGGCTGGTCGGCCAACATGTACACGTTTGCTTCGGACTTATTTCCCAGGAACGTAGTAGCTTCGGTGACGGGCATCGGTGGGATGTTTGGAGCCGTTGGTGGCATTCTATTAGCCTTGTTGTCAGGACGTATCATTACGTCATTTGGCTATCTGCATATGTTTGCCATTGCCAGTTGTTCGTATCTGGTGGCCCTGATTATCATTCACTTAATATTGCCAAAACTGGAACCCGTTAAAGCCGAAGAATTAGAGCAAAGCAGTCATTGGTCGGTAATTGGCCGTTCGTAGATTATCTTTAATACGGCAACTATGCATAGATGCAGGAAGAAAAAGCTAAGAAATTAGAATAATTTATTGTTATTCAGGTCGTTAATTTCGGAACTTTTCCGGGCTTACAATCTGGTATCGTATCGACCTTCTATTAACCTAAACAAATGAAGATTATTACGTTTGGTGAAGTGATGCTTCGGTTAAGTCCACCCGGTGTCGAACGGTTCACCCAGGCTGATTCATTGACCATGCATTTTGGAGGAACCGAAGCTAATGTATGTGTATCGCTGGCTCAGTTTGGTTTCCAGGCCGCTCACGTAACGCGGTTTCCAGACCATGCGCTGGGAAAGGCAGCAGCAGGTTACCTTCGCAAATACGGCGTCGATACGCAATACGTTCGATACGGTGATGGGCGATTGGGGCTTTATTTCCTGGAAACCGGCGCCGGTAGCCGGGCCAGTCAGATTATTTACGATCGGGTCGATTCGGCGTTTGCACGTATCATTCCCAGCGACATCGATTGGGAGTCGATTTTAAGAGGAGCCGACTGGTTTCACTGGACGGGTATTACGCCAGCGCTGTCGCAGGGAGCCGCTGATTGTCTGCTGGCGGGAATTCAAACCGCGAATCGGCTGGGGGTTCCGGTATCGGCGGATATTGTTTATCGGAGCAACCTTTGGCAATACGGTCGTCGTCCGCAGGACATTATGCCCGCTCTTACGGAAGGTTGTACACTCGTGCTGGGTAGCAAAGGGCTTTTTTCGGATCTCTACAACGTAGTGGGTAGTACGTTTCAGGAAGCGGGTCGGGCCATGATGAAGCGTTTCCCGAACATCCGCTACGTTACCGATACCAAGCGAGTTTCGGTAACGGCGTCGCACAATCAGTTGTCAGCCAAGCTGTTCGACGGACATAGTGTGTATAAATCGCGGTTACATGACATTCGCCCCATTACCGACCGTATCGGCACGGGCGATGCCTACGTAGCGGGATTGATTTACGGTCTGTTGACGTTTAACGACCTGCAACGGGCCGTTGAGTTTGGTGCAGCGGCATCGGCCCTGAAACATACAATTCCCGGCGATGTGAATCTGGCCACAATAGCCGAAGTAGAAACGCTGGCGAGTGGCGATACGTCGGGGAAATTGAAACGATAGATTTTGTTATGATTTGCTTTACTACGTACTGACTTTCGGCTAATGGCAACGTATCAACTCAAATTAGTGCCTAATTTGGACATTCAATAAGTTAGGTACGTCTGGGTAAGTCGGTTAGCCAAGTAGTTCGTAATATTGCTGAATTATGAAAAAATAGGGTTCAACTTTATTTATAGTTAATAATTATTATGCTTGCTGAGCAAAAAGTCTCCCAGTCGACCATGTCAAAACTAACCCGTTCGATACATCCAGCACCTGTCTTTCCCGAGAAAATTCTCCAGTTTGGCACCGGCGTATTGCTACGTGGTTTGCCCGATTATCTGGTCCAGAAAGCCAACGCAGCCGGACGGTTTGGTGGCTCCATCGTCATTGTAAAGTCGACGGATGGCCAGACCGACGAATTTTCCGATCAGGATAACTTGTATACGGTCGCCGTTCGGGGTGTTCAGCAAGGGCAGGATGTTGCCGAAACAACGATTGTTTCGGCCGTCAGCCGGGTTTTGGCGGCCCAAAGCCAGTGGAAGGAAATATTGATGCTGGCCCGGAATCCTAAACTTCAAATCGTTATCTCAAACACGACTGAAGTAGGTTTAAATTACGTAGAGGAAAGTATTTTTCAGCAGCCTCCTCAGTCGTTTCCGGCTAAACTGACGGCTTTTCTATACGAGCGCTTCCGGAGCGTGGGCGGCTCTCGCGCCAAAGGTCTGGTGGTAATTCCGACCGAACTCGTTACCGACAACGGCCTTAAGCTGCGGGAAGCCGTTGAAAAACTTTCGGAATACAACGAGTTGGGGAAACTGTTTACGAAGTGGCTCAAATTTCATGTCCGGTTCTGCAACTCGCTTGTCGACCGCATTGTGACGCGCCCCACGGAGGAAGCCAAACAGGCTCTGCAACAGGAAGCTGGTTACGAAGACGAGTTGCTAACCTTCACTGAGCCTTACCACTTGTGGGCTATCGAGGGCGACGACCGGGTTCGGCAAATGCTCACGTTCGCCGATGCGTCGACCCCCCAGATTATCATTGACGAAGACATCAATTTTTACCGGGAGCGTAAACTTCGCGTATTGAACGGTTCGCATACCCTGACGATGCCGCTAGGTTATCTGCTGGGTCTGGAAACGGTAGCCGACGAAATGCGCCACCCTTTCATGAGTCGGTTTATCGAGTCGCTGATGCTCAACGAAATTGTGCCTACCGTACCGGATTATGGCATTCCGGGCATGGATAAAGCCGCCGTAGCACAGTTCGCCCGCGACGTACTGGACCGGTTCCGTAACCCGCATCTCGACCACCTGCTGTTGAATATCTCGCTTCAGGAAACGGCCAAAATGCAGGCCCGTAACGTAGCGACCATTCAGCGATATTTTGAGACATTCAACGCCGTTCCCAAACTTACGGCACTGGGTTTTGCGGCTTATCTGCTGTTTATGAAAGCGGTACGTGAGGAAAAAGGGCAATTCTTCGGCGAAATCAACGTAGCGGGTGGCGGTGTACTCACCTACCCCATCCGCGACGACAAAGCCGGCTATTTCTACGGCGACTGGAAGACGGTTAAAAAGGGGACTCCTGCCACGGTAGACGCCTTTGTGAAAAGCGTTCTGTCCGACAAAACGCTCTGGCAAGTCGACCTCACTACGTTGCCTGGCTTTACCGATGCCGTAGCCGAAAACCTGAACGCCATGCTGTCTTCGGGTGTTGAAAAAACGCTGGAAAACGCACTTTCCTGAACATAGTCATTGAGTAACAAAAATCCCGGCAGTGATACGTATCGTTCAGACCTGAATGATACGTATCACTGCCGGGATTTTTGCGTAAAGACTGGTAGATATATCTGGAGTAACCGTACTCCACGATCTGCCTCTTTACCAACAAGTTCGTGCAAAGATCGCAATAGTAAGTCACACAATTATCCATTTTTATCCATCTAGTTTATTATTACTATTATTTGCATACATTTATCTCCTGATTGACTTCATACCTAAACAACTTCCCTTTATGTTCACTATCTCTTACTACCCACTGGCGGTAGTGGTCAGCTTTTTGACCATGCTGTGCTGGGGCTCGTGGGGCAACATGCAAAAAATAACGGCCGCGAAGGTACCAACCACTATTTTTTACCGCGACTACACGTACGGTATCCTTTTGCTGAGCATACTCCTGGCTTTCACGTTAGGCAGCTTTGGTACTCACGGGCGCGCTTTCCTGCCCGATTTTCGTCAGGCTACAACTACAAGTCTGATCTACGCACTAATTGGTGGTATCATTTTTAATATTGCCAACATCCTGATTGTGGTGGGAATAGAGCTGGCCGGATTGTCGGTGGCGATGCCCGTTGGTATTGGTCTGGCCCTGATTTTAGGGGTCGTTGTAAATTATATATTTGCCCCAAACGGTAGTATTCCTCTATTGTCGACGGGTGTTTTTGCCATTTTTCTGGCGGTCGTTTTTAGTGCTTTGGCCTATCGTTCCAAGGCAGATTCTAATCAGTCAGTCAGTATGAATGGCCTGATTATCTCACTGACTGGGGGCTTTCTGATGAGTTTCTTCTTTTATTTTGTGGTGAAAGCCATGTCTATCGACTACACAAATCCAACGGCGGGCTTTCTGACTCCTTATACGGCTTTGGTGATCTTTGCTATAGGGGTCGTGGCCAGTACTCCTCTGTTTCTTCCGTTGCTACGTCGATTTGCCAGCAAGCCTGCCGATAGCGAGATTTATTACTCTGACGTAAAACGTCGTTGCCACCAGCTTGGTATGCTGGGTGGTATGATCTGGTGCCTGGGTTTGGCGTCGAGTCTGCTGGCTTCGGGAGCGGCTGGCTACGCAATTAGTTACGGATTGGGACAGGGCGCGACGATTATCGCCGTGTTGTGGGGTGTATTTCTATGGCGTGAATTTCGGGGGGCCCCCACTACGGCCAGTCGATATTTGGTAATGATGGGCTTTTGTTACGTTCTTGGATTAGTCCTAATTATCTCTGCGAAGTAGTAGACCGGACCATCAGCTTTGTCTAATTTATATAATGTAAATAACCGACCGATAGTCCATTTAACTAGCTTGCTTACAGCGCATTGCTGACGCTCGGGGCTTCGACAGGCTCAGCCTGACAAACCAGCTTGAGTCAAGGAATTTGAGTAGACTGTCAGGCTGAGCCTGTCGAAGCCCCGAGCGTCAGCAATGCGTTTACTTATCCGTTATTTATGTTAGCTCAGCCGTAGAAACATCTGCTACGTATACTGCAAGGCACTTTTCGAACGTAGTGCGCTGATACGTGGTCGAGTGCTACGTTCCGCTAACTCCCAGAGCTGTATGAAATCCTTACTATTTGGTTTGTTTTGCCTAACAATAGTCGGGGTTTTTTCCTGTACAAAACCGTCCGCATCGCGCCCGAATATCCTGTTCATACTGGCTGACGACTGGAGTTACCCCTATGCGAGTGTATATGGCGACACTACGTTAAAAACGCCAAACCTCGACCGACTGGCGCAGCACGGCACTGTTTTCACGAACGCCTTTTGCGCGTCGCCATCCTGCACTCCCTCACGAGCGGGCATCCTGACCGGGCGCTATCCGCACAATCTGGGTGAAGGTATCAATCTGGTCGGACGGCTCGATTATCGTATTCCGACGTATGTACAGTTGTTGAGCAAAGCGGGTTATTCGGTGGGTTTCGACCGAAAAGGGTGGGCACCGGGTGATTTCAAAAAAATGGGCTATTCGGAAAATCCGGCTGGAAAAACAATGAATTTCGATACGTTGCTGGCACAAGTATCCGACGATCAGCCCTTCTTTTTCTGGTTCGGCACGAACGATCCACACCGTCCGTTCAATCTGGGCGACGGCAAAAAAACAGGCATTGATCCAACAAAAATTCACTTACCGGCTTTTCTTCCCGACGTACCGGACATCAGAAACGACGTAGCAGATTACCTATCAGAAGTGGAGCGGCTGGACCGTGAAATCGGTGAACTTCTTGATAAACTCGACAAAGCGGGTCGATTGGAAAATACCATCATTGTGGTGGCTTCGGATAATGGGATGCCTTTTCCGCACGCCAAAGCTAACCTGTATGACTACGGCACTCACGTACCACTGCTCATCAGCCGGTTTTCAGATAATGTAAAACAGCCCGAACGTAACGATTCCTTCGTAAACCTGATCGATCTGATGCCTACCTTTTTAGATTGGGCGGGTATTCAGGAGCGCCCCGAACTGGATGGCATCAGCCTGGTATCTGTACTGGCGGGCGAAAAAACCGTTCATCGGCCGGAGGTGTTTCTGGAGCGTGAGCGTCACTGCCTTTGCCGGCCGCAGTTTAATTACGGAGCCGGTTATCCGATGCGCGCCATCCGAACGAAAGATTACTTATACATCAGAAATTTTCGCCCCGATCGAATGCCCGCTGGCGACGAATCGATGCCCAATACACCTTCGATTTTTGGCGATGTGGATGGTGGGCCCACTAAAGTGTATATGATGGACCATCGGAACGAACCGGTGGTAAAACCACTGTTTACGGCAGGTTTCGCCCGTCGTCCGGACGAAGAATTGTATATCCTGAAAGATGATCCTTTTAATCTGCAGAATCAGGCTAATAATGCTACGTATGCAACTATAAAAAAGGACTTACAGCAACGGCTCGCCAATTGGATGAAACAGGAAAATGACCCCCGTCAGAACGGTGGTGGCGATCAGATCGATCGTTACGAGGCCACCACTCATGCCTGGATAACCCGAACTGGAATGATTCTACTGGATGAGAAATGAACGTATGTTTTTTGTCATCCTGACGCAGGAAGGATCTTAAAGTATCCAAGCACTCTAATGAGGATGCCTTAAGATCTTTCCTGCGTCAGGATGACAAAAAGACCGTCACTTCACTAATTTAATATAATTATCAACCAGCGTTTCCAGCACCGGCATCGTTACCGTTCCCTGGCCTAAAATTAAGTCGTGGAAACTCCGGACATCGAATTTCTCACCGAGTTCACGTTGGGCTTTCTGGCGTAACTCCTTAATTTTCAATTCACCAATTTTATAAGCTAATGCCTGTCCGGGCCAGGATATGTACCGATCTGTTTCGGTCGTGCAGTCATGTACCGATAAAGCGGTATGCGAAGTCAGGTAATCGATAACCTGCTGACGTGTCCAGCCTTTGGTATGAAGACCCGTATCAACTACCAGCCGACACGCCCGCCACATTTCAAACGTCAAACGGCCAAAGTCACTGTAAGGGTCCTGGTAAAAGCCCATTTCCTTACCGAGCCACTCACAATACAACCCCCACCCTTCACCAAACGAATCAACGTAAAGGTCACGACGGAACTCGGGCAGCCCAGTCAATTCTTTCGATAAGGCCGACTGCAAATGATGACCCGGAACGGCTTCGTGCAGCGTAAGCGATTCGAGTGTGTAGAGCGGTCGACTGTTCAGATTATACGTATTGACCCAATAATAACCAGGCGTTTTACTGCCCAGGGGCGCCCCAATGTAGCGTCCGCTGGTGTATTTGGGAGCCAGCGCATCGGGTACGGGCGCTACGCCATATTGTTGCCTCGGAAGTTTACCGAAATACGCAGGCAGTTTATCGTCGGCATGCTTGGCAATAAAACTGGCTTCTTTGAGTAACTGAATGGGCGTTTTGGCGTAGAACTGCGGATCTGTTCGCAGGAATTTCAGAAAATTCTGAAAAGAACCTTTAAAGCCTGTTTTGGTAATGATCGCCTGCATTTCTTTCTCGATACGTTCCACCTCGCGTAGCCCCATTTGGTGGACAGCTTCCGGCGTTACGTCGAGCGTTGTGTAATACCGAACACGCTGTTGGTAATACGTCTTTCCGTTCGGTAAATCCTGCGCAGCAATCGTCTGACGAGCACCAGGAATGTACTCCTTATCCATGAAATCGCCAAACCGTTTGAACGCCTGAATGGCTCCTTCCATCACTGCCTTTTTGCCGGCCTGCTGCAACTGATTCCGCTCAGACTCAGACAGTGACGTTGGTAATTTCAGGAAAGGCGCATAAAAAACGCTACGTGTCGGATCAGTGACAATGTGATTCTGATACGTTATTTCGTAGCCTTTCAGGATAATTTTCGGTGCTGTAATGCCGGTTTTGAGGCCCTGACGCATCACCGTCACTACGTTCCCTAGATACGTCGGTAGTGAGTTGAGCAGCTTTATATACGTATCATAATCAGCCGCCGTCCGGAACGTCAGGTAATTTGGTACGAACGACAGACCAATGTGCGGCCCGTAATCCGATGTGAGCGGATTTAGATACGATTTCAGTTCGTATCCATCGATGTCTTCCTGCAAGGTATACCGTAGCAATTCTTTGTTCACCTGATCGACCTGCGAAAGCGATTCAGTCGGGATGGCTTTGAGTCGGGTCAATTGCTGTCGATAAAAAGCGACCTGCCGACCAAATGCGATTTCTGTGTAATCTTCCATCGACTCAATCTGGGTTTTGAGTCCCGCAAACACAGCCTTCATGGGAAATTCTCTTAACTGGAAAGCCCAGGTGCTGTCGATAATCTGATGCAGTTGCTGAGTTGGCGACTGGGCGCTGGCGTATACGTAGCTATATAGAGAAAAAACGCTCAGAATGAGCCAAGTGCGGAATTGGAATAGCATGGAAGTATACGAGATGGTTGCTCTAAAATAGCAGAAAACCAGCAATAAAGCGGTCAGAAAATAGTGTGATGTTGCAACGTAACCGTAAATTTGACCGTATAAATCATTGTACATTCTCGTACGCTTGCCATCAAACATTTCTTTTCATGCAAAAACTGTTTATTGCGTTATTTCTTTTAGTTGCTCCCCTCGTTAAAGCCCAGAAGTTTACTGCCCTCAAACTGAATGCGGTCGTTGGTTATGCAACTCCCCTCGATATGTCGGCGGGCAAGGGTGGATTTGTTTATAGCGTAGAACCCCGTTATCACCTGACGCATCAACTGGCTGTCTGCCTCCGTTTCGAACAGGCGTACATTCAACGTAGTGAAATTCTGAACAGCAATTTAGAGTATCCCAGCCAGGCGAAATTGAACACATCGGGCGCCATAATCGCGAACTATGCTATTGGCACAAAAACAGTACAGCCTTTTATCGGCATCGGTGCGGGCCTGTTTCATGTTGACCCCAGCACGCAATTGCTCAATGGCCCTAGCAGTAGTATCTATCGGTTCACGTTACCCGCTGCAAACCTGATTGGCGGTATCGTTCGGATTGGCGTAAACTATTCTGCGCTCACAGCCGAAATCGCGGGAAATATAATGAGTGATACGTCCATCAACTACGTGGGTATGAACAGCGAACTTATTGGAAAGAACACGTATCTCACGGCTAAAGTGGGGTATACATTCGGCGGCAGACAACGCTGATACGTTGAATCTCTTTAACGTAACGGTGTGATCTGTTTATAGACGTAGCATTCGAACGTAACGCCGGAACGTTACGTTCGAATGTGTTCAGGTCGCGGGCCAATGCCAACCAGATAAGCCGGTATCCGTCGCAGAAATGGTACGTGTCGCAGCAACCAGAAAAAGGCCGATGGAATGATGGTTGCGCGGGCGGTCGATGCATTGATGAGTCGGCGATGGACGGCAATCTGTCCCGACTGAATCACCCGAACCGGCCACATCCGACGTCGCTGAATCTGAGCCAGTTCGTCGATACGTACCGGGCCTTTCTGAAGCGATTTGGTTAATTGGTTGACGGTTGCGACAGCGTCCTGTATCGCCAGATTTACCCCAACGCCCCCCGCTGGCGACATCGCATGAGCAGCATCCCCGATGCACAATAAACCAGGTTTATACCACTGCCGCAACCGGTCAATTTTAACCGTCAGCAAACTGATTTTATCCCAGGAATCGAGTTCTGCAACGTAATCGCCAACGAAAGGAGCCAACTCGCGAATATCGGCCTGTAGAGCCGTAAGGCCGCGATTTTTTACCGCGTCAAATTGTCCTTTAGGAATCAGAAAGCCACACTGGAAATAGTCATGTCGGTCGATAAGCACCATGAACTTATCACTTTTAACGTACCCAAGCGATTGCTCGCCGATAGCCGGATTTTTTGGAATACGCATCCAGAGAACATCAATCGGTACGCCAAAATCCTGCACCGACAAGCCCGCTTTCTCCCGAATAACCGAATGGCGACCATCTGTCCCGACTACTAAATCGGCTTTGATAGCCAATTCACCGGTGGACGTAGTGGCTTTGACACCAACTACATTTCCATTCTCTTCCAGTAAATCAGTCGCTTCCGTTTGCATGAATAGGTTGAAAGTTGGGAATTCTTTCGCTTTGCTGGACAGAAAATTCAGGAAATCCCACTGCGGCATAAAGGCGATAAACTTGCACTGAGTTGGCAAATGAGCAAAATCGGCGATGGGAATGGTCTTGCCTTCAAAGGTTACCTGGACACCCCGAAGCTCCTGATGGGGTACTGTTAGAAATTCATCCAGCAAACCCAATTCGGCCAGCAACTCCAGCGTGGATGGGTGAATGGTATCACCCCGAAAATCGCGTAGGAAATCGGTGTGTTTTTCCAGCACAATCACCTCCACACCCGCACGAGACAGCAAAAAACCCAGCATTATCCCGGCTGGCCCTCCCCCAACGATGCAACAGCGCGTTGTCACTACGTTCTGTTCGTTACGATTCTCGGACATAGATTCGGCAGGTTTTTAGAACAAACAATCCATAATTGATTGTTACGCTAATCTACAACTAACACAAAAAGATTACGTATGTCTTTTCAGTCAGATCGCTCTGAAGATTTATTGTTTGATGCTGCCCGCAAGGGCGACGTTCGTTACCTGAATCAACTCATTGACAACGGTGCAGAGGTGAATATCCAGAATGACAAAGGATTTACGCCCCTGACGCTGGCGGCATACAGTGGTCAACTGGAAGCTGTTCGCGTTTTGCTGGATGCGAACGCCGATGTAAATACGCAGGACATAAGTGGGAGCACGGCGTTGATGGGCGTTTCGTTTAAAGGTTATGTGGATATCGCCCGTCAGTTAATCGAGCGTGGCGCTAATCTGAATTTGCAAAATCGAACGGGCGGTACGGCGCTGATGTATGCGGTTATGTTTGGACACAATCAACTCGTTAAGCTCCTGCTCGACCACGGCGCTGATACGTCCATTCGGGATAATCAGGGGCAAATCGCACGTGATCTGGCGATTCAGAAAGAAAATCAGGAAGCGTTGTCGTGGCTTGCTACGTAA
The DNA here is from genome assembly GCF_014699005.1 of Spirosoma profusum. Taxonomy (GTDB): domain Bacteria; phylum Bacteroidota; class Bacteroidia; order Cytophagales; family Spirosomataceae; genus Spirosoma; species Spirosoma profusum. Next base: position 83,443 of record NZ_JACWZY010000026.1, read on the forward strand.
TACCTGTTTTTATGGGCTCATAGCTGGAACGCCTTTCATTTTTTCTCAAGCAGTAAAAACATTTCAGCGGACTGCCAGGCGTGCGGAAAAGCTATCTTTTTCTTTACTAACGTTTGCTCAAGAACGGTCAGGCCGGGGTAATGGGCGTCACTGGCCTGATGTTCCCAGGTAAGCGGATAATCGAGATTGCCAATCATGCCACGCTTCTGACCGAAGAAATGGTCTTCGGCCCAGACCAGATACGGAGAATTGATGCCCGACGATTCCTCGGTTTGCTTTCCCGGTACGTGTTCATCTTTGAAATCCAACCAGAACAGCGACGAGTAGCTATCGTATTGCTTTGGAATAACATAAGGGTCGTCAAGGCCCAGTTGTTTCAGCCCGTATTTTAACCATTTCGTCTGAAAAACAGGATGTTCAGCAAAATCTATCTTCCCATGAATGTAGTTTTCTTTCCGAAACTGACGTACCGAATCCAGTACCATTTGTACAGCCGGATGGGTTTTATCGGCCACTAACGATACCAGAAACAACACCTCGCCCAGATTGTCGGCTTCGGCCATTCGGCGGTTGTTCCGGTCGAAGGGGTTACGGATGGCCATAATCCAGTCCCGAATCAGCGAAAGGTTATTGGTTTGACGTAGCACCATCGCCATCATAGCCGCATCGCGATACCGGGGCTTGAAATACACCAGGAAATTAGGTACGGGTCGTCCGTTTGTTACGTTGATAAGGATTTCCTGATGCAACACACGTAGCACGGGCCCATAGGTTTTATCTTCGAAACGAGGCAATTCGACCCGGCTACGGGTACCTGGGATTAACTTCGGGCGTTTAGCGGGCTGGAGCAGCCACACACCGGTTTCATCTTCGCGAATTTGAATAATCTGTCCGTCAGCCAGCGTCAGGTGCACTACGTATTCCGACGGAACAATGATTTCGTGTTTCACTGACCACTGTTCCTCAATATTTCCAGTGAGCGCGTTGAGTAATCGCCCTTTTCGGTAAATGAGTTTCAGGCGACTCCCCATCCCGAACGTAAAGAATTTCAGGTCGGGCAACTCGCGCTGATTCGGGTGTTCCTGCCGAAGCAGAGACAGGTTACTCCGATACGTTTGCAGAGCCTCCGCCGGATCGGGAAGCATGGCTGGTGGAATAGGTCTCTGCGCTGATGCCGAAAGCGTTATCAAAAACACAAGCAGAAACCTTAGAATTTTCATACAGGAGGAGTGAGCGTTCGAATTGACTAGGTAGATCGTTACGTGACTTGGGCACTATAGAAGGCCCCGACAGCCAGAGACTGTCGGGGCCTTCCGCAATTTAATGAGCTAGTCGTTACGTATCAAATCACTTCATCACGCGTCGGCATGGATGCCTGAGCGCCCATACGCGTCACCGAAAGCGAAGCGGCTTTGCAGGCGAACGTAACGGCTTCGGTCCACGATTGACCCTCGGCCAGCGATACGGCCAGCGCACCATTAAAACAATCACCCGCAGCCGTTGAATCGACGGCGGTAACACGAGGCCCTGTAACCAGTTGTTTCACGTCATCGGTACTTATATAGGCTCCTTTGGCTCCCAACGTAATCACTACGTTCGAAATACCCAGTTCACGCAATTTTTGTGCGGCCTGTTCGGCAGTTGCTACGTCGTTTACGTGAATACCCGTCAGGAGTTCGGCTTCGGTTTCGTTGGGCGTAATTAAAAACAGATGGGCCAGTAAATCGGGTGGCAGTGTTTGAGCGGGAGCCGGATTCAGGATGACCCGCAATCCTCGTTCAGTAGCTTTCCGCACTACGTATCCGACGGTCGGCAGGGGCGTTTCCAATTGGATTAATACAATGGCATTCGACTCAGTTTGCTCCAGGGCGGCATCGGTTTCGGCAGGTTGCAGATTGGCGTTGGAACCGGGCGCAACGGTAATGCTGTTTTCACCCGCGGCATCCACGTTAATCAACGCCACTCCCGATGGATTTTCCGTATCAGTCAGTACGTAATCGATACGAATTCCTTCCTGTCGGAAACCGTTAACAGCCTGTTGACCAAACATATCGTTACCAACTTTCGCCACGAACGTTACGTCTCCCCCCAGTCGGGCAGCGGCCACCGCCTGATTGGCTCCTTTCCCTCCCGGATTCATCAGGAACGTACCACCCAGAACGGTTTCGCCGGGCGCGGGCAGCTTATCGGCCTTCACGACCATGTCGGTATTCGAACTCCCAATTACCAGAATCTGGTTTGCCATACACTGACTAATTTTACGCCTGAATACAAATTTATCCAGCCCTCCGTATAAGACAAGCCGGGTGCCCTGTCTACCTTTACGACCATGAATTACCTTTATATAGTCCTTGCTTTTCTGGTTGGTTTGGCCATTACGGTTCAGGCCGGCGTAAACGCCAATTTACGTCAGGCTATGGGTAATCCGATTCTCGCAGCGGCCATTTCGTTTGGGTCAGGCTTTGTTGTGCTCGTGCTGCTGTTTCTGGCGACGGGCGGGACAAATCCTCCGGTCGATGCCGTCCGACAGGTAAGCTGGTGGAAGTGGATGGGCGGACTTATGGGCGCCATTTACATGATCACGGTTATCGTGAGTGTCCCTAAAATAGGCACCGCTAATCTGGTGAGTCTGAGCGTAGCGGGCCAATTAATGGCCGCGCTAGTGCTGGACCATTATGGCTTTATGGGGTTCACAATTCACCCGGCAAACGGCTGGCGACTGCTCGGAATCGCGCTCATTATTGGTGGTGTTCTGCTGGTGGTGCGGAACTGAGTTTTTTATGGGTTGATTAGAATAAGCAGCGAAACGACAACGATGAAAGCCAGCCAGCTCAGCCAGAAGACGCGAAGGTCACGTTTTCGTTCTTCCTGGGTCATATCCTGGCGTCGTTTCAGGTTTTTCTGAAACGCTCTCTTCAGAAAATACACCGAACCAGCCAGCCCTCCCAAACCCAGGTATAGTACCAACGCGGCCACAAATCCATAGCCAGCACAGAGGATATTACAGGCTATCGCAGCCATTCCATACGCGACAATTACTCCCAGTAATGCCAGCAGTACGTATCCAACACGCCTACCGCCCGTGCTTTTGGGATCATCTGAGGTAACACCTTTGCGATCAACCTGATTTTCAGAACGTACTGTCGAACGTATCGAATTGCCATTTTCCAACGTATCACGCACTACTTCAATACGTCGGCCACCGAACACCTGTTGGGTCGAATGAGCGGGGATGCTTTGCTGGCTCCAGATACCACCCAACAAACCAAAAAGCAGAAAATTCGCGGAGAAAGCCAGCGTCAGAACGTTTCGACTGCGCTGGTAATTGATTGTAATAGCCTGATAGGAAAAGTTATACGTAGCAATCACCCCGGCAAGAAGCAGCCACATACACCATTGCAGCCAACGTAGCGGTACATTCTCCAGTAAGGTTGCGCCCAGCGATATACCGTTGAAAGCATTACAAATTTGACCCAGAATAAGCAACGTAATAGCGAGAGCTTTGTGTCGGCTCGCCCAATAAGAGATAGATTTCATAACATCAGTAAGCATTATTTAAAATACTCAGTATTCACCATTGTGATACCTCCCTAATTATTTTCAATTAAAGCAGCATCGACAACGTATCACTTACCGGTCTCGCTACGTCAATTGCTAATTCTATACCCTTAAAAATTTATTGATTCAACCAGGTTTTTGCTGTGGGCGAACGTCTATACGCTTATTTCTATATAAGTCAATTACAAAAACATTGTTTTATAGATTACACAATTCACAAATAAACGCTATACAGATTCTCTACCTTCAGTCTACTATTTCACCGATTTTCCTAAAGATATACTACAGGAAAAAATTGCGCTATGCTTACATAGAATATTGACAATCAACGTCATAAAGGATTATTACTAACTTATATTTATGAGTTGTTCTATATAGCAAACTTAAGACCCTATTTAAGATACCGATTTCCATATATAAGTAACTCTATACACACTGGCACAGATTTTGTGCTTCGTGCTAACGCCTTATAGCCCAATTAGGCTTTAACCGTTAAATAGATAACTATATGCCTACCTGTATTGCCACCTCCTCAATCAACGAGAAGCCGATACGGTCCTTCTTTTCAGGCAAACTACCCAGAACCATCTCAATAGGTATTCTCTGGATTTTTGGTATGCTGTGCCCTTTTCTTGTCGAAGCACAGTGTACGCTAACCCCTACTGCTACAGTAAAGATTACCGAAAGCAACAACGATGCTACACAGGTAATAGGCGGACCGGTTAATACGTCATCGACAGGATTACGGTTAGGCGGCCAGTACATTGGGTTGCGGTTTGCGTCGGTTGCTATTCCTAAATCAGCGACAATTATCGACGCCCGCGTTCAGTTTACGAGCGCTGGCACTTATAACGATAATCTGGCAAATATTGAAATCAAAGGGCATAACGTAGGCAATTCCGGTTCGTTTTCGTCTGGATCATCTACCGAAATTTCAGACCGCTTTTCGTCGGCAGCTACCAACCACACTGAATACTGGGGTAATGGTGACGGCTGGACTGATGGTCAGGCCGGCGCCAGCCAGCGCACAACTAACCTGGCCACCATTGTTCAGGAAATCATTGATCGCCCTGACTGGAATCCCTCGAACCCGATTACACTGCTTTTCAATGCTACCGGATCAGGCGCTAATACTATGGCTAAATCAGCAGATGCCTTTGGTAACGCTGGCCCTCAACTGGTTATTTCGTATCGGGTAACGACAACCATTGGTGTTACGGCCACTGTATCGGGCTGTTTCAATAACACACGGGCAATGGTGAGTGCCGAAGTAAACTGGGCCAATGCACCAGCGGGCGATAGCATCATTGTCGAATTAGGCGGCCAGCGCCGGGCTGTGTTCCCAGGCTTTAACGTCGTTACTTTTTTCGATCCGCCAGATAGAAACGGCGTAAATTATCCAACGAACGTTGACCTTGAATTTGCGTCTCCACAGATCGTTACGTTTGAGGTTCCTGCCAACGGCGCTGGTGGCACAATCAATACGTATTTTAAGAACAATCCCGGCTGTTCGGCTTCGACCACTTTCACGGCTCCTACTGAATGCCCATCCCTAACCTGTACATCCGGTGTTGACCTCAGCGGTACGGCTTATAACGATTTTAACGCGGATGGAATCAAAAATGCGGGTGAAACGGCGGGGGTACCGGGCGTTACAGTTACGGCTGTCGACTGCGCCGGTACGTCGTTTACGACGGTCACCAATGCGTATGGCCAATATAAATTAAACATTCTAGCAGCGAATTACCCGGTGCGGGTCGAGTTTGGTAATCTTCCTGCCGGTTATACGGCGCAGGGAACGCCAAATGGAGTAGATGGACGTACTACGGTACAGTTTGTTCCGGCACCCGACTGTACCGTCGATCTGGGCATGTTGAATCCTGTTGATTACTGCCAGTCGAATCCTAAACTGTTTGCCCCCCGCTACGTGAATGGCAATCCATTGGGTGGCGGTACAGCTGGCTCATCGATGTCTTTTCTGGCTATCAACGATACCGATAGCTCGTATTATGTTTTCAATTCGGGGAACCATGCCAGTACGGCAAACCCGACTCAGCTAGCTACAGCGGCTCAGGTAGGTGCGCTCTGGGGCGTAGCCTATAACCGGCAGACCAAAACGATTTTCACCTCGGCTGTGCTACGTCGGCACGCTGGTTTAGGTCCGCAGGGTCTGGGTGGTATTTATGCTATTAACACCGTCACCAATGCCGTTACAAACTTCCTGAACGTAACGACGAGTCCCCTTAACATTGGTTTAGGAGCTATAGGCACTAACGATATGCGGGGACTTCCGAATAACACCACCGACCCCAGCCGCGATGCCGGTATTTTTCCGCAGGTTGGTAAAATCGGTATGGGCGGGTTGACCATTTCTGATGATGGTAATCAGCTTTATTTTGTCAATCTGGACGACAAAAAGGTTTACGGGTTGGACATCACGGCTTATAACGCTGGCGGTGCAGCACCTGCTACGTATACGTCGTTTACGATTCCTAATGGTTGTACGACCGGCAGCGGCAATTCTCGTCCCTGGGCGATCAAATACCGTCGCGGAAAGGTATACGTCGGCGTAGTCTGTGATGGTTCTGTTACCAACAATCGGTCGGATTTGCGCGCTTTTGTGTATGCCCTCGACCCATTGGCTAATTCCTGGACCCCTACGTTCAATTTCCCACTCACGTATCCAAAAGGTCCCGGTGAACTTTTCGACGATCAAACCAAAGGAAAGAATTCAGTCAACTGGCGTACCTGGACGGATTCGTTTGAAGCCATTACGCCTGATGGCAAAAACCTGACACGCAGCCAGCCAATACTGACCGGAATTGAATTTGATATCGACAATTCGATGATACTGGCTTTTGCCGATCGCACTGGCTTACAGGGTGGCAGCAGAAACTATGGCTCGATTCCGGGCGATACAGCAAAATACAACACCATCAGTGGTGGCGAACTACTTCGGGTTGCCAACCGCAACGGTATCTACACGCTGGAAAACAATGGCAGTGTGTTAGGCCAAAAAGGTGCTTTCCCGAATAACAATCAGGGACCAGGTTTAGGTGAATTTTATAACGACAACGCCAATTTTGAATCGCCTTACCTGGGTTATGGCGAAAATGCGCTGGGTGGTCTGGCACTACGTCCTGGTTCGGGGAACGTCGTTGCAACAACCATGAGTCCGCTGAATATGGCCGCCTATACATTCAAATCGGTCGAAGTGAATTCAGCAAATGGCTTCCGACGGCTTTCCAATAAAAACGGCACAATACAATCGGCCTATGTTATTTACCGGAATCCGAGTCCCGACTATTCGCAGAACACGGCCGGTCTGGGCGATGTAGAAATAGGCTGCGCGACGGCCAGCTTCATCGAAATCGGAAACCGTGTCTGGACCGACACCGACAGAGACGGAATTCAGGACCCTTGCGAATCGGCACTGGCGGGCGTTAACGTAACGATTTACAAAGCCGGTACGTTGATCGCTTCGACCACGACTAATGCCAATGGTGAATATTACTTCTCATCGAAAAGCAAACTCCTGATCGGAAGCTGGAACGGTACGGGCGCCGATACTACGTTGCTACCCGCTACGGCTTATCAGGTTGTATTCGGGTCAGGTGGCCAGTTTACGGGTGGCGCACTGCACATCAGCGGAAAACATTACGAACTGACGGCAGCCGGCAGCACAGCGCCAACGGCCAGCACATTGAACGATTCAAATGCGCAACTGGCAACGGTAGCCGGCATCAATGCACCAACCGCTAACGTAACAACGGGCGCTCCTGGCTCTGTTAACCATACGCTCGACGCCGGATTTATCTGCACAATCACTAGCGTAGCCAGTGTATCCGTAACGCCCGCCAGTTGCACCGGCACAGGAGCCAATGTGAATGGAAGCATTGTGCTCACAGGCGTACAAAACGGTGAGAAAGCCTTTATTTACACCAGCTCACCCGCGCCTTCGTACACGGCAACCGGTGGCCAGCCGGTATCGGCTTCGGCGGTTTCGTTTACGGGTTTGGCTAATCCGTCAAATTCAGTTGGTCAGAGTTATTCGATCATTATCTACAACGGTCCCGGCTGCTTCACCGTGGTTACCGCTACGTTGCCGCAAAACAACTGTGCTGGTTGCACGGTCAGTCTGACGGCAACGGCAGGTCAGTGTTCGCCCGCTACAAACACCTTCACTACGTCGGTGGTTGTCCGCGTAGCCAGCACAGTGACCGGTATCTTGACCGTTGCCGATGGACCAGTTAGCCAGACGTTTGCCACCACGGCGGGTACTACTACGTCGTACACGGCTATTTTTAACGGTCTTCCGGCCAACTCAACGGGTCGTATCGCAACGGCAACGGTGCCCGGTTGTGCCAGCGCTTCCACTACGTATTCTTCACCAGCTTCCTGCTCGGCGCCCGTCTGTTCGCTCACGGCCACAGCGAATCCTGGTCAGTGTACGCTGCCTGCCAATACGTTCTCAAACACGGTATTGATTCGCGTTGCCAACTCCGTTGCTGGTACGTTAACTGTAACCGATGGCGGTCAGACGCGAACATTTACGACATCAACCAGTCCTGCTACGTATACGGCTACATTTACCGGATTTCCGTCAAACGGAAGCCTGCATAACGTAGTGGCCACGCTGCCCGGTTGTGCGACCACGACTACTACGTATACGGCGCCCGGTTCCTGTACGCAACCAAGCGGAGCACAGGTTGTTATAGATAAAGTCGTCGATAAATCACGAGTTGAGATTGGTGGCACAATCACTTACACAATGTCTGTATCAAACACAGGTACGGCTACTGCTTCGACGATTGTGGTACGTGACTCTTTGTCAACGGGTTTAGTCTATCTCGGAACCACCAGCCTACCAGCTAACACCACGTTCACACCGGGTTCGCCCATCAGTAACTGGACCATCCCCAGCCTCTCGGCCGGGCAGAGTTTATCAATGACGTATCAGGTACGTGCCGACAGTTCAGGCGTTATGTACAATGTGGCTACTATACCGGGCGATACCGCTGTGGTCTGTTCGTCAGTACCTTATGTGGTCTGCACGGGCGATGAATACATATTTGAGATAGTCGCTGCGCCGGGTCGTTCCAGTTACCACTGGTATAAGGATGGTGTAGAGATTCAGAATAATGGCTCTAACGTCTTATACATAACAGCCCCCGGCGCCTATAGTCTGGCCGTCGATATTGAATCAGGAAAGTGCCCTGATTATAGCTGCTGCCCCTTTATTGTCGAAGAAGAAGCGTTGCCGTCGTTCCAGGCCGCTACCGTAGCGGCCACCTGTTCGGGGGGCGCTTCGCAGAACAATGGTCGAATTGTACTCAGTAATTTTCAGTCGACCAATACGTATCAATATTCATTAGGTCCCGACTTCAATCCGGCGGCTTCTTTATCAGGACCAGCTCAGCTGATTCCGGCCGGCGGCATAATTGTCAGCAATCTGGCGAATCCGGCTACGGCTCAGACGTACACGATTCGCGTTTACAACCGGGGTACCTGCTACACCGACGTAACGGTTACCCTAAACCCAACCGCCTGCTGCAACATAAGCGCAGTAGCCAGCGCCGGACAATGTTCGCCAGCGACCAATACGTATACGGCTACGGCGGTTGTTACGCTAACCAACTCGACAACCGGCACATTGACCGTTACGACCGGCGCACGCAGTGCTACGTTTGCCGTAACAACTGCTGGTACGAACTCGTATACAGCTACGTTTGCCAATATGACTGCCGATGGCGTTAGTCATCCGGTTGTGGCTACGTTACCAGGCTGTTCGTCAGCCACTACGGCCTATACAGCACCCCTTTCCTGTTCGGCAGCTCCTGTGTGCTCGTTAACCACTACGATCACATCCTCCACCTGCTCACCAGCTACAAACACCTATCAGACTACGGTAAGTGTAAGGATACTTAACTCAAACGGTGGTGTGCTGACCATTACCAACGGCGCACAAAGCCAGGCCATTGCTACCACTACCAGCAGCGATGCTACGTACCCGGTTGTGTTCAGCAATCTGGTTTCCGATGGAGCCAGCCATATTGTGGTAACCTCACTACCCGGTTGCTCAACGGCGACTACTACGTATACCGCTCCGGCTTCCTGCTCGGTAGCTCCCGTCTGCTCACTAACGGCCACTACGTTGACCGGTGCCTGCGTGGCAGCTACCAATACGTTCTCCAATACAGTTGTGGTGAACCTGACCAATCTAACGGCTGGTGTGCTGACCATTGTGGATGGTCCCAATAGCGCTACGTTCGCTACGGCGACCGCCAGCGCAGGTTCTTATACGGCAGTTTTTGCGGGTCTGGTTTCCAATGGCAGCAGCCACACGGTGGTAGCCAGCCTGCCCGGTTGTTCGGCTACTTCAGTTATGTATACGGCCCCGGTTTCTTGCTCAGTAGCGCCCGCCTGCTCTTTGACTGCTAACGTAACCGCCGGAGCCTGTGCCACCGCGACCAATACGTATTCGGCTACGGCAGTCGTGCAGGTAGCGAACGTAACAGCCGGTGTGCTGACCATTACCAACGGCTCACAAAGTGTAACCGTTGCGACGACTAGCGGCAATGCTACGTATAATGCGATCTTCAATGATTTGATTTCGGATGGAGCCAGTCATCCCGTCGTGGTTAGCCTGCCCGGTTGCTCAACGGCGACTACTACGTATACCGCTCCGGCTTCCTGCTCCATCACCCCGATTTGCTCGGTGACAGCTTCGGCCATCGCAGGGCAGTGCGATCCGGCGACCAGTACGTTCTCCAATACCATCGTGGTCACGCTGAATAATCCGACGGCGGGGATACTCACCGTTACGGACGGGCCAAATAGTGGTACGATTGCCACCACGGCTACTACAACAGCATCCTATACGCTTATCTTCAACGGTTTGACGGCGGATGCATCCAGTCATACAGTGGTTGCTACGTTGCCTGGTTGCTCGACGATAACTACTACGTATACGGCTCCGGCTTCGTGTTCGGTAGCGCCGGTTTGTTCGATGACAACTACAGCCATAGCAGGTAGTTGTTCGCCAGCCACGAATACGTATTCGGCTACGGCTGTGGTCGCGCTGACCAATCCGACAGCCGGTGTGCTGACCGTTACGCACGGACCTTTGAGTCTGACGTTCGCCACGACGAATGTGAGCAGTGCTACGTTTACAGCCGTCTTCACAAACCTGATTTCGGATGGTGCCAGCCATACAGTGGTGGCCAGCCTGCCCGGTTGTGGCGGAACCACAACGACGTACACGGCTCCGGTTTCCTGCTCGGTTGCACCCGTTTGCTCGCTGACAGCCGCTACGTTTACCGGCGCCTGTGAGGTAGCTACCAATACGTTCTCCAATACAGTCGTAGTGAACCTGACCAATCCAACGGCGGGTGTGCTGACCATTGTGGACGGGCCTTACAGTGCTACGGTCGCTACCGTCGCAACGGGTTCGGCTTCGTATACGGCCGTATTCCCAGGATTGATCTCCAACGGCAGCAGCCACACGGTGATCGCCAGTCTGCCCGGTTGTTCGGCCATTACCACTACGTATACAGCGCCGGTTTCCTGCTCGGTAGCACCCGTTTGCTCACTGACAGCTAACGTAACAGCGGGGATCTGTGCTACGGCGACGAATACCTATTCAGCTACGGCGCTGGTCAGTTTGACTAATTCAACGACTGGCGTACTGACCGTCACGAACGGAACACAAAGCCTGACATTTGCCACCACAGCCGCCAGCAGTGCTACGTTCGCAGCCGTATTTAACGATCTGGTTTCGGATGCAGCCAGCCACACGGTGATTGCCAGTCTGCCCGGCTGCTCGACGATAACTACTACGTATACGGCTCCGGCTTCGTGTTCGGTAGCGCCGATCTGCTCGCTGACGGCTTCGGCTATCGCGGGACAGTGCGACCCGGCTACCAGTACGTTTTCCAGCACGGTAGTCGTTAATCTGGCCAATGTTCCAGCCGGAGTACTGACCGTTACCGATGGCGCCCAGAGCTTAACTTTTGCTACGTCTGCTGCCAGCACGGCTTCGTATACGGCTACATTCAACGGTCTGACTGCCGATGCAGCCAGCCATACGGTGGTGGCATCACTCCCCGGCTGCTCGACGGTAACCACTACGTATACGGCCCCAGCTTCGTGCTCAGTAGCGCCGGTTTGTTCACTGACGACTCTGGTTACGGTAGGCAACTGTACGACGGCGACCAATACGTATTCGGCTACGGCTCTGGTACAGTTGGTCAATCCGACTGCCGGTGTGCTGACCGTTACCAACGGAGTGCAAAGTCAGACATTCGTGACGACCGCCACCAGCAGTGCTACGTTTGCAGCCGTGTTCACCGGTTTGGTGTCCGATGGAGCCAGTCACACGGTGGTGGCTACGTTGCCCAACTGTTCGACGGTTCTTTCGACCTATTCGGCTCCCAATGCCTGCACCCTGGCTCCGGCCTGCTCGTTAACCACAACGACGCTTGCCAGTCAGTGTGATCCAGTCACCAATACGTTCTCCAACACGGTGGTTATCGATCTGGCGAACGTAGCAGCGGGTGTACTGACTGTTACGGACGGTGTGGAGAGCCTGACCTTTGCGACTAATGCCGCCAGCGTAGCATCGTACACGGCTACGTTTAATGGCCTACCATCTGATGGAACCATCCGTACCGTTGTCACGACCGTACCGGGCTGTTCCACAGCGACCACTACGTATACGGCCCCGGCTTCGTGCTCAGTAGCGCCGGTTTGTTCGCTGACGACTCTGGTTACGGTAGGCAACTGTACGACGGCGACCAATACGTATTCGGCTACGGCTCTGGTACAGTTGGTCAATCCGACTGCCGGTGTGCTGACCGTTACCAACGGAGTGCAAAGTCAGACATTCGTGACGACCGCCACCAGCAGTGCTACGTTTGCAGCCGTGTTCACCGGTTTGGTGTCCGATGGAGCCAGTCACACGGTGGTGGCTACGTTGCCCAACTGTTCGACGGTTCTTTCGACCTATTTAGCTCCGCAGGCTTGTAATGTAACATCGGCCTGTTCATTAACGGTTACACCACTCGCCGGTCAGTGCGATCCAGTGACCAACACGTTCTCCAGTTCAGTTATCGTAAATCTGACCAACGTACCAACTGGCGTACTGACTGTTACGGACGGAATTGAAAGCCTGACGTTTGCCACAACAGCCGCCGGTACGGCTTCGTATACGGCTACGTTCAATGGACTGCCATCGGATGGAACGATCCGCACCGTTGTCACGACCATGCCCGGTTGCTCAACGGCGACTACTACGTATACGGCTCCGGTTTCCTGCTCGGTGTCAGCGATTTGCAGCATAACTGCGAGCGTCGTTCCAGGTCCCTGCGTAGGCGAGGTTTACTCTTCAACCGTGGTTGTCCAGATGACGAATCCGCCAGCTGGTATTCTGCGCGTAACTGATGGGCAGTTCCACTCCTCTGAATTTCCATTGACCGAGACGACCGGTACGACCAGTATAACCACCGTCTTCTCCAGCTTAACCGCTAATGGGTCTACCCATTTTGTGGGCGTTACCATTGCCGGGGCCACACGGATTTGTTCTGTACAGAGTGTTTCATACGTAGCACCTTCGTCCTGCCGACCGGCCATCGCCGTCATTGCGACACCAGGTGCGTGTGATACGCCGACCAACAGTTATAGCATTACAGGCACCGTCTCGTTGACCAATGCGTCGGCGGGTACGATTAACCTGTACATCGATAATGTACTATCCGCAACGCTTGCCGTTAGTACGGGCGCAACGTCTGTGCCTTACTCGATCACGGGCCTGGCCTCTGGAACGGGTGGTCATACGATAGCTGCGGAGTTAGGGTCGGTTAGTTCCAGCACAACCTTCAATGCACCAGCTGCCTGTTCGCTGAATCCGGTTTGTAGCCTAACTGTGACTGCTACACCAGGTATCTGCATAAATGAGGTATATTCATCCACTGTGGTTGTTCAGATGACAAACCCACCAGCTGGTATTCTGAAGATTAACGAAGGTGTGCTCAGTTTCACAACAACGGTGAGCGAGGCAACTGGCACGGTTAGTTACTCCACGGTCTTCAGCAATATACCGGCAAATGGCGTAGTTCACGCCGTGAATGCCATTATTGAAGGAAACATACGGACTTGTTCAACGCAAGGTATGTCGTACACGGCACCTTCGACCTGCTTACAGCGCATCGCCATCACTGCGACACCGAGTGCCTGTGATACACCGACCAACAGTTATAGCATTACGGGCACAGTCTCGCTGACTAATGCGTCGGCGGGTACGATCAACCTGTATATTGACACTGTAAAATCCGCTACAATCGCTGTTGGCGCGGGTATTACGTCAGTGCCCTACTCGATCACAGGCTTAGCTTCGGGAACAGGTAGTCATACGATTGCTGCGGAACTAGGAGCTATAACATCCAGCACGATTATCAGTGCGCCACAGGCTTGTTCGGGATCGGGTTCAGGTTCGGTTACCGTTGGCCTGAGTCTCAGTGATCCACCAGAGTGTGTGCCGGGTACCAATACGTATAACACGACTGGTGTTGTGAGCTTCACGAATGCGACAAATGGTCTGCTAACCATCACGGATGGCACCAGTACGACGACGGTTAATGTTACGACCGGAACAACCTCGGTTGCGTATTCCTTCTCGGGATTGACAACCGGAACCGGTACGCACACGGTAGTTGTAACGTATCAGGGACAGAGCATTAGCGTGACTTATGAAGCGCCAGCCGCCTGCCCTGCCGATCCTGTCTGCTCACTCACGGCAACGGCTACTGTCGGCGCTTGTGCTACAGCCACCAATACGCACTCGGTGACGGCTCTCATTACGTTAACCAATTCAACTACTGGTGTGTTGACCGTGATAAACGGGACTACGAGCCTGACCTTTGCGACAACGACAGCCAGCAGTGCTACGTTTGCGGCTGTCTTCAATAACCTGCCTTCGGACGGGCTTACGCACACGATAGTTGCTACGTTGCCGGGCTGTTCCAGCACCACCGTGGGTTATAATGCGCCGGTATCCTGCTCGGCGGTTTGTAGTCTGTCGGCAACGGCTGCTGCCGTACCGGTTACGTGCGCTGGCAGCACTCCTCAGTTGAACGGTAAAATCATCATCAGTGATTTCTCGGCCGGTGATACGTATCAGTACGCGCTGGGAGGCACATTTGGTTCGGGCGTTCTGTTGTCAGGTCCGGCACAGCCAATACCTGCTGGTGGAGTCATTGTCAGCAACCTGCCCAATCCGGCCGCATCGCAGGCTTATACAGTACGTATCTACAAAGCTGGAATGCCAGGTTGTTTCAAGGACGTACGGGTATTACTGCTGACTACCATCTGCGGTTGCCCAGCTGACGCCTGTGTACCGTTCGTCATTCAGCAAACCAAACGCGCAAGACGTATCGGCGATCCGCGATAAGTATAAACCAATTTTGAGATTTCTAAACAACGTAAAGCCAACCGTGAATTCATGGTTGGCTTTACGTTGTTTATGTCATTTAAGAAAAGTAACTTCATCAATTGGCATCAATATTGCCCTATTTCCTTTTCACTCAATTCGGAAAATCCAGGAAAAAGCCCCCTACCACAAAATAAATTTTGGCGAAAGTTGACAGAAAGTAGCCTGGACGGCCATGTCCGGGAGTTATCAACTAATAGATTAGTAGGAGGCTCAGGTATTTATTACGGCAGAACAGCGCTGGGGTCAACTTTTAAACGCCCGTTTTTGTTACCTCTTCTGAACAGATACTGTTTGATCTGTTATCTTTGCGGCTTCATCAGGCTGTCTCGCTCTGTTTTTATTATGTTATCCATCAGTAATTTACAAGCCAAAATTGGCAATAAGCAAATATTAAAAGGCCTTGATCTGGAAGTCAATGCCGGTGAGGTTCATGCCATTATGGGTCCAAATGGAGCTGGCAAAAGCACACTGGCATCCGTACTGGCAGGTCGTGAAGACTATGAAGTAATTGGCGGCAGTGTTAAGTTCGACGGTAGAGATTTGCTGGAGATGGCCCCTGAAGAACGGGCCGCCGAAGGTATTTTCCTCGCTTTTCAGTATCCGGTTGAAATACCGGGCGTTAGCACCACCAACTTTCTGAAGACAGCCATCAACGAGATCCGTAAGTATCGCGGACAGGATTCGCTCGATGCCGTGCAGTTTCTGAAGTTGATGAAAGAAAAAATGAAACTAGTCAACATCGATCAATCGCTACTGAGCCGGTCGCTGAACGAAGGGTTTTCAGGAGGAGAGAAAAAGCGGAACGAGATTTTTCAGATGGCCATGCTCGAACCGAAACTGGCTATTCTGGACGAAACCGATTCGGGGCTGGACATCGATGCGCTACGTATCGTGGCCGACGGTGTGAACAAACTTCGCTCGCCGGAACGTGCTACCATTGTGGTTACGCACTACCAGCGACTACTGGATTACATTGTCCCCGACTACGTCCACGTACTCTACCAGGGACGTATCGTTAAATCGGGTCCTAAAGAACTGGCGCTCGAACTGGAAGAAAAAGGGTACGACTGGATAAAGGCAGAAGCAATTTGATGTATGATGTATAGGATAGGATACACAGCCATAAAACGGCGAATCCTGTAGTATACAACCTACATCATACATCAAACATCAAAAAATGACTCCCTCCTATTCGTCATATAAGGATTTTAAAGAGCAGTTGCTGGCGGCTTTCCGTGACAACGAAGAGCGCATGAACGGAGCAAGCAAAACGGCGCTGCATCAGTTACGTCGGGCGGCTCTGAAACAGTTCGACCAGCTCGGCTTTCCGACCATTCGGAACGAAGAATGGAAATATTCGAGTGTAAACGGTTTGCTCAAAGAATCGTTCGACCTCGACGAAAGCACTACGTTAACCGCCGAAGATCTGGCTCCGCTCGAAATTCCAAATCTCGATGGGAATCTGCTGTATTTCGTAAATGGCCGCTATCACGCCGAACTGTCGCGCATCGTTAGCCCGGCCAGTCAGGTACAAATAACCAGCTTCGCCGACGCGCTTAAAACCGAGCCTGATTTTATCGGTACGTATTTCGCTCACTACGCTGATTACCAAGAAAATGCGTTCACGGCTCTGAATACAGCGTTAGCCAGCGATGGCGTGGTGGTACGTGTGCCTGACAACACTACTGTTGAGCAGCCGATCATTCTTCGTTTTATTACTGACGCCCGCGACAGAAACAGTGCCTCGCAGCCCCGCAACCTCATTGTTGTCGGCAAAAACGCCGAAGTGATGGTGGCCGAATCATACCGGACGCTGGGCAATGGAGCCAGTTTTGTGAACGTAGTGACCGAGATTGTCCTCGGGCGCGACGCTCGGATGCAGTACTACAAGGTGCAGAATGAAACTGAAAAAGCGTATCATATCGGCACTACGCAGGTGAACCAGACGGACAACAGCCATTTCTATTCGGCCACTGTTACGTTGGATGGCAACTTCATCCGGAACAACCTGAACATCGTACTGAATGGCCAGCACGCCGAGGCTTTCATGTATGGCCTTTACATGCCAAACGGCCGCCAACACGTTGATAACCATACACTTGTTGATCATGCGATGCCCAATTCTTACAGCAATGAATTGTATAAAGGTATCCTGGACGATAACAGCACGGGCGTTTTCAACGGGAAGATTTTCGTTCGGCCCGACGCTCAGAAAACCAACGCCTATCAGTCGTGCAAGAACGTAGTACTCTCGCCCAATGCGACGATGAATACAAAACCCCAGCTGGAGATTTTTGCTGATGACGTAAAATGTTCGCACGGAACCACTACAGGGCAGTTGAACGACGAAGCGTTGTTTTACATGCGCTCGCGGGGTATTCCAAAAGACGAAGCCAGAACGCTTTTGCTCTACGCTTTCTCGCAGGACGTACTAAGCCAGATCAAGATTCAACCGATTCGGGAATATCTGGAGCGCGTCGTCACAGAGAAACTTGGAAAATAGCGTTAATGAAAAATGTTCAATGAAAAATGGATAATGGCCAGTCGGTTGTTATCCATTTTTCTATTATAAGCAGTGGTTGAAAGCTTGCTAATGACAGTGCTTTATGTCATGCTGACGAAGGAAGCATCTTAGAAACTGTCTGAAAAACCCCTAAATCCCCTAAAGGGGACTTAACTCGCACTCGAACAAAGTCCCTTTCAGGGGATTTAGGGGTTTTTGAACGAATTATAAAATAGTTTTCAGATAGCATCTTAAAGCATCCTTATTTGAATGGTAGGAAACCTTAAGATGCTTCCTTCGTCAGCATGACAAAATCGATGCATAATACTTTAAATTAGTTATTACCCCTTATGCGCTTTCTACTTGTACTGGCTTGCTTTCTGATTACAAACGCTACGTTGGCCCAAAGTATACAATTTGCTTTTGAAGGTGATTCGGCGACGGTTCCGTTTGTGCGGGATAGTCTGCGGGGCATTTCGGGTCTTGAAATGGTACCGGCTACGGGGGAATTGCATTTTGTGAGTGATCGTGGCTGGCACTACGTATTCAACAACATCCGAACCATCCACGATTTAAGTAACAATACGAATCTGAAACGAGCAGAGAAAACGCCTTTCTGGTTCGAAAGCGTTCGGTATCATCCTCAAACTAATACGTATTTCTGGACTGACGAACATGAATTTGTTACGTCCTTACTGGCCAGTAAAATGCTGGGCGATAGCGCTGCTAAAGTTTTACTAAGAATTCCGCTGCCAGGGCCGAACAAGGGGTTGGAAGCGATTGCGGTTACCCCGGCGGGCGCGCTTTGGATGGCCCCTGAAGCTGGCTGGGAATCAGAAACAGACATGAATCAGGATTCTATTACGTTCTTTCGCTACGTAAATCCGCTTGCCGCTGACCCGGTCGTGGAGCGATTCAGATACCCGATGAACCGCTGCCCGTTTGCGCAGGGCGAAGAACGTCCGAACGGTATTTCGGAGATTGTCGCCGTTGATGATGATCGGCTATTGGTGCTGGAACGTTGTTACGATGCGAGTCATCGGCAGGTTACGGCACGGTTGTACGTAGCCACTATGGACGTAGCAAACCACACGCTACGTCGGGAGCTGGCATTCGATTTTAACCAGCAATTTCCCGGCGTTGTCTGCAACCTCGAAGCCATGACCTGGACTGACGATACGAAACAATCACTTGTACTCATGGCTGATGATAATTTCCGCAGAAACCGAACCTTACGGAATCAGGTGATTGTTCTACGGAGACGATAATTACCGAACTGAACTACTGTTGGTTTTTGTTTGATAAGAGAAGTTTTCGGGCGACGTTACCGCCCATTTTATCTTTTTCTCCCTGAATTTTCATGCAATCAGCCATAGATACGCCCCTCGATATTCAGAAAATTCGGCAGGATTTTCCGGTGCTGGACCAGGAAGTAAACGGCCGTCCGCTGGTGTATTTCGACAATGCGGCTACCAATCAGAAGCCGTTGCCGGTTATTCATGCCCTTACCCGGTATTACGAGGGTTACAATGCGAACATTCACCGCGGTATTCACCATCTGGCAGAGTTGGCTACGGCCGCTTTTGAAGCATCGCGTCGGGCCATTCAGGAGTTTCTGAACGCCAAATACTGGCAGGAAATCATTTTCACGTACGGCACCACCGACGGTATTAATCTGGTGGCCCAAAGTTACGGTCGGCGTTTTTTGACCGAAGGCGACGAGATTATCATTTCGACGATGGAGCACCACTCCAACATCGTGCCCTGGCAAATGCTCTGTGAAGAAAAAGGTTGTGTTTTGAAAGTCATTCCGGTTGATGATAACGGCGAACTGTTATTGGACGAGTACGAAAAACTCCTGTCGGAACGTACTAAATTAGTGGCATGCGTGCACGTATCGAATTCGCTGGGAACCATCAATCCTGTTAAAACCATCATCGACAAAGCGCACGCCGTTGGTGCCCTTGTGCTGATCGATGGCGCACAGGCCAGTTCTCATTTAGACCTTGATGTACAGGCACTTGACGCCGATTTCTACGTACTGTCGGCGCATAAGCTTTATGGCCCAACGGGTATGGGAGTACTGTATGGCAAGAAAGAAATTCTGGATTCCATGCCGCCGTATCGGGGTGGGGGCGAGATGATTAAGGAAGTTACGTTCGCCAAAACGACGTACAATGATCTGCCTTACAAATTTGAAGCCGGTACACCGAATATTGCCGACGTAGTGGCCGTGAAAACAGCGCTTGAATACATGGCCAATTTGGGTAAGGAGAATATTGCCACCCACGAACATGACCTGCTTCAGTACGCTACCGAGCAACTCACTACGTTGGACGGACTACGTATCATTGGGCAGGCGAAGGAAAAAATTGGGGTTATTTCGTTTGTGATGGACGGGATTCACCATCAGGATATTGGCGTTATTCTGGACCAACAGGGTATCGCCGTCAGGACTGGCCACCATTGCACGATGCCGCTGATGCAACGCTTCGGCATTGCCGGAACTACGCGAGCCTCCTTTGCCGTTTATAACACCAGAGATGAAGTTGACCGTTTGATTATGGGCCTGCGCCGGGTGCAGAAAATGATGTTGTAAGAATATCTAAACAAACCCTTACAAACATGGAAGAGGAACTCTTGCTGGATAAAAATCAAGTAATTGAAAGTTTTGGTAATCTGCCAGATAAGGTTACAGCCGATCAATTAATTGAGCGCATTTTATTTATACGTTTAATTAATGAGCGACTCTTAGAGGCCAACACAACGCCTGGAACGTCCCATGAGCAGTTCATCAAAGAGTTTGGCGAATATAAAGCGCAAAAAAAGGCAGAAAAGCAAAGTAGGTAGTAATGACATTAATTTGGAATGACGAGGCTAAAGTAGATGTCAGGAAAGCCTACAGTGATTATTACAACTATTCATCTTCATTGGCTGATGACTGGTCAGATGAGTTAGCTAAAAAAGTTGAATTACTGTTAAAATTTCCAGAAATGGGACGCAGAGTTCCTAAGTTTGAGATTAGCTTTATTCGCGAGGTGTTTGTTAGAAAGTATCGGCTTGTTTACCAATTCCAGAATAATATAGTTCGCATTTTGGGAGTTCGTGCGATGGGCCAACCACTTGGTAGATTTTAACTATGACCATTAACGAAAAGCAGGACGAGATTATCGAGGAATTTGATTTGTTCGATGATCAGCTCGATAAGACACAGTATATCATCGACTTAGGCAAAAAGTTACCACCTATGCCTGAAGCAAATAAAACCGACGAGAACCGAATTATGGGTTGTCAGTCGAAAGTATGGGTTGATGCTGAACTGAAAGGCGACAAATTGTATTTTTATGGTGATAGCGAACCCACAGCTCAGATTTCGAAGGGTCTGGTTGGTTTGCTGATCCGCGTATTATCGGGCGAAAAACCTGAAGATATTGCTAATGCCGAGCTTTATTTTATTCCGAAAGTGGGCATGGGCAACCTGATTACGTCGCTGCGGGCCGGTGGGCTGGCGTCGATGATTGAACGAATGAAAGCGTATGGCCGGGCCTATTCAGGCCAAACAGCTTAATTTATAGAAAGCACAGCAATGACTGACGAAGAATTAAAAGAACAGGTTGTACTCGCGCTGAAAGGCGTATACGACCCCGAAATTCCGGTGGATGTGTATGAACTGGGGCTAATTTACGAAATCAAGATATTTCCGGTCAACAACGTGTATATCCTGATGACGCTGACGTCGCCCTCGTGCCCATCGGCAGGTTCAATTCCGGCCGAAATCGAAGAGAAAGTCCGGGCCATCGAAGGTGTCAACGACGTAAGTGTGGAATTGACATTCGATCCGCCTTATTCCACCGAACTTATGTCGGAAGTCGCTAAATTAGAATTGGGATTTATGTAAGAATAAGTCGTTAGTCAAGAGTCATCAGTCGATAGTCAACCAAGAGAAGCACTAACGACTAAAGACTATAGACTGACGACTAGTAACTAATTGACTAACAACTAAAATTATGTATCCTCCTCATTTGCTTGTCCCGATGCGGGAAGACCTGACCAGCGTTGGGTTTGAAGAATTGACCACTGCCGACGACGTAGTGAACACGATGGAAAACGCCCAGGGCACCATGCTGGTCGTTGTGAATTCGGTTTGTGGTTGTGCTGCCGGGGCAGCCCGTCCGGGTGTAAAAGCTGCATTGGCGTTGAGCCCAGTGAAGCCCGATAAAATGGTAACCGTTTTTGCTGGTGGCGATTTGGAAGCAACCGCGAAAATGCGGGAATACCTGCTGCCATATCCGCCATCTTCGCCAGCTATTGGCATTTTCAAAGATGGTGACCTGGTGCATTTCATTGAGCGGCACCACATCGAAGGTCGTTCGGCGCAGATGATTGCCCAGCACCTCGAAATGGCGCTTGAGGAATTCTGCACGCCAGCGAATGCGTAAAAAGTAAGTCGTTAGTCAAGCGTCGTTAGTGTTCCGAGAGAGTACTGACGACGATTGACTAACGACTTTTTTATGCCCATACTTTTGTGCCTTCAGTGCAGTTGCGGCACATCTCTATTTCGGAGCGGGAACGTAATAGCGTCTGTCGGAAATCGGTGTAGGCGTCGCCCTGCCACAGCTCAGTAAATGATTCCGTTTGGAGGTTGCCAAGGCGATGATGGGCGTCTTTATCGAAGCAGCACGGCACCACAAGGCCATCCCACGTAATGACGCAGGAGTGCCACATTTTCCAGCAGTGGTCACCAAATCCATTCTTGATCTGGTACGTTCCATCGGTCTGCGCAGCGTAACGGCTGTATTTATCCAGCGTTGGAATTAAATCAGAACCGTGCGCATAGTCATAAATCTGCGCCGTTTTCAGGCCAATTTCATCTACGCCCAGCTCGCGGGCTAGTTTTTTTACTTCAGCAATCTGATGCTCATTCGGTTTCACCACCAGAAACTGGAACACTACGTGGGGCGTCCTTGATTTCAATTCCTTTTTCCAACGTAGTATGTTCTTTGTGCCCTCAAGCACCTTTTCAAGCTTCCCTCCTACCCGATACTGCTCATATACTTCCTGCGTAGTGCCATCAATGGAAATAATCAATCGGTCGAGGCCAGACTCAACAGTTTTGCGGGCGTTGGCGTCAGTAAGGTAGTGCGCGTTTGTGCTGGTGGCTGTGTAGATGTTACGTTCGGTAGCGTAACGTACTAAATCCAGAAATTGCGGATGCAGGTACGGCTCTCCCTGAAAATAAAAGATCAGATACAGCAGTGTTTCGTGCAGTTCGTCGATGGTACGTTTGTAAAGCTCTTCGCCCAGCATTCCCGTTGGCCGCGTGAACGAACGTAGCCCACTAGGACACTCGGGACAGCGCAGGTTGCAGGACGTAGTAGGTTCGAATGATACCGACATGGGTAATCCTCGCTGCACGGGCCGACCAGTCTGCTTTGCTACGTAATAACTCGACAGCACCTTGAGCGCATTCGCCACCCGCCTGGGCGTGAGTTTGGATGCAAAATTAAGGCCGTCGATCAGGTTGCGATTCATGCTGGCAAAGGTACAACGTAGTACGTTACGTACCCGAAGACATATTCGATATGTACAAGTTGGTCGCGTATCTGCAGGCCAGCAGCAACTAGGTTAGAGAGAAGCAATAGAATGTATTAGCCCAACAACTGATTTACCGAAATTGTGAAGTCTTCCAGCACAGGGTAAGCGGAGCAAATGTCATCATCAGAGCAAATTTGCACTGTTTTTCGAGATGTGTACACATGCACCTCGGCGTTTTCAGGGTAGATATGCCAGAGCACTTGTACCCCCGCTTTGAACTATTCAATACGTTTCGCTTCTATCTTCTCGCCCTCATCAGTGGGCGAAATTACTTCGATGCAAAATGCAGCAATGGGTTCATTTTCTTCATCACGAATCTGCTCATCAGAAAAATAAGCCATGTCAGGTCGTCGCATCTGAATGCCGGTAAGCACTACGTCCTGTTCGCAGATGAGTTCACCTCCTGCTTTGTGTGCACTAGTCTGTAGAAAAAGTCGGTTAAGTTGTCTGATCAGCTGTAGATGCTTGCGCTCCATGCTTGCAAATCTGATTAGTTCGCCGTCGTTCCATTCGTATTTGAAGCCATCAGTAGGCTCAAAACGAAGAAATTCCTCGAACGTAGTGGGAATAACCATTGGTTGATATGTCGTCTCTAGCATGGTCGTAAGAGATGATTTCGATGAACTATTCTCTGCAAGATACCCAGCGTAACAGATTAAATCAAGCGGCAGACATCCGCCAAACGCAGCAACCAGCTTCTTCGAAAATCAGTTCGCCAGATGGAATGTTGGTAAGTGTTTGGGGCTTTTTCCCCGTTAGACTAGCCACAAAAATGTATCCTTCCGACGTAGATTCGGTGTGCGTCCAGGCGATATAGGATTCTTTTTCGCCCGGCGTGGATGCGCCCGGCTTGGATGCGCCGGGAGCTACTAACCAGCGCGTTTTCTTACCAGCTATGGATGGCCAGATGCTTTCGGCAAAAAGACGGATTTTCAGTATGGAATCAAATTGATCAGCGTTTTGCCCCCAGATAAAAGGCCCGTGCGTTACCTTATCCAACTCGCGGTCGTCTTCAATATGAAAGACGTAGAGTTTACTATATTCTTCGTTGGCACCCCGTTTTTCGTGCAAATTGCGCACTTCGAAACCCAGCCCGACGTAGCTGGGCATATCGGTTAAAAACAGTGCCGTAAAATAGCGAAATACATTTCCCGTCTGGTAAAACTGGTCGAATCGTGGATCATCTTTATCGGCGGTGATAACGGTGAAATTGGGCGCAAACCGACGCGTTTTCAGGTGCTCGTAGTACGTAGCAAACTGTTGATTAAACTCAGCCGAACCAACGACCATTGACTGCAAATCGCCCAGAGTCGAATCGGCTTCTATGGCTTCCAGATGGTCGGGTTCGTTGCCATAACCCATCGTATCGGGCGGGGCCAGAAACGTTTCGGCGAAAAAACCATAATACGGTACGTTCACCTGCACATATTTCTTTATGGCACGTAGCGGGTCATACCAATCATCTACAGTTGCCGGAACGCCTTCAGAACGCATCTGCACATGGGCCATATCGCCCCGCATAAAATCGAAATTATATTTCCGCTGGCAATCAGCCACTTGCCGACAGATATAATCCCAGGCGGGTTGATTCGGTCGACTGAAGTCAAGTTCCCAGTTCTGATTATTGTCCTTCGATTCGTAGAAACGATAACGCGCCAGCGGCCCAAACACCCGCGACATGGGTTCTGGATTGTCGAAAGCGTATTGATACCACGTCTGGCCATATTCGTCCATTACGTAATCATTCGCGTCGATATGCAGTCCTCGATACGGTGGCGCCATCGTCATGGGTAGCGTTTCATAACCTTGCCCGACCAGATGCCGAATCAGCGCAATTCGCCTATTGAGCCGTCCCTGATAATCGTGTGGGTAACCGAATAAAATTTGCTGACGCAGACTATCGCTAAATCCAATAGGCCCTGAAGCAACGGAGAAAAAAGCATCTTTGGAGAAGGCTAGTGGTGTTCCATCGGCGGCTCCGTGAAATTTCAGAAACTGCCAGATCGCTTCCTCAACGTAGCGATACACCAGATTCGAGTGATCGAGGAGTTGGTTAGGTTTACCTGATTTTTCGTCGCGCTGAACCCACTCGAACAGCGACGGACAGGTAAGCACCATCTCCGAAAACCGGTCGGTGTGCGGAATCACGTCCATACCGACGGTACGTCCCATCGCGTGTAATACGTTGATAACTACTTTTAGTTGTTTTTCAACTGAGTTGAGCGCCGGTACGTATTTCGCCAGTTCTACATCGAAAAATTCGGGATTGATCTGCCAGCTCACCATCCCGTATAAACTTCCGACAACGCCTGGCTCCCAGATCGGCAGCAGGTGAATACTGTCGTGGCTGGCGGGCAGGGTCAATACGTAGTCGATGATGTTCCAGAATGAGCCAATGGTCCTGACATTGATACCGACCATGTTGCTACGTTTCAGCCATGTCCCATCCGATAAGTTTTTTACCGGGCTATCGATGGTTTCGTTGGGATCGAGGGCGCGACGTAGCATCTCATTTCCCAACCGTTTGTGCAGTATGTCGAGTGTCTGATACACCGTAAACGCTACGGCCGTTTGCGGGAGCAAATGCGGAACAAACGATAAACGACCTGACTGATAGGCCTCTACGTGTATCCCGTATTCCCGATACCAGTCGGCTTGCAAATCGGTAATTGTCTTCGGCATAAAGCAAATGTAAAGGGTTTTCCTAAAAACAAAATCACGCCGTTTTTGTCATTCGTAAGGCGTAGGAATCTTTCTCCGACGACTCATATTTTTTACTCCTTTAATGCCGTTATCATTGAAGCCAGTCCGGCAACATCATGGCCGATCAAATAGACGTACTTATCATTGGCGGAGGACTTGCCGGCCTGGTCAGCGCCCTCGAACTGATCAAAGCTGGCCATTCGGTTACGCTTGTCGAACGAAAAACCTACCCATTTCACAAGGTTTGTGGTGAGTACGTTTCCAATGAAGTCCGACGTTACGTCGAATCGCTGGGGGTAGATTTAGCCAGGATTGGCGTTGCTGATATTCACCGACTTCAGGTGTCCGCGCCGTCGGGCCGATCGCTGGAAAGTGAGCTGGACTTAGGTGGTTTCGGCATTAGTCGGTATCGATTTGATAACGAATTGTATCAGCTTGGCAAAGCGGCTGGCGTGCGGTTTCTGCTTAATAAACAGGTCGATACCGTTACGTTCCAGGAAGCGCAAAACGGCTCGTTTACAGCCTTGCTCAACGACGGACAACTTCTGACTAGCCGATTGGTTATTGGCGCGTATGGTAAGCGGTCGAAATTAGACCGGACACTTAACCGGGCATTTACGCAACGCCCTTCACCCTATCTGGGTGTCAAATACCATATCCAGTTACCCTTTCCCGACGATACAATTGCGCTGCATAATTTCCCGCATGGATATTGCGGGCTATCTGCGATTGAGGACAATCGCTACTGCCTATGCTACCTGACCACGCGCGAACATTTGCGTCGGTTTGGTGCCATTCCGCAGATGGAACAAGCTGTTTTGTACCAGAATCCGCATTTGAGAAACGTTTTTGAAAACGCCCGTTTTCTGTACGACAAACCCGAAGTCATCAACGAAATATCGTTTGCACCGAAGCGGGCCGTCGAAAATCATATGCTGATGGCGGGCGATTCGGCAGGTTTGATAACGCCACTCTGCGGCAATGGCATGGCAATGGCGATTCACAGTGCGCGACTGGTCAGTAGTCTGTCCACTACGTTCTTACAAGGGCAAATCAGCCGAACGCAGCTCGAAGATCAGTACCAGCGTCGGTGGTCGGCGCAGTTTACCCGGCGGCTATGGTTTGGCCGCCATATTCAGCAATTATTTGGACATCCATTACTTACCGAAGTTACTGTACGCACGTTCGCTACGTTCAAACCGGCACTACGTATGCTCATTCGGCAAACGCATGGGTGAAAGGTTGTTGTAGAGACCGGTCCGCCGTTGCGGAGGCATGCCTTGTCTCCTATGCGTCAGCAATAAACCATACGGATATGAGAACCATCCGGTCATGAGACAAGGCATGCCTCCGCAACGGCGGACCGGCCTCTACACAGTTAATACGTTCGCAACACGCGCAGACGGTGGTTTTTATTGACGCGGATGTGTGGGTTACTCAGCCAGTGAAACAGGACGCCACTTAACACTAAAGCTCCCGTTACGGGCAGTACATTCCGATTCAACTGGCCATTGTTAATGAAATCGGCCAGCATGTAAACACCACCTGCCAGCGGAAACAACGTACCAGCCGCCGTCACAAACGGAATTCGGCGGTGCAGGTAAACTTTTTGTACATCTTTCAATTTGAACGTAACAGGTTCGTCGCGGTTCATAACTTCATTCGCCATCAGTATACTGAACGTACTGTCTGATACGTCGTACAGTTCTTCGCGGTATTTTTCTCTATTGGCCTTAAAATGAACCTCATCGCCCTGGAAGAATCGGTAGCGCCGGAAACCGCCCAACGTGTGATTTACATCGAAAGCCAGGTAGCGCGACGGACGTAGCAGCGCCAGATACGACGTTCCTTTTCGTTGCAACAGTTGTTCCGTGGTCAAGGTATCGCGTGGCTGCGCCGGAGCGATCAACGTAGTAAATACTATCAGAAACAAGAAAGAAAAGCAGAATCGCATGGTGGCCGTTACCGCAAAGGGAGTGGTTTGGGACTGCAATGTAAAACCAAAAACGACGGCTTTGTTTATTAAAAAAAGTTAAGTCAGGCGCTTCCAATTTCGCTCCGTCTCTTTGTTACGTTCATTCCAGTGGCTGACCGCTGCCTAAAAGTAGCCTCGTTAAAGCTTGATTATGAAGCGATAGGAACTAGATTTAATCGATGAAAAATACTCTCCGAACTATGAAACTCATTTACGCGCAACTACTGCTTTTACTGAGTTTACCAACACTGGCTCAGAATTATGTGTCCGTCGGATCTAACTCACCTACTCCTTCGTCTGGTAATACGTTAATTGGCCTTTCGGCGGGCAATTTCAGCATGTCTGGGGTCAACAATCTCATGATTGGAGCAGGAGCAGGTACGGCAAACACGACGGGTGATTTTAATTCTTTTGTCGGTAATGGTACAGGCAATCTGAACACAACGGGATTCAGAAACGCCTTTTTCGGTGACGGTGCCGGTAATCGGAATACAACGGGGAGCTATAATACGTTCATCGGAATGCTGGCGGGTTTTTTCAATAAGGGGGGTACTTATAACGCGTTTGTAGGTTATGAGGCAGGCAATCAGAACACAACGGGTAACTTTAATGCTTGCTTTGGTTATCAGGCAGGTTATAATAATATGATAGGTGACAACAATGCGTTTGTTGGTTATCAGGCAGGCTTCAATACAAAATCCATTCAGAATACGTTTATCGGCAGCCAGGCGGGTTCTGCCAATACAGGCGGCAGCAGCAATGCCTTTGTCGGCTTTCAGTCTGGCCGAGATAATACCATCGGCGTCTCCAACGCCTTTCTGGGCGCTTTCGCCGGTATATCCAACACCACCGGATTCGATAACACCTACCTGGGCTCTAACGCCGGAAATCGGGGCACCACCGGTACCGGCAATACGTTCGTGGGCTATGGCAGCGGGGTATACAATACCGCCAGCAATAACCTGTTCGTGGGCAACCGGGCGGGCTACAACAGCACTACAGGCAGCAATAACGTACTGATCGGTCCCTACTCAGGCACGGCTCTCCAGACCGGCAGCAACAACATCCTGCTGGGGGCCAACACCCAACCCACCAGTGGGGCTATCCAGAATGGGGTAGCCATTGGCTCCAATGCGACGGTGGCTCTCAACAACGCCATCGTGTTGGGCGATCATACCAACCCTGGTATTGCGGTGGGCATTGGCACCAACGCTCCTCAATATCCGCTGGATGTTCGGGGCATCATCCGGCTGCGCAACAGTGGCACCATCAAATTCAGCCATCTGCTGAATCCCAATCTGCGCGAGGGTGCCACGGATCAGTTTCTGACCGTCAACGCCCAGGGCGAAACCGTGCTGGCTCGCTATCAACTACGTATCAGCCACGTAAATGAGTGGAGCGATAACGTATTTACTCCCGCCTATTCGCTAAAACCACTTCCTGCCGTCGAGCAGTATATCCAGCAGTACGGTCATTTGCCAGACTTGCCTTCTGCCGAACAGGTGGTTGAGAATGGTGTTGATCTGGCAAAGATGAATGCTACGTTGTTGAAAAAAATTGAAGAATTGACCCTCTATAGTATTCAATTGGAAAAGGAGAAGCGAGTCTTACAGCAAAACGACCAGAAACGCCAAATGGACTTGCAGCACCAACAGAATCGGCTTGACGAACTGGAACGACTGATGAAACAGGTGCTGGAAAAGAAGTGACTACGTACTGGTACGTATTATTTACACAAAAGGAAGTCAGTACCATTTTACATCCTATTGCTACGTTCTAAAGTCTATTGTCTGAAATCTACCAAAAAGAAGTTTCCCCTCAAACGTATCCGTCAGCTTGTTTAAACTGATACGTCTGAGGGGAAACTTTTGTCTGTAACGTCTACTGCTTCAGAACCTTAACCGTCTGTTGGTGCGCTGAACCTGTAACCTGCAACAAATAAATACCCGCATTACCTTTAAGCGGCAGTCGTAGTTTTTCGTTGTTTGTTTTTAACAGGCTATTTATTTCGCTTACAGAACTGCCCTGTTCATTCACTACGTTAAGTCGTACCGATTGTCCCTGACCATTCCGAATTTCCACGTCCAGTTGATCATCGGTGATCGGGTTTCCAAGAACGACTACGTCAAAGCCCGTTTTCTCTCCGACTCCCTGACGACCAGCAGGATTGTTACAGGCTGACAGCCAGTTATAACTAAAGCTGGCTTCTCCCGGTGTACCCTGCTGAGTGGCTTTTAAGAGAATAATTGGGTTGTCGGTATAGAGTTGGAGCGTGTAAGGTCCCGGATCTATAGTCGGTATCTTTTCATTAACGACAGAAAACGTGATTGGCTGACCATTTACATTACTGTATTGAGGCTGGAATGTAACCGAACGAAGACCGGCACCAATCGTTGTACAGGTAAGCGTTTGGACACCTGTAATGCTGAAGGTTTCTGGATTCACCGATCCGGCCGGAAGTACCGTCAGTAAAAAGGTGGAGCTGACGGTAAGTCCAGCGGGGTCGGTAGCCGTTACAGTCACGCTGCTCACGCCACTTACACTTGGTACGCCCCCAATCTGCACCGGCGGACTGAAATTCATTCCGGCAGGTAAACCGCTCACGGTCAGCATCAGCGTATGCGGTGATTCATTATCCGTAAAGGTGTTCTGCGGAATCGTGTAGCCAAATTCCTGCCCGACCTTCGCCGTCTGATCGGTCAGCGGAATAGTCACCCGTGGGGGCGTATTGGGTTGTGGAGCTCTGCAATTGTCCAGCCAGTTGTAGGTGTAAGAAGCTTCACCCGCGCTACCTCCCTGCGTCGCTTTCAGAATGATGGTTGGATTATCATTGTAGAGCTGCAATGAATACGGCCCCGGAGCAGTGGTCGGGAACAGTTCGTTGACAATCGAGAAACTTACCGGCTGACCATTCAGACCTGCATAAACCGGCATGAAACTGATTTCGTAACGGTTGTGCGAAATCTGTGTACAGGTAAGCGGGTTCACCGCCGTGATCGCAAAAGCCCCGCTGGACGTTACCGAAGCAGGTTGTACCGTCAACGCAAACTGTGTACTGGCCGAAAGTCCGCCGGGGTCGGTCGCCGTCAGGGTGATGGTAGATGTACCCGTCTGCGATGGCGTACCCGAAATGGCGGTACCTACCAGATTCAGTCCCGCAGGTTGACCACTGATCGCCAACGTCAACGCATTGGGCGTCTGTATATCGGTGAATGTATTTCCTACGTTCAGGCTAAACGGTTGCTCCTGAATAGCTACCTGATTCGCAATTGGATTTACTACCGTTGGTGGCGTGTTGGTAGCGTTTTGTTCCACCACCGTCAACAGGAACTGAGTACTCACACTGAGCCCCTGCGGATCAGTAGCGGTCACGGTTACGCTACGTGCGCCCGCCACAGTAGGCACACCGCCAATCTGCACAGGTGGACTGAAACTCAACCCTGCTGGTAAACCACTCACGGTTAATACCAGACTGTGGGGCGATTCATTGTCCGTAAAGGTGTTTTGCGGAATCGTATAACCAAACTCCTGCCCGACTTTGGCCACCTGATCCGCCAGCGGCTGGCTGACTCTCGGTTGCGTGTTGGGCGCAGGATTTTGACAGTGTTCCAGCCAGTTATAGGTAAAAGAAGCTTCGCCGGGTGTTCCTGTCTGCTGCGCTTTGAGCACAATCGTCGGATTGTCATTATACAGTTGCAGCGTATACGGGGCCGGAGCCGTCGTGGGGAACATCTCATTCACCACCGAAATACTGACGGGTTGCCCGTTGAGGCCAGAATAGTGCGGGGTAATGCTGATAACGTACCGATTATTGGCGATTTGCTGACACGTGTTGGTCGTAACTGCCGTAATGGCAAATGGTCCGGCCGGTGGATTGCTCTCAACAACATTGACCGAAGCCTGAGCCGTACAGTTGCCCGTCGTACCCGTAACCGAGTATGGTCCGGCAGCATTTACCACGATTGACGAAGCAATCGAACCTGTGTTCCACAGATACGTAGTTGCGCCCGAAGCCGTAAGCGTAGTACTCTGACCGGAAGCAATTGTCAGTGATGGCACCGCATTGATACTCACCGAAGGCACCGAGTTATCCTGACTCACCTGAGCCGAAGTGGTAGCCGTACAACCGTTGGTTCCCGTCAATGTCACTGAATACGTATTTGCCGCCGTCACTGAAATCGAGGACGTAATAGCGCCTGTACTCCACCGATACGTTCCAGTACCCCCGGCGTTTAACGTAGCGATTGGGCTGGCACAGCTCAACGTAGCGCTCGAAGGAGTGATGTTCACCGAAGGCACCGAATTATTCTGGAAAACTTCGACTGAAGTAGTGGCCGTACAGCCGTTGGTTCCCGTCAATGTCACTGAATACGTATTTGCCGCCGTTACCGAAATCGAGGACGTAGTGGCTCCGTTGCTCCATACGACCGAACCAGTACCCACCGCGCTCAGACTCACCGACGACGTAGCACAACTCAACGTAGCACTAGAAGGGTTGATACTTACGGAAGGTACCGAACTATCCTGAGTGATCTGAACCGAGGCCGTAGCTGTACAGCCACTACCACTGGTGACTGTCACTGAGTACGTATTTGCCGCCGTTACACTAATACTTTGGGAGGTAGCCCCGTTGCTCCATAGATACGTACCACTACCCACTGCCTCTAACGTAGCAGAAGAAATGTTACAGTTTAAAACAGTCGTGGAGGCATTGATGCTCACTGAAGCGGTCGAATTATCCTTGACTACCTCAGCCGAAGTGGTGGACGTACACCCGTTGGCGCCCGTCAGCGTAACGGAATAAGTGCCGGCTACCGTGGCTGAAATCGAAGGCGTAGTAGCCCCCGTGTTCCACAGAAAGGTGCCTTGCCCAGTAGCCGATAAGCCTATGGCTGAATTAGCACAGGTCAACGTAGCACTGGGAGGATTAATGCTCACTGAGGGAGGATTAATGTCCTGATAGACCTGAGCAGTGGCTGAAGCCTTACAGCCGTTCGATCCCGTTACCGTCACTGAATACGGACCAGCAGCCGTAACGTTGATGAAGGACGTAGTTTCTCCCGTGCTCCACAAATACGGACCACTACCCACCGCATTCAGCCGCCACAAAACTGTTATACAATCCAACGTAGCACTCGTGGGATTGATGCTTATGACGGGGGGCGCAAAATCCTGGAAGACCTCGACTGAAGCGGTGGACGTACAACCGCTGGTTCCTGTCAGCGTTACCGAGTATGGCCCTGCTGCTGTTACCGAAATCGACGGCGTAGTGGCCCCCGTACTCCACAAAACCATACCATCGCCCACCGCATTTAAATTGACCGAAGTAACTGAACAAGTCAACGTAGCGGTTGGGGGATCAATGCTTACTGTGGAACCCGGATTATCCTGAAAGACTTGGGCAGTAGCGGTACTCGTACAGCCATTACTTATAGTCATCGTTAACGAGTAGGTACCTCCAGCAGTGACCGAAATGGAGGGCGACGTTTCTCCGGTGCTCCACAGATATTGCCCTTCACCCTCACTCTGTATTTCCAGAATAGCTGACGGATTAGCACAAGTCAACGTAGCACTTGAGGGGTTAATCGAAATAATAGGACTGGCATCTTCGTATTCCACCGTTACAGACGCAGATGCCGTACAACCATTGTACCCCGTAACGATCACAGAATAAATCCCCGCCTGGGTTACCGTGGCCCTATTGCCGTCACTTCCTCCAATTTGTTCCGCCCCCTCGCTAAAGACATAATTGATCTGTTCGTATGGGTAAGCGACCAGCGTCACAACTGGATTAGCGCAACTTAGTGCCATTTCTTCCTCGATTTCCAGCGAAACCTCTGGCGTGGAATTATCGATACTGACATACGTAGTAGCTGTGGCCGTACAGCCGCTGGCATTCGCGACGATAACCGTATACTCACCGGCTGCCGAAACCGAGAATATTCCCGTCGTATTCATTTGCCCATCACTCAGCGTATAACTGGTTCCGCCCGTTGCCGTTAACGAAACGGTGGGTTCACTACAGCTAATGATTGGTTCCGATGGGCTGAGGTCCGCTGTTACTACATCTATATCCACAACCGCTTCACCGGAAAAATTTGCTGGACTCGCCGACGTACTGGTTGCATCCGTTAAACCAATAATCGTATACGTAGCATCTTCAGAAGGCGTTACCGTAATGGCTGCCCCACTAACATAACCAGTAATTTCTAAAGGAGAAATTCCATTGGTGATGGTCAGATTGTAAGGGCTTGTTCCATTGGTAATTGATACGTTCAACGTAGCCGACTGGCCTGAGCAAATGGTCGAATTGCCCGCAATCGTAGCGGAGATAGAGGGAGCAACATCATCATTCAAAATGGTACCCTGCCCCTGATTATCTGTGATAACAGCGTTTGTTGCGTCCGTTAAGTTGACAAAGAAGGTTTCGTTTGTTTCAGGAGATGTATCACCCTTGACCAGCACTGTAAAGGTCCTTGTTGAACTACCCTGCGGGAAAGTCACAGTGCCCGATGCAGATGTATAATCATCTGGAGCTATGGCCGTTCCATCGGCAGTAGTGTAATTAACCGTAACACCACCCGGCGGGGCTGGTGCTGACAAACTTATGGTGAAAGTGAAATCCGTAGTACCGGCATTGCCTTCATTGAGCGATACGTCATTAATCGTCAGATTAGGAGCCGTGTCATCATTTACAATCGTGCCCTGCCCCTGACCATCCGTAACATTGGCGCCTGTTACGTTCGTTACGTTGACAAAAAATGTTTCGTTTGTTTCGGGAGACGTATCACCATTAACAAGCACCGAAAAAGCATACGTAGAGCTTCCAGCCGGAATAGTCTGACTACTCAATGATTTGGACGTATAATCACCGGGCGCTGTGGCTGTACCATCGGCAGTAGCAATGTCGAACGTAACACCACCGGGTCCGGCTGGTGCTGATAGACTCACTGTAAAGGTGTAAGTAGTGGTACCAGCATTCCCTTCATTGAGCGATACGTCATTGATGCTCAGATTTGGTTGAGGGATAACAAACTGTGGCGTTAAACTGAAATCATCAACTGCCAGGCCATCATCGTTTCCTGTAGCATCTGCATCGATCCAACGAATCCAGAACGTAGCGCCATTCGCAATAGCCTGACTGCCAATTGTGGTCGATAAGAGTATTCTGTTTGCCCCATTGTTTCCGTCTTTGGATCCAATAGTTGTCGTTGTAGGCGTTAAAAAATTAAGATCGGCGATAGGTGCCCAGTTGCCTGTGGTTAAGCTTGTAGCATCCGTACTGTATTCAAAGTTCAGCTGGTCGGTCCGGCCGACCTCCCCTGATCGCCATTGTTCGCCGGTATAGCTGATTGCAAGACTATTAATTGTAGCACCCGTATTATTCGTAAATGCTGCGCCAAACCTAGGCGTAAAAATGGCTGCCCGTAAACATCCCAGCGCCCGATCCGTGCTGGCATTTGACCCGTAGCTGTATACATCGGGAGAATTACTATTACCATCATCTACAGCATATTGCCCATTAGTTCTGTCATGAAGGCCAGCCTCGTACAGGAACCATCCCGTTATTGGAAGGGTATTAGTGGTACTGCCTGCCGTGTTTGATAACGTATTGAAATTCTGGGTATAGGCTGTACCCAAAGTTGTTAAAGACACACTTTGCCCCCTGGTTATCAGTGGAAGCAGTATGAAAAGCATTCCAGACAAAGCCCAGGAAACGCTACGTAGTAGTTTGATCATAAATGAGTAAGGAAAGATTGCGGCTAAAGTTAGTTACCAGACAGATGCCGGTTTTAGAAAACAATAAAAAATTATTATCATAGAAAAGTAACATAATGCAACTTCCTTGCCAGTTGTTTCTCGTAGTCATGTAGATGTAAAAAGGGTTGGGACACAGAGATGCACCAAGACGCACGGAGATACACAAAGATTTATATTTCTCTGTGCATCTCCGTGCGTCTTGGTGCATCTCTGTGTCCCAACCCTTTTTACCGTTTCCCTACTGCACAATCGTTCGCCCTTTTGGGTATTTGAGTTCATAACGGAACGTCAGCATGCGGTTTTCGTTGGGCTGAAGCGTCAGACGATACGTTAGCTTACCAGTTTCAGCGTTGAGATCAGCACCACCGGCGTCGGTCAGAACCACTTCAATACGGCTGTCGGTCGAAACGGGAATCTGGTCATACACAGTCAGTTCAACCGGCTCCTGGCGCGTGTTACGCAGGCTGATGCGGTACGCACGATTTTCGCGCTGGTTGCTGCCAATGGTTTTGCGGCTATTCAGGTCTTCGATCTGCTCACGTTTGGTAATGATACGTTTATCGCGGCCCAGCGACAGAGCCAACGTATCATGTGCTTCGGTCAGATTTATCTGTGACCCCCCGACAAACGTACCTTCGAAATAAATCCGGGCCGGACCGTTGAGCAGATTCAGTTTATCCCAACCAGTCAGTTGCGCCACCAGAAACGCGTCGTTATCGAGTTTGGGCGTTACCTCATACCGATACGTAGCAGGCACGGTCGCCACCTGAACATCGACAAGATGCGGGCGACCGTTGGTGAGAATCGTATACGGGATGGCAATCACAAAACTGACGTTGGTGGGTTGTTCGGTGATTTGGGTTACGGTTGCCGTATTTGCTAAATCGGCGGCTCCTCCGGCTACTGAAGCCGGTTTTGCCGCAACAACTTTTTCTTCTGCTTCTACCGCTGATTCATACGTTTTTTTGCTGTATCCTACCCTTGGCGCAGGCCGGCGTTCGTAGAAACCAACGTAATCCGTCGATAACTGTGGCTGCGAACCGGGTAGCGCCGGATTGGCCGTCGAAAGCGTCAAACGGATATTCTGCCAGTCGAAACCCGTGTTCTGATACACCTGCGCCTTGCAGGAAAGCGAAGCCGGATTTTTCGTATCACCCACCCGTACGTCGTACACCGGTGACCAACCCGCGTTGCCCACTACGTAGCTCAGATCGAGATCGATGGTGGTTCGGTTTTTGGCCGTCATGGTTACTTCAATTTCACCAACCGGGCGTTCCCGTTTAGCGTTTTGTTCCTGTACCTGTGCTTCCAGTCGTTCTACGCGTTTTTTCTGCTCGGCCATCCGCCGAGTCAGCACGAGTAATTCCTGACCAATTTTTGTGAGCCGTTCCCGGTAAAAATTGGCCATATCCGCAATCTCTTTCACCGTTGTACCCGTCGTTTTACTCCCAATCTGTTGATTAGCCAGAATCAGTTTTCGCTCCTGTTGCAGTACGTCCTCCTGCACGCCCATGCTTTCGTACATCTCCCGGTTGCTACGTAGCGAATCTTCCAGTCGCTGCAACGATGCGGGTTTTGAGGCTTTTGTCAAAAAATTAGTGCGAAACTGAACACCCTGAATAATAGCGTCGCCCTTACCCGCCACCTGAATGCTTTGCGGGTCGGTTTGGGCCGGTGCATTGTCGATAATGAGCCGTGTCGTACCAGCCTCCAACGTAGCGGTGGCGTGTGCCGACAGTTGAGCGCGTGATAAGAATACGGTAGCTTGCCGAAGTGTGGCCTGAATACGTTGTTCGTCGTTCGTATTGGGCATACTAACCTGGGCGATACCAGATTGAGCCACAAACCATAATGAAGTGATTAGCAGGAAATTTTTCATAGCAACTAGATGATTCGGCGGTATAGATTCCATAAAGACAGTAAGCGTTTAAGAAACTATTTAAACTTTTCCTGAACGGCGATTTTGTCATGCTGATGCAGGAAGCATCTTAAAATATCTTGGCTAGTTCGCTTGGAAACATTAAGATGCTTCCTGCATCAGCATGACAAAAAATCAATTTTTAATTTTCCGGAAAAGCGACGAAATAATTCATCAGCTTGTCCAACTTTGCGCTATGATTAATGCCAGTCAGCTTCGCTCCTTCACGGAGCAGATTTTTAGCGCCCTCGGCTGTTCGGATGCCGATGCGCAGTTAGCCGCTAATGTACTTGTCAGTGCCGACCTTCGCGGAGTCGATTCCCACGGTGTTGCCCGACTTCCCGGCTACGTTCGGCTGTACGACCACGGACGTATCAATCCGCAACCGCAGATCCGGGTCGTTCATGAAACTCCCTCAACCGCCGTTGTCGATGGCGATAAAGGATTGGGTTTGGTTGTGGGTCCCTGGGCAATGAAAGTAGCCATCGAAAAAGCACGTATCGCTGGAACCGGCTGGGTAGCCGTTCGTAATTCCAACCATTTTGGCATTGCCGGTTATCACGCCCTGTTGGCCACCGAACACGATATGATTGGTCAGGCCATGACTCACGCGGCACCGCTGGTAGCTCCTACGTTTTCGCTGGATAAACTATTGGGTACCAACCCGATTGCCGTAGCCATTCCAGCCGCTACCGAACCGACGTTTCTGGCCGATTTTGCCTCTACCGCCGTGGCTTACGGCAAACTCGAAATCCTGCAACGGAAAGGACAGGATATTCCGCTCGGCTGGGCGCAGAATGCCACTGGCGAGCCTACAACTGATGCCAATGCAATACGTAACGGCGGGGCGCTGCTTCCGCTCGGCACCGACCGGGAGCATGGTTCACATAAAGGTTACGGCCTGGGTGCCATCGTCGATATTTTTTCGGGCGTACTTTCGGGTGCCAACTACGGGCCGTGGGTACCTCCTTTTGCCACGGCGGGCTTCATGCAGGCTAACGAAGGAGTCGGAGCAGGCACAGGCCATTTCTTCGGAGCCATGCGTATCGACGCGTTCCGCCCCGCCGACGAATTCAAAGCGCACATGGATACCTGGATTCAGCGATTCCGGCAGGCAAAAGCCGTTGATGGCAAACAAGTTCTAATTCCCGGCGATCCCGAACGCGACATGGAAGCCGAGCGTCTGGCGAACGGAATTCCTGTAGTAGAACCCGTCATCAAAAGTCTGGAAGAATTAGGCGAGCGATTTGGGGTGAAACTGTAAATGTCTATTCTACTCAATCAGTATGAACTACAGAAAATTAGGAAAAACAGGATTTAACGTATCAGAAATCAGTTTGGGTACGTGGCAGGTTGGTGGCAAATGGGGTGAACCGTTTAGCCACACCAATGCCGATCAGATTCTGAATCAGGCCGTTGATGCGGGAATTAATTTTATCGACACGGCGGATGTGTATGGCGATGGCGAAAGCGAGAAAGCGGTCGGGCGGTTGCTACGTTCGCGCCAGGAACGTATCTACGTAGCAACCAAGTGCGGTCGACGCCTTCGCCCACATACGAACGAAACGTATCAGCCCGATGTGCTTCGCAAATTTGTGGAGGATAGCCTGCGCAACATGGAACTGGAAACGCTCGATTTGATTCAACTCCATTGCCCCCCCACCGACGTCTATTATCGTCCGGAAATTTTCGAATTATTTGACCGACTGAAAGAGGAAGGTAAAATACAGCATCTGGGCGTTAGTGTCGAGAAAGTTGAAGAAGCCCTGAAAGCTATTGAATTTCCGAACGTAACAACGGTTCAGATTATCTTCAATATGTTCCGGCAGCGACCTGCCGAACTATTCTTTACCGAGGCTAAACGTCGGGATATTGGTGTTATCGTCAGAGTTCCACTAGCCAGTGGATTGCTGACCGGTACGTATAGCCCAACTACCGAATTCTCACCCACCGACCATCGAAATTTCAACCGCGAGGGCGCTGCTTTTGACAAAGGAGAAACTTTTTCAGGCGTCGAGTACGAAACGGGGCTTGCGGCTGTCGAAGAGCTACGTAGCATTTATCCTGATGTCCAAAATTTAGCGCCCGACGCACTACGTTGGATCCTGACGTTCGATGCCGTAAGCTGCATTATTCCAGGAGCTTCAAAACCCAGCCATCTGGCGTCAAACCTAAAAGCGTTGAAACAACCCGCCCCATCGCATCAGCAGATGGCTGCCGTAAAACAGATATACGACGAACG
This sequence comes from Spirosoma profusum, assembly GCF_014699005.1. Taxonomy (GTDB): domain Bacteria; phylum Bacteroidota; class Bacteroidia; order Cytophagales; family Spirosomataceae; genus Spirosoma; species Spirosoma profusum. Next base: position 123,186 of record NZ_JACWZY010000026.1, read on the forward strand.
TATCAAAAATCCAGTGCATTATCTGTGGTAGGCTTTTTTTAATGAACAATGAAGATGGGGCAATTCTTCATTAAAAAAAGACCCATTAAAAACGGGTCTTTTTAGCATACTCCATAAACAATCGCTACTTTTTACTTACTTGTTCGTGCTCGTTTGAACGTACCGTCGGACGCAAATTCCAAAATGGCTCGCTTGTTATCGGCGGTGGTTATTAGCACCAGATAATCACTGTCTTTTTTCTCCTGCACCGCTTTGTTGATCGTTGCTCCGGCGTAATTGGTGTTGATGTACGTCGTGATCGCAGCGGGCAAACCAGATACGGCTACGGTTGTCGAAATGGGGCCTTGCCCTTGTCCCGGACGGTTGTGATGCGTTGAATCGCCCCGCGCTGGTTTTGGTCGATGCGTACTATCCCCGGGCGTGTGTTTACGCTTACCCGTTGAATCACCCCGTGCATGTCCGGGTTTACGACCTGCTTCGGCTACGAACGTACCATCGGCTTTGAAAAACAATACTTTCGTTGAATCGCTTACGGTTATTGCCACTACAAAATTGCCAGCCTTATCTTTCCGGGCTTCTTTTATGGTGGCTCCGGCATAATTCGTCGTAATATACGTCGTTACGTTGGTGGGCAAGCTTGCTACGTCCACAACCGTCAGGCTATGCGGTTTCTTTGTCGAATCGCCTGATACACTGGCCGAACGGGCCGCGCCATCCACATCTGGATCTACTGCTGTTTTGTTACAGGCATTCAACCCCACAACCAATGCCAGCACACAACTGAACAAAAACACTGTTTTCATACGATCAATGAATCGGTTTTGTTAATAAATTGAAAAAGGTAAATAAACCCCGGTCCGCTACGTTAGCCGACACTATCCACCTTACGTATGCGAATTGCCAAGCGTTGCAAGCCGTTCGAAAAAGTCAGGCCGATGCACTGGCTGGCACGTAGGTCATCAAGCATAAATCATTATTTTTGCCATGTTTTATTTGCTTTAGGGTATATTTACTACGATTCTATTTGGCATTTTTCTCAGATTACGAGATAATATTTTATGAAAAAACAGAACTCCCGCCAGTCACAGTCTCAAACGCTTAACGGAATGACCCAATCGCAGGGGCAGTCTTCACATAATTTTTCGTTTACCGACTACCAGACGGAGAATTTTTTCGATGAAATGTTCGCCGGTGAGAACCAGGTTCGAACCGGTTATGTGCCTTTCCAGGAACGTATTGAACAACTCACCCGCGAAGACCTGATCGGGCGGCAGCATGCAGCCGAACGCGCTCTGATGAGTATGGGTATTACGTTCAATGTGTACGCGGAAGGGGAAGGTACTGAGCGTATTATGCCCATCGACATCATTCCGCGCGTGATTGAATCGGCTGAATGGAATCGACTTGAAGAAGGACTTATCCAACGTATCAAAGCGTTGAATATGTTTCTGGATGATGTGTATAACGAACAGCGGATTCTGAATGACAACGTAGTACCCCGTGATTTGATCGAGTCCAGTAAATCTTTTCTGCCGCCCTGCCTGGGTGTTCGGCCTCCCAAAGGAATCTGGTGTCATATTACCGGTACCGACTTGATTCGGGGTGATGACGGGCAGTTTATGGTGCTGGAAGATAACCTGCGCTGTCCATCGGGCGTGTCGTATATGCTCGAAAACCGTGAACTCATCAAGCAAACGTTCCCCGAAGTTCTGGCTCAAACAGGCGTTCGTCCCGTTTCGGATTACCCGACCCGGTTGCTTCAGATGCTTCAATACATTGCCGATCGGCCAAATCCAACCGTAGTAGTGCTGACGCCGGGTATTTATAACTCGGCTTATTTCGAGCATTCGTACCTGGCCCAGCAGATGGGTGTCGAACTGGTCGAAGCCCGCGATCTGGTGGTGTCGGGTGGATATGTGAAAATGCGTACTACGAAAGGTTTCCAGATTGTCGACGTGATTTACCGACGTATCGACGATACGTTCCTCGACCCACAGGCGTTCAATCCTGACTCGATGATTGGCATACCGGGCATTTTCGATGTGTATAAGCGGGGTCGCGTGGCGCTGGCCAATGCTCCCGGTACCGGCGTTGCTGATGACAAGGTAATTTACGCCTACGTACCACGTATCATTCAGTATTACCTGAACGAAGAGCCAATCATTCCGAACGTGCGGACGTACATCTGCCGCGAAGAGGAAGACTGCCGCTACGTTCTGGAAAACATTGAGCAACTGGTGGTAAAAGAAGCCAACGAAGCGGGTGGATACGGCATGTTGATCGGCCCGAAAGCCACGCCCGAAGAACACGAAGAGTTCCGCAAAAAAATTCAGGAGAATCCGCGCAACTACATTGCCCAGCCCACAATCTCACTGTCGCGGGTGCCCTGCCTCGTTGGCGACCATGCTGAAGGGCGGCACGTAGACCTGCGTCCGTATATCCTCTACGGGGATGGCGTCAACGTCATACCGGGTGGCCTCACGCGGGTGGCGCTACGTAAAGGATCGCTCGTCGTGAACTCCTCGCAGGGAGGGGGCGGAAAGGATACGTGGGTGTTGTACTAGAGTCGATAGTTTTTCAGTTGATAATCATCAGTTGTAGGTTCAAGGTGACACGTAGATAGGTGGATTTTAACTACCCCTATCTACGTGTCATATTCTTTTTCACACCCCGAGTCTCAGCTTAATTTCCGATCGACTGACGACTAATAACTATCGACTTATTTTCATACACTTTTCATCCGCAAAATCGTTTTAGAAGAAATCCGATATGTTTATGCGGTTCATGTATACCTTGGGGCTGTTGAGCCTGTTTCTAAGCGCCCTTCTATGGCCTTCTCGTAGCCAGGCCACCCACGTGCGGGCAGGCGAAATTACCACACGACGTATTTCTACTACCTCGCTCACCTACGAAATTACATTTACAGCTTACTACGACGAAACATCGGAAGGTCAGCAAGCCGCCAATGCCGCGACTGAATCTACTATTTGTTTTGGCGATGGTACTCAGCAGGTTGTACAACGGCAGCCGAGGAAGTACATCAACAACCGCACCTCATCCATCAACGTGTACCGGGTGGTCCATACCTATCCAGGCG
>NZ_JACWZY010000027.1 GCF_014699005.1 Spirosoma profusum
CACGACCTTTTGCTGTTCCAACTACGTCAACGAAGTCAGCTTCAACAAATATGTCGGCTACCGTGAGGGTTTCGCCCAGATTCAGCTCTTGCTCGAATTCTTTGAATTCAACCAGTTTGCGTTTAGGCGTAGTACCGGCCTTTTTGAAGTGGCCCAACTCCGGCTTGTTGCTGTGCTTTTCATTCTTTTCGCCATAACCCAGTTGCACAGCTTTGTAGCCATCTTTCTCGACGCTACGAACTTGTGTTACGACACAGGGACCCGTTTCAATCACTGTACATGCCAGAGCCTGCCCGTCCGCATTGTACACGCTGGTCATCCCGATTTTCTTGCCAATTAAACCAGACATTTGTGTTTGTTTAAAGTAAGCAGGTAAAAAAAAGGTACTTATTTCCAACCCAGACCTGCTGTCTGAATCGGGCCGCAAAAGTAGGAAATCTTTCGGACGATTCCTATATCTGCTTTACAATCAGACTCGAAAACAACATAAAAAAAGGTCGGGCGCGCTGCACCTGACCTTTCGTAGACAAACAATACCTTACTAATACAAGGCTTGTTTGCCAAAAGTCAGATGTGGTTTCCGCAGCAGCAGACCTTCACCCTCGTATGTCGTTAACTCGCGTTCCGAGTTTGGGAGTGCAAAATTAGAGAATTCTCGACAGAAATGAAAATTTTATTTTGAAGAAGTTTTTCTTTGTCATGCTGACGGAGGAAGCATCTTAAATTTTCCTTATTTGAGCATTAAGTAGCTTTAACATGCTTCCTTCGTCAGCATGACAAAAGTTACTCATTTTTGAATGTTTGAGCAGCTTTAAATCTATCCTATCCGCTCAATAATGGTTGCCACACCCATTCCACCCCCAACGCAGAGCGTAACCAAGCCAAATTGTTTATCTGATCGCTCCAGTTCGTCAATCAACGTAGCAGATAGGATAGCACCGGTTGCGCCCAACGGATGACCTAGTGCAATAGAGCCGCCATTTACGTTCAACTGACTGTGATCTACACCGAACTCATCCATAAATAATATAGGTACCGCTGCAAATGCTTCGTTTACTTCAAACAAATCGATGTCAGAAATTTGCATACCAGCCCGCTTAAGCACTTTTTTCGTAGCGGGAATAGGCCCTGTAAGCATAATGGTAGGTTCTGAACCGACCATTGCAAACGCTTTGATGCGAGCGCGAGGTTTCAACCCTGTTTTTTCGCCAAACTCTTTGTTGCCAATTAATATAGCTGCGGCACCATCGACAATCTGCGATGAATTGCCAGCGTGGTGAACGTGGTTAATAGCCCCAAACTGGGCGTATTTCAGTAAAGCAAGTCCATCTAAACCCATTTTTCCCATCGCTTCAAATGCGGGTTTGAGTTTACTAAGGCTTTCAACGGTAGTACCGGGCCGAACGCCTTCGTCACGATCAAGCAACGTAACGCCGAGGTCATCGAGTGCTGGTATAAGTGTGCGCTGGAAACGTTGATTAGTCTGTGCGTCGACGGCCCGACGGTAGGATTCAGCGGCAAAACGGTCTACGTCCGAGCGAGAGTAGCCGTATTTAGTCGCAATAAGGTCAGCGGAAATTCCCTGTGGCACGATGTTGTGACGGGCGACAATCTGCGGATTCATAAATAATACACCACCATCAGAGCCCATCGGTACCCTCGACATTGATTCCACCCCACCAGCTACAATCGCATCGACCTGCCCCGACATTAGGTAGGCACTAGCCATGTTAATAGCTTCCAGCCCCGACGAGCAAAATCGATTCAGTTGAACACCCGCCACTGATTCAGCGTAACCAGCTTCAATTGCCGCCGTACGAGCAATGTCAGCGCCCTGTTCGCCGATGGGCGTAACACAGCCCATTATTACGTCATCTATGAGCGACGTATCAAATTCGTTGCGATCGCGTAGGGAACGTAGCACGCTGGTGAGTAGCTGAATTGGCTGTACGTCGTGGAGAGCACCATCGCTTTTCCCACGCCCTCGGGGTGTTCGCACGGCATCATATATTAATGCTTCTTGCATGATCAAGGAATTAGGATTCTTTTCTTTGAACTCAAATGTGAGGGAGATAAAACTAAGAGTAAAGAGTTTGGGTTAATTTTCTCTACTGAAATGCAAAAGCGGATGAACTTCTACGTTCATCCGCTTTTTGAGTAATGCGGACAAAATGTCCGCATTACGTTAATTTTAATTCAATACGCCCATTCTTCCCGCTTGGAAGTCATTGAAAGCTTCAATCAACTCTTCTCGGCTATTCATCACAAAAGGCCCGTAAGCGGCCAAAGGCTCCAGAATGGCTTCACCAGCCAAAATCAGCAGTTTAGCAGCGATTGTGGTTGAAATTGATACGGAATCACCGTCAGCATTCAGTAGCGCAATTTGTCCTCGATTCAGTTTTTCGCCAAGCAGGGTTGCTGAACCAGCCAGTACGTATATCATTGCATTGTTATCAGCCGGAATCGAAAGCGTTTCGGTTTGATTTTCGGTTAAAGTCAAATCAGCCACGACAACTGGGCTGAATGTATTAGCCGGGCCTTTACTTCCATTCAATTCGCCAGCTATCACCCGTAACTGACCGCCACCTGGTAATATCGTTGTCGGAATTCTTGACGAAGCAATATCCTGATAACGGGGTGGCTTCATTTTGTCTTTTGCAGGCAAATTCACCCAAAGCTGTACAAAATCCAGTTGACCGCCCCGGCGCGAAAATTCCTTTTCGTGTTTCTCTTCGTGAATGATCCCGGATGCAGCCGTCATCCACTGGACATCGCCCGCGAAAAGTTTCCCATAGTTGCCTGCCGAATCACGGTGTTCTAGGGCACCTTCATAAACTATAGTTACGGTTTCAAATCCACGATGCGGGTGTTCATCGACACCTTTGGGCCGTTCAGACGGCTTCACCTGCATTGGACCATGATGATCCAGCAGTAAAAACGGATTGAACGGACGAGACCCTTGAGGGTGAAAAGAATTCAAACCAATAAAACCGTCGCCTACACTGTTAGGTGTTGCGTTACGTATTTCGGAGATAGTGCGTAGCGTGCCCATAATTCATGTATCTACATGTAATTTTTAAACGAATCAACGTAGCAGTAAGTTCATTTGAGCGTATTATATTGTCTATCAATACGTTCTCCTCAATTCTAAAAAAATAAACCTCACTGAAAAATTGTATTCGATGTCGCTATTACAGAAGAACTTGCTCTTCAGGACAGTAGAATGTGGTACGTCCACCTATAACTGATCGTTCGATACGTGTTTTACAGCGAGGGCAAAACTTGTGCGCTTCTACGTCGTCGTAAGGCGAATCGTCCCACTCACGAACGTGGATAAGGAAACCAATAGGGAAGTCGCGGTACGTTGCTTCGTAGCGAATAGCCGTTTCAAGTACAAACCGAAATGCGTCGTGCAACTGGCTCATTTGCTCATCTGCCAACGTATCGGCTCGTTGTTCGGGATGTATATATGCCTGAAACAAAACTTCGTCAACAATCCAGTTGCCCAACCCAGCCACTACGTTCTGGTCGAGCAGAACTGGTTTGATTAAGGCTTTTTTTCGGCGAACGCGCTCTGTCAATTCTTCTAACGTAATCGCTAAACCATCTTTGCCAATTTTCTTCCGTTGCAGGAACGTATCAATATCATCGATTAAACCAACCCGCTCGAACTTACGCGGACACAGAAAACCAAGGTTAAAGCCGTTTTCAAACTCAAATACAATCCGGGCAAACCGCGGCCGGTTGATCGAATTATGGTAATATTCCAGATCACCAGTCATGCCGAAATGCATGTGTACAATAACGTCCGGCTGGTCGGTTAGTACAAATAGATTCTTCCCAACTCGTTGTGTTCCGATAAACTGACGGTCAACTAACGTAGTGAGCAACGTAGCATAATTCGTGGTCAGCAGCTTATTGTCTTCAACGTCAATGTGGCTAATTGGCTGATAAAGAGAGGATGTTTCGAGGTATTGGCGTCTAATTTCGACCTCAGGTAGTTCTGGCATTCGTAACAGATATTTGAGCAATAACTATGTGTGGGTGCTGGTTGTTATTCTATTAGATTTAATCTAGCTGATGAATGGATTATCATTCGTGAAATTTAAAAATTTATTTTATGGTCTATATTATTGATAATCAATGGCGATTTTTGGGTCAGTTAGAGAGGTCAAAAAAAACCTTTTTTTAATCACATTAGTTCTTTGCTACAATACCACCGGTTTAACTAGCGTTCCGATAAATAGTACAAGTCATACTGTTCATTCAGGTAGACATATTATCACTTTACATTCACTATTAAAACGTTCAATGCAACAACCTCTACACAACCGCGAAAGCGGCTTATTTACAAGTTTGTGCATGTTAAATTGTTAAACTGAAAAATTGAAATGGAAAATAATTCGCAAAAACCAAAGACAAGTGGTGCTCTTCTAGCGGCTTTAATCATCATGACTGGTCTGGCCGGCGTATCAAGTTATCTATACTTCGATCAGAAGAAGGTTTCAGAAAATCAGGAAGTAACTATTTCCGAACGTGTTGAAGAACTTTCAACAACTCGCGTAAAACTAGATTCGATCTCGACAGCACTCGACGCTAAAATTGCCGAAGTTCAGAAATTGGGTGGCGACGTTACCGAGCTCACGAAAATGAAAGCTCAGTTAGAAGACGATAAAGCCGCTTTGAAAAGAGGCAATCGGGTTTCGATTGCCAAATACGAAGCTAAAATCAAGCAATACGAAGCGTTTCTGGTTGAAAAAGATACGCTTATCGCTAATCTTCAGCGCGAGAACGTAACACTGGCTACGAACGTAAAAACGCTGGATGAGGAAAATTCCACGCTGAAAGTAAAAGGTCAACAGTTCCGTGATTCAATCACAACGGTTGTAGCGGATGTGCAAACCAAGAACGAAGACCTGGCAAACAAAGTTACGCGGGCCTCTGCCTTGAAAGCACAGAACGTGAAAGTGTTTGCGGTTAACGCAAAGGGTAAAGTAAAAGAAGACGATTCGTATAAAGCAAAACGTCTTGACAAAATCAAACTGGTTTATACGCTGCTGGATAACCCGCTGACTAAAGAAGAACCAAAAGACGTATTCGTTCGGGTTCTTGACCCATCGGGCGCTGTAGTTTCGGATATGGCTAATGGTTCAGGAACGTTTACGGTTGATGGGAATGAAACCATTTACACCACCAAACAGACTGTAAACTACACCGCCAACGGACAAAATGTTGAATTGCTGTATAGCCGTGGTATTCCTTACAAACCAGGCAAATACACTGTAGAACTGTATTCAGAAGGTTTCCGGATCGGTTCTGGTGAGTTTGCAGTACGTTAATCCAACTGCATAAAATCTAAAAAGGGCGGCCTTTCCAATGAAGGGCCGCCCTTTTTGCTACGCTGTAAACCATACTACAGCGATACGTAATACGCTTATTCTTTGGAACCTGTAAAATTCAGGGAGTTCTGCGCATCGATTTGGTAATTCAGACGTAACAACTTTCCCTGTTTCTCCATGCCATTATTGGTAAATACCCGGTCGGTTTGTAACGTACCAATATCGGTGTTTCCTAATCGCAAGAGCACGCCATCGTTCTGACGAATGACAATTACATGGTTCAGCGATAAATTGACCCTGGAAGAAGCTTTTGTGTAGGTAATCGTTACGTTACTATCTGTCTCTGCCTTTATCTGGATGTAAGGCAACTGCCCGATTGGAGCCGCTACGTTGGAAGGGTCAAGAAAAAAGTTGGTTTGATACATACCATCCAGTTCTCCGGCCGTTGTCACGAGCGAAGGTTGGATATCACCTTCCTGCTGACAGGCCGACAACGTACCCAGAAAGGCACAGAACATCAGTTGTTTTTTCATACTACGCCGTCGGTTTGTTGATTAGACCCAACTGATGCTGAAACAGTTGGAGCCTTCTCAGCTTTTTTCTCACTTTCGTTCATATCAGGTTGCGCCAAATCGACCCAGACTTTCATCTCATTGAGCTGCATTGGCCCAAACTGGGTCGTAAATGCTACGTCGGCGGCATCACGCCCGTAAGCAACCGTAATCCGATTTCCACGCGGTTGCTCCTGCGTAGCATCGAACGTAAACCAGCGGCCATCTACATACGCTTCGAACCAGGCGTGCAAATCCATTGGATCGAGTTGGTACAAATACCCAACGACCATCCGGGCCGGAATATTCAATGACCGGCAGAGAGAAATTCCCAAGTGGGTAAAATCGCGGCAAACACCGACACGTTTACTGGCCGTATCGACCGCCGACGTACTGGCATCGCTGGTGCCGTATTCATACTTTATATTGGTATGAATCCATTTGCGAATGGCTTCTGCCTGATCGTAGCCTGGTTCTACTCCATCCGTAATCTGTTCAGCCAAATCACCCAACTGGTCAGATTGACAATAGCGACTTGGCAGCGTATAATGTAATACGTCGTCGGGAAGCTCCTGAACGGGCGTATAAGGCGCACCAGGTGAAACATCGATCAAATCAGCCGTCTGAACAGTTGCCGAAAAATGGATGGAAAAAGGGCCTTCGGGAGCCAGAACCCGTTGACACAGATTACCATAGAGGTCGGTAAATTCGGTGACGTTAACGGCGGGTGTAATCTGATATTCTTCGCGGATAATCCACTGTCCGGCGCCGGAGCGCGGACGTAGCATGAGCACTAAAGGAGTAGGACTCTGAACGTCGAACGTCAGTTCACAGCCAGCATTGAGTTGCATAGTTTATGAGTTATTGATGGCGATGATGGTTGTATCAATCCATTAACTCAACGAGAAACTATTGGTTGAAGTATTTGCCGTTTTTGCAGAAAAGTCCTTACTTTTTTACAATAACAAACTCAACCCGACGGTTTTGCTGGCGTCCATCTTCGGTATCGTTGGTTGTTATAGGCTTGGTTTCGCCAAATCCTTTACTGGCAACACGGTCGGGTTCAATACCCTTACTGATAAAATACTCCCGAACGGCATCGGCGCGATCTTGTGAAAGCTTATTATTGATTTCGTTCGATCCCGTGTTATCGGTATGCCCACGCACCTCAATCGTCATCTTGGGCGCTTCGTTCAACGTCGTTACCAAACGGTCAAGTTCTGGCCCTGACTCAGGCCGCAGTTCTGACTTACCTGTATCGAAGAAGATGTTATTGAGACGTACCACACTACCGGGTACGATAGGAACCATTTTCAGTTGTTTCCCTGTAATTTCCTGATAACCTTGAGTTTTGGTCAGATCGATATTATCACCCTCAGCAATAAAATCTTTGGCTACAGCGCGCATGGTGTATTTCTGTCCATAAGGCAGCACTATTTTATATTCTCCCGTAATCGGGTCTGAGGTAGCTTCGCCAGCTTCAGCGCCGTCGGGCAACGTCTGGTAGATAATCCGTGCTTCAACAGGTTTGCCCGTTACCTGGTCAATTACTTTACCACTGATCAGTGCAACCGGATCTGGGCGGGTAACGTCGTTATTTTTCGCTACGTCGTCACCGCTACCCACTTTGCTAGGTTCATTCGTTGGACGGTCATCACTGAGTTTAACACGCACAATGTCTCCTTTACCCAATGTATTTTTGAACGTAGTGAGATACGCGTAATCACCTGATGCCGACAGCGAGTAATAAGCATCATAGCCATCGGTATTGACTTTCGTACCCAGATTGGTCGGTTTCGACCAGTGTTTCCAGGTTTTGTCGACCCGTTTGCAAACGTAGATATCATTGCTACCCAAGCCACCTTCACGGTCGCTTGAGAAATATAACGTAGCACCGTCGGGAGCCAGAAAAGGAGTGGTCTCTGTAAATTTTGTATTTACCTCAGGGCCAAGATCCATCGGTTTTGTCCACGAGCCATCTTTCTGTCGGAAACTAACGTAGAGGTCATCCTCCTTACTATTTTTCTTCTCGCTGAAAGCCATTATAAGCACCTTTCCATCAGCCGACATAAATCCACAGTCAAACTGACCTTTGCTCATGTTAACGTAGCCAGGAATGTCTATTTTCTGGGGTGGCGACCAGCCATTAGCCGTTTTTTTACTGAATGAGAATCCACGTGTTTCATAATTTCCGTTGCTGTACTGCCCTTTGATGAGCATCGTATTACCATCTGGAGTAATGCTGTATGCGCAGTTGTATTCGTCTTTATTCAGCGGAAAACCCATACGCCGGGCCGGGCCCCATTTGCCACTCGCTACGTCGACATCAGAAAACCAAATGTCCTGACTGCCTTTAGCACCGTGTGTATTGTTCGGATGGCTAATGCGGGCGAAATATAACGTTTTCCCATCCGGCGCTATCATTGGGTTAATCTCATTGTATTCTGAATTAACCTGATTTCCAAGGTTTTCAACGCCTGGCTTAGTAACTATGGCGGAATCTGGACGGGGCAAATTTGGGCTGGTTATACTACCTAACTCAGGCTGCTTTACGGCCGTCGTCGCGTCAGGCTTAGACTGCGCACCGACTGTCAGAGAAAGCAGCGAAAAAATCAGGCTGGTAGCTATAGCACCATTCATATTCATACGGTAAGGCAACAGCGCGTGGAATTTTATGTATTAAACGAGGAAATGATTAAGTTTTGTATCAATAGCTTTGACCTCAAACTTCGACGTATTGTTTCGCTGTTACTATTACTCCGCAACATTCACGCCACCACACGCAGTTTTGCGAAGCTTAAAAGTAATACCTTCTCTCCTGCCGTTTCAAACTGGATAGTCGCTTTACGATCAGTGCCATTGATATCTACCTGTTTCACCGTACCAAAACCAAATTTAGCGTGTTCAACACGTTGGCCAGCAGCCAGTTCGGCCGTACTGGTAGGCGCAAAATCGGGCGAAGGCGTATGTGATGCGGCTGTCTGTGGATTCTGCGTACGTGCCGTTCGCTGCGCTAACGACCGGACAAACGACATAGAACCTGTCGATGTACTTTCGCTACGATCTCGTTCAGGCTTGTCGAAATCCATTCGGCTGGGTGCCGAACGTAGCTTCGATAGTTTCAGATACCGCTGATCCATTTCCATCAGGAAACGACTCGGTTCACACATTTTCAGTCGGCCATAATGATAACGGGTTTCGGCATATGACATTGTCAGTCGTTTTTCAGCACGAGTGATAGCAACGTAGAACAACCGGCGTTCTTCTTCCAGGTCATTACGGCTTTCGAGCATCATCTGGCTGGGGAATAGGTCTTCCTCCATACCGACAATGTGAATATTCTTGAATTCCAGCCCTTTAGCCGCGTGAATGGTCATCAACGTAACTTTATCGTTGTCACCGTCATCTTCTTTTTCATCAGCTGTGGTCAGCAGCGAAACTGACTGTAGAAACGCGCCGAGACTTTTTTCTTCGTTATCCGGATTATCGACAAACTCTTTGATGGCGTTCAGCAATTCCTGTACGTTCTCGTACCGGGCAAGCCCCTCTACTGTTTTATCTTCGTAAAGCTCTTTCAGCAGGCCCGATGCTTTGGCAATATGCGAGGCTACTTCAAACGCATCTTTCTGGTCGAGCAGGAGTTTAAAACTCTTGATCAAATCGGCAAAGGCTTCAATGGCAAGTGCCGCCCGACCCGTTACGTGCTTGTTTATCTCGGCAACAATTTCCCAGACAGAATCCTCCTTTTCAGCCGCAATCACGCTGATTTTAGCAACAGTAGTATCGCCAATACCTCGTTTTGGGAGATTAATGATACGTTTAAAAGCCTCTTCATCCTGCTGGTTCACGGTGAAGCGCAGGTAAGCGATCAAATCCTTGATTTCCTTACGTTGATAGAACGACAATCCACCAATGATCCGGTATTTGATACTCATTTTCCGCAAGGCTTCTTCAAAAGCCCGCGATTGCGCGTTGGTTCGATACAGAATGGCGAAGTCGTTATTAGGTAGCGACTCGTTCATTTTCGTCTCGAAAATGGCAGAAGCCACCAATCGACCTTCCTCGTTATCTGAGGAAGCTTTAATAACTTCAATCAGCGGCCCGTCTTCGTTATCCGTAAAAACATGCTTCTCCAACTGATTTTTATTCCGTGCAATAATCGAGTTGGCCGCTTCGACAATGTTTTTAGTTGAGCGATAATTCTGCTCCAGCTTCACGATTTTGACATTTTCCTTGCCGTAATCTCGCTGGAAATTCAGAATGTTTTCAATGTTGGCGCCCCGGAATGCATAAATACTCTGCGCATCGTCGCCCACCACGCAGATGTTCTCGTGAACAGCCGCCAGTTTGCGGGTAATTAAGTATTGTGATACGTTGGTATCCTGAAACTCATCGACCATTACGTGCTGAAACTTGTGCTGGTATTTGTTTAGAATGTCCAGATGATCACGAAACAATACGTTGGTGTTGAACAGCAAATCGTCGAAATCCATCGCATTGGCCGCAAAGCAACGTAGCGCATATTGCTTATAAATCTTGCCAATGTGCGGCATACGAGCCGATTCGTCATCAGCCTGGATGATGGGATTATTGAGGTAATCGTCTGGGCCAATCAGTCGGTTTTTAGCGCCCGAAATCCGTCCAAATACGTGGTTAACCCGATAAATTTTATCATCGAGCGCCATTTCTTTAATGATGCTACGTAGTAGTGATTTCGAATCGTCGGTATCGTAAATCGAGAAGTTGCTGCTATAACCAATAGCTTTGGCTTCGATACGTAGTATTTTGGCAAATACCGAGTGGAACGTACCCATCCAGATGTTCCGGGCTTCTGTTCCAACCACTTTTTCGATACGGTTACGCATCTCACCAGCGGCTTTGTTGGTGAACGTCAGCGCCAGAATCCGGAAGGGATCTACGCCGTTTTCGATTAAATAAGAAATTCGATACGTTAAAACGCGGGTTTTCCCGGAACCGGCTCCCGCAATAATCATCAGCGGACCATTTCCGTGCATCACGGCTTCCCGCTGGGGTTCATTTAAACCAGAAATATAATCAACCATTCAGCTCGTCTCTATCCTTCTATAACAATCAAAAGTACAAAATAATTTGGTTGGGATGGGCCGAAAAAAGAGGGGATTATCTAGTTACTAATGTAGCTTTATGATTGTGGCGTTGTTATAACATCGGGCCTAAATCGACCCCCATCAATTCAGAAAATGAAGAAGCTGTGGCCACTCCTCCATCGCCTTTACGGTAACGAAACCACTCGTGAGTATAATAATTATAAACGAATCCCTCAAGAATCCCATAGTCATCATCTTCTATCAGACGAATAATTTTCGTTAAGTCCCGCTTAGCCGTTCGGGGATGAGTTATTTCGATAACAATACGAGACAACTGGGCCTCATTATCAAACAAAAGTACGTCTGAAACTTGGTGACCCGGCCCTTCACCCAATGGAGTTTCAGGAAGGGGTTCGAGCGTAATGGCTTGCTTATGATAAAAAAGAACGCCTAGTTCAACGGTTAGTTTGCTAATAACACGCTGATGATCAAGCGGAGAGTTGGTACCGTCGTCGTGAACCAGAGAGAGCGAAGAATATGGTGTCTCGTACATACTAAGTTGAGCGCTATATTGAGTGCGTAATGTAATGAAAAAGAACACTTTAAAACAGTGAAGCATACAAACGCCGACTTTTTCTACATTATTGTGCAACATTCGTTAAATTCCTGCATCTTTCTTTCAGTTACAACCTAAACCACCCCGAGTTGCTGAATCTGTTGGACTCGAACCAAAACGCCGGACCTACGTACCCGGATCGCCATGCTGACCTCGTCAAACGCTGCCAACAGGGCGAGCGACGAGCGCAGTATGAGCTGTATCAGCAGTACGTGAAGGCGATGTATAACGTTTGTCTACGGATTCTAAATCATGAGGCCGAAGCGGAAGACGTTCTGCAAGAGGCTTTTATGGACGCGTTTACGCACATTGGGTCGTTTCGGGGGCAGAGTACGTTTGGGGCATGGCTCAAGCAGATTGTAGTTAATCGGGCGATCAACCATTTGCGGGGCCGACGGTTAGAGTTAGTAGATATGGAATCGCATCGGTTGGGCGAAGATGATGGCCCCGACTTTGCCGATACGGAGCCGTACGATGAAGAAGGTGTACAATTTGAGGTCGATCGGGTACGACAGGCCATGCAAAAGCTTCCAGAGGGGTATCGGGTCGTGCTATCGCTGTATCTGTTCGAAGGATACGACCACGAAGAAATTGGGCACGTCTTACACATCAGCGAAACAACATCACGAACACAATACTTACGAGGAAAAAAACGATTACTTGAATTACTAAACTAATGGTGAATGCATGAATCTATAAGTGAACGAATAAATCCTTGAAACAGGATCAGCCGTTGCATCAATGATTTGTGACTTCGCGTAGTAGATAGTACGTATGAAAAAAGATAATCTTGAACGCTTCGTCCGCGATAACCGGGAAGCATTCGACGACAAGGAACCTTCGGGTAACCTCTGGCGAAAAATTGAAGCTGGGCTGGATAATTCTGGCCACGATGGAGGGGCAGATGGCATTAATGGATTACCAAATCCAATTATGCCGTTCCGCCAGATTCATACCAATATAGGTCGTGCCGACCGTCGGTCGACTGGCTGGCTGGGAAGTCGACAAATCGGCTGGCCTATGCTCGACTGGCGGATAGCAGCTTCCATCGCCGTGTTGTTACTGGCAGGAGCATTTCTATACATGAATGGGCAGTACGGCGTTACCCATCAACCCGAAATTGTAGCATCTTATCCAACCTATGCCAAAGAGGTTGTTCACTACACAAAACTCATCGACGATAAGCGAACCGAGCTGAAACAAATGACTGAAGATAACCCTGCTTTGTATAAGGAATTCGCAACAGATCTCGACCGACTCGAAAATTCGTACCGTTCGCTTAAAGCCGATTTACCGCAAAACCCGAATCAGGAAGTTCTGATTCAGGCCATGATTCAGAATTTGCAACTTCAGATAAACCTGCTCAATGAGCAGCTCCGTGTTATCCAACGCATAAAACAGCAAACAAATGAAACTACTCCTGTATAGCCTGGTGCTCTGCCTGTGCCCACTCCTCATGAAGGCCGAAGAGCAAATAGGCATCGGCGATATAGAAAAGAAAAAGACCATAATCAAACTGTTTGATGTGGACCCTAGCGATAATCTGGTTGTCGATAATCAGTTTGGTCAGGTGTCGGTTGGGTTGTGGGACAAAAATGAGATTCGGATTCAGATTACGATTGTTGCTAATTCCGATTCCGAAGAAAAAGTACAGAATTTCGTAGATGCCGTTTCTATTGAAGAAAAACGAACAGGCAACCAGATTACGGTACGTACTAACTTCAGCCAGAGTTCAATATCAAACTGGAGTCTGGGTAAATGGAAAAATGGGAGCGAGCGTAACTTCGTAAAAATCAATTATGAAGTGATGATGCCCCGCCAGAACGCACTAACTGTTCGTAATAAATTTGGCAATACGAATATTCCAGCGTTCCAGGCTCCTCTCACCGTGTATAGCCGATACGGAAATTTTAAAGCCGATGAATTATCCAGCCGTCAGAATGATATTGACGTAGCATATGGAAAAGCTGATATCGGAAACCTAGGTCAGGGGAAAGTAGATGTAAAATACGGCGACCTCGCCTTGACCAAAGCCAACGTACTGATACTGACCAATAAATTCGGAAAAATGACCATTGGTGATGTTGGCAAGCTCGATGCTGATATCAACTATTCGGGTGCCAAAATCGGTACGTTACGTGAATCTGGAAAGATCAAGCTCGAATTTTCGGGAGGGTTTCGGATTGAACAGCTTCCCAAAACGGTCGAAAATGTAAATATTCAGGCGGCTTATTCGTCAGTAGCTTTACCTTTCGATGCGGATAATGACTGCGATTTCGACGTAACGGTAAGCTATGGAAACTTCAATTACCCATCTAGCTCGCCCATGCACTTCCGGTCACAGCCGGGTGATGGTGATAACAATCGGGGCGTTCGCCTGACTAAACAGTACGTCGGTAAAGTTGGCACTGGTTCAGGAACGAAAGTGCGCGTAGTATCGAAGTTCGGAAATGTGAATTTTAGGTAGTCAGAACCGGGATTTAGCTGATTGATGGATTAAAAAGTCAACATCTCAATCACATCCCTATACTCCGGAAATTCGGCCAGCAATACGTTCCGATCGGCCATTTCGAAATCAGCAAAGTCGAAACCAGGTGCTACTGTGCAACCTACCAGTGAGAACGTAGCATCAGCTAACGTAGCGTTTGGAGCTGGTTTGGAGCCGAACCAACAACCTGCTGGTACCACAGCCTGAAACACCTCCCCCTGCGCCAGATTATTCCCCAAACGTATCACCGTCAACGTAGCGTCGGGTGCGATGACGAAAATTTCCAGTGGCCTGCCCGCGTAGAAATGCCAGATTTCATCGGATTTGATACGGTGTAGAGCCGAAAAATGATGGCTTTCGAGCAGGAAATAAATAGCCGTTCCAAATGAACGCTCCCCACCAAACCGACTATGCAAAGCCGAAGCCGTCACCGTCTCGTCAGCACGATACGTCTCCGCAAAATAGCCACCTTCCGGGTGCGGTTGTAGGTTTAGCGCCTTCGTGTAATCAGCCGCAGTCATGGGTAATTTTTAAAGAGCGAAAGAATGAGTGAAAGAGCGCAGAAATCACTCGCTCTTTCACTCATTCTTTCGCTCTTTTATTGATTTGCCTGTACAACAATCGTAAATTCTTTGGCTTTGAGCGACGCACCGCCAATCAAACCGCCATCTACGTCGGGTTGAGCGAAGAGTTCGGCGGCATTTTTCTCATTGGCACTACCGCCGTATAGAATCGTGGTGTCCTGAGCTACTTCAACACCGAATTGGCTGGCAATGTGCTGACGGATTTCAAAATGCATATCCTGCGCCTGTGCTGATGAAGCCGTTAAGCCCGTTCCGATAGCCCAGATGGGTTCATAAGCAATCACTACGTTGGCAAACGATTCGGCAGACAGATGAAATAAACTTTCGGTGATCTGATTTTTCACGAAAGCAATGTAATCGCCGTTTTCACGCAGGTCGCGCGATTCGCCACAGCAAAAAATTGGTTTTACGCCATTTTCCAGCGCGATGTTCACTTTCTCGGCTAGTTGGGCGTTGGTTTCCTCAAAATATTGTCGCCGTTCGCTGTGGCCCAGAATAACGTATTGAACCCCAATAGAACGCAACATAGGAGCTGAGATTTCGCCTGTATATGCGCCTGACGCTTTTTCGTGACAGTTTTGAGCTCCTATTGAAATTCGTTCGTAGGCCAGAGTCGATTGCACCGCAATCGGCAAATACAGTGCTGGTGGACAAAGTACTACCTCCACTTGACCCGTGACTTCGTCGTTAATTAGCGCTATTACTTCCGACAGCAGCGTTTGAGCTTCTTCTGCCGTTTTATTCATTTTCCAATTACCAGCAACAATTTTTTTACGCATGAGAAATTAGTAAGGTGTTCGAAATCAAATTTTTAAGCTAACTTCGTTTGGGCGGACAGGGTCATTTCGGGGCGAAATTAGGGCTTTTCATCCGAACGATTTCTGCTGTTGGACTAAATTTTGCCAGTAGGTTAGTATATACATTCTACAGTTCTGAAATTGAGACAATTACTAAACTAACCCACATATAATGAGACAAAATGCATTATCTGATAAATACGCAAACGTTAAATAAGAAACTTGTGTTATTCGGTTAAAAAATGCGTAATTTCAATGCTACAATCGCTGATGGAGGATGAAGACGCTGGTATGGGTAATCGGACTTTTATGCACTTTTCTGACGGCGCAGGCAGATACTCCAAAAAAGACGCCTGACAAAGATCGTTACGGTTTTTATATTGCCAATAACCGTAACTGGACACGTATTCCGTTTCAACTTCACTCAAATCTTATTATTGTACCCGTTCGGATCAATGAATCCGATACGTTGCATTTTATTCTGGACACGGGTGTTAGTAATACCATTATTACTGATCCATCGGCTTTTCGTAAGCAATTACTGACTGTAGGGCGCAAAGTTAAACTGTCAGGCGCCGGTGAAGGTGGTAGCCTCACAGCCTCGGTTGCCATTGAAAACAGCTTGAGCATGGGCGGATTGCGAGCCGCTCACCATAATCTGGTTATTTTAGATGAGGACGTATTGAAATTGTCGGAGTACGTCGGTACGCCGGTACATGGCATTTTTGGCTACGAGATTTTTGCCAACTTCGTCGTAAACGTCGATTTTCAGCGCCGGGAACTTACAATTACCAAGCCTGAAAAATTCAAGTATCGGAAAGGTAAAGGCGACCGCTATCCAATTACGATTCAGAATACAAAAGCTTACACCGACGCCTTTTCAGTGTTCGATGGTGAAAAAACGATGCCGCTACGTGTGGTGTTGGATACTGGAGCTGGGCATGCCCTGCTTCTCGACCGGTCACGTAGCACAGCTGCTATGCCCCTGCCGACTAAAAATATCCGGGCACAATTAGGCCGTGGATTAAATGGCATTATCAACGGCTGCATGGGACGTATCCAGAAGGTTCGATTTGGGCGGTATGAGCTTGATAACATTCTGGCTTCGTTTCCCGATAGTATGGCTTTTGGCATGAAACTGATCGATATGCCTGAGCGTCAGGGCAATGTGGGCTGCGAACTGCTACGTCGGTTCAACGTTACGTTCAACTACCCCGATCAATACGTTGTGATGAAGCCTATCAAGCGGCTTATGCGCGAAAGCTTCGAACACGACATGAGTGGCATGGAGCTAAAGGCTAAAGGCGAGCACTATAAAAATTACTACGTTGATAAAGTCCTCGAAAATTCACCCGCTGAAATGGCTGGACTAGAAGAGGGCGACGAGCTAATGTTTGTCAATAACAACTCGGTTAATGACATGACAATCAGCGATATTTACAAAATTCTTCAGAAGGGCGAGGGTCGGGAAGTATCCTTATTAGTACGACGTAACGGTCGGCTCATCGTTGCCAGTTTCATCCTCAAACGACTTATTTAGATGGCAGAGGGGTTGGGGCATAGGGAATGGATTTTCCCCTATGCCCTTTGCTACTCAATCCATGCGTTCGAGTTTGAAACGAAACGTAGTGCCTTTATCGACCTTACTCATTACGGTTATTTTGGCTTTGTGAGCATTCAGGATGTGTTTTACAATAGCCAACCCGAGTCCAGTGCCGCCCCGGTCTTTGGAGCGGCTTTTTTCGACCCGGTAAAAGCGTTCGAAAATCCGGCTTAAGTGTTCGGGAGGAATACCAGGACCATCGTCACGTACTGATACCATTACGTGTTTTTTGTCTTCTTCCAGGCTGACCGTAACGCGCCCATTCTCATTGCCGTATTTCACCGCATTTTCAACTAAGTTGGTCATTACCTGATTGATACGTTGCGGATCGGCTTTTACCCATACAGGCCCCCCGGGAGACGATTTGAGCTGTAGCGATGTACGTTTTGCGTTAGCGACTTTTTCCAATTGTTCGAAGACCTCCTGCGTTACGTGCGTGAGGTTGATACGTTCGAAACTCATTTTCACCTCGCCAGTTTCTAACTGCGACAGCGCAACCAGGTCCTTCACGAGCGCATCCAGACCATCGAGACTGCGGGCGGCTTTCGCCAGAAATTTATCACGTACCTGTTCGTCGTCGATAGCGCCGTCGATAAGTGTATGAATGAAGCCCTGCGCGGCAAAAATGGGCGTTTTTAATTCATGTGATACGTCGGCCAGAAACTCCCGCCGAAACTGCTCCAGTCGCTTCAGTTCATCGATTTCCTTTTGCTTCCGGGCGACATACACAAAAATCTCATCGTTCAGTTTCTTAAACGGATTGCTATTTTTAATGATCGATTTTCGCGTAATGGTAAAGTCGCGGATACGTAGCTTATGGATGGTTTTATACATTTTGTTTACCTCGCGGAAAACGAGGAGTTCAATAGCATAAAACACCAGAAAAAACGAAATAACGAACGACGAAAGCCCCACCACAAATACCATCGCATTCGTAACGCCTTCCACAAACGTCAGAAACGTTATGGTAAGCGCCGAAATGAGACTGGCCAATAAAAGAGCAATAATGCGGGGACTGAGGGACATGGGGCAAAATTAATGAGCGAAAGCGTGAATGAGTGAAAGAGCAAATGGCTGACGCAACCTAATTTCGCTTTTTCACTCATTCACGCTTTTGCTCATTCAGTACCATCGGTAAACATATACCCTACACCCTTAAGAGTCCGGATATGGGTGTCGCCGATTTTTTCGCGGAGCTTACGAATGTGAACGTCGACGGTACGTTCGAGGACGTAAATATCGGCTCCCCAGATTTTCTGAAGCAATTCTTCGCGACTGCAAACTTTATTGGGGTGCTGAGCCAGAAAGAAAAGCAGTTCAAACTCTTTCTTGGGTAAAATCACCGACTTGTTATTCTGGGTAACTGAGTAATTCTTACGGTTGATGATTAAGTCGGCAATAGTAATCTGCTCACCGGGATCGGCTTTTTGCGCTTCACGCCGGAAAAGGGCGTTGATGCGACTCATCAACGCACGGGGCTTAATGGGCTTGGTCAGATAATCGTCGGCCCCTACGTCGAAAGCAGCCACTTCCGAATATTCTTCCGAACGTGCTGTCAGGTAGAGAATATAAGTTTGCCGGAGTTCTGGAATTTCGCGCAGTTGCCGACCCGTTTCGATGCCATCCATAAGAGGCATCATGATGTCGAGCAGGACCAATTCAGGTAAATATGTCCGGGCTATATCAACAGCTTTACGGCCATCCGTGGCGGTTTTTACATCGTATCCCTCTTTGATGAGGTTGTATTCCAGCAGTTCTACGATGTCGGCGTCGTCGTCGACGACTAAGATGCGATGTTGGGGTTGAGCAGCTTTAGCAGCACTCATACGAAGTGTAGTTGGTGAAAATGTCTTGGCTTATTAGTAAGTTGCCAGTACGTTGGTTGACACGAAGTTACGTGGCTTAGCCACAACGTTACCAATCAAGTATGCATCCTTAACAAAAACTTAATAACACTTCCAGAAAAAAGTCAGGTTGTTTCACGCTGAAAATGAGCCTATTTCTGGCATGTATTTTTCGAACAAGGTTGAAATAAACGAGTTGTTAATACTTCTTACAAGTAATCTATTGATTCAAAAACTGCCTCAATAACATCCAAAACACAGCTAAAGAAATACCCTCTTCACTCACTTCTATGAATCGTCACCTGTCAGAGGTTGTACTTCCCGCTTACGCAAAACTTGTTTGCGTATTGCTTTCATTGGTTATCATCGTTTACGGCCTTCATGCGCTCGAAGGCTTACTGGTACCTTTAGTTTTTGCTATCTTATTTTCGGTCTTACTGTTTCCATTGGCTCGTCGACTCGAAAACTGGAAGGTACCGCGCGTTATTTCCATCGTAATATGTCTGTTGCTAACCTTAACGGTGTTGACGGGATTGTTCTACGCCATTTCCATACAGATCAGCAGTTTTGTTGAAGTTGTTCCGAAATTCACGCAGCGCGGGAGGGAGTACATTAAAAGTTTACAAACCTTTGCCGACGAACGATTAAATATTGACCGACAACGCCAGATTGATGAAGTAGGCAAATACCTGGATCAGGCAATTTCCGAAGCAGGTAATATTATCACCAGTACGTTATTAACCACCACCAACATCATCAGTAACTTATTGTTGATACTCCTGTTTGCTTTCTTCTTCCTGTTATACCGCGATTTTTTTCGATCATTCTTTTACAAAGTTTTCAACGATACGCGCCGGTCAGTTATAGACACGATTATGTCGGGTATTTATAACGTAGTGAAAGATTACATGGCCGGTTTGGTGCTGGTTATTTTGATCATTGGTACGTTAATGACCGTTGGTCTACTGATTCTGGGTGTCGATTATGCGGTTTTCTTTGGTTTTTTTGGCGCCTGTCTAGTCTTAATACCCTATTTCGGACTTTCGCTTGGCTCGTTGATCCCGGCGGCTTATACACTTGTTACACAGGACAATCCGCTCAAAGCGCTGGGCGTTATTGGCGTGTTTCTGTTTGTACAGGCGCTGGAAGGTAATTTCATTACGCCCTACATTATTGGGTCAAAAGTGAGTATCAATCCGCTGGCGGTCATTATTGTGCTGATCATCTGGGAGAACGTCTGGGGCTTGGCCGGGCTGGTATTAGCCTTACCAATGACGGCCATCTTAAAAGTAATTTTCGACGCCCTCGATGAGTTCAAGCCATACGGGTTCCTGCTTGGCGAAGCCGAGAAACCGCGTCCACCTATCAAAAACCTTCAGGAGTTGGCCGAACAATTACCGAAACGGGTAAAAAAAGTAGGCAAAATAGAAGAGAAAACGTAGCACGTATCAGGCAGGAAATTCCTGAGGTAGTGCTACGTTGAAAAGATGGGTAAATGCATACGTTCATACACTTTTGATGTATGCTAATCAGTTTTTTGACTCGGTGTTACGTATGCCATTACTTGGAGTTGGCATACGTAACACCGAGTCAAAAAACTGCCAATCCTTAATCCTTCACAGCATGACACCTCAGGTTAATCGCCGGGATTTCCTGAAACAGAGTAGCGCGGCTGCACTCAGTATGGCTCTGTTTCCCAGCATGAAACGTAAAGTCGCGCCCAGCGACAAGGTACGTGTAGCGCATATCGGCATAAACGGTATGGGTACAAATCACCTGAACTGGTTTGCCAAACTACCCGAAGTAGACGTAGTGGGTTTATGTGATCTTGACCAGACTCATCTCGATAAAGCCCTTGCTACGTTAAAAGGAATCCACCCCGATACAACAGCGAAAACTTACAACGATTTCCGCTATCTCCTCGACCGTAACGACATCGACGCCATCACCTGCGCCACACCCGATCACTGGCACGCGCAAGTTGCGATTATGGCGTTTCAGGCCGGAAAGGATGTGTATGGTGAAAAACCGCTCTCCTACAGCGTTCGCGAAGGACAGAAAATGCTGAAGGCGCTCAACCGCTACGACCGGATTTTTCAATTAGGCACACAAATTCACGCGGGCGACAATTACCACAGAGTGGTCGAAATTATTCAGTCGGGAGCGATTGGGAAAGTGCATACGGTACGTCTCTGGAAAACCGGTTTCCCGCCCGTGCTTGGCCCGGCTAATTACCAGACACCCCCCGCTACGTTGAACTGGGATATGTGGCAGGGGCCCGCACCGGTTTCGCTTTATACGCCTGAACGTTGTCATTTCACGTATCGCTATTTTCTGGATTATTCGGGCGGGATATTTCAGGACTTCTGGTGCCACATTGCCGACGTAGTGTGGTGGTCGATCAACCCGACCGGCTTGAAACGAATAACGGCCAAAGGAGAAGCGCCCGAAGGTATTGGCGACGCCCCAAAATGGATCGACATCGATTACGAATTTGACGGATTAAAACTGCACTGGACCAGCACGCCACCCAACGTAGCAGGTGCCGAAAAGCGAGGTATCGGGGCTTATTTCGAAGGCGAAAAGGGTACGTTACTGTGCGATTACAATACCCGAGAAATCACGATCAATGGCGTGGTTATGAACGACGTAGCAGAGGTACCTATTACGCTACAGCGGTCGCCGGGGCACCAGCAGAATTTTATCGACTCGGTAAAATCGCGCAAACAACCTGAATCGAATCTGGCTTACGCCCGCCAAATGACGATGCCTATGCACCTCGGCCTGATTTCGTACCGATTGGGCCAATCGCTGGAGTGGAATCCCCGAAAAGAGAAATTCAGGCATAATTCGGAAGCAAACGCTATGCTCTCGCGGCCCTATCGAAAGGGGTGGAATTTGATCTAGATGATATAAAAACTGATTAATTTCAAGACACTTAGTCCGCTACGTAGTTATTTCTGAAAGTCTGTGTACAGGCCAGGCTGGAACGGTCCGCCGTAGCGGCTTGGCCCGGCTTGCTAATTTCTACGACCAAGCTCCAGCTTGGCCCATACAACTATGAGCGACCAATCGAAAAACCTCGACCAACGTAGCATTGATACCATCCGGCTCCTGTCGGTCGATGCAGTTCAAAAAGCGAATTCCGGCCACCCCGGATTACCTCTCGGTGCGGCTCCAATGGCCTACGTACTGTGGTCGCGCTTTTTGCGCTTCAATCCAAAAGATACCCACTGGCCCGACCGCGACCGGTTTATTCTATCGGCAGGACATGGTTCGGCACTGTTGTACAGCCTTTTGCACGTGTACGGTTATCCTCTCTCGCTCAATGATTTAAAGAAATTTCGCCAAATCGATTCGATAACACCGGGACATCCTGAATCACACCTGACCGAAGGCATTGAAGTAACAACAGGGCCGCTTGGTCAGGGATTTGCTAATGGCGTGGGAATGGCAATGGCTGAAGCGTTTCTGGCTGCTACGTATAATAAGGAAGGACATAACATAGTCGATCACTACACGTATTCAATTGTCAGTGATGGTGATTTAATGGAAGGGATTGCGTCGGAAGCGGCTTCGCTGGCCGGGCACCTCAAACTAGGGAAACTGATTTATTTATACGACGATAATCTGATTTCGCTGGATGGCCCAACCAACCTGGCTTTCACCGAAGATCGAATGGCTCGCTTTGATGCTTATGGCTGGCACACCCAACACGTAGCTGATGGTAACGATCTTAACGCAATAGAAAAGGCCATTCGGGCGGCACAGGACGAAACCGAACGGCCATCCATTATTGCTGTACGTACCATTATCGGGTATGGAAGTCCGCAGGAAGGCACCAGTAAAGTACACGGCAGCCCGCTCGGGGAAGAAAACGTTCGCAAAACGAAAGAGTTTTTCGGCTTTGACCCCGACAAATCTTTTGTTGTTCCCGACGACGTAAAGGAACATTTGCATGAACTCGGTAAGCGCGGAGCCGAAACGCAGGCCGACTGGAAAAAGCGATTTGCTACGTATGCCGAACAATTTCCGGCCGAAGCTGCTACGTTCAACCACTCATTTTCCGGGAAGTTGCCAACCGATTGGGCCGATGACCTGCCTACATTCAAGCCAGAAGATGGGCCACTCGCGACACGACAGGCATCGGGAAAAGCGCTGACTGCTTTGAAGCAACGTATTCCGTTTTTGTTCGGCGGTTCGGCGGATTTGGCGTCCTCGAACGATATGCCAACTAAGGGAGATGTCAGTTTCCAGCCGGGGCATTACGAAAATTCGAACATCTGGTTCGGTGTGCGCGAACACGCAATGGGGGCTGCCATAAACGGCATGGCGCAGCACGAAGGTGTGCACCCCTACTGTGGTACGTTCCTGAATTTCTCCGATTACATGCGTGGCGCCATTCGCCTGACTGCTCTGGCGGAATCACCTGCTACGTTCGTTTTCACGCATGACAGTATCGGTTTGGGCGAAGATGGCCCGACGCACCAACCTGTCGAACAAGTGGTTTCGCTACGTACCGTTCCTAATCTGATTGTGATACGTCCGGCCGATGCCAATGAAACCGTAGAAGCCTGGCGGGTAGCCATGCAGCAACCCAGAAGTCCGGTTGCGCTGATTTTAGGCCGTCAGAAATTACCAGTCATAGACCAGACTAAATATGGCTCGGCGAAAGGACTTGAGAAAGGCGCCTACATTCTGAGCGAAGCCGACGGAGACCCTGAACTCATTCTGATTGCCACTGGCTCAGAAGTGTCACTTGTGTTGGAAGCACAAACTGAACTCAAAAAACAAGACATTGCCGCCCGCGTAGTTAGTATGCCATCGTGGGAGTTGTTTGATCAACAGAGTACGGCCTATAAACACAAAGTGTTACCTCCCAGCATTCGGAAGCGGCTGGCTGTGGAAGCGGGTTCGCCCCTCGGCTGGCATCAGTACGTAACAGACGAAGGTTTTGTAATAGGATTGAATCGATTCGGCTTATCCGGTCCCGGCGAAGAGGTAATGGCTTACTTCGGTTTCACCGTTGAGAACGTGGTAAAACAGGCCAAAAGCGTTTTGAAAGGCGTTAGTAGTGAGTAACTATGGCTAAGTCACCGGACCGCTGACGAAAAAAGTTGTGATACAGACCGGGCCGCCGGAGCGGATGCACAGAGGATAAGTGAGCTACGTAGAGAATTAGTCTTTGTGTAGCTCACTTATCCTCTGTTTGTCCAATTTTACCTGACGGTGTACAGCATATTGGCTATGGTTTCCAGTAACCGACTATTCTATGTAGGTATAGAGTAACCTGGAGAGGAAATTGTATATTTACAGGCTATAAATAATGTATTGTCAACTCTGCAAACGGTCGAATTAGTGTCCACATAGAATGGGTGATTTACCAAATAATGAGCGTTCGTTAGCTGAAAATAACCGAGCAATTGCCACAGGGAAGGCGAAATTCATTGTATTGAGTGAAGTGATTATTGATAAAATAAAACAGGGGGAATTACAACCCGGCGACCAGATTCCGTCAGAAAACGAGCTTATCAAAACCTTCAACATAAGCAATACCACCGCCCGGAAAACGCTGCTCGAAATTGAATCGAAAGGGTGGGCTCGACGCATTAAAGGTAAAGGTACGTACGTATTGAACCGTACGGAAGACCATCATCTGCTACGTACACTAGGCTCGATTTACGCCACCCGGCGCGGCTTTCACGATAGCCTGATTGCGGAGGGATTCACGCCCAAGAATATTGTTCTGGAGAAAACCGTTTTGCCAGATGGAATTTCGTCTGAAATTAACGGCCGCCATTTTATTATTGAAGGGCCGGTGTTGAAATTGCACCAACTTCGCTACGCTGATGAGCTTCTGATCAAAGACGAAGTCAAGTACATCTCCCTGACGATGTGTCCGAAAATCAACCGGATACCAACGGAAGTTTCCTATTTTAAAGTTTACGAAAATACGTATCACCTGAAAATTGCGGAGGTACAACAAACGCTGAGTGTAAAAATTCTGGAGCCAAACACTACCAATTTTGACCTCAGCAAACCAACGCCCGTTTTTGTGTTGGATAGTGCTGTAATCTGCACAGGTGATAAAATCGTTGAAATTGAGCAGTCGTACTATCACGGCGACAAATACAAATTCGCCGTTATCGCCAACCCTGAACACGCTCAACGGGAGAAGTAATAGCTATTTCTTAAGCCATTTTACAATTTCATCCGCAATGATTTCATGCCCCGCCTGATTCGGGTGATTGACGTGGGACATGTACTTTTTTAGTTCTCCCTGTTTGCCGACCTGTTGAAATTTTGGATACGGATCAGCCAGACCAATATGGTATTGCTGAGCCAGTTGTCGAATCTGTTGAATGTGCGGCTCAAGTGGATTCTTTGAATCGGTAATATCTATTCGCTGATCCGGTGAGGGAGTGAGCAAAATAATTTTTACACCTTTATTCAGGGCCGCCTGAATCATTTTCTCCCAGGCTTCGCGGACTTTGGTAATATCGGAAAAGCGGTCGTTCAGGGCGTAATCAATAAATAGTACGTCGGGCTTGTGAACGAGTACATCTGACTCAAACCGGGTTTGCCCTTTGATGGCGTTCTCTCCTCCGATAGCTGTCACAATTACGTTAATCACCGCGTAAGGATACTGCTTTTTCAACTTAGCCAGTACCAGATTTGGATACGATTCCAACGTATGTACTTCATGGTCGTGCCAGAAACCAGCTGGTACGGAGTGCCCATGAAACACCAGATTGACCGTGCGGTTTTTCGGCCAGACCGTGTTCAGTTCGTTCCTGACATCGGCCAGATACGTAGTGGAATCAGCCTGTTGAGCCAGACATACGCCTGAAAGATTGAGTAGGATCAGCGTCAGTATGGTGTTCATGGCTAATCTGTTTTAAGTTTTCGACAAGAAGTGGAGAATGAACACTTTTGTCATTCTGAGGAACGAAGAATCTTAAAGTATCCTTACTTGAGAATTAGGAAATCTTAAGATCCTTCCTGCGTCAGGATGACAAAAGTAACTACCCATAATCCACGTTAATAAAGCTATTTTTTCGGTAGGTATTTTTCGAACCAATCGGCCACTACGTTCAGGTCTGATTCCCAGGTTTCGTCCCAACCATGCGCTCCGCCTTTGTGGATGATTAACTCAGCCGGTACACCGGTTTCCTTTAATTTGGCAATGAATCGTTCTGACTGCTCGAGCGGCACAATGGGGTCTACAGTTCCATGTAAAAGCAGCGTCGGGGGCGTTTCTTTAGTGACAAAGTTGATGGGTGATAACGATTGCATCAGTGTTCGTTTCTCTTCCCTTGATTTACCGTCCACGCCAAACTGTGGCCAGTAGCGCCGTACCGTATCACACTCGACAAACAACCGGCCCGGATTCCCGTAATTGACCAGATCAGCAGGTGGGAAAAAACAGGCAACAGCCTGCACCCGACTGGAAACCTTATTGACCGGGTCAATGGACGTACTGGTTTTGGTTGTATCGGGAAAGGCAGGGCGACCAACACCAGTACCGATTGAAATTGACAAGTGGCCACCCGAACTCATCCCCGATACGCCTAGTCGATTCGGATCGACCCCGTATTCAGCCGCGTGATACCGAACGTAGCGCACCGCCCGATGGATATCCTGGATTACTTCCGCTACGTTGTACTTCGGTGCCGACCCATGCAGAATCAGGAAAACCGTTTGCCCACGATCGGTGAAATAGTGAAAATGTTTCTCCCGTTTTTCGATCATGCTAAAGTCGGAATGCCAGCCACCACTGAGTAAGTAGATGACCCCGATACCATTGGGTTTAGCAGGTTTCAATACGTCCATCGTCAGCGACGTACCAAACTTACGCCCATAAACCACATCCCGAATATGAGTGACACCGGTAGAAATCGACTGCCCTGTTGACTGACTACCCGAAACGGGCTGACTTACACGCGAACAGGCACTAGCGATAGCCAGCAGAAAGAGGTACCCGATGTACTTTTTCATAACTAAGATTAGTCATTTTTTGTCATCCTGAGGCACGAAGGATCTTAACGTATCCTGATTCTCTAGTAAAGACGCTTTAAGATCCTTCCTGCGTCTGGATGACAAAAGTATTCGTAAGGCATTGATGATAAATCAATTAACCTCAAATCGCCTTACTCACAATACTACGTTAGCGAGAAGTTTGAATCGTCACCGGACCTAACAAACCAGATTCAATCAGCGGTAATTCGCCCCAGGGAACCAAGTTTTTATTCGCTTTCGTGATGTTCGTTTTGGTGAATTTCTGGCCTGTGATGGCATCACCCGTCAGCCGGTTCGACCAGGTGTTTGCTACGTCAATTTTTAGTGAATTAGCACCTGGTTTAAGCGCATTTGTGATGTCAACACGATAGGGTGAAGTCCAGATAATGCCCATTGGTTTATTGTTCAGCCATACTTCCCCGATTTTTGCCACCGAGCCTAAGTCAAGATAAACCGGTTGATTTTTAGACGTATTACTTTCCGGTTTGTATTGAAAGGTTTTCTGGTACGTTGCAATACCCGAAAAGAATTTTATACCCTTCTGATCTGATTTTGTCCAGGAAATTAGCCGAGGCAACGTAGCAGATTCAGGTGCGCCCCAGCCTTTGGGGAACGTGAGTTGCCAGGAGCCAGTCAACGTCATTACGGGTTTTGTATTTCCTAAATTTATCCCGTCGACATTCGCTACGTTCTTAGTAGGCGACGTAGCGGTTTTGCTGAAAACCACAAAGTAAGCGCCATACGGTGGAAGTGTAACCGTCATACTGGTACGTCCCCCCGCCTGACTGTACCCGGTTATGGGCGTAACCTCTCCCGAAACTGGATTCCAAATCTCTGGCGTTTTGCCCTGCTGCCGGAATTGACATGGTTTGGAAACCCACTGATTGGTGGTGTTACGTATCAGGTAAAAATCCAGATCACTACGTTGGTAATGAATATAATCGATGGGCGTGTGTCGCTGATCAGCTTTTTGATCGGGATAGCTGAAATCAGGCGAAATTTTCAGCGATTGTAAAGTTTCCAACGGCGATGCTGTTGGTTCGACTAGTCGCGCGCCCTTTGCCATTAACTTCGCTAGTTTCGCCCGGACTTCCGCCGGAATCCGTCCCTCCCTACCCAGATGCAAAACCCCGTATCGACCCACGCCCGGCAATACCCACTGGCCATTTTCAACCGTCAGATCACGTAGCAGTACTTCGGTATTGATGACCTCGTAATCATAGCCCGGCCCGACAACGTAGCGTGTATTTTTCGGTGGAATCAGATTCGGAATGTTGTCCCCGTAATAATGCAGTACGTCGGCCACGAAGTCCGTTTTTTGCAGGATGTGCGAAATACGGCCAAGGTAGTCGTTGAACGGTTTGCTCTTGGGCCACCAGCCGTTCCGGTCATTGTAATGCGTACCCGCAAAGTAGGCAATTCCCGGATACCCCATGTTCGACGGATTATGCGTAAAACCGTGAATCACAAGTCGGTTTAGCCCTTCGCAGAAAGAACGGTCGGCCAGCGGTTTCAGATCGGAAGGGCCTTCCTGCCAGTCCCAATAGCTTGTAAATGACTCCTCTTCGACGATCCCGCGTTTGTAGATGTGTGACGCAGCGGCAATTTCCTTCACCAGATAAATCATATCGACCAGACTATCCTTATCATTCTCCATGAAGAAGGTACGATTATACCAGAACTCGCCACGAGGTACGTCCAACGCACCCAATGCTTTCAGCGTTTCAACCGGAATATGGTGCAAATGCCCCGGCCCTCCCGACTCCGAAATGATCTGTAAACCATAGCTGTTGCAGATTTCTTTCGACTTCCGATAATGATTGTTGATCATCAGTTCGGAAAGCGTTTTGTCGAAATCGAATAGAAAGCTTTTGGCCATTTCTGGCTGGTACCAACCTTTATTAAAAATAGCGGGCAAAAACTTGTACAGGTCGTAGCCGTGCAGTTTTCGGAACGTAGCAGGAAGCGTAGGCGTCCAGGTAAACTCTTTGGCTTCGTAACTGGCCAAGTACAGATTTTTGAGCGGACTCTTGCTGAAATCTCCGATGAGGGGCTTCAGCTTGTTAATGAAATACATCACGTGCATCCGCGTAGCTGTCGAATCAAAATGGTCGATGATGGGGCCAACCGAATTCGGCGTCGGACGTATCAACTGCTCGCCCGAATTGGAGCAGATGTAGCGGTAAATATCCCAATCGCCCGCTGGGGCTTTCCAATTTAGTTGCTCGGTTTTCGGATCAAAAAAGGCCGATACGTTCACAATTTTGGTCGTATCTAACTGCGATTGCTGGCCTGCTGGTAACGCGATGATGGCAATTTCTTGGTAATAAGCCGGTTTACCATCCGGCCCGTAAACAATCGGACGTTTATTTCCTTGTCGGTCAGGAGTAATAGCCGGAAACGGTAAGTTGACCGTCTGTTGACTAGCGCCCTGATGCGTCGTTTTTGAGAAATATATCGTTTTAGCGGCATGTTTGGGCGTAACCCACGTACCACCTGCATTCCAGCTACTAGCCAGATTCAAGCCCACTTCAAGGCCCAGTTTACCAGCTTCTTTTATCGCCATATGAATCGTTTTCACCGACGCATCGCTCATAAAAGCTGGTCCCGCCGGAATTACCTGATTTAGATCGCTGGCTGGTGGTAAACCAATCTCAAAAATATCGACCCCACCCAGCCCGGCATTCTTGATCGATTTCAGTTCTTCTTTCAATCGAACCGTATCGACGTAGCCATTCAGCCACCACCAATACACCTTGGGCCGAGCAGTGATGGGTGGATTTTTGAAAGCTGCTTTTAACGTAGCGTAGTTAATTGGATCGGCCTTCGGCCTGGTTCCAAGAAATGAAACTAAAGTAACTAACAGTCCAAGCCCTAACAAGTAGGATAAGAGTTTCATGGGAAGGGAAATTTAAGATCGGAGGTTTTTGTCATGCTGACGAAGGAAGCATCTTAAGGTTTCTAAACGTGTCAGTTAGGATGCTTTAAGATGCTTCCTTCGTCAGCATGACAAAAAAGTACGACAAAATCTACTACCAAAACACCACCAGATCGCCCGTTGCGTTTTCGACAACGTAGTGATTGCCATACTTTTTGTCGCCGGATTTGAAAGGTACTTGCGGCTTTTTACCCCACGGATAACCGGTATTGGCATACACGTGGAGTCGCTGTTCCGTAACGTCCTCATCGGGGTAGATACGTACCGTCGCGTTCTTCAAGCCCGTCAGTCGGACGCACCGTTTCATGTGCTGCACCCCCGACGTCATCTCCTGGCACGACACAATACCATCCTGTTGGTCAATGAAGAACCGACTTTCCCGGTGCCAGGCTTTGGGCATATGGTACACCGAATAGCCATTCTCCAATTCTGTTTCGTAACCAGTTAGAATCGGTGTCCCTTGCGGCATTTTGAACCGATGGGTGAGGGTCGTATTGGGGCAATAGCCCGAGAAGAAAAACCCGTTGCTGCCGCGCGAAATGGTGAGAACCGGGTTTTTGACAGATGGATTTCGTTTATCAATCCGGTAATCGACACCAAACTCTTTAAGAACGTACCGCATCAGTAATGGTCCGGTAAACAGTTGTTCGGGATCGTCGGGAGTCAGGAGTTTGCCGCCTGTAAACTTGCTCGAATTGGTGCCCCGCACGTAAGCTACTTTACCTCCTTTCCAGTCGGGTTTTTCGCGCACCCATACTACGTCACGGCTGTTAGTGCCCTGCGTCATCGTCGCCAGTACGTTGGTGTTAGCCGATTTATCCTTCACCTGAGTTGTCAGGCCACCACCCGAAAACAAAGCCCGGTGCGTGATCTTATCCGGGTAAGCTTTGGCTAGTTTATCGACATTAATGGAGGATTTTAATTGAAAATCACCTTCCAATGCTGAGGTATTCTGAAGATTTAACAGATTCAGAAAGGCGGTTCCGGCGTGATCGGCAGGTCCGTAGACGAGTAGTTTACCACCGTTCTGCACGAAATCAATTAGCGATTTTTCAAGGGAGGAATTAGCTTCAGGAACGATCGAAACCAAAATAGACTCGTTGAAATAAGCGGGTTTCGACGTAATGACTTTCTGGAATGAATTCGTAGAGACAATGGTATTCAGCGGAAAGCCGTTGTTGATCGCCTGTCGGATGAGCCAGTCGCCGTAGTAGATTTCCGGTAGCCGGTCGGGTTGTTTGTATGCCCAGCTATGGTATTCGTCGAACGGATAAACCCAGACGAGCGGGCCGGGTGCTGTCGGTGCATCGTAACGCGCTTTCAGAATGTGGGGTGTCACCTCATCGGGTACTTCAGCGGGCATTTCGCCGTAGGTATTGTCTGCGGTCAGAAAGTTCAGGTGCGTAGGTAGCTTGACTTCACCCTTAGCATTGATACGTGCTACGGCCATGGGCAGGTAAATATCGTGCGGTTCCTGCCCGTAACGATCCAGCCAGGGACTATTTACCCACCACGGATCGTGCGTGTAGTAACGAAACAGGTAACGCTCATCGGGAAGCTCCGCCATACGTGACATATACCCGACCATTTCCAGTCCAAAATCGCCATCCAGCGCAGCCCAAGGGGAATTAGGTGGCGGTAGCATGTTGTATTTACCGCCGTAAATCTGCTTCAAGTCCACACCATCACGCGCTAAATCGGCTCCGGTCGACAAATTGGTGCCCCGCGTCTGGATCTGAAAAGCAGGGCATTCTTTCCGAAACAGGTTCCAGAAGCCAGCAATCAGCTCTCGGGTATTCGCCAGTTTTTCGGGAGCGAAAGCCTTCCCGTTAAAGATGGCTCCAGTCGATGACCAACCTTCTACGCCAAAGCCAAAACCATTACTCAACCAGATGTAATCGTACCCCAAATCGGTGAGAAAATGCTGACTCTGCCGCCCCAGGAACGTACCAAAGGGGGTGCTGGCGGGAATACCTTTAGGGAAGCCCGCGTAGGCTTGATTATCCGCATTCAGTGTTGAATAACAGCTCACCATGGTTTTATGACCCATGGCGTTGCCGCCCAGAATTTCCGGATGTTTTTTGTACTTGAACTCTGATTTGGCAAACTCCGGCCCCGGATCGAACGTAGCACCGATGCGGATGGGTTTTCCCGTAACCTGTTTACCAGCTTCCTTCAGCGTTTGGATAATGAACTTCAGATCGCCGTACGTAAAAGCGGGTGGATTCTCCATGTACAACAAGGCGCGCTGATGCAACGAAAGATCGGCTGGCCCCGACCCGACTTCATGCTCGGTGTTTGGATTGCCCATGTATTTGGCCCATTCGAGCGGCTGACTCATCTTGCCGGTATAATCCAGAATTTCAGAGCCATCCGATGTCCAGAGCATCACCGAAACGGTATCCGTATGACGTAGCAGCGACGACCACTGCGTAAAGAGTTCGGTTGCTACCTGCTGGATGTAGGCTTTGTCGTTCTTTTTAAAGGGTTTGAGCGACAACTCCAGCGTGATGTTATTGAACGATTTGCCACGTAGCGTTGAGTTGTCCAGGTTCGGCATATCGGTACTGTTAGTAAAGCCGAAAACAGCTATACTCAATACACAGATAAAGGCTAGGAGTTGAGCACGCATAAGTTAAAAAGGTTAGGTACTTCCTTTTTTTGTCATGCTGTGGCACGAAGCATCTTAACGTGTCCAAACTTGAGGGTAAGGAAATCTTAAGATGCTTCCTCCGTCAGCATGACAAAAACGCTTCTAATATCCTGTATTCTGCTTTAGGGCGGGATTTAGGTCAATTTCGGTTTGTGGGATGGGGAATAGTAATTCGAAATCCTGCACCGAAAAATTGAGCTTTTGACTAGCGTAGTGAGCGTTCAGTACCGTTTGGGCCCGGCCAGTACGTACCAGATCGAACCAGCGGTGACCTTCGTACAGAAACTCGACCCGCCGTTCGCGCTCAAGTGCTAGTCGTGTGTCCGCCTGAGACAATCCTGCTAAAGCCGTTAGTTTAGACCGTTGTCGCACCTGGTTGAGGTAAGGCAGCGCATCCGACGTTTTACCCTGCTCATTCAGCACCTCGGCGTACATCAGCAATACGTCGGCGTAGCGAAGAATGGTGAACGCAACCGTGCCGTCTGACAAATCAACGGCTTTAAAATCAACGAACTTCAATCCGTAGCGACTGTATGATTTTCGGCCACCAATCAACGTAACGGAATCATTGACGGATATGGCTTTACGTGCATCAGCCGCTTCATACGAACGTATCAAATCAAGTGTAGGAACGATACGTCCGGAACCTTGCAGGTTGTTTGGGAAAATGGCCATGCTTGTAATCGCAGGGGTAAACACGGCTGAAAAGTTATTCCCCAATGATTGTCCCGACAGAAAATCAACTTCCAGAATCGTTTCGGCCAGATTCGTATTCCCATTCGTCGAAAGCGCTTTGTAATCAGCCACCAGCGAATATTGTTTGGCGTCGATCACTTCTTTCAGCTTCGTAGCGGCCAGATCGTACGATTTTTGCGTCAGGTAAACTTTAGCAAGCAGTGTTTTGGCCGTCATCTGCGACGCCCGTGTTTTATCCGCATTCAGCGCGACGGGTAGCAGACTTTCAGCGCTGGTCAGATCAGCGATAATCTGCTTATAGACTTCTTCCTGTGGTTTTAAGGTCAAATCGGCCGATGATACCTGAGCCGGACTACTGAATGTCTGATTGGTAATGGGCACATTGCCGAACAGACGTACCAGATAGAAATAACTGGAAGCCCGTAAAAACTGCGCTTCCCCCTTGATCCGGTTTTTAGCCGTTTGATCGAAGTTGACCGCGTCGATTCGATTCAGGATATTGCTACTCTGCGAAATAGTATACAGACAGCTACTCCAGACGGCCCGCACAAACGCGTTGGTTGGCGTTACGCCATTCTGATCCATCTGCATCTCGTCTGCCGAGGGCGATGACCATTGGATTTCCGCATTGTCGGTCGTCAACTCGGTCATGTATTGGATATTGCTGGAGCTGTACAAGCCTCGCGTGGTGCTGTACACACCGACCAAAGCTGTTTCAAAATCATTCTGATTCTGGTAAAAACTCTGGTCGCTGATCTGATACTCTGGTTTCAGGTTCAGAAATTCGCTACAGGAAGATAGGCTGGCTGTTAGAAATAATATCGCCAATAGTCGATTTTTCATGGCAGGTAAAGGATTTATAATCAACAGATTGATTAAAGAGTTATCCGTAGGCCAAGGGTGTAGGTACGTGGGTTCGGATAGGCAAAAAAGTCAATGCCGCTCCGAGCCAGGTTATCGCCACTCGTACCACCTTCTGGATCGTATCCCGGATATTTCGTGAAGGTGTATAGATTCGTTACGTCCGCATAAACCGAAAGACCCTGAAGTTTGATCTTGCTCAACGTAGTGGCCGGGAACGTATAGGATAGATTTACGTCCCGAATGCGCGTAAACGAGCCATCGAACAGATACTTAGTCGTACCCGCGCTGAAGCCAAAAGCGTAATCGTTTCGAATCGCTCGGGTATATAACCCTGCGCCAGGATTGTCGACTGAACGCCAACGATCGGCAATGACCGATAGCTGATTTTGTACGCCAGCATCGTTGAGCGAAACCTCACCTCCCTGAAAGTAAACCTGGTTTCCATACGTACCGTTAATGCTCACACTCAGGCTAAGATTCCGGTAGCTGAATCGGTTACCGAAACCCCACGTATATTTTGGCCAGGGACTTCCAACAATGGTTCTGTCGGACGTATTAATGGTACCATTTCCGTCCACATCCTGAAACTTATAATCGCCCGGCTGAACGCGAGGGTTTTGCAGAGGGCTTTTACTGATTTCTTCCTGCGTCTGGAAAATACCTTGAATATTGAGCAACCGGAAACTGGAAATTGGGTAGCCAACCTGCGCAACCTGATAATCGGACGTAACGATACGTGCCGCTTCGGAATTGAGTGCCAGTACTTTATTGCGATTCCAGCTAATATTAAAATCGGTGTTCCACTGGAAAGGACCTTTTACAATGTTCTGCGAATTGATGGTCAACTCC
Source organism: Spirosoma profusum (assembly GCF_014699005.1). GTDB lineage: Bacteria > Bacteroidota > Bacteroidia > Cytophagales > Spirosomataceae > Spirosoma > Spirosoma profusum. Next base: position 34,908 of record NZ_JACWZY010000027.1, read on the forward strand.
AGCCCTTTGTTCTCGACTTCACCGATGTTCTGCACCGAACTCCCAAAACCCGATGCCGAAGGTAACGTAACGTTCAGTAGCAGGTTCTTTTTATAAGCTTGATATGCATCGAACGTAACCGATAGCCGGTTCTGAAACAGCGAAAGATCTATGCCCAGATTCGTTTGTTGCGACTGTTCCCAGGTTAGTTCGTTATTCGCCAGACTGGTTGGTATAATCCCCGATACGATCTGTCCATTCGACACCGTACGTGATACGCCCAAAAGGCCCTGCGTAGCATAGTTCGGGATCAGGTTGTTACCGGCGATCCCGTAACTAGCCCGGATTTTCAGGTCACTGATGGCTGAAACAGATTTCATAAACGGTTCGTCCGACAATCGGTAGGCCAGTGAAACAGACGGGAACGTACCCCAGCGGTTTTTGGCACCGAACCGGGAGCTACCATCCTGCCGAATGGTTGCCGTAAGCAGGTATTTGTTCGCAAAACCATAATTGACCCGTGCCAGCCACGACATGATTGCCCATTCGCTGATGAAGTTTGTACCCGTCGAAACGGTTCCGGCAGCCAGGTAAGGGACATAATCTGTCGAGAAACCCGTAGCGCCAGCCTGTAAAATTTCATCCGAGTTTTTCTGAATGGTGTATCCCACCAACGCATCTACATCGTGTTGCCCGAACTTATGCCGGAAATTGAGCGTGTTTTCGTTCAGCCAGTTCAGGCTTTTGATTTCCGTAGCTCCAGCAGTTGCAGCTCCCGTTCGGCTGGTAGCTAGTCCTACTTTTGATGATTTCCACAGGCGTGTTACGTTGTTGGAGTAGTTGACACCAACGGACGTTTTTAGCACCAGACCTGGCATCAGTTCATACTGTAAATAGTTGTTAGTGAATACATTAGTATTGTTACGTTTATCTGAAAATTCAGCAGCTATCACCACTGCATTTTCGACTGGAATACCCGTTGGGCTGGAAAATTCAGAGTAGGGCGTACCGTCGGCGTTATACGCCGGGATTGTTGGATCACTGGCCAAAGCCGCTGAAATCAATCCACGGAATTGCAGGTGACCCTCCGCGCGGGCGAAATTGCCGTAAGAGTGCGCTCCCGAAAATGATGCACCGATTTTGAGTTTTTCTGTAAGGTGTGCGTCGATATTGGTACGTAGTGTAAACTTGTTGAAGTCGGAGCCAATGATGATTCCTTTATTGGTGAAGTAGCCGCCCGATACGTAGTAGCTGACATCCTTAGCCGTTCCACTGGTTGAGAGTTGATAGTTCTGCACCATACCTTTCCGGAAAATAACATCCTGCCAATCGGTGCCGTAGCCTTGATCGGCAAATTGGCTCAGGTTCCGAAACTCTGGCTTTACCTGCGTAGCCGTGCTCCGAACGCTGTTGGCATCCGTAGCTTTCCCTCCTCCATAGACCCAGGCATTGTCGCGCCCTTCTGCTACGTACTCTGCATATTGACGTGGGGTTAGCAGTTTCAATTTTTTAGCCAGTTCCTGCATGCCAACCGAATACTCGAAGTTGATAGTTGGTTTGCCCAGCTTGCCGCGTTTGGTTGTAATAATAATTACACCATTGGCCCCACGCGACCCGTAGATAGCCGTAGCTGATGCATCTTTCAATACCTGAATTGACTCAATATCAGCAGGATTGATCACGCTTAGCGGGTTAATTCGATTCGTTGTGCTACTGCTGGCGATACCATTGGCGGAGTACGAATTAGATGCAAAATTACTCAGATCAGAACCTCCTCCCCCCGTTCCAATAGCGTATCCATCCACTACGTATAGCGGTGAGTTCCCGCCCGTAATCGAGCTGATTCCGCGTACAATAACATTGACATTACCGCCCGGTGCCCCCGAGTTCTGTGTAATCTGTACACCAGCTATTTTTCCCTGCATCATCTGATCGACACTGGTGGCTGAGGGTACCGGAACCAGTTCTTTGGTCGTTAGGTTGACGATAGAACCCGTCAGGTCTTTTTTGCGCTGTGTACCATATCCTACAACAACGACATCCTGCAATTGCTGCTGATCCGTTTTTAGCGAAATGTTGATCGTAGAGCGACTCCCGACTGGAATTTCCTGGGGAGCGTAGCCAATAAAACTCACGACCAACCTAGCATTCGAATTGACGTTCAGTTTGAAATTGCCGTTTACGTCCGACGTAGTACCGTTGGTAGTGCCTTTCTCGGTTAGGGTGGCTCCCACTAAGGATTCACCATCTTCCGACGCCGTTATTTTCCCGCTGACCGTAACTTTTGCCGACTGAGCAAAGCTAGTGGTTACGGTAGCCAGTATACTCAACATACTGCCAATCACCAGGAGTCGCAGTCGATGAAATAAAAAATGGTCCATGATTAAAAATTAAGGTTTAAGATGGCTGTAATGGGTAATGAATAATGGACAATGTATAGGCAATAGAAGGCTGGTTTTCAATGAATAACTGAGCTAGGTGATCGCTGCATTATCCATTCTACATTACCCATTATTCATTAGATAATGACTGATTCGATTTTAAGGTAATCGGCAATTTTCTGGATCGTAGCGGCATGATGGCCCACACCTAATGCAAAATGGTGCGTTGGTCCGGCACTGATCCAGCGTTTCAGAAAGGTTCGAACGTCAGGTTTGAAGAAACCACGGGTGTTGGTGTTTCCCGTTGGCGGAATAGGGCCCGCAATGGATTCGCCCTCTGCAATGACAAATTTCATCTTCCCCTCGAACGTAGAACTAATACTCAGCATGGTAATCGGCCCTTCCTTAATCTTGAATTCGACACCAGCGCCAAAGCCTGGTTTGCCGTGATATTTTTTCAGACTACGTAGCACCGGCTGGCCTTCGGCAATGGCGATGTTGTGCGGCCCGTCGTGGCCAACGAGTACAAAATCCTCCTTGAAATCAACCGGGTGAAACTCCGCGAAACTGCCCCCGATGCCCAGTCGTTCCATGATGAGCATCGCAATACAGGTTTTCAGGTCCGATTCGCCACACATGGGGAAACCAGCTCCCTGAAGCAATGAATTACCCACGATCAGATTCGACATCACAACGCGTGTATCACTGCCGTCGGGACCATCGTAATAGTAGGCCAGGCCATCCAGTTTTTTCACTTTGATGAATTTCTCCAAAGCCACAGCCGCTTGAGCCGCAATGTGTAAGTCAGAGTCGCGGAGTTTTTCGGAAATAGGATCAGAAACCGGGTCTGGTGTATCGAAGAAATCCAGAATCCGCTCTTTTACGCCGTCAACCTCGTCTTCAGTAGCCTGCTGATATTGCGTTACTATTTCGTGCGCTTCGCACTGAACAATGTGTACCCCAAAGTGCGCCGTCAACATAGTCGAATCGGAGTGCATGTCGAGCATGGCTTCGATGGGGTGACCGATATGCCCAATTCGAGAGGTTTTCAGGTCATGAAGTACAGCTGCTATCCGGCAATATTCTTCGATTTCAGCGTCGGCGGCAGGGTCGTCATGTAAGGTACCAATAATCATTTGCGGCACTTTTTTCCCCATCCGAACGGCCACCCCGGCAAATTCAGGTAGCGAGCAAATGTCATCGTTGTACAATTGCATGTACGTCGATGCCCGGCTGTAATCCATCGCTTTGTCGGGTTGCAACGCCACCAGCACTATGGGTACATCAATACTTTTGATAATGACACCGAACGTACTGGACGTAGCGTAGGTGAGCATATCACAGAAAATCAGGTCAAGGTTAGCCGCGTTTAGCTTTGGTACCATTTCGTAGGCCTTCGATACGTCGTCTACCAACCCAAAGTCAATAATCTCTGCGGCATCGAGCGCTTCGATTTTCTGGATGAAAATGTGCTGTTTCTGCATCATGTCATCCAGTAATCCCTCGAACTGCCCCCAGTATTTGAAATAACCAACGCCGAATACGCCAATTCGCGGCCGAGTCTTTTTTCGTTTTACCAGTTCAGGCTGTTTGAGGGCCAATCCATTTAACGGTTGATCTTTCATATTTTTCAGTTTATGCCTTGATATGGTTTGCTTAGTGCACTAAGTTGATTTTTGAACAAACTCACCCTTAAACTTTCGGTAATCTAAAGGAGAGCGTTTTTGTCATGCTGAGGAACGAAGCATCTTAAGACATCCTAACTATTGAGTGATGATACGTTAAGATGCTTCGTTCCTCAGCATGACAAAAAGCTAGGAATAATCCGGTATGACTTTGGGAGCTTCTGTAGCCTGATTATCAGACAATAACAAAGGTTTGATTTTGGGAATCAAAACGATTAACAACACAAAAGCGAGTGGATATAATAAACCCGACGCAACCCATAATGGTCGATATGAATACTGTTGGATGACAACACCCATCAGTGGATTGAGCAACAAGCCAGACACAGCTCCCGCCGTTCCTGACAAGCCGACGACCGTAGAAGTCGCTTTTTGCCCAAACATATCCGATATGGACGTAATGTAATTCGTGATCCAGAAGCCATGTGCAAACATGAATACCGCCATAAGGGCAACTGCTACGTTAACCGACGATACCCATTCGATAGCTGGGGCCGCTAACGTCAGGAAAGCCGCAATGCCCATAACCGTTTTGCGAGCTTTGTTAACAGAATAATCACGTGCAATGAGTTGCCCTGAAAACCAGCCACCAATGATGTTGGCAATGCCTAGCGCCAGAAAGGGTATCCAGAATAAACCGCCAATCTGCTCAAACGAAACATGCCGGACAGAACTAAGGTATTTAGGTATCCAGAACATCATGAAATAGAAGACCGGATCGAGCAGAAAGCGAATAACAATAAATACCCAGGTCGCCCGTAGTTTGAGTAATGTCAGAAAAGGAACGGTTTCTTCTATCTCCGATTTGACAGCCGTATCAGCGGCCATTGCTTCTTTTTTCCAGGGAGTGAATACCCAAACCAATACCCAGACAATACCAATCAATCCTGGAATTAGAAATCCTCCTCGCCAGCCGTAATGTGCCGATAACCAGATAGTTAACGGAGGAGCTACTACCGCACCAATAGCTGAGCCACCAATGGCAATCCCGTTGGCCAAGGCACGTTCTTCTTTGTCGAACCAGCGATATACCGTCCAGGCTGCCCCCGGAAAGCAGCCACCTTCTCCAATTCCCAGAAAAAACCGGAAGGTTAACAATTGCGAAAAGTTAGTCATTACGGCGTGCAGACTGTTGGCTACGGACCATACACCAACTGAAATAGCCAGCCCAAGTTTACCGCCCACCCGATCAATCAACCAGCCGCCCAGCGTGAACATAATGGCGTAACTGATCAGAAAACTGGTGTTGATCATGCCATATTGGACATCCGTAATCTTAAATTCTTCCTGAATTTTAATAATGGCAATCGACAGTACCTGCCGGTCTAGGAAGCTGAGACCTGTAGCTATAAAGAGAAGGAAAACAATCAGCCAGCGTACGTGTTTTTGCATAAAGCTTAACGCACTAAGTTAACGCTTGCAAAGATATAAGAGCTGAGAGTAGAAAACCTATGATTATGGTACTTTTTTTTTGTTAAATAGAAATATCCCCTCGTATTCTCCTGATTACCATCTGGCTAATTACGGTGCCTGGTTTTCCAGCGTTCATACTTTCCCCGTAATAAATGTACCGCATTCATACCTCCACGCTTCTGACCAAAAAACTCCAGGAACAAAGTGGATTTATTAGGCTTCTCAGTAGGGATAGCCATTCGGATAAACGCGCAGGTAGCTCGTTGCTCACCACAACGTTTGTCGCCACCAGCTTCCGAACCTGCCTCCAGAGCCAGCATGAGAATTTCTGCCATCGGCATTTCCTGAGACTGCGCTTTTACCACCGCCTGCATCACAGCGGTTAATACAGCTTCATCAGCTAACGTATTGCCCTGAATAGAAACACCCGTCGCGGTTAAACTACCACCAGAAGGACTCGTTGCCGTTCCGGTGTAAGTTCTGGGTTGGCCCAGATGTTGACACGTAACGACAGCGTACTGTTGGTGTTCTGGACCAAAATCTGGGTGTTGCAATGCTTCTATAATCGCATCCGGAGAATAGCCTGCCTGAATCATCTCAGCCCCTTTGCGCCGGGCATCTGCATTACTCATTGCCTGGACAATGATAGCTCCCTGACCAGGAATGATTCTACCAATACCACTACAGTTGTGAGTACAGGACGCCCCAGCGATGCCGATTTCACCCGTTTTTTGATTAATAATGATGATTGACCAGGTGGCCCAGCAATAGCCAGACGTTAGAAGAAGAGCAAAACAGAGGAAGACGTATTTCATGCAAACATTTCAGCTTTTTCTTTCAGATGCGATTGATGGGCAACGAGTTGCATCCCACCTTCGTTTCGCGGGATGTCTGACCTAGGACCAGCACATCAGTTACCTGCTTAATTTTTCCAACGAAACCGAGTCCATTTCGTTATCTATTGAGGGTAAAGGCTGGCAGAAACTAATCGATTCGGCCGAGCCGCAGTGGCTGCTACGTCTGTCGACTCTATATCTATGAATGACTCAATGATTTTACCCACTGAAATGCTGATTATCTACTACCTATCTCATGAATAATCCGGTTGCTACGTATCGAATTCAATTTCATAAAGAGTTTACATTCAGTCAATTTGAACGTATCATTCCGTATCTGGATAAGCTTGGTATTCGAACGATTTATGCGTCTCCCATTTTGGGTTCGGTTGCGGGTAGCCAGCATGGCTACGACGTAGTGAATCCAGAGCGGATCAACCCTGAAATTGGCACCCAGGCCCAGTTGACCCGCATTCATAAGCAATTGTCGGAACGGGGCATTGGCTGGATACAGGATATCGTACCTAATCACATGGCCTTTGATCCGTCTAACGGCTGGCTAATGGACGTACTGGAAAAAGGAGAGCGGTCGATTTTCAACTGCTTCTTTGACATTGACTGGACCAGTCCGGTTTACGAAGGCCGACTGATGGTTCCGTTTTTGGGTAATCCGCTGGAAGAAGTGATTCAGAACGGCGAACTGGCTGTAGCCTGGCAGGATAAACGACTGGTAATGACGTATTACGACACCGCTTATCCGATCCATCTGCGCTCCTACACCAGCTTTTTGCAAGCGACTGAAGATAAATCCAGTAAGGCCATCCAGCGCCTGATGGAACAATTGCCCGAACTGGATCAGGTGAACGATGCCACTACGTACAGCCTTCGTAGCCAGGAATGGCAGCTAAAACTGGCTGAACTGCTCAACGATGCTGAGGCTAAATCCTACCTGCGTGCCTGCCTGAAAACCGTGAATACCGATTCTGCTTTGCTTCAGCAAGTGCTTGATGAGCAGGTGTATCGCTTATGCTTTCACGGCGAAACCGATTGGCAGATTAACTACCGACGTTTCTTTACGGTCAACAGCCTGATTTGCCTGAATATCCAGAACCCAGTTGTTTTTGAGCATGCCCATGAGCACACGAAAAATCTGCTGAAAACAGGCGTAATTCAGGGATTGCGCGTCGATCATATCGATGGCTTACACGATCCCAGCCGGTATCTGGAACAACTTCGGGAAATGGCGGGTGAGGATGCCTATATCGTAGTTGAGAAAATTCTGGAAGCAGGCGAAGCCCTTCCCTCCAACTGGCCCATTCAGGGTGAAACGGGATATCAGTTTCTAGCTCAGGTTAATAACCTGTTTACCCAAACGGGCAGCCAGCAAAAGTTCACCCAGTTTTATACGAAGTTATTGGGCGAAAAGCAGGTTATCTCACGCGAGTTGCACGACAAAAAAGCGTACATTCTTGATGAACACATGCGGGGTGAGCTGGCTAATCTTACTCGGTTGTTTCAGGAATTGAACCTAATCGAAGAGAAAGAGTTAGCCGCTTTACCCGATGATACGTTGAAAGGCGCCATCCGTGAGTTTCTGATTCAGTGCCCAGTCTACCGCTACTACGGCAATTGCCTGCCGCTGGAAAAAAGCGAAACAGACGCAATACAGGCCATTTTGGAGCGGGTTCGTACCCGTAAACCAAGTCTTAAACCAGCAGCTGACCTACTGGAAGACGTATTACTGACCAAGCCACTAGCGGGCGATGGCGACTACAACAGCCGGGCACTACGTTTCTATCAGCGCTGTATGCAATTTACCGGTCCGCTGATGGCCAAAGGAGTGGAAGACACGCTCATGTACACCTATACCCGCTTTATTGGGCATGACGAAGTGGGTGACTCCCCGGAGTTCTTTGGACTGAATGTCAAAGACTTTCACCAGCATATGCTTGATCGACTGACTAATTGGCCGTTGTCGCTGAACGCTACGTCGACCCACGACACCAAGCGGGGCGAAGATGTACGCAGTCGGTTGAACGTACTGACCGATTTGGCCGACGAATGGTTTACCGAAGTTGAAGCCTGGCAGCAACTCGCCCGCGATCTTAAGAAAAAGAACGTACCTGGAATGGATGGGACCGAAGGAGATGCCCCCGATGTGAACGATGAGTATTTCATTTATCAAACATTGGTAGGTGCTTATCCAATGCCTACGGTCAACTCTTCGGGTGACTCAGAACGTAGTGCTTTTTTACCCGGTCAGGACGAACAAAACTTCGCAGAGCGGCTGGGCGAATATTTGCAAAAAGCGCTACGTGAAGCGAAACGTAATTCGACATACACCGAACCCAATGAAGCCTACGAAGAAGCGACCAAAGCATTTGCCCGTCAGTTACTAGAGCAGAAAAAGCCTTTCTGGGAGCGGTTTGAGCCATTTTGTCGACGTATAACCGACCTGGGAATTATCAACTCTTTAGCGCAGGTGATACTAAAATTTACCTGTCCCGGCGTACCAGACGTGTATCAGGGCTGCGAAGGCTGGGACTTGAGTTTGGTCGACCCCGACAATCGGCGGCCTGTCGATTATGATCAGCGTCAGGGTTGGCTGGAGGAGTTGACAGGACGTGACACGGTCGATCAATGGGACGACTTATGGAAACATCGCTACGATTCCCGGATTAAACTCTGGCTGGTACATATACTCCTGAACGAACGGAAGTTACAGGCCGACCTGTTTGCGAATGGGCACTACGTTCCTCTCCAGATCGAAGGACGTTATAAACAGAACGTATTGTCCTTTGCCCGGCGCTATCAGCGAGACTGGTACGTAGTAGCGGTTCCATTAGGAATTGCTCAACTGTGTCAGGAGCAGAAAACCGACGTAGTATCGCTGAATTGGGGGAACACCCGAATCGTTTTACCCGACAAAGCGCCTGTTCAGTGGTGGCACCGACTCATAGACGTAGCAGGTAGTGCTGAAAACGGGATTTTATTGACCGACCTGTTTACCTTTTTGCCCCTGGCTATTATCAAACTAAACTAGCTACTTTCTGAACGTAGCGCTGGCACTCCGCGGAACACGCTCAAAATCGATTTATAATCCGATTTTCGAGTAGGGTATCCGAATTCCTTTGACCCGATAAAAATAGGGATCAAGAAACCCGTTCAGACATTCCTTGACTCCACAAGCTGAGTAATTTAGGCAATACGTAACTAGCAACTCGTTCCGACCATTAACTGCTTGTGGGTGAATAGCGGGTGTATAGTATCTGGCATACTTACCATATAGATACTCTTTAATACTATACACCTTTTTACGAGCTGTAAAGGGCCCTGTTGGACTGTTAGCTGTAGCGATATATATAGCGCGGGAGGAATCACAATTGAAACCTTGGTCCATTGTCACCAGGATGTATTTTCCATTCAGGTACGCCACATAGCTGCTACCCAAACCATCCGTTATGCGGGAAGTAGTGCCGGTAACCGGTTTGCTATCCCAGGTAGTACCATTCCAGAATGTCCAGGATTGAGGATTGCTTAGCGGAAAACGGGCTACATACAGGTTCGAGCTATAACCAAACCCTGTATAGTGCGAACCAAACGAATAGATATACCCATCGGTTGCTTTTACCATACCATTTGCGTAATTAATAGCAGCCTGGCCACTCATTCCGGCGGGCGTAGTTCGGATTACCGACCACTGGTTTCCAGTACTTTGAGTGAGAATATAAAGCGATTGATTGGTAGGATCCAGCCCTCTTCCTTCACTACACTGTAGGTACACGAGGTTATCTATTTCAACACCGGGACCGGGCCAGGCAAAGGTGTTGTTGGGCTGGATATTACAAATCTGTTTGGGGCGCCCCTGAGCGCTATTGTTGATCGTCATGCTGGGCGTGGCGGTGTTGTCCCAGTTCGTTGCCGATGGCTGAATCAAAATGGAGTTTCCATAACTAAAGAAATGATTACAGTCGAATTTTCCATTGGCCTGTAACGAGCTGCCGTCCCAGGCATCCTGAGTTACCCAAAGCACTTTTCCTTTGTTGGCACCCCAGGTAAGTGGTATGCTGGTGCCCTCGTCAAATGCGACGGCTCCCTGCGATTTCTGGTTCCGATTAAAGAACCGTACGATCTGGTCGTCGCGATACGTATCGGCTGTTTGGGGCGTAAATACCCATTTTTGTTTATCGCCGGTACCGGCGATTTCCTGGACAATAGCCTTACCGTTATGGGTCGAAGCGTCAGCATTGGTTATGGCCAGACCATTGCTTTTGTTGATAATACGAGTGCAACAGGTATCAATCCGCTCCAATCGCCAAAGCTGTTTATCGGCCACAGTAGACGATTCTGAAGCCTGCTGGAGTTGTGTGCCGACTACCGTTGTACCCTTAGGAACTTCTAAGACTTTTCCGCTGAATACATTGCGAATGTGGTAATACCTAACATCGCCAACGGTCAATTTGTAGATAACGTACCATTGCTGCCAGCCATCTGTTTCACCCGTTGTAATGGATGCGGCATTTTGCCCAATCTTGCGCTGGTCATTAAATTTCTCGTTATAGAGCAGATTACCTGTCACTTCCATGAATTTGCCACCGGTTACACAGGAAAGTGTGTACATGCCGTAATCAGGAAGTTGAACCGCTGTTTGGGCTGAAGCCGTGTTTTCTACCAGTGGAGCTGACTGAAAGCTATCTGAATTTTCATTTCCGGGCAGGAACAGCGGTATACCCGCAATTAAGCAGAGAAATAGACTTTTTTTCATAGCCAGTTAGGGTTACGGATTGACTAAATGACCTATTCTTAACCGAAGCCGGTGACTTTCATGAACTGCGAGCAACATTCTCTCAACTCTTCCATAGATAGTTACCCCTACTCTACGGGAGTTAGAGGTGAGTCTCTTTGGGGCTTAATTTACTAATTTCACCTAACCTGCGAAATATCCCGGTTAAGAAGCAGATACATGAAAACTCTTTCATTTTGAGGAGCATCATGTGAGAGTCTATAACCACCTGATAAGAAATAAAGTCTACTGAAGTTGCATCTATCATAGCAGAAATCGAAGAGCTGACGGAAGTATGTCCGCTCTTTTCGGTATAAATTGGCCTTTCTCCGACCAATTTTCGTCTCTTGAAACAGTAGTCCACCTTTTTGGCACCAGAGTCCACCTCTTTCTGTCTGCCGTCGGCTAGACTTGCAGAGTGGTTTAGCCTCACTTTGGTTAATCAGTTTTCGATGATCTGAAGCGGTTTCCCGAACTCCTCTTTTAACCTGATGCCTATGGACTCGTTTAACGTTACTGGCCAGTTCCACAGGCCCACTCTTGTACATTCATTCCCAAGTCGAAGAAACGACCAGTACCTGGTCGTAACGCTAGATGGACAATGGCGACAGTCAGGACCGGCTCATTTAGCCTCATCTCAAGTCTATTTACGATAATAGTTCCTCTTTCAGGCATGAAATCGACTCCTCACTTAAAACCTCATATACCCGATGGCACACCCCAGGTGAGCTGGCTGCTGGCAGAAGGCAACTATACCCATCTGCATTTTCATAACGGCAGTCAGTATTTGTTGGCCATCACCCTGTGCAAAGTCTGCCAACGCTATCCCTATCTGTTGCGGCTCAACAAACAGTTGGCGGTTGATCCTACATTGATCGTGGGTTGGCAAAGGCTTGCTGCTAAACAGATGATTGTGGTACTGGAACGCTGGGGCAATAGGCAGACTGTGGTGGTTTCACGTCGGCGCATCCGTGAGGTAAGACAGTTGTTACGCCAGATTAAAGGCTAATCCAGGTTTGGGCGATCAAGGATTTGTCTACCAGTCTAATAGAATGCAATGATCTTGCTCTGGCAGACAAGCCGTTGCGTTGCTAGCTGTATGGTACCATTCACTTTAGCCTTGACTAAATCCTAAAGACTTTTAGTCAGGGCATAAACTAACCCCTGGTAATTGTTGACTTTTTTTATGACTAGTCCCTGTTTGTTAACCAAACTGTCATTCGCTCCAGCGGTGATTTTACCTATCAATTTATCATTTTGACGCTTTGGATAACCTCATAAAGCAATTTAAGGGACTGGTATCAAAACCGAGATGACTGTATCCTCTCATTAATAAAACCAGGAACATCGCTGCTGGTAACGTATCGGCAGCGATGCTTTTTTATAGCCATTTGCAACAGAAAACACGTCGAAAACCGAACTTTTAGGCCATTCCTCTCCGTTGCCCGATAGTCCGATTAATCGTTTTCATTCGTCCTGCTTTCTTACGCTATTGACTAATTCTACACCTCCGTCATCCGATCAAAACTCACCAACTCCAGAACAGGCCTTACCCCGTCGGCTGACTTTATTACAGGGCACGGCACTGAACATGATTGATATGGTGGGCATTGGCCCTTTTGTGGTATTGCCACTGGTTATCAAAACGTTGGGCGGGCCGCATTTTCTGTGGGCCTGGATATTGGGGGCCGTGGTTTCGATAATCGACGCGTTTATCTGGGCCGAGTTGGGAGCAGCGTTTCCGCAGGCCGGGGGCAGCTATAATTTTTTGAAAATCTCCTACGGTGAGCAACGCTGGGGGCGACTGCTCTCATTTCTCTACGTCTGGCAAACGCTGATTCAGGCACCGCTGGTCGTGGCATCCGGTGCCATCGGATTTGCCCAATATGCATCATACCTGATTCCACTGGAAGAGTGGCAACGTAAAGCGGTATCGGGCGGTATCGTACTGGTAATCATCGTTCTGCTCTATCGAAAAATTGACTCGATTGGAAAAATAGGGCTGGTGATGTGGGGAGCAGTACTGCTCACGCTGGGCTGGATAATTGTTGGCGGATTGAGTAATGCCCGTATTCCGCTCGCTACTACGTTCGAGGGTATGAGTTCGGTGAGTGGCGGATTGCTGGCTACGGGATTAGGCCATGCTTCTGTTAAGACTATCTACTGCTATTTAGGCTACTACAACGTTTGCCATCTGGGCAGCGAAATCAAGCAACCGGCCCGTAACATTCCGGCAAGCATGTTTATTTCTATCGTTGGCATTGCGGGACTGTATCTGCTCATGAATATAAGCGTAGTAAGCGTAGTACCCTGGCAAATTGCTCAGAATAGTGATTTCATTGTCAGTACGTTCGTTGAAACGTTGTATGGACCTGGTGCGGCCCGACTGGCCACAGTACTCGTTTTATTAGTGGCTTTCTCGTCGCTGTTTGCCGTATTGCTTGGTTATTCGCGGGTGCCGTATGCGGCTGCGGCCGATGGGCAATTCTTTCCGATTTTCGCTAGACTACATCCTACCCGACAGTTTCCGTACGTATCACTGCTTTTTCTGGGCGGATTAGGCTTCCTATTTAGTTTGCTGTTTCGGCTGGGCGACGTAATAACGGCGATTCTGGCCATGCGTATCCTTATCCAGTTTATTGGTCAGGCTATTGGATTGCTCATGCTTCACAACCGTCGTGCCAATACTACGTTCCCGTTTCGGATGCCCCTTTATCCCTTGCCAGTGCTACTGGCTATCAGCGTATGGCTGTTCATTTACTTCTCAACCGGTATCGCGTTTATGACATCGGGGCTGATTGTGATCGGTATCGGAACGGGCGCTTTTCTGGTTTCATCAGCCATCCGAAAGCGATGGCCCTTCACAACAACGTAGCGGTATCAGGGAATTACCCGTAAATCTATCCAGGTCACATCGTCTTCGCCATTCAAATTATTAGCACTGGGATCGGCGGCTCCGGGTCGGGAATCAGGATCTGGCGTATCGACAGACCATATTTGAGCGGCATTTCGGATATAACCTTCAGCTTTGACGATCGCTCTAAATACGATGTCTACTTTCGAATTTGCGGCAACAGTATCGATTGCTGCTTCAATGATTGTATAGTTTGGCCCACTCCCCACAATAGATACATCCGCAAAACTAACCAGCGGCATTAAATCAAATAGCGTATCACGCACCACTACGTTCCTGGCCTCAACCCCACCCCGGTTACGCACACTAATTGTAAAGCTAACCCGTTGATTAACAGAAACAATCCGTCGATCAGCGGCCATTACCAACGATAAATCGGCCTGTGTTGAATCAGGTTCAGGCAGATTCGACATCACCGCCGGAAGGGGAGTTTGATTAGGGTTAGGCGACGTGTACAACGTATCGGATAAAGCAGCCGTTCGGAAATCAAGCGTAGCCGTATCATCCTGACCATCACCCGTTCCTGAACCAGGCTGGCTGTCGGGATCGGGCTGATCGCTGCTCAGAATCTGCACCGAATTTCGATACGTACCGGGCTGCGTAACCTGAACCTGATACGTCATCGTAATACCTTGCCCGGCTGCCAGCGAAATACTGTTGGCAGAACGTAGCACATTTGCTGAAGCCGTTACGTTCGGAGAACCGCTCAAAAACGTCATCCCGGGGGGTAGCTGATTCTCCCACTGAATACCTGTTGCGTTATCCGGACCATCGTTACGTATAGTTAACGAGTAACTAACTGGCTGATTGTCAAAAGCTATACGTGTATTTGTATTCAGCACCAAACTTAGATCGGCAACGGGTGGGCTATCTATTTTAAGCAGATAATCTTCGGTTTCGCCCCAGTTGTAGGCACCACATGGATCAGCCGGAATGGTATTATAATTCACCACAATGCGGAGTGGTATAGTACCGCTTGTCAGGCTGGCGGGTAAGGTTAGCGTTCCTGCAAATTGATTGCTTTGAGCGGCTATTAATATCTGATAGACTTTCTCTTCATTTGAATCGAATTTACCATTCTGATTGAAGTCGGCCCAGATGGTAACGCCTTCTTTATACGATGCCGATAACAACGTTCCCGAAAATGGATACGTTTGACCGGGCAATACACCCGTTACGGTTGTAAATGAGGTATAACTACCAGAATTACAGCCAGAATTTTGGCTCAGAGTGATGTTATTAAATCGAAATTTAGCCAGTCCATCACCCGACGAACAACCCGATGAAAAACTTGGCCGACAGGTAGGCGTTTTGATGCTGACAATCGTGCTAAAACCAGTTGTAGTATTATTGGATGGCTTAATCCGGTAATAATACGTAACAACGTTACCCGTCTTCGTGTCCGAAAAAGTGGTTATGTTAGCGGCCACTCCCCCGATTGGTAAAAAGCCACTCGTTGGCGACGTAGAGCGTTCGATAAAATAGCCCATTTCATTCGTAGCGTTATCCTGCCAGGTCAGCGTCACGACACCGTTGAGCAACGTAGCAGCCAGATTGGTTGGAGCGGCAGCGTTGGCGGGCGGATACGTCAGCGAGTAGGCCGTATGTCCCTGACGTAGCGCCAGTGCGATTTGCATTCGGTCGTATTGGCCGGGGGTGAAATCATGCGTGCAGGCAAAATAATAGGACATCAGGTTCGTAATCGACGGCGAGTACGGTTCATTATTGGCGTCACGCGCCGTACTGGCCGGGTCATATTGGGGGCAGCCATTACCATCGTAGATGACCCTGGCACCAGACGTATTGTTTGGGTCGGCAGGTGTATCGCAAAGCAAATCACCGGTTGCCGTACAGTTGGCTCCCTGACCTCTCGTGACCAGTTCGTTAGTGAGCGTAGTGCCGTCCGAATTTCCGAACGTATGAATCAGATTGAAGGTATGACCCAGTTCGTGCGGCACCAGCCGATACCCCATATCATCTATATTCGAGGGTTCGTTAAGCACAAATGAGCGGGTCGACTGGATGTTGTTGGCCGGGTAATAAGCGAACCCGCCTGCCCCAGACGCAAATTTGTTGACGTAGTACTGATTCAGTGCCGTAAAATCGTCGTGCCCCAGAGTAACAATCCGTTCGTCGGTGAAGCTATTATATTGGTCGGTATTATCGACATAATCGGGTGTACTGCCCGCAAAGTAAAATTGAATTCCATATCCATTGTAGAGATAATACCGATTGGTGATCGCAATAACCTGATTGATGGTGGCGATAGTGGCTCCCCCAGTTCCGTCACTCCGGCGCAGAATGTGCGGCCGGATGGGCACATACGTAATTGTGTTGAACGCATTATGCGTAGCCTGTTTTGCACGAAACGAAATGATTGCCTGTCTCTCAACCTCTTGCCGGACGGATGGTATTAATTCAACTACATCGCATTGCGCTATTGGCGACTGCTTCCGCTGAGCCAACAGTTGTCCATCGATTTGCGTGCATAGATATAAAACAAGAATAAGTAGCTGTTTAAGCATACGTAAATGTTACTATTATTCATCAAATAGCCCATAAAACAAGTTATTTATTATCAACAAGTTACGTATAGTTATCTAATCTGCATAAATACTAAAAATACTAAAACTAAAAGCTATCATTTATTATTAGGTACGATCTTTTTATAAAAATAAACTACGAACGTTTTAGCTGATACGATTCCTATTCTTTTCGCAACGTAGTGTCTCCTGTCGGAACAACTAGTAAATTCGACGTCTTAATCGCTTTTCATCAGGCAATTCTCTTAATCAAAATTTTCTATAGATATGACCAACGAATCGAATCAGGACCGGCGGGACTTTCTGAAAACCTCTGGTCTGCTGACGGGCAGCGCACTCCTGAGCAGTTTGCCCTTCCAGACAAAAGCTGCACCGGGCTATCATTTCTCGGCAAACGATACGATTAAAGTAGCCCTGATTGGCTGTGGGAACCGGGGAACCGGGGCCGCTCAGCAAGCTATGAGCACCAAACAGAACGTACAGATTGTGGCGATGGCCGATGCATACCGTGACCGTTTGGATGAGTCGTATCAGAACATGAACAATTTCCTGACGGCAAAAAACATAAAATCGCCGGATGGATCGCCGAAAGTGAACGTACCAGAAGACCATAAATTCGTTGGTTTCGATGCTTACAAACAGGCAATGGCGCTGGCCGACGTAGTGATTCTGGCAACACCTCCCGGTTTCCGGCCCAGCCATTTTGAGGAAGCCGTTCGGCAGGGCAAGCAGATTTTCATGGAGAAACCAGTTGCCACCGATGCGCCGGGCGTTCGTCGGGTTTTGGCCGCTGCTGAAGAAGCCAAAAAGAAAAAACTAAACGTAGTGGTTGGTTTACAGCGTCATTATCAGTCCAACTACCGCGAAATGATCAAGCGTATTCACGACGGTGCCCTGGGCGACATCGTTGGTGGTCAGGTTTATTGGGTGAGTGGTGGCGTGTGGCACAAGCCCCGCAAACCAAACCAGACCGAAATGGATTACCAGATGCGCAACTGGTATTATTTCAACTGGCTCTGTGGCGACCATATCAACGAGCAGCATATTCATAACATCGACGTAGCAAACTGGGTGAAAAAGGGGTATCCGGTTTCGTGCCAGGGTACAGGTGGCCGTCAGGTACGTAACGGCAAGGAAGACGGTGAAATTTTCGATCACCACATCGTTGATTTTACCTACGCCGATGGCACCACCATCAATAGCCAGTGCCGCCACTACGAAGGTACGTACAGCAAAGTCGATGAAATGTTTCTGGGTACGAAAGGCCGGGTCGATTCCTTTGGCCGGAAAAGTGTACTCATGGGATACAATGGACAGCCGATTTATACCCACAACGTTAAAGCTGACGGCGACCCGTACCAAATTGAGCACGACGAACTATTCGCAGCCATTGCCAAAGGCGAGTATAAATTTGCCGATGCCGAAAACGGCGCCAAAAGTACCATGACGGCCATTATGGGCCGCATGGCAACGTATTCGGGCAAGGTGGTGACCTGGGAAGAAGCACTCAATTCGCAAATCGACCTTTTCCCAGCTAAACTTAGCTGGGATGCCCAACCGAAAAGCCTACCCGACAAAGACGGTTTCTACCAGATTGCCGTTCCAGGTAAAACGATTGCGGTGTAGGGAATAAAATAAATTCCGTTAAAACGGGGCCGATTGCCATTTGCGCAGTTGGCCCCGTTTGTTTTCCAGGATAATTAGTTTAATTCCCGGAAAACGCTTCAGCAGTTTGCGGCTCCGACGTAGTCCCGCCACGCTAAACACTTTCGTGAGTGCATCGGCCTGATAACCTTCTGGCGCCAGCACTGTCGCCCTCACAAAATGCTTGAGTCCGAGTCCAGAACGGGGATTCATGATGTGCGAATACCGTCGACCGTTGATTTCCAGAAAACGATACGTATCACCCGACGTAGTGATGGCCGCATTTTTGAGTAAGATGGTCATCGTATCCGCATCTGCTACGTTCCCAGAACCAATCTGAACCCGCCAGCCTTCGCTACCCGGTGGTGGATCGCCCGCCAGAATATCGCCCCCAATATCGATTAGTGCGGCACGAATACCGAATTGATGCAAGGCACGTAGTGCTTCGTCAATCGCAAACCCCTGCCCAATTCCACCAACATCCAGCCGCATTCCAGCCCGGTGCAAACGTACTGAATGTGTTGTGCCATCCAATTCCATGAACTTATACCCAACCGTATTACGTGCCTTCCGGCGAACGGTCGCATCCGGGAATTCTTTCCGCCGAACAGCCCTTCGCCAAAGCAGAGAAAGTTGTCCAATCGTAGGGTCAAAATGGCCTCTGGAGAGTTGAGCAATGGTTTTGGCCTTCTGTAATACGTTAAATAAATCAGCGGAAACTGGCACCCACTTTCCTTGTCCTGCCGTTGCCGACAATCGATTGATTTCAGAACCATCCAGGTAATCGCTCATTACCTGATTGAGCGTATCTATACGTACCGAAACCGCTACGTAGGCGCGTTGTGCGATCAGGCTATCGGGTGCATAGAACAATACGTTAAACTGCGTTCCCATCAACCCTCGATGGAATGTGAACCGAGTTTGCCCTGTCGTTACGTTGGTGATCAGGATGCAAAAGGCGCAAAAAAACCGCTTGTGAAGGCACAAACGGCTATATATTCTGAAAGTTTGAATCAATTTAGGCGTTGAATAAATCGTTGATGGTAAACGAAAAATCAGGAGCAACGGGTGATGCCGAACAAACATCCTGCCCTTTGAAAACCTTGATATCATCCGGCGATGTGTAGGAAAAGATTTTCTGCTGCTTTGGCGCTATGTACCAAACCAGTTGTACGCCCGCATCGAAATAATCCTGCACTTTGTCGAGTACGTCGTTTTGCGATTCGGAGTCGGATAAGATTTCGATAGCTAATGGCGGCATGAAACGTTTACCATTTTTTGCTTCCCGAATTTGTTCATCCGTAAAAACGGCCAAATCCGGAATACGCTTACGAAACGTATCGACATAAGCATCCCCTTCTGACAGCATTTCGGCACCTTGTTTATATAATTGCGTCTTAGCAAAGGCTCGCATCAAAAATCGGGCAATAAATAACTCTTCCTGCTTCATGGGCGGTTTACGGATGATTCTTCCCCGAACGAATTCGTAGTTCGCATCCGTTTTCCGGCGAGAAATCCATTTCTCAAATTCAGTTACCGTCTGCGGGGCCGACCGGCTTTTTCGTTGAGCGGATGAACGTATCGTCGTGTCCATATTAATTGGCTAAAAAGAGGTTATTCCTGCCACAATTGCTTAAGTACTTGCGCATTGACTTCTTCATCAAACAATGCTTTTACTGGTAGTTGTAAGCCAGTAATTGCTACACATTGAACAATACCATCGGCAGCTTTCATTTTCAACTCATAAAACTCACCGTCCAGCACGTATTGTTCAAGTATCTGTTTTTCAGGATCAACAATCCAGTATTCTCGAACGCCGTGCGACTCGTAGTCCTGATATTTTATCTCCCGGTCGTTTTCGGCAGTCGATTCTGAGAGGACTTCAACAACAAAATCAGGAGCCGGAAATTGAGCCTGTTTTTGTTGAAACAGCTCAGCTTTCGCACTGTCCCAAAAACAGACATCTGGTTCGTAGTCGTTACGTGTTAGTGAGACCAGCAATTTCTCAATACCAACCTGTCCTAATTTTTTCTTACGAACATACGTGCGAAGCAGTTCGTAGATATTTCCGGTGATCTGATTGTGTCTGAGACGTACTGGTGAATGGTAATAGATTTCGCCATTAATGAATTCCATTTTCTGGTTTTCATCAATGATTTCGTAAAAATGTACGCGCGTCGCTTTCTCCAGCTCCAAAGCCGCTTGCAGGCGATCAATGAAAATGTAGGCATCCGGCATTTGTAATGCCTGTTTCAGCAAGGATGCTTGCATGGAGGTTTCAACAGATTGTTGGTACATAACAAATTTACAAAATTCTGACCTCCTTTTTTTCGGCCTGGGCCACTTTATTGCGGAGATACATATCGGCCAATACGAGAGCCGCCATCGCTTCCACAATCGGGACGGCACGCGGAACTACGCAGGGATCATGACGGCCTTTGCCCGAAACCGTCACCGGTTGGCCGTGAATATCTACACTGTCCTGATCCTGCATGATGGTCGCTACGGGTTTGAACGCCGTTCGGAAATAAATGTCTTCTCCGTTGCTGATGCCCCCCTGAATACCGCCCGACTGGTTGGTTTTCGTCCGAACGCGATCGTCGCTATCGGTGTAAAACTCGTCGTTGTGCTGCGAGCCGTACAATTCGGCTCCGGCAAATCCGCTACCGTATTCAAATCCTTTTACGGCGTTGATACTCAGCATAGCCTTCCCCAGTTCGGCGTGCAGTTTATCGAATACGGGTTCTCCCCAGCCAGCCGGTACGCCCGTCACTACGCAGTCGACTATACCGCCAATAGAATCGCCCCGTTTTCGGGTTTCGTCGATGTACTGGAACATGCGTTCGGCGGTTTCGGGGTCGGGACAACGAACGGCGTTTTCTTCGGCGAGGGCCAGATTCAGTTCCTGATACGTTTTGGCGAGTTTGAGCGTACCAACCTGCGATACGTATGCCTGAATCTGAACCCCCTGCTGAGCCAGCAATAGTTTAGCTACGGCACCAGCGGCCACCCGCGCGGCTGTTTCCCGCGCCGACGAACGTCCACCGCCCCGGTAATCGCGGGAGCCGTATTTGGCGTGATACGTATAATCGGCGTGGGAAGGTCGGAATTGCTCGGCAATGTGGCCGTAGTCTTTGCTACGTTGGTCCGTGTTCCGAATCAGGAGCGCAATCGGAGTTCCCTGCGTTACGTTATCAAATACGCCTGAGAGTACCTCAAATTCATCGGCCTCGCGCCGTTGGGTCGTAATGCGCGACTGTCCAGGCTTCCGCCGATTCAGTTCGTGCTGAATAAATTCAGTTTCGAACGAAAGCCCCGCCGGACATCCATCAATCACCACACCAATGCCCGGCCCATGTGACTCGCCGAACGTAGAAATTCTGAATATTGTGCCGTATGTACTACTCATGCTAACCGACGCTACGTAAATAAGACCTCAAAAATAGTGAAGTCTTACGAGGTAGTGGCTTAAAACGTACCGACTTCGTTCACTATTCCTGTTTTTGGTACGTATATGTGTTTACTACGTGTGCCGTGTTTTGCAGATTGGGCATACGTAGCACGTTTTCGGGAGTAGGCTCAACCGACGTAAATGCTACGTTACGTCGGTATGATTACCCATTCAAAATTAGCCTAAACAATACCAAGGCGGGCTTGCGCTACCTCCCGCTTCAACCCCCAGATGGCCAACCCATAGAGTAGGGCTACGCATAAGGGAATGAACGTAAAGCGATCATTCGGGAACAAATACCAAAGAGCCGTTGCCAGTAAAGTGCGACCGATGGCATGAATTAGGCAGGTGCGACTGTTGAACAGCCAGCCAATGACCGGCCAGTATAAACTCATCCCAATGGCTAATGCGAGTGGCACCAGCGACTTATTTACGCCCGACGCTGCAATCGTGACCGGCCAACTGAGCATCATAGCGATCAGCGCCGGACCGATTAAGCTTGACAAAGGTGATTTGGTTGTGATACTTGTTTTGAGGGGTTTTTGCAGCGCCAGCCCCAGCGGAAAAATGAGGCCGCTAGCTATGAAAGCCACCAGCATCCACCGACCGGGAGAAAGCCAGAAGCCGGCGATGCCAAGAGCAAGCCAGTAAAGGGCTCCTGCGGCCGGTAGTGAAATACCACCATTACTTTGAATAAGGAATCGTCGCCGTTCCTGATCGAGTTGTTGGGCAAAGTCCATGAGTGGGTGCGGTTAACGTACCTTGATGGGTTGTGGCGCATTTTTGAAATGCTCGTATTTATTCAGCAGTTTACCAATCCGATACACCACGGGCATAACTACTTTCTTCACAAAACCCGGTATCTCAGTCATATCGTACTCGCTTGCGTAGCGAGTCATCAGGTAAGCTCCGTCGAAGAGTTCGGGTTGAGGTTTGCCGGATTTGTTCTGAGCCGCGTAAATGCTGCTGAGGAAGAAAACAATGGTATTAGCCGGTTTCAGCCAGGCAGCGCAATGCAGTACGTCGGAGCCGGCGTTCCAGAACCGGTGCGGAACTCCGCGTTTGAACACCAGTGATTCGCCGGGATTCGCGTACTGAACGGGTTGGTCGGCTATCTGGTAGGCGATACGTCCTTCCAGCACCATAAATCCTTCGTCCTGTAGCCAGTGCGTGTGCATGGGTGGTCCGCTGCCAGGCTGCACAAAATTTTCTCCATACAATACGTCGCCGTCTGACTCGTGGCGGATGCCTTTGAAAATGATTTTTTCACCAGTGTGATTTTCGATGGTATGCGGCAATGTGTAGTTCATAATGGTAATTGATTTGTTGTTTCTGTTTTATTGACTGTCTGTTGAAAGACTAATTTGCCCGTTTTATTCTGAAATGGCCCTCAATACGTACGGTACCGACCGAACCCTGTTCGTTGAAACCTTCACCTTTTCCGATCTCAAACTTGCCGATAACATAACCGCCCGCTTTGCCAAACTGATAAAACGTAATGCCGCCAGGGCTAGGATAAACGACCTTCCCGACGTGATAAAAGTGCTTGTAATTCGTTCGGGCTTTCGCGTCAGCCAGATTGAACATGGCTCCTGAACCATCGGGTGTCCAGGGCATATTCATACCCGAATAGGTAATCATGGAAAGCTCATCCGACTCTACCGGCGGTTGAAGCGACTGAATGGTTACACCCAAGTTGTTTCCGTCGGCAGTTATTCCACTATTCATGTTCAGCAATTTACCGGCGGGTGTGTTTAGCACCTGAACACCCTGTGGCGAAATTGTATGTACCCATTTGCCGCCATTGATGCGATACATTAATCCTTCTTCACCAACGTAGATAGTCGATACCAGCCACAATTCTCCGAAAGGTTTACCGTCGATGGTGGTTGGACCGTTTAATTTGATACTCACAGCAACCGGATTTCGGGCAGGAACCGTCGCGGGAGCCAGATAAGACGCTTTCCAGATGGCAGGAGTTAACGTACCCAGGCCAGCCAGTTTCCAGCTACTCACGTCTACCAGTTGCGTGGGCGATTGATACGGCGCAGGCACTTCGGTATCCGTAGTCATGGGTACTAAAAGATTGTCGTCCAGCACCATCACCTCAAGACCCAGTTTCTCGCCGGGCTTCACAAAACCAATTTCGGGAAGCAGTTTGGCCCGTTCCAGTATGGCCCAGTCGCTGAAGTGCGTTGTTTCCACACTAACCGTGTGCGCCACGGTGTCTACCTTGCCTTTGGCCGCCAGCATCCAGATACCTTTCTCATTCTGGTAAGCCAGCGCCAGCACCTCGGCCACCGTTCCCGACAACGTAGCAGGGTCGTACGTAACACGAAGAGTTACAGGTTTTTTGAACGTAACACCGTGTGGTGAAAGTCGAAACGCGTTTCCCAACGACTGTGGTCCGGTGCTACTAATTGGCTGAATACTAAACTGCTGCGCCGTCTCGACCGCACCAGCCGGTACGTTGATGGTCAGCCGTTTGTCGGCAGAAGTGAGCATTCCGCCTGCCGGGCCGATGGTGGTTGTAATGGGGGTTTCCAGCGTTTTTCCTACTGGGTATACCTGACCGGGACGGTTCTGATTTTGGGTCGGTACGTTACCTGGCTGCCCAAGCGTTACTACGTCGATCGTTTTCTTGCAGGAAGCCAGCGAAAGCAAAATCAGCAAGCCAAAAAGTAAGGAAGCAGAACGTAGTGACTGATACGTATTACAACTTATCAGCCGAACGTAGCTAGTGAAAGTTGGGGTTTGTGTGATTGTTTTCATGACCGTTTGTTTAGCATTTGTTGCGCTACAAAGGTCCGAAGCACCTACCCCCAAAACTTGTATTTAACGGACATTCTCAAACAGGTGCCCGACAAGTTGACTTTTCCGGTTACGGTATTCGCGGGGAGTTAAACCGGTGAACGATTTGAAAGTCTTGTTGAAATGCGACTGGTCGGTAAACTGGCAGGTGTACGCAACCTGCGTGAGCGACAGGGGCGAATGGTGGATTAACTCAAGAGCGTGCAGGTATTTTTTGTACAGCAGATTTTCCTCAGTGTTCAATCCGGTCAACGCCCGAAGCTTGCGGGATAGCTGCCGGGGCGAATAGCACAGCAAATCCGCTACCTGAGCCACCGACAACGTACTGTTTGTGTAACCACTGATAAAGCGATTAAAAGCCTGTTCCTGCGCATCGATACGCGTCATTCGCCGGGTAAAAACATCGGACAAAATCTGTACCCGTTCTGCAAACGTCGATTGATCAGCGAGCTGGTGCCAGAGCGAATTGAGCGACGTATCAACCAGCGTCATATCGGTGCAGGAGTCGGCAAAATCGTCGGCAGTAATATTAAACAACCGTTTGACGGCTGTTGTGTGAAGCGCTACGCCAAAGAAAGTCTGATGGCCAGGAATCTGCTGTTCAATAGGCTGGGTATTAAATCCATTAATGAAGCAGCGGGGCAGCTGATAGTACTTTTCACCCACCTGCGAATGGATAGAAGCACTGTTGAGATTAAAAATGATTTCAACAACGCCCGTCGGAATGATGGTTTCGCTTACGGGAGCTGTGTTACTACGTTCAACCTGCCAAAAACCCTGAATCATATGGCCAAGGCCCGGCTGTGGTGTTGTATAGTTCGACTGTTCCATTGACAGGGGTAACATTTGATACGTAGCATGAAATTGCGCTACGTTTCAGACACGACCAGTGCCAAATCGGTTGAAACGGAAAAAGTTACCGTTGAAATGAGTTGTCAGGAATATAACCCACTCAACAGCAAGGATTACTTCCTGATAAAAACGACAATCATTCCCAGAAGCATTATGATAATCAGTACGTTCGCCACCGCCCGAATCAGTGCCGAAACAGGTATCGATTGCTGCGTACTATCCATCGTTTCGATACCGGCGTACAGCGAATTTCCGGAGGCAACTACTAGCGGAGCTTCCCCATTTATACCCGCTACGTTCGTAGCTGATACGTCCTTACCCGATGCTGCTACGTCGCCACCGCCCACCTGCAACCGGAACTGAGGAAGTAACGTATCGTAGCGGGCTTTTTTCGGATCGAAATAAATCCATTGAAAGCGATTAGCCAGCGGTAACGAGCCATTCTGATGCGGTACCAGAAAATACGTAAACGTCTTCTGACCAGTTATTTGATGCCCATTATGATTGATAGTGTGCCGCTCTTCGGGTGGAAATATATCGAGTTCGGCGTTCGGGTTCAGAAGTGTCGGAGCGGATAACGTAGCAATATTTCCTTCGCCCGCAATGGTAAAGGCGTAACGCACACTTTTGCCAATTGCCATATGTTGCCGCTCCAGACTTTCCTCCAGCCGAAATTCGCCAACCGGCACCCGACCACGTAGCGGATGTTTAGGCAATAATTTAACAGTAACCTGAACGGGTTTATTGGCAAACGTAACCATGTCGGTCTTTGGCGATGGTGGTCCGATAACTGGTCGTGGGCGAGCCAGTTGCAGCGACACCGACGGTATACGTAGTGACTGGTTAGACAGCGGAAAAAAGACCGATTGATAGAGTCGAAATTCCCGAAACTTCTTTCCTTTAATCGTTACTGGAATTGGTTTTAAGTCATTAATTGGCAGATTTTCTTCCCAGGCATTAGTCGGGCGAATTTTTTTGGTGATTACCTGCAATTGCCGGTCAAGCGCTACAAAATTGAGGACATAAGGGTAATTATCTGCCACGAAAAACGATAAAGTCATGGCAACGCCTTCGCCGGAGAAGATAGTATTCTTCGAGGTACGTAGCGACAAAAAAGCGGCTCCGTTAGGCGTAATATCCTTGGTAGTCAGCTGGCTACCAGCGACATTCTGGGTTCCGGCTGCCGGTTGTACAACCAGGATTGCTCCTTCAGATTCAACGGTTTTATCATTAACAGTAATCTTAAATGGAGGCAGCCGAAACCGGCCGGGAGCGCGGGCCTGATAGTTCTGCGTAATAACCTGAGACACTACGTTTTCTCCAGCCACTTCGCTCGACGTAGTACTCGTCAAAATCCCTTTTTTGGTGAAGCCATCGATGTCTGGAAAGTGGACCGTAGCCCGGGTTTCGCTATTGGGAATGATGACCGAAATCGCAAAGGGCCGTTCAATCGGAAAAGTAGTTGTTCCTAATTCGATAGATGGGCCATTATCAGACACTTGCGCCAGAGAAACTAGCACATTAAAAAAATATAATACAAATGTTTTGCGGAATATTACAAGAAACATTACTAATTTTGAGCAACAAAACAGGCCACAAATCGTTACGAATTAAAGTACCACACCAGGAATAAACCACTCAACCTCATTTAATATCCCTGGGTTTCTTTAACCAAAAAAATTACTAGTTTATGCTCTCTATGCTCGAGTACATCAAAACCATCCTTCAGAAGGTGAGTTTTGACAAAGGCCTCTTTGAGAAAGAACTAATCAAGGCGATTAAATTACTCATCCCTAAAGAACTAAAGCAGTTGAAACGTTGGTGTTACGCACAATTTGGTAAGATGTACCGGGTTGTGTTAAACCGATGCTTTACGCGCGTACCGCGTTTACGATTCACATGACAACATAACGTATCAAGCGAGCCCCGGTTGCAAAGCCGGGGCTTTTTTATTTTTAATCGATAGTCGTATCAGGCCCCGACAGCCAGAACCTGCCGGGGCCTAACCTTTTACATCACCACCTTCTCCCCCATCGCTGGAATTTCGACATGGCGGAAACCAGCGTTGTGCAGATGCTCTTTCCAGATGAGCTGTTTTTCGTATTCGCCGTGAACCAGAAAAACGGTTTTTATTTTCGTAGCGTCCTGACAGCTTAAAAACTGCAACATTTCCTTGTAATCGCCATGCGCTGAGAAAGAGTCCATGATTTCGATACGGGCAACAACCGGGTAACGTTCGCCGAAAATTGTCACCTCTTTGTCACCTCGTTTCAACGCACCACCTAAACTGGTTGGAGAGGCATAACCCACCAATAAAATAGTGGTGTTTGGCTTGGTAATGTTGTTTTTGATGTGGTGTTTGATACGTCCGGCTTCGGCCATACCGGAAGCCGATATGATAATGCACGGCTCTTTACTATCGTTAATGGCTTTCGAATCTTTTACGTCCGTTACGTAGTGCAGGTT
This sequence comes from Spirosoma profusum, assembly GCF_014699005.1. Taxonomy (GTDB): domain Bacteria; phylum Bacteroidota; class Bacteroidia; order Cytophagales; family Spirosomataceae; genus Spirosoma; species Spirosoma profusum. Next base: position 62,666 of record NZ_JACWZY010000027.1, read on the forward strand.
CGGAAAGTTGAACGCGTCGCCATCTTTTTTGATATAGCTCAGAATGCTCGGATTGAAATCTTCCTCATGGTCACGCATGACATCGGTAGCCAGCACCGCCATTGGACTGTCGATGTAAACGGGCAGCACCGGCAATCGGCCTTCGCTCGATAGCTGGTCGAGCGCGTAAATCAACTCCTGCGTCCGGTCGACAGCGAAGGCGGGAATGATGAGTTTTCCGCGATTCTGGACACAGGTTTTCTGGACGATACGTAGCAAATGCGCTTTCACGTCCGGCTCGGCTTCGTGCAAACGGTCGCCGTAGGTCGATTCGCAGATGATGTAATCGGCTTGTGGAAACGGGTCGGGCGAGCGTAGAATCTTGTCGTCGGGACGACCAATGTCGCCACTGAAAAACAGTTTTTTCTCTCCACCGTCTTCCTGAATGGTTAAACTCACAGCGGCACTGCCGAGCAAATGTCCCGCATCGGTCAACATTCCCGTTACTTCATCACAGATGACAAATTTTTGACCATATTCAACGGGCCGCATCTGGTCGAGTGCCTTCTGTACATCGTCTTCGTTGTATAGTGCTTCGAGTTCAGGCTCACCCCGGCGGGTACGACGTTCGTTTACCCGTTCGAGATCGCGCTCCTGAATACGGGCACTATCCATCAGCATGACCTGGCAGAGATCAATGGTAGCCGAAGTCGTATAAATCGGGCCGTCGAAACCTTTACGTACCAATCGGGGAATCAGGCCGGTATGATCGATATGGGCATGCGACAGCACCATGTAATCGACCTGCGCCGGATCGAAACCGAATTGCTGGTTTAGTTCGTCGGTATTGATGCCCTGAAACAGGCCACAATCGAGCAGGATTTGTTTGCCGCTGGCGGTAGTGAGCAGGTGTTTGCTGCCGGTAACGGTACGGGCAGCGCCAAAAAATTGAATGGTCATCGTTTAACGTTTACCGGCGAACCGGACGGGTTTTGTTGAATGGCTTATTTTAGTACTGTCGGTCAAAAGTAACCGACCAATAAGTGACCCCACAGCTAACTATTTTTGATTACACATTTTTTATTACTTGCAGCCATGCAAGGGCCAATATTGGGAAACGTTCGTGGTATTATCAACCGGATGTGGAAATCACGTGTGGTTAAAACTCTGATTGGCATCGGATTGATTGGTTTTGCCCTCGATTTTTTCTTTCCCGTCCCAACCAACGTCCCCTACTCGACACTCATTGCCGCTCGGGATGGCTCTATTCTGCACGCTTTTTTGAGCCGCGACGATAAATGGCGCATGTACGCCGAACTGGACGAAATTACGCCCACGCTTCGCGACGCCATTCTGTTCAAAGAAGACAAATATTTTCGGTATCACCTCGGTTTCAACCCGGTAGCGATGTTGCGTGCTACGTTCCGAAACCTGCTCAAAGGGCGTCGTACGTCGGGTGCATCGACCATTACGATGCAGACGGTACGTTTGCTGGAGCCCCGCGAACGTACCTACGGCAGTAAATTTATCGAGTTGCTACGTGCCATCCAGTTGGAGTTGCACTATTCCAAAGACGAAATTCTGCAACTGTATTTAAATCTAATCCCATACGGCAGTAACATCGAAGGGCTCAAATCAGCCTCACTGCTTTATTTCGGTAAACCACCGGTTTTATTGAGTCTGGCCGAAATTACTACGTTGACAATCATCCCCAACCGTCCGTCGAGTCTGCGATTGGGGGAACGCAACGCGCTCGTCGTTCAGGAACGTAACAGGTGGCTGACTCGCTTTCGTACGGCAAATCTCTTTAATGAAACAACCATTACTGACGCCATCGACGAACCCTTAACGGTACGTCGGCGGGCGGCTCCGCAACTAGCTCCGCATTTATCGCGTCGGCTCCGGGCCAGTTTTCCGGGCGAGCCGGTTATTCATGCTACGTTACGTCCGGCGGTACAGGCGACGGCCGAGCGAATTGTCCAGAATTACGCGAATCGAATTCGGGCGCTGGGTGTCCACAATGCGGCTGTGCTGGTTGTGGATAATCAAACGCAGGAAGTGGTCAGCTACGTTGGTTCGGCCAATTTCAATGATGTATATGACGGAGGCCAGGTCGATGGCGTTCGGGCGGTACGTTCGCCGGGGAGCGCGCTAAAGCCGTTGCTGTACGGGCTGGCCTTCGACGCGGGATTCATCACCCCAAAAACCAAACTCGCCGACGTACCAACCAATTTCGCCGGCTACGAACCCGACAACTACGACCGACGTTTCAACGGCCCCGTTACTGCTGAGTTTGCGTTAGGGAATTCGCTGAATTTGCCTGCTGTGGCATTACTTCACGAAATTGGCGTGACTCCGTTTATTGCGACCCTCCGGCGCGCTAGCTTTTCGACTATAAAAAAGCAGGCAAAAGGGCTTGGCCTTTCGATGATTCTGGGTGGCTGTGGCGTTACGTTGGAAGAAATGACCCGGCTCTACGTTGGTTTTGCGAATAACGGTGAGGTGAAACCCTTGCAATTTCGGATGGCTGTTGATGCTACGTTATCACCCAAAAAACAGACTGGAGTTCCCATTCTCTCGCCCGCTGCGGCCTACCTCGTTACGTACACCCTTACGCAAATCACGCGGCCTGATTTACCAAACAATTTTGACAACAGTTACCATTTACCACGTATCGCGTGGAAAACTGGTACGTCTTACGGGCGACGAGATGCCTGGAGCATTGGCTATAATCAACGATACACGATTGGCGTTTGGGTGGGCAATTTTTCGGGGGCGGGCGTGGCCGAGCTGAGTGGTGCCAATACCGCTACGCCCCTGCTGTTTCAGTTATTTAATGCACTTGACGATAACTCATCGAATGGCTGGTTTCGGAATCCGAAAGGGTCGGCGGCCTTGCAATTGAGTTCACGGCTCATCTGCCCCGAAACGGGCGATATACCGGGTGAGTTTTGCCCAAATCCCGTAACCGATTATTTTATCATGGGCGTGTCGCGGTATCGGCGTTGTCAGCACCGGAAAGCCGTTTTCACGAACGCAGCCGGTACAATTTCCTACTGCGCTCACTGCCGACCCGATTCAGGTTCGGTACGTCGGTCGTATCCGAATCTGGCGCCTGAAGTAGCGGCTTTTTATCAGAGCAGTCATGTCCCCTTCGAGCGAATACCTCCGCATAATCCGGTTTGTGAGCGTATTTTCGGGGGTAGTGAAGGGCCGCTGATTACAAGCCTGAACGAAGGCAGCGAATATTTTATCAATCCGAAACAACCCGCTGAAATGGAGTTGGGTTGCCAGGCGGCTAACGACGTGCAGGAAGTTTATTGGTACTTGAATGATAAATTATATCGCAAAGCGCTGCCCACCCAAACCGTATTTTTTCGTCCACGACCGGGCCGTCTAAAAATCTCCTGCGCCGATGACAAAGGGCGTCATAGCGATATGCACGTAGTGGTAAAAAATGAGTAATTAAATGAATTAGTTTGTCCGGTCATATACTTATCGTTTATCAATGTTTGACCAAACGGATTGTGGTACCTGTCTGTGAAGAAGAGTCTATTTTGTAGTGGTATTGTATCTCGTCCGCCCGTCGTTCCATATTACTTAAGCCGTTACCCCGTTTTTGTTGATTCGGGTCAAAACCTGTACCATCGTCAGAAATATCAACTAATAGCTTCCTGTTTTTCCACACAAAGGAGAGAGTTATGTGCTTAGGTTGAGCATACTTTATGCTGTTATTAATGGCCTCTTTTATAATCAGATACAGGTTTCGTTTCTCTTCTTTCTGGAAAACATGATCTATTAAAACAGGATCAATAGAATACGTAAATAAAATCTTATTCACACTACAAAGAGGGCTGGCGAATTGATTGATTCGCTCAGCTAATTGGGTAATTGTATCTTTCTGATCATCCAGAATCCAAATAATATCACGTATACTGGCTATGGATTCCTGCGCTCCCTGTTTAATATTCGTTAAATAATGATTGGTACCGCTTTCCATAATGGCCATATTCGTATAAATATTAATGCTATTCATGGTGCTACCCAAGTCATCATGCAGATCTCTGGCTAAACGCTGACGGATGTTGTGCTCATGCTGCAATTGCCGAATCCGAAACCGGTAGAATTGATAAATAAGAATTCCAAGCAGCAACACTACCAAAAATCTGAACCAGATGGTTTGATACCATTTGGGTTGAAAGTAAAGCTGTAACTTTATCGGTTTGCTAAAAACGCCTTCTTCATTTGCTGCTTTTACTTCAAGCGTATAGTTCCCTGGTGGATGGCTAATAAGTGCTAAAGTAGCTTGATTACCATTTTCTATCCAGTTATTACTTTCCTCTATAATGCGGTACGCATAACTTGTGCGTTCAGGATTGGTATAATTAAGACCTGCGAAATGAATTGTTGTTTGGATTACATCATTTGGAATCTTCAATGCGTCCATTAATATATTACTTGTATCCGTTTTGCCGGTCGCGGTTTTCATTTCGACACCGGTAAAGTAAAGTTTCGGTGGCGTTGTATTTGTAGAAAAAGCGGCTGGATTAATAACTGTAAAACCGTTGACACCTCCAGCGTAAATTTTACCTTCAGCCATCAAACCGCTCACCTCTTCAAACGCATTCGAATGCAGGCCGTCACCGAGGTAATATCTGCTGATTTTGGACGTGTTAAGGTTAATTCGGGACAACCCATTATTACTCGTAACCAGAAGTTCATTACCACGTAGTGAATATATCTGGTACACGCCATCATTCGACAATCCGTTTTGGGTATTAAAAACACGCTTAACACTAAAATCTCTATTCACTTGCAAAATGCCGAAACCATAGGATGCAATAAAGTAAGAACCGTCCGTTTCACACATATCAAAAAATAGCCTGTAAGGTGTTCCGCTACTTTTGTCTTTTAATTCTATTTCTTTTTTTGAGCGTAAATCAGCAGACAGGATTGTAATTACATAATCGGATAGAACCCAAATACGACCCTGTGTATCCCTAAAAATGTTGTTGACAATGCTGGAGGCAAGTGAAGGTGATCCATTTACATCAATGCTTCTTACTTTCTTTTTTACCGGATTCCAAAGAAGTATCCCTTTGTTTATTTCTGTACCTAGAACGGTTAGTGTGTCGTTAATAAATAAGTGGCTGTTGATCGAATAGAACCTATAAGGCAGAAATTCAGAATATATTTCATGAATCGGAGTGATCTTACCTTTTTGATAAATAAACAAGCCATCCGGGCGCGAAATGTGTATCAATCTTTTTGAATCAGTAAATATGTGTTGATACAAATGGCCTTTATCAAACTGAATGTATCTACCATTATTTTTATTAATTTCCACTAGACCATTCCGTAAGCCAACCAAAATATTATTACCATCAATTGGGTTTACGGCAAAAACATGATCTAGTTTAATATTTGAAGTAAGTTCATATCCATAAGGGTTAAAAGGGGCTTTATTTTTATCTATGTAACCTAGACCTTCCTGACAACCAAGCCATGTATTGCCGGATTTATCTTTATAAACACACAATACTGCCGAGAGCCAGTTACCTTCACCAGTTCGTGATACCTCGTTAATTATTTGGCACTTATTTAATGCATAATTAAATCGATAAAGGTTATTGAACCCTGAAATAAGTAATGAATTTCCAGCGTCAACTGTAATCCAGTCAATATTCTCGTGATTCATTCTCGACACTGACTCACACGGAGAAATATTCACATTTATCTGATAATTTTTATTATAATATATTTTACGCAGCCCTTGAGTTGTGGCAAACAGAACTTCTCCACTTTTCAAAAATATACCCTTAGGAATGCGAATTTCCTTGATACCCTTTTGATGACTTAATTGTGGTAACCTTATCGTCTTTAAAATTGCTTTAGTAGAAGCCTGGTAGATAACAATACCATATCCCCCATAGCATACCCATACATTCTTATACTCATCCTGCTGGATTGAACGTGCGGCAAAATCAATAGTGTTATTGCGATTCTCGGGAAGGGGTAGATTTTGAATAAACGAGTTTTTTTGACAATTGTAAATTCGAACACCAGTTGAAGAACCAATCCATAGTTCGTCCCCATACTTCAGCATAGAGAGGTTATAGTCTTCCTGCCCCTGGGTTGGAATATGTATCGTCCGTTCTACTTTAGCGTTTACTGTACTAATTGCATCTACTCCACCCTCAGAGGACAAGGCCCAGATAACATGTAGACTGCTGTCTTCAATAACTTCCCTGACTTCGGACCCACTAATCTTTTTGCCGGGTGAACTATTTTTTGAGTAATTAATAAATGATTTCCCATCAAAACGACTGATACCATCCTGAGTAGCAATCCAAATAAAGCTCCATTTGTCCTGAATAATCTTTCGGATATTATAGCTGCTTAATCCATCTTTCTGTGAATTTTTTTTTACAATAACCGTATCTTTTGGCTGGCAAAATATATCTGCCTGAATAAAGCTCATAAAAATCACTAACACACAAAGGATATGTCGCATATAAAAGACAAATGGGTAATCGTCTTTCTAATCTATGCAGATTTTAGAAAAAAAGATAAGGATAAACCGAAAGATGCCTTAACTATGACTGAGCAGATGAAAGCGGAGCTTAACTCCATGTTCAAAGACATATTGACGGTACCGCTTGATTCAAACCGGGCACGGATGTATGTAATCATGAATACTATAGATTACAAAGAGGAAGGGAGTTGTAAAACGGAAGCTAAGACGTTGTTCTATGAAATTGGCAATCCCAATTATTTAAAGTATAATCAAATTACGGCTTGCAAGGTCATTAGTAATGAAATAGGTGATATAGATAGGCCTAATCCGGGCAATCCTGTTCAAAAGCCAGAAATTCTAAAAAAAATATTAAAAGATCATATACAAGTTCAAAGAGAAGAAGAAGTGTTCTTTATCACATGGGACCATGGATCTGCCTTTGGTATATTTCGGGAAGTAGACCACGGTGTAGTCATGGCAGAATTACGTAAACCGATTCATCATAACCTTGAGCGCTATCCCTATTTAGCAGAGTTCTGGAATAAAGCTTTAGAAAAAGACTTTGAGTTAACAGAACTAGTAGATCAGAACAATCATAAAAAAATTCCTGATGTTATTCAAATAGGCCATAATCTTTTTCGTCTGGAAAATATTTCCATTGAACAAGGTTTTCTTGAAAAGTCAAATTTAATTACACAAACCAAGCTCAAAGTGATTCATAAAGATAGCGTATTTAATGGTAACAAATTTCGTTTAGTCTATAATGAAAGTAGTGAAGAATTTGAAGTACATATCGATAACCCCCTTGATTCGCTAACATTTTCAAATAATGTTATTGCAGAATTAACCGATGTAGACGTAAGAGAAATATTAAGTAATGATGAATTAGCCACCGTTTTTAAAGAGTGGATAGGGGCCGACAAAAAAGTAGCAGTATTATTAATGATGAACTGCTGGATGATGAATTTACATACTATGTATAGTCTTCATGAAACAGTAAAATGCCTTGTTGCACCACAGGGTAATATCGGCACACCTGGTTATAATTATAGAGACATACTAAATTATCTATTTAACCCTAGAAGTATTTTCAAGTCGCCAGAAGAATTAGCCATTAGGTGCGTTTCCACTAGTGAAAATAAACGAATGCGAAGAAGATCTATAAAATTAAGGGCTGATAAGGAGGATATGATTGACAAGTGGAAAATCTTTGCTGTTGATTTGCAGAGAGAAGGAGACAACGGAATAATATTAATAGATCACTTAAATAAGATTAATCAATTTGTAGATAAATTAATACCTAAAGATATTAGTGCTCATGAGGTTCAAGAGTTAATTTCTTTATATAAATCCGTGCGTCTTGTATGTTTTGATTTCACTTTACAAGGCAGCTTTGGGGGAAAATCCTTTATTGTAGATATTATAAATTGGTTTAATATTTTGACTGATATTGGTCTAAGAAACCCTGAAATTCTACCTATTGATCACACTAATTTGTCAAATATAAAGAACTTAGTTAATACAGTTCGTCCTCAAAATGTTCGAAAGCACTTAGTTTTAAAGGAGTCAATAGGTAAAGATATTTATAATTATAATGGAACTCCAGCTGGCCTTGATCGAGCAGTGGTTGGATTTCATCCAACGGGTTATGGTTTATTTTTCCCTAACGAAATCAATAATAATCAAAATCTAATTAATAACGTTAAAAATGATTCTCTGTTGCAAGAGTTTCTTTTAAATTGGAAAAAGTTTATACAATCTGTATATGATAAAGAAATATGGAAAGTGTTTTTTGATTATAAATAATTATTCTTGAATTTTTAAAAAGATTTAAGAATATATTGTTTCAAGTAATGGAGAGTCGTACAATTGTACGACTCTCCATTACTTGAAACAATATATTCTTTTGCTCATAAGAACCTTATTGTCTTTCTTATATATTATATAGTTATTTGCCGGAAATTAAATTGGACAAAATTTCCCGTAATCGGCGATTTTCCGCTTTAAGTTGCTCCAGTTCTGATGCAAAACTTTCGCCATGTTCTCGCTTTTCACCGTCTGTGTCTAGCCTTAACAAATTCGCAGGGAAAATTCTTACTTCACCAGGCTCAGTACCTGTGTATAATATAAAATCCGTTATTTTCTCACCAGTAAAGTGATTTGAATCTCCTATTTTGAATACGCCTATTGGTGTAGGATAATCATCTCGCCCATCACCAACTATAACATTATCATTTTTGTTGAATGTCAGCGATAAATGCATAACCAGTTGATCGTTGATTAACTCGAAACGAAGATTTGTTTTCTTAATATCTGGAATGAGTGTACTAGCGTCTACAATGCCGAATTCGCCTTTTGCCAAAGGTTTTTTTTCCATGATAATTGATCGTTAAAATTTATTTATAATGAATGTTGCCAACTTGGCTTCTTACATACTTTCTATAAGCATGTATAGTTTTGTGTACTTCACCCTATATGCACAATCCGATTCTTAATCGCAAACAACACTAAACCAATCCTGCTTTTTACGTCCAACTTTTCAAAAAGCGTTTCGCGATAACCGTCAACAGTACGGGGACTTACGTACATTTCGTCGGCAATTTCTTTATATGTCAGTTCGGTGGAGGCTAGCTTTAAAAAATGGAGTTCCCGGTCGCTCAGGTTAGCTACTTTTCCTGCATCCTCATCCTGATAGTTAGCTCGGAATAACGTACCAGTTACCATCTCCGAATAGTGAAATCCTTTGGCGTACACATTATCTATGGCTCTCCTTAGGTCATCGGCTTCGGCAGATTTTAACAGATAACCACGGGCTCCGCTCTTCAACATACGAATAATAGCGCCTTCGTCGTCATACATACTCAGGGCTAATACCTTTATAGTAGGGTGATGCTTCTTTAACCAATCAGTAGTAGCGAAACCATCCATTTGTGGCATGTTGATGTCCATCAAAATCACATCAGGTAAGTTATCATTATTTAGGCTCTGTATTAGCTCTTTTCCGTTACTACCTTCAAAAAGAACCGTATAGCCAAGCATTTTAATAAGCAGGGCCAATCCATTGCGTAGCGCAACATGATCATCTGCAAGGGCTATTTTTATCGTTTCGCTCACGGTGGTGTAATTTAGAAAAATCATTTTTCATTAGGGAATAAACAAGAAGTAAGAGTTCTTATTTTGTAAAAATTCGATTTGTGGTAACAGCATAGCTGAATGCAAAGGTACTTTCGGTATGGCTACGGTGGGCCGAGTCGCCCCCGTAAGCAAGTGTTAGCCAACCACCCAAAGCGGGAACGTTAAGTTCGGCAATAGCAGCAAAATGTGTCCAAGTTTCATTCAGGCTGGTAGATTTACTATAATTCGCCCATAATTGAGCAGCTTCAACGGAAAAAGCCAAATTGTTGTTCATAAAAATACGGAATCTCCCACCTGCTACGTACCGGCTTGTTTCACTTTGTTCGGTCGTTGGTCGAATGCTGTGCGTAGCCTTACCGGTTACGTTAAACTGGGCATTTTCACCCAATGGTATACCTGTAGCTATCCAAACTCCCCATCGATCTCCTTTCAGGCTGTCTGAGCGGTAACTACCGTTGATGGCACGGGCCATGAACGCCACTCCCATGTCGAGCCGAAACTTATTCCAGCTGTTTTTATTGAATAATTTTCGTACACTATCAGCGCTAATCATACCTTTCTTATTCACCTGAGCTGCTCGTTGGGCTGCCTGCTCAAGTGTCATGCCTAAAGTAGGTGGGGGCAAACTAGCCAAACCTCTTGCGTAGGCACTACTTAAGCTATCGGTATACGCTTTATTAGCCCTTGGGTCGCCTTTGTCAATAATTGATGTCCGTAGGCCTGCGCTCAGAAAAGCATCGTTTTTTGTGGTGGGATCAGCGGCTGTCCCGATGGCGAGTACAGTGCGCCATAAAGCCTGTTTCCATTTCGCTTTACCCTGATATTCTGACAGGGATGCCTTTACCAGATAACTAAAGGGTCTGATGTCGGCGGCTACACCGGTTTTCACTCTATCCTTGCTGATAAAAGTCGGTACGCTTGCCATTATATCTTTAGGCGTGACGAGACTGGTTACTTCAGAAGGCTTACCGGGCAATAGTTCAAAGGCGGGCGACACAGGTACGCTATACCCAATGTTGTTCGCCAATTCTTCGGGCGTTACCTGTGAGAATACAGTCAGTGGCAGAGCCGTGCAAAGCACGGACATCCACCACCGCTGCGTGTGGATAGAAAGCACTTTCATTATGATACTAATTGAAATCGGTAGAGAAAAGGAACATTGTCTGTACCAATTTTGCCTGAACCATTTTCGGAGGGAACTTCTGTATGAATGATCTTACCATTCTGTGTTATGGTCACTACCACCTGATACGGTGTAGGCGGATTGTCATTATGATGAATCACCGCACCTTCTACAAGAAAGATTTTATCATCAACAACACTTGGTGCACCCAGCGGTACCTCCCCAGCCGTAGTGGTGAAAAGGCCTGCTTTTACATCGAAGGTCTTATCAGCATTAAACCGCCAAACCACTCCGCCAATACTTTGTGGGAAGTTAGGAATAGCAAGGGTTACGGATATAGGCTCCCCATTAGCGTTGATTGGAATAATTGTGATATTACTCATGAGTGTGGCAGTTAAATGCGTGAAAGCTCTAAATCAAACTGGGGAGGAGCCAACGTAGACATTCTATCCATAACAGTTCTGTCTAACGGGCGACGGGCCGCGTTGCCGCTGTCGAACGTGGTTAATCCTTCCTTACTTGCCTTTTGCCGATACGATAGACCCTCACTCGCTTTTCGCTGCGTTTGAACTTCTTTTACAGCTTTCGTATAACCCAACAGGTTACTCCAAAGGGAAGAGCCACCACTGGCTAAAAGGCCAACAAGCAGCACATTTAGATGTAGCCCTTTGGCTCGATCACTTCCTATTACTATAGTACCGTAAAGGTCATCAAGCCCCCAGTCGCTATCCACTAAAAAAGATGCGGTAAAACAGGCGGAAACAAAAGCTATTGCTAGTATTAGTAAACGTCTTCCTTTATCGGCCACAAGATCAACCTCCTGAGCACCCGTTTTCTTCTCATTTGCCAACCACACAGGAAATGCGGTTTTGGCTATAGTCACTATCCGTTCGCTTGCAAGACTAATCGCAAATAACGTAGCTGCCATTTCACTGAGATCATCGATATTCATGGATGCTTAAGTTTAAGTGGAAGGATGCGTAGGCGTAATTAATGGACTTCATGTTTTTACCTAAAGGCAACCCGCTGTTGTTTTACGTCATAAATTTCAGTGCTTAACGCCTGACTGACGCTGGGAAATTTCCCATGTTTTATACCGCTTTTTTCGGTCGGCCACTGTTCTGCCTATAGATTACTGCCATGCACATGCCGATGATTCTCAACCAGAACCGTTTATGATGGTAAAAAATAATTGCCATACTACGTAGCAAATCTATACCTGGCTGGCATTTCACTCCCCCGGGAAATCTCCCCCATTTTTTCAAGAAAAATCCCTTCGATTCAATAGTCAACAGTTGAACGTATCATTCGTGAATTAAAAAATTGACGTCACAATTGAAAACTGAACAGTAAAAAGGAGCGATTACTCTATCTTTCTGACAGTAAACAAATTAGCGTATCACTACCGGTTGCTATGTCCAACTGCCGCTCAGTAAGTTCACCCAGCGTCTCCACAATTTTGAATAGATATTTTCGTCTATATTCGGCTTCTCACCTTTACATACATGCAAACGAAACCACAGTTTTTTCAACGTCTGTTTCTTCTTTTTGGATTGCCTTTACTAGTATTATTCGGTTGTTCGCGCCTGTCGTTCAACGAAGTAGCCGTGGTTAGCCGCAACTTCGGCGACGAAATACAACAGACACAGAACCTGACGTTTACCTTCAACAAAAACATTGGTCCCGCGAATGGCCTGGATGAATGGGATTCGACCCAGTACGTTCGTTTTAAGCCCGCGATGCGGGGGAAATTTAAATGGGCTGCCCCCAACGAACTGGTTTTCTCACCCGCCGTCGCCTTTGATCCCGCTACCGATTACCGCGCCGAACTCACCGATGATCTGTTGAAGGAATCGGTGCAAAAAGATTTAAAAGTATCGGGCGACGACATTACGTTCCATACGCCCTATCTGCAACTGGCTTCGACCGAAAGCTGGTGGGGGCGTTCACGCGAAAACGGGCAACCCGTGGCGAAAGTCCGGCTCAATTTCAATTATCCGGTTAATTCGTCCGAAGTATCGGGCAAACTGGCTGCTACGTCCGAAGATAAAACGCTGACAACGCAGACGATTCAAAGCGATGCCCAGAGTGCCGTTACGTTAGCTCTGACCAACGCCCCTGCTGAGAAGAATGAGCAACCGCTGGCATTCAAAATTGACAAAGGGCTGAAAGTGCCGAATACGGCCTACGTGAGTCAGGAAGCTATTGAAGAAAACGCTACGTTGCCGTCACGTTATCAGGTCGATGTAGCGGACGTAGTGACCAGCTATGAAAATAATCAGGGTGTTGTTCGGGTCATCACGACGCAGGAGCTTCAGCCAGGTAATCTGGCGCAATACTATACGATTCAGCCGCAGGTTGAAACGACAGCCGAACTTACCGAAAACGGCTTCATAATCCGGGGCGATTTCAACGAAACCGATACGTACGTACTGACGCTCACCGACCAGATCCGTGGCGTATTAGGTACGAAGCTGAACGAAGCCATCACGCGAGATTTGTTTTTCGGCAAAATGCCCGCCAGCATTCAGTTTGCAGCTAAGAAAGCGCTGTATTTATCCTCGAAAGGGTCACGTAACGTCGGGCTGAACATTGTCAACGTACCGAAAGTGCAGGTAAAAATTGCCAAAGTGTACGAAAACAACATCCTGAATTATTTCCGTACCAACCGCTACGAAGAATATCGGGAAGATGCCTCAGGCAATTGGGGGCCGTCGGGCGCTTTCAGTTATGGCAACGACGAACAGGGCGATCTAAGCGACGTTCTGGTGAACAAAACCGTTGAAACAGCAGATCTGCCCAAAGTCAAAGGGGTTTCGGCGCTGAACCTTTCTTTGCCGGATCAGAATAACAATTTTCGGGGCGTCTATCTGGTGTCGGTCGATTCGAAAGATGAAGCGTATCTACAGGCGAATCAACTGGTATCCTTGTCCGACATTGGACTGGTAGCCCGCCAAACGAAGGATGAAGTACTGGTTTGGGCAAATTCCATCCGCACCGCCGAACCCATTCAGGGTGTCGACGTAACGCTGGTCAGCAGTAATAATCAGTCAGTATTCACACTAAAAACCGACGGCAGTGGCTTCGTTAAGTTCGAGAAAGTGGGCGAGAAAGCTCCGGGTTTCAAAGTGGCGATGCTGACGGCACGTACCGACGATGATTTTAATATCCTGTTTTTGCCCGATACCGAAGTTGAAACGTCGCGTTTTGAAGTAGAGGGGAAACGCGATAACGAATCTGGTTTCGATGCCTTCGTATATGGCGACCGTGACATCTACCGCCCTGGCGAAACGATTCATTTCAATACGGTCATTCGCTCGCAAAGCTGGAAAAGCGTGGGCGAAATTCCGGTGCTGATACGTATCCTGATGCCCAACGGCCACGAATACCGAGCGCTTCGCAAAACGACCAACGCGCAGGGAGCCGTCGAAACCGACGTAGCACTCGACCCGGCCGCCGTAACCGGTACGTACACCATCGAAGTCCTGAACGCCAATAAAGTTCTGCTGACGTCGCAGCCGGTGAGTGTGGAAGAATTCATCCCCGACCGTATCAAAGTCGACGTAATGACCGACCGTACTACGTATAAATCGGGGCAAACGCTGACCATTTCAGCAACGGCCATGAATTTATTTGGGCCGCCAGCCGCCGACCGTTCGTACGAAATCGAACTTCAGTTAAAACGTAAAGCATTCGCACCCAAGGGTTTCGAGGAATACGATTTCGATATTCCAAATCTTTCCGCCGACGCCAAAGACGCGTTCCCGAAAGACTTACGGCAGGGACGTACCAACGCCAACGGACAAGCTACCGAGCGATTCGAACTTCCGGCTTTGTATCAGGACATTGGAATGCTGGAAGGGAAATTATTCGTTACCGTTTTTGATGAAAACGGACGTCCGGTCAATCGGCTTCGACGATTCGACGTACGCACGCAGGAAACATTTTTTGGGGTTCGCCTGCCCGACCGCTACGTAACGACCAACGCGCCCATTGCCGCCGATCTGGTAGCGCTTGACCCAACCGGCCAGCTTCGTCCGTCGGCAACGGTGAACGTAGAAGTGATACGTTATGACTATCAAACGGTTATCGAGAAAAAAGACAACCAGATTAAGTACACAACGCGCAAGCGGGAGAAATCGGTTTATACCAATACGCTGACATGTAAAGCCGGAAAAGCCGGATTCCGCTACGTTCCGACAGTTTCGGGCGAATACGAAATCCGCACCCGTCGGCCCGAAGCCACCAATTACGCAGCCACTACTTTTTATGCGTATGGTTATGGCAGTACGTCGGCTTCGTCGTTTGATGTAAGTCAGGAAGGACAGGTTTTAATGACGCTCGATAAACCAGTTTACCAGACCGGTGACAAGGCGAAAGTCTTGTTCAAGGCTCCTTTCGATGGCAAGTTACTGGTAACGATTGAGCGAAATCGGGTGCTGGAATATCAGTGGCTCACGACCAGCAACAAATCGGCAGAATTGAGTTTTTCGGTTGGCGACGAGCACCTGCCCAACGTATACGTAACGGCGACGCTCATCCGGGCTATGGACGAACGGTCCGGCGCTCCGGCGAACCTGCCGTTGACCGTTGCGCACGGTTTCACGCCATTGGCTGTGCAGGACGATGATACCAAGATTCCAGTAACGATTACGGCTACGACGCAATCTCGCTCGAAAACCAAACAGACGATTCAGGTCAAAACGGCACGTAACGCGCAGGTGACAGTCGCTGTCGTGGACGAAGGGATTCTTCAGTTGAAGAACTTCAAAACACCCGACCCACACGGATTTTTCTACCAGAAACGGGCATTAGAAGTCGGCAGCCACGATTTGTACGCGCTCCTTTATCCCGAATTGTCGCTCAAATCTTCATCCAGCGTGGGTGGTGACGGCTATGATCTGGAACGACGGGTGAATCCATTGAGCAATGGTCGTGTACGGCTAGTCGCGCTCTGGAGCGGAATTCTGGAAACGGGTATGGATGGCGAAGCGGAATTTACAGTCGATATCCCACAATTTTCTGGTGATTTACGGGTGATGGCCGTTGCTTATAAAGACAACGCCTTCGGTTCGGCCAACACGAACATGAAAGTGGCTGACCCGATTGTGATTAGCACAGGCGTTCCCCGCTTCCTGACGCCCGGCGATCAGCTCGAACTGCCCGTTAACCTGAGCAATACCACGAAGAAAGTAGCCACTGTCACCGCCAAACTGAACCTGACCGGCCCGCTGCTGGTCGACAGCATCAGTACGAAACAGGTAACGATTCAGCCCGGTCGCGAAAGCCGCACTACGTTCCGGATTTCGGCGAAACAAGCTATTGGTACCGGCGCTATAACTATTTCGGTGAACGGTCTGGGCGAGACGTTTACGGAGAAAACCGACGTAACGGTACGTCCGGCGGCATCGCTGCAAAAACTCACGCAATCGGGGGTAGTGGCTGGGGGTAAAAATCAGGCCATTACGTTGGCGGGGAATAATTTTCTGCCCGGTACGTCGCGGGCCAGCATGACGTTGAGCCGGTCACCGGTGACGCAGTATGGTCGTGAATTGTCGTATCTGCTGGGCTATCCGCACGGCTGTATTGAACAGACGATTTCGAAAGCGTTCCCACAAATCTATTTCGCCGATTTGACCAAACAGCTCTCGGCCAATACGTACTTCGTCCGGGCAGGTGAGAGCGATTTCAATCCAGCCACCAATGTTCGGGAAGCTGTTCAGAAGGTAGAAGGATTGCAGGTGCCGGGCGGAGGTTTCACGATGTGGCCGGGTATGATTACGGCGACGCAGGATGGTAGTTCGCGGGATTACGTGGACGATTGGGCCAGCGCCTACGCCGTTCATTTCCTGACTGAAGCGCAGGAAGCCGGTTTCGCGGTTCGCTCGTCGGTGCTGAGTTCGGCTGTTGATTACCTCACTACGTTGACTAGTACACCCGCTACGGAAAATGCCTACATTTTCGATGAAACCGGCGGACGTACCGTTCAGAAAGTGGCCAGTCGCACCAGTTTGTACGCGCTCTATGTATTGGCGGGCGCAGGTAAGCCGAATCGGTCGGCGATGAACTATTACAAGCAAAATGTGAAACTGCTCACGCAGGACAGCCGTTACCTGCTGGCCGCTACGTATTTCCGATTGGGCGACACTCGCAGCTATACGGCCCTGTTACCCAAACGCTACGTCGATAATACGACAGGACGACAATCGGGCGGCAGTTATGCCTCTCCGCTACGTAACATGGCCCTCGTACTGGACGCCCTGGTCGATACCGACAAGGATAATTTACAGATTCCAGTCCTCGCCCGTCAACTTTCGACAGCGCTACGTCAGTCGGCCTACGTCAATACGCAGGAAGCCGCTTTTGCTTTCCTGGCACTGGGTAAGTTGGCGAAGCAAACTGCGAATAGTACGGCCACCGCTACGTTGCTGTCGGGCGGAAAATCGCTGGGCACGATGAGCAACGCGTTTCTGAATGTGAAGCGCGTACCTGTCAATCAGCCACTTCAGCTCAATACGCAGGGATCGGGCAATGTGTACTATTTTGCGCAGAGTGAAGGCATACCGGGCAGCGGCAAGATTGCGGAAGAAGACAACGGGCTAATCGTTCGGCGGGAATATTTGACCCGCGACGGACAGCCAGCAACCGATATTCGCCAGAACGATATGGTGGTGATAAGAGTCACGATAGAAACCGCGACGGGACTGAATGTGGAAAACGTAGTCGTAACGGATTTACTACCAGCGGGTCTTGAAGTAGAAAATCCCCGCCTGACTGAGCAACGCGATATGGACTGGATTAAGAAACCCAGCACACCCGACCACCTCGATCTGCGCGATGACCGAATTAATTTCTATACGACCGCAACAGGAACTCCGAAAACCTTCTATTACCTGGCCCGGGCCATTTCGAAAGGTCGTTTTGTGTTAGGCCCAGTTTCGGCAGATGCCATGTATAACGGCGAAATTCGGAGTTATAACGGAGCGGGCACAGTTTCGATTCGGTAGGTAATCTACTCCATAAATTTGAATTATGGGTAGTTAATTTTTGTCATCCTGACGCAGGAAGGACCTTAAGGTTTCATAGCACTCTAGTGAGGAAACCTTAAGATCCTTCCTGCGTCAGGATGACAAAAATTCTCAATAATACATTATCAATCAAATGTTTACCCCATCACTTCCAAATTAGGCAAGTTAAAGATGCTTCGTCTCTCAGCGTGACAAAAACGGCTCTATACTTCCTGCTCAACGTAGCGCCGTTGGATGATGACGACGAATAAAATAATCAAGGCAAAACAGAAACCCAATGTGGCCGAATAGCCCATGTGGTAATACTGAAATGCCTGTCGATAGATGTACATGACCGCCGAAAGCGTCGTGTTCATCGGGCCTCCACCGGTCATAATGTAAGGCTCCACAAACAGCGAAAATCCGCCGATGGTCGACAGAATCACTACCGTAAAAATGGTTGGGTTAATCATCGGCAACGTAATGTGTCGAAATTTCTGCCAGCTCGAAGCTCCTTCTAAATCAGCCGCTTCGTAGTACTGAATGGGAACTGATTGCAGCCCAACCAGAAATAGAATGGTGTAGAGTCCTACATTTTTCCAGGTTGCCATTACCGCAATCGAATACATCGCTACGTTAGGATCATCGAGCCAGGCCACACGCGGCAGGCTTAAATCGGTCAGCAGCCGGTTGAGAATTCCCGAATTGTAACTTAAAAGCTGCTGCCACAGAATTGTAACAACTACACCCGAAACAATGACCGGCAGAAAAAAGGCCGCCCGAAAAAACGACGCGCCACGTACCGTCCGATTTAGTAACTCAGCCAATGCCAGTGCCAGGCCAATCTGCAACGGAATATGAACGATTAGAAAACGTACGGTATTCCAGACGGCCTGCCAGAACAACCGATCCTTAAACAAGTGCTCATAATTCGCCAGACCAACGTACTTCATGGGCGAAATGATGTTCCAGCTGTGGAACGTCAGTACCACCGAGAACACAACCGGAAACGCAACAAATACCGCAAAATGCAGGATATAAGGCGAAACCAGCAAGTAAGGCGTCCATTTTTTCATAATGAGCGAAAGAGTGAAAGCGCGAAAGAGTGACCGGCTACGATAGCCATTCACTCTTTTGCGCTTTCACTCTTTAAAAGTACATCTACTGCCTTTGCTGCATCGGCGATGGCGGCTTCAGGTGTTTTTTTATTGAAAATGACACAGGCTTCGTATTCCTGCGAAATAATATCGAATACTTCCACAATTACGGCGCAGTTATCCACACCTTTGATGTAACGGGCCTGTTCGGCAAAAGGCTTTAATCGTGGGTTCTGCTTCAGGAACGTAGCGAAAAACGGGTCGGCATCCACGTTACGTCGGCGGGGGAATTGATTGGTCAATTCCATCAGTTTCAGATCACCAGGTTTATCGACCATCGTTTTTACGAACTCCCAGGCCGCCTGTGGATCGCGACACGTATTGAAAATCACAATGTTTTTGGGGTCGCCATACGTATAAACCGGCCCGCGATGGTTGTCGGGAACGGGCATGGCAAACGTACCATATTCGAAGCCTTTGTCTTTATATTTTTCCAGAAAAGAAACCGTCCAGGGGCCCGTAAACTGCGATGCGATACGTTCAGCCAGAAACGGGTCGCGGGTAGCCGAGAGACGTTCACGGGCAAAGTAGTTGTCTTTATAGAGCGTCTGTAAAAAACGAAATACCTCGATGGCGTATTGATTGTTGAAAGCCGCCCGGTTATTGGCAATCAGCGGAGCCCCATTGGAAGCTGCTAAATAGAGCGGGTAAAAATTGAAGAGCCGTTCGTACCAGATCGCCTTTACCTCCGTATAGCCCAGCCATCGATCAACGTAGCCGTCACCATTTTTATCTACCGTAAACTGGCGACCGGCATTCATATAACCAGCGTAGGTGTAAGGGGGTTGGGCGTTACGTAAACTATTGACCGCGCGCGTATTACAAAGCAACATAATCGGATTCACTTTCCACGGAACCTGATAAATATGCCCGTCGGACGACGTAATCTCCCGAATCACAGCACTGTCGCAGCGGGTCTTTATGAATTCCGTAAACCCTTTCAACGTATCGAGCGGCACCAGAACGCCCGCTTTGGCGTACATCTCCACACTTCCCTGCCACATGTTGGCGTAAATATCGGGCGTTGTTTTACCCACCACCGACGCCAGAATAATTTCTTCGCTCGACTGTCCTTCGGGTATCGGCTGGTAACGTAGTGGTTTATCGGGTCTGCTACGTTGCCATTGCTCTGAAAACGTTTTCGCAAAAGCAATCTCTCCGGCATTGTTTGAGCACCAGAACGTTAGCGGCCGATTGGCCTCCTGCTCACGGCTACAGCCTGCCACTAAAATGGCTAAAACCAATAATCGAAGAATCATGCAAAGCGAATTAACCTTTAATAATACAGATAAATCTATAAATAATGGTACGTATTAGTACATGAATTCTATGGAAGCGGATGGCTCTGGAGTTGCTTTTCTCTGTACGGAAATCCGTTTCAATCGGTCTGCTCCATTTGAAATCCAAGCCGACCTTGCTAACTTTGAGTATGGAAAATTTTGTGGTTTCGGCCCGCAAGTACCGCCCGGCAACCTTCGATACGGTCGTTGGTCAGGAGCACATTACAACAACCCTTAAAAACGCCATCAAAACCAACCATTTGGCTTCGGCGTTTCTATTCTGCGGGCCGCGTGGTGTGGGCAAAACCACCTGCGCCCGTATTCTGGCCAAAACCATTAATTGCCAAAACCTGACTGCCGAGGGCGAAGCCTGCGACCAATGCGAGTCGTGCGTGAGCTTTTCGCAGAGTGCTTCCTTTAATATTCACGAACTGGATGCGGCCTCCAACAACTCGGTCGAAGACATTCGTAATCTGATTGATCAGGTTCGGTATCCACCGCAGTCGGGGAAATACAAGATTTACATCATTGACGAGGTTCACATGCTTTCGTCGGCGGCTTTCAACGCGTTCCTGAAAACGCTGGAAGAGCCTCCCTCCTACGCCATTTTTATCCTGGCGACCACCGAAAAACATAAAATTCTGCCGACGATTTTATCGCGTTGTCAGATTTTCGATTTCAACCGGATTCAGCCACAACACATTGCTAATCACCTAGCTAAGATTGCAGGTAAAGAAGGTATCACGACCGAAACAGAAGCGCTTGATCTGATCGCCCAAAAAGCTGATGGCGGTCTGCGCGATGCGTTGTCGATGTTCGACCTGAACGTAACGTTTTCGACTGATCGGACCATTCGGTACAAGGAAGTGCTTGACAACCTGCACATTCTCGATTACGATTACTACTTCAAACTGACCGATTTACTACTGGCCGGAAACCTACCGCAAAGTCTGTTGACGGTGGATGAGATTCTTCGGAAGGGTTTTGACGCACATCAGTTTGTGGTTGGACTTTGCCGTCATTTCCGCGATTTGCTGGTTTGTAAAGATGCCGCTACGGTTCAGTTATTACAGGTCACTGAAAACGTTCGTCGGCAATACCTCGATCAGGCAGCGCGGTCGCCCATGTCTTTTCTGCTGTCGGCGCTGAGTTTAGGAGGGCAGTGCGATATGAACTACAAGCAGGCCAAAGATCAGCGGCTGCACGTAGAACTGTGGCTGATGAAGCTAGCGAACCTACGTAACGTATTGAACTGGGACTCGTTAGCTGATCTCCCGCTTCCTAAAGCCTCTGCCGGTGATGCGAATGGCAGTGCTACGTTAGCATCAGAAAAAAAAAACGGCACTCCACAACCTCAGCCTGAATCCAACGGCCAGCTAACCGAAAACCACCCAGTCACGAGCGAGCCCGTAAACGGCTACCATCCAACACTTACGCCAACCAACGTAGCAACGCCAAACGGAACTACTCCCAGCGAGCCTACTCAAGCGAAGCAAAACGGCGTTTCGACCACAGCTAACGTAGCAGACGTAGCAACTGCGCCACGTAATGGTACGTCGACCAAACCGGCTCCTATTCCGCCCAGTCGCCCAGCCACCAGCCGACTCCGTTCCACTATCTCGCTGACAACAGGCCCCGTCTCGGAATCGGCCAATGCTGATGAAACCGTAGCCGTAAAAACCATATCCCGTCCCGACAGGCCCTTTGGTCTGGAAGATTTGCAGGATGCCTGGAATACGTTCGCTCGTCTTCGTCGGCAGCAGAATGATATTACCACAGAGCAGGTCGTACTGAACCGGGAACTAGTGTTGGATGGCACCATCATCCATCTGACCCTCGACAACAAACTTCAAGTCGATTTTCTGACCGAACTGAAGCCCGACCTGCTGGGCTACCTACGTAACGAACTGCAAAACAGCCAGATTCAGATTGAACACAAGGTGTCGGTGCAGGAAGTGAAGAAGATGATTTACAGCTCGCAGGATAAATTCAACTACCTCGCCGAGAAGAATCCGGTGCTGCACGATTTACGGAAGGCGCTGAATCTGGAGGTAGATTATTAGAAAGATGTTTGAACCGGGATTTTAACAGGATTGAAATGATTTACAGGATTGTCTGAACCAAGATTTTAACAAGATTGAAAGAATTAGAAAGATTAGTTGCTAGTAAAGTAGTAAACAAATCCTATAAATCTTTTGAATCCTGTTAAAATCCTGGTTCAGAAACAGTTCAGACTACAACGTCAGCCGTTGTTTATCCTTGAGCAATACGTCCTTAAGCTTGTCGTAGGGCAGTTTTTGGGGTGTTACGTTGTTGTTGATTGCCAGGACTGCTGCTGTGGCCGCTGATTGGCCCAGAATCATGAAAACCGGCTC
Source organism: Spirosoma profusum (assembly GCF_014699005.1). Classification (GTDB taxonomy): domain Bacteria; phylum Bacteroidota; class Bacteroidia; order Cytophagales; family Spirosomataceae; genus Spirosoma; species Spirosoma profusum. The sequence goes on from NZ_JACWZY010000027.1 coordinate 85,239, forward strand.
CATACGTATTGATCCGAAAGCAATGTGTGAACTGGATAAACAAACGGGTACCAGCAGGTTTTTGCATTCGTTTTCTTTTGGTAAAATTGACCCGTAGGCGATGGAATAAGGCTTGTCGGGGTGAACGCCAATATCACCTTCGTTTTGGACGAAGCCATCTGCTTTAACAAACCGTTGGGCGTTGTGCGCATCCAGTGCATACGACCCCATGCCGATGGGTTGTGGTACGTCGGTTTTCCCCAACGCATCGATTTCTTTCATGACAAACACACCCAGCATCCGCCGGGCTTCGCGGATGTAGAGCTGGTGCGGCCAGTTGCCATTGTCCTTGAATTCATCTTTGGGCAAACCCCACTGCTGCATGGCTTCGTGAACGTCGGCAGGCACACGCGGGTCATTTTGCAGGAAATACATCAACCCTTTCTGATACAGTTCATGATCCTTGATAATCGCTTTTCTGCGCTCATACGTAGCATCCGGGTAGTCGTAATTCTTGCCTAGATAGTCGGTGCTGAAAGGGCCGTGGTTGTTGGTATCCGTTTTTCGGTTCGGGATTGGGTCGTATTTATCGAAGGTCTCGCGCCAGCCGGTCGCAAATACGCGGGCTAGCAATTCATAGCGATCTGCATTGTAACCAGCGGGTTTGGGGAAGGGAATTCGATTGTCGGGGTGATTGCTGAGGCACATCCGAAAGCAGTATGCCTGTATTTTCGAATCGCCGGAGCCATTCACACCGGGTTTCTCGGCCGATACTTCAGGTAACAGACCACTACTGGGATCGCCTGGTTTTTTGTAGGGGCTCACGTCTTTACTGAAGTAGTGTCTGTGCTGAAAAACGCCTACCTGCAGGCCATTATGCGTTTCGTTGTATACGCTGTTGGCTTCGCGCCCGACGTGGTATTTTACGCCCGCAGCCGCCATCAGATCGCCCTCATACGTAACGTCGATGAACATTTTCCCCTGATAGACATTGCCACTTAGCGTTCGGATGGATTGAATGACACCATCCTTTTTCTGTACACCTTTGGCCGACCGGTCGAGCCATTCGTCGCGGTAAATGGTCAGTTTATATTCTTTGACAAAATCTTCGAAAACCTGTTCGGCGGCATGAGGTTCAAAAATCCACATGGTCCGGTTGTTTCCATCGATGGCGGGGGTTCCCTGGCCTTTGTTGCCGTACTCTTCCCGCTTCTGCCAGCGCCACGCATCCGGTTTCTGGTAATGCGCGTACAATCGCTGGTAAAACTCACGCGACAGTCCACCAATTACTTCTTTATTGCCCGTATCGGTAAAACCTAAGCCACCCGATGAAAGTCCGCCCAGGTGTTTATCCGGCGAAACCACGATGACAGATTTGCCCATTTTTTTAACCTGCACAGCCGCCGTAACAGCGGCACACGTACCGCCGTAGATAATGACATCCGCCTGTCGCACGGCGGCAGTTGGCGTATTTGTTGGCTGAAAGGAGGACGTAGTGCCCGTAAGCGAAACCAGGCCACTGAGGAGGCCAAGAAATAACACGTACTTTTTCATAGTCAGGATTTAGTCAGATTCTGGAGATAGGCCGGATAATTCTGACCATCGCTATCTCCTTTGGTAATACTGTCGCCGAAGCAGACGATTTTATTTTTGAGTAATTGGTTCTGATTCAGGAATGTATAAATAGCTATTGCCATCGTTCGATAGCCATTGGCCGTAGGATGAATGCCGTCCGTTTTGCCGCTGTTCGCTTCGTTTTTGATAAGGCTCGCTACGTCCAGGCCAATCAAGCCGACGGTATCAAAAATACGATGCATATCGAGCAACGGCAATCGGTTATCGGCTGCTACGTTCCGGATTACGTTGTTCATGGCCTGTTTGCGAGCTGCGTGTCCTTCGGGTTTATAAAAGGCAGGATCGTGGCGGGTCATCAGATAAGGTTCGTAAACGGGCAGAATGGTCATCAGCACCAACTGGCTTTTTATGGCGAGTATTTTACTGACAATGGTACGAAGATTTCGCTCGTAGTCGGGTAGTGGAACATACTTTTTGCTGTTGACATCGTTCGTACCAACCATCAGAATGGTTAATTCAGGCTGGTGCGCCAGACAATCCGTATCGATACGTGCCAGCAAATCGACCGTATTATTTCCACCGACCCCCGCATTGATAATGGTAGGCGATACTGCCGACGCTACATTAATAGGCTTCGGCAGGCCGTAGGACGTAACGGCTAGCGCGGTTTGCAGAAAACTCCGACGTTTCATAAAAGGGAGTCATTTATGGTTTTTTTTTGTCATGCTGACGAAGGAAGCATCTTAAAGCTTCTTTATTCACAGGTTGGGAAGCTTTAAGATGCTTCCTTCGTCAGCATGACAAAAAATACTAATAACCAGGATTCTGATCCAGTGCCGGATTTACGTCACGCTCCGTTTGTGGTATTGGGTATAGGTAATGGCGGTCCTGCACAACAATAGTCGGATTCTGCGCTTTCATGGCGCTGATGAGCCGTTTGGTACGTGCCAGATCATACCAGCGATGTCCTTCAAACGCCAGTTCCAGTCGACGTTCCAGCAGGATGGCATCCCGGAATTGGTCCTGTGTCAAACCTGCGAGATCAGTCAGGCCCGCCCGCCTACGTAACCGATTGACGACTGCGTAGGCATCTGCATTGCCCGCTGACTGCTCATTGAGGGCTTCGGCATACATGAGTAATACGTCGGCGTAGCGGATAAGTGGATAGTTGTTGGCACCATCGTTGTTGCCCGTAGCGGTTGGGTCGAGGTATTTGTAAACGTATCCAGGAAACACGACGCTGGCCGGAGCCGCAGGATTAGTGGTTGCGGAGTATAACTTAATCGTTACGTCCCGGCGTTTATCGGCAGCCGTGTAGGTCCGATATAGGTTGTCGGTGACCGGATCGTCGCCAAAACCCGCTACGCCATTCACACGGTCGAAGTTAGGGCGCATGTAGCCCTGCATCAGACTACCCTCACCGACGCCCCCGCCTAGGGCCTGTATTTCAAAAACAGCCTCTTTCCCGTTTTTATTGGCCAGCAAAAAGGCCTCGTTGAAATTGGCCCAGAGGTCGTACACACCCAAATCCATTACTTCCTTCGCCTTGGCCGACGCCTTAGCCCATTCCTGCCGAGTCAGATATACTTTTGCCAGATAGGCTTTGGCCGCTCCTTTAGTGGCCCGACCCAGATCGGCGCCCGTGAACCGCAACGGCAACGTCGTTTCGGCATCTGTAAAATCCTGAATTACTTGCTTATACACATCCTCAACCGACGCCCGCGGTACGTTCAGGTTGTTAAGCGACGTTGTTTCGTTCACAATCAGCGGCACGCCACCAAACAAACGTACCAGCGTGAAATAGTAAAAGCCACGCATGAATTTGGCTTCCGCTACGTACTGCGCTTTCAGGTTGTTGTCCATCGCAATGCCAGGCACGCGGGCTATAACCGTATTGGCGCGGTTAATCCCCTGATAAATAGTGGTCCAGAGCGACTGGAACGTAGCGGTAGCAGGCGTAAATGCAAACTTATCCAGATCATTCTTGGGCTGATTTGCTGTTGATCGTCCGTTGCCCCACTCGGCATCGTCGGTGGCCTGATCCTGAAGAATCCACATGATCTGCCCATACATATTGGCCGAATTCATGGGATCATATACCGTACTGACAGCCGCTTTGGCATCGTCGGCGTTCCGGTAAAAGTTGTCGGGTGTAAAGTTCGATTCCGGGATTTTGTCCAGCACTTCGCAGGCGGTGAGAACAAAGAGCGAAAGCGTGAAAGAGAGAATGAGCGAAAGGTTTCGCCGGGCTGTTGCGGTTAATGCGATAAGTAATTTCATATCTGTATCGTTAAGGTATCGAGGAAAGCATCAAGGGCGATTTAAGCAACGTAAGAAATCACTCATCCGCTCTTTTACTCTTTCGCTCTTTAATCAAAAGCCAACATTAAGACCAAAGAGAATAGTTTTTGCCGCCGGATAGCTGCCGTAATCGAAACCCTGACTACGACTGTCCTGCCCGAACCGGTTAACTTCCGGATCGAAACCCGAATAGCTGGTTATGGTCAGGTAGTTCTGCGCCGACGCATACACACGTAGCGATTGGATTTTCAGACTTTTCAGCACCGATTGAGGCAAATTATAGGCAAGCTGAATGTTCTTCAATCGCAGATAAGAACCGTCCTCAATCTGCCGGGTCGAAATCCGGTTAGCCGGACGCGTGGTCGACGCACGAGGGATATCGGTATTGGTATTCGTGGGCGTCCAGCGATTCAATACGTCCCGGTCCTGGTTGGTGGTAGCGTTCAGATATTCCAGCTCAAAACGGTTGGCATTCAGGATATTATTGCCATAAACCCCCTGAAAAAAAGCTGTCAGTTCCAGGCCCTTGTACGAGAACGTATTGTTCAGACCATACACCAATTTGGGTTGTGCCCGACCGATAATAGTTCTGTCATTATCGTCGATCTTTTTATCGCCGTTCAGATCAGCGTACTTACGATCACCCGGTCTGCGCGCCTGTGGGTCAACTATGGTGTTTAGTTCGTCGGTAGTTTGATAGAGGCCGTCGGTTACGTAGCCATAAAACGATCCCAGCGGTTCGCCGACACGGATAATCCCCGACGTCAGGTTCTGCCCGATATTGGCTACCTGCCCGGCAAAAATCTGGGGTGCTCCGCCAATATCCAGCACTTTATTTCGGTTGGCCGCCAGGTTCAAATCTGTATTCCATTTAAATGCTTTGTCGATGTTGCGTGACGAAATACTAAGCTCAACGCCCTTGTTCTCAACACGTCCCAGATTTTTAATAGCGCTCGAATACCCTGACGTACTGGGAATTGTTACGTTCAGCAATAGATCCTTGGTACGTTTCAGGTATAAATCGGCGGATACGGTAATACGGTTGTTCAACAGACCGACATCCACACCGAAATCAGCCTGCGTAGTGGTTTCCCACGACAAATCTGGGTTGGCAATCTGGGCTGGACCGATACCCGTTGAGACTACGTTGTTGAAGACATAGTTTTGAGTACCCAGCAGCGAGTAAGCCGGGTAATTGCCAATACCATCCTGATTCCCGGTTGAGCCATACGTAGCACGCAGTTTCAGGTCGTTCAGGACGCTGGAGTTTTTGAGGAACTCTTCTTCACTCACCCGCCAGGCCAACGCTGCCGATGGGAAATAACCATATCGTTTATTCGAACCAAACCGCGACGAACCATCAGCCCGGAAACTAGCCGTTATCAAGTACTTATCTTTATAACCATAATTGATACGTGCCAGATACGACTGCAAACCCCAAGTTCCTATACCCGATGAAGGCACCAGCGGTACAGAAGCCGCACCCAAATTGCCCGAACCCAGGTTGTCATTGACAAAGTTACGAGCAGCAGCGGTTACATTCTCCGTGCGGTTGGCCTGCTGCGTATACCCTATCAGGGCGCTCACATTGTGGATACTGTTGAACGTACGCGTATAAGTGAGCAGGTTTTCGTTCAGCCAGGTAACCGCTTGACCGTTAAAAATGGAAGCGGCTCCACCCTGCGCCAACCCACTCGAAACCGAGCGCGGCAGGTACGAATCCTGTTTCTGAAGAACGGCGTCGATACCCAGCAACACACGTAGCGTCAGGCCGTCAATAATCTGATAATCACCGAATACGTTACCAAACGTGCGAAAAGCCGTATTTCGGTATTTACTGTCGCGGGCCAGCGCTGCCGGATTGTCGGCGGTGAAAGGCAGAGCCGGACTAGTGAGCACATATGTACCGTCAGGGTTGTAAACTGGCAGGATAGGCGGGAATTGCAGTGCTGCTATCGTTACCAGACCAGCGCTGCCCAGATCGCCATCACTACGCGACTGATTGGTAACGGTTCGGTTAACAGTCAGGCTGTTGCCGATTTTAAGGCGGTCGGTCAGTTTGCGGTCGAGGTTAACACGGAATGAAAAGCGATCAAAATCTGAGTTTACCACAACACCTCCCTGCTTAAAATAACCGCCCGAAATAGCGTACTGAGTTTTTTCATCACCCCCGCTGAGCGACAATTGGTAATTCTGGATGGGTGCCTGTTGAAAAATCTCGTTCTGCCAGTCGGTGCCTTCACCAAAGGCGTTCACCTGATCCTGCGTGTATACAGCCGCCCGACCTTCATTCGTGTTGGCATCATTGACGAACTGGGCGTATTCGCGGGCGTTCAGTACCGGATATTTACGACGAACATTTTGAATGCCGTAGTAGGAATCGAACGTAACGATTGACCGACCTGCCTTACCGCGTTTGGTAGTAATAATAACAACGCCATTAGCCCCGCGCGAACCGTAAATAGCGGTGGAAGAGGCATCTTTCAGCACCGAAATGGACTCGATATCACTAGGATTTAACGTGCTCAATACGTTAAAACTGGAACCACTACCAGCACCGTCATTCTTAAATGGAATACCGTCGATTACGTATAACGGTTCGTTATCACCCTGAATGGAGTTCCCTCCCCGAATCCGGATGGTAGTACCACTGCCTGGTGAACCAGAGTTTTGGGTAATCTGTACACCAGCCGCCCGACCCTGTAGCTGCTGATCGAGCGACGTAGCGGCTACTTTGCGGAGTTCCTCCATCGATACGGTCGCAACGGCACCCGTCAAGTCGCTTTTCTTCACCTGACCGTACCCAACCACGACTACTTCGTTCAGCGTTTTGTCGCTGACAGCTAGTGCTACGTTCACTGTGTTCCGGTTGCCAATAGCTACTTCCTGTCGCTCATAACCCACAAAACTGAATACCAACGTAGCACTCTGATCGGGTACGGCTAATTGGTAATTTCCGTTGGCATCGGTGGTCGTACCGCGTGTGGAGTTTTTTACCAGTACGCTCACACCCGGCAATCCTTCTCCTTTTTCGGCATCGGTAACTCGGCCCCGTATCTGTATATCAGCTCTTTGTGCCTGTTGCAGCGAGGAAAGCGGGCTAACTTCCTGGGCAATTGCGTTATGTTCCGGTTCGGCTGGATTATTTTCTGACTCGGGTTCGTTAAACCCCTGATTATCAGACGTGTGTTTGCTATTCTTCTCCGCTTTACGTTCGGTTACCAGATACGTACCGGCCTTTATTTTCTTATACCGTAATCCGGTTGGTTTTAATACGGCATCCAGATTTCGCTCGAGGGCGGCTGAAAAGTTGATCGGCTGCGAAACAGTCCAACCATTTACGGCACGATCAGCAAACAGGATGTCGACATTATAATGTGTTTTCAAATCAATCAGCACATCTTTCAATTGCCGAACCGCCGGGGCCGACTGAGTTGCGACTCCCGATGGCCGAACAGTCTGCATTCGCGCCATTGCCAGCGGCTGGGCAGTACCTGACAGACCGGTAATGAGGCAAATGGTCAGTAAAGGAGTCAAACGAAGTAGGTACGTTTTCTTCATTTTATGAGGGGGTTAAAAAGTATTGTCAGTTAAAACTACCTGGTCATCGTGTCGTACTACGTTGATTCCCAGTACTTCCGAAATAGCCTGAAGTAATTCATCTGCGTTTTCGGCATGGAATGAGCCCGTGAGAGTTTGGTGGGCTAACGTATCGCCGTTAATCTGAACGTGAATACCGTAATTTTCGGTCAGTAACTGGCCCACATCACGTAGCGTTGTATGGTCAAAAACAAACTGATTGCGTTGCCAGGCCGCATGATCGCTGGGTTGGCGGGTTGTGGAGCGTTTCAATCGACCGCGTCCGTCGAGGGTAATCAGGTCGCCGGGTTTAAGCATCAACTGACCGATTTGCTGCGTGGCAGTTGGGTAGTTGACCAGCACTTTTCCTTTAGCGAGTACCACCTTTGTTTCGCGGGGGCGGGTGAACACCGTAAATTCCGTTCCCAATACCACTACGTTCACGCCCTTGGTTGTATGTACGATAAACTGCTGATCGTCAGGCGTATGAATGACTGAAAAGTTAGCTTCGCCAGCCAGGTGTACATCCCGACGGTGTGTGCCAAATCCAAAACGGGGTACGCGCAGGGATGAATTGGCATTTAAAACAACCTTGCTGCCGTCGGCCAGTGTCAGCGATTGTGTTTCCCCATAGGTAGTCGTGTAGGTTTGATTCATCAGTTGTTCCTGGAAACCAAAAATCCCGAGGGTAATGAGCAACGATGCGGCTACGGCCAAACTCCACCACGGCAATCGATTCAGGAAGCTACGAGATGGTTCAGGTGTTTTGTCGGATTCAGTAACCGTCGACTGATTAGTATTCGGTTGACCCGCAAACAAAAAACTGTGGTATTTCTCTAGTTTAACTGACTGATTGGCAGCGTATTGAAGATGGCTCTGCTCCCATTCATCGAGCCAGTTATAGAACTGTTCTTCGTTCGTGGGGTCGCGGCACCATTCGTCAATCTGCTGTTTCTCTAAGGCGGTTGCTTTCCCGGCGAAATAATCGAAAAGTCGTTGTTTATTGATGCTTTCGTTCATGGATCGTCGTAGTTTCCAGGGTGATACGTACCCTGAGTTGAGTAACAGATTATCGGATCAGAATAAATACTGCGAAATGCCCAACAGCAACATTAACAGCCATTTGTCTTTCAGCAGATTCCGCAATTGATGACTGGCCTGACGAATCTGCACTTCCACTGTTCGCACCGAAAGACTGAGTTCCTCGGCGATTTCCGCGTATTTTTTTCCTTCGAATCGGTGCAGCAGATAAATACGTCGCCGTTGTAGCGGCAAAGTTTGCAGCGCCTGTTCTACGTCCTGATAAAGTTCTTCGTAATGCGTAATGGCGTCGGGCTGCTGGGCATCTGCTACGTCCTGATAGTGAGCCGTCTCTAAATCGGTGTCACGACGTAGCGTTTGGCGGAGATAATTATACGCCCGGTGACGTACCGTTTTGTAGAGGTAGGCTTTGTACGACGACGTAATGCTCTGGAAAATCTGCTTCGAGTAGAACTGCTCGAAAACGTCGGCTACCAAATCTTCGCCGATGGCTTTGGCGCCAACAAACCGTACGGCGTGGCTGCACAGCGGAACGTAGTAGCGCCGGAAAAGCAGTTCACACCCCAGCCGGGCGTCAGTCAGGAAGGCCTGCCGAATAAATTGTTCGGTATCCGAAGCAGAAGGCTCATTCGGAACAGGTGACTCCATACGCTGGTCTGGATGTGACTCGGTGGTCGTAAAGACCCGCAAGGTACCATTTTGCCGCATGTTTAGGAATTGAGTGCCAATGGTTAGTAAAGCGTATAAAAACGCGAATACAGGTAGACACATTCACACCGCAAAAACCCTTATGCGATTTGTAATAATTTCAGAAAAAATTTCACGCTGTCTGAACCGTGATTGAGCTGATTTGAGGATTTACTGGATTTTGTTAATTGATCAGGCGCTTCGAAGAAGCGAAAAACAAAATCCAGAAAATCCTCAAATCAGCTCAATCACGGTTCAGACAAAAGGCTTCCGCCGGATTCTCCATCAAAATCTGTTTCCAGTCTTTATTGGTAAAGCCGCGCTTGTTAAGTGTAGGCATGAGTTGCCTGAACAAAACGGTATAATCGCGACCAATGGAGCCGCCATTGGGCTTATCGGGGTCGTACCAGCCAGCGTCGTGCGAGAGTAAGGTTCGGTGCAGGAATTTGTTTTCTTTCATCAATAACAACGTCTCGGCATACGTATCGACATTGCTAGTATCGAGTCCGTCCAGACTTACCCAGCCCCCTTCCCGAACCATGCGTCCGTAGTGAACCATGTTGCTCCCCTGCGCATGAACCCACACAAACGCATCAGGCCGAACTCCTTCCTGTTTCAGCAAATCGAGCTGTTCAAAAGCTGGTACGTATGGACCCGTATGTGAGCAGATAGTCAGGCCGGTACGTTTGTGTGTACGTGCAGCCGCAATCACAAGTTTCCGATGCAGTTCAGATAAAGAACCCGGATTTACGCCGATTTTGATAAATCCCGGCCGGATGCCCGTTCCGTCAATACCGTTCTGAAAATCGGCAATCCAGCGATCAGCCAGTTGATCAGCCGTTTCGGTATGGGCAAAAGCGGGCAAATATTTATTGTCCGACGCCCCATAATACCCTGTGTTGGTCAGGAGGTGAATACCACTACGTTCGGATAACTCTTTTAAAAGAAGCGTGTCTTTCCCAAGATAAGCCGGCGTACAGTCGAGCAGCGTTTGGCAACCTAACTGTTTCAACGTTTGCAAATAAGGCAGCATTTTCGCCACTACGTCCTCGCGTTTCCAGCGATCCGCCGTGATTTTGTCAGCTCCAATAAAATCCACCAGAATATGCTCGTGAATGAGCGTCAGTCCCATTTTCGATGCGGGCATTGGGCCCGTCACCGTATGCACGATACGTTCCGGTCGACGTAGTAAGCTACAAGCTGCCAGCGAACTCCGCAGAAATGACCGACGAGACAACATGATGAATGATGAATGATGAATGATGAATGATGAATGATGAATGATGAATGATGAATGATTTACAAAATCATTTTTATTTTTCTATTATTCACAGATCATTTTCAAATCATTAAATACTCAAGCAACTTCTATTAATCTCACTTTCCTCTCTTGAAAACAAAATCCAGAAAATCAATAAATCATATAAATCCAGGTTCAGACTATTTATACGCTTTCGCTTCCTTAATCAGCGACTTGTATTCGCCCACGGAAAGTGCTTTTTTATAATATAGTTTGGCCTGAGTTCGGTCGTTAGCGCGGGCGGCTATACGAGCTAAACCAGCATAGGCAAAAGCCTGATATTCTTTAGTATACCCTTCATTGAAAGGTTGTTTAAGAGCCGTCTGGTAATACGTAGCAGCTTCTTTGTCGTCTTTTTCGTCCTGTTCGGCCAGCATTCCTGAGAACGTATTAAACGCCAACGGCACTAATTTATTCGGCATTGTTTTAAGCCGCTGCACATACGGGCGGGCTTCAACGTAACGGCCAGCCAGCATGAGCGATTCGACGTAAGTCATAGCAAAAAGCGGATTATCCGGGTATTTATCCACCAGATACTTCGTGTATCCTATGGCCCGCCCAGCATTCGTCTCATGTTTCAACAAAACATGAGACAGGTAGTAATTGGCTACGGGTCGCATAAACAGGGCCTTGCGTGTTGCTACGTCCATCTGTTTAATACCCAGCGCGATATCGCCATCAGCAAAGAAAAACATGAACGGACGTACAATCGGGTGATCGATGGGGTAGCGTTCTACGTAGTAATTATAAAGTCCGGTGGTGAAGTAAAAATCCGGGATTTTTTCCATCAATTTGGAGCCGTCGCGCAGGTAGCTATACGCCTTTTTCGATTCGCCCACCGCTTTCAGTGATTCCCCCTGGTTGTGGTACTGTGCAGCCAGATAGCTATGGCAGGTCAGCATAAAAAATTTGGCTTCCGGATTGTTTTCGTCCTTGTCGAGCATCTTTTTGGTGAACTCCATAGCCTGCGCAACCGACTGCATAAACTGGGACGTAGCAGCCTTATTTTCGGCCAGCGGCAAATACTGAATATCAAGCTGCGTTGCCCGCAGGATAGGTCCGATAGGGTGTTGCGGATACTTGATCTGAAGCTGGCGAATCAGGATATCGGCCTCTTTAAATTCCAGGTTATAAATACTGTCCAGCACTTTCAGAATAGTCTGCTGTGTTGCCGGATCGTTGATCACCTGCGCTGGTGCCAGTAGCGGAGTCAGCATGACAACAAGAAACAGCAGCGTTTTTTTTACAATAGACAAAGCGGTATCTAACATTACGTCGTTTGATTCTATACGCCCGGAAGCGTACTTTTGTTCAATGTGCATAGTCCATATCGACTAGCTGGATTCTTTTTTATGATTCATTACGAACAGTTTGTATTAGACAATGGCCTCCGCGTATTCGTTCATGAAGACGAAACGACCCCGATGGCTGCCGTCAATATTTTATATAACGTCGGTTCACGCGATGAAGACCCGGCTAAAACGGGTTTTGCGCATTTATTCGAACACCTGATGTTTGGCGGCTCCCAAAACATTCCGTCTTACGATGAGCCGCTTCAGAAAGTCGGGGGCGAAAACAACGCTTTCACAAGTCCCGACATCACCAATTATTACATTACGTTGCCGTCGGCCAACCTGGAAACCGCATTCTGGCTCGAATCGGACCGGATGCTGAGCCTCTCGTTTGACCCGCAATCGCTCGATGTGCAGCAGAAAGTGGTTATCGAAGAGTTCAAACAACGATACCTGAATCAACCTTACGGCGATGTCTGGCTCAAGCTCCGCCCCCTGGCGTATCAACAACATCCCTACCGCTGGGCCACAATCGGCAAAGACATCAGCCATATCGAAGATGCTACGCTGGATGATGTGAAGTCGTTCTTTTTCAAATATTATCTGCCCAACAACGCCATTCTGGTGGTGGCGGGCAACGTAACGGTTGAGCAGGTAAAACAGCTGTGCGTCAAGTGGTTTTCAACCATTCCAGCAGGTGAGCCATACGTTCGCGAACTACCTTCAGAGCCAGTTCAGCAGGAAGCCCGCAAACTGGAAATTTCGGCCAACGTACCGTTGAATGGACTGTATAAAGCGTATCACATGCCCGGCCGTTTTGACCCCGATTTTCATATCGCCGACTTGATGAGCGATATGCTGGGACGTAGCAAATCGTCGCGACTGTACCAGAAACTACTACGTGACAACCCCATTTTCAGCAGCATCACCGCTTACCTTACGGCATCCATCGACCCCGGTCTGCTCGTCATTCAGGGGATGCTCAATAACGACGTAACACTCGAAGAAGCTAATGCCGCCGTTGAAGCACTCTTGCAGGAATTTATCGACAATCCGGTTTCGGAGGAAGAACTGGCGAAAGTGAAGAATCAGGCGGAGGCCACGCACGCATTTTCGGAAGTTGAGCTGCTGAACCGAGCCATGAATCTGGCGTTTGCGGCCAATGCCGGAAATCCGGATTTAGTAAATCAGGAAGTTGCGCAGATTCAGGCTATTACGTCAGCCGATATTCAGGCGATGGCCCAAAAAGTGCTACGTAAGGAAAACTGTTCGACCTTATATTACCGGCGTGCGGAAGAGGTTGCAGCTTAAATTGACCAGTCATGGCTACAGAAATCACCTATCAACCCAAACCCCTGACCAATGCTGAACTTCAGCAGTTATCACAGGACGTAAAGCTAGCCTTAACGGAATTGTATGGCGACCGGCTCGACCGGATAATTCTGTATGGTTCCTACGCGCGGGGTGATTTCCATGCCGAGTCGGATGTGGATTATATGGTGGTGTTGAAGGATGATGAGGTAAAAGCAGGGCAGGAAATCAGGCATATGGTTGATAAAATTTATGACGTTTTAGACGACCATTACATACTAGTTTCTGTAAAGCCAGCTTCGCTGAAAAAATATATGGAATCAGGTTTGTTTCTTTATCAGACTGTTCGGCGTGAGGGGAAACAGATATGAATGAAAATGTATCTGCTTACATGCTTATGGCAGAGGAGTGTTTGCGGGACTCTCGGTATTTATTACAAATGAAAAGTTACCGCAGTGCTGCCGGTCGGGCCTATTATGCCTATTTCGACGCGGTACGGGCATTACTTGCCAGTAAAAATATAACTACGAAATCCCATTCATCTATTAAAATGCTATTTGGCCAACACTTTGTTCAGGCAGGTCCATTCACCAAACCTGATGCAAAGGCCTTTCAGAGTTTATTTCTCTTACGCCAGAACAGTGATTACGAAATAGATGAGAATGTTTCGGAAGAAGATGCAACTGATGCGGTTGCAACAGCCACCGAATTTCTACACCAGGTCGAAGCATATTTACGGGATAACAGTTTTGCAGCATGAAAATTCGTGTAGGACAAGGTTATGACGTTCACCGGCTGGAAGAAGGTCGACCTTTCTGGTTAGGGGGTATTCAGATTCCCAGTACGTTTGGGCCGGTCGGCCATTCCGATGCCGATGTAGTGTGCCACGTGCTGTGCGATGCCCTGCTGGGTGCGGCCAACATGCGGAACATCGGGTACCATTTTTCGGATAAAGACCCGCGCTGGAAAGGTGTCGATAGTAAATTACTGCTGGCGGAAGTGCTACGTATGGTACGTAGCGAAGGCTACGAAATCTCGAATGTCGACGTAACGGTGGTGTTACAGGAGCCGAAATTGAATCCACACATTCCGGCCATGAAAACCTGTCTGGCCGACGTAATGGCCATTCCCGAAGAAGATATTTCCATCAAAGCCACTACGTCTGAACACATCGGTTTCGTCGGGCGTGGCGAAGGCATTGCCGCGCACTGCGTAGCCCTTATATTTAAGGATTAGTTTCATAAATACCACCTGACAATGAGAAGTCTACTGTACTTACCAGCTCTCCTGCTTTCGGGCGTTATAGCGTGCGGTCAAGGTCAATCCGCCAAATCGACCCAACCAGAAATGCCACTGGGTTTTGAAGAATACGACCCCGTTTCGACGCTGAAAGTGCCGGAGCACAAACTAACCAAGTCCAAATACCCGTTCATCGACGTCCATAACCATCAGTTTCAGATGGACAAGGAAGATTTGAACAAACTCATCGGGCAGATGGACGATCTGAACATGGGGTTGATGGTGAACCTAAGCGGTCGGGGGTTTGCCAATGACGAAGCCGAAAGCACAAAATTTTTGGACAATGCGCTGGCTAATGTCAAGAAAACCAGTCCGAAACGAATAGCTCTGTTTACGAACATTAACTTCTCGAACGTAAACGATAAAGGCTGGACGGAGCAGGCTGTAAAAACACTCGAAGAAGATGTAAAGAAGGGAGCGAAAGGACTGAAAATTTATAAAAGTCTGGGTTTCAGCGTAAAGGATGACAAAGGAAAACGCGTTCGGGTCGATGACCCACGTCTTGACCCTATCTGGGCAAAATGTGGTCAACTGGGCATTCCAGTGTTGATTCACACTGCCGACCCAAAGTCCTTCTGGGACCCGATGGACCGTTACAACGAACGCTGGCTCGAACTCAAGCTTCACGCCGGTCGCAAGCGCGGCCCCAATGATCCAGTGCCCTGGGAGCAACTGCTGGCCGAGCAGCACAGCGTTTTCCGCAAGCATCCGAAAACCACGTTCATTGCCGCCCACATGGGCTGGTACCCCAATGACCTGAAAAAACTGGACAGTTTGATGAAGGTTTTTCCGAACATCAACGTAGAGATTGGGGCCGTCATCGCCGAATTGGGTCGCCAACCGAGAGCAAGTCGGGCGTTTTTCGAGAAATACCAGGACCGGATTCTGTTCGGAAAAGATAGCTGGGTTCCATCGGAGTACGCTACGTATTTCCGCGTGCTGGAGACCAACGACGAGTATTTTCCGTATCACAAGAAATACCACGCTTTCTGGCGTATGTACGGCATGGGCTTACCCGATGAAGTCCTGAAGAAAGTGTACTACAAAAACGCGTTACGTATCATTCCAGGGCTAGACAAAAGTCAGTTTCCGCAGTAATTGGCCGTAACAGGCTCCGGCTGTTACTTAACTTGGTGTAAATATTGTAACAGCCGGAGCCTGTTACGGCCAGTCATGAAAATCACCGCGATCAACCTTTATCGCTTCGACATTCCGCTCAAAGCGCCCATTGCCATTTCGCTGGGTACGATTGAAAACGCCCGGAATATTCTGGTTGAAATACAAACTAACGAGGGAATTACGGGTTGGGGCGAAGGTTCACCTTTCTGGATGATTGTTGGCGAAACACAGGCGTCTGGAATGGCCGCTGCGGAAGACATGGCCCGGCTACTTATCGGCAAAAATCCGCTTGACATTGAAGGTTGTCTGAACGCACTGCTACGTTACCTGCCAGCCCATCCTACGACGCGTTCGGCCTTCGACATGGCGCTTTACGACATTGCCGCCAAAGCCGCCCGGATGCCGCTCTATCAGTTTTTGGGAGGTAGCAAACGAACACTCATAACCGATGAAACCATCTACATCAACACGCCCGAACGGATGGTTGAAGATGCGCTACGTATCCAGGAGAAAGGTGCCGACGCCATCAAGGTAAAACTCGGCACCAACCTGCGCGACGATATTGCACGTATCGAAGCGATACGTTCGGCCATTGGCCCGAATACGCCGATACGTACTGATGCCAATCAGGGATGGGACGTAGTGACGGCATCGGGCGTGCTACGTGTTATTGGCGGAATGAATGTGCAGTACTGCGAACAGCCCATTAAGCGGTACGACATTGCCGGTTTGCGGCAGATTCGGCAGCAATCGAACGTACCGATTATGGCGGATGAGAGCCTGTTCGATGCCGTTGATGCTATCCGACTCGTGCGTGAAGAAGCCGTCGATTATTTTAACATCAAGCTATCGAAAAGCGGGGGTATTTTTGAAGCGCTCAAGATAAATGCTATAGGTGAAGCCGCTGGTATTCCCTGTATGATTGGTTGCATGTCAGAATCGCGGCTGGCGCTGACGGCTAATGCTCATTTTGCTTCAGCCCGGCAAAACGTTCGTTTTTACGATCTAGACGCCTGTTTCGAACACGCCAACGACCCGATTCATGGCGGCATTACGTATACTGGTTACCAAATTGAATTACCCGAAACGCCCGGCATCGGCGCCGAAGTAGACCCGGCTTTTTTGAAAAAATTACCTGTATTAACCATTTCCTGACGATTCCCGCTTCCACGGATCAGCTAAAGTCTATTTAAACCGCTACGTATATTTGGCCACTACTACGCTTTATAAGTGGTAACTATTGCAATTCATGAAACTAACTGACTGCCAACCCTTTCAAAGTTTTTATCGCTTACTTCTATCGACAATCGCACTTCTGACATGCTCGTATTCCTATGCGCAGCATGAATCAAACGGTGAGAAATTATTTTCCCTGCATTGTGAGACCTGTCATACGTTTAAAGAGGATGGCATCGGGCCACAGCTTGGTGGTTTGAAAGGCGTACTTGACCAGAAATACTTAACGGCGTTTATCAACAGCCCTCAGGCAATGATTAACGCAAAGAACCCTCGCGCGCTGGAGAAGTACAAAAAATTTGGCACCATCATGCCGAATTTCAATCACTTAAAGCCCAAAGAAATTCAGGAATTAATCGCCTTTATTCTCGAAAAACCAGCGCCCAAAGTGACGGCGGCAGCGCAGAAAAAGGGATTGACTAACCCAATTCCTGCACCCATTCAGATGGCCACTATTAGCCTGAATCTGAAGAAAGTAATCCAGTTTCCGGCGACAAACACCATCAAGCCCCGTACCCGCATCAACAAAATGGGCGTCCATCCCATCACGAAGGAAAACCTTGTTGCCGATTCGCAGGGGAAAATTTATATTCTGAATGCCAACAATGAGCCGGATGTTTTCTTCGACGTAATGAATCACTTTCCCAAATTCACCAACGTACCGGGTCTGGCTACTGGCTTGGGCAGCTTTGCCTTTCACCCTGATTTTGCTCAAAACGGGCTTTTTTACACGACTCATACCGAGCCCAACAACCAGGTAAAAGCTGATTTTGCTTACGCCGACAGTATTCCGGTCAAGTTACAATGGATTATTAATGAATGGGTTATCGACAATAAAACGTCACGTACCGTAACCGGAAAACCTCGCGAGCTACTCCGCATCAACGTAGTGACGCAGATTCACGGCTTGCAGGAGATTGCGTTTAACCCGTATGCTAAACCCGGCGATGAAGATTATGGTCTGATGTACGTTTGTGAAGGCGATGGTGGTGCCGTTGAGCAGGGTTATGCGTTTATTCCAAAGCGTAAAAACCACGTTTGGGGTAAGGTACTTCGGATAGATCCTACCGGTCGCAACAGCAAAAATGGGCAGTATGGTATTCCAAAATCCAATCCGATAGGTCGTTTCGGGCTGGACGAAATATATGCTGCTGGCTTCCGAAACCCCAACCGAATTTCGTGGACGAAAGATGGTAAAGTCTTGGTTACCAATATTGGGCAGCACGAAATCGAATCGTTGTATCTGCTCAAACCCGGCAAAGATTATGGCTGGCCCAATCGGGAAGGGGCATTTTTGATCGATTCAACCGGCACTATAAATACCGTATTTCCGCTACCTGCCAACGATGCCCAATTTGGTTATACCTATCCGGTAGCCCAGTTCGATCACGACGAGGGCAATGCCATTATGGGCGGATTTGAATATATAGGTAGTCAGGTGCCCGAATTGAAAGGAAAATACATCTTCGGAGACGTAGTTAAAGGGCGCGTTTTTTATGTCAATTTGAATGAAATTAAGGAAGGTTCGCAGGCTACTATTCACGAATTTCCAATTATGCTCGACCACAAGCCCACTACGTTGAAAGAGCTTTGTAAAGTAGTTAAAGTCGATTTTCGTATTGGGCAAGATGCCAGTGGCGAGTTGTATATATTCACCCGCTCCGACGGAATGATGTATAAAATTGCCAAATAACGTAGTAGCCCATTTTCTTTCAGTTATTCATGCTCCATATTACCACCGTTCAATCTGAAGCTGACGTACAGGGAATTCTGGATTTACAGCAGGCCAATCTGCGCCGGAACGTATCGACAGATTTACAAGCCAGTCAGGGTTTCGTAACGGTTGAACACGACCCGGCCGTACTGCTACGTATGAACCAGGCCGCGCCGAGTGTTATTGC
Organism: Spirosoma profusum; assembly: GCF_014699005.1. Taxonomy (GTDB): domain Bacteria; phylum Bacteroidota; class Bacteroidia; order Cytophagales; family Spirosomataceae; genus Spirosoma; species Spirosoma profusum. The sequence continues at coordinate 103,859 of NZ_JACWZY010000027.1, forward strand.
CAAAGATGGTGATACGGTAGTCGGTTATGCACTGACCATGCTGCCCGAATTTGGAAATGATATTCCTGAATTACTGCCGCTTTTTGCCTTAATCGATACGTTGTCTTATGAGGGGAAACCGCTAAAAAATTATACCTGGTACGTGATGGGGCAGGTTTGCGTGGCTGAAGGTTATCGGGGTCAACGGGTGTTCGACCGGATGTTCGAGCATCACCGCGAAGTGTACAGTCATCGGTACCAATTGCTGATTACGGACATTTCGGCCAACAATGTCCGTTCGCTACGTGCCCATGCCCGCGTTGGGTTTCAATCGATCCATGAATTCTACGACTCGGCCATTGGTGAAACCTGGGTCGTCGTGGCCTGGGACTTGCAGAAGTAATTATGTCTGGTACGTGGTAATTAGTGTATCACTACGTCTTGTTAATAAGCAAAGCTCGGTGTAAGCAGTCGACCAACTGCTGCGTTAGTTTTCCGGTCGGGTCTAATTTCGGATTAAAGATGGTAATGGATAGTCCGCAAGCTTTAGAGGTTTGTAGTAAAGATTGTAGAATCTCAGTGGCCTCGTCAAACGATATACCACCCGGAATGCGATAATCAACGGCCGGCATAATGCTATCAGCCAATACATCTACGTCAAAATGAACCCAATAGCCAGCTAGTTCAGTTACCGTTAACTGTTGAATCGCTTCGTTCAGGACCGCGCTTATACCCTTGCTCTGAATGGCTGCGAGATCGAAGCAGTGAATTGCAGAGTCTTCGATTCGTTGACTACCCGCCCGATCAGCTTCATCAGCGTCTCGCTGACCCAATTGCACTACATGATTTTCCTGTACATAGGGTTTTAATTGATGAATATCCGTTAATAAAGCAGGCCCCCGGCCTACTACTAACGCTAAATCCATAGACGCGGCTTCACCATAAGGTTCAGCCTCCGGTTGATAAAAGTCGGCATGCGCATCTACGTGTGCCAGCCCATAAACGCCGTCCTTTTTTAGCGCTAACATACAGCCCAACAGAATACTGCAATCACCTCCCAGCACTACCGGAAACAGCTTCTTTGCGCGAACTTGTCCGATAACCTCCGCTAGCTGAATCGTGTACTCAGCTATTTTGTCTGCGTTCAATACATCATATTTAGATGCGCGTTTATCAGAAAAATCAGTTACTTCGGTGGGAACTAACAGGGGAGTAGGTGACTCTTTCAAAAATCCGTTACGTTGCAGGGCATACGGCAACAGTTCCACGCCCAGCGGTTTAGGTCCCAAAATAGAAGGTGCCTCAATTAATTGATAAGTGTAAGTCATACTTTTAACAGCTTGTAGTTGAATAGACAAACCTAATTTTTATATTGTCCGGTTAAAGCAATTTCCTATTCTTCTATTGACAATCAGTCTACCATGCGTTTTCTCTTCCTTGCTCTTTTTGTTACGTCTTCGCTTCTTGCCCAGCCCCTACCCCAGTCGTTTACGCCTGCGAAATCAGCTGCCGACGCGGGTTTTTCAGCCGATCGACTCAAGCGTTTGGATGCCTGGCTTCAGGAAATTGTTGATAAGGATATTGCGCCGAATGCTGTTACGTTTGTGGCTCATCGGGGTAAAGTTGTTCATTACAAAGCCGTTGGCTACAGCAATTTACAGAAGAAAACGCCACTGAAACGCGATGATTTGTATCGGATTGCCTCGCAGTCGAAAGCCATCACGACCACTACGTTGATGACTTTGTTTGAGGAAGAAAAATTCCTGCTCGACGAACCCATTTCGAAGTATATTCCGGCGTTTAAGAATCCGAGAGTGCTGGTTAAATACGATAAAAACGACCCCGCTGGTGGTACGTTCGATACGCGACCAGCCAAGGGCGAAATCACCATCCGACAACTGCTGAGCCATAACGCGGGCATCCCCTATGAACATCCGCTAGATAAACGACCTGAGTTTAACGTACCGTTTTTCAATTCGACCGCGCCCGACAAACTCGAAGACGTCATCAACAAACTGGCCAAGCGCCCACTGCTACGTGATCCCGGTACTGACTCCACCGGCGCGGGTTTTACGTATGGCCTGAATACAGATATTATTGGCCGATTGGTTGAAGTTTTGTCGGGAAAGCCGCTCGACGTAGCCATGCGTGAGCGTGTACTCGAGCCGCTGGGCATGAATGATACGTATTTCTATCTTCCTGAAAATAAAGCTGGTCGGCTGGTTGAATTGTATAGCAAAGCGAAAATGGATCAGCCGCTGAGCCTGCATACGAATGAAGCGTATCGAAACTCTGCTACGTCGGGAGCGAAAGCGTATTTTTCGGGAGGGGCCGGCCTGATTAGTTCGGTGGAAGATTACGCCAAATTGTGCCAGATGCTGCTCAACGGTGGTACGTTCAACAACAAGCGAATTCTGGGACGTAAAACGGTGGAGATGATGCTACGTAATCAAATTGGTAACGCCGAAGTCTGGGATCGAAAAGACAAATTCGGACTTGGTTTTCAGCTAATTACGGAGAATTCACACTACGGTGATCAGGCATCTCCCGGCTCGTTTACCTGGGGTGGTATGTACTGTTCCGAATTCACCATCGACCCCAAAGAAGAACTTATTCTACTGATTTTCACGAACGTGCATCCGTATGCTTATTACTCAGATTTTGTAAAGAAATTCCGAATTGCTGTGTATCAGGCACTGGAATGATACGTTGAAAATCAGAATTTTACGGGCAACCCGTAAGCAACACTTACGCCAATCACGCCACTGCCGCGCTCGAAACTCGTTACGTAGTAGGCCATTACGTCCAGGAGTTTATCGTTTGGCAGCGGCAACGTAATGCCTGCTCCCGGCGATACGTGCAGCGACGTAACCATGATTCGCGAAGCCGCCAGATCGGCTCCTACGTTCAGATCGACGTGGGCACCGTTACGTAGTGCAGGCAAATACAGCCGTGGCCCGACGGCAAGAGGTATACTCACACCATATGTTTTTTCACCGGAAACACCACCCGGAGCGGAATAAAGCGTGTTAAAACCAAAACCGGAAATGGGATTATAACCATATCCCAGATACGTGGTGGTCATGTATCGATATGCGCTAATAAAGTAATACTCAATACCTGCCTTGGCAGTCACGGCCAACTGAGGAAGGATCGGATAATGCAACCGTATGTTGACGCCCGCGCCGTAGTCGATAGCGTTATACTTACCAACACCAAGTAGTACGTCCCCGGCCACATACAAAAGTTTCGAGTTCGCCTGCCCGAATACAGTTGGCAGCAGCGTTATACTAATCGTAGCAGTTATCAGGAGGATTATCAGTTGCCTTTTCATACGTCGATTCTTTTAGCGTGAGATCCGAAGCAAAAGTCCGCACACAACCACCCTCAATCAATACTGCATTTGTATGATTTTTAGCCTGCTCAGCAGTTCATTACTTTTGTAAAAACTTTGCGAAATACGCTTCCAACTAATGTTCAAAAAAATTGCTCTGGGTATTGTAGGGGTATTGGTTGTGCTGGTTGTCTGGCAATGGGAGCTGGTTCAGTACGGGTGGATGCAGGGACGTGGGCAGCTTCGCATTTTGTGGAATACGAAACCAGTTGCCGACGTATTATCCGACCCAGTGTATCCAGATTCATTGAAGCGAAAAATTGAACTTATCCGCGAAATCAAGCATTTTGCAATCGATTCGCTGAAGCTTGATGAATCGGGGAGTTACGAATCATTTTACGATCAGCAGGGAAAGCCAATTTTGTGGGTTATTACAGCCGCTGAACCGTATCAACTGATTGCAAAGCAGTGGCATTTCCCCGTAATTGGTACGTTCTCGTACAAAGGATTTTTCGAAAAAGATTGGGCTGACTCAACCGTTTCGGGGCTTAAAAGAGAAGGTTATGATACGCGAACCGGCGAAGTATCGGCCTGGTCGACGTTAGGATTTTTAAATGATCCGATTCTGTCGAGTTTTCTGAGCAGATCGGAAGGGAGTCTGGCGGAATTGATTATCCATGAATTGACGCACGGTACGTTGTTTATAAAAAATAACCTGGAGTACAACGAAAACCTGGCCGATTTCGTAGGGGAGTATGGCGCACTACGTTTTCTGGCGCAGAAGTACGGCAAAGACGCTGTACCCTATCGAAACTATCTGGCTACAAAAGCGTTTTATGAACGATACGATGACCATGTTTTGCGGGGTACAAAGTCGCTGGATAGTTTGTACAAGAGTTTTAAACCTACTACGTCGATTGTGGTCAAAGATTCGTTAAAGTGGCAAACCATCCGGCAGATTGTGGTTTCATCGGATACGATAACTGACCAGCGAAGCTCGAAACCGGTACGTTCAGTAAATAAGCGTCGGCTCGACAAACTAAACTTACCGAATAACGCGTATTTTATGGGTTATTTAACGTACCGAAAACAACAGAATCGTTTTCGGGAGGAATTCGAGAAAAAATTTGGTGGTGACTTTCAACGGTATCTAACGTATCTAAAACAAACCTATCCATCGTTTTAACGAAACGAAGTCTGATTATCAGGCGGCTGTTCTTATGAAGAAAGTAATTTTAGGCATTGGTCTCATTTCGATTCTGGTTGCTGGTTTCAGCACGATGGACACTTACCGACGGGTGGTGAACAACAGTTTTGGACCGGGCGAACACCTGGAATACCGCGTGCATTATGGTTTCCTGAACGCAGCCGAAGCCGTTGTGGACGTGAGCCCAACGCTTTACAAAGTGAATGAACGGCCCTGCTACCGGGTCAATGTCGATGGCCGAACCGTGGGCGCTTTCGACCTGGTAACACGTATTCGTGATACGTGGCGATCTTATATTGATACGTCGGCGATTCTGCCGCAAAAATTTTATACCAATCTTCAGGAAAACAGCTACCGAAAAGAAGAAAACGTTACGTTCAATCACGAAGCCAATACGGCGAAATCAGAAGAAAAAACGGAGAAAGACATAGTTAAAGTGCCTGATAATGTGCATGATTTAATTAGTGGTTACTATTTTCTGCGAACCATCGAGTTCGAACGGCTGAGCCCCGGCCAGATGCTGGAAGTACCGGCTTTCTACGACAATACCATTTATAATATGAAGATTCGGTATCGGGGGAAAGCGGTTATCAAAACCAAGCAGGGCAAGATTAACGTCTTTAAACTGAACCCCGTTCTGCCGCCCAACAAGCTTTTCAAGGAAGAAGAATCCATCCGCATTTTTGTGTCCGATGATGCCAACAAAGTTCCGGTTAAGGTAGAGGTTGACCTTTGGGTCGGGGCAATGGTGATGGATCTTAAAAAGAACAGCGGGCTTAAACAGCCGTTACGTTTCTTTTAGCAACAGTCAATTTCTTGACGATACGTAGCAAAGCCTGAACGATGGGATGTAGATGGTTCCAGCGCACTTCCCAAAACGTAGTTTCTATGGCGCCAAAGCTCTTATAAAATGATCGAATAGATTGTTTTTCAGGGCTTTCAAAATCCAGCAAAAAAGATTTACCACCGTAATATCTTCCGGTATATTCCTGAATAAGCTGGTCAATCAATAGCGTTCGGGCATTTCCTTTTCGTCCCACTTCCGAAGCCGCATTGAAGAGATAAATAATTCGGTTGCCCTCACACACAAACAAAGCCCCGGCTTCGATACGTTCGGCCCGCGTTGCGTAACGTAACACGGCTACGTTCCGCTTTTGCAAGACTTCCGTCAAATTCTGAAGAATTGCGTATGCCCATTCACCTACCCCGCCAGGAATGCCAGCCGCATGATATTCACGAAACAAGTTCAGCAATGGACCTGAATCTGTTGAATCTATTACGTGCCAATTAGCTCTTTGAGCACGTAATAGATTCATTTTTCGATCGGTAGTATAATTTTGATAAATCGTCTCATAATCAGGTGATAGATGGAGAATATGTGTGGATAATTGCTGGATACTGTTGATAAGTTTGGCATCTGGTTTCTGCTCCAGACGTAGCACGGCCCCATAGCGAAAATGCTTTATCAGCAGTTCATAAAATGGCTGAAAGCTGAACGTATCGTCGCGACTGAAAACTGGTAGAAACTGACAGAAAAAAGGTTGATGCACTACCCAGGCGAACGTAACGCCCGCCCAATGTTTCCGACGTAGCGGAACTGCCATAACTGCCTGATACGTATTGGATTCGTCTACGAACACAATGCCCATCCACTTCCACATGGGCGCAGGTAACACGGCATCCAGATACCACGAATATCCATAAACGATACGTTGTGCCGCTGCTGCTACGCAGTCGTTCCAGGCGGAAGCATCAATTTCGTGACGAGGAAGAATTTTCAGCATTACTCATGCTGACGCGGGAAACAGAGGAAAGTCTCAACGTAGTACTTGAAAACTATTTAAGTCAGCGAGTTTGGTTGTTTCAGGAATTTGCCCGAAAACAAATTAACCATTTACTCAGAAATTGCAATCCTCAAGCTAGTATTCTTGCTCATTGTCAGCCTATTAACTACTTTAAAGTTCAGAATCCGTACCCGAGCAACTTCTACTATTCCCCTGCCTATGAAAACTGCTTTGACTACCACGCTACTAATCTCGCTCCTGATTCTCGCCTGTGAACGGAAGTCTGGTCAATCTGAGTCAGCAAATTTAACCGAGGATTCCACAGGAAATGCGGTTTTGGCTAAAGACAAAGTGCCTCTTTGCGGTACGCCTACTAATGACAAAGCCTGGTACACCTCTTCTCAAAAAGCTCCTTTATTGAAAGGGCTCGATGGTATTCACTTTCCCATCACAACTAAAAGTGAGGAGGCTCAGCGGTATTTTGATCAGGGTCTTATGCTGGCGTATGGCTTCAACCATGCCGAAGCAGCCCGTTCCTTTTACGAAGCTACCCGGCTTGACTCTACCTGCGCAGCCTGCTATTGGGGGTTCAGCTACGTATTAGGTCCTAATTACAATGCGGGGATGGAAGACGACAACTATTCCAGGGCCTACAACGCCGTACAGAAAGCCCGACAGTTAGCCCCGAAATCTTCGCCCAAAGAACAGGCGCTCATTAACGCCTTAACCAAACGTTACCCCGCTCAGCCCGTCACCGACCGATCTTCGTACGACAAAGCCTATTCCGCGACAATGAAGCAGGTTTACGAACGCTTCCCGGATGATGCGGACATGGGTGCGCTCTACGCCGAATCGATTATGGACCTGCATCCCTGGGATTTGTGGCAAAAAAGTGGAAAGCCTCAATCGTGGACGCCGGAGATTATCACTACGCTGGAGCGGTTGCTTAAAAAGTATCCCCGGCACATGGGCATCCATCACTTCTATATCCACGCGGTAGAGGCTTCTCCCACTCCGGATCGGGGCATGGTCAGTGCCCGTTTTCTGGAAAAAAAGGTTCCTGGGGCGGGTCACCTCGAGCATATGCCTTCGCACATATACATCCGTACCGGCAATTATCACGAAGGTACGATAGCCAATCAGCGGGCAGTAGAAGCCGATTGTACGTACCTAAAACAACTTCATGCGCAAGGTGCCTATCCTTTGTCCTATTACCCGCACAATGTTCACTTTATCGCTGCTACGGCTACGCTGGAAGGCAATCAAAAAACGGCGCTGGAAGCGGCTCAGCAGATGGCTCGCAGAACTGATCGTAAGGTTATGAAAGAGCCAGGTTGGGGCACACTTCAACATTATTACACCCAGCTTTATTACGTAGCCATCAAATTTGGCCGCTGGGACGATATTCTGCGGATGAAGAACGAAGAGCCAGACTTACCCTATCCGACCGCCATGTGGCATTACGCCCGTGGTATGGCTTATCTGGGCAAACACGATAGTCAAGGCAGTAAAGCTGAATTAAAGCAGTTAACCACGCTGGCAAATGATACAACGCTGAAGCAGCTTACTATCTGGAACATTAATTCTTCGTACGATCTGTTGCAAATCGCTCGCCGAGTACTGGAAGGTGAAATAGCCGCTCAGGAGAAAAATTACATGCAAAGTGTGTCGCTGCTCCGGGAAGCTGTAGTGCTGGAAGACAAACTTAACTATAACGAGCCACCCGACTGGCTTTTCTCAGTGCGCCATCACCTGGGAGCCGTCCTTCTGGAAGTAAAGCGGTGGAAAGAAGCCGAACAGGTTTACAACCAGGATCTAAAGGTTTTTCCACGTAACGGTTGGTCGCTATACGGGCTTTACAAAGCGTACCAGGGAAATGGCAACGCCGTCGGCGCACAAAATGCCAAGGCAACGTTTGATGAAGCCTGGAAATGGGCTGATACCAAACTGGTTTCGTCAAGGATCATGTAAACTCCGCGAACTATATGGCTTTACGGCGTAGCCTTTAAAACTGCGCTTTCAGCTTTTCCATAATATCGCGCGTTTCAGCATTTTTGGCCACTAAGTCGCTGATTGTCTGGATGGCGTGAATAACCGTGCTGTGGTCGCGGCCGCCGAAATGATAGCCAATGGATTTGAGAGAAAGGTCGGTTTTCTCTTTAGCCAGATACATGGCAACCTGCCGGGGATGCACCAGTTCGCGCTTGCGGCTTTTGGCCTTTAAATCAGCAATTGTTACGTTATAATAATCGGCCACAATCTCCTGCACGGTATCGATAGTCACCTCGCGATCTGAATCGACTACGATGCTACGTAGCGTTTGTTTGGCCAGTTCCAGGTCGATGTCGCGCCGGTTGAGCGACGCCTGAGCCATCAGCGAAACAATCACACCTTCCAACTCGCGCACGTTGGTGTTCACGCTGTGAGCCAGGTATTCGATCACGTTAACATCAATATAAATACCTTCGGTTTGTAGCTTTTTCTGGATGATGGCAATACGTGTTTCCAGATCAGGCGTCTGTAAATCAGCCGACAAGCCCCATTTGAAGCGCGACAACAGACGGTCTTCAAGACCATCTAAGGCTCGTGGTGCCCGGTCGGAAGTCATGATAATCTGCTTACCCGACTGGTGTAAGTGATTGAAAATATGGAAGAAAATTTCCTGCGTTTTCTCTTTCTTCTGAAGAAATTGTACATCGTCGATCACCAGTACATCGACCTGCATGTAGAACGACGTAAAATCGCGGATGCCATCGGTACGTACCGCGTTCAGAAACTGGTTCGTAAACTTCTCCGACGTAACGTAAAGGACAAATTTGTTCTGGTTGTTATTCTTGATAAAGTTGCCGATAGCCTGCACCAGGTGCGTTTTACCCAGTCCAACCCCGCCATAAATCATCAGTGGGTTAAACGACGTAATACCAGGTCGCTCGGCCACGGCGTATCCCGCCGAACGGGCCAGTCGGTTGCAGTCGCCTTCTACGTAATTATCGAACGTATAACTCGGATTCAGGTACGAATCGAGCGAGAGCGAATCAAGGTCTTTGAGCTGAAACGGGCTTTTTAAAATATCAGGGTTAACGTTGTCGGGCTTCGACGTCTGGGGTGTTTTTGTGGTCGTTACGTTAACGGTAAGGGGTTTATTCTGTTCATTTCCTTTATCGACAATAATAGAATATTCCAGCTGCCCATCGCGCCCGATGGCCGTATCGAGTGCCTTACGCAGCGCATGTACAAAATTATCTTCGATGAATTCGTAGAAAAACTCACTCGGCACCTGGATTGTAAGCACATTGCCCGTTAATCGCAACGGTACAATTGGCTCAAACCAGATGTTAAAGCTTTGTTCGGGCACAATTTCCCGGATAACATTCAGACAGCGATTCCACACCGCCATTACCTCACGCTGCATGCCTGGCTGGAAAATTACACGTATGAAGATGAATTAAGCACATTCAAGGTTACGGTTGAGGTTGCCGAAAAAGGGAGGCAAATGTAGGAATTATCTAGCCAGCTCAGGCAGATTGTGCTACGTTTTTTTTACGGAAATCATACTTCAGGATTGGGCTGCGAGGTTAATGTTAAGTTAAAATTAAGTGATTCAACTTGAACGTCAAGAGCAAAATGAAATCCCTTTGAATAATGCAACGGCGAGTGCGCTGTACCGAAAAAATGCGGTTTGTCTCCCGAAAAAAGAAAAAGCGTACTTTTAGGCCGTTTGGTCGCGTACCGGTTTTCCGGATGACGTTGACTTAACAAATAGAGTAATTTGGCATAAAAAATTGCCTTCACAACACGTAACGTACCAATAAAACTATACTTAATCATATATCTGATGGAGCCGTTTTCGTCATCGACATTTCCTCCCGCCGATACGTCGACCTGGCAGAAGCAGGTTCAGCAGGAACTCAAAATCGACAACGCTTACGAAACGCTACGTTGGTATACGGCTGAAGGTTTTACGCTGGAACCGTATTACACTGTAGACGATCTGAAAAAGCTTCCGTTACAGACGATTCAGTTGGCGCAGAAACAAATACCCGGCTGGCTCAATACGCCCGAATACGTAGTGACTGACGAAAAAGCGGCCAATTTCCTCCTGCGTGACGCCATTACCCGTGGCGCCGATGCCTTGCTGCTTACTCTGAATACAAATACAGATTTATTGCGGCTTCTGAACGGCATCAAACTCAGTGATATACCTATTCTTTTCCGGCTTCAAACCGAAGCAATTAACGCAGCCGAGTTTGCGCAGCAGCTCAAAACTGTGGCTCCGTACCAACTCAAAGGCGGCTTGTTACTATCAGACGATAATTATATTGCTGAAGTAACTCGCCTGACGACCGATTCGCCACTGTTTCGCACGGTTTATGCCAGCAGTCAACCGTTTCATAACGCAGGGGCCAGCGCCACGCAGGAACTGGCTTTTACGCTGGCTTCTCTGGCCGATACATACGATAAACTCACGGATGCAGGTTTGCCCATTGAGCAATTAATTCCCAAAACAATTCTGTCGGTTTCAGTCGGGACCAGCTATTTTCTGGAAATCGCTAAACTCCGTGCGCTACGGGTTCTCCTTCAACGGTTTTTGCAACATTATTCATCAACCATTATTCATTATCCATTTATTCACGCCCAAACCTCTACGTTCTACGACGCTACTGCTACGCCCTATACGAATCTGCTACGTGCCACTACCGAAGCGATGGCCGCTATCGTCGCCGGCTGCGACGCACTAACGGTAAATCCGTATGATACCGTTCTCGGAGAACGTAGTGATTTTTCGGAACGTATCGCCCGGAACGTATCGCTCTTGTTAAAAGACGAAAGTCTGTTTGGTAAAGTAACTGACCCCTCGGCGGGTTCGTACTACGTAGAAACTGCTACGTATCAATTGGTCGAAAACGCCTGGGCATTGTTTCTGAACGTAGAGAAACAGGGCGGTCTAACGAAAGCATTCGCCAACGGATACGTTCAGGCTGAAATTGAGCAAGCATATCAGGCCAAAGTAGAAATGGTACGCCAGGGCAACGTCATTGTTGGCGTAACGAAATTCAGGTCGGATGAGCAAATCAACACGTTACCTAAATCAGTTTCTTCTGATATAACAGGCCAATTGCCCGACCGTCGACTGGCGGAGGTGTTTGAGTAAATTCGTAACGTAGCATGAGACCTGATTTCACCCAAAATACGGAGCCAACCAACGTAACGCCTGACGCTGAATCGCAGTCGGATCAACGTAATACGTTTTCAACAACGGCTGAAGGCATAAAACTCAAGCCACGCTTTACGGCTGTCGATGCCGATTTATCTCGTGTTACGTCGCTACAGGCTGGTATTCCGCCTTTTTTACGAGGACCTTACGCCAGCATGTACGTCCGTCAGCCCTGGACGATACGTCAGTACGCAGGATTCTCAACCGCCGAAGAATCAAATGCGTTTTATCGACGGAATCTCGCTGGTGGACAGAAAGGTTTGTCTGTTGCTTTTGATCTGGCAACGCACCGGGGCTATGATTCGGACCATCCACGCGTAGTAGGTGATGTGGGCAAAGCTGGCGTCGCGATTGATTCGGTGGAGGATATGAAAATCCTGTTCGACCAGATTCCACTCGATCAGATGTCTGTGTCGATGACCATGAACGGGGCCGTTATTCCCATCATGGCCTTTTATATCGTAGCGGCTGAAGAGCAGGGAGTTTCGCCGGAGAAGCTGTCGGGAACGATTCAGAACGACATTCTGAAGGAATTCATGGTACGTAATACGTACATCTATCCGCCCGAACCGTCGATGCGCATTGTAGGCGATATTTTTGCGTATACGGCCCGGCACATGCCGAAGTTCAATTCCATCAGCATCAGCGGTTATCACATGCACGAAGCGGGCGCTCCCGCTCATCTCGAACTGGCCTACACACTGGCCGACGGCCTCGAATATATACGTACCGGTTTGCGGGCGGGCATGGCTATTGACGAGTTTGCTCCGCGATTGTCGTTTTTCTGGGGTATCGGGATGAATCATTTCATGGAGATTGCCAAGTTGCGGGCAGGTCGATTGCTATGGGCCAACATCGTGAAGCAATTAGACGGCAGCGGCCAACCGCCCAAAAACCCGAAATCGCTGGCGCTACGTACGCACTGCCAGACATCGGGATATAGCCTCACTGAGCAGGACCCATTCAACAACGTAGCACGAACGACAATCGAAGCGCTGGCAGCAGTGCTGGGAGGTACGCAAAGCCTACACACCAATTCGCTGGACGAAGCTATAGCTCTTCCAACCGATTTCTCAGCCCGAATTGCACGTAACACCCAACTTTATTTACAGCTCGAAACGAACGTAACGCGCGCCGTCGATCCCTGGGGGGGGTCGTACTACGTGGAGTTTCTAACAAAAGAGCTGGTCGATAAAGCGTGGGCCTTGATTGACGAAGTTGAGCAACTGGGCGGTATGACCAAAGCCATTGAAACGGGGCTACCCAAACTACGTATCGAAGAAGCAGCCGCCCGTAAACAGGCACGTATCGACTCGAGGAAAGACATTATCGTGGGTGTGAATCGCTTCCAACCTGCTTCTGCAACTGAAATTGAGCTTTTAGAAGTCGACAATCAGGCTGTACGTGAAGCGCAGCTAAAACGATTGCAGGCTATAAAACGTAAACGGAACCAAGAGAGAGTGGGGCAGGCATTAGCAGCTTTAACGGAAGCGGCTATGAACCCCGCCCCATCCCAAAACCTTCTCGCTCTCGCCGTCGAAGCGGCTCGCCACCGCGCTACGCTGGGCGAAATTTCTGACGCTATGGAAAAAGCATTTGGCCGCCATAAGGCCACCATCCGGGCCGTATCAGGCATCTATTCGGCTGAAGTTTCCGACGATGAGAATTTCCGACTGGCGCGTGAAATGAGTGACCGTTTTGCTGAACTGGATGGTCGTAGGCCACGAATTCTGGTTGCGAAAATGGGGCAGGACGGCCATGACAGAGGTGCTAAAGTCATCGCAACCAGCTTTGCCGACCTCGGTTTCGACGTTGACATGGGGCCACTTTTTCAGACGCCCGAAGAAGTGGCTCGACAAGCTGCCGAAAACGATGTTCACGTAGTCGGTGTGTCGAGTCTGGCAGCCGGTCATAAGACGCTGGTGCCACAACTCATTGAGGAGTTAAAGAAAATCGGACGAGATGATATTCTCGTCATTGCAGGAGGAGTGATTCCAGCACAGGATTACCAGTATCTATATGATGCTGGCGTGAAGGGGGTATTTGGGCCTGGTACCGTCATTTCTGTGGCCGCTCAGAAGATTCTGACGGAGTTGATGGAGAGTTGACGTTTCTGCTGGGTAGCATTTTTTGTCATGCTGACCGGGCCGCCGGCCCGGTCAGCATGACAAAGACACTCCTAAAACTTCACCGGCAATCCCGTTCGTGTTGATTCGTAAATGGCCTGAAACAGCGCCACTACTTTTCGGCCATCTTCGCCCGTAACCATAGGCGGTCGACCGGCGCGGATGGCATCCCGAAACTCGGCTATCTGTACACCGAAATAATAAACCGTCGCATCGATGGTATTGAAAAAGGCGGTGTCTTCGGCCACGAATTCTGCCAGCTTATTTTCTTCGCCCGGAACAGACCAGAGATCATTCACAGGCGGGTCGGTGATGCTCGACATACCAGCAATAAACAACGCCCCCCCGTCGGTCTGTACGCCTACCGATCCGCCATTTTCGCCGTGAACGTGTACTTTCCCGAATATACCCGGCTTCTGCGAATTGCTGACGATAATGTTGCCCAGACTACCGTTTTTAAACTTCACAATCGCTAACGCCGTATCATCGACTTCGATATACGGATGGTTTAAATTTCGCCAGACGCCAAATACTTCATCAATGTCGCCCATATACCACAGCAACAAATCCAGTTGGTGGGGCGACTGATTGACCAGAACTCCACCACCTTCATCGGCCCACGTACCGCGCCAGGCATCGCTTTTATAATATTTTTCGTCGCGCCAGCCCAACATCTGGATAGTGCCTAATACCGGCTTGCCAATTTTACCCGAATCGATGGCTGCGCGGATACGCATGGAAGGCGCGTAAAACCGTCGCTGACTAATGGTGCCCAGGTACCGATTGTTACGTTTGCCCGCTTCAATCATCGCATCGCAGTCTTCGAGCGTGGAAGCCAGAGGCTTCTCAACCAGTACGTGTGAACCAGCATTAAGAGCCGCAACAGTAGGCTCCCGGTGGGAAGGGTGGGTTGTACAAACCAGACAAAGGTCCACGTTCTCACGGTCGACCATGTCGTGTATGTCGCTGTAAGCGCGGATGTTATATTGATTCGCAAAATCTTCTGCTTTCTGATACGTCCGGCCATAGACGGCTACTAATTCGGTATCAGGTGTTTGCAATACGGCTTTGGCGTGCAGATGCGCCACTTTGCCGGGACCAATGATGGCAACGCGAAGGGGTGTTGGCATAAATTTACAAATACGTACTCCAACTAAATACGTTAGTCTGGAGTCATCTACTCATACTACAACCTGTATAATTATTACTGGCCCTGTATGCTTTGCCACATATACCGATGTGATGGCACTTTAGTCGATTTACGTCAAATCTCGACTTCAGATCAGCAGGAAATTCATAGCCGTTTATGGTCAAAGGAGCAGACTATTATTTACAAACACATGTAGCCACCCCATCAAAACTCGGCCCCTACCCGCAGGTCGAAACCTTCTGCTACGTTCAGTTTCGCTTTCAGTCCCAGCCCCACCCGAATCTGCGGACGTAGCGCATAGAGTAATTGATACCGCTGAAACACCCGTCCGTCCGGTATAGAATTGGGTTGATAGGCATTCCAGCCAAGATGGGTCGTAAATCGGTAGCGGCCCAGCCACAATTCGTAGCCGCCGAGCAAGGCCAGTTGCCAGCCAACCGGAGCCTGATTGTTACGTCGGCGCTGTTCGCGAACGTAGCCATCATGCACGCCTTCCACACCGCCTGATACAGCATGAAATCGATTCAGTCGCCAGCCGGTTGTAGCCGTCATCCCGAAAAGCCAGGTTGCCTGTTCCGGAAAATTGTCAGTTTGGGGTAGCGTTCGGATAGAACTAAACGGCATCAGACGTAGCGTCCATCGTTTTGTGAGTACCGGTTTCGTCCAATTGGCTGGATTGGGCAACGGTATAGGTCGAATGGTATAAAGTAAGCCAACCGATGCCGTCGGAAAATTCATTCCACGATTGGGTTGACGAGTCCCCCCATTCGAAATATGGTTATAGTTTGCCGCTACGTTGATTTGAACATTCGGGCTCAATCGAAGATACGTAGCAGCCGAGAGCGATAACCATCCGTTGAGGGCAGCACCAAAGAACGTATTACGTGGGTTAGTCTGCTCGTTGAAATAACGCGTCAGATAGGCCAGCCCGGCCGATGCTTTGAGCGAGAAAGAAACGGGTTTTCCATACCGAATCAGCGGTTCAAAAAAGGCTCCTCCGCCAACTATACGCCCTAATTCCGTTGGATTATTAAACGCTACGTAGTGCGTATACACTCCAATCCGCGCCAGACAGTTGCAGCGTTCATAAGCGCTACGTTGCAGATTGAGTCGGCTATATTCGAACATAACACCAATCGGTGTTGATTCAGAAATGGCTCGTAAATCAGGAGCGTGAGGTATGATGAAACCCGTATGTGCCTGAACGCTAATCTGCTTCTGAACTGAATCCGCCGGTACCCCACTAATCGATAACACAAGTCCACCAAAAATCCATAAACTGCTCATATCGCTACTGATTTACTGGTATGGCGACTGTCCGGGACATAAGCTGTACGAGAAAGTGCCTAGATTCGGCTCATACGTTGATTTGCTTCGAATTCATAACTAAGATACACTTTCATTAAATTTGGATTAAATCAGGAAAAAATTACCTTAATACTTGGTGTTTATTTTGGAATACTGTAAATATTTAGAATAGTATGAAGGTAATTTGAAAAAACAACAAAATACTGTTTGGCACTATTGTTAATAACCTATATTTGATACGTCAATTTCGTACAACAGAACATTCTTCATGACCTGATTGCTCACTAGCTACACTTGTAGAGCAATTCAGATACCTTTAATTGCTGGCAATAACTGCAATTTGGGTAATATAAACCCGGTCGACTACCAGTTTACTATCCTAAAAACAATCTGTTGAGTCGATCAGGAAGTAAACCTAATGTTTATGTTTTTTCAATTCCTGATTCTTATAGCATAAATTATTCATTGAACCTGTTTAAACTTTATGGTAGAGCCGTTTTTGTCATGCTGACCGGGCCGCCGGAGCGGGAACGAAGCATCTTAAAGTATCTCAATGAGCTAATCAGGGAACCTTAAGATG
>NZ_JACWZY010000028.1 GCF_014699005.1 Spirosoma profusum
GGAGGGGGATGTATGCTATTACTCGAAGTAATGGCATACATCCCCCTCCTTGCTGAAACGGCTTTTTGTCATCCTGATCTAACGCGCAGTTTTCCATGAATTCGTTGGTGAAAACCGCTCGTGCTGGCGCATCCAGCAATTGTTGACGGGCTGTGAGCCAGGCATCTACTTTTGCATCGGTGTACATTTTCCGGACACGGTCGGCGGTGAGGCCGAAGTTTACTTTTCCCCAGTGCATCGTAAACGGAATATTGAGTTCATCGAGTCGATTCCAGGCTCGTTCCACAAATTTTCGGGTTAGTTCCGATTCAATACCGTCGAGTTCCAGCACACAGGTTATCGGAAATCGGGTGAAGCCTAACGTAGCGGGTGTTTGCTTCACCCATCGCATCGCCATAATACCCGGATAAGCTCTACCGCGCTTGTTGTTCAGCGCAATCATTTCTTCCAGAACTTGAGGGCTGTCCTTCGCGTCGAGACCGATGGCGGCACTCGACGCTTTCCCCCGAATATTCGTATTCCCGAAAAAATCACTCATCGTACCAACCCAGCCGTTTGTATTCTCAATAGCTTGGGGGTAAAGTGCATTTACCAGTGAGGGGACCAGTTTACTTGGTGTTAACTTATCGAGCAATGTCTGAATCAGGCCCATCGTATCGTCGCCGTATGTGAAACCGGATTTAGGTGGGGGCGGTATGGCACCGATGGGTTTGGTCAGGTGTTTATAAAGTATTCGAACAAATGGCCCTCGTGCCATATCATTTCCCGTTACGTCGAACTGGTGTGGGTTGGCTATGATCTGAAAGTGATAAGGCGCAGCATCGGACGTAGCGGGCGGCAGGTTCAGGGCTGTAGTGATACCCGAAAAATCACAATCGGTCATTGCTTGCTTCAGTGCGCTGTTGTAGGCTACGCTGTTGATACTGTATGACTTGAGCCAGAATAAATCAGCGATTTCGAGCATGACGCCGTGAATAAATCCGAACGATCCAAAACTAACGACGGCTGCATTGAATAAGTCATCATCGCGTATTACGTCCGTGACCTCAAGCAAATCAGTGAAAGGTTTTCCGGCCACGGGATAGGATTTACGTTCTAACCAGACGTGTCGATTTGGGCCGCAAACAATGTGTAATCCCACAATGGTATCATGTACTGAACCGGAATCAAAAGCGGCTCCGTGTGTCCCTGTCGACGTAGCACCGGCAATGGTCTGGCCGTTGCTGGCACCTGAGGCACGTATCGATTTGTTACGTGCTTCGAGAAGTTGCTCCAGAATGTGAATCGTGGTGCCACATTCCGTAAAAAATAGATTATCTGCCGATTTGCCTGCGTTCAGATAGGCCGGAGCAACGGAACTGCTACGTATTGCGAAGGTTTGCATCAGCGCATCCGTATCGATCATACCTCCATTTGTGACGCCTACTTTCGTGAACGACCAGTTTTTACCGATAGCCCGCAGACGAAGGTTGTTATCGATGGCATGTTGAATAAGCCACTGGAAATTAGCGGTTGTCTGGCGATACTCCGATTTACTGTCGGGCATTCCCGAAGGAATGGTCAGTTTGAAGGAGGCATTGGCGGTGAGCGGCTGCGTATAATTCTCGTGGCGGTTGGTCAGGCTACTCACTGCCAACTGCTGGATGCCGTTTGGAAGGCTCATAATTGGTTGTGGATGAATGGTGGCCTAAATGGAATCTGTAGGTGGTACGTAAGGCGCACAGCACCATTGTACGCGTCGTTTATTCACAATACCCAACGTAATGGTTGTGAGGACGTAATGCCCAAAGGTAGACTTTACCGTTACGCCGTTGAGGTGGTTGAAACGCGGGTCGCAGGGGGGCTTGATGTCGAGTGGTTGTCTAAGGCCCCAGAAGTAGGCCGTCGTTACCTGACTGGTATACGTAACGTTGGCAGGCGTATCGCAATCTGGCTCTGTGATGACACGTGTAGTTATACAGCTAGAAAGACCGCTGACCAGAAAGGCCAGGACCACAAATTGATGCCCAAAGCTGACTGACCGGGTACGAAAAATGTTTGGGATCATACAGGAAGGTGATGTAGTTCATAATCGTCGTAAAAGTTACATGGAATGCTTGCTCAATATCTAACTCATTGAGCGAACGGTAAATAATAAAAAAGGGTACGCCCTCCAGACTTTGGAGGGTGTACCCTTTTTTAGAAAAACTACTGATTAAATCAGTTGAATTTCAGTGCTTCTTCGGCGTTGTCGATACCTGATTTAGCAGCGTCTGCGGTTTCATCTACCTTATCATTGTAAGCAGTTTTAGCCTGGCTGCGTTTCTGATTGTAGTTCGATTCCGCGTCATCTCTATATCTGTCAAAAATTTCTTCAGCCTCGTTTGAGTATTTATCTGCCTGTTTTTCGGCTTTACCCGCTAGTCGGTCAATCTGCGATTTTACCTGATCGACGCCATCTTCCCACTGTTGCTGTATATCGTCGAATCCCTGCGCCAGTTTGTCGCGGGTCTCTTTTCCACTACGGGGCGCTGTTAAATAACCTATTGCCAAGCCCGCTAATACTCCTCTCAAAAAGCCCATAATGCTGATTGTTTTGAATTAGTAATGTATGAGATCTACTGAACACGCTTAAAAAAGTATGCCATAACTTGAGTATTGCTTTTACGCAGTTGGCTATCAGTTTATTAAAATTTTGAATTGATTAATTAATCGCGATAAATGCATACCAATTGAGTATTTTATTCTACAAGATAGGGGCTTTGAATGGGCGTAAAGAAAGAGGTGTGTCACAACCTTTTTTAGGAGAAACAAAAAAACAGGCTACTTTTTAGGGTAGCCTGACTCAAGGTTAAGGGGAATTGTTGCGCAGGTTGTTAGCGTTTTTCGGCAATTACTTCCCGAATGTCGCTGATAATCTTCCCGGCCAGATAATCGGCGGTGGCCAACGTATCGGATTCGGAATAGATACGAATAATCGGTTCAGTGTTGGACTTGCGAAGGTGAACCCACTCTTTATCAAATTCGATTTTCACACCATCGATAGTGCTAATTGGATTGCGAGCGTATTTGGTCTGTATCTGATTCAGTACGGCATCTACGTCGATATCAGGAGTAAGCTCAATCTTGTTTTTAGAAATGTAATAGTTCGGGTACGTCCGACGAAGGATAGATGCTAATTTTTCGGACGTAGCAAGGTGACTCAGAAACAGAGCGATCCCAACTAATGCATCGCGCCCCTGATGCAGTTCGGGATAAATAATGCCGCCGTTGCCTTCTCCCCCGATAATTGCGCCTTTTTCTTTCATCATTTCCACTACGTTGACTTCACCAACTGCCGAAGCAAAGTGCTGACCACCATATCGTTGGGTAATGTCACGTAACGCAATTGTACTCGACATGTTCGACACGGTATTACCGCCCTTACTACTGTTTTTCAGTACGTAGTCGGCTACGGCAACGAGCGTATATTCTTCGCCGAAAGGAGAGCCGTCTTCACAAATCAGGGCAAGACGGTCAACGTCGGGGTCAACGACGATGCCGAGGTCGGCTTTGCCTTTTCCCATCTCTTTGATAATGTCGCGCAGGTTTTCGGGCAGCGGTTCGGGGTTGTGGGCGAAATTGCCCGTCGGTTCGCAGTGTAGTTTGGTGATTTTCTCAATACCCAGCGCTTCCAGTAACATCGGCACGGCCAGCCCTCCAGTAGAGTTGACGGCATCGACAACAATCCGAAAATTACGGGCGGCAATGGCATCGCGATTGACCAGCGGTAATGCCAGAATCTGGTCAATGTGTTTTTGTAGCCACGTATCATCGGTGCGATACGTTCCCAGTTTGCGTACTTCGGCGAACTCAACGGATTCCGATTCTGCAATTTCCAGTACGTCGGCGCCATCCTGAGCTGTTATAAATTCACCGGCTTCATTAACCAGTTTGAGGGCATTCCATTGGATCGGGTTGTGGCTGGCAGTCAGAATAATACCGCCGGCAGCACCTTCACCGGGTACGGCCATCTCCACAGTAGGCGTAGTCGATAAGCCCAGATCGATGACATCCAAACCAAGTCCCTGCAACGTAGCGGCTACCAATTTAGAGATCATTTCGCCTGATAAACGGCCGTCGCGTCCAATAACAACGGTTCGGCGTTCGGTGCTACGTTGTTTCAACCATTGCCCAAAAGCGGCTGTAAATTTTACTACGTCAAGAGGAGTCAGCCCGTTTCCGCTACGCCCTCCAATCGTTCCTCTAATGCCGGAAATAGACTTAATTAAGGCCACTGTACTGGGTTAGAATATGATAAATATTATACACTATGATTGACTGCAAAGATAAGTAATCGCCGTCAGTCGGGAGCGTGTGCTACGTTGATTCCTGTAAATAACGTTAGCTACTGGCTATTTCATGCAAATAATCTTCTGACCGGGCGAAAGAAAAAATACGTATCAGTAATAAGGAGTGTGCTTTATCCGATACTTAGACAAACAATAATTCTGAGCGAAGGCTGGATTTCGCCTTTCCGCTATATGTGCCGCTGATAGGAGCCGACAATTCGGGTTTTGCGGTGGACGTCAGAAAAATATGTCGATTCACTACTACCGAACCTTCGGCCGGGTCGAAGCCGCGCCAGCCCGCGCCCGGTAAATAAACCTCGGCCCAGGCGTGAAGCTGGTGTTCCTGCTGGGGGTTCCCAAACAGATAACCGCTTACGAACCGGGCTGCAAGGCCCAGGCTCCGGCAGGCCGCCATAAACAGCGTGGTATAATCGCGGCAGGAACCTCTACATGTCGTGAGCGTCTGTTCGGGCGAAAAGGGGGCACCGGTTTCCCGAATTTCGTAGGTAAACTGCCAGATGGTTTTATTGAGTTCAATAAGAAAATCGACGGTTTGCCAGCCTACACTGGCCGCGATTTGCCGGGCCCAGCTCTCCACCTTTTCCGAAACATCCACTCGCTCCAGATAGGGGAGAAGAAGGTCGATTTCGGTTTTTGGGTATCGAAACGGAACGCGTTGCGTATCAAATGGAAACAAGACAAAATCGAACGAGTTGAATTCCTCCGACTGCAGTTGTATTTCGACCGTTACGTTGAGGTATTTCGTCGGTTGATTGACATAAACCAGTTGCTGCACGTTACCCTCTACGTCAATATTCCGAACAATTCGGTCGGGGATGGGGTCAATTAGTAACTGATAATCCAGCAGCCGCTGGTAAGGGTACATGCGGGGGTAAAGGTAAAGCGTTTGAGGCCCCAGTGCGACGGGAAGGTCATACGTATATTCGGACTCATGTCGAACGTGGAGATGCATGTAAAAGGAGTATTAATGTATGATATGTAATATATGAAGTATGAGGTATAACGGCTGAATTAACCATTAAACTTCATACATTATATATCATACATTATATTTGTTTGGTAGCGCGTACTTTCTCAAAGATCGGGTCCATCCAGTAGGAGGGGAGTTTCCGGACCGAATTGCTAAGCAGGGCGCTCCATTGGTGCGACACCTCATCCATATCGTCCTTTTCAAGACGATACTCGGTCATGTGAAAACTATCTTTCGGGTAAATAACAACATCTAACGGGTAATCGACGTCGTTGGCACTGACCCGGGTGGCATCGAAGGCCAGAAAACCAATTTTGAGGGCGTCCTGCATGCTGGTTTCGTAGGATAGATTCCGAAACAGCAACGGCTTGCCATAGCCTGAGTTGCCAATTATTTTGAATGGTGAGCCCTGATCAACTTCCACCCAGTTGCCTTCGGGATACAGCATGAAAAGTTTATGCTCTTCGTCGTCTTCCAGTTGCCCACCAACAATGGCATTCAGGTTGAAATTCAATCCATTAGCCACAATAGACGCTTTGTCTTCCTGCGCTACCCGCTTCACCTGTTCGCCAAACGCATTTACCGCTTTGTATAATTTATTGAAGGATCGATCCTGTTCGGTGAGCACTTCTTTAAAGTAAGTGATGGCTTTGTCGCGTACCGAACGCAGGCCCGATGTCATGACAAACAACGAGTGGTTCTCAACTTCATGAACCGATATTTTCCGGTTCGATGATACTTCGGTACCAGAGGTGAGCCGTCTGTCGGCGATAGCCACTAAGCCCGACGCAACCTTAATCCCTAAACAATACGTCATTCGATTCAGTGGGAAATTCGGGAGCGTTTACGAGTAGACGCCCCGAATGGAATACGGACAAATATACAGGTTACCCTTATTTTTGTTCGATTTTCAGCCACTATTTCTCGAAAAATGCTTATCTGGTTCCTGATTATGAGGTGTTTTATTGGGACGGAACAATGCGTATATCGAAGCGGGCTTCGTCGTCTTCACCTCTATTCGTTCCATTATTTGGTGTTGAATCAGGATCGGACTGGGCAGACGCGGTAATCTGCGCCCGGTTAATCACCGGACCAGCGCTGAGTGCTTTTGCTTCAAATCGGAAAATGGCTACTTTATTAACGCCCAGTTGAGCTACCGTACCCGAAACAGTAGATCCATTGACCGTCATACCCGATACAGAACTAACAAACGATAGAGAAGACGGCAATGTAAAGCCGACTGCTACGCTACTAGTCTGTATGCCGCCAACGTTCGTCACTGTGAGCACAAACGTAAGTGATTCTCCCTCGCTTACTACGCTCTTATTAGCCTGTAAGGCTAAGCTTAAATCGGCTTTGGTTGGTGAAGGAGGAGGTTGGTTAGGTATTGGATCGGATAAAGGGGGCTGACCGGGATTCGGCGATGAATAGACTGCCGTTGCATTGAGTGGTTTGGTACGTACTTGAGCCATCGCCATATCGTCCTGACCATCGCCCGTTCCTGTACCGGGCTGGCTGTCGGGGTCTGAAGTAGCCTGAATCTGCACTTCGGCCGCATTGAGATAGGTACCGTTTGAGGTCAGCCGTGCTACGTATCGTTTGGTAATTTTGCTACGTGCCGCTACTGCCGGAATGACTCCTGTGACTACACCATTGGATACACTTAATCCATCAGGAGACGAAACAAACGTAACATTGTTAGGCAATCGGTTTCTAATGGTCACACCGCCTGCATCGCAATCACTTTCGCTACGTACGGTTAATGTATAAGTGAGCGTATCATTCGTTGCAACAACCATCCGGCTAACACCCAGCGATAAAGCCAGATCGGCACCAGACAGCGTAACCGTTCTGGAGGCTATTGGCGACAGGCAGCCATACACAGGATTTTTGGCCTGCACACTATACACCCCCGTACCAACAACGGTGATCGACTGAGTAGAGGCACCCGTATTCCATTGATTCAACCCCGTATAACTGGAGGTAAGAGTTAGTCCAGTGAGAGAACAGATCCCCGACGTACCGCCATTGATTGTTGGTGTTGCTGGTTGTACGTCGTTCGGGACGGTTATCGCTGGCGGAAAATATACTTTCTGCTGGGCGTTACGTATCCGTGCGCTGTACGTACCACTACCGGCGGTCAACGCCTGATTAGTACTTCCGGTATTCCAGAAATAATCCTGAAAACCACCGGGCTGAGTAAGCATAAGCTGGTTGCCGGGAGCACAGGCAATATTGGCCAAAGGCTGGGTTTCGGCTGAGTAGGGTGTTATGCTTTGTAAGACAGACGTAGTAATGGCATTGGCCCAGGCATTGGCGACTTTTTCCTGGCCGGAAGGAGAATAATGCAGGCCATCGGGACGGTCGTTGTATGAATTAATGTTATCGAGGTCGGGGCCCTGAAATGTGCGGAAGCCGGACTGATTCGCAACTTGTGACTGAGCATAACGTACCTGAGCATCGGTGCCCCCTACCCACGAAGAAATAGCGATAATATAAGCCAGATCGGCTTTGTTAAATTCCTGCCTTGTTTTGGTAATGACGCCAGAATAATACGTCTGAAGCGAATCAGATGGGCTGAACCGGTCGTTCTCACCATGATGCAATAGCACAGCCCGTATACCCGTGCTTGGTACGTATAGATTCATCAGACTGCGGAAATTTGCATAAGGCATCCGTAGGGAATATTTAACAAAGCCGTGATTAAATGGCTGATCGTAGGCCGCCTGATACGTCTGCTGCATGTTAGTACCGCCGAAACCGGCATTGAAGAACAGCACAGGTACGCCGAGCTGCTGAACCAACTGGTCGCCCATTTTTCCCCAGAACCAGGCAAAATGACCAAAAGGTGACTGGCCCGGAAACGTAGGTAATTGGTTAAAGGTGAGTCCGGGCAGATAACGCGTGTCTACCGAAAGTTCATACTGGTAAAAATCGGGATTGGACTCATCGAGAACGACCACCGAAACACGGTCATCAGAAGCCCCAGCTATAGTAGGACAACGCTCATTACCACCTCCATCGGGGCAACTGCCTCCCTGAGCATTGGAGTGGCCCATAATAGCAAATACTTCACCAATGCCAAAGCGATCGACGGAGTCGATACCAACAACGCTGCCGTTACGCTTTCCGCGCACCATAACCTTATACCAGCCGCCATCGGCACTCATGGTTCCATTAAACTGACCATTTGATGGGTTGCGCTGGACTGTCATCCAACTGGTGGTGGTGCCCTGATTCGGCCCCGTTGCGCGGGCAACCAAGCGGGCTTCGATGGAGTCTACAGGCTGTGAATAACTACCAGCAATCTGGACGATGGCGGTATTGGCGTTGTTACGTTGGATGATCATCCGGTTTACGGGATATGTAACGTCGACCTGAGCTGAAACCTGCGGAACGTAGAGACAACGGCTTATCAGGAATAAGCCTATCACAAACCTTAAAAATATGCTCATGTTGGATAAAGTCGATAAAATCTATGTAATAATAGAATTTATGTGACCAAATATACGCCCCGTTTGCTGATTAAAAAATTAAATTACATAACGGCGGAAACGGTAACATACCGAATCCGCTAGCGTACTATAGCGTAAAGAAAGGGTATAGCAAAAAATATGCCTGATAGTGAGCAACCTCCCCAAAGAATTCTTATTGTAGTGATGATGATTTCGAAAATAAGGGTTTGTTTTTGAGAAAGGTTTGTGTTACTTTGGCAACCAGAAGATAATCAACCCCTCTGCCCATTTTGCGATGAACTTTGACGATGAAGATGACGATGACAGCTTCATGGATTGGGATGGTTTCGATGAGGATTACGATCCCGAAGAAACCCGAGCCGAGATGGAAGCCGAAAATCGACGTATCAAAAACTTACCCATTCTGCGCAAAGCCAATGAGCTGATGGAACTCACACAAGCCATTGTGGAAACCATCAACAAAGAAGACGATGTGCTGATGATGCATGAGCAGATGCTAGCCAACGCCATGATGCTGGCTCCTAAAATTGTAGGCGCTGAGGGCGGAGATTTGTATACGCTGCGGATGGAAAATGCTGTCATTATCAAAATGCACGCCCGCGAATTGCTGGCACAAACATCGTACTGCAAAGCCGAAAAACTAGCTACTCCCGCATATCTGAACGTACTGCGCGATGAAATCGAACAGTTCAGGCTTTTATTTGTGGAATGGGTAAACAACTTCGACAAAAATAACGACGCTCCCGACGACTGGGGATTATTTTACTGATTCTGCCCCTTATTTACTGGAAATCACTAGGAGCCTGTGCCAAACACAGGCTGATTTTTTGTATGATGGCTTTCTGTCATGCTGAGGTACGAATTGGACCACCGAAGCGGCAGCTTAATGTATCATTACGCTTAAGTCAGGAATCTTTAAGATGCCACTTCGGCGGTCCGAATCGTAGCTCAGCATGACAGAAAACTCCATAAGCAGCTTCTCAACTGTAATTACAATTCATCCATCATTTTCCTCAATTCATACGGTATATTTTGCGGTTGGCAACTGACTGGCACAGGCTTTCGGGGCTGTCGGCGTTAACTTGTCCTGTACACTATGATTTCGTTTTTTCTCAAGCGGCCAGCTTTTTTCTCTACGTACGAATGGTGGTATCATCTGCTGCTGATGCCGGTACTGTTTCCGCTGGGTAATTACTACTTTATTGGTGCGCGATATTTTAATGAACCACTGGTATTTGCCGTCGGAACAAGCATTATATTCGGACTCTACTGGCTGTCTGTCATTGTACTTACAGTTGCAGTACGTTGGGTAATTGCCCGCTTCCCCGATGTTCGTCAGGCGTTGCCGCGCACGCTCACGATGCTCCTGCTGGTAGGCGCACTCACAATTGTTCTGGCTATTTTCGATGTCTGGATTTACAGTATTTTCCCGCTAACAGGTGTCACGTTCAACTGGGATGCCGTTCGGCCAATCTGGGTGCTGGGCCTGTTGTTCGATCTGTTTCTCTGCATCGCGCTCTCGATGTTTTATACGTATGCGCAGTGGAAAAACCATGTGACCGAAAATGAGCAATTGAAACGAATGGCACTTCAGCATCAGTTCGATCGGTTGAAAGGGCAGCTTAATCCTCATTTTCTGTTCAATAGCCTGAACTCGCTTTCCTCACTCATCAGCGAAGATCCGGCGAAGGCCGAGCGATTCGTGGATGATTTAGCCAAAGTTTATCGCTATATGCTTCAGGCGGGCAAGAACCCCATCGGTGGAAATGAGCTTGTTACGTTGCAGGCCGAAATGGATTTTGTTGCCGTTTATATTAATCTGCTTCGCATTCGCTACGGTGATAATCTACAAGTGGAGCAACGTATCGATGCGTTATTTCTGAATTATCAGTTGCCTCCGCTTAGCGTACAGATTCTCATCGACAACGCGATTAAACATAACATTATGCTGTCTGATAAGCCGTTAACCATTAGTATACACACCACTGCCTTTGGGCAATTACGTATTGAAAATAATTTGCAACGAAAGAATTTACGGGTTGAAACCCGACAGTCGGAACTGTCGAATCTGACTGCCAAATACCAACTGTTGACCGAGGAGCCTGTAGCGATTCAGGAGACCTCAGCTCGTTTCGTTATTACGTTGCCTTTATTTCATACCCCGCCCGCCAAACGTCTCTAAACAACTCAGGTATGATTTTATGCAGAAGGAACCTTGTATAGTGCATTTCGGGAAGGATTCAAGTGCAGGCCCCGATGTTTGTTTGTTAATTGGCAGTACGTTAGACCTATAAGGGCTGTTTCTGATTTAATAACGTAGCATGAATAAATTTATAACCATAGTCAACAACCAAATGCCTCGAGTCGGGCTGAGTTCGCTTCGGACGCAGACGCTGTGGCATTTTTTGCTGTTGTTTCCGTGGTTTATTCCCCTCATTACGTACTGGGCCATTGGGCCGTCGTATATCGAAAGCTTCCAGACGTTCATTACCGCAACGGTGCTTAATCTGACCATTGCCGCTACGTGCCTTGTTACGCTCGACCTATTAACCCAGGCCATCATCCGCCGATACCCGAACTACGGACAGACCTGGCCGCGTGTGCGCCGGTTGCTGTTGGTATTTATGCTGGTGACACCGTTATTTATTTTCGGTACGTTGCTCTGCTACGACTGGTTCCATTTGTTCAATTATACGTTTGATTCATCGAATACTTACCTGATTCTTATGATTAACATAGGTGCAAATCTGCTGTCGGTAGGGATTGATGAAACGACGTATTCACTGGGAAAATGGCGCGAAAATGCCATCGAACGCGAACAATTAAAGAAGGTGAATTTGCAGAGCCAACTGGCTAGTCTGAAAAGCCAGGTAAATCCGCACTTTCTGTTCAACAGCCTGAATTCGCTTTCGTCGCTCATTGCCGATGAACCCGAACAAGCCGAGCAGTTTGTGGATGAAATGTCGAAAGTGTATCGGTATCTGCTTCAGACCAACGAAAGTGAACTCACTACGTTGTCCACCGAGCTGTCGTTTATTGATTCGTATTATCACCTGCTTAAGACTCGCTATCGGGCCGGTATCCGGTTGGAAGTCGATATTCCGGCTGATTATCAGTCCTATCTGCTACCGCCACTGACTTTGCAGATGCTGGTTGAAAACGCCGTAAAACACAACGTAATCAGTGCCAGTAAACCCCTGATGCTCGAAATTCGGGCCGTACCCGATGAATATTCTTCGGTTCATACGTATCAGGCAGGTCAGTTAATCGTCCGAAACAACCTACAGCGAAAGAGTGGAACGGGCGTCCTGTCGAATCATGTCGGTTTAAGCAACATTGCCGCCAAGTATCAATTGCTGGCCAAAACAGAGCCGTCGGTACGTGACGACGACGGCTATTTTACCGTTATTTTACCATTATTAATGCCACAGAAAGCATGAATGTTCTCATTATTGAAGACGAAGACCTGGCCGTTCGCAAACTGCGTAAATTAGTCAATGAAGTAGATCCATCGCTGTCGATTGAAGGGGTTACGGCTAGTATCGAAGAATCGGTCAACTGGTTGCAGACAAATCCCACACCCAGCCTTATTTTCATGGATATTGAACTGGCCGATGGTCAGAGTTTCGAAATATTTGAACAGGTTGAGGTAAAAAGTACGGTTATTTTTACGACGTCCTACGACGAATATGCGTTGCAGGCCTTCAAGGTCAATAGTATCGATTACCTGCTGAAACCCATCCAGAAAGAAGATTTACAACGTAGCCTGAAGAAATTTTACGATTTACGGAGTCAATCACAATCGGAGGAGGCTGCTACGTCGGGAGGCCAGTCGCTGAATTTGGACAAGCTGCTTCGCGAACTGCAAATCCAGAATCAGCCTAAAGAATACCGCAAGCGTTTTCTGGTACGGCAGGGGCAACGGCTATTGTCAGTCGAGACGGGTGAGATTGCGTATTTCTATACGGATGAGCGGTTTAGCTTTTTTCGAACGCACACCAATCAGAAATTTCTGGTCGATTATACCCTCGATGAGTTGGCCGATGCTCTGAATCCAGACCAGTTTTATCGCATCAACCGGGGGATGTTGGTTACCCATAAAGCCGTCGACCAGATGCAGCCGTATTTCGGTAATCGTCTGGCACTTACGCTACGTCCGACGTTCGATAAGGAAGCGATTGTGAGCCGCGAAAAGTTGAGCGAATTCAAAAAATGGATGGGTAAATAAATGGCGTTTAAACCGATTAATAAACAAATGGGTCTACTGCTGTGGTAGCCAGCTAATAAGAAAGCGTACCGGCAATTGAGCGATTTTCGTAAATTAACTGATTATCTTTGCTTGATTTGACGTAGTAGCTTGTATATGGACGTTCGTTTACACTCAGTTATTTGGTTTTTCAGACACGTATTGGTTTGTATAGTGGCCACCATAAGCGTCACTTCGGTTGCCTGGGCTACGGATGCCGCAGATCCGCAAGCGCCTACTGCCCTGGGGATTACGGTGGGCGCATCGCCGGTTTGTCCGGGTACTACGGTCGCCCTGACCGCGACGGAATGTCCGACTAACGGAGCACTACGTTGGTCGACCGGGCAGACAACGACCGCCATCAACGTAGCACCCACCCAAACAACGGTTTATTCATTAAGCTGTTTAGTTTCCGTAACAACAGTAGAAACCCGCACCGTAACTGTTCCGGTCAGCTCGACCGGCAGTAGCTCTACGGCCACGAGTTCTACCGCAGTCAGTACGTCTGTTGTTACCACAACCAACGTAACGACGAATACAACGACAGCTCAAGCTACGGTTCAGGTACATCCGGGCATTGTACTGAATTCGTCGATCACGAACGTCTCCTGCAACAATGCCAAAGATGGCAACGTATTATTTACTCCATCGGGCGGTTCGGGTGGTTATCAGTTCCAATTCAATAACATGCCTCTGCAAGCAAGTAACCAGTATGGCAACTTGATAGCAGGTACTTACCCGGTTACCGTCCGAGACTCCCGAGGGTGTACACTCCAAAGTACCGTTCAGGTAACTCAGCCTCCAGCCCTGGCCCTCAGTCTTACGGTAGTAGGCACTAAATGTACGGGTGGGAGTGATGGCGGAATCATTGCGGTTGCATCGGGCGGCAATGGTGGATATCGCTATTTTCTGAATGGTGGTACCCTACAGCTAACCGGCACATTTGTCGATTTAAAGGCGAATGCGACTTACAGCCTTGGAGTCAGTGACAGGAATGGCTGTGTGTTTTTTCAGGACGTAAAGGTTGGCGCTCCCAACGCGATAGAGGTTAAACTGACCCCGCAACTCACCCGCTGTACGGGTACGACTGATGGCAGCGTATCGGTAGTTGTCACCGGCGGAACGGCTCCATATCAGTATCAGTTGGGAGGTGGTGCTTTTCAGACAGGTGCACAGTTTACCGGGTTGTCGGCCAAAGCGTACGACGTTACCATTCGTGACGCCAACGGTTGTTTAACAACCCAACCGTTTACCATTGGGCAACCTAGTCCATTGCAACTAACCGCTACGTCGAAACAGGTAAACTGTTTCGGTCCCACAAGTGGCACCATTGCAGTAACTCCTTCGGGCGGAACCGGTGCTGTTACGTATCAGCTTACGTCGACCAAAGTCTCTCAAACCAGTAATGTATTTACGGGTGTCGGCGTTGGCGATTATACAGTTGTCGGAACGGATGCCAACGGCTGTACGAGTCTTGTGTCAGTTACGGTTACGCAAGCGGAAGTATTGAAGGTACAGGCGACTCCAGTTCCCGCTACGTGCTGTGTTTGTCCTACGGGGGCCGTAAACCTGATAAGTTCGGGCGGCAGTGGCATACTACGTCAGTTTCAGGTTGCTGGTCAGCCTTATCAGGTTGGTAGTCAGATCGGTGGCCTTCGCCCGAATTCATATTTATTACGGGTTATCGACGAAGCGGGCTGTACCGACTCTGTAAGGGCGGTCGTAACCGATGGACAGGCACTGACGCTCTCAGTGGCGAGCGTCAAGGATATTGTATGTAAAGGCAACACCGATGGCGAGGCAACCGTACAGATTGCCGGAGGGAAAAAGCCGTTTACGTATTACTGGACGACCGAACGGAAAGATACCCTGAAAACCTATACACCGTCACAAGCGAGCTTGTCTGAAGGTACGTATACGGTGAGTGTTGTTGATAGCAATCGATGCACGACCAGTACGGCGTTTGTCAATGTGAAAGCACTTTTTCTGGTACCAACTAAACCAGTGTTAGCACAGTCTGGCGGTACGTTGAACGTTGTTGAACCGCCTGCCGGGATTCAGTGGTACGTCCGCAACGGCACCGACCCTGGAACGGCTGTCCCGAATGCAACAAGCTCAACGCTAACGCCGTTTGCGAGTGGGTCGTACTACGTTATTGTGACCAACACTGGCGGCTGCGCTTCTCCACCATCCGATGTTATCACGTTTGTATTAACTGCCCCAGAGCCAGATGCTGGCCTGTCCGTGCGAGTCGTTCCTAATCCAATAGTTGACCGTTTACGACTGGAAATTGAACAAGTTGAGCGGTCAGCGGTGCAGGTACAGTTGCTCGATGCGACCGGACGGACGATACGTGCCTATGAAATTCCGGCCTTTACGGGTAAAAAACAGGCCGAATGGCCTATGAGCGGCATCACTACCGGAACATATCTGCTGAAAGTAAATGCTGACTCGCGCCAATCAGTGCTACGTGTGCTTGTGCAATAGATAACGCAAACTCAATTGAGGGTTTTGTCATGCTGAGGCACGAAGCATCTTAAGGTTTCCAAATAAGCTGGTAAGGATGCTTTAAGATGCTTCGTGCCTCAGCATGACAAAACCCTCAATTGAGTTTTGTTAATCGGAACTTGGAATAACTTAGAGTCTTTCCTCAAAAAGCTTCAGTATCCGTTTGTATTCATCCATCCAACTAGTGGGCTCCACAAATCCGTGGTCTTCGACGGGGTAAGATGCTACTTCCCAGTTTTCTTTACGGAGTTCGATGAGCCGTTGCAACAGTCGAACCGTGTCCTGATAATGCACATTAACATCCACCATCCCGTGGCAGATGAGTAAATGCCCTTTTAAGCCTTCCGCAAAATAGATTGGCGATGAACGACGGTACGAGAGCGAATCATTTTGCGGTTCGTTGAGAATATTGGCGGTATATGGGTGATTGTAAGCGGCCCAGTCGGTTACGGGACGTAGCGCGGCTCCAGCTTTAAACACGTCGGGGGTGGTAAACATGGCCATCAACGTAATGAAGCCGCCGTAGGAACCGCCATAAATTCCAATTCGATTGGCATCGACTCCCTGCGTCTGAACGAGCCATTTCGCAGCGTCTATGTGGTCTTCTAAATCTTTGCCGCCCATGAATCGATAAATGCCGGTGCGCCAGTCGCGCCCGTAGCCAGAACTGGCCCGGTAGTCGATATCGAGAACCGTGTAGCCTTTGTCGGCCAGGAGGTTATGGAACATATACTCGCGGAAATACTGGCTCCACCATTTGTGGGCATTCTGTAAATAACCCGCTCCATGCACAAACACAACACTCTTCCCCGATGGCCGCTGCGGTTTATAAAGTCGGGCATAGATTTGCTGACCATCGCGGGAAGGAATCGTCACCAGCGTTGGTTCCCGCCAGCTGTACTTTTTAAAAGCATCCGTCAGCGATTCCGTTAGCTTAATTGGCGCACTAGCTACTGCCGTTTTAGATTTGCTATTGACTGTCGACTGAGGACTGACGACTCCCACATACAACTCCCACGGCTGAGTGCTGGCCGAATACCGAATCGCCATACGGGTTTCATCGGGCGATAGTGTTACCTCATTTGCGCCCGTCATGGTCGTTAAGCGAACCCGCTCACCTCCATTAACCGACATCCGATAATAATGCTGTTCGCCCGGATGAACCTCGTTGGTTTGCATGAAAAAGTGGGTTTTATCTTTCGACAATACCACCTGCTGCACTTCGAACTTGCCCTTCGTTAACTGCTTTTTCTCGCCTGTCAGTACGTTAACCGTGTAAATATGTGAATAGCCATCGGCCTCCGATTGAAACCAGATCGTCTGATTATCAGCCAGAAAATTCATAGTTCCCGGCGCATTCAATCCGCCGATATTCGGGCCGCCGATCCAGGCGTCATCGTGCTGACGGTCAAGTATAGAAAGTTTCAGCGTTTCGGGGTCGAAGCGCATAATCCAGCGGTCTTTGTTATCCAGCGAACGAACCACTACCACGCACAACTTCCCATCATCAGACCACATAGGGCCATTGACGACCACCGACCGCATTTTTTTCGACGTATCAGCCTTCGACGTAGCACTTGTCGTCAGATAGGCCGGTTTATCGGAAATCCCCGGAATATCTTTAACCGGCACCAGCCGAACGGTATCTTTTGCTACGTCGTAAATAAAAAACTCATGCGTAGCCAGTGGAGCGCCTACTTTGGTTCGGGCCGGAATATCTTCAGTATAACCCGATTCCGTTACGTAGTTGGGCACCTGCGCCGTTTTGGCCCCCGTCGGATTTTTCGCCAGCCGATACGTAATGAAACGCCCGTCGGGGCTAACCTGCGGATTGAATAAGCGCTTGTCGTCCAGATAGATTTCTTTGGCTCGTTTGGGTTTATTGGCTTTCGTGATACGTTCGCCTTCGTCTTTTTTCTCTTTCCGTTCTTTCAAAATCGACGATAACTTCAACTGATCCTGTTTGAGGAATTTCTCCTCATCGGTGAGCTTTGGTTCAGCTTTTTTTGTGCCAGACCGGAAATCGGTGAGTTGGTTAAGTTCGCCCGTACTGAGATTGATACTGAACAAATTTTCGCTACGTCGGAAAATTACGCGCTGCTCATCACCCGAAAAAACGGGGTCGCTTTCGGTCTCGACAGTATTGGTCAACTGGCGAATTCGACCGGTTTTAACATCAATCCAGAATAAATCGCCTTGTCGGTCGAATAGTCGTTGCGTCCGGGTCCGGTTGTAGGCTTCTATGGGAGCCGTCGGCAAGGCGCTACGTTCGGCGGGACTCACTTTAACAGGTTTCGATGGTACGAGCGCGTTACTACGTGCTGGCCGTGTAAATGTCACTTTATAAAGCGAATCGCTTTTGGTTTTTTCGGGATTCCAGTTGAAATAAAGCGTTTGCGAATCATCGGACCAGAACGGATTGGTTGGCGACGTACCAATCCAATCCTTTGGGTCCTGCATAATCATTTCGACGGTGAGGGCCGACGTATTGGTGGACGTAGTACCGGGTGATGATTGAGCCAGTGCCGACGTAGCAATCAGGGCAAACGACCAGCTGAAGAGGTGGCGCATATAAAGACGAAGTGAATGAAATGGATGAAACCGGAAATTAGGAAGAAATGGCCGAAAACCTTACTTTTTAGCATAAAACGGCTGTCAATTGCGTCAGTATGCGTTTTATGCTTTTAGGCTGGCTTACTTTGGTGTCGATTGACCCAGTTATTTATACGACGTCTAAAGGAGTAATAACCTTAGCGGAGGCATAGGTTTATGTTGCCGAAAGATAGTATCTTGCCCAACTAAACTTAACCTGACTGATGCGATACGTTGTTCATGCCTACGACTATACCGACGCCGATGCACTTGACAGACGCATGGCGGCTCGACCCAGCCATTTTGATTACGCCCGTCAGTTAAAAGCAGACGGACAATTTATATTGGGTGGGGCGCTACTCGACCCTGAAGGCAAAATGATTGGATCGATGCTCTTGCTCGACATGGAAACCGAGGAACAACTGGACGCCTATCTGAAAACAGACCCCTATATCGTACAAGGAGTTTGGGAAAAAATTGACGTAAAACCTTTTCGGCAGGCCGACGTATAGCCTGATAAAGTCATTCCGTAGCTAATTTTTGGTAGCAGTCCGGTAAAAAATGTACCGACGGAGAGGTATTTGAAGAAATAAATGGAAATAAGCGCAGCAATTTTTGACATGGATGGTTTGTTGGTGGATTCAGAACCCCACTGGCGTATCATGGAACGGGAAGTTTTTGACACCGTTGGGTTGTATCTAACTGATGATCAATGTAAACAGACCACTGGCCTGCCCATCTTAGACGTAGTGAAATACTGGTACGCCCGCACTCCGTGGACAGAAGAAGCCGCAGCCGGACGTAGTTTCGAAGAGTTGGGAGAAGCCATTACGTCGGGTGTTCACGAACGTATCGCTCATTATGCTGAACCCATGCCGGGCGCGCTGGAAGCACTGGATTTTTTCGTGCGTCGTGGTATTCCGACAGCTATTGCGTCGGCGTCGCCAATGAGTTTGATTGAGGTAGTGGTGAAGCGTTTGGGTATTTATAATACGTTGACACTCTGGCATTCTGCTACGTTGGAAGCTCGTAATAAACCGGCTCCTGATGTGTATCTGGGTACGGCCCGTCGACTGAGTGTTTTGCCCGAGACGTGTCTGGCCTTTGAGGATTCATACAATGGGCTCCGGTCGGCTACTGCAGCGGGTATGCGAACCATTGCGGTTCCGGCTGATTTTGAACGTAGTGATCCTAAATTTGCTATTGCCGATAGTATCCTGAATTCGCTTACTGATTTTTCGGATCTGACATTCAATACATTAAAAGAACATACTATTCCTAACATTTAACAAGTGCCTGGCACACCCTTACTTTTTATGCGTATTTACCAGCTTGATGCTTTTACGGACCGATTGTTTGCCGGAAATCCAGCGGCTGTCATGCCGTTAACCGAATGGCTTTCCGATGAACAGATGCTTCAGATTGCTGCTGAAAATAACCTCGCTGAGACCGCTTTTTATGTCAAAACCGATCAGCCTGATACGTATCATATTCGCTGGTTTACACCCACAGTCGAAGTGGCGTTATGCGGTCATGCTACGTTGGCAACGGGTTATGTCGTGTTTTTTCTGGAAACGGACTCAATGCCCGAAAGCGACCAGATTTTTTTTGAATCACAAAGCGGCCAGTTGAAAGTATGTCGGAGCGAAAATGGCTGGCTGACACTCGATTTTCCTGCTGACGTAGTGCACAAAGCAAACCTGCAACCTCCCGCACTACTGGCTAGCGTAACCGAAAAACCCGTCGAAGTTCACAAGGGAAAAACGGATTATCTGCTGGTTTATGAAACGCAGGCCCAAATCGAAGCGCTGAACCCTGACTTCCGGGAAATGAGCACCGTTCCTGCGCGGGGTGTTATAGTAACCGCGCCTGCCGATGCGGATTCCGATGTTGATTTCGTGGCTCGTTTCTTTGGACCGCAGTCGGGCATTGATGAGGACCCCGTTACGGGATCGGCGTACACAACCCTGATGCCGTATTGGACCGAGAAATTGGGTAAAATCGAACTTACGGCCCGCCAACTTTCTAAGCGGGGTGGATACCTGCGCTGTAAACTCAATGCTGATGAAAACGGCCCCGGTCGGGTCGATATTTCAGGCCAGGTACAGCTTTACATGACGGGCGATATTAACTTCTGAGTGTTCTCATGTTGACCTAAGTATAACGAGTGCCATTACTTGGAGTAATGGCACTCGTTATACTCTGTATCTCGCCCCTTAACTTTCTCGCCATGACCAACAAATCCAATACCCGCCGAACATTTCTAAAAAAAGCTGCCGTGGGAAGCGCGGCAATTGGCTTACTAAACCCCGCCTGGTCGTGGGCGAGTAGGAATGAGGTCGATAAAGGAAAACGGGTTGGAATAATCGGACTCGATACGTCGCATAGTACGGCGTTTACCAAAGTGTTAAATGCCGCCGACGCAAGCCCTGATTATGCAGGTTACAAAATCGTGGCGGCCTATCCCTACGGCAGCCGCGACATCGAAAGCAGTTCAAAACGGATTCCGGGGTATATCGAGGAAGTCAAAAAACTGAACGTCGAAATCGTTGACTCCATTGACGATTTACTGAAGAAAGTCGACGTAGTGCTGCTCGAAACCAACGACGGTCGGCTACACAAAGAACAGGCCATTCAGGTACTGAAAGCCGGAAAACGAGTCTTCATTGATAAACCGATTGCGGCTTCGCTGAGCGACGTAGTGGCTATTTTTGAGGCATCGCGGCAGTATAAAGTTCCACTTTTTTCGGCCTCTTCACTACGTTACATCAAAGGCATCGAAAGCATCGATAAAAGTCAGGTTGTCGGTGCCGATACGTTCAGTCCCGCCGTACTGGAAAAAACGCATCCTGATCTGTTCTGGTACGGCATACACGGCGTAGAAACGCTCTACACAGTCATGGGAACGGGCTGCCGCAACGTAGTACGGGTGCATACTGATGGTACCGACGTAGTGATAGGCACCTGGGCCGATGGACGTGTTGGTACGTTCCGGGGAACACGTACGGGCAAACACGATTACGGCGGAACCGTGTATACGCAGAACGGTAACGTAAAACTTGGCCCGTATGGTGGTTATGAGCCTCTCCTAAAGGAGATTATCAACTATTTCGAAACGGGTAACGTACCCGTTAAACCAGAAGAAACCATCGAGATTTTTGCGTTTATGGAAGCTGCCGACGAAAGCAAACGGCGGGGTGGCGCGGCTGTGAGTCTGGAAAGCGTAATGAGTAAATTAAAGAAGTAACGACCCTACTCAGATGAAATCAGCCAGTACACGTGTCACATTAATCGGGTTGATTTTGTGCGTGACTCAGGTAGCGCAGGCGCAAAATCGTTCGATTACGATCACAAAACGATACCTGAATCTTCCTGTTACACAAGCCCAGAATAGGGGTAACATGAAGTTCAGTATCACTGATAAACCGGAGCGGACATTTAAAATACGCCTGGCTTCCGGTGAGCCTGACTACTGGGTGTTTTGCGACATGGCTGCCCTACAAGGAAAAACTATTTCCATTAGCTATGACGGAAATTCGGAGGGATTGAGTAAAATTTATCAGGATGATAAAATCGCCGGTCAGGATTCGCTGTATAAAGAGAAAAATCGCCCCCAATACCACTTTTCTACGCGCCGGGGCTGGATCAATGATCCCAACGGGATGATATTTTACGAAGGGGAATATCACCTTTTTTATCAGCATAATCCTTACGAACGCGAATGGGAAAACATGTCCTGGGGCCATGCCGTCAGCAAAGACATGATTCATTGGGAGGAGTTGCCAACTGCCTTATCGCCTGATAGTTTAGGAACCATGTTTTCCGGCTCTACCGTAATCGACTATGAAAATACGGCGGGTTTTAACAAAGGAAACGTACCGGCAATGGTCGCTTTTTTTACCGTCGATAATCCAGAAAAACAGATTCAGTGCATGGCTTATAGTCTGGATAAAGGCCGAACCTGGACAAAATATGCCAAGAACCCGTTAATCGATTCGAAGGCGAAATGGAACAGCAAAGATACCCGTGATCCGCGCGTGTTCTGGTATAAACCCGGTCGTCATTGGGTGATGGTGCTCAACGAGCGAGACGGACATTCGATTTACACGTCAAAAAACATGCGGGACTGGACGTATCAAAGCCATTTGACCGGTTTCTGGGAATGTCCTGACTTATTTGAATTACCCGTAGATGGCGATAAAAATAAGACGAAATGGGTCATGTATGGCGCATCTACTACGTACATGATTGGCACCTTCGACGGAAAAACGTTTACGCCCGAATCCGGTAAACATTCTTACACGACTGGCTCCATCTATGCGGCACAAACGTTCACGAATATGCCCGAAAGCGACCCCCGGCGTATTCAGATTGGCTGGGGGCGGATTCCGCAACGAGGAATGCCTTTCAATCACATGATGCTGTTGCCCACCGAATTGCAACTCCGCACTACCAGAAACGGTCCGCGTCTGTTCAGTGTGCCGGTTAAAGAAACGGCACAGTTATTTACACCAGTACAGCAATGGACTTCGCTGGATGCAACCGAAGCTAATGAGAAATTGAAGGCATTCGATCAACTAGAACGCTTTAGAATAAAGACAACGCTTAAACTGTCGCACGCTACCAGTGCAGGTCTCTCGCTAATGGGCCAGCGCATACTTGATTACGATCTGAATTCCAACCTGGTGAATGGCGTTTTCTACTCGCCGGAAAACATGACCAGCATGGAAATTTCTGCCGATATTTATGTTGATCGAACTTCGATTGAGGTATTTATTAACGGGGGTGAGTATTCCTATTCCCTTGAAAGAAAGCCAGTTGCGAATCCCAAGGAAAACCTTCAGTTTTGGGGGAATCGAATTGAGGTCAAGGAACTTCAACTATATACAGCAAAATCAATCTGGAAATAAGGTTTTTGTAAGGAACCGTTTTTGTCATTTTTTGTCATTCTGAGGTACGAAGAGTCTTAATGTTCCTTAATTCGAGAGTATGGATGCTTTAAGATTCTTCGTGCCTCAGAATGACAAAAACGCACATTTTTAACTTCTTTTCGAAATCTTAAAAGATTCGTCCTGGATAGTTTAACTCCGCAAAAGAATGGCATCTAAAAACGTATCGAGACGCGAGTTCATCAGGCGAAATTCCCTGACCGGCCTCAGCGCCATGTTGAGCCCATCACTATTTACGAACAGTATGGATAGTCCGGCGACGCCAGTTTCTGACGTACCGATCTCAATTATACACACTACGTCCAGCAGCCCGGCTTTGCTGGGGGGCGCACCCGTTCGTACGAAAAGCTGGCCGACCTGGCCCATCTGGAAACCGGAAACCGATGAAAAGCAATTACTCGAGGTGATACGTAGCGGCATCTGGTCGCGGGCGAACGTAGCAACCGAGTTTGAGCAGAAATGGGCGCAGGCGTTGGGTGTAAAACGTAGTTTGCTGGTTGTCAACGGTACCAATGCCCTGATTATCGCGCTGAGCCAACTTGACATTCGGGCAGGAGATGAGGTATTGGTTCCGCCTTATACGTTCATTGCTACGGTGTCGGCGGTGTTGGCAACGGGCGCTATGCCCATTTTTGTTGATGTCGATCCCGCTACGTTCCAGATTGATCCGGCCAAAATTGAAGCGAAAATTACGGTACGTACCAAAGCCATAATTCCGGTACATATTCTGGGTTTACCAGCTCAGATGAACCAGATTCTGCCCATCGCCAAAAAACATAATCTGGTCGTGATTGAAGATGCCTGTCAGGCACATCTGGCCGAAATCAATCACCAGAAAGTCGGTACGTTCGGGAGTGCAGGTTGCTTCAGTTTTCAAAACTCTAAAAATCTGGCCATTGGCGAAGGCGGAGCCGTGGTCAGTAACGACGATGCCTTCATGGACCGTTGTTTCTCGTATCAGAACTTCGGCAATCCGTATGGTGCGGGTGTGGGTTCGGTAAGTGTCGGTAGCATTCGACAGGGGAATAAACTGCGGACAACGGAATATCAGGCAGCTATCGGGCTGGCACAATTGGCCCGGCTGGATGCGCAGACGACCACCCGTAACGAAAACGCGGCTTACCTCAAAGCGCAGATTGAGAAGATTCCGGGAATTGTGCCCTACAAACTGTACGACGATGTAACGCGGGCGGCATTTCATCTTTTCCCTTTCCGTTACCAGAAAGAGGGATTTAAGGGACTGCCGCGAGCCGCTTTTCTGAAAGCGCTTCAGGCTGAAGGGATTCCGTGCTCGAACGGCTACGCTACGTTGAATAACCAGCCGTATCTGAACGACGCCTTTCGGTCGAAAAACTTCCAGAAAGTGTACCCGAAAGAAAGGCTCGATTTCAAGCAATACGTAGCGCAGAACCAGTGTCCCGAAAACGACAAACTCTGCAATGAAGAAGCTGTCTGGTTTACGCAGAATATGCTGCTGGGTACTAAAGAAGACATGAACGACATTGCTGCGGCCATCGAAAAAGTGCATAAAAACGCCGACGAACTGATTAAGCTGAGTAAAAAATGAAGTTACTGCATTCACTCAGTTTTATAATCTGGTTATGCCTGACCCCCGTTCTGACGAAAGCCGACATCAACGTAGCAGGCTGGAAAGCAGGTGTTTCGCGCGTGATCATTACCCCAAAACAGCCAATCTGGATGGCGGGCTTTGCCGTGCGAACACATCCGGCTGACGGTACGTTGCACGACCTATGGGCAAAAGCGCTGGCCTTGGAAGATGAAACTGGAAAGCAGGCAGTTTTCGTGACAACTGATCTGCTGGGTTTCCCAAAAAAACTCTCCGACCGCATCCGCGACCGTTTAAAAACCAGCTTTGGATTATCGAAAGCGCAAATTATTCTGAACAGTTCGCATACCCATTCTGGGCCGGTTCTGTCGGATGCACTGCTGGATATTTACCCCATCGATGCTGAACAACTAGCTAAGGTTGAGCAGTATACCGCTACGTTGGAAAATCAAATCGTTACGTTGGTGGGCGATGCGCTACGTAGCAAAGAACCCGTTACGTTGTCAGCGCAACAGGGGGTGACCCGATTTCAGGTGAACCGACGTAACAACAATGCTACGTTGCTGCATCGGTTGCCAGAGTTGCAGGGCCCGAACGATTACGCCGTTCCAGTTATTAAAGTGGAGAAAGCTAACGGTACGTTAAAAGCAGTTTTGTTTGGCTACTCCTGCCATCCGACCGTTCTCGACATCTATAGATGGTCGGGCGATTACGTCGGTTTTGCGCAATTGGAACTGGAAAAAGCCCATCCCGACGTAACAGCGCTCTTTTTTCAATGCGCTGGTGCTGATCAGAATGCCTTACCACGACACACGATACCACTGGCACAGCAATACGGGCGCGAACTGGCGTCTGCCGTTGAGCGGGTACTGGCTGAACCCATGCGTACTTTATCACCCCAACTTTCAACGGCTTATTCCGAAGTTGATCTGGCATTCGCCAAATCGCCGACGGAAACTGATTTGCTGGCCGTCACGAAATCAGATGTGCCGTACTATAAACGGTGGGCCGAGCGTATGTTGGCTAAACTCCGTCAAGGTGAATCGTTTATGACGTCTTACGCATATCCAGTGCAGGTCTGGCAACTCGGTAACCAGCCGATTATCAGTCTGGGGGGCGAAGTTGTGGTTGAATATTCTATAAAACTGAAGCAGATTTTTGGCCCTGATACGTTTATCGCGGGCTATTCCAACGACGTAATGGGCTATATTCCATCGACTACGGTGTTGCGCGAAGGCGGCTACGAAGGCGATACGGCTCAGATGGTCTACGGCCTGCCCGGTGTTTGGGCATCGACCATCGAAACGACTATTCTGAACGAGGTTGTTAAGGTGGCACGGCAGGCAGGTGTCAAAACGCCGTGACGATAAATAACGTATTGAAAATCACAATGTATAGCTCGATTGGCGATAAAGCGACTTCTGCCCCAGCGAAGTATCTGGAAGCGAAACGATATTATTCTGGCTTCGAACTGGCGCATGATACGTATAATGCGATCAATGCTGCCAGTGATGGTAACATTTACTACGTTCTTTCCTCTGAATCGTACGATCAGGGCGGGCAAATGTATATGTACAACCCACGTACCGATAATACTACGTTTATTGCCGACCTAACAGAAGTTTGTGGCGAAAAAGACCGTAAAGCGATACCACAGGGCAAAAGTCACGTTCGATTTTATGAACGTAACGGGAAGCTTTATTTCGTCACGCATATCGGTGTGTATGAAATGATTGACGGCATGGAGCGGTTGCCCCAGAATCCGCCAGAAGAATATAGTCTCTATCCCGGCGGTCACATTCTGTCGTATGATTTGGCAACTGCTACGTTCGAAAATCTAGCCATTGCACCGGATGGAGAAGGGCTGATTACCATGACACTCGATCGGGAACGAGGTCATATTTATGCGCTATCGTGGCCGCTTGGCTATCTTTTTCATTATGACCTGAATACGGGTAAACTGACCAATGCCGGATTGACGTGCGGTCGGGGAGAGGCTGGAACGGTGGGAGAAGATTATCGGGTAATCTGCCGGTCTATGTTCGTTGATCCGGGTGATGGCGCGCTTTACTTGTCTACAGCAGCGGGTGATATTTTAACGTATAATCCTGATTTCGGGAAGATTCGGAAAGTAGAAGATGTCCATTTACGCCTTGATTATTTTGGTCGATATGATGCTACCCGACCGGGCAGTATGGGCTACAACTGGCGGAAGATTTTCTGGTACGAACCCGAAGCCGTTGCGTATGGTGTTCACGGAAATTCGGGCTACTTATTTCGGTTCGACCCGCGTGCGCCAAAACTGGAGCTTGTTGAACGTATCGCGTCGGAGCCATCGAAACGTAGCGGCATGTTCGATCAGTTCAGTTATGGGTATCTTGGGTTTCAGCCGGGACCCGATGGCGAAACCATCTATTACCTGACTGGTGGGCCAATTTACATTGACGGTAAACGGGTAAAGGGCGAGGGTGAAATTGCTAAAGGAGCGGCTAAAGGACTGGAAAATCTGCATCTGATTACGTACAACATACCAAGTCGAACGTATCAGGACCACGGCCCTATTTTTTACACCGATGGAACCCGGCCTACGTACGTCAATTCCATTGCTATTGGCGACGATGGTTCGGTTTATACGCTGGCTCGATTTGAACATAATGGACACGAAATTCAGGATTTGGTAAAAATTCCAAATCCATTTCCAAAACCATAAAATCTGTTTTTGTATGATGGCTTTTTGTCATGCTGAGGAATGAAGCATCTTAGAAACTGTCTGAAAACCCCTAAATCCCCTGAAGGGGACTTTGTTCGAGTGCGAGTTAAGTCCCCTTTAGGGGATTTAGGGGTTTTCAGACAGCATCTTAAGGTTTTTATACACTCAAATTTGGATGCTTTAAGATGCTTCGTACCTACCTCAGCATGACAAAAAGATATTCCGAAACCTATCGCTATGAAAAATACAGAAACCGCCCGCCCCGCCGAATCGCGTAGAACTTTCCTTCGACAAACGCTCACTGGCACCGCAGCCCTGACGGTAGGCGGTATTTTGCCGGGTTTCAGTCCGGTAAGTTATGCCCGGATATTGGGCGCTAATGAGAAAGTACACGTCGGTGTGATGGGTGTCAATAGTCGGGGACTGGCACTGGCTAGTAATTACGCGCTTCAGCCGAATTGTGAGGTTGTTTCGATATCAGATGTGGATACGCGGGCGGCTGAAAAATGCATTACTACCGTTGAGGGTATTCAGAAATCAAAGCCCAAAAACCAGCCCGATTTTCGGAAAGCGCTGGACGATAAAGACGTCGATGCGCTCGTAATTGCCGCTCCTGATCACTGGCACGCACCCGCAGCAATTCTGGCGTCGAAAGCGGGCAAGCACGTATATCTGGAGAAACCGTGCAGCCACAACCCTAATGAAGGCGAGCTGCTGGTTGCCGTCGCGAAGAAGTATAAAAATGTGATTCAGATGGGTAACCAGCGCCGGTCGTGGCCGAACGTA
Source organism: Spirosoma profusum (assembly GCF_014699005.1). Taxonomy (GTDB): domain Bacteria; phylum Bacteroidota; class Bacteroidia; order Cytophagales; family Spirosomataceae; genus Spirosoma; species Spirosoma profusum. The sequence continues at coordinate 28,136 of NZ_JACWZY010000028.1, forward strand.
GCGCAGGCTATTCAGGACGTAAAAAACGGCGTTATTGGTCGGCCGTATTTCGCAAAAGGCTGGTACACCAACAACCGCGCGTCGATTGGAATGGGTAAAGAGGTGCCCGCTCCGTCGTGGCTGAATTACGATTTATGGCAGGGCCCGGCTCCTAGACGGGCTTTTAAAGATAATCTTATCCATTACAATTGGCACTGGTTCTGGCACTGGGGCACCGGCGAAGCCCTCAATAACGGTACGCACATGCTCGACCTGATGCGCTGGGGATTAGGTGTGGAGTATCCAACCAAAGTGACATCGGCAGGCGGACGTTATCGCTACAAAGACGACTGGGAAGCGCCTGACACGCAGGTAATTAATCTGGAATTTGCCAACAATACGGCCATGTCATGGGAGGGACGTAGCTGCAATGGACGTACCGTTGAAGGAAATAGCGTTGGTGTAGTTTTTTACGGCGATACGGGCTCAATCCTGATTGAATCGGGAAATTCTTACAAAGTATTTGACCTGGAAAATAAACTGGTGAAAGACGTAAAGAATGACCTCCAAATTGACCCTCGGAACAAAATGAATCCGTCGCAGGCGCTGGATGCCATTCACATCCAGAACTTTTTCGACGCCATCAAAAAAGGTACTTCGTTGACTTCCGATATTGTCGGTGGGCACCAGAGTACGCTGCTTTGTCAGTTGGGAAACATTGCGTTACGTTCCGGCGGCATGCTCACCATCGATCCGACAAACGGGCACATTAAGGGTAACAAGGAAGCCGAAAAGCTTTGGAAACGGGACTACGAAAAAGGCTGGGAACCAACTCTTTAATGAAGAATGAAGAATAGGTTGTTCACTTCAGTTATTCGTTATTTATTACTTTCATTATGAGCTCATTAGCCATTAGTGCCCAGGGGCTGACAAAGCGAGATACGGCGATTTCGATCTTTCTGATCGGGCTAATGTTTTTCATTTTCGGATTTGTTTCCTGGGTGAATTCCATCCTGATTCCCTATTTCAAAATTGCCTGCGAACTCACTAGTTTTCAGGCCTATCTGGTCGCGTTTGCCTTCTATATTGCCTACTTCGTGATGTCGGTGCCGGCGTCGTATCTGCTCAAAAAGGTGGGTTTTAAGAAAGGGATGATGTTCGGTTTCTGGTTCATGGCTTTGGGCGCTTTCATTTTTGTGCCAGCGGCAATGACCCGTACCTACGCCATTTTTCTGATGGGCCTGTTTACTATCGGCATTGGCCTGGCTATCCTGCAAACGGCTGCAAATCCTTACATTACCATTCTAGGACCCAAAGAGCGAGCCGCCCAACGTATCAGTCTGATGGGTATCTGCAACAAAGCCGCCGGGATTCTGTCGCCCCTGGTTTTTGCCGCCGTTATCCTGCGTCCGACCGATACTGATCTGTTTGCGAAACTGAGTACTATGGGATTTGCCGAGCGCGCGGCAGCGCTCGATGAACTGGTTCGGCGAGTGATTACGCCCTACATGGCGCTCGGGAGTTTTCTGCTGTTGTTAGGTTTTCTGGTCTATCGTTCGCCCCTGCCCGAACTGAATACGGAACAGGAAAGTCCCGAAGTGGCAACCGCAAACGCTGGGAAGACAACTATTCTGCAATTTCCCCATCTGGTGTTAGGTGCCTTTGCCATTTTTTTTCATGTAGGTTCGCAGGTAATCGCTATCGATACCGTAATTGGCTATGCTGGTTCAATGGGTGTTAATTTGCTGGAAGCCAAAGTGTTTCCGTCGTATACGCTGGCTTGTACCATCTGCGGATACCTAATTGGGATCAGCCTGATTCCCCGTTTTATCAGTCAGGTCAACGCGCTACGTGTCTGCACGCTTCTAGGCACTACGTTCACGTTGCTTATTCTGTTTACAAAAGGGAACGTTACGTTGCTGGGCCACGCAACCGATATATCAATCTGGTTTGTAGTGCTCCTCGGCCTGGCGAATTCACTGATTTGGGCGGGTATCTGGCCGCTGGCGCTGGATGGGCTGGGACGGTTCACGAAACTGGGTGCGTCGCTGCTGATTATGGGACTTTGCGGAAACGCCATTATGCCCGTGTTTTATGGTTATTTCGCCGATAAATTCGACCTTCGGACGGCGTATTGGGTGCTGATGCCGTGTTACCTCTACCTGGTTTTCTACGCCGTGAAAGGCCATCAAATTCGGAAATGGGGCTTCTGAAAATTAGCAATGCTACGTTAATTACGCCCTACCGCAACGTTCGAAATGGTACGTTGGTGATTGAAAATGGATGCATTCTGGGCATTCATGAGCGTGATGTCGACGTACCAAATGCTACGTTACTCGATGCGGCTGGACAATACGTAGCGCCGGGATTTATCGACATTCACGTGCATGGGGGCGGTGGTTACGACTTCATGGATGGTACCGAAGAAGCTTTTTTGAAAATTGCCGAACTCCACGCTCGTTACGGCACTACGTCGCTGGTACCCACTACGTTGACCGCCGAAAAAGAAGACCTGTTGCAGACGCTCGATGCGTACGAACGGGCGAATCAGAACAACCAGCAGGGGGCTACGTTCCTGGGAATCCATTTGGAAGGGCCGTACTTCGCCATGAGTCAGCGGGGGGCGCAGGACCCGCGTTATATCCGAAATCCAGACCCGCAGGAATACGAAGAAATTCTTACCTATTCGTCGTCAATTGTCCGGTGGAGTGCGGCTCCTGAATTGCCCGGTGCCATTTCCTTCGGTCGTCGGCTACGCGAAAAAGGTATTCTGGCGGCCGTGGCGCATACCGACGCGATTTATGAAGACGTATTGGCCGCTTATGAAAATGGTTATTCGCTGGCAACGCATTTATATTCAGCCATGTCGGGTGTGACGCGCCGGAATGCGTTTCGGTACGCCGGAACGATTGAAAGTGCGTTTTTGCTGGATATGGATGTTGAGATCATCACCGACGGCGTTCATTTGCCTGCGCCCTTGCTCAAGCTGGTTTACAAAATAAAAGGAGCCGACAAGACTGCGTTGATTACCGACGCAATGCGGGCCGCCGGGATGCCCGAAGGCGAAAGCATGCTAGGTTCGCTCAAGAACGGCCTGAAAGTGATTGTCGAAGATGACGTAGCAAAACTGCCCGATCGTAGTTCGTTTGCGGGTAGTGTTGCCACTACGAATCGGTTGGTACGTAACATGGTGCAACTCGCCGACGTATCGTTGCTGGACGCCGTGCGTATGGCCAGCACAACTCCGGCACGTATCATGGGTGTCGATTCACGGAAAGGCTCACTAACAGTGGGTAAAGATGCGGATATCGTCATTTTTGACAAGAACATAAATATTGCCACTACGTTGGTTGGCGGGAAAATTGTTTACTCAAAATAAAACAACTAGTATACGTATCATGACCTCGATTACCCCTTTCAGCCAAACGTTTGCGATTGATAAACTTCGGGTTAATCTTTATAAAAATCGTCAGGATTTGGGCAAAGCTGCGGCTCAGGCCGTGGCCAGCCAAATTCGGGCGTTACAGCAACAGCAGGAATTTGTCAATATGATTTTTGCGTCGGCCCCGTCGCAAAATGAATTTTTGAATGGGCTGGTACTGGAAGCGGGTATTGATTGGGAGCGAGTGCGGGCGTTTCATATGGATGAATACCTCGGTTTGTCTGACGATGCCCCGCAACGTTTTGGAAAGTTTCTCAAGCACAAACTTTTCGATAACGTACCGATTCAGGAAGTTTTCTATATAAATGCCAATGCGGCTGATTCTGAGGAGGAATGCGCGCGTTATGCTACGTTGCTGGAGCAGTATCCCACTGATATTGTCTGCATGGGTATTGGCGAAAATTGCCACATTGCGTTCAACGACCCCCACGTAGCAGATTTCAACGACCCAGTTCTGGTGAGGCCGGTGCAGCTTGATTTAACCAGCCGCCAGCAACAAGTTCATGATAAATGCTTCGAAACACTGGAGCAGGTTCCTGAATACGCGCTAACTCTGACCATTCCGGCGTTGATACGTGCCAAACACGCGTTTTGCATGGTACCTGCCAGCCATAAAGCCGAAGCTATTTACCATACATTGTTGGATACCATCTCCGAGAAATACCCATCTACCATACTACGTTCGCACCCCGACGCTACGTTGTTCATCGATCAGGATAGTGCTGCTGAATATTTGAATAGGGCTTAAATAAACGGTTGCAGTACGTTAAATTACCGTTCCGCCATCAGCATAATACAAGCTTCCAGTACAATACGAAGAAGCATCGGAGGCTAGAAACAAGGCTAGTGGGCTAATTTCGTCGGTGGTACCCATGCGGGCGATGGGGATACGTTTGGTGAAATGATTCAGGATTTTTTCGTCCTGCCAGAGCGCCTGACTGAATTTCGTTTTAATCAGACCCGGACAAATGGCGTTGACCCGGATGCCATCTTGCCCCCATTCTTTTGCCAGCACTTTGGTGAGCATATTTAAGGCAGATTTGCTTACGCTATATATGCCCAAACCGGGGTCGGGCGTGTGGCCGGCAATGCTGCTGACCATAATTACACTGCCGCCACCGCGTGCTTTCATGCTGGGGTGACACAGCTTGCTCAACTCAAACGGCGCTTTAACGTTGGCCTGCATAATCTTATCGAAAGCGGCCCCATCGCAGTCGAGTGAGGGGCCGAAGACCGGATTCGAGGCTGCGTTATTCACCAGGATATCGATGCCGCCGTATGTAGCAATGGTTTTATCGACCAATTGCTGAAGTTGAGCCGGATCGCCAACGTGTGCGGCAATCCCTGTGGCTTCGCCCCCCTGCGCTTTAATGTCATTGGCAAGTGCATCACAGGCGTCCTGTTTTCGGCTGCTGACGACAACTTTCGCTCCAAAACGAGCAAAAACGCGGGCCATATCTTCGCCAATGCCCTTACTGGCTCCGGTAATGAGGGCGATTTTATCTGTAAGGTCAAAAAGGGCTTTTTCAGGGTGGGTTTCCATAAATAAATTACCAGTTTTAGGAGTACCTTTTTTTGTCATGTTGACGAAGGAAGCATCTTAAATCGTTCTTATTCTCAGATTTGGGTGTTTTAAGATGCTTCCTTCGTCAGCATGACAAAACCACTCATTTGTGGATTTGTACCCAAAAAGTTAAACTTCCTTAGTACGTAAAGGCAATAGAGCTTTACCCTCTGTGTATCTCTGTGAAAAAAGGTAGATACTTACTTTTCGAAGAAACAGACTGAACCGCCGACCCAATCTTTGTTTTTGTTGAAATTAACTCCGATCATTTCCCCCCGGCTCAAACGGCTCAGGTTTGTCATCAGAGTAGGTTTTGGGTCATCTTTGGGCCAGATGAAGAGCATTCGGATTTCGCATTTTACCAATCCGTCGGGCGATTGAATGACGGGTTCGTACTTCACCTTCCGTTGCAGCAGGTAACCGTCTCGTTGTTCCACGGGAATGGCATCAAGATCGGCTTGGGTGATGTTCAGTTTTACGCCACTTCCGGCAAATGAAAAAAGCGGTTTCAATACGTAATTTTCCAAGTCGGTTGGGTACGTAGCGAGGTCGGAGAGATAATAACTCGTTGGTACGTAGGGACTTTTTAGCAACGGAAGCGTGTATTTGCTGATGCGGAAAAACCAGTTCGGATGCCCAACCCACTCAACGTCTACGTCGTCGGTCAGGTGAAAGTCAGATTGTAAATCGGGGAAATTGGTTAGATCATCAAAAATCAATCGATTATAAATCCGTTTGATACGTATCTGCCGACCGTCTTTTTCGTAATACAGTTCCCGGCCTTCTTTCCGAATTTTGGTCAGACAAACCGCTTTAACGCCGGTGTGTTTTTCCGTCAACACGAAGTCGATACGTGTTTTTTGCTTCTCCGGGTAAATTTCCAGCAAAATCACTTCTTCCGGGTTGCAATCACCAACGAGTAAATCGCGCAAATGGGCCAGATAATCGTCGTTGGTATCGACTGCGAAGAGATGGGAAAGATTGTCAGGAATTGGATACGACGTCCGAAATAGATTTGCTACGTAAGGCTGAAAACCATAAAGCGAAGGAAACCCCTGTAACTCAATAAGCTGTGGTGTTAGTTCTCCGTGCGAAGGACCGTCTGAGTTGTCATGACAAACCGCAAAATCGACGGCCAGAAACTGCGTGTGTTCATCCTCATTCGGTACACGCTGACCCTCGGGAATGGCATTTTCGGTCAATGCCTTAAAATCGTCACGAGTTATGACGCTGACAATATCATCGCAAGCCTGTAAAATCTTATCTGTCAGTAGTTTCGGTACAAAAACAGGCGTTTCGGCTACACGAAAATCTAACAGGCCAGGTAGGTCGGCGTTGATTTTATCCAGGAAAGCCCGGTAGGTTTCCGGGCTGAAAGCTGCATTGAACGATTGACGAACGAACTGTATCATGGTTCAGATTCATAAAACCCAGTAACCGGTTGACAGATTACTGGGTTTGAGTAAGATAGTTTGACCAAAAACGGCCTGATGTTACGTTTATTCTGCAAACTGCTCGGCAGGTGCTAACGACGAAATCGCTCGACGTAGGAAACCTGGCAAAATCACAGATTCAGTCAGCGGAATTTTATCGGGGTCCTGTAAATAAGCGACCATGTCGTCATATTTGGCCTGACCGAAATTATTAATGATCTGATTGCGCTTTTCTTCTTTCTTGAAATACCGCAACATCCCTTCATTGTCGGCTTCGGGATGGAACTGAGTTCCAATGATTTCAGGCGAAAAACGCACAGCCATAATAGCCCGATCGAGTGGTACGTGTGGACGAATTTTTTCGAGACATAAAATAGTTGCGCCTAACTCTTCCATCCGTTCGAGGTTTGGCGATGTAATCTGATAATCGCGCGAATCAACGGCATAAAAAGGGTCGGGCAGACCACGTAGCAATGGTTCCGTACAACCATCGTCGGTTTTGTGAACGGGTAGAATACCAAACGAAGTTGATCGGCGTCGGCTCAATACCGCCACATCGAGATGACGGGTTACCAGTTGGAAGGAATGGCAAATCAGGAAAACAAATTTCTTGCGTTCGCTACGTTGGTTCCAGTCGAAAAGCTGGTCGATCAGGTCAAAATAGCGGGCTTCCCACGCATCGGTCGAAGCCATGGGGCTTCCTGGCCCTCCCGACGAAATATAAATATCATAGTCCAGACCAGGAACCTGATTTTCAGCCCGAACATTAAATACGTCGAATGCCAATTGGTCATGATCGTTACCCTGTACGTTACGGATTAGCTGTAAAATACAACGCATACCTTCGTTGGCATGGTTGTTATTCATATCCAGAACGGCAATTTTTACTAGACTCATAGAGGTAAATGCATCTGTTAAACAAATTGACAGCTTTCTGTTGTCGGTATTTAGACGTTTAAATCGGCAAAACGGACAACCGAAAACAGAGAACTGTCAACAATATTGGGGGATGAAAGCCACCTTACTAACAACTATTGGATACCATAAGAAGTTTCTTGAACGATATAATCGACCACGCTTTTCAGGTTGTTGTGCTGCTGAAACACAGCGATTTGCCGATCAGCACCGGTGCCCATTTCCAAAATTTTCAGGACATATTCACACTCTGCCCGGCTGCCCAGATCATCTACTACGTCGTCAATAAAATTGAGCAGTTCGTGAATCAGATGGTGGGTCGGTACTTCTTCCTGTTTGCCAAAATCAATGAGTTTTCCTTCGATACCGTAACGAGCGGCCCGCCACTTGTTTTCGTTGATGAGAATCCGTCGATACGGGCGGAAATTAAGGTTTTGCTTGTGGAGTTTATAGATTTTGGCAACCAGCGCCTGCATAATGGCGGCCAGACAAATCGTCTCGTCAATTCGCATCGGTACGTCGCAGATACGAAATTCGATGGTATCGAAGAACGGGTGTAGCCGGATATCCCACCAGATTTTCTTGCCGTTGTCGATACACCCCGTTTTTACCAGCAGATTAATGTATTCGTCGTATTCGGCCGCCGACGAGAAAAAGTCGGGAATTCCGGTCCGGGGAAATTTGTCGAAAACTTTGGAGCGATACGATTTAAAGCCCGTGTTACGTCCCCGCCAGAACGGTGAATTGGTGGAGAGTGCGTAAATGTGAGGTAGAAAATAACGTACTGCGTTCATAATCTGAATGCCCTCGTTCCGACTCTCGATACCAACGTGGACGTGCAGACCAAAAATCAGGTTGGATCGTGCTACGTCGCGCAATTCTTCGATGAGCCGGTCGTAACGCTCATTGGGCGTAATAAGCTGTTCCTGCCAGTCGGAGAAAGGATGCGTACCAGCTGCGGCTATTTTAAGGTTTTGTTTTTCGGCCAGTTCGATGATCATCTTGCGGAGGTACGTAACCTCCTGACGCGCATCCTGAATATTGTTGCACACATTGGTTCCAACTTCCACCACGGCCTGGTGCATTTCGGCCTTTACACGCTCCTGAAGCACAATTTGTCCGCCATCGACAATTTTTGACATGTGCGAACGCAACTCGCCTGAACTGGGGTCTATTGTTTGAAACTCTTCTTCAATTCCTAAGGTGAAGACTGGCATCGGCAATATGGGTTTGAGAAATATGATTCTGTAAGCTAAGAAACGAAAATGGAATATACTAGTTTTTGCATTGACGCACTACGTTCGGTGCGGACAAGCGGTTTTTTGTTAGGAGTTATAACTATTTGAAGAATATTTCCTGAAGTAAAAAATGCTGCCTCATTTGCTGATATATCATTCGTATGTTTTATATCATCTATATCTCACTTACGTAGTTTAAATACTTAATACAGGTGATTTATGTAACTACAGAGTGATTATAAATAATTATATAAATGTCCTATAATTATTTTTTTGTTTATTTAAAGTGTCAATATTGCGCATAGAAAACCCCACGCTAGTTTGGAGACAGGACGCAGGGCTTTTTTTAGTAGTTCAATGTCTTACTATCAAACCAATGTAAAGAAATGAAAAATTATCAAAGTTTATGGGCTTTTGCGGCAATTATATTTTTGTCTTTAGGCTATGTAGTATCCTGTAAAAAGGAAAGTGACACGCCCGTAAAATCACAAGATGACAACCAGTACATGGAAATTGGTGGACTGCAAGCTAAAGTAAATCTAGGGCTAAACACTAAAAACAATTCGTTTACGCTGGAACAAGAAGCGTTGGTAGACAATCAATTGACCTTACCAAAAGGGACGGTTATTCAAAAAATTGAAAATGATCCTCACTCACTTTTATTTACGCTGCCCATAAATTATCGCCTGACAGGGTCTGGTGCCAGAGTTGCTGAAACAGCCCTTACTGGTGGTAAAGTGACTTGTAAATGTACACAAGGTTCTGGGTGTAGCCCGTTAGTGTCAACCATTCAGAAAACGACGATTGGTTGTTTAATGAATGATCAATGTGGAGCATGTACAAACATGACTTCTGCTCGTATTGGCAGTGAGGATGTAGAAATTCAGAATAGTCAAGTGATTGATTTTTCGAAAGATATTCACTTTGTAACCGAGAAAAGTGGGCTGAGTGGTTTGAAGTGTATTACATCCGAAATACTTGATGTAAAAGAAGTTCAGGAAGGACTAAGAAAATTTGTTACTGCTTATCAGGGAAAAAACACGGAACAACTTTATAAGGCAAACTCGATAGAAGAAATGCCTGAAAACTACGAATTTGTGGTTGTAAGTGCCTATGGACGAGTTGTATTAGTTCCAGTAGACAAAACGCTGGCCTATTTTCTTACAAATTCCGCAACCAATGACGGATTTGTATCAAGAGCAAGGGTGGCCGCTGAAAGTTGCAAATGTAACTCAGGTACGAGCGGATGTGTAAAAGGCTCTAAAAGTGTCCCATTTCTGGGAAAAGTAGTGTACTGCGAAGCGGGGAAATGCACAAATTGTTCACTTAATTACTGAAGCTGTTTAAACTTAGTAAAATGCTGGTGAATTGGCTGTTTTTTGTCATGCTGAGGCACGAAGCATCTTAAAGTCGATTGATAGGCAACTTTAAGATGCTTCGTGCCTCAGCATGACAAAAAAATACACCCGAGTTTGGCTCAAAAAGAAAAGTTTAAACAGCTTCACTAGCTAATCTGTATCAGTCATAATCCTCGAAGGGAATAGTTTTACACACTTTCCAAGGATTAGGACTATAACAGATTAGCTCGAAATGACCTCTTTAAAATCGAATCTCAGCTAATTTTCGGCTCGACCCACAACGCTGTGAAACACGTAATTAAAAATAACAACCAAATCCAGTTTGGTAATTGCGCCGATATCGCCTGATTTAACGTAGTACGGATGGTTTGCTGCTGCAAATGAGCTTTTATGAACTGACTAATTATCTGTTTGTTACGTAGTAAATCATCGGCTACTACGTCATTCACATACACCGCCAGTGTATCCTGCACCGACTGCCAGCCCGATTGCGGGAACAGCGATACACCCTCCAATAAGCGTTCGTTGATGGGTAATTGATGCAGATACGTAGTGTCTGAACCAACGCGAACAAATCGAGCGGGTTTTCCGGAACTGTTTACCAAAATGGACTGCCGGATTCCTTTAAAAACCGGAGCTTCGACCTGAAAAGTATTCTGATCCGGTCGCACCAGACGAGCCAGTACGCTCGTCCACAGGCGTGTATACGTAAGACTGTCGCCACTGAGCGCGAGCGGATACGTTTCGCTTAACAGACTGACACCCAAACGGCCTGTCGTTTGCTGCACAGCGACGGGGAAATTCGTCACCGGAAATTGATTCAGATTGTCGACAAAACGGTAGGGTAGGGCGTTCAGTCCATTCGAAAGCGGTATTATCGGCTCATTGCTCATTTTCCGAACTTGCCAACGACTTCCCATCGCCCGATTAATGAGTTGACAATCTGTTTCCGGATTAGTAAGGTTGATAAACATGACGGCCTTGCCACTGACTATTGCCTTACGAACTGCTACGTTGTTAGCATTGGCTGGCTCGGTAATGATGAGGTCCGGCGTTTTGCTAATGGATTTTCCAGGATTGTTGATCCTGAGTGTACTGCTGAGGTTTTTAGATAACGTAGCGGAAATGGTTACACTATGTCCCTGTTTTCCAAGCCAGTCGGCCAGGGTTTTGCTTTCGAAATCAGGATTGTTGAGCAAAAACTGAATGGTGAGTGGCTGATTGGAACGGGCGAAATAACGTAGCGTATCCAACGTAGTGCTGCCCAGTATTACGTTCACCTGATTCTGCCCGAGGGCAAACGCCGGAAACTGGAACGCAAACGTATTATCCCCCTCACGTAGCGCCACGCTATCCAGCGTTCGATTGCCGAAACGAAGTTTCAAGGGTTGGGTTTCTGAGGAGAAAATTCGGCCCGTTACGTGCTGCATTTCACCTTGTTGCACAATGCCTTTCCAGCGAATCGACTGAAGCTGATCGGGTGCGTCGTAAGGAATCCAACGTAGTGCTACGTTACTCAGTTTCGTGAGCGTTTCGGTGGGGAAGCGTTGGCCCAACATTGTTACCGAATCAACATTCGCTTTGAAATTTTGACTCGTAAAGCTTTCCTGAATACGCAGGCTATCCTTCATGCGCCGGACAAAGGCAGACGGTACGCCATCGCCCACGAGTAAAATATGCCGGGCAGGTCGGTCGATGGGCCACTCAGGCTGAAGAAAATAACCGGTCAATAGCAACCACAGCAGCCCATTTAATCCACCCCTTACCCATTTCCGCCCGATGCTGAGCGACGGATTTCGGGCAATCAGCCAGATTTGGCCAACCAGCAGAATGAGCAACGTAGTGGCAATGAGCCAATTGATTGGATCGGTCCAATTTACAATACTTTGCATTGGCTTTACTTTAACTGTTGCCAGAAAACCTGTTGTAGTTTACGGTCGCTCATGTAGTTTGCGCCAGTACGTTCCGAGGGGTTCGCTAAGGCGTACAAGCGGGTTTTGAGACCAGTTTTTTCTACGACCGTGATTGATTTACCCGCCACCAATTTCTGGAGTGTCGCCAGCACTGACCAGTTTGTAATACCACTATTTACAACCCGTTCGGTCAGCGCGTTGCCAAGTTGCTGAACAGTCTGGCGTTGCCTGGAACTCAGCGTCGGCAAATCCAGAAAGCCAAGCGTTTCAGCAACTAACGCTTCAATACGCTGCTGGTTATAGCTACGTTCCTGACGAAACGCGTCTGTTACGTTCTTCAGCTCGCCCGTCAGCCGGGTTTCTTTTTCTTTGGTCTGGGGCGGGTCGAAACCGGTTTTCTTGACGTAGGAACGGGCCTTCTGCTGCGATAATTTCAAATATTTCAGGGCTTCGCGTTCAAAAGGCAGGGCTTTTTCGGGCTCATACAGGCGCAGATGCAGTTCCGATTGCCACATGTTTTCCAGCGCCATTTTCAGTAACGAACGAGTCGACTGTTCATGGAACGTATTGGTTTCGGTATCGTCGTGCGAGTGCATATATTGCTCCAGCAACGCAGCTACAGGGTCTTTGTCGTCTGAATTGCCGCCCCCGCCGTGATTATGGCCGTCATCGGCGCTATGGGCGGGTGCAGGAGTAGGGGCTACCTGCTCGCCTTCGCCCTCGTCGTGCTTGTGCATGTAAGCCTGAATGGCTGCCATTCCAGCCACAACCGCACCATCGCCGTTGGTGGGCAGAGGACTGCCGCCCCCGATGTTTTTTTCAAACTCTTCGCCTAAAAATTGTCCGTATCGGAGACGTAGCGCTTTCTGGTCGAAACCGATTTCATTGGATTGGCTTTTGAAGGCCGGGGTCGCGTTCAACTTGTCGGCCATCTTTTTACGACTCGCAATCAGTTTTTCGGTATCGATGATAATCTGGCGCTGACTTCGAAAATATTCCGGCATGATGTTAACCGCCATCGTTGCCAGTTCGCTTTCTTCGGCTTGCGTCGTGTCTTTATACACCACGAAATACGTATCTGACTTGGTGAAATTTGGTTCGGGCTGGCGATTGTCGAAAGCGGCCCAGTAGTAATACAGTTCATCGCCGGGCGCAAATTGCAAGGCGTTGAGATCAAGCGCTTTAGTCAGTTTTGCTTCCTGGAAATTTTCTTGACTGAGGGGTAGTTTTATTTCCCGAAATTTCACGTTTTCGCCAGATCCCCGCGCTACGGTCGCCACAATGAACGCTTGTGATACGTTAAAATCGTCTGAGATTTTAGCACCAATAGTCAACGTTTTTGGGTCTTTCAAGAAGTGAAATTTGTATAATTCCTTTGAGTTGGGCTCGATTTTGGGGGCCAGATCGGGTTTGGCTTCGAGCCGATAAAAATCAGATTGATAAATGAGCGAATCGCGTTTGTTTTCCATCCGCCAGTACGCTTTGATGGCATACAAACCCGAACTGACCAACTTATCCTGATACGTAAACCCGTCTCCTGCTTTCCGAAAAGCCAGTTCTTGCCCACGACTTCCAACCAGACGTACTAATACGTTCTGATTGTCAGTGAATTGTACTTGCCACGTCAACGTAGCGCCGACCGTGGCTGATGCGTTCAGGTTATTCGAGCGCGTATCGGACAGACGCGTGTAGGCAGGTGGCTTAACGTGCAGACTGGCTGATTTAAACGTTGGTGGAATCGGCTCAGGTTCTGTTACGAACGTTTTCAGAAAACCTCGTTCTTTAGGGCTACCGGGCGTATTTTTCTGAAAAATTGGAAAAACGTAGTGAACTCCCAGCACCAGCAGCAAAGGCAGTACATACAAACTGATTTTCGACCAAAGCACAACAGGGATGCGCACGTTCTGAATGTGTTCGTTCAGTCGCTCGACCTGTAATTGTTCGGCTAGATTAAGCTCTGGTTTGGCCAACAAGGGTAAGCTGTATTCGACATTTCCGACAGTCTGGTGAATGAGTCGGATGGCCTGCTCTTTTTTACTCTGATAAAGTTTGGTAATGATGGCACCAGCGGAAAATCCAGCCAGGCCAGCCAGCCACGGCCAGACCACCGATGGACCGGCGAACGTAACAGTCAGCAGATAAGCCGATGCCGCTATCAACAGACAACGTAGCAGCGCATTGGCATACAACTGGTAGGTTACCGATGCAAGCAGGCGTTTTAGTTCGTTCATGCGTTTTTGGTTAAAGCAAGCCAGCGTTCAACTAGTAGTAAACTGATAAAAACCAGTAAGAGTGCGTTCTGAAATCCGGCCTGTTGCTGTTTGTCGATTTTCGTAGATGGAATAAAAAGGGCTTTTACATCCTGTTGACTCAATGGCACTTGATTGGTATAAAGCCCCAAATGACGTACCAAATGCTCCCCCAGCCACTCTGGTAACTGCCCTGTTTCGACCCGATCCGAGGTTTGGGGCGTTAGTGTTTCATTCGTAAAAATGACGTTACGTAACCCCAGATGTTGCACGGGCGCCGACACGATATAGAGTATTTGCGGAAGCGGCTTGGCAGGTAGCTGATCGGCTAAAACCCAATGATACGTTCGATTTGGAACTGGTTGTTCGTCAATGACTAAATCCAGCGAGTACACGTCCATCAGTGCTTTCAGAGCGGCCTTTACAGTTTGCCGTTCTCGTGGGTTTCGATAATTAATCAACGTAAATAAAGTGCCTGAATGGGTCGGTGCCGACTGAAATCTGAGGGCTGGATCTAGCGTGGATGCCGCAGTCAGTTTCCCTGCCAGATTCATGAACAGCTTTTTATTTTGCTGTACGTTCAAATACGGGCGGGACTCTGCGATTGAATCGACAAGCGGATGCAGATGAAACCGTACCGGTACCGTTATGACAGGTACGTCAGCCAGGGTTTGGTTGTTCAGAACGTAGAGGTGAAGCTCTGTATTTTTTGTATCAAGTTGATTGATAGCCGTTTGAATTGATAAAGTATTCGGCTTCACCGACTGTTTCGAAGCAGTGGCATTCTCGCCAAACGTAGTAAGCTGTTCATCGGCCCAGGCAATCCGTTCGCCTTTTTTTTGTGCTTCCGCTAATTCAAATCGAAAATTGTCGGCAACGGTGGTATTCGGCTGAACGAGGTGAACTTTCCGGATAACAGGTGGCTTTGCCAACCAGTTTGACATAGGCTGAGCCAGTAAAAAGGCAAGCAGAACCAGCAGCAGGCAGCGAATAATCAACAGCAGAATATTATCGAGTCGAAGCCCACGACTTTGTTGCTGTTGCTTTTCAATGAGCCATTGCGTAGCCGCCCAGGGTAGCGGTTTTCCGCGCTTCTGGTGCCAGAAGTGAATAGCCACCGGAATAACGATAGCCAACGCTCCCCACAACAACAATGGCTCAATGAATGACATCAGGTCAGTTCTAAGTCAACAAAAACTGTTTTAACACTAACGCAATGGGTTCGCTCAATCGGATACGTATCAACCGAACGTGTGGTAAGCGAAGACTTTCGTCCAGACTTGCCAGGTAATCAGTGGCTCGCTGGCGAACCGTTTCTCGAATTGTATCGGCTTGTAATTCAAGTTCCTTGCCCGTTTCTAAGTCCTGAAATCGGTAAAAGCCACTCATGGAAAAATCCAGTTCTTGATCGCCCAATAACTGAAATAGGACAATTTCCCGGCGCGGAGCGGCCACTTTTTGAATGAGGTTTACCCACTCATCATTCACCTGTAAAAAGTCTGACGCAATTATGAGCATCTCATTTTGTTTACGACCGAATTCAGGAATCACATCGCCCTGATTGCTCCAGGGACCTTCTGCACGAGCTGCTTCGAGTTGCGCTACAATCTTCAGAAAAGCCTGTTTGCCCGACGGAACGAGCGGTTTCACCGAACCCTGTTGAAGTGCGTACAAACTCAATTGATCTCCCTGTCTGTTAGTGAGATACGCCAGCGAGGCTAGCAGGATTTTCGCATATTGCAAGCGACTGATTTTTCCTTCGGCGTAATTCATCGAACCCGACAAATCGAGTAGCAGCCGAATCTGCTGATTACTTTCCGTAGCCGATTCCCGTACCAGATGATGCCCGGTTTTCGCAAATAATTTCCAGTCGATACGTTTCGGATCATCGCCCGGAACGTAGTGCCGAAACTGCTCAAACTCGGTTCCAATACCCGACCGCCGACTCTGCTGAACACCCAGCATCAACTCATCACTGACTAGTTTTCCAGCCAGTTGGAGGTTATTTAGTTTGATGAGGTCTTGAGTGAGCATGTATGTGACAAATTGTTACGCAGAGATTCGCGGAGAAGTAAGAGACGCACAGAGAATTCTCTGCGAATCTCTATCTGCTCTGTGCATCTCTGCGTAATTGCTATTTAACTGCTGATAGCAATTCACTGATCACCTTATCCGTAGTAATGCCCTCAGATTCAGCGCGGAAGTTGAGGGCGATGCGGTGACGTAGCACGGGGTACGCCAGCGACTGAATGTCTTCGGAGATGACAGAAAACCGCTCATGCAGCACCGCACGTGCTTTGGCACACAACACCAGCGCCTGTCCGGCACGAGGACCGGCGCCCCATTCGCCCCACTGCTTCACAAAAGCCGACGTAGTGGTTTGCGGGCGTGAGGAACGTACCAGCCGGTTGATATAGTCGATCAGTTCGTCGCTGATATGCACCTGCCGGGTTAAGGTTTGCAAATCAAGAATGTCCTTGTCGGAGAGCACTGTTTCCAGTTTTGGTTTGGCCGTGCCGGTGGTACTTTTCAGTACGTTCAACTCCTCATTTTCCGACGGATAACTCAGTTTTATATAAAGGAGAAATCGGTCGAGTTGGGCTTCGGGAAGCGGATACGTACCGGCCTGCTCAATTGGGTTCTGAGTGGCAATGATCAGGAAAGGCCGGGGAAGTTCGTAGTCGGTGCCACCGTATGTAACCTTGTATTCCTGCATGGCTTCCAGCATAGCCGCCTGCGTTTTGGGAGGAGTCCGGTTGATTTCGTCGGCCAGTACTACGTTGGCAAACAGCGGTCCCCGGTTAAAAACGAAAACTTTATGACCCGTTTCATGGTCATCTTCCAGAATTTCGGTGCCAACAATGTCGCCGGGCATCAGGTCGGGCGTAAACTGAATGCGCTTGAAACGCATCGCCAGCGCATCGGACATGGTCTTGACCATCAGCGTTTTGGCCAATCCCGGTACGCCCTCGAGCAAACAATGACCACCCGCCAGCAACGTAATGAGTACTTCGTTGATAACGTCCTGCTGCCCGATGATGACTTTCCCGATTTCTGCTTTTAGTAGCGGTAGTTTAGCGACGAGTGTTTTGTAATGTTGTGTATCCAATTTCTATTCAGGTTGTTCAGTTGATTGAGTCACAGAGCTGCACCAAAATGCACAAAGAGTTAATATGTCTCTGTGCAGCTCCGTGCAACTCTGTGTCATAATTTTTAAAGCGTAAGCGCATACGTAACAATGTTCACTCCAAATTTTGTATTGTCTTCGGCCAGAAATCGCTTGTTCCGAAAATCGTAATCCCACTCACAGCCGTAGTCTTTGTTACTGTACAACACACCGATACGTCCGTTGATGGTTATGGCTTTGAGATAGTCGTGGACCAGATCATCACCCCATCCATTTAGTTCGAACGACGTAGTGGGCGGCCCATCGTCGAACTTAAAAAAACAGCTATAAATTGGGTGTGTGTTCGGTATTTTCTGTAACGCTTTTGGTCCAAACGTTCGGGCCATTTCCTGCTCGAACGATTTCGCAAACAGCCCGTCGACGTCGTGATTGCAATCATCGACAAATACGAATCCGCCATTTTGAACGTAGCGTTTGAAATGGTCGCGTTCCTGCGCCGAAAATTCCACCAATTTATGTCCACTGAGGTAACAGAACGGGCTTTTGAACAGGTCAGGACTGCTTAAATGGACCACCCGTTCCCTCTGATCGACCGGCAACGTAGTGTATTCGACTAGTGAATGCAGCAGGTTCGAAGGCATTCGCTGATCGGTATCCCAGTCGCCGGAGGTATATTGGATTCGGGTGAAAAAAAACGGTTTCAATAGCGTTTGTCCAGTTTTGTGCAATTCGTAGCCATGCTACGTTAACTGTTTTTCCAAAATAAAATCTTCCATCAGAAACCCTTCGCCAATGTCGATATCTTCCTGGCCAACCATCAAAAAGCCCATTCGTTCATAAAACTGAAGCGCTTTGTTAAATCGGTTTACGTTCAGCCCCAGTCGGTTGTTTCCGTTACATTGTGCGATTTCGGCAACTTTATCGATCAATAATCGCCCGACGCCTTTGCCCTGGCTACTGGGCAGAAGGTATATTTTATGGACCTTGGTTAACGGCTCTTTTTTATAATTCAACTCGTAGGATACGTAGCCCAGGGGTTCATCATCTGTCTGGTCTTTCGCCAGCAGAAAGACATGATTTTTATCCTGTATCTGCGCCTTGAGCGAATCCAGACTATACATTATTTCGAGCATATAGCTGATTTGCGTAGGCGACAGAATGGCTTCGAACGTACTGGGCCAGGTTCGGTGAGCAATATCCTGTATAATCGATAAATCGGACTCACTAACATCGGTAATAGCAATCATAGCTTACTAACGAAAGAATACTGGTTATTGAATAATGTTAAATGGCACGTGTCAGATAAATCATTATTCAGTAATCAGTATTCATTTATTTTTAGTCCAGGCCATTAACAGGCTGTCTTCAAAAGATCCGTCCGCATTTCTGGTTTTGTTCAACATCGTGCCTTCCTGAACAAATCCCAGACTCCGATAGAGCCCGATAGATTTCTGATTCGAAGCTCTCGATTCCAGTTCAATACGCAGCACTTCCGGAAATCGAACCTGCACTTCGGTCAGAAATGCCTGAAATAACGTTTTGCCGACACCTTTGCCCTGAAAATCAGGATGAACAGCAATGGTCAGACCAGTTAAAATGTGGTCGAAAATATGGATGCCGTATTTCGACGCATGGATTTCGGCTACAAGTCGGTTCGATACGTCGGTCGCAACGAGCATCAGTCCTTGTTTTTCAGTACTTTGGAATAGCGACGCTACGTATTCATCCGTGATTTCGATCTCAGTTCGGGCAATGCCCTGACTGATACGCGCTACGTCCCGATACAATTCACAAAGTGCGCTTTTGTCCTGAATGACTCCGTATCGGATCGTGACCATTTTACATCAATAACACACTTACACCGCATCTGAGAGACTCGTGAACGTAAACTCCCGGATTTTCATAGGCGGAATCAGGTAGTTCTGGTCGGTTTCGGTGCTGACCACGCGCTCTGGTTTGCCCAAGGATTCGAGATTATTAAGCATGATAATCGGACTCTCGTTGAAACGGAAGTTCTTGATTGGATGCTTGATTTTTCCATTTTCGATATAGAACGTACCGTCGCGGGTGAGGCCGGTGAGCAGGATCGTTTGTGGATCTACTTCGCGGATGTACCAGAGTTTAGTGACCAGAATACCGCGCTGGGTGCTCTTGATCATGTCTTCCAACGTAGCGTTGCCACCCATCATAATCACGTTATTAGGGCCTGGAATGGCTTTTTTGCCTGTTTTCTGAGCCCAGTAGCGAGAATACGATAGATTCTTTGCTACTCCTTTCTCAATCCACATCGTTTTTTCCTGCGGACGCCCATCGCCCGACCAGGGAGAAGCGGGCAACTCGGGATTCGTCGGGTCGGAGTAGATCGTAACGCGCTCATCGACAATCTTATCGCCCAATCTCGATTTGCCGCCCGCTTTGCTGAAATAAGACCGACCTTCATCGGCAGATCGGGCATCCATGTTGAAGAAGATGTTTTCGAGCAGCACGACGGCGGCCGTCGGTTCCAGAATGACGGTGTATTTGCCAGGTTCGATGGCTCTCGCTTCGGCTGATCCCTGACCTTTCTGGATGGCAATACGTGTGGCTTCGGCCGTGTCTAATTTGCTGAAATCACTATAACCGCGTGCTACGTATCCTGATCCTTTGCCGTCGGAGGTACGTACCGTTAGCGAGAAATTTACATTGCTGCTGGGGTAATAGGCAAACAACCCTTTGGAATTCATCATGGCGGTGTAGCCGTATTGGTCCTGCAAAAAGCCGGCGGCTACCAGATTCTTCTCCCGCGAGAGCTGAAGGCTTTTATCGACAGCCTCGGCGCGTTTATCGGGTGTAATCTGGGCGGTTGTGTCGAAAAAACCGGTTGATTTCAGATACTGCTGTGGCCCTAATACGCTTACGTATTCCGGATTTTCGGGAGCTAGTCGCGCCAGTTCCTCCGAACGACGTACTACCTTTTCTATAGATGCGTCGTCGAACTCATCAATAGTTGCCACGCCGACTTTTTTACCAAATGCCGACTGAACCGCTAGATTTTTATTGATAAGTGAGCCGCTGGTCGACACTTCGTTACGGGCGTAACGCAGATTACCCCGTTCTTCGCCGAGAATATTGACCTCGCACTCGTCGGCTTTTGAGTAGCTGAGAACTTTAGTGAGCAGCGTCTTGGCTTCTGCTTCAGTGAGTATGATTGCCATGATTTTAGTCAGTCGATAGTCATCAGTCGGTAGTCATCAGTCGCAAAGTTTTAGCTTATTTAAACTTTATGACTGTCGACTAATGACTTATATTTTTCTAGCTGTATTAATAACATTTACACCATTGAACCGAGCCGTAGAGCTACCGTGGGAAACCGCACTTGACTGTGGAGGCTGTCCTTTTCCGTCGAAGAATGACCCGCCTAGCCGATAGTCTTTTTCATCGCAGACCGCTACGCAGGAGTTCCAGAATTCCTGCGTATTTGACTGATATGCTACGTCTTTAAGCATTCCGGCAATCTGACCATCTTTGATTTCATAGTACAATTGCCCACCAAACTGGAAATTATAGCGCTGTTGATCAATAGAGAAGGAGCCGTCGCCGATGATGTAAATGCCTTTTTTGACATCCTTAATCATGTCCTGTACCGACAAAGGCGTTTTACCGGGAGCCAGCGATACGTTGGCCATGCGCTGGAACTGCACTGAACTCCAGCTATCCGCATAGCAACATCCCTGCGATTCATTCTCGCCGATGATGTGCGCCTGGTCGCGGATGGCCTGGTAGTTTACTAACGTACCATCTTTCACCAGATCCCAGCGTTTGGTTTGTACGCCTTCATCGTCATAACCAACAGCTCCCAGTGAACCTACCTGGGTTTTATCAGCGAATAGATTAACCTGTTTACTACCATAGTTGAAACTTTTCGACTGCCATTTGTCCAACGTAGCGAAGCTGGTACCCGCGAAATTGGCCTCATAGCCCAGTACTCGGTCAAGTTCGAGTGGGTGACCGACTGACTCGTGGATGGTGAGCCACAGGTGAGATGGGTCAAGCACGAGGTCGTATTTGCCAGCTTCGACCGATTTAGCGGCATGCTTGGCACGGGCTTGTTTAGCGGCAGCGGTAATGTCCTCCAGCATATCGTACCCTTTGTTGTAGCGCGTTGTAATGCCCGTGATTTTATCGGCCGGATTACTTTGCAGGTACTCATATCCCATACCTACTGGTGCACTCAGTCCCTGCCGTGTCTCGAACTTGCCGGTTTTAGCATCGATTGCCGTCACCGTTGAGAGTGGCCAGATGCGGTGAATGTCCTGGTCGGCGTAGGTACCATCGGTAGTCGCCAGATACTTCTGCTCATTGACCATGAACAGAATGGAGTTCACGTAGTTGGCCCCGTTTTTCAGTGCTGCGTTATTTACCGATAAAAGCAAATCGACTTTTTCCTTGATCGGTACCTCAAACGCATTTTTTTGAATGGGCGCTTTCCAGCTTACTTCGCCATAACCTTTTTGGGGTGCCAACTGCACGGGCTGTTTCATCAGTTTGGCGTTGGCTTTGGCAATAGCTACCGCTTTTTCGGCTGCTTTAGCCAGGTCAGCCTCGCTTTTTGCATCGACCACGGCGGCAAATCCCCAACAGCCATCAGCAATTACGCGAACGCCTACGCCATACGATTCAGTGTTGACTATGTTCTGCACTTTGTCTTCACGCGTGACCACAAATTGATTGAGGTAGCGGCCAATACGTACGTCGGTGTAGGTAGCGCCTTTACTTTTGGCGGCATTCATGGCGGCATCGGCCAGGCGTTTCTTGACTGCTACGTCCAGGCCAGGTTCCAGCAGCATTTCGGGCGAAACGGGGCGCGAAAAGGCGGGTAGGGGAGGCATCAGGATACCGGCGGTACCCATGCCCAGAAGTTGATTAAAGTGTCGGCGGTTCATTGGATTGTGTTTTTTATGCTGGGACGCAGAGATGCACGGAGACACACAGAGATTCACAGAGAAAAATTAGCGAATCGTCTGATGCCTTCGCGAAGCATCTTAACGCGGAAGTTTATACGTAATCCTAATTTAAAGTTGCCCGTTTTCAGATACGTTAATACCTGTGCTTCATGAATCTCCATTAAGGTGTCAACGATTTTAAGCTCAATCACCAATTTGTTTTCTACTAATAAGTCGACCCGGTAGCCATGCTCTTTTATAAATCACGGGCATTGTTTTTCGCGTTCGACAAGCAATCCCGTTTGTTGCAGTTCATAGTATAAACATTCCTGGTAGGCTGATTCAAGTAGACCCGCCCCTAGTGTGTGATGCACTTCAATAGCTTTGTCAATAACAATTGTCGCTAAATCCTTCTCTGTGAATCTCTGTGTGTCTCCGTGATCTCTGCGTCCCAGCATAATAATATTACACTGCATCAGACAGGCTGGTAAACGTAAAGTCACGAATTTTCATAGGCGGAATCAGGTGTCCCCCCGCACGTACCGGCTTGCCCAGCGCTTCAAGATTGTTGAGCATGATAACCGGGCTTTCGTTAAACCGGAAGTTCTTGACAGGGTACTTAATCTGCCCATTTTCAATGTAGAACGTACCGTCGCGGGTGAGGCCCGTATACAGCAATGTCTGCGGATCAACGGCGCGGATGTACCAGAGCCGCGTGACCAGAATTCCTTTCGTTGTGCTTTTGATGAGGTCGGCCAACGATTCTGTACCACCCATCATGATGATGCCAGTGGGGGGAGGAATGGCTTTAATTCCTTTCTTCTCTGCCCAGAACCGAGTCGCTGGCATGTTCTTCACAACGCCTTTTTCCACCCACGTTACTTTTTCCTGTGGACGACCGTCGCTGCCACCGCCAAAACGACCGGCACCTCCGCCCCCGCCCCCTCCTCCACCAAACGGCGATAAGGGCAACTCGGCATTCATGGGATCGGTAATAATGTTGACGCGTTCGTCGAAAAGTTTTTCGCCCAGGCGAGTTCCTCCACCTTTTTTGCTCAGAAAGCTACGTCCTTCGTCGGCATTGCGGGCATCCATGCTGAACATCATGTTTTGTAATAACTCGACCGACGCGGTTGGCTCCAGAATGACTGTGTATTTACCCGGTTCCAGCGCACGAGCGTTAACGGAGGCAACAGCTTTGCTCATAGCTACTTCCGTGGCTGCTTTCGTGCTGAGCTTCGTTACATCGTTAACATCGGGATTAGCATAACCGGAGCCAAGTCCATCAGCGGTGCGTACTGTGATGGAAAAATCGACACCGGTAGATCGGTTATAGCCGAAAAGTCCTTTGCTATTGCCGATGGATGTAAAGCCAGTCG
Organism: Spirosoma profusum; assembly: GCF_014699005.1. Classification (GTDB taxonomy): domain Bacteria; phylum Bacteroidota; class Bacteroidia; order Cytophagales; family Spirosomataceae; genus Spirosoma; species Spirosoma profusum. Next base: position 51,655 of record NZ_JACWZY010000028.1, read on the forward strand.
TATCTTCCATGTAACCGGCGGCTGTCAGGTTCTTCGTTTTGCAGGGACCGATGCTGTCGAAAGCGGCTTTGGCCCGGAATTCAGGGTCTATTTTTGCTGTGCTTTCGGCATACGTATTGGTTTGTAGATACGTTTGTGGCCCCAGCATCGGCATATACTCTGGATTTTCAGGAGCGAGTTTTGCAATTTCCTCCGCCCGACGTACCGTTTTCTCGAGCGAGGCATCATCCAGCTCGTTGATGGTTGCTGTACCCGACCGTTTGCCGAATACCGCTGTTACCGCCAGCGCCAGATTGTCAGCTTCGCCACTGGTCGATACCGAGTTACGGGCATAACGTATGTTGCCGGTACGTCCCCCTGTCAGGCTCACGCTGGTTTCGTCGGCCTTGGCGTAGGAGAGGGCTTTATCAATGATACGTTTTGCCTCTGCTTGGGTTAAAATAGCCATAGTTCGTTGATTGGGTCACAGAGATGCACCGCAACGGCGGACCGTCAAGACAAACGGAGATACGCAGAGATAATTTTTCTCTGTGACTCTCTGTTACCCTTCGTGCATCTCTGTGGCCCATTTTTAAATTTTCCGTGCTGTATTAATTACGTTAACACCATTAAAACGAGCCGTCGAGCTGCCATGCGATACCGCGCTTGATTGTGGTGGCTGCCCTTTTCCGTCGTTAAATGCACCACCCAACCGGTAATCCTTTTCGTCGCAGACGGCTACACAGGAGTTCCAGAATTCGCGGGTGTTAGCCTGATACGCTACGTCCTTGAGCATACCGGCAATTTGGCCGTCCTTAATTTCGTAAAACAGTTGACCGCCGAACTGGAAGTTGTACCGTTGCTGATCGATGGAGAACGAGCCATCGCCGATAATATAGATGCCTTTTTTGACGTCTTTAATCATCTGGTCAACCGACAAAGGCGTTTTACCAGGAGCCAGTGATACGTTGGCCATGCGCTGGAATTGTACTGAACTCCAGTTGTCAGCGTAGCAGCAGCCCTGCGATTCATTTTCGCCGATGATATGTACCTGATCACGAATGGCCTGGTAATTTACCAGAATGCCATCTTTCACCAGATCCCAGCGTTTAGTTTTAACGCCTTCATCATCCCAGCCAACCAACCCTAATGAGCCTTGCTGGGTTTTGTCGGCGAAGAAGTTAACGACGGGACTACCGTAGTTGAAATTCTTTGTTTGCCACTTGTCTAACGTAGCGAAGCTGGTGCCTGCGTAATTGGCCTCATAGCCCAGTACACGGTCGAGTTCGAGCGGGTGTCCAACCGATTCGTGAATAGTCAGCCAGGTGTGCGACGGGTCGAGGACGAGGTCATATTTACCTGCTTCCACCGACTTGGCCGAGAGTTTCTCTTTGGCTTGTTTGGCTGCTGCGGTGATGTCTTCCAGCATGTCGTACCCTTTGTTATAGCGGGTCGTGACGCCGGTGAGCTTGTCGGCTGGGTTGGTTTGCAGATAGTCGTAACCCATTCCCATTGGGGCACTTAATGAATTGCGTGTAGCAAACCGTCCGTTCTGAGGGTCAACGGCTGTTACAGTGAAACTTGGTCCGATTCGGTGAATGTCCTGATCGGAATACGTACCGTCAGTCGAGGCAAAATACTTTTGCTCATTCACCTGAAACAGTACGTTATTGACGAAGTTGGCCCCGTTTTGCATAGCCGCAGCGTTGCAGGACAGCAGTAACTCTACTTTCTCTTTAATCGGAACTTCAAAAGCGTTACGTTTGATAGGTGCCTTCCAGCTTACCTCGCCAAAACCCTTTTGTGGTGCGAGTTGAACGGGTTCGGTCAATAAGCGGGCGTTCGCTTTGGCGATTTTGATGGCTGTTTCGGTGGCTTTGGCAACAACCGATTCATCCCGCGCATCGCCTACTGACGCAAATCCCCAACACCCATCCACAATAACCCTTACGCCAACGCCAAACGACTCAGAGTTAACAATGCCCTGTACTTTGTTTTCGCGGGTAAGAACGAACTGGTTCAGATATCGGCCAATACGTACATCGGCATAGGTAGCGCCCTTGCTTTTTGCTGTGTTGAGTGCTGCATCGGCCAGCCGTTTTTTTATGGCTACGTCCAGACCTGGTTCCAGCAATTGTTCTGGGGTGACCGATCGGGAAAAAGCGGGTAATGAGGGCATCAGGATTCCGGCTGTGCCCATACTTAGTAACTGGTTAAAATCTCGACGGTTCATGGATTATAGTCGATAGTCAATAGTCGTTGGTTAAGAAGAGTTTGTTAATGGAAATCATTAGTCATCCGTCGCTAGTCAATAATTTTGTTGACTAGCGACGGATGACTAATGACTTTTACACCGCATCCGATAAACTCGTAAACGTAAAGTCGCGGATTTTCATGGGCGGAATCAGGTTACCACCCATCCGAACGGGTTTGCCTAGCGCTTCGAGGTTGTTGAGCATAATTACCGGGCTTTCATTGAAGCGGAAATTCTTGACGGGGAATTTTATCTGCCCGTTTTCGATGTAGAACGTACCGTCGCGGGTCAGGCCCGTGTATAAAAGTGTCTGTGGATCAACAGTGCGGATGTACCAGAACCGCGTGACCAGAATTCCTTTTTCCGTACTTTTAATCATATCGGCTAGCGATTGCGTGCCGCCTTCCATAATGAAATTGGCCGGTGGTGGTACGGCCTTGACGCCTTTTTTCTCAGCCCAGTAGCGGGAGTAAGATAGATTCTTGACAACCCCTTTTTCAATCCAGGTGATTTTTTCCTGCGGACGCCCGTCACTGCCTCCGCCCCCAAATCGACCACCGCCCCCTCCTCCTCCAAACGCGGCTGCGGGAACTTCCAGATTTGTCGGGTCAGAATAGATGGTGACACGCTCATCAAATAACTTGTCGCCCAGTCGGGTAGTACCGCCTTTTTTACTCATAAAGCTACGTCCCTCTTCGGCGTTTCGGGCATCTAAACCATTCATCATGGCGGCCATCAGCGAGGCATCTACGTTGCTCAACAGGGCAGCTGGCTCCAAAATAACGGTATATTTACCGGGTTCAAGAGCCCGGGCATTTGTCGATGCCATCGCTTTCTGCATGGCAATCTCGGTGGCGTCTTTCGTGCTTAGTTTCGATACGTCCGTTACGTCGCGGGTGGCGTAACCGGAGCCGGTTCCATCGGCAGTACGTACCGTAATCGAAAATTCAACGGAAGTTTCCCGATTGTAGGCCGTCAGTCCTTTGGTATTACCGATGGCCGTAAATCGAGTCGAATCTTCCATGTAGCCAGCGGCTGTCAGGTTCTTTTTGCGGCAAGGGTCAAGACTATTGAACGTAGCTTTTGCCCGAAAATCAGGGTCTATTTTAGCTGTGTTTTCAGAGTAGGGATCAGCCGGAAGATACGTTTGTGGCCCCAGCATTGGTACGTATTCTGGATTTTCGGGGGCCAGACGGGCGACTTCTTCGGCTCGCCGAACGGTCTTTTCAATCGACGCGTCATCAAATTCGTTGAGCGTAGCGGTGCCGGCACGCTTGCCAAAAACAGCCGTTATACTCATCGAAAGATTAGTGCCTTCTCCACTGGTCGATACGGCGTTGCGAGCGTACCGAATGTTGCCGGTACGTCCCCCCGACAGATTGACGCTGGTTTCGTCGGCCTTGGCGTAGGAGAGCGCCTTGTCAATTATTTTCTTTGCTTCGTCTTTGGTTAAGATGGACATAGTTTTGTCAATAGTCGATAGTCAGCAGTCGATAGCTGCCAGCAATTGACTTCCGTTTATATTTTCCGACCTGTATTGATTACGTTGACGCCATTGAAACGCGTAGTAGCTGAACCATGCGAAACGGCACTCACTTGTGACGGTTGTCCTTTACCATCGAAGAAAGAACCGAACGTGCGGTAGTCGTCCTTGTCGCAGAGTTGGGCGCAGGAGTTCCAGAATTCCTGGGTATTCGACTGATACGCTACGTCGTCGAGCATACCCACGATTTCACCATTCTTGATTTCGTAGAATAATTGCCCGCCGAACTGAAAGTTATATCGCTGCTGGTCAATTGAATAGGAACCACGGCCAATGATATAAATACCCTTGTCGACACCTTTAATCATGTCGAAAACAGAGCGTTTTTCTGCGCCGGGCTTGAGTGATACGTTCGGCATCCGTTGGAACTGCACTGTGCTCCAGTTGTCGGCGTAGCAGCAGCCATTCGATTCCTTTTCGCCCAGAATAGCGGCCTGGTCGCGGATAGCCTGATAGTTCACCAGAATGCCATCTTTGATCAAATCCCACTCTTTACACGGAACGCCCTCGTCGTCGTAACCAACTGTGCCCAACGTATTGGGTTGCGTTTTATCGGCAACAATATTGACCAGTTTACTGCCGTAATTGAACGTCTTCGATTTCCACTTATCCAACGTAGCGAAGCTGGTGCCCGCATAATTAGCCTCGTAACCCAATACGCGATCAAGCTCGGTAGGGTGACCGACGGATTCGTGGATGGTCAAACCGAGGTGATTGGGATCGAGCACAAGGTCGTATTTACCCGGCTGAACACTTTTGGCGGTGAGTTTTTCTTTCGCCTGTTTCGCGGCCAACGTAGCATCTTCAACCATGTCGTACGAATACCGATAACCCACCAGACCGTTTGGTGCTTTTATTTTTTCGGAAGCCAGCCCATCCAGATATTCGTAACCCATACCCATCGGCGAACTGATGGCATCGCGGGTTTTAAATTTTCCGGCAGCGCGGTCAACTGCCGATACCGTGAACGTAGGCCAGATGCGGTGAATATCCTGATCGATGTAAGAGCCATCGGTCGATGCGAAATATTTCTGTTCGTTAATGAAAAACAGGTTCGACGTAACGAAAGCCGCGCCATTTCTCATGGCTTCGCCGTTGACCTTCATCAACAGGTCTATTTTTTCACTGACGGGTATCTGAAAAGCATTTTTCTGGATAGGCGTTTTCCAGGTTACTTCGCCAACGCCTTTCTGCGGAGCCAGCTGAACGGGTTCGGTTTGAAGGCGAGAGTTGGCTTTGGCGATGGATACGGCCGTTTTCGCACATCGGGCGATGGCATCGGGTGTTACGTCGCTGGTGGCGGCAAAACCCCACGTACCGTTCGCAATAACCCGGATACCAATGCCGTATGATTCGGCGTTTACAATATTCTGGACTTTCGTTTCGCGGGTGAACAGGTACTGTTGCAGGTAGCGGCCAATGCGAACGTCGGTATACGTAGCGCCCTGGCTTTTAGCCGTATTGAGTGCTACGTCGGCTAATTTTTTCTTGGCGGCCGCGTCGACGCCAGCTCCCCAGCCTGAGGCATCGAACAGATAATCTGCTGATACGTTATTGCCAAATACCGGGACGCCAGCGGTAAATAGGCTACCAATGCCCAGCCCCGACAACTGGATAAAATCGCGTCTTTGCATGTACTACGTTGTTGATGATAGATTCAAACATTCGGAAAACGCGAATATGGTTAAAAATGCTGAAGTGACAGTACTTTTGTGACGAACGGTAAGTCGAAATTTTGCCGATATGCCTAATATTATTCGGAGAAAAGGCTTTTGCGCAGAGAATTTAGAAAGATTTATAGAAATTGGTTTAACGCTACGTGATTATGCACGAACAGCAATTTGAGGAGTTTATTCAGGACGTATTGATAACGATTCATGCGAATATTCGCGATCTGGAAGAGAAGCGAACGTTCGCTGATTCTGAAGAACATGATTACATAGACGGGCGATTGTTCAGCTACGGCGAAATGCTGGCGATACTACGTTCATCAGCCCGCGATACGGGCATTGATCCTAAGCGAATTGGTCTTTGAAGGAGCACAAAAAAACGTCCCGAACGTATTAGAATCGTTCGGGACGTTTTTTGTCATGCTGAGGAACGAAGCATCTTAAGGTTTCCTAGCACGTAGTTAGGATGCTTCAGGATGCTTCGTTCCTCAGCATGACAAATGTGTTTACTTTTTACCCTTTTTAGGCTTTGCTTCTTCTTTTGCTTTAGGCGCTTCTTTTGCTTTTTCTGCCTTTGGCGCTTTAGCTTCTTTAGCAGGGGCTGAAGGTGCCGCAATATCAGCAACTGAGCCACGGACAAACGTACCCCAGGTCAGGTTGTTATTACCTTTTTGCGCTTTTTTTGCCCGGTCGATGGCCATGTTTGCGGCTGCTTCAACTACCCAGTCAAAATTGGCCTGCCCAACCGAATGAACGTCGGCGTCGGGAGCGGGATTGCAGAAGTCAATAGCGATGGGGATACCGTCGCGCACAGCGAATTCAACTGTATTGAAATCGTAGCCAAGTCCGTGGTTCAGTTTCAATACGTAGTCGTGCATGGTTTCCAGCAGTTTTTTGCCGGCGTCGCCCGTGGTTTTCATTTCAGAAGCGTACCGCAAATGGTGCGGATTACGTGGCTCATACGACATGATACGTACATCTTTACCACCAATGCAGTAGCACCGGAAGTAATCAGTAAAGTCGATGGCTTCCTGGTACAGCATTACTAATTGTCCAGTTTCATCGTAGGCGTTGAACATCTGCTCAGGATTGTCAACTTTGTAAACGCTTTTCCAGCCACCCCCCGCGTGCGGCTTCATGAAGGCCGGGAAACCAATATGCTTGAAAATAGCATCCCAATTCATGTGTTTCAGGTTGCGAAACGAGTTATGATTTGTGTCGTCGGGGCGCTCTTTGGAAGGAAGCAAAAACGTTTTTGGAACAGGTACCCCAAGTTGAACAGCCAGACAGTTATTGAAAAATTTCTCGTCGGCACTCCACCAGAAAGGGTTATTTACCACCGCTGTTCCGGTCAGCGCGGCATTCTTCAGAAAAGCCTTATAGAATGGAACATCCTGCGAAATACGGTCGATGATAACGGCGTAATCTGTCGCTACGCTTTGTTCGACCTGATCGATACTGACAAATTCGGCAGAAAACGTACTTTGTTTTTCATTAACACGGTCGACAAAAGCCTGTGGGAACGTGTTTTCCTGCCCGAATAGAATGCCGATTTTCGATTTCTTGCTCATAATGAATTAGTTAAGGTTAATTTAAATGACTTAAATTAACGACAGTTGGTTAAACTGTGAAAACATTGGTTGTTGATGTGGTAAACATACCGCTTTTCACATTGTTTAACGCGACGCAATGTCAATCATAACGTTTCCCTACTTCGTTTATAGTACATAAACTACTTAAAAATCGGGTTTTATGAGTCAGTACAGCAGAATGAACTGATCGGCTCAAATCATGTGTCACGTGTAAATGTTTTCATTTGTAATGACCTGATTTTACGTAAGATACAGGTTAAATAAAACGAGAAATTAATCCCGTTTTAATATGAAGGTATGCGCGTATTGCGTATAACTACCTATATTTGTGCATGGTTTTCCGCTTGTCCACCGCAACCTGAACAAACCATCACGACACTGTAACTGGCCCGTAATTAAGCGGGCTTTTCTTTTTTTCAATTATAGAGCGCTGAACAGACGTAGTTGCTCAATACGAATCCCTGTTTATTGCGGTGCTGAATGTACATGTGCAAACCGGTCTTCGTACGACGAAAATTTGGCCATACCCGCGTAAAAGTTGTCATAGTGGATTGGAGAGGATGAGGTTTTAGGTCATCCAAAACAACTACTGTGCCGAACTGATACTACGTAGAAAAAGATATTATTACGTAGCCGAAACGCTTGTTGAATCAGCCAGAAAACTAGAGTAATGTCTTGAGGTGATGCTCTAGATGTGCTACGTAATCCTCAATAATCCAATCCAGCGTATACGTTTCTGCTGCTACACCATTATACTGAACGGGCTGAGCAAGCGTGACCTCTGGAATGACTTCGGCAACGTAAAGAATTTGCGTATTCAGACTGCTCCAAAGCGTGAGCAGGTGCTCCAGCGGTAACGTTTGGTATTGATTGACAACGACCAACTGATTCTGATTGTAAGATGTAGTCTGATACGTTCCTTCCGAAAACTGGGCATCGGTAAACCGCTTCAGATTATTGATGGCCGAATCAATCAGATGCCCCAGAATTTGCTTACGCGACCATTTATCCGGCGCGTGCTGCGTCAAATCAGTTTCTGAGAAGGCTTTTAGGTGCACAGGTACATCCGAAATGTGCTGGCGAAGCCGGTCGAGGTGGTGCATGGAATGATGATATAAGATATATGAAGTATGATGTATGAAATACGGTTGCCATAGTTCATACATCATAGTTCATACATCAAATTTTACTTAAATATCTGGGAAACTGATCTTTCCAGACGGGCCAGTCATGATTGCCCCAGGGCGTTACGTCGAGTTGATGGCGAATGCCTTTGTAGCTCAGTATCCCCGACATCTGATAATTATCAGGTTTACAGAAATCATATTCCGACGTACCAAGCACGATATTCATATGGTGAAACTCATCGTTCTGGGCGTTGGGCATGAAATCGGGAGGATTATTATAATACACGTTATCGTCGTAATAACCGCCCAGAAACGACTTGATGTTGAAAGCCGCGCCCATCGTGAGCAAATGACCAACCTGCTCAGGGTGCCGGAAAGCGTAATTCAACGCATGATACCCCCCGAACGAAGCTCCCGAAACACCGATTTTTTGCACATTACATTCTCGCTGCATACCCGGTACCAGTTCTTCATGCAGAAACTTGTCGTATAAAACATGATTCCAGATGCGGGTACCGGGGTGCAGGTGTTTGGCGTACCAACTGTCTTTGTCGATGCTGTCGATGCAGTAAAGTTTTACTTTCCCGGTTTCCACAAACCAGCGGGCTGTGTCGATCAAACCGAAATCCTTGTACTCGTAGTAATGGCCCATGGAGGTCGGAAACATCAGTACCGGATAGCCCCAATTGCCATAAACCAGCATCTCGATGTCACGCCCGAGGTGATGCGAATACCATTTTCGATAGTCTTCCTGCACGTTGATAGTTGTTTAATGAGTGTTTTAACCGCTTATAAATTTCGGCTGAAAATAGAAGAAATAGCTGGTACCGACAAAAACAACGCCGTGGGCATTGAAAAATTTAGCTACTTTGTCAGTTGTGAAGATTATCCTTTTGTTATTTTTTGCGCTTATGGTTGAACTTGTACCAACCCTCCCACGCGCCGAACAATCCACCGTAACGGTTCGGCACGACGACTCACTATACTCGGTTCCGCTAAAACGAACTGTTCATCTGGACGTAGTATTACCTCCTCATTACCAGTCTTTTGTTGGTACGAATCGACAGGACGACGTAGCAAAATTGCCTGTCTTGTACCTGAACGATGGGCAGGATTTAGGTCGTTTGCGAATGAAAGACGTACTGGATTCGCTCTACGAAAAACAGGCGATACGGCCGTTTGTACTCGTGGCCATTCACGCCGGCGACCGGATTCAGGAATATGGTACGTCGGCTCAGGCCGATTACATGAACCGGGGCAGCAAGGCAAATCTGTACACCGACTTCGTACTTACCGAACTTATTCCCTACGTCAGAAAAAAATACCGCGTCAGCACTGATCCGGCCCAATCGGTATTTGCGGGTTTCTCGCTGGGTGGCTTATCGGCCTTCGATATTGTTTTCCATCATCCCGAACGATTTTCCAAAGCAGGCGTATTTTCGGGGGCGCTCTGGTGGCGTAGTAAAAGTACAGAAGACGGCTACCGCGACGAAACCGACCGTATCATGCACGCGCTGGTACGAAAAGGAACGTATCACAAAGGTCAGAAATTCTGGTTCGAAGCCGGAACCGACGACGAAACCAGCGACCGCAACAACAATGGCATCATCGACGCCATCGACGATACCCTTGACCTGATAACAGAGTTAGAGAAAAAAGGCTATCAACGTAACAGCCAACCGACCGACATTCGCTACGTTGAAATTGCCGGTGGAAAACACAATCAGGAAACCTGGAGCGCCATCATGCCCGATTTTCTGACGTGGGCGTTTCCAAAGAGTGCCGTAACGGATGTTAAATGAGCGAATGAGCGATTTAGGCTATTTGTCATGAAAAATCTATTGATAATTAAATCCTTGGTATTAATTGCCATTCTGGCTTGCAAAGCCCCCGACGTAACGGCACCGGTTAACGTAACAACTTCGCCCACAGCTCGTAAACTCGTTTGGACTGATGAATTTGACAAGCCGGGACTACCTGATTCGACAAAATGGGATTATGAAGTAGGCGGGGGCGGTTGGGGCAATAACGAGCTTCAGTACTACACCCGCCGACGTAGAGAAAACGCCCGCGTCGAAAATGGGAAACTCATTATCGAAGCCCGCAAAGAATCGTACGAAGGTAAGAATTACACCTCGGCGCGGTTGCTGACGCGGGGCAAAATGGCGTGGAAACAGGGACGTATCGAAGCCTTCGCTAAACTTCCGTCGGGGCGGGGTACGTGGCCGGCAGTCTGGATGCTGGGCAATAATATCAAAACCGCTGGCTGGCCGCTGGCTGGCGAAATCGATATCATGGAACACGTTGGTTTCGATGAAGGCGTTATTCATGGCACCATCCATACCGAAACCTATAACCACGCCAAAAAGACCCAGAAAGGCAAGCAGATCAACATTCCGGATGCTACCCAGACGTATCACCTCTACGCCATCGAGTGGACCGCCGATAAGATTGATTTCTACGTAGATAACCAGAAATACAACACAGTCGAGAAAGCTGTTTTAGGAGGCAACGTAGCGGAATGGCCTTTTGAACAGAAATTTTATCTACTGCTGAACGTAGCGGTGGGCGGCAACTGGGGTGGTCAGAAAGGCGTTGACGAAAGTATCTGGCCCCGACGCATGGAAGTAGATTACGTTCGGGTGTATCAATAGTTGAGGGAATCAAAAAGGCGAGCAACGTAGCAATTGCTCGTTTTTTTGATACGTTAGCTATAAGCGTGGACGGCAACGTATCACCCGAATATGGGATACCCTTAAGCTATAACGCCTGATTACCTTTACGCTAACGGCGTAAAAACTGACTCCGCTTTTTTTATCTTTAATTATGCCAATCCGTGTCTTGATTTATGAGGATAACGCGCCCTTACGCGAAGCCTTAAGTGCCCTGATCGACGATACGGATGGCTGCGCATTAGTAGGCGCTTTCGGCGACTGTCTGCGTGCCAATGACCAGACGTATCAGTTCCAGCCCGACGTAGTGCTGATGGATATTGATCTGCCTGGTCGCGACGGTATTCAGGCGGTAACCAGCTTGCATCGCGAGTTTCCGGCTGTGGAAGTCCTGATGCTTACCGTTTTCGACGACGACGACCGCGTGTTTCGAGCCTTGTGTGCCGGCGCGTCAGGCTACTTACTAAAGCAAACTACACCCGATCAAATCATTGAGTCAATTGAATCGGTATACGCTGGCGGGTCACCCATGTCGCCTAGTATTGCCCGGAAAGTCATTCAATCATTTCCGGCCCGTTCGGGAGGGTCGGCAAGTCTCGATCAGCTTACTAGTCGGGAAAGTCAGGTGTTACACTATCTGGCGCAGGGCATGAGCTACAAACTCGTAGCCGCAGAGCTGGGCGTTGGTATTGAAACCGTCCGAACGCACATCAAACGGATTTACGAAAAGCTGCACGTGCACTCGGTGGTAGAAGCAGTGGCGAAGTATAAGCTGTAGGTCAGCAATGTAACAGCTAGACTTTAGATAAATTTCCAGCACTAATTAGCGCGAATAATGAATGTTTTACCGAGTAAACGTCTAATTAACATATCTATATCAAGATTTTTGTCATCCTGACGCAGGAAGGATCTTAGGATTTTCTGGCACTACAGTAAGAAAACCTTAAGATCCTTCCTGCGTCAGGATGACAAAAATCACTTCCCATAATTTACGTTAACTATTATCTGATGAACTAGTAGAGGTAGCAAACCGTGGTTCTGTTGGCTGGTAGTGCTGTGACAACGTAATGGAACAATTAATAGAGAACGTAGTACCCCGACCTGGCTCAGATTCAATACATAAACGTCCTCGTAAACTTTCCACGCGCTGCTGAATACTACGTAGTCCCAGACCACTGGTGGTGGCGTTCTGGTCAAGCCCAACGCCGTCATCGCGAATGATGAGTTGCAGGTTGCTGGCTTCAATACGTAGCGTAATCCAGACGTTTTGCGCATTCGCATGGCGAAATACGTTCGTCAGGCACTCTTTGGCAATCAGATGTAACTCGCGTCGTTGTTTTTCGGTAAACTCAAGCTGGGCACTGGTTTCAGTGATGTCGATGTGGAGACGAACCAAACTGTCCTGAAACAGCGTGTAAGCCGTTTCGCGAATACGTTGCCCGGCGTCTTGCAGCGAATCACTGGACGAATTCAGACTCCAGACAATTTCGCGCATGGAATCCATCACTTGCCGGGCCGTTTGACCAATCGTGAGCAAACGTTGATGAGCGCGTTCGTCTGTTACGTAGCGCGTGGTCGTCTGGCTCAGAATGCTGATGCTGCTTAATTGCGAACCTACTTCATCGTGCAGATCCCGGGCAATTTCATCGCGCAGGCTGTTTAGCTTCGCCTGTTTCTGTTCATTTCCCTGCAATTGCTCAATCAATTTAGCCTGAATCTGTAATTTTTCCTGCCGGATCAGTTCATGACGTTGGGCAATTCCGAGGGCAAACGTTACAATCTCAAGAATATAGCCCGTCATAAAAATGCCTGCCTCAACATCATAGACCGTTGGCGAATCCGGGAAAAATAGCCGATTGATGAGGGAAATAATACCACTTAAGATAAAGAACAGAACTCCCCAGAACAAAAATCTGGTGACAGGATCGTAAAAAAGCCAGAGTGTATAAAGTGTATAAAGGCCGTATAAAAGTAAGCCAATATCAATAATTCGGTGTGCCAGGTGCCAGACAGGCTCCGTAAATTTATCGACTACCACAAACACATCACCAATGCCCAGCAGTACAAAAAGAATACTGGCGACTACATAAACGGTATCAATTCTGGAAGAGCGCGTTTTTAACTGGACGTATTCTCGTAGAAATAACCCATATGCCGCCAGCGACCAGAACATAAACGTAAGCGAATGCCGACTGACAAAATTTACGGAACGTAGCAATGGCCAGTAATCCAGCCCACGCAAATATTCGTCGGTCATTACGCTGCGTAGCATAACCAGCAAAACATACAACGAATAGTACAGAAGAACCCGCTCCCGCAGAATAACGTATTGCATGCCCGTGTAGAGAAACATAATCAGCAGGCAACCCAGAAAGCCTGTTCCCAGCAAGCGTGTCTGTGAATGTTCGATGGCTCGATGATCCAGGAATTGCTGATAACCAGTCCGGCTGAATAAGACAGGAGAATAATGGATGGTATTAACAGACGATTTATTCAGGAAAACGACCCGCAGAAGCATAGTTCGTTCGGGGAGAACCTGAAAAAGGAGCCCATTTCGGTGTTGCAGGCCAAACTCCGGATATTGATCGAACTGGAGCATCGGCGCGGGATAAAGCCAGCCCGATTGCCCTAGTAACGTAGCAATTCCGTTGTCAATCCGGTAAGCAGTTAATTGATCAATTCCATAATACAGAATAACCTCAACTGGCTTATTGGTAGGGTTTTGAATCCGATAAGTAGCCACGATGGATTTATTTTTAACAGGAAACAAGGCTGGTAATTCGGCGCGCCCATTGGTGAATGGATACGTATATGTTTGCGCCAGTCCAGACATACTTCCTAAGAAAAACAAAAGCAAAAGCCAGCCAGAAATAGAGCTATGTCGACGTAGCGCTGAAGAGGATGAATAGAAACCTGCCACCTGGAGGAAATTTATAGATCAAGACAAAACTCGGTGTATGGGATAGCCTGTAATTGTAAAAATGCGACATAAATCCTTCTGTATCCCCCTTTTATGGGATTTCGCACCCTAAAAACTTTGGTGACCTTTGGGGAAATTAATCGGTATCCCGTTTCTAATCCTCATCATCATGCAATCATTTCGTTTCTCGTTACACCTGGTTAGTTTATTAACCGGGTTATTATTCGGCTTGCAGAACTGCAAAAAATCGGAGCCAGACCCTGCCCAACCCGGTGGCACGACAACCCCTGGTAGCACCACAACGACAACCCCCGGCAGTACTACGTCGGCTACCTCAACCGCTCCAACATTCAGTACTGCTACGGCTCCTGCTACGTCGGGCGTTACGACTACTTCGGCTAACGTATCGGCTGTACTAAATTCGAACGGAGGAGCAACAATAACCCAGCATGGCTTTATCTACAGCAAAATCAATCAGACGCCAACGCTTTCCGATAGTAAAACAGAATTAGGGACTACCAGCGGCCCATTTCCATTAACCATCATCAGCAAACTGACGACGCTGGAAGCCAACGCAACGTACTACGTTCGGGCGTATGCCACGAATGAAAAAGGAACAGGGTACAGCGCTGTAGTTCTGTTGAAAACCACTCAGTCGGCGCTACCCGTTTTGACTATTAAAGAAGCTGAAAACATTACATCCTATGGCTTCAAGGCGCTGGCTATTTTTACGGCTTTAGGCGGCAGTCCGTCGCCTGTTTCTAAATATGGTTTTGTCTGGGCGACGTCGAATACAACGCCAACCGTTGACGGGACTGACACGAAAAAATGGGATCAGGTAATCAATGGCCTGACTACCAGTACGTTTTCCTATGAATATACGATTAGTGGGCTTTCGGCCAATCAGACCTGCTACGTAAGGGCATTTGGCGAGTATGCTGCCGATGGAAAAACAAACGTAGTCTATTCAGATGTACTACCGGTTAAAACATTACCACAAGCCGTTTTAACCGGTACATGGAAAGACCTGGGTAAGTACAATCAGTCCAGCTATTCGAGTTTCCTGACTATCGATACGAAGCAATTTTGGGTAACCTCGACCAATACCTATCAGGTGGAACCGCTTACCGCAGCGTTGACCAAGAAGGCAGATTTTCCGGGTACCGCTTCCGGTACGATTCGGTTGGCTTCAGTCGGACAGAAAATCTACGTTCTGCATGGTCGGGACAAAGCGTTGAACTACGTACGTGAGACGTGGGAATATGACATTCCAACGAACACCTGGAAACGCAAAGCCGATTTTCCGGGAAATCTGCGGATGAGTCCGAGTGTGGGTTCAGTTGGTGGGAAGATCTATTATGGGCTGGGTACTATGACGAGCAGCGTAACAACGCGGTATACGGACTGGTGGGAATATGACCCAACTGCTGATAAGTGGACGCAGAAAACCGACCTGCCCGAGCAGCTTCAGGGCAATACGTTGCTGGGCGTTAGCAGTAAGCTTTATTTTATTGCTACCTACGATCAGGGAAATTCAACCCAAAAAGTTTACGAATACGATCCGGGCGGAAATAGCTGGAAACGCCTGAAAGATGCGCCGTCTTCGGATGCGGCCTCTGAAAGTAAAACTGTCAGTTTGCTGAACAACAAAATTTACGCGCTTCAGAATTCAACGACAAATGCCCGGTTTTGGGAGTACGATGCTCCTTCGGATACCTGGACCGAGCGCCGGGAATTTAGCGCAAAGGTCAATTCGCCCCTGTTGTTTCCAGGCAATAACAAGATGTATGTCATTGGAACCGTTGTGCCGGGTTTTGAGCTGAAAATGCTTGAGTTTACACCTTAACGTAGCGCGAATCATGGTGAAATGGTAAGATAATGCGTTGATTAACAGAATGTTGCTGACGCTAGGGGCTTCGACATGTCGACTTTCCATAATTCACCCCAACGTAACATCCTCATTCTCTTTCTGACCGAGTGGTGAAAACGAGTGGGTTAGTTTCCCTATTCGAGTCAGGCGGTATCCCCCTTTTATGGGATGGTGTCTCTGATTTGGCATGCTGACATTTGGTGCAACGACTATTCAATACCTCATCACACCATTACTCAAATTCCCATGAAGACACCTTTACAAACTACGGCTGTTGGCTTGTGGACAATCAACTATTTAGGTCGATTGCTGGCATTAGGTATCTGGTTAAGTCTATCTGCCCAGGTTGTTTATGCTCAGACCTGCTTTACACCCAGCAATGTTTTTGTGTCGGGAATCACCAGCACGACTGCACAACTTCACTGGACAACCAGCTATTCTTCTGGCACGGGCTTCCGGATTGAGGTGCAAAATCTCAATACCAACACTGTGCAGGTCTTTACGGCTGAAGCACCAACCAACGTAGCAGACATTAGTCCATTGACAGATAATACGCCTTATTTATGCCGTATCCAGACGTATTGCAGCAATGGAGGCATCTCGCCCTTTGTCTCCACTACGTTCACGACGGGCTGCCCTATCCCCCGCAATCCGACGGTCAGCTCCGTCGCTCAAACGACAACCCGACAGCTGCTTACCTGGGAAACACCAACCGATCCCGCTCCACAGAGTTATGAGGTCCAGTATCGAAGTACTGGTAACCAGAACTGGACATCCGTACCTGGAACCACGAACAGCGTTTATCCACTGACTGGCCTTTCACCCAATGTTTCCTATGAGTGGCAGGTACGTAGTCAGTGCAGTTTTGGACCATCGTCGTTTACGGCCGGACCCGCATTTCAGACCGCGTGTAATCGGCCGGGCCTGGTTGAACAAAGTCGGGGTGCTACGTTCATAGCTCTGGAATTGAGCACGCAGGAAACGACGCCCGTTACGTATGAACTCAGTTATCGAGTGCAATCGGGGCCGCCGAGTTACACAACTATACCAGGAATAACGGCTTCGGCTTACAACCTGACTGGATTATTACCAAACACTAACTATGAGGTTCGATTGCGAGCTACCTGCCCGGTGGGAGGCCAATCGGCTTATACAACCCAGGGCTGGACAACCAACGCCTGTCAGCGACCCATAACGCCAATTGCTTCGGCTCCAACTGGTTCTACGGTGCGTTTACAATGGTTTATGCCCGGCGCTAATCCTACGTCGCCGACCGAGATACGGTACAGTACAATCAGTCCGTTATCGTGGTCTACGGTAACAACCAATGCTACGTCGTATACGCTTACCGGTCTGACGCCGGGTACTACGTATCAATGGCAGGTGCGGTCGGTTTGTGCCACAGGGTACGAATCGGTGTGGAACGCCGAAGGAAATAACTTTACAACTACCACACCTACTGCCCCACCGCCCTGTCCGCTACCATCAACCAACCCTTTGTATGGCTCAGGTTCCGACCGATACTGGAATGTATACTGGACAACTGTGTATAACGAACGGTATAATCTTCGATACCGACCTGTTACCAGTCCAGTCAGCTCCTGGACAACGCTGAATCAGGTGAACGCGCAGTACAGTGTTTACATGCTTCGAGGGTTGAAAGCCAGCACGTTGTATGAGTGGCAGGTGCAATCAGAATGTATCGAGACGGGAGGGATATCCGACTGGACGGCTTCGGCTACCTTTACTACCTTGGCCCAGGAGCCTTGTCTGGCCCCAACTAACCTTCGAACGGATTTCGTAACCGACAGACGGGCTAGTCTGCTCTGGAGCGATGGCGGCTATCTGAATGCGGATCGGTATCAGGGGCAATATCGGGTAGCGGGCAGCAACAGTAGCTGGACTTCATTTACGGTAACCGGCGACTTCGGTGGCACACATACGATTCTGAATCTGTCGTCCAGTACGAACTATGAAGTGCAGGTACAGGCAGTTTGCTCGCCGGGATATACCTCCACGCTGACA
Source organism: Spirosoma profusum (assembly GCF_014699005.1). GTDB lineage: Bacteria > Bacteroidota > Bacteroidia > Cytophagales > Spirosomataceae > Spirosoma > Spirosoma profusum. Next base: position 69,307 of record NZ_JACWZY010000028.1, read on the forward strand.
GCTCCCGTTACGTTCGGTACCCTGGCCCCTATTGTTTGTGCTAATCTTACGCCAACTGGGTTAGCCAACAGTCAGATAACACGTAGCAATGCGCGGTTTACCTGGAACGACATGGTTCCCGGAACTACGGCTGAAACGTATAATTTACGGTATCGACCCATCAATACAAGCAACTGGGTAGGTAACGTAGCGAACTACCCAGGTAATGAATATCCCCCTGTTTTTCAGAATCTCACGCCAAGTACTACGTATGAATGGCAGGTTCAGACAGTTTGCCCGGAAGGTGATCTATCACCCTGGTCGGCGTTGGCGCAGTTTACGACCTCGCTTTGCGAACAACTGATTGAGCCCGCTACGTTGGTTTACAATGAAGGCATGGCCAGGTTACAATGGTCGGGGCAGATTGGTTCGACCACGTATCCGGTTACGGTGCAATACCGTACGAAAAGTCCGGTTGGCTCCTGGATTCCTGTTTCCAATTTCAATAACGGAGATTTCCTGACTGGGTTATCGCCCAACGTAGCGTATGAATGGCAGGCCCGTAACAATTGCAGCAACCCGACTTCTACGTCCGACTGGACGCCCATTCAATCATTCACCGCGTTAGGCTGCATTCCTCCCCCGAACGCTAATCTGGCTGATGGGGGCATTAGTGGAAATGCTGCCTATGCCACTATCCAATGGCGACGGGGTTTTTACTTTCAGGAGCAGACAACATTTAACATGCGCTGGCGGAAACTAGGCACTACTACGTGGCTTACGGCCAGCAATATTACGTCGGGTGGTTTTGGTCAATACATTGGTAATCTGGAAGTAAACGCTACGTATGAGTGGCAGATTCAGACTAATTGTTTGGGTGGCGGTACGTCGGTATTTAGTCAATCCTATATCTTCAGTATCATTCCGGGATTCTATCCGATTGGGAACTTCTACACGGTAAAAAACGGCGACTGGTCTGACTACAGCGTCTGGTCGACAGGACGCGTACCGGAGTTGAGTTTCCCCGGCAATTTTGCCACTCCGGTCGAAATCAGGCATCAAATTACGGTTCCGGCGGGATACCTGGCTCCAGCACGTACTGTCCGATATACCAACGGTGCTCGCTTATTGTTTGGAACTGGTGCCCGAATACTTCTCGGTAACTGACCCTATTGATACGTATTTGTCATGCTGAGATACGAAGCATCTTAAAGCTTCCATATTCTAAAGTGAATAAACATTAAGATGCTTCGTACCTCAGCATGACAAAAATTCAGCAGGATAAAAATAAGTTTAATTAACCCCTAAAAACCGAGTTTAACATCATGAGCAACCGACTGTTTTACATCGGCTTATTGCTAACACTGATTCACTGTGGCGTAAATGCCCAAACGCCCTGGGCGTTGAAACCGTATGCCATTACGTTGCCCCGCGTCACTACCGCTCAGCAGAGCTCAACCGCAACTGTACCGCAACAGGCTGGTAATATTGTCTATAATACAGAACAACAGGCCGTTGCGGTGCATAATGGAATAAGCTGGGGGTATCTGGGCGGAGGTGATACAGGCGAGTTTAAAAAGTCTGCTATATTTTATAATATTAATAGCCCGTCCCTGTATTTCTGGACTGTTCCAAACGGAGTAAATCAGGTCCTAATTGAAGCTTGGGGAGCAGGAGCTGGAGGAAATATTTATACAAATTTGGGAAATGGCACTATAACTTGTAAAGGTGGTGGAGGTGGCGGATACATTAGCCAACTCGTCAATGTATCACCAGCAACTTCATTGACAGTTCAGGTAAGCGGAGGGGGACGAGGAGCTGCTGGCAATGGTGTTACTGCTCTGAGCAATAGTGGGGGTGGTAATACATTTATTCGAATTGGTACAGATGGAATTAGTTACATAGATGTTGGTGGGGGAGAAGTTAATGGCGCTGGAGGGTACAGAGGAGGTATTTCATCCAATATCTTAACGAATGTAACAGGTCAGCGTGGTCAGGATCTGGTTATGGCCTATGAGCCACGTGGAAGTACTGACCACGTTTTAAATTTAAAGTTGGGCAACGGAGGTAGTGCTTATGGAACCATGCCGGGGGGATATGGTGGTCAGGTAACTACGCTAAACGGCGGATCAGTCTTGTATCAAGTAGCCGCTACTGACGGAAATTTTCCAGGAGGAGGGGGCGGATGCGGCTACAATTATGGGGAAAAGGAGCTGATGGGCTGGTTATCATTCGCTGGAAATAATAACCAGACCATTTGTGGTAACGATAAGTGCAAAATGATTCACTCATCGTTCATCACTTATCGTTACTACCATCCCATCGGTTGATCTTCCGTTCGTAAGGTTCCGCCTATCTTCAGAATTGTGAAAAAGTGATGCGCTTCATGGAGCAGAAAAAATTCGGCCCAGCCTTCCACTGTCATCGGGCCAAAGGCCGGGTGCAGGCCAACGCTTACTAATTGTTCTTCTCGTAAAATACTCAGAAAGGCATTCAGTGCCGCGCGTTCGTGCTGCATTCGCTCGGTCAGGGTTTGAAACGACAGCCGCGTCCATTCAGCAAAATCGGAGTCGTTATCGGCAACGTAACGGTCGAAACGTGGTGTTACGTTACTGATAATCTGTTGAATCCGATCCAGAAAAACTTCCTGATAACGACCCAGATGCGCCAGATTTTCAAAGATTGACCATTTATCTGATTGGGGCCGTTGCTGGATTTGGTCTTCGGTGAGGCCGAATAACAAATGGTTCAGGGCATGTGGTTGTTCAGCCAGGCGGGAGAGTAACGATTGTTTCATGGCCCAATAATCGACTAATCTCTATAACAATCAAATCACAAAACCATAACAAACCATTTGGCGTATGTAGAGTTGTCTATAAGTTAACTCGAGTAAAAACAATAAACCAAATTACGTTATGAGCTATATCAAAGCAGGCACTGATGCCTCAGGCAATGACATCAAATTATTTTATCAGGATCTAGGCACCGGCAATCCTGTGGTACTCATTCACGGCTGGCCCCTCAGCCACGAAATGTGGGATTATCAACTGGCCGAATTACCAGCACATGGGATACGTGTAGTGGCTTACGACCGGCGCGGATTCGGTAAATCGACGCAGACCTGGGATGGCTACGATTATGATACGTTAGCCGACGATCTGAAAGCCGTTCTCGATGAACTGAATTTACAGAACGTAACGCTGGTTGGTTTCTCGATGGGCGGTGGCGAAGTTGCTCGTTACATGAGCCGTCATGGTGGCGCGCGTGTGGCGAAAGTGGCTTTTATCAGTGCTGTAACGCCCTATTTGCTGAAAACCGAAGATAATCCCGACGGTGTCGATAAGGAAGTATTCGACGAAATTACCGAGAACATCAAGAAAGACCGGGCTGATTTTCTGCAAACTTTCGGTAAACAATTCTATGGTGTCAGTCTGATCAGCCAGCCCGTTAGTCAGGCCCACCTCAATGGTGACTTTGCCCGTGCCTACGTAGCATCGCACAAGGCTACTCTTGACTGCGCTAACTCCTTCTCAACCACTGATTTCCGGGATGATTTGACGCAAATTAACGTACCGACGCTCATTATTCATGGTGATTCCGATAAAACCGTACCCATCGAAGCGTCGGGCGAACGGACGGCTGATGCCCTGCCCAATGCTACGTATATTGTATATGAAGGCGCACCACACGGCTTGTTTGTAACCGAAAAAGATCGGCTCAACGAAGACCTGCTCACCTTTATTAAAGAAGGCGTATCAGTTCGTGAACCAGCCAGCACGGTAACGTATTAGTTGTAGAGACAAGGCTTGCCTTGTCTCATTTCCGGATGGTTATTGCTGACGCATAGGAGACAAGGCATGCCTTGTCTCTACTCCATTTACAGCTCCCGATACGTCTTTACGTAGGTCGAAGGGGTTTGGCCAGTTATGTCTTTGAACTGGCGATTGAAATTCGAGAGTGTACGGAAACCGCTTTCCAGGCTGATTTGGGTAATATTCAGCTTCCCAATCATCAACAGCTTACAGGCATGGCCGATACGTACCTCCGACACAAATTCAGAGAACGTTTTATTCGCCCGAGTCTTAAAATATCGGCAAAAAGCGGGTGGCGTCATGCCGGCCAGATCGGCGATAGTGTCTAAACTGAGGTCGTCCGGGAAATGCTCCAGTACGTAATCGTGTACCAACTGCATCCGATCTGTTTCGGAAGGTTTCACCGTGTTGGTATACCCCGAACTCGTCAGAAAACGGTAGTCTGATGCATGTGACAACGTATTGAGTAGCGAGAGTAAACTAAGCACGCGCTCAAAGTCGGCGGTTTGTTTTGTCAGATTACGTAGCGATCGTTCAGTTTGTCTACGAGTTTCACCAGTCCATTCCAGCCCTTGTCGGGCGTTATGAAGCAACTGCCGCACCAGCGTCATTTCCTGTTTATTGAAGAAGTCGCTTCCCAGAAAATCTTCGGCGAAATAAACTACAATGCCTTTAGTTATCAGGCCCGAAAATTTATCGAAATAAGCCTGATCACTACGCCAGAGATGCGGTAAATTGGGCCCTAGGAAAACCAGATCGCCAGGACCGAACGGTTTGATCGAGTCGCCGATAAATCGCATACCCGTCCCTTCTTCGACCAGAAATAACTGATAATGGGGATGGAAATGCCAGTTTGGGTCGAAGTTAGGCTCTGTCAGTTCTTTAACAATGAACGAAGCCGCAACGGGTTCGATATCTTTGCGTAAAGGCGGTCTCATTGTTTTTATTTAACGTAATCTTGGCCAAAAATAGAAGTTTTACGTAAAAATACAGTCGGTATTCATTAATAAAAGCTATACCTTGTGTTTAGTTACTAGTTAAGTTTGTGTAATTTTTTAGAGACGTAATATGAATAAGATAGGAATGAATCTGTTTGTCTGGACATCGTCGATGGACGAAGACTTGTCTGAAACCTTAGCGTTTCTGAAAGACAGCGGATTCGATTTTGTGGAAGTACCCATCAGCGAACCGAACGATACGCCGAACCTCGCTAAATGGCAACGTATCGGGCAACAACTGAAAGCATTGGATTTGGGCGTGCAAACGTGTACAATCTGTAGTCATGACGTCAGCCTCATCAGCCCCGACGAAACTACGCGACGGGCGGGTGTTACGTACCTGAAAAAGATTATCGATTGCTCCGCAGCCGTTGGCTCCCACATTCTGATGGGACCGATGTATGCTGGTTTCAAGACGTTTACAGGTAAACCTGCCACCGAACAGGAATGGAATTGGTCGGTAGAAGGGATGCGCGAAGTGGCCGAATACGCACAGTCGAAAGACGTAGTACTGGCCATCGAATACCTCAATCGGTTCGAAACGTACCTACTTACGTGCGTCGATGAACTCGTTCGTTACGTTGAAGCGGTCAATCATCCGAATTGCCGGGCCGCTTTCGATACGTTCCACGCCAATATGGAAGAGAAGAACGTAGCGGAGGCCATCAGGAACGTAGCGCCGTATCTGGTTCATGTTCAGATTTCGGAAAATGACCGTTCTACCCCTGGCAAAGGCCATATCCAGTTCGATGAGGTATTTGCTACGCTGCAGGAAGTTGGTTACGAAGGCCCGATTGCTATTGAAGCCTTCGGTCCGAACCCGCCCGATCTGGCGGCCGCCACGCATATTTTCCGGCCCATGTTTACCTCCCCTGAACAACTGGCGGTAGATGGACTGGCGTTTATAAAGAGCGAAATGGTAAAAGAGCGAAAGAGCGCGTTGCTCTCGTCGTAATATCACTCTTTTGCTCCGGTTCAACGTTCCGATTCACTCTTTCATTTTTTCGCTCTTTCACTCTTTAAATATGATCAACGTCGCCATTGTGGGCCTGGGTTTTGGGGCCGAATTCATTCCAATTTATCAGCGTTATCCGAACGCTAACATGTACGCCATCTGCCAGCGTAACGTCGAAAGTCTGAACAAGATTGGTGACGCATATGGCATTGAAAAACGCTACAGCAGCTATGATGAATTACTAGCTGACCCGAACGTTGATGCTGTTCACATCAATTCGCCGATTCCGAACCATGCCGAACAGAGCATCAAAGCGTTACGTGCCGGTAAGCACGTAGCATGCACGGTGCCGATGGCCACTACGGTTGAGGAATGCCTGGAAATTGTGAAGGCTACCAAAGAATCGGGCAAGAAATACATGATGATGGAAACCGTGGTGTATAGCCGTGAATTTCTGTTCGTCAAGGAGTTATACGAAAAAGGTGAACTGGGTAAAGTACAGTTTCTGAAAGCCAGCCACCAGCAGGACATGGACGGATGGCCTGATTACTGGCCTGGTCTGCCGCCTATGCACTACGCTACGCACTGCGTTGGGCCGGTTGCCGGGTTGCTCAAACTGGAAGCTGAATACGTATCATGCTTTGGGTCGGGCACTATTCGCGAAGAACTGGCGAAAATTCATAACTCGCCGTTTGCCGTAGAGTCAGCGCATATCAAGTTCAAAAACAGCGATTTATCGGCATACGTGTATCGGTCGTTGTTCGACGTAGCACGGCAGTATCGGGAGAGCTTCGAGGTGTACGGTGATAAAAAGTCGTTTGAGTGGCAACTAATTGAAGACGAACAACCGGTAATTCACACGGCTAAAAAACCAGAGCCGGAAATTCCTGAAAAAGTTACCGTTCCCGATTACGCGCATTATCTGCCGGAAGAAATTCAGCGCTTCACGACCAAAGGCGTGTATGATGCCGATGAAACACAGCACCTTTCGTTCACGCAGGGTGGGGGCCACGGTGGGTCGCACCCGCATATGGTGCATGAGTTTGTGTCAGCTCTTGTTGAAAACCGCGACCCATTCCCGAATGCGGCTCAGTCGGCCAATTGGACCAGCGTGGGTATTCTGGCGCACGAGTCGGCGCTTCAGGGTGGAAAATTGATTGAATTGCCCGATTTTAACCTTTAATAAACACGGTCGTTTGTAAGGCCATGAAAAAACTACTCACTCTCATTGGGTTAGCCGCCCTTTTTGCTCAGTGCGCCCGCCTGTCGGGCACGCAAACGACCGTCCGGCAGGAGTCGACGCGGGCTCGCCGGACCGAAATCCTGTTTTTGGGTGATAACGGTCATCACCGGCCCATCGAGCGGGTACCGCAACTCATGGCTGCGCTGGGAAACCGGGGCATCAATATTACGTACACCGATAAGTTGGAAGACCTCAACGCCGACAATCTGAATAAATACGACGGCCTGTTGATTTACGCCAACTGGGACAGCCTGCCGAAGCCGCAGGAAAAAGCGCTGCTCGACTACGTATCGTCGGGTCATGGCGTGATTCCGGTTCACTGTGCGTCGTACTGCTTCCGCAATTCGACCGAATACGTCGATAAAGTGGTTGGCGGTCAGTTCTGGCGGCACAAAATGGATACCATCCAGACGCGCTTTACCCAGCCTGAAAATGCGCTGGTAATGGGTTTGCAGTCGTTCAAAGCCTTCGACGAAACGTACCTGCACACTCATCTTCAGGAAGATAACAACGTTCTGGCCGTCCGCGAAATCAAAGCCAACCAACGGCAGGATCGCCCCGACAAGAATGAAGAACCTTATACCTGGACCCGGACTTACGGAAAAGGCCGCGTTTTTTACACGGCTTACGGCCACGACGAACGTACCTGGAGCCAGCCCGGTTTTCAGCAGTTGCTGGAGCGCGGCATTCTCTGGGCTGTGGGTGATAAAGTCAAAAAACTGCACGACGACTTGAATCCGCAGCCGTTTGCGTATCATGAAGCCAACCTGCCGAACTATGAAAAACGGCCCGGCGCGCAAATGCAGCAGGAGCCGCTGTCGCCCGAAGAGTCGATGAAGCACATTCAGGTGCCGGTCGATTTTACGCTCGAACTGTTTGCCCACGAACCCAACGTATTGCACCCCATCGCGATGGCCTGGGATGAGCGCGGACGCCTGTTTGTGCTGATTACCAAGGATTACCCTAATGAACGTAAGACGGGAGGTGGATCGGACTACATCGTCATCTGCGAGGATACCGACAAAGATGGCAAAGCCGATAAGTTTACCAATTTTGCCGAAGGACTCAGTATTCCGACAGGGATGGCGTTTGGAAATGGTGGCCTCTACGTATCACAGGCACCACACATGCTGTTTTTGCAGGATACCAACGGCGACGATCGGGCTGATTTAACGAGAATTCTGTTTTCTGGATTCGGTACGTTCGATACGCACGCGGGACCGAGCAACCTGCACTACGGTTTCGACAACTGGATTTGGGGCAGCGTTGGTTACTCAGGTTTCAAAGGTAAAGTTGGAGCCGATAGCGTTAAGTTCGGGCAGGGCTTTTTTCGATTTAGACCCGATGGTTCTGAGCTACAGCACGTAACGGGTACATCAAATAACACCTGGGGGCTGGGCTTTACCGAAACCGGCGATATTTTCGGCTCGACGGCCAACAATTCGCACGGCTGGTACATGGCCATTCCGAACCAGTATTTCCACGGAGCACCGCACATTCGCGAGAATGGTAGCCGTAGCACCGACACACACAAAGACATGAAACCCATCACCGAGAAAGTTCGGCAGGTGGACGTATTTGGTGGATTTACAGCGGCCGCTGGTCATAACTTTTACACCGCCCGCGCTTTCCCCCGAAAATACTGGAACAACGTAGCGTTTGTGTCCGAGCCAACGGGGCACATCGTTCACCAGAACGTAATGCAGAAAAACGGAACCGATTTTGCCGATGGCGAAGGCTTCAACCTGATAGCTGGTGCCGATGAATGGTTTTCACCTGTCTTTGCCGAAGTTGGTCCCGACGGAGCTGTCTGGGTGGTCGACTGGTACAGTTACATCATTCAGCACAACCCGACGCCTAAAGGTGCTACGAATGGATCAGGTAACGCTTACGAAACTCCGCTACGTGATTTTACGCACGGTCGGATTTACCGTGTTGGCTACAAGGGCGCACCGGCTTATTCGCCCATGTCGTTGAGCAAAGAGCAGCCTAACCAATTGGTAGCTGCTCTGAAAAATTCGAATATGTTCTGGCGCATGACTGCCCAGCGGTTGCTTGTCGACCGTAACAACAAGGACGTAGTACCGCAACTGCTGGAACTCCTAAACGATCCGTCGCTCGATGAAATTGGTAATGCGCCGGGTGTCCTCCACGCCCTCTGGACACTGCACGGCTTGGGTGCCTTAACTGATCCGAACGTATCGGCAGCCGTTACGAAAGTGCTGCATCATCCGGCACCGGCAGTACGTCGGGCTGTAATTCGGATATTGCCGACGGATAAAGATGGCTGGATTGCAAAGTATATTTTCCGGGAGAAACTGCTGGAAGATAAAGAGCCTTTGGTTGTTCTGGAAGCCCTGTTAGCTCTGTCGAAATCGTCGCTGGAACGACCAGAACAAGAAGCAATTCTTGCTCAACTTCAGAGCAATAACTACGTTAGTGATCGCTGGATACCCGAAGCGTATGCCTTGTTATTAAGCGGTGACGATGGCGAACTACTTAAAACATACATGGCTGAACTGGCGAAGAAAGGCCCATCTCCGTCATCGTCCATGCAGCACGACATGAGCGCTCATAATCATGGTGAACAACAGGCTACTACGTCGAACACGAATAACTCCCAATCTTCCTCGGGCAATCAACCTGATCTGATTGTGGCAGCCATTCGCACAACGCCAGCTTCACCAGCGGTTCGCGAAAGAGCGCAGTTGTTTGTCGACGTGAAAAATGCTGGTGGAGTAGCCATTCCAGCCGGAACGCCGATTCCGCTGTCGGTACGTGTTGAAGGACCTTCGGGACCGGGTGAAAAGGCTAAAATTGATTTTGTGAGCGTAACGCACGAGTCGGGTATTGCCCCCGGTGAAACGGTAACCATCACTAAGTCGAACAACGGTCCCTGGGTGGGTGACATGGGTGTTTCGTTTGAAAAAGCCGGTCAGTACACCATTACGGCCATGCTCGACCGGGAGAACAAAATTGCAGAAGGCAACGAACAAAACAACGTAGCAACCCACAAATTAACGTATCGCGGTCCGCAGAGCCTGGCCACTTACGCACTTGAGCGCGCAACCCGCAGCTACGTATCAGTAGCTCCGGTCGATTCAGTAGTTGCGCTGCTACGTTGGGCGCAGAAACTTCCTTCTACCGAAAGCGAGGCTCTTGTGAAGGGCGTTACGGAGGGCTGGAACATGAAACAGAAATCCGACGTAGCAGAAGCCAACAAGACGTTCCTGGTAAGTCTGAGTAACAGCGTATCAACCGACAACCGCGAGCGGCTGGCCCGACTTTATGAAGTTTGGGGTATGAAAAAAGCTGAGCCCGAAGATCCGAACGTGGAGGTGGTACGTATGAAAACCGTTCGGGAGGAGATGCGTTTCGATAAAAAAGAATTTACCGTAACGGCGGGCAAGCAGATTGAAATTGTACTGGAAAATCCCGATGCCATGCAGCATAACCTTGTCATCGGGAAACCACGTAGCATGGACACTATCGGCGCGGCTGCTGACAAAATGATTACGGCAAAAGACGGTGCTGAGAAAAACTACGTACCGTCGATTTCGCAGGTCATTGTCGCTACGCCACTAATCAACCCCGACCAGACATACCGCCTGAAATTTACGGCACCAACTACCCCCGGCGATTATCCGTACGTCTGTACGTTCCCCGGCCACTGGCGCATTATGAATGGCGTTATGAAAGTTGTGAAAGCTGGGCAGGCTATGAATATGAAGTAATTGGCTAAAGCTGTGATTTTACTATTAATGAATAAAGAAAAACCGGCCTGATGCCGGTTTTTCCTTGTGTGAAAAGAATCTATTATCTGTGCTTGTCATGCTGACGAAGGAAGCATCTTAAAGCGTCTAAATCTGAGAATAAGGATATCTTAAGATGCTTCCTTCGTCAGCATGACAAAAACGCTTCTATGACTCATTCATTAATTCGTAATGCTACTGAGCATTCGAATTCAACCAGACGACTTTCTGTTCTGGCGTATGCTCCTGACCAATAATATCTCGATACAAATCCGGGCGTCTGGCTTTTCGGTAACGGTAGCCGCCTGCTTGCTGCAACTTTGCGGGTGTAAAGGTTGCTACGGCGATGTCGTTACCCAGTTCGCGGCATTCAGCGATGACGTCGCCAAATGGGTCAATAATCATGGAGCAGCCATTTTTTAACTGGTCGTCGTCCATGCCAATTGGATTGGAAAACACGGCGTAGATTCCGTTGTCGTAAGCGCGGGCAGGCAGCCATTTCATAAGCCAGGCCCGTCCTTTCATCCCATCAAATTCCAGACGTAGCGACGTTGGATCGTTTTCCCGGTTTTTCCAGAGTGTAGGGTCGGCAAAACCAGCTCCAGGGCGGGTGGAGGGCGTCAGCATGGTAACGTGTGGCATGAAAATAATATCGGCACCTAGTAGCGCCGTTGCACGTACGTTTTCAACTACGTTGTTGTCGTAGCAGATCAGAATACCACATTTCCAGCCGAACAAGTCGAACACTACGTATTGATCGCCGGGGAGCAGATGCGGGTTAATGAACGGATGCAGCTTCCGGTATTTAGCCACAAGCCCATTTTTATCGACGCATACATACGCTTTGAAAAGCCGATTTTGGTCATCCTTTTCAAACAGGCCCGCCAGAATAGCAATGTCATTTTCCTGAGCAATTTCGGTGAGTCGTTGAATACTTTCGCCTTCGGGAATGCGCTCGGCAATGGCCAGCATCTGCGTTTCTGACAGGTGGCGGGCAAAGGTGTAACCCGTGATAGAACATTCGTGAAAGGCAATAACCTGAGCGCCCTGCCGGGCTGCTTTAGCCGCTAACTGGTTAATCACCTGGAGATTGTAGGCTTTATCTCCGCTGGCATTTTCGAACTGTGCTGTCGCAATCTTAAGATTCTGCATGACTCAGAAGAAGGTGACTAACAAAGGTATGAGAAAAAGAAATGATACGTAGTGGTAAAGGAAGCAAACACGTAGTCAGGCCGTTTTTCGATAACTTTGACCTTTCATTGATTAAAAATCTGGCTTGTGTACGTGAACGCTACGTGCCTGTAGGAGTAACGTAGCGGATATTATGAAACGAATTGTTCTGTTTGATACAATCATTGATGGGCACCATGCTGATTATCTGACTCATCTGATAAATTTCTGGCTTCATCAACGGCCCGAAGGCGAGTTACTTGTTGTTACGCAGGCGTCTTTCGAATCAACATTTCAGCAACTGGTCGACGTAGCGCCAACGGGCGCTGCGGTACGTTTTATCCCAATTCCTCAATCGGAAATTGAGCAAACACATCGGGCGTCGATGCTGGCTCGTGCGTTTAAAGAATGGAATCTGCTACGTCGCTACGTTCATGAATACCAGCCTTCACACGTCCTGCTAATGTATTTCGATATTTTCCAGATGGGGCTATGGCTGGGGCGCAAAGTTCCCTGTAAGGTATCGGGTATTTATTTTCGGCCTGATTTTCACTACAAAACGGTACATGGCGTAAAAGCTCGCCTGAACGTAGTACGGAAAAAACTGACGTTACGTGGAATGCTACGTCGGAATGTACTTACCAATCTGTTCTGTCTCGACCACTCTGTGGTAGCCACGCTTCAGGCCATTGAACCGGGCGTCAACGTAGTACCGCTTCCTGACCCGGTAAAAGCGTATTCGATTCCATCTATAGAAATCGATAAGCTACGTAGCGAACTAAAAATCAAGCCTGAACGTCAGGTGTTTCTTCTCTTTGGATATCTGGATGACCGCAAAGGCATAGAGCCGTTGCTCGAAGCGCTGAAACACCTGAATCCGGCACTGCATTCGCGCATCTGTGTGGTACTAGCGGGCGCGATACGTAGCGATTACCAGCAATCAATTGAGCAGAAAATAGCAGCAATAAGCCCTGTTGTTCAAATCGTCTGTGAGTTCCGTGAAGTACGTGGGCAACGTATTCAGGCCTTTTTCGATCTGGCCGATTATGCGCTGGCGCTGTATCAGCGACACGTGGGAATGGCTTCGGTAATTATCCGGGCGGCTGTGTCAGGCAAACCCGTATTAGCATCAGATTACGGTTACGTCGGCAAAATTGTCGAGCAGGAAAAACTGGGCGCCGTGGTCGATTCGACATCGCCGGAGGCTATCAGCCAACTTCTGGAAAAAGTGCTGACGGAAGGTGTTACGTATTCAGAAGAAAACCTTCAGAAACTGGCTTATCAGAATTCCGACGTCTGTTTCGCCGAGACAATTTTTGATGTCTTGTGAATTAGCTCGCCTAGCCAAAATTCTTATTAGCCCAAAGCTAAAGCGGTGGGCTAATACTTCATTTAGTGTTTGATTCAAGCTATTTTCTAATTTTTTAGAAAAATAATCTTAAAACAGAGGTTAAGTTTTGCTTAAAATCTGCTCATACTAATAAACCCACCGTACCAACATGAGCAGACGGTTACCCCAACGCGAAGCACAGCAACTTTGGCAGGATTATCAGGCGGGCGACATGTATGCCCTGGCGAAGCTCATGCAGGGGTATTATCCCGATCTGTTTCATTGGGGCATGCGGCTGCACGCCGACCGGGAATTTGTGAAAGATTGCATTCAGGAGATGTTTATGAACCTCTGGAAAATGCAGTCGTCGATTCGGTCGGTCGAAAATGTAAGGTCGTATTTGCTGGTGGTGCTCAAAACACGGATTCTGCGCGAGTTATCCAGTAAACAACCAACGTATCAGGCGTCTTTGCCCGACGAATACGCGTTTTCAGTTGAATTTGCCGCTGATGTACGGCTCATTGAGGAAGAGCATGAAATCTATCAGATCCGTCGGCTGGAACATGTCATCAACCACCTGCCCGAGCGCCAGAAAGAACTCATTTACCTTCGGTTTTACCAGAACCTGAATTTTGAGCAGATTGCCGAAGTCATGCAGCTCGGTCGGCAGTCGGTCTATAATTTGCTGCAAAAGTCCCTGAATAGCCTCCGCAAAAACTGGACTGCCAGCCTCCTGGGGTTCATGATTTACTGGCTCAATACGTAGTATCACCGCACACGCGAAACCGAACATTGTAAACGGAGATGAAAAATTACGACTCATACGGGGCTGAGGATTTTATTCAGGATGAAGACTTTCGCGACTGGGTGCAGGGACGTAGCAGTCAGGAGACGTTCTGGCTTTCGTTTCTTCAGCAACATCCTCAGAAACAAGAGGCTTTTCACCTGGCTGAGCGGTTCATTCGGGCGGCTTCTGTTACATCCGACGAAATTGGTGAAGCGGAAATCCGAAAAGAAACTGAACAGTTTCTGGGAAAAGCGGCTGCGTATATACCTCACCGTAAGGTTATCCGCGAGCCAATACGTAGTGCCAGAAAACCATCGACAGCGCGCTATCGGTTAGGTAAACGAGTCGTATTAGCGATGCTGATGGTTGTGTTGGCGGGTTTGAGTTGGTACGTTACCACCGAAAGTCGGACGCAATTGATGCCTCATTTGGCAAAGCGATCGACGGCCAATCAACTGGTTATAACGGCGAATGATAGCCAGCAGCCACTACGTGTGGTTCTGGGTGATAGCTCAGAGGTTTTGCTAAGTCCCAAAAGCCAGCTACGTTATCCCTCACAGTTTGCCGGTGCCACACGGACGGTGTATCTAAAAGGGGAAGCTCAATTTTCGGTAAAGCGTCGTAATCAGCCGTTTATGGTGTATACCGGCGATATGGTGACGAAAGTGCTCGGTACGCGCTTCGTGGTGCGGGCGTTTGATCTTGACAAAAAATTTACGGTACAGGTGCTGTCGGGTAAGGTATCCGTTTACAAGCCTTCACCCAATCAGTCGCCCAACAACAAGGAAGTGAAAGGTCTGATTCTGCACGCCAATCAGGCTGCCATTTTCGAAAAAAGTGATGGTAATCTGACCAAAACGCTGGTGACAAATCCAGCTTTAACGACGCAGGAAGCCGACGAAAATCAATTTGTGTATGATGAAGTAGCGCTACCGCTTATTCTGCGGGAAGTTGAGCTGAGTTACGGCATCCCGATTCAGTTTGACGAACAAAGTTTTGAGACCTGTAAAATCACGGCTACGCTGTCAAATGAGTCGCTCTATGAAAAACTGGACGTATTGTGCAAAGCGGCTTCGGCCAGCTACGAAATCACCGACGGCCAGATTGTGATCACCCGGAAAAGCTATCGATAGAAAGCTCCGGCAGGCTCCGCGCCAACGTAACGTTCCTGAAATCCTATTCCTAACCTTTTAATCAAGACAATACTCATGAAAAAATATCTCCCTAACTACTGTTGGGCTACGATCATGAGGTTTTCACTAACCCAAAGTTTAGTAATGATCTTCGTGGTGGGCGTTTCGTATGCCTATCCGTCAAGTGCGCAGGATTATCTGCGCCGACGCCTGACGCTTCATGCAGATAATCAGGAAATTAAAAAGGTATTGACCGATATCGAGAAAGCTACAGGTGTGCAGTTTGTCTACAGTACGGAGGTGATTGAGCCGAAACAGAAAATCACCATTCAGGCCAATAACGCTACGTTGGAAGAAGTACTGATTCGGTACTTTAAACCCTTGAAAGTGAATTACGAACTAGTCGGGCGAAAGCTGGTTTTATCAGCCATTACTCCCTCGTCTCCCCAAACGGGCATGATCGAATCCATTGAACCCAACCCCACGTTAGCGGCCGATCCTAAACGTGTTGTGTCGGGAAAAGTAACTGACGAAAAAGGAGCTGGGCTTCCAGGGGTGAGTGTACTGATAAAGGGCTCACAACGGGGAACAACGACCAGCTCAGAAGGAACCTTTCAACTTGATGTTCCTGATAGCGGAAATCCGGTGCTGGTGTTCAGTTTTGTCGGCTACGAAACCAAGGAAATGACGGTGGGAAATCAATCGACGTTTCAGGTGTTGATGACACCCGCCGACAAAGCCTTGAGTGAGGTTGTCGTGACGGCGTTAGGTATTAAAAAGCAGGCCAAAAGTATCGGTTACGCTACCTCCACCGTTACGTCGGACCAGATTACGGTGAACCGCACGGCGAATTTTATGAATTCACTTCAGGGGAAAATTCCGGGCGTAAACATTACGTCGCTGGGCACGGGTCCGGCTGGTACGTCTAAAATTCGGATTCGTGGCCAGTCGTCATTTGGAGGCAATAATTCCCCGCTGATTGTGGTCAACGGCGTACCTATCGATAACACCAACTACGGTGCGCGGGGCGACGTATCGGAAAAAGGCAGCAACCGTACGTCCGATGGTGGGGACGGTCTAAGTAGCATCAATCCCGACAATATTGAAACGATGACCGTGCTGAAAGGTGCAGCGGCTTCGGCCTTGTATGGGTCGCGGGCGAAGGACGGCGTTATCATGATTACGACGAAAACCCGAGGAACTGGTTCGGGGATTGGCGTAGAATACAACTCCAACTTCACCAGCGAAACGCCACTCGATTATACGGATTATCAATACGAATACGGGCAGGGCGAAAATGGCGTTCGGCCAACGGCTCCGTTTCCTACGTCGGGGCAGTGGAGTTTTGGCGAGAAATTTCAACCGGGCATGACCCAGATTCTGTTCGATGGTGTAGAGGCTCCCTACGTAGCGCAGCGGAATCAGATTTCGCAATATTACCAGAAAGGCCAAACCTGGACTAATACCGTTAGTCTGTCGTCGGGGGGCGAATTCGGCGGTTTCAACCTGTCCATTTCCAACCTCGACAACCGGCTCATTTTGCCCGGTTCGAGCTATAACCGTAAGACGATCAATTTGGGGTTTACACAGACGCTGGCTAAAAAGCTGACTATTTCAGGAAACATCAATTACTCCAATGAATTCCGGAAAAACCCGCCGAACATCGCCGAACAGGATTATAGCCCGGTGGTAATATTCAGCATGGCGAATTCGATGCCACTTGATTTGCTGGAAAAATACGCGTCGGATGCCAACGGAAACGAGGTTGTCTGGTCGCGGTTTACCAACCGAACCAATCCATATTTCGCTCTGAAACGCTTCGATAACATACGTAACGACCGGATTTTCGGCAACCTGACCGCACGCTACAACTTCACGGACTGGCTCTTCATTCAGGCGCGGGTAGGGCAGGACTATTACTCCCGCGAGCAGGATTACAACCTGCCTACCGGAACCCAGCGTCAACCCGCAGCCCCGGCGGGTTTTGTGAACGGGCAGTATACGCAGGACTCCCGGATGGTTCGTGAACTCAATACAGACTTCCTGATTGGAGCAAATCGCACCTTCGGGCCAATTGGGGTGAACCTGAATGCGGGCGGCAACCAGATGTACCGACGTATCAGTCGGCACAACGTATTTGTGCAGGATTTTTACACCCGTGGCCTTTACACCATCGGCAATGGTCGCCAGCGCGACGCTACGTATGAATTCTCAGAGCGGCAGGTAAACTCGCTGTATGGCTCTGCCGAAGTATCGTACAAAGACTTTCTATTTTTAAACGGAACGGTACGTAACGATTGGTTCTCAACCCTTTCCCCCGCAAACCGGAGCATTTTATATCCATCTGTTACGGCCAGCTTCGTGCTGTCGCAGGCATTTGCGCAGAGCTTGCCAAACTGGATTTCGTTCGCAAAAATCCGTGCTGCCTATGCCGAAGTAGGTAGTGATACCGATGTGCAGCCCTATTCTAATAATCTCTTCTACGGCATCAACGCCCAGCAGTTTCCATCGCCCAGCGGTGCCGCTCAGCCATTGGCAACCATCAGCGGCTCTACAGTTCCTAACGCCAATTTAAAACCTATGCGGGTTTCGGAAAAAGAGTTTGGGCTGGAGTTGAAACTCTTCAACAACCGGATCGGCCTGGATTTTACGTACTACGACAAACTCTCGTCGGACCAGATTCTGCGAGCGCAGACTTCAGATGCGGGAGGTTACCTGTCGCAGTTAATCAACGTAGGACAAAGTCGGAACCAGGGACTGGAAATGCTGGTGACCTTTTCTCCCCTGAAAACGCCTAATTTTCTCTGGGACGTTAACCTGAATGCGGCTTACAACAAAACAAAAGTGCTTGACTTGGGCCCCAGTGTCGCCGACAACATGATCACCGTCGGAACGGGCGAATTTACCGGGGAACTGCGTCAGGTAGTAGGCCAGCCAATGGGCCAGCTCTACGGCTTTGGTTATCTGAGAGATGCGCAGGGACGTCAGGTGTTCGATGCTGGTAACGGACGGCCATTACGTACTGCGACTCAGATTCCATTTGGAAGTGCGTTGCCACTTTGGGTAGGAGGTATTACCAACAGCTTCACGTACAAAGGCATCAGTTTATCGTTCCTGATTGATTTCAAATTAGGTGGCAAAATGATTTCGGGTACTAACCACAATGCATGGCGGCACGGTCTCCATAAGGCAACGCTAATTGGTCGGGCCGAAAATTTCGTGATCGGCGATGGTGTCAATCCGAACGGAGAAGTAAACAAAACGAAATCAGGTGTACAGGCTTATTACGAAACGGTACGTTCGCAGAACATCGCCGAAGAGTTTGTGTATGACGCTGGTCTGTGGCAGTTGCGCCAGATCACCATCGGCTACGATTTCTCGAAGTTTCTGCCGTCTACGATTCCGTTCATTAAAGGTATACGGTTGAATGCCGTGGCTAACAACGTAGCAGTTATCAAGAAATGGGTTCCCAATATTCACCCCGAGCAGTTTGGTTTTCCTTCGGATAATTTGATCGGTCTGGAAGCCACTGGTTTGCCCATTACACGTAGCATCGGATTCAATCTGAACGTCAAATTTTAATAGCATCCCGGCAGATTATTTTGTGAATCTCCAAAACAGACTATCATGAAAACCTTCAATAAATACCTTTCTGTAGGTGTGCTGAGTGCTTTTCTGCTAAGCTCCTGCGACAAAGGCTTCGACCAGATGAACGTCAACCCGATAGCCCTGACGGCTGTTGATCCTGGCTTTCAGTTGAATACGGCTATTGTGAACAGTGCCCCCGCTTACGGGAATCTGAGCTACGAAACTACGATTGTAAAACAGATGATTACGCCTTTTAGTGGGCAGGGCTCGGCGGCCAATTTCAATCAGGATAACCGAAGTGTAGCGGCTGGCAACTGGAATTCGTATTATCAGACCAACATTAAGGAACTAACGGACGTAATCACCAAAACCAAATCAGATGCGGCACGTAGTAACCTGTATAACATGGCTCGAATCTGGCGGGCGTATACGTTCATGCTCCTGACCGATACGTATGGCGACATACCCTACACCCAGGCCGGAAAAAGCTATCTGGAAGGCGTCGTAACGCCCGTGTACGATACGCAGGAGTCAGTTTACACAGACATTCTGGCCGAACTGGATGGAGCTTCGGCGGCAATGGATGCTGCAAAAGCGAAGGTTGCCACCGACATAATGTACGATGGCGACGTGGTGAAATGGAAGCGAATGGGTTACTCGTTGTTGCTACGTGCCGCCATGCGACTCTCAAAAGTAAACCCGACCAAAGCGGCCGAATACGTAACGAAAGCCGTTGCGGGTGGCCTGATGCAGTCGAACGACGACAATGCGATCATCCGGCATACGGCCAGTTTCACGAACCCTATTGGTTCTCAGCTAAATGGGGGTCAGTCGGCGTTCTTTTACCTGGCCGACGATTTTGTTAAATACCTGAGCCAAAACAACGACCCACGACTGGCTTCCATTGCCGTTCGCTACGTTGGTGCAACCAGTGGCGCACAGCAGGTCGAGTCCAGAGCCAACCGCACGCCAGCCGCTCAGATTGGCGCACCTTTGGGCTACGATAACACAACTATCAGCTCAGCCGTAACGGCGAGT
This sequence comes from Spirosoma profusum, assembly GCF_014699005.1. Classification (GTDB taxonomy): domain Bacteria; phylum Bacteroidota; class Bacteroidia; order Cytophagales; family Spirosomataceae; genus Spirosoma; species Spirosoma profusum. The sequence goes on from NZ_JACWZY010000028.1 coordinate 89,092, forward strand.
AAATTAGCCAGCCTATGGGATTACAGCCAACTCGACCGCACTCGGATGGCTAGCCTACTTGCGCCAAGTTTTCTCGTTACGTATGCCCAAACGCAACTCTTGTTGTCCGAAGCTGTATTTCGGAAATGGGCAACCGGCGATGCGGCTGCTTTATTCTCCAACGGTATCCGGTCGCACATGCGGCAATTTGCCAGTTACGGGGCCAGTACAGCTATTGCCGATGCCGCCATCAATACCTACGTAACGGCCAACCCGCTTACGGCGGGGAAAGAACTGGAGCAAATCAACACGCAGTATTGGGTGGCTTCGTTCTTGATCGGCCCCGAAACCTGGGCGAATTTCCGACGTAGCGGTTTCCCGGTTCTGACGCCAAATCCATACCCCGGCAGCGACCTGAAAACCGAGCCGTTCATCCGCCGACTGACCTATACGGACGCTGAATTGAACGTCAACAAAACGAATGTGCAGCAGGCAATCAGCCGTCAGGGCCCCAATTTATTAGACACCCGCATTTGGTGGGATAAGAAGTAAAAATTGGCGGGGGAAATGCCTCATCAACTTGGTTACGTAGCGGGTTTAGACTATTTTTTGTTTCATGAAAATTGACAGGAATGGTAACAACAGGAGACGCAACGGAATGACAACCCGGCGCGAACTTCTTGGTTCTCTGACAGGATTGGGACTTGCACAGGTCTGTTTTGGTGGATCTCTGAATCAGGAAAAGCTGTTAGCCTACGGTCCCGCTGAACCAGTTATCGAGTGGAATGCGCACATTTTCAGTCCCGATCTGAGCCGTTTTCCGTTTCATCCCAAGGCTGTTTATAAACCGGATGTGTCTAAACAACCTGCCGATCCCCTGGCTGCGTATCTGCAACGACTTAACGATGAAAAAATCGACCGGGCGGTTATCGTCCATCCCGAACCCTATGGTGACGACCACGCATTGATTCTCGATTGCCTCCGACGCGAGCCTAACCGGTTGAGAGGAACGACTTTATATTTCCCGAACGACACCGAATCGCCCCGGAAGCTGGCTGCATTGGTGCGGCAGGAGCCTCGCATCGTCTCTACCCGCTTTCATGCCCATCGGGGTAAAGAAATGTACTTGAATACATTTGCCGACTCAGGTGTGCGGGCGCTGTGGAAGCAGGCGGTTGACCTCAATCTGGTGATTGAATTGCACATTGGGCCCAATTATGCGCGTCAGGCCGGGCAGGCTATTGCGGCATTTCCCGGTTGTAAAGTCCTGATCGATCACCTGGCTGAACCGCAAATGGGAACAGGGCCCGAATATGCCGATGTGTTAGAGCTAGCCCGGTTTCCTAATGTATTTATGAAGCTATCCGGACTGGGACATTTTGCCAATGACGAACCCTATTTTGAGAGTGCTAGACCTTTTACACGTCGGGTAATCAAGGAGTTTGGCCCGGAACGGGTAGTTTGGGGAAGTGATTCACCATCTATTGTTGAGAAACATATGGCTGAGTATTCCGAGACAGATCGTGCTAAGGTGAAGGGCGGAAATCTCCGTAAGTTGCTAAATTGGGCGGTATGAAAAATCTAAAAAAACGACTCCAACAAGGAGAAACCCTCAATGGGTGCTGGTTAAATCTGGGAAGTTCGCTTACCGCCGAGATTGTTGGTCAGGCTGGTTTCGACTGGGTGCTGATTGATCTCGAACACGGGGCTGGTTCGGAAAAAGATGCACTCTATCAGCTACAGGCGCTCGCACATACGTCCGTTGGTACGATAGTACGAGTGGAAAGTGCTGAGAGCCAGCGCATTCACCGCGTGCTGGACATGGGCGCCGAAGGGATTATGTGCCCTAAAATCAAGAATCAGGATGATGCGCAGAAAGTAGTGAATGGCCTGCATTACCCGCCACACGGAAATCGGGGAGTGGCGAAAATGGTACGTGCCACAAACTTTGCGCAGAACTTCAACCAGTATTACGAAGCGTCCCGCGATACCATTCTGGGAGTTGTTCAGATTGAAACAAAAGAAGTGCTGAATCATCTGGATGCTGTGGCGAATATGGATGGCGTCGACGTATTGTTCATCGGACCGGCCGATCTGTCGATGGAGTTAGGGATTTTCGGCCAGTTCGACCATCCCCGGTTCAAGGAAGCGCTGCACAAAACTGTGAATGCAGCGAAAAGAGCAGGCAAGGCAACTGGAATTCTGTTTTTCAATCCTGATGATTATAAGACGTATCACGACTTGGGTATTCAACTAATTGCCTGTGGGGCCGATGCTACGTTCGTCGCCGAAGGTGCCCGGAATATGGCGAAAAAGTTGAACGAAGCAAGGTCTAAGTAATGCGGGTGCAAACCCGCAATTAGTAGCTCAACATTGTGGGTTTCCACCCGCGTTACACTCTAATCATGACTGATCCTCTTTTTATTTTAGCCGTTGGTGTAATCATTGTTGTCGGGGGTATTATTGGGCTGAAACTACACCCGTTTTTAGCCCTGCTGCTTGGCGCTTTTGTGGTGGCACTGATGACACCCGCATCCGTCATTGAAGCGTTTGCCATTTCGAAAGGAACGGCTCCAGCGGCAGCCGCAGCGCTGGCGAAAAAGAGTGTCGGCGAACGTATCGCTACGGAGTTTGGTAACACCTGCGGTAAAATCGGCATTCTGATTGCCATGGCCGCTATTATTGGTAAATGCATGCTTGAAAGTGGAGCCGCCGAACGTATCATCCGGTCGATGCTACGTCTGACCGGTATCGAAAAAGCGCCAATCGCGTTTCTGATTAGTAGCTTTTTCATCGGCATACCCGTGTTTTTCGATACGGTCATTTTTCTGATGATGCCGCTCGCCAAAGCCATGACGCTACGTATCGGCAAAAATTACCTGCTGCTGGTACTCTGTATTATGGCCGGAGCAGCCATGGCGAATTCGTTGGTGCCACCCGCGCCGGGGCCTCTGTTTCTTATTGGAGAAATGAAAATTCCTATCGGTCTGATGATGATTGCCGGCACTATTGTAGGATTGTTTACCATTACGTCGGGCTACTTTTTTGCCTTGTGGGCGAATAAAAAATGGCCGATTCCGCTACGTGATTCGTTGGATGCCAAACTGGAAGATATCAAAGCCATTGCCGCCAAAGAAGACGCAAGTCTGCCCCCACTGGGCGTATCGCTACTCCCAATCCTGATTCCGCTGGTGTTCATCTGCGTCGATACCGCGTTTAGTGCGATGGATTCTGTATCAGATTCGATGAAGCCAATTGCCAGCGTATTCCATTTTCTGGGCGAAAAAAACCTGGCTGTTATTACTGGCGGCATTGCGGCTTTGCTGATTCTGGTGAGTCAGAAAAAAGGTGGTAAAGAAGGTTTGACGCCATTTGTGCAGGCGGCTTTAATGAGTGGGGGCGGTATTATCCTGATTACGGCAGCCGGTGGTGCATTCGGTGGAATGTTGCAGCAGTCGGGAATCAGCGGACGTATCGCCGAACTGACCAAAGGTTACCAGATGGCGCTGATTCCGATGGCGTTCTTCATCGCAGCTGTAGTACGTACTGCACAGGGATCAGCGACGGTAGCGTTGATTACTGCTTCGGGAATTTTGTCGGGAATGGCCACGAATGCGCAACTGGCGTTTCACCCTGTTTATCTTGGACTGGCTATCGGTTGCGGTTCCAAATTGATTCCGTGGATGAACGACGCTGGTTTCTGGATTGTCTGCAAACTCAGTAATCTGACTGAAAAAGAAGCGTTGAAAACCATTTCACCACTGCTCGTGGTGATGGGGCTTACAGGATTGATTGTCATTATGATAGCGGCACAACTGTTTCCGCTGGTATAGAAAAATGTTAAAGTTCTAGATTTCTTGTTCCAGGTTCTAAGAAACTGTCTGAAAAACCCCTAAATCCCCTGAAGGGGACTTAACTCGCACTCGAACAAAGTCCCCTTCAGGGGATTTAGGGGTTTTTGAGCGAATTACAAAATAGTTTTCAGACAGCTTCTAAGTATAAAGTATCGGCTTTTACGTCTGTAACCTGGAACCGCACCGGCGGCCCGGTTTGAACAAAATAGTAAACGAATGGAAAAAATAGGATTTATTGGATTGGGTATCATGGGAAAACCCATGGCGTTGAATTTGCGGAAAGCGGGTTACGACGTAATGGTTTTGAGTCAAAGTAAGGCTGCTGATCCGTTGGTTGAGGCTGGCGCACAGGCCGTTTCGAATAGTAAAGAACTAGCCCAACAGTGCGATGTAATTATCACAATGCTGCCCGATTCGCCTGACGTAGAGCAGGTCGTTACTGGTCCCGATGGAGTGCTGGAAGGGATCAAATCGGGCGCTTTGTTCATTGATATGTCGACGATTGCTCCGGCTACTGCACGTACCATTTACAAGCTCATGCAGGAAAAAGGAGTGGAGGCACTGGATGCTCCCGTATCAGGTGGCCAGGTTGGAGCTGAATCGGCTTCGTTATCGATTATGGTGGGTGGGAGTGAAGCGGCTTTTGCACGGGCGCTGCCTTTGTTTCAGGCGATGGGCAAAAACATTATACATATTGGCGAACCCGGAGCCGGGCAGACCACCAAAGCCTGTAATCAGATGATTGTCGGCATTACGATTCAGGCGGTTGCCGAAGCGTTTGCTCTGGCCGAAAAAGCGGGTGTGAATCTGGAGAAAATGCGGGAGGTGTTGCTGGGCGGTTTTGCCCAAAGTCGCATTCTCGATCTGCACGGAAAACGCATGATCGACCGGAATTTTGCGCCCGGTTTCAAAATCAAACTGCACAAAAAAGACATGGGTATTGCCCTGAAAACCGGCGACGAATTTTCGGTGCCACTTCAGGCAACTGCTCTGGTGGCCAATCAGATGAAAGCCGCTGTAGAGGGCGGTAATGGCGAGTTAGACCACAGTTCGCTGCTGTTATTGCTAGAGAAAAAAGAATAATACCTAACGCTTAACACGATGAAACGGAAGAGTTTTATTAGAACTATTGCGGCTGGCTCACTAGGAGCGGTTGTCTGGGAACCGGAAGTTGCTAAAGCCGGGAACGTAGCGAAACCCAAGAAAGTGCTGATGAAAGTCGGCTGTCAGTCGGGAGGAACGTCCATTGAAAATCTGGAATTTAAAGCGCGTCATGGCGTGTATAATCTGGATGGCGGGGCACCTAAAACCATACCCGGCAAAGGCTGGGATCTGGAAGATTCGCTCCGTAAGAAAGAAGCTTGCGAAAAGTACGGCATCAGTCTCGACGCGTACCATTTCCCACTGGCTTCGTCGGGCATCGATAGGGCTGAGTATCCGAACATCATGCTTGGCAAAAGCCCCGAACGCGATCGCGAAATCGAAATTCTTCAGCAGATGATTCAGGTGGCGGGCAAAACCGGCATTAAAGTCCTGAATTACAACACGACCATTTTGCCCGTACTACGTACCGGAAAATTTACCGACCCTAAACGTGGGAATGCCATCTACAGCGTTTGGAATTACGAAGAAGCACTGAAGCAGAACCATCCAAAAACGGTAGCGGGTGACGTATCGATTGACCAGATGTTCGAACGTATTACGTACCTCCTCGACCGAATTCTGCCAGTCGCTAAAGAGTACAAAGTGAAGATGGCCAATCACATTGCCGATCCCCCAACGCCGGTTGGCTATCGGGGTATTACGCGCTGGAATAGCCCGGACGTGTTTAAAGGAATTCAGCGATTTGCCAAGTTGTATGATTCTGAATATCACGGCTTTAATTTGTGTCTTGGGTCTGTCGCTGAAGGATTGAAAGATCCGAAAACCGAAATTTTGCCGATCATTAAATGGGTAGGGGAGCGCAACCAGATTTTCAACATACACATGCGCAACATCAAAGGCGGCTGGAACAATTTTCAGGAGGTATACCCCGATAACGGCGACATGAACTTTCTGCACGTAGTGCGGGCGTTACGTGATGTTGGTTACTCTGGTATGGTAATGCCCGACCACGTACCACACCATGCCGCAACCGGCAGCGATTTGCAGGCATTTTCGTTCTGCTACGGCTATATAAAAGGACTCATTCAAACCGTCAGCGACGAAGCCGCTTAAATTTATGTATGATGTTTGACGTATGATGTATGAGAAAGTTGGCTCTTCAGACTTTTTTATGCATCATACGTCAAGCATCATACATTATACTATTACCTATGGGTCCAAGAATTAAAGAAATTCACATTACTCCCATTGCCATCGTCGATCCGCCCTTGCTGAATGCGGCTGGACTTCATGCACCGTATGCGTTACGGACCATCGTTGAGATCGTGACCGACGATAACATTTCAGGCATCAGTGAGATTCCCGGCAATAAAGATATAGACATCGCTCTGGCGGAAACTCTTCCGTTGCTCATCGGAAAAGACGTTTTTCAACTCAATGAAATTCGGCACGTATTAGTCAATTATTTCGGGACGGAGGGGATGGTGAAACGAGGTGAAACACCTTGGGACCAGCGGAAACTTGTGCATGTTTTCAGTTCCGTCGAAGTTGCTTGCCTCGATATTATCGGAAAAGTTACGGGTCGACCAGTGGTTGATTTGTTGGGCGGAAAAATGCGGGATTGTGTTCCGTTTTCGGCTTATCTCTTTTATAAATACGAAGGAGCAGGCGGTGAACTCGGATTCGGTACCGACCCAAATGCCACGGACTGGGCCGCTGCCCGACAAGCCAGCGGGTTGACTCCTGCCGAAATTGTTGCCCAGGCAAAAGCCATGTGCGCTGAGTTTGGTTTTCAGTCGATTAAGCTGAAAGGGGGCGTTTTTGAACCCCAGCAGGAAGTCGATGCGATGTTCGCCTTATACGAAGCCTTTGGGCCAGACGTACCACTACGTGTCGACCCGAATGCCATCTGGAAAGTAGAGACGGCCATCCATTATGGAAAAATGATGGAGCCGATCCTGGAATACCTGGAAGATCCGGTTCGGGGGCAGGCTAACATGGCGAAGGTACGTAGCGCCCTGAAAACACCGCTGGCTACCAACATGTGTACTACGTCGTTCGAAGATATTCCGAACAGCATTGCCATTGGTTCAGAAGACATTATCTTAAGCGATCACCATTTCTGGGGCGGATTACGTTCGTCCATGAACCTCTCCGCTATTTGTGATACGTTCGGGCGGGGACTATCTATGCATTCTAATAGTCACCTCGGTATTTCGTTGGCGGCTATGGTGCATCTGGGGGCGGCCTTACCGCAGGTGCCGTTTGCGCTGGATACGCACTACCCCTGGCAGTCGGACGAGGTCATTACGTCGGGTCGGTTCAAATTTGAAGAAGGCATGGTACAGGTACCTCGGGAACCCGGCCTCGGCGTAGAGCTTGACCGGGAAGCGCTGGCTAAACTACATCAGACTTATCTGAACTGTGGATTGACAAAACGTGACGATGAGACAGAAATGCAGAAAGTACAGCCCGGCTGGACATTTCAAACGGTACGTTGGTAGCACGTTCGACTCCATCTCAACGTAGTAAGCCCAATACGTTCCTCCAGAAACTACAGGAGGAACGTATTGGGCTTACTACGTTGAGATGGAGTCGAACGTGCTACGTTGTCGATTGGCCGTCGCGGGTATTTTTCTGAACTGCGATTGCCGCGAATAAAGCCAGCAGAAAAGCGAATGCATAGAATCCTTTTTCGCTGGGTAATAACGTAGCATTCCAAAGGCCAACCGTGAGTAAGACAATAGCTAAAATGGTTGAAAACCAGCAGATACCGTAATAAATATCTGTAACAGGCACCCCATCCAATCGGTCGCGGACGCTTTTCTGTACGGATACCACAGCAAAAAGCCCATACATCAGGACGGTGAAGTAAAAGCCTTTTTCATTAAGCTGCATGTCTGACCGCCACAGGCCGATTAGAAAGCCAAACATACCGGCACCCAGGGCCACCCAGGATGCGCCAACAAATGCCATTGATGGTTTTTGATTCATTACTTGGTTGTGATTATTATGTGAAGGGGAATGCAATCTATTTGTTAAATGAATACGATCGAGAGGTGTGGTTATTCAGTATCCCAAATGGTTTTGATTTCATCAGAATGCAGACTTTTGAACACATAAAAAAGTGTACTATGATCGCTGCTGTCCTGATAGTCTTTAATCTCTTTTTCCGGCAGGTACTCATCCCATAATTCATCCGCATCCACGTCGTCAGAATCCATTGTAAGTGATTGGATGAAAAGGCGTTTGCCCCGGCCATCGTGCGCTATCTTCTTATAAAGCACCTGTGAGCCATACCCAATAAACCGACAATAATCGCCATCGCTGCAGGGCCACAGCCAGTCTTGCCAGGTTACGAGTTGTGGTGTGGTTTTCTCAAGCTCATCGGTCTTTAGTTTCACTACGTTAGCGATATCCGGCCAACTTAAACTGGGATTCAGTTGGCGAAGTTGCTGCTTCAGGCGGGTTGCGTCGCCCTCACAGGTGGAAATGGAACGACCGATTAATTTCCCATTTCCTAAACAGTCGGTACATATGGCATCAATCTTTTCTTGCCCGTAGAATCCAGTCGCATCGAAACATTCTTTAACGATATCGCAACCGGTGCAGGCAACTTTATCCGCTAGAAAACCGACGTATAACTCTGGATTTGCGAAATATTTGAAGTCCATGACGAGTAGCTTTTATAATCGGTTTTTATTCTTTGCGTTGTTTTCGCGAAGAAACGCTTTCAGTTGAGAAAATTCTGAGGGAGTCGAACCCATTTGCTCATAAGTCCTGGTATTTTGTTCAATTAATTCAGGAAAACGTTGGTTTTGTGGGCCTTCAAATGAGATATCGGCCCCATTTTCCAGCAATAGTTGACAGATGTCCCACAACTCCATTCGACCGGCAGCCAGCAATGCACTGTGTCCGCGAAGCCAACTCGTATCAGTAGACGGAAATTCACAGTTAGGATTGGCATGGTGTTTAAGCAATACGTTTATTTTTTCAGTGCGATCGGTTGGATAATCCAGAATGGCCAACAGCAAAGGAAGACCTGAAGCGGCTTGAGCATCTGGATTTGCACCTTGCTTAAGCAATAATGAAAGCAGTTCGGCAGAGCACTCCCGACCCACAAGTGCATGAGTTGGAATATGGCCGGGAGTTCTGATTTGGATTGCAGCTCCTTTTTGAAGAAGCAGAGAAACACACAGCAAGGCGTCCTGTGGATTATAATTATGAACCGCTTTCATAGCTGCAAAATCAAGCAACGTAGTGTTTTCGTTTCCGGCTTTGTTCAGGAAGGGCGTCGATTGGCTTAAGAGTGTTTGCAAACGATTGGTATCCAGATTGGCAATAGCGGTAGCGATTTGTTGTCGGGGTGCATCAGTGAAATAATAGCTACCATCGGCCCGCTGTACCTCTCTCTCCTGAACAGCCGACGTTTCGTATAATTCATTGATTGAGTGGATAGCTCCATATAAAGAAGGCATTACCAGTAAAATAAAGACTATAATTTTGACAGCAAGAAATGGCATCAGATTGGCCCCAACCAGAATGATTAATGCAATGGTCCCGACTATTAGATAGATAGAGCCCAAAGCCCAGCCTGCAGCGTCCGTCGTTTGTTTAAGTCTGAGGGCAGAAAAGAGTATAGCCAGCGCATAAAGCCCAATCAGCGACCAATTGGAGATATTAATGACTTTCATGCGCCAAAATTGGTTGGTCGATTTTTAGAAAGCCATCTGAAATCAATAACCAGTAGAAATAAGTAAACAGTTGACGCACCACGCATATGAATCCCAGCGTCTTATATTGGAATAGTGCTCGAATAAGCCTAATTTTGGGGTATCAAATGGCTACGTTGACATACAGGTTATTTCCTGTGCCACGTAATCAGGAGACAATTTCAATACCATTACATAATCAGGTCCTGTAGCTCAGTTGGATAGAGCATCTGCCTTCTAAGCAGACGGTCAAGCGTTCGAGTCGCTTCGGGATCACATTGAAAATCACGTACTTATAGTGTAAAAATTGTAAGTGCCTGATTATTTGATACACAGTTTGATACACAGCAAAGCTCTTAATGAAAATTAAGGACAGGCTGTAAGTTTGATTAATTTATAGATTGACTCCGTAGCTCAGTTGGTAGAGCAATTGACTCTTAATCAATGGGTCGACAGTTCGAACCTGTCCGGGGTCACTTAGCAAAAAAGCACTTAGCTGAAATGTTAAGTGCTTTTTTTGTTATTGGTTAAACAAATTGAATCTATAGTATGTCCCACATCAACTCGCCCCAACCCAATGAATCCCCCTGTACTGCGCTCAGGCAACAGGCTCGGGCTTTCTATGGACTGACTGTGGCTGACAACATCACCTTAGCCTTTAGCGCTTACCGCAATTTATTGCAGCAAACAATTACCTTGGCAAGTGATCCAACCTCCTTCGCACCTGCATGGAATAAGCTTATCAAAGATGCCGCAGTTGATTTAGTCGATTTTGAGCAGGGCGATTCGATGGCACTGGTTAAACTTCAACATTCGGTAGCCGCCAGTGCAGAGCTTTTACCCCAGTCATACTCCTGATGCTTATAGATATTGCTAATGTACTAATATGACTCCGCCCTTGCTTTACATAAAAGACTGTTCCACTACCACTCATACCACTCCGCAAGCGCTTAAAAGGCTCGTCTTACCATTTCTGTAGCGCCTACCAGAAAAGGCCCCTATACACCCCTTTTTAGTTTGACTGCTCTGCGTCTAGAATGGTCTGTGGATAAAATTTACAAAAAAGGCTTTTTCTGTTAATGGCAAAGGGGGTAGGGCCTGACCAAATTTTACTCTTTTTACTCCGCATTTGGTATAAAGGCGGCTTGATCGCTGTAATTCAGCCCTCCTAGGTATTCGGATTGCTAGGCTAAAAAATAAAAAGATGTTTTTTAGCCTACATTTCCTAAACATCCTACATTATTACTCCTTCTACTTACTTGGGTTTTTCTTGCTGAAAGATTGTACCGGAAAGTAAAAATGAAACAAAAATAGACTGGCTATCAGCTAGATTTGATAATGACTAAATCGCTGACTTTATGAAACCAGCTATTCTACTTTTTTGGGCAGGTATCTTAGCCAATACTGCTCTGGCTCAGCAAACTCAAAGTATCTACTATACGGCTGCTACTGCAGAAGATGGCAAATCCAATATAACCCTGGGTCCCTATGCGGGGACAACCGGAGGGGCTCAGACGGTAACCCTGGGGGCCTTTGCTGGCCAGTACAATACGGCTCAAGGCAATGTATTTGTGGGCCATAGTGCTGGAAGACTAACCTCATCAGGAAATGCCAACACGTTTGTAGGCTATTCAGCGGGGTATAGCAATTCAACCGGTTTTATGAACAGCTTCCTAGGCTATTCAGCGGGGTATACCAACTCAACTGGTAGCTCCAATACCTTCCTAGGTTATCAGGCAGGGTATGCCAATTCAACCGGTGGTGGCAACGTATTTCTGGGCACCACTGCGGGCTTATCCAATACAACGGGTGATGGCAATGCTTTTTTGGGCAGTCAGGCTGGTAACTCGAACACAACCGGTAACCTCAATGCCTTCGTAGGCGCTGGAGCAGGTACCTCTAATTTAGGCGGTGCCTCCAATACCTTCATTGGCTATGGGGCAGGTTACTACAATGTTAACGGTAACCTCAATACATTCGTAGGTGATGCAGCCGGTACCAATACGAAAGGTTCCCGGAATACCTTTATCGGAAAAGCATCTGGTTATTCTACATCAACCGGCGAAAATAATGTCTTTTTGGGAACAGGGGCAGGTCAAAATAACATTACCGGCAGTAACAACACGATGCTGGGTTATAACAGCAGCCCCACCACCGCTAACCTCCAGAATGCGATCGCCATTGGTTATAATGCCACCGTAGCGTTAAGCAATGCCATTGTGCTGGGCGATGCTTCCAACCCCAACATCGCGGTGGGCATCGGGACCAATGCTCCTCAGTTTCCCCTCGATGTTCGTGGTACAATCAACCTACGCAACAATGGAAAAATCAAATTTGCCCATCTCAGCAATCCTTTGTTTAAGGGCACTACTGACCAGTTTCTAACGGTAAACGAAGTTGGTGAAACGGTGCTGGCTACGTATCGTTTGCGGATCAACAACACCAATCAGTGGAGCGATAAAGTATTCTCGCCAACGTATCAGTTAAAAACACTTGCTCAGGTCGAGCAGTATATACAGCAACATAACCATTTGCCAGATGTTCCCTCAGCTGAGCAGGTGAAAACAGACGGGGTGGATCTTGTCAAGATGAATGCGCTATTATTACAGAAAGTAGAGGAGTTGACGCTGTATGTAATTGAGCAGCAGAAGCAAATAGAGCAACTGAAAAAGGAAAGAAAATAACCTGAAAGCTGATTTTAACCTACCTGATTACATTCCATTTCTTAGCCTAAACCACTTAGGTAATACCTGTTTAACACCTACTTATCCAGTATGAAAAAAAAATTTACTAATCCCCTGCTTATTGTCATTCTGCTACTTGCTCCAGTCCTTACGAGTTACGCAGGCAGTTTACCCACTGGTCAGGTTGTATCCTCTCCACTCGCTACTACATGTCCGTCCACTTTCAGTTATACGGTTTCGAGCACCACCAGAGCCTTTGTTTCCAACACCTTGTCCACAGTACCTGTACTGACCATATGCAACGGCGGGCTATTGGCGGTGGGTATGTTGACCGCCGATGTACCGACAGCTAATCTTCGGTTTATTGAACAGATCAGCTCCAACGAGAATGTAATATTTGAAGGTTTACCAGTTCCGGCACTCAGGATACCGACAGATGTAGGTATTGAATACTTCAATCGCTCGTTTGGTGCCTATATCTTGATCAACCCAACCGTAACCGGAACGCTGAGTGAAACCTTTACGCCATATATTGATCTCAATAATAATCGGCTGTTTAATCCTGAAACCGAATGCCTGGGCCAACCCGCTATACTAAACTACGTTATCACTAATACTGCCCCTCCCGACCTAACCACCACATTTACCCTTAAAACAGGGAGCTGGACGGATGCCAGCGTTTGGTCTTGTGGTCGAATTCCACAGATCTCGGACTTGGCCCAGATAAAGCATGTGGTGACCCTTCCACCTAATTTCCAGGCCGAGGCCATGCAAGTTGTATTCGATGCCGGTCAACGGTTACTTTTCGGTACGGGTAGCACCCTTCGAATGGGTATTAATACAATTCAAGGGGTATTTACTGGCACCTATACTTACGATAATAACCCTGAATTAGGCTCCCAATATTTCAGCTTTGAGATTAGAGCTGACGGCAGTCTTATCGTTAATTCAGAAAATTATGGGCAACCCTATAGAGCCACCGGTACCTGGTCTTTAAATGGGACAGCTTTTACTGCTTCCTACACGTACGATAATGGCTTTACACCAGGTGAAAACACATTACAATCCGTTACTGCCAATTTCGACAGCATTACAGGTAAATTGACCGCTGGGATTTGGCAAAATACTTCCCCTATTAATGGATATGCCGGTACATTTACCTTGACCAAGGTCAATTAAAATAGTATACTACAACAGTTAATTCATCCATCAGGAGATTGAGGAGCTAAAACGAATCGTGAAACGTCGATACAAGACCAGATAAACTATGAATCCGACCACTCAACAACCTAATCAGGAGCCCTTACCGGGCGATTATTATGGGGTAATCTATAAAGGGGGCCTGTTGATACCCCTTGGGATACTGATTGGGCTCGCATTTGGGGTGTGGTGGATTGTCAGAAGGCGTAAAAAGTAAATGGAGATAATAGCTACTGCTTCAGAAGGTGGAGGAGTTGGCCCTGTACAGTATTCAGCAGCAGAAGCGGGCGAACAACTAGAAAAGTTATTGAAACAGGTACTGGAGAGGAAATAACATCCCTTCCTTACTTATATACAAAGCTCTGCCGTAACTGGCAGGGCTTTTGTGTTAGTGGGACCATGAGCCACAGATCACCCGAAAATCCTTTTTCTCGCTTAACTACACATCAAGTCATGAATACCCAGCAACCACTTTCCTTTACGCTCAAACGGCAACGCATTGAACTGGCCCTGCTGTTCGAATTGCCTGCTCAGCTCAACCAGGGCCTTTGCGAGCTCCAGTGTCATCTGCGCGTAGGAGGCACGACATGCCCACCCTACGGCTCCGGTGTCTTTGTGCTGGCCTTGCAGTGGAATGTCGACGGGCAACAACTTGAAAACAACTCGACCGAAGCACTCGTGGTCAACCGGGCCCTCTCCGAGATTCGGGCTCAGCATCGGCAAATACTACAGGAATTAATCCTCGCTGATATAGAGCCCACCTCTATGATGGTACGAGACTATTGGCTGACAGGACAGACCATTTCACCCCGTCTTACCCTTAAGTAGGGTGTAGGTCTCATACCGAAAACATGAGCAAGGTAAACAGATGACTTTAGAGCATCTTAGGTTTAGTTGAGGTAGTAGCTGTAAAAGTATTGTACAGCTACTACCCCCTTATTTCAGGCGCTAATTGCCCCCTAGCCTTAGCCGACTAGTCGAGCCAAAGATCAACCGTCCCGTTGCACTATAGATCACCCGTAGAGCCTGCCCCTGATAGGTAGGGGGTAAGCTCACGGCATAATTGAGCGTTACTACGTCAGTTAGCAAGGGCACCCGACCACAAGACCATATACTGACATCATTCCAGGCACCTGCTTTCAGGGTATACATACTCGTACACTCCCACGCGCCTTCGTAGGCACCCATATCGATAGTGGTCTGCAGAATCCGGGGATTGCCTGCCAGATCGGTGGTGGGGCCATTCACTTGAGCATAAGCCGTGTTGTTTCCCCTATTGATGGCGAACGAGCCAGCGGCCAAGACTAGATCAGCCGGGGTCTGAGGGGTAGAGGAGACAAAGGGGGAGATGGTCGTCATCAGATTGGCTGTTTCCGAATTATAGCCGCTCACGGTAGCCTCCAGTAAACTAAAGCGGGCTGAAACCGTCCCTCCCAGACTATTGGCAAAGCTGTTACTGCCCCCATTGTTCCAGACCACCGAATTGGTCAGATCCACGGAGCTGGTCAGGTTATAGAAGGCCCCGCCCTGACTGGCTGATGAATTGCCGCTCAGGCTGCAGTTCATCAGGCTGGCCTGAGCCAGGGCATTGTAGAAGGCCCCGCCCTGGCTGGCCTGGTTACCCACCAGAATGCAGTTGATTAATTTGACCAGCACACCGCTGTTGTTGGCCCCACTGGCAAACAAGGCCCCACCCTGGCTCGAGGCAGTGTTCTGGATAAACTGAGTGTTGATCAGGGTCGGTCCGCCCGAATTGTTGGTATAGATGGCTCCACCTTTGGTGGCCGTATTCTGGGTGAGGAGGCATCGGGTCAGCAGAGGACTACTATTCTGGCTGAAGAGCGCTCCACCACTGGTGGCCGTATTGCTGCTAAACTGGGTGTTGACCAGCGTCAGGCTGGTGGCGCTACTGGTATAAATGGCTCCGCCCTGGGCTGCTTTATTGGCCGTAAAGTTACAGTTGAGCAAGGTGGGGTAGCTGGCCTCATCGTTATACAAGCCTCCGCCATTTCCGCTGGCGGTATTGTTCTTAAAGGTGCAGTTAGCCAGGGTGGGGCTGCTGTTCTGGTTATACATCCCCCCGCCCGAGGGGGTATTACCGCCCTGGATCACAAAGCCATCCAGGCGGGTGGTGGCCGTCAGGTTCTGGTTTTGAACGATGGGGGCACCCGGGGCCGTACGACTCAGGATGGTAGGATGAGCTTGTATATCCCGCTGGTTCAAAATGGTTTCCGTTCCTCCAAAGCCGCCGTAGTAGCTGATCCCTGGCTGAAAGGAAAAACTACCCGACGTCGAATAGGTCCCCTGGGCCACCCATAGTTCCTGCATACCACACTCATTACGCTGCGTCAGGGCATAAGCCAGGTCGGTGAAAGCATCCTGCCAGGAGGTGCCGTTGTTGTTGCCGGTAGCTATTGGGTTGACGTAATAGCGGGTGTGCGCAGCGCTGACTAAGGCTTTCTCCTGGGTACCAATGTCAATGTGGTTGGCCAGGCGCTGGGCCAGGCCCGGGTGTCGGCCAGATCGGGCCAGCGTTGCAGGATGGTGTTGTCGCCGGCATCAATGTAGAGGTCGGTGCAGGGGGGCAGCGTGGGGATACCATTGGAGATGTTGACCAGGTGGCGGGCCGGATCGGTGGGCACAGCCAACTGATCCTCGAAGGAGTGAAACACCGAATAGGACAGGTTTACATTGTCAAAGCTTATGGGAATGCCATTGTGAATGTTATAGTCCGTGTTTTTCACGTTCATGTAGGAGCAGTTGACAATGTCGGTCGTAGCCCCGTTGCGGCTGACTGCCAGGTAAGTGGCGGCCCCCGTGCCCCCTTCAGCTCCCACCCGATCAAAGGTGTTATTAATGATCCGGCAGGTATTGCCCACTCCTGTATTGTAAATCAGGATCGACGATGCACCGGCATAAAACAGATAATAATCAGGACTGGTCTTTGTATTGGACCAATAGGTGTTATAGAACACCAGATCCGCTTTGCCCCCGAAAAACTGCGGTTGAGCACGGCGTTATCAATCATCACGCCTACCGAATTGCCAATGATGCTGTTGAGCACCCGCAGGCTGGCCAGGGCGGTGGCGCCGGTGGCCTGGTTGGTGATGATGCCCCCCCTCACGGGACAACCCCTGGTCCAGGACACAATCGTTGAGGGTGGGCCTGGAGGTGCCGTTCTCGGCATAGTTGAGAATGTTCAGACCTACCTGACGGGTGTCAGCACCCGGAGCCCCACCTACGGTCGTCAGTCCATCGTCGGGGCGAAGCGAATAATCGGGTGGTGCGCTCTGGGTTTGAAAATTCACCCCGTCGAGGAGCGTCCCTTGGGCCGCGTTCTTGAAGACGATCACATGGCTCACGTAGGGCATGCCATACAGCAGGGTTTTGCTTCCGTGACGTTGAGCCAGGGCTGTTTCATTACCAGCAAAATGACCGTAGACTTTCACTCCACTGGGGATGAGAAAAAACTGCCGGGCGACATAATTGTGTTTGGCAATGGTGGCAGGGTTATTGTCCAAAGGGGGAGGTTGCTGCGAGGGGAGGTACTGTCGGTAGGTTCCCTGAGCTAGCCAGACCTGATCACCGGCCTGGGCCCCGCGCAGTGCTTTATGAAAGGAAGTAGCCGTCTGCCAGGAGCTACCCGTATTAGCCGCCGAACTGTCGGCTTTGACGTACCAGATGCGGCCTTGCCCGTAGGTAGCCAGCGAAAACACACTCAGCAAACAAAACAGGTACCAGCGCCGAGGGGGCCGGGCGAGGTTGAACGTAGATGCAGCTTGCATAGGTATCGATTGGATGTTTAGCCCGGATGAGGACCGCCAGAATGACGGCCTAAAAGTAGGGTTCTGTGCCTCGATGGGCTATGAAATTCCTCCCAAAAGCTATAAGGATTGTCCCAAAAGGGATTCTGGCAGATAAAAAATGAAGAAAATTGAGTCACTTTGACTAGGAGCAACAAAAAAGAAAGGACGTGACGAATCATCCATCCCCTAAATCGCTTGAATAGAATCTACTGTCACTTCTTCTCCAATAGCTGTTTAACCAAGGCCTTAAGCTCATCAATTTCTTTCTGTTGTCGCTCGGACTTCTTGTCCTGCTGAATACCATACAGGGTTAACTCCTCCACCTTCTCCAGCAAGGTTGCATTCATCTTCACCAGATCGACACCTTCTTTCGCTACCTGCTCCGCAGAGGGTACACCGGGTAAATGTCCGTGTTGGGCTACGTAAGTGGCAACAGCGGGCAGTGAACGCAACTGGTACGTAGAGGCAAAGACTTTATCGCTCCACTCGCTGGGGCTGTTGATACGAAGCTGGTAGCGGGCTTTGATGACTTCTCCCTTCTCGTTGACCGTTAGAAATTGATCGGTGGTCTGGGCAGCGGGGCTAGCATTGGTTAGGTTCGTTAACGTTAGGCTGGGCGATTCACTAACTACCTCCAGGCGATTGGCAGGTGCTGAGGTGCCAATACCTACGTTGACCTGATTGCCTAAGATTAACGAATTACTCATGGCTACCCGGCTGTTGGCTCCGATGGCAATCGCATTCTTAAGGCCATTTTCAGCTTGGCTGTTATAGCCCATCAGCACGTTATCATCACTGGTGATAATGGCCGTGCCGGACTTAGGGCCGATAATAATGTTGTTACTGCCCGTGGTGTTGTTATAGCCCGCCTGATAACCCAGAAACGTGTTTTGCTCACCTATGGTGGTGTTATAGCCTGCTTGATAACCGATCAACGTGTTCTGGGCACCTGACGTATTGGCATTGCCGGTGAAATAACCCAGGAACGTATTGGAATGCCCGTTAACATTGTTTTGACCGGCTACATAACCCACAAATGTATTTGAATAGCCTGTTGTATTATCATCGCCAGACCTATAGCCTACAAATGTATTGGAGCTCCCTGAGACATTTGAATCGCCCGCCCGGTAGCCTAGAAACGTGTTGTACTGCCCTATCGTATTGGCAAAGCCCGAAATATAACCCAGGAATGTATTAAACGAACCGGTTGTATTTCTGGCTCCTGTCGCATAGCCCAAAAAGGTATTCTGATTGCCAGAGGTGTTAACATTCCCCACTGATTTGCCCAGAAAGACATTTTCGTCCCCCGTCATAGCGGCATTACCAGCTAAGGGGCCAATGATTGTATTATGCTGGCCAGGGGTGGCTGAGTTAGCCGTTGTCACGATATAATTGGTATTCTGAGCCAGAAGGGTACTAGTCAACAGGAGCAGGGTTAATGAGCAAAGTAATTTCATGAGTTGATCCGTTAACAGATTGGAGGGCAATCAGGCTGATAGCCATTTATTAAAAACAAATTAAAGGTAGGCTATTTAGCCAGAAGAGGATAAGTCCCCTTGGCTGTTCATCTGTACTTTTGAGCGAACGGTTCGAAGCAAAAAAAACGCCAGCCCCAACCAGAGCCAGCGTTTCGTGTATTCATTGCGTTCTTTCGTCTTAATTCAACCTACATACATGATTATAATGCTCAACCGAAAAGGCAATCTCGTACTGGGCTAACTTCTCCCGCAACAGATTGATCTGCTCTTTCTGGGCATCGATCAGATACCCCTGCTCGGTATTGGTCTGGTACAGCAGATCGTTCATCTCCCGCAGATGGCGGTCAATCTCTCGAAGAATGGAAGCCGATTCCTTGAGTCTGGCTACCCACTCCCGCAGTTCGTCCAGATCGTTGCACTCGTAAGGATTGCGGTTGTATAACGTCATGACCCGATCCGGTTAGAATTAGCTGAAGCAACGGGAGCCGCTTCAGCATCGCTTTGAATTGGATAGAGTTGATAGAATCGCTCCATCATCTGTTCAGCAGTAAAGAAAGGACCAGCCTTTTGTCTCAACTCCTTTTCAATATCCCGCAACTTATGCCAACGGTCATAAATAGCATCTCGTATCAGGAATTGCGCTACCGTTACCAGTTCCATTGGGTTCGTGGCTACTTCCCTACGTTGAGCAGGCATCCCCAGTGCGAAGGGGCCAGACCATTGCCGATTGATGTAAATCCAGACTTTTACCTCTCCCTGGGCGGCTGGCAACTCTAGAGGAGGGCCAGCTTTGGGCTTTTCGCAGAACCGAAAAAAGATTTTCACTTTTTCGTCTTTACCGTAAGCAAAATCAAATCGCATGGAGTTGGCCCTCCTCGCCTAGAGTTTGCGGAACAAATAATCCTGCTTTTCTCAGGACCATTTCGCCCGTAATCGTTACGTTTCTTTGCATTAGCTCCAACCAGGCAATAACTAGACTATCCCGCAGGCTTTTGAGCTTTTTGCTCAGATTAAATCCTGCCCGATTGGGTGCGATCTTGGCGTGTTGCTGCCAGGTATCCCGACTACATTGAATCTCGGTTGGATAGGGGCCAAACAGTTCGTCATTCAGGGCAATGAATAGCTCCACATTGCCCTCGGCAAAAATGGAGGCTTTGCCCGGAATGAATTTATAGTAGATCCGTATCGGGTGGATGGCCTGTGGAGGTATCACTAAGCGGGTGGTTTGTGCCAACGGGCTAGGTAGTTGCTTTGTCCCGTTCATATCACCTCACGATTTAGCAGGTAGCGCACCTGAGCCAGATACCGAAGGTCAGACAGTAGCAGCGTCTCTTCCTGACATTCAGGATTGTCAGCCAGTAGCAGAATAGAGTTGCCATCATTATGGGCAATTCGGCCAATCAGGTATCGGCGGGGTGTGCAGTCCGGGCTAGCAATGACTACACCACTAGCCTGTGCGTACTCGGATGGATCGTAAGCCACAATAACCAGTTCAGCCCCTGCCAGAATCTGGGGAGCCATGCTGTCGTTAGGAGCCAGTACCAGCCCTGTCCGCTGTTCTTCCTCTTCAGTCAGGTCTAGACGGTTCAAGTAATCAGGAGCTAGCCTGAGAGCGTAGCGGTCGAATAAACGGAAGGGCTCCTGCCGTTCTCCATCCTCAGAGAAGGTTGGCAAGCCATCAATGGGATAAACTTCGTTCAGCGTATCGATCAGCAACAGCACAGCATGTAGCTGGTCTTTGTCTCCCTCTTCTGTAAGGGTTTCAGCGGGCGTAGCTAACCAGTGGTGGAGCAGGTCACCCACTGCTTGCAGGGGATCGTAATTACCCCGAGCGGTGAACTTGTCACAGAGTTCGAGCAGTCGGGCCTGCGCCTGAAAAATGCGGGGATTGATGGCGGGCTCACTTTGAGCCGCAGGGGTGAGAGATAGGCCGTTTTTGGCCGGTTGTGGAGGGGTATTTGCATAGTTGCCCCTACCCACGTAGTTTTGCACCGTGTTCATAGAATTAAGCGTTTTGTGTGACACATGACCCCAGCACTGCTACCGTCGAAAGTTTCAAGTGCTGGGGTTTTTCATGTCTAGCAGACGTACTTCACCTGCTTTCTGGTTACAATATAGAAACAAAATGTGAACTACAGTTCACATTGCTAGGTAAAAAAATATTACACGAAATTGATTTGTAACTGTTTGCCAATAGCCATTGCTACCCGTTCTAGTGTTTCCACCGAATGTCCAACTTTTCTAGTTTCCATTTTAGTTACTGCGGAAACAGTTATTCCCATTTTTTCAGCCAACTCCTTTTGAGTCAAGCCAGCTTTTTTTCTTGCTTCTTTGATCATTTGTCCTGTATGTTGTGTAGGGTTAGACACCAGAAGTAAAGTACCATTTGGTGTAAAGTTAAATTCTTTAGTCAATAGGTTTATCATTCCACCATATTTTATGCATATGAAATATCTACTTATAGTTTTATTAACTGCACTGTCTATGACAGCAAAAAGCCAACCCTACAAAGGCTTTCACTTACAGCTTGGCGGAGGAATCGCTTTACCTAACGGTAATAACAGTAAAAATGGTTATCTGATTTCAGTAGAGCCGAAGCTAGGATTAAATAAAACATTCGATGTTTACCTTCGATATGAAGCCGCGACAATGGTTCGAGGTTTTCAAGGGAGGCCCGGAACTTATTTTAGTGAAGAAGCGCAAACTATCCAGTCTATAATGGCAACAGGCAACTGTACAATTACAAATCCAGCCGGATTGCGACCATTCGTTGGGGTGGGTTTAGGGATATTTTTTGTTCCAGCAGTAAGCGTTGGGAACGGCGGTGGTTACTGGACATACGGCTTTGATAATTCTGGTATATACTTGGGCGCAATGATCCGTGCCGGTTTAAAAGCTGGGAGGATCGTATTGGGAGCAGACTATAATTTCATACCAGACTCTCAGTCTTCCCTCATTGCCAGTACAGGAGGGGCAGGCTCGGCTTCATTAGCACTGGTAAATACCTATTTGGCAATAAAATTGGGGATAGATATTGGAGGCAAAAAACAATAGTATCCGGCATGAAGTTGCCGGATATATTCCCGCTGGCACTAATCTAGCCTCCCCCTCAAAAACAAGGATATTTTTCCTCTCATAAGGGTATCTCTATTTCTTCTCCAGAAGCTGTTTAACTAGCGCCTTGAGTTCGTCGATCTCTTTCTTGTGCTGTAATTCTAGTTGATCGATACGCGCTTGCTGCTGCTGAATTATAGCTTCCTGTTTACTGGCTTTCTTTTCCTGCCCAATACTGTACAAGGTCAGCTCCTCAATCTTTTCCAGAAGTTTAGCGTCCATTTTGGCTACGTCAACACCCTTCTCAACGACTTCTTTGGCCGAGGGTACACCCGGCAGGTGTTTGTTATCCTGTATATACTTTTCCACCTCTGCCAACCCTTTCAGGCTGTACCCTTCATCAAACACCTTATCGCTCCAATCGCTCGTATTCCTAACCGCTACTTTCACTTTCTCGGTTAGAATCCCCTTGCTCACAAATAGGTTGTAATCCGATGGGGTCTTGCTGACACCCTCCCCAATAATAACCGCATCGTTCTGAGTGCTTTGCAAAAACGAACCGTTACGTTGCCATAGGAATTCACTAACCCCCTCACGAGTTGAACCGTTTGTACTCACCAGAATCACATCCCCATTTTCATTAACAGACAGCACTTTTGTTGCATTCGTGGCTGTAGCCGAGTTCGTGCTTTTCAGGTTGGTGAAGCGTAATCCCGACTGACCATTCGTGCCGTGGGTAATCTCCAGCTTATTGCCGGGAGCCGTGTTACCGATGCCTACTTTCCACAGAGGATTGGGAGCACCTAACACAATCGCATAGTCGGCCGAAACCTGGGCACCTACCCCGATGGCGGTGGCGTTATTGACGACGGCTCCCGATGACACTCCTGCATTCTGGCCAATGAAGGTGTTGCTCTGACCCGCCCCATTCCCCGTAAAGCCAGCCCCATTGCCGATATAGGTATTGTTCAGGCCAGTGGTATTGCCGTAGCCCGAGCCATTGCCAATGAAGGTGTTGCCTGCCCCCGAGGTCGTTTGCTGGCCGGATGAGTTGCCCATGAACAGGTTGTAGGAGCCGTTGCTGCTGACACCTGCGTAGGAACCCAGGAATAGGTTAGCGGTGCCGGTGGTATTGGTGTAGCCAGCCTGATAACCAATGAACACGTTATTACTGGCGGTAGTGTTAGTAAAGCCTGCCCGATTACCTAAAAACACGTTGTTGTCGCCTGTCGTGCTACTATAGCCAGCAAAAGGCCCACTAGATACATTATAACTACCTGTGGTGTTGTTGTACCCCGCAGAATTTCCACTAAATACATTATCATCACCCTCGGTATTGTTATATCCCGCATAAGCGCCGGTAATTACATTACTTCCACCTGTGGTATTTCTATACCCCGCTCTCATGCCGATAAAGGTGTTATATGAGGCAGATGTAGTATTGTAACCCGACTCCTTGCCTAGAAACACATTATACCCACCGATTGTATTATTCTGACCGGCTCCCGCCCCAAAGAAGCTGTTATCTTTCCCGAGGGTTAAGGCAGAACCAGCATTATAGCCGACGATTGTATTCCGATCACTCGTTACGGATGGAGCAGCGTTAGGACCGACCAGCGTATTGTTTGTTCCACGAGTAGTATTGTTGGCTGTATTGGCCACATAGTTGCCCTGAGCCAGTAGCAAGCCAGGTAAAAGCAGGGGAAGGGCAACGAAGGTGAAGTGCTTAATCATACAAGGATAGTTTAACGTGAGGAGAGATTTAAAAATAGCTTACTACAAGGCAGTAATTTACAAAATCGACTTTAACAAGATTACACTTTTGATCAACCGGCATTAAAAGACTACGTATATACATAATCGTAATTGTTTTCCCAGATATCACCTTAATTCCTTGCTGGTTAGTTGTGTCATTATTATATTTACCTATATATATAATTTAATAGAATAATTATGACAACGGAAGCACTATCCGGCGAAATCACCAAAATCGGCAAGTCTGGCCGCAACTATACCTTTGGGTTTGGCTGGTCATTCCGCTATAACCTTGAACAGGTATACGGGGACGGTCTGGTGAACCTGACCGAAGAGAAAGACGAGGGGTTTGCTGTGGCCAACGTGCTGATCAGCGCCCTGAAAGCCAAGTCTGTTAACCAGATGAAAGAGACCATTTCCAAGCAGGAAATGTATGAGCTGTTAGACGACTTTGACGAGGCCACCACCCGCGAGCTGGTACAGGCAGGCAAACGGGCATTGGGGTTTATCAGCCGGGTGCTGGGCGTGGCCGAAGAGGACGTAAAAGCACTGGCACAAAAAGCCGTAGAAAACCAACCCCAACCGACTGGGACGCCCTCTTAAGTCTGGCCATTGGCGAGATGGGGATGACTCCTCAGCAATTCTGGGATATGCCCCCCTCGGTATTTGTTCAAAAAGTAGAGGGATACTACCGACGGGAGAACCGCGCTGCTTACTACTACCGGGAAACGTACGCGCTGCACTACAACCTCAATCGGGGCGAAAAGAACCCGGCGATTACAGGCGAAGACGTATTGACCTTCTTAGGGGAAAAGCCCAAACGGGAGCGAAAAACTAAACCAATGGTCTGGACAGAGGAAGAAATAGCTAAAGCCGAGTTTCGGGCGAATGGCTGGCAGTGGCCACCTCCCGGCGATTGGCGACAGGCAAGGATAGCCTTACATCGTGGCGAACCCTGGTCTCCAGTAGAAGAAAGCACCATAGACAACGACTCAACACCTACTAACCAAGAAAGCTAATGGCAGGGGCCGTAAATATTGTACTCGGTGTAATTATTACCGACTTTGTCAACGGCTTTAAACAGGCCGGACAAACCAGCTCACAATTCAGCAAACAGATTAAAAATGACTTCAATGGATTAAGTACCATCGGGAAGTCATTAGGTAGCCTGTTTGCGGTCGATCAGGTTATTGGTTTCGGGCAGGAACTCCTGAGCACATCGGGCAAGTTTGAGAAATATAATTCCATTCTTAAAAACGCCCTCGGTAGTCAGTCAGCCGCCCGATCCAGCTTAGGCCAACTCACCGACTTTGCCGCTGAAACACCCAACCAGCTAGATGAGTTAACCGGCTCGTTTATCAAATTCGTCAATCGGGGCTTAATCCCATCGAAACAGCAGCTTACTAATTTTGGCGATCTGGCAGCCTCACAGGGCAAGGGATTCGATCAACTGACCGAGGCCATACTTGACGCGCAGTCCGGCGAGTTCGAACGGCTAAAGGAGTTCGGTGTTCGTGCCTCTAAATCCGGCGATCAGGTGTCTTTGTCGTTTAAAGGACTTACGCAGACCGTTGGCTTAACTAGTGAGGGAATTACCGGCGCAATTCAGAAGTTCGGACAACTCTCCGGTGTAGCAGGCAGCATGAGCGCCGTTGCTCAGACGCAGGAGGGGCTAGTTAGCAACCTGGGCGATGCTTACGACCGTTTGCTGGTAGCGCTGGGCGATGCCGGTATTTCGGGAACATTTAAGCAGGTGGTGAGCGCGGCTAGTTCGTTGCTGGGTGTGTTTACCGACTTAGTGGCAAACTCCCCGGCTCAGGAACTACGAAAGCAACAGGTAGAACTTAACTCGCTGGTAGGGGCTATCGCTCTGGCCAATGATAACGAGACGGTACGCCTGAGCCTGATTCAAAAACTCAACCAGGATTACCCTGAATTTCTAGGTAAGATTGACGCTGAATCGGTTTCGACTGAGTTACTATCCAGGCGACTGGCTGACGTAAATGCACAGTATGAGCGAAAGATCCGGATTGCATTAGGTGAGGAGAAGATCAAAAAAGCCAATGAGGAGTTAACCGATTCGATACGTCAGCAAAGTACCGCTTTGCAAATACTAGCGAGGGAATCAGGCAAAACCGAAATTGAGCTTGAGCGCATGAGTCAGGCTGATCGGGTGGCTTTGGCGAAAAAGATTGCCGCGCGACAACCTCAATTTATACAAACGCCTGGCGGGCTGGCTCCTGTCAGTAACCGACTTACAGCACTACCTAATGACCTTGTCGAGGGGTTGGCGAAACAGAAAAAAGCGGAGGCTGAACTTGCCAGACTCACACAGGAGAACGCAGAGCGTCAATCCGATTTAACGACCGCAACGGTTAACGGATACAAAGAGCAGATTGCTCAGGTACGCGAACAGATCAAACTAGGACGCATTAAAAAAGCGCAGGGCGAGGAGGAGATTAAGCGGCTGAACGATCAAATCAGGATCGCACAGGGTAAGCCCCTGGCTCCAGTCAAACCTCCCGTTATTACGAAACCGGAAAAAGAATCCTATACCAAGCCACTGACTGAACTGGAAGAGTTGGAGCGCAAGCTAAAAAACCTTCAGGAGTTTAAGCAGGATAACGCCCGGTTTGGCATAACCATTGCCCCCGAAACCCTTCGGGAAATGGAAGCCCTGGAAAATCAGATTAAGCGTATTAAGGGTGAGTTCGTGGGTATCAAACTACTGGACAACATTAAGCCTTTAGCGGACGCTGTGCAGGGATTTACATTCACAACCAACGTACCGACGCTACCCGGCGCTGATGCTCTCAAAGATAAGTTAGACGACTTCTACGGCGATCTGAGGCAGTACCCCTCTTTTCTGGGCGACCTACGTGACCAGTTAGGTAATGCCGGTGGTGATCTATTCAGCAAAGCCAGTGAAGGTGTCCGTAAATCAGTTGACGGTATGGCGGATACGTTTAAATCTGCTAAAGCTGCGCTGACCGATGGGTTGCTTAATGCTGGCGCTGAGTTTGGCGGGGTGTTCGTCAGTTTCACATCGAGTATAGAGGAGGGCTAAAACGCCCTGAAAGGTGTCTTAAAGACAGTTCTGGATTTGCTAGGCAACTACGCTATTACCGTAGGCAAAGCGCTGCTGCTTACAGGTGTTGTTTTCCTGTCCAACCCATTTACTGCCCGATAGGTGTTAAACAGATCATTACCGGTGGGGCGCTGCTGCTCGCCGGTGGAGCCGTTAAAGCGTTGGGGGCTGTGGCACTGGCGAAGGGTGGACTGGCGAAAAATCCAACATTAGCCCTGATCGGGGAGAGTGCTCAGGCCCGGCGCGGTGGTGGTGAGTTTGTGGCTCCGGTTGCACTTGGTGCCGATCTAATCACCGAGCGGATAATGAAGAATCTGAAAGCGAATACGCCCGAAAATCGTTACAGCAACCTAAGTCCCGCTATCGCTACTCAGCGTGTAGAACTTGGTGGAGAGGTTAGGGTAGACGGGCACGATTTACGAATTGCACTAACGAGAGCATACGACGATCAAAACCAATACTCATAAGCCATGAACACAAAACCAGACTTCTCCTTTCAACTCATTAGCCAACTTAACCCGCCAATAGTCGGTAGTATGCTGGCTCATATTAAATCGAGTTATCGGCCGTTACCGCTGCCCGATCTGGCAGGCATTACCGGAAGGTTGCCCCAACTACCCGCTATCAATAGTATAGTAACGGCTAACGCTGAGGTTGGAAAGTTGGCGGCTCGGCTCATTAGCCCGCCTATAGGCTTGGATATAGATCGGTTTGAAATTGACTACCCCAGAATAAACCCCAACATCCACAAACTACTTGAACAGCGCTGACTATGCCCTACAAGAACAACCCGGAACGCCCCTGGATGAAGAAAGCCCCAGCCAGAAAGTACCACTGGGGTGAAACCAAGAACGGGGTAGCTAAAAACTTCTACCGCAATGCCCCCTGGAGAAAACTTCGTAAGGCTAAACTTGAAAAGGATCCTATTTGTGAGCATTGCTACCAACAGGGAAAGGTAACGCCCGCAACTGTTGTTGACCATACTAAACCTGTTCGACTGGGGGGTGAGCCGTTGGATATTGATAACACGACGTCGCTTTGTGTGTCGTGCCACAACCGGAAGAGTGCCAGCTCATCGGAGCGCTACACGCCAACGCCTAAGTCAGGTAGGGAGGGGTAGGTCAAATCCCTGAAGGGGTAGCCTGCGACACCCGGTTGCCTAAGCAAAAAAAATCGGTGCCAAAATTAATTTGAATTTGCCGTTTTTCCTGGGATAACATCCTGAAATTTAGTGAAATGCCTTTATATATTTTACTGAATAATTACCCTTTTTAAGGCAAAATCAGCCTAAAAAGGGATAAAAAGAAGTAGAAATCAACCGAAATAGGATGGGCAGCTACCGAAATTCTAGTTTCAGGCCGGGGATTGCGGCCAGTATCCCTTTCAAGCCGGCAAGCTGCTCAATGGATAAAGCTCGCCTAGGAACGACGTGGGCCAATCCCTGACTTACCCGAAACAATATAAACTCCTTCGTCTCCCTTACCTCATGCAGCTTGGCGTAATCCAACCGGGTGGAAAAGCTCTCACCTTCCAACTGATAATTAGTCTGGTCAAACGTGTAGGTAGTTGTTTCGGTGATTTGGGCGTTGTTTTCAACTAACTTCTTTGATTGACGCCAAACGATTAGTTCGGTTCCGAAGATCAGATATACACCTATGAGCAGGGAAAAACCACCAGTAAAGATCGAATAGTGGCCCGCATAGAGATTACTAAACAAAATCGATAAGCTAATCAGCGTTACCAGGATGCCTATACCCTTCGTTAGTTTTGTAATAAAAAGGCTTCGGTTAATGGCTATTAAGCCCTTATAGAGTTCTTGCTGGGAGAGTTTAAACGTAGTTTGAAACATGAACTTAGCCGTGGTTGATGTGTGGAGAATGGTAAAGATTAGCAATATAAAGCACTTACCACCAAGGCGTCAAGAAAAAATCGGGGCAAAAATTCAGTACAGTCTATTCCTACAACTCAGGCGTACTTACCGGCCAGTTAAGAGGGCTTACTTAGTAGCGAATATTTGCTCTGGCTTAACAGGCGAAAAAACAGAGTATTTCGTTTTGGTCTTGATTAGACTCCTCAAGCTAATGACTTCGCACATTAAGCTGGCCCGCTTATCGCTTTTGGCCATCGTTACTTTCCTGGGCTGTAAGGCTGATAGACTCAACTTGCCCGAACCGGCTACATTGATCGTGGGTACTTACCAGGCTGTAGATCCTGCGGCCCTTTTGACAATCAAGGGGGATAAGGTCATACTGACCGTCAAGCGGGTAAGTGCGGATATCGTGGACGTCAAGATGCAGGCTTACCGCAACAATCAGCCAGCAGATAGTCTAGTGTATGAGCGGGCAAAGGTGGTGCTCAATACCGTTCCAACTAGTTTAAAACAAGGCTGCGTGAGTCCTTACGTATCGTTAGCCTTAGGAGCGCGCCCGGAAGAGCTAAGCGCCAATTGCAGCGAGGAGGATATTGTTACTTACAAGTATGTTTATATCCCTGCTGGCCAGCAAACAGCGGCTATACTAAGTGTAAAATTCAAAAGCCTGTAATGGGCAAGTTGGAACACCCGCTCAGGCTGTTGAAAGAAATCCGGGTCATAATTGATCAAAAATACCCCACCGTACGTTTCGTCCTGTTTGGTTACTTGTGTCCAATTCACTCAGATTAATCCCTTCTGCTTTCAAGTGCCTGTAGAGCGACTTAATCGATACTGGTCTTTGAAAAGGGAACCGTTCCAGGGCGATAATTAATATCTCCTCCTGACTCTTTTTTTGAGGGTGAAACTCATAATAAGCAGGCAGAAAGAAGTCATGAATAAAGATCTGAGTAACCGTCGGCTTTGGGTTCATCGGTCTAGCTTCTGCGGTTAAGCAGTTCCGCCAGTGGGTCTTCCTCCTCTTTCACTGGTGTACCAATTCGCGTTCTGGCTGAAGGCGTGAAACCAAACTGACCGGCAATCTTCAAGGCCAGATCAGCGGCTTTATTGGCAATGCCGAGCAGCGGATTAGGTTGCAGGGCACCATTAGGCGTAGTCACTACCAGTTCATTACCCTCCCGTTTCATTTCTTCCTGAGCCTGCCGGAAGATACCAACCTGCTGACAGTACATCGCCAGCATCGATAAATCCATCGTGGACAGGATGCGTAAAGCTTCTAACTCGGCTGTTTGAGTATACCACTCATCTTTGGCGTAGTCGGTTAACCACTCCGGGGGCGTAGGCATGGTTTTAAGTAGCTCTGGTTTTGCCTCGTTAGGTAAAATCCGATCAGTTCTATCGGTCCCCGAAGTACCTTTATAGCGGTTGGTGTTGCTGGTCGCATTGGACATATGAATTTTAAGTGAACCCCTTATGGAGTTTTGACAGCGAATGTGTGAAACTGGACAAGCGGGTGTCGGAAGCAGATACTCTAGCGATTTATCATACCCCTCCCCTCTGTTCCTTTAATGCTATCCAATAGCTAAGTTAACTATATAT
This sequence comes from Spirosoma profusum, assembly GCF_014699005.1. Taxonomy (GTDB): domain Bacteria; phylum Bacteroidota; class Bacteroidia; order Cytophagales; family Spirosomataceae; genus Spirosoma; species Spirosoma profusum. The sequence goes on from NZ_JACWZY010000028.1 coordinate 119,275, forward strand.
ACAATCAATGTAAACTTTAGTTAGACGTAGTGAGTGGATACCGTGTCAGGTCGCTAGTTAGCTCTTCATTCTTCGCATAGTACAAACCCGCAAAGGTCATTCTGAGTATAGCATCCAGGGTTTCCAGGTCCTCTACCAATACGAGCAAGTCACGGATTGTAAACAGGGCGTTAGTCAACGCGTCAATCTGCTCACGGTTAAGTTCATAGTGTTCAGTTTCCTGCTGCAACTCAACGGCTAGTAGGTGCAGCTTATGGCCGTAGCGCTTAATAATGGGATCTGTGATGCGTTCGGGCGTTTCAGCCTCTTCGTCTTCTTCACTGAGGTCTACCATGATTTTAAGGGGTTAAGCAAAAGTAATGGTGTATTCTTGACCGACCTGACTTAGAATGCGCTCGACCGCTTTGCGCAGGCT